>CAVXLV010000013.1:0-885682 GCA_963762685.1 uncultured Verrucomicrobiae bacterium | reverse complement strand
AGAAGGCAACACCGCGCGCCATGATCGGTGCTGCGGTAAAGAGTGCCCGCGTCGGGATCGGTATTAGGGAGGGTGAAGTGTCCGTAATTGCCGGCGAAAAGGATGTCGCCGCAGCGTGGAGCGCCGTCGTGGATCATCCGCCACCCGGGCCGGGGGTTTGATGCCATTGTGCGAACCGGCCAAGGGCGAAAACAAGAGGACGCAGGCGAAAAGTTACAATTTTTTGTACCGCCGGCAGGGAGCGCTGGTTGAAAGCAGCAATGGCTTTTCGTGGGGGCGATCTTCCGGCATCTTGCCGCGATGGCCGAAACTCTCACGCCGATGATGCAGCAGTACCAGCGACTGCGCGCGAGCGTGCCGGCGGATACGCTGTTGCTCTTTCGTTTGGGCGATTTTTATGAGCTGTTTTTCGAGGATGCGAAGGATGCTTCGGCGCTGCTTAATCTCGCGCTGACGAAGCGGAATACGGTGCCGATGTGCGGGATGCCGTATCACGCGGCGCCGGGGTATATCGCGAAGCTGATCAAGGCGGGACGGCGCGTGGCGGTGTGCGATCAGACGAGCGATCCGCAGCCGGGGCGAATCGTGGAGCGGGAGATCACACAGATCATCAGCGCGGGGACGGTGAGCGAATTGGATCTGCTGGAGGCGAAGCGGGCGAATTATCTGGGGGCGATTTATCAAGGCGAGGGCGCGTTTGGGTTTGCCTACGCGGATCTGACGACGGGGGAATTCCGGCTGAGCGAGGTGAAGACGTTCGGCGCGTTGCAGGATGAGTTGGCGCGGGTGGCGCCGGCAGAATTGCTGGTGAGCGATCAACAGGGGGAGGTGTTTGCGGAGATCGAGGGGACGCTGGCGCATGACGGCTACGCGTTTCTGGCGGAGCAGGCGGTCTTTATTTTGTGCGAGCATTTTCGCGTGAAATCGCTCGACGGTTTCGGCTGCGGCGAGATGCCGGCCGCGGTGGTGGCTGCGGGCGCGATGGTGCATTATTTGAAGCACCAACTGCGGCGGAAGATCGATCATCTGACCGCGCTGCGCTGCGATGTGCCGGCGGCGCATGTGCTGCTGGATCTGGCGACGCAGGCGAATCTGGAATTAGTGACTTCGCGCGGGGCGCGGGACATGAGCTTGCTCGCAGCGCTGGATCGAACGGTGACGCCGATGGGCGGGCGGAAGCTGCGAAGTTGGATCTTGCAGCCTTTGCGTGACTTGCCGGAACTGGAGTGCCGGCAGCAGATGATCGCGGATTTGTTAGGCGAACCGGAGCTGCTGGGATCGTTGCGGGCGGCGTTGAAGGCGGTGCGGGATATGGAGCGGGCGATCGGGCGGCTGGGCCAGGTCTCGGGGAACGCGCGGGATTTGGTCGCGCTACGGATGTCGCTGGAGCAAATCCCGGAGTTGAAGCGGGAGCTGGGACGTTTGCGCGAGCGGGTGCTTTTCGGGCGCGCGGAGGGGGCGACCGAGAGTCGGTCTTACACGGAGCGGCTGCTGGTGGAGCTGAAGGAGATGCCGGAACTGGTGGCAAAGCTGACGCGCGCCATGGCGGAGGAACCGCCGCTGACGCTGAAGGATGGCGGGATTTTTCAAGATGGTTTCGATGCGGACCTGGATGCGCTGCGCAGTGCCTCGCGACAGGGGAAAACGTGGATCACGGAACTGCAGGAACGCGAGATCGCCAGCACTGGGATCAAGTCGCTGAAGGTGCGGTTCAATTCGGTTTTCGGTTACTTCATCGAAATCACGAAATCGAATCTGGCGGGCGTGCCGGAGCATTACACGCGCAAGCAAACGACGGTGGGCGGGGAGCGTTTCATCACGCCGGAGCTGAAGGAGATGGAGGCGCAAATCCTGGGCGCAGATGAGCGCAGCCGGCAATTGGAGTATCAACTTTTCCAGACTTTGCGCGAGGAGACGCTGCGCGATTTGGCGGCGATCCAGGCGATCGCGGCGGCGGTGGCGACGCTGGATGCGCTGGCGGGCTTGGCGGAGACAGCGCGACTGTTTCACTACGCGCGACCGGTGCTGGATGAGTCGCTCCGGCTGGAGATCCGCGATGGACGGCATCCGGTGCTGGATCAGAATCTGGCGGAGGAGAAGTTCGTGCCTAACGACACCTCACTCGATGGCGCGGAGGCGCGGCTGGCGATCATCACCGGGCCGAACATGGCCGGAAAATCGACTTACATCCGGCAGGTGGCGCTGATTGTTTTAATGGCGCAGATGGGAAGCTTCGTGCCGGCGGCGAGTGCGCGGATCGGGTTGGTGGATCGCATTTTCACCCGCGTGGGCGCGAACGACGATCTCTCGCGCGGGCAATCCACTTTCATGGTGGAGATGAATGAGACGGCGAACATTGTGAACAATGCGAGCGCGCGCAGTCTCGTGATCCTGGACGAGATCGGGCGCGGGACGTCGACGTTCGACGGGCTCTCGATCGCGTGGAGCGTGGCGGAATTTTTGCACGATAAGATTCAAGCGCGCACGCTCTTTGCGACGCATTACCACGAGCTGACGAAACTGGCGGAAGAGCGGAAGGGCGTGGGGAATTACAACGTGGCGGTGCGCGAATGGAACGAGCAGATCATTTTCCTGCGCAAGATTGTGCCGGGCGGCGCGGATCGCAGCTACGGCATCCAGGTGGCGCGGCTGGCGGGTTTGCCGAAAGAGATTTTAGACCGCGCGAAAGATATCCTGGCGCATCTCGAGAAGCCGAACGGCGCCAATGCCGGAGCCGCCCGCCAAAGGCAAACGCCGCAAAAAATCGATGCCCACGGCGGAGAAACCGCAGATGGACCTGTTGTGATTTTCAAAGGATCGCGGATGCGCGCGCACTGCTTTGCGACCGGCGTGATGGACGAAAGCGTAGCAAGCATACAGGCTGTCAAAGATGCCGCTTAAAACGGAAAAGGAGCTGGGCGACGTGCAGCGCAGCCATTGGCTGAAAGCGGTGGCGGCGATCGAGGTACGGAATTTCGGCTACGCGATTTCGCTGCTGCAGGGGGTGCTGAAGCAGGAGCCGGAGTTTTTGACCGGGCGGCAACTGTTGCGGCGGACGGAGATCACGAAGGCGAAGGCGGAGAAGAAGAGCTTCTTCAATGTCTCGACCGCTTCGATCGCGGTGATGAAGGCGCAGCGCGAACTGAAGAAGGATCCGAAGCGGGCGGTGGAGTTGATTGAGAAGGTCCTGGAAGACGAGCCGTTTAATCGGCAGGCGAATTTGCTTTTGAAGGAGGCAGCCGTGGCCGCGGGCTGGCCGGAGATCGGCGTGTTGGCGTTGCAGACGCTGCTGGAGGAGAAGCCGCGCGATGTGAAAATTTTGCACGAGCTGGGTCGGCTCTTTCATGACTTGGGGCAGAACGAGGCGGAGGTGGACGTTTATAATCGCATCAGCGAGGCGGACCCGACGGATGCGGAGGCGCTGCGGCGAGGGAAGGATGCGGCGGCGCGGGGCTCGATGAAAACTGGCGGCTGGACGCAGGCGGAAAGCTATCGGGATTTAATCAAGGACAAGCAGGTGGCGGTGTCGTTGGAGCAGCAGAACCGGATGGCTTTGACGGGCGAGTCGCTGGAGCAGCAGATCGCGGAGACTTATGCGCGCCATCAGGCGGAGCCGGAGAGCGTGGATCATGCGCGGCGGTTGGCGTCGTTATCGGAGCAGAAGGAGGATTTCGAGAGTGCGATCGCCTGGTATCGCTATGCCTCCGAGTTGACGCAAGGGACGGACGCGGGACTGCTGCGGAAGGTGTCGGATCTGGGAATGAAGCATTCGGAGCAAGAGATCGCGGGGCACGAACGCTTCCTGGCGGAGAATGCGCCGGAGGCTGAAGGCTACGCGGAACATGCCGCGGCGCTGGAGACGGCGCGGCGAGAGCGTTCTGGCATTTTGATCGAGGAAGCGCGGAAGCGGTCGGACCGCAATCCGACGGATTTGCAGCTTCGGTTCGAGTTGGGTGAACATTTGCTGAACGCGGGACACTTTCGCGAGGCGCTGCCGGAATTGCAGCGGGCGCGGCAGAATCCAAACGCGCGCCTGAAGGCGATGAATTTGCTCGGACGCTGCTATCGGGAACTGGGAATGCTGGACCTGGCGGCGAAGCAATTGGAAGACGCGCAGCGTGAGATCCTGTCGATGGACGCGATGAAGAAGGAGGTCGTTTATAATTTGGGCCTGGTCTACGAGCAGATGGGTGAGGGCGCGAAGTCGATCGAGTGCATGAAGCAGATATACGAGGTCGATTACGGTTATCGCGACGTGGCGCAGCGGGTGGAGAGCTCCTATGGCGCGGGCGGGCTGGCGAGCTAACGGCAAGCTGGGTTTTCCAGCGTTCCTCTCTGCAATAATTGCGTGGGAGCGCGCAAATTCTGGTGGGAATTTCACAACCAATCCTCTAGTTTGCTGCGAAGTCTGGTTGCCGGGGTTCCGGTCAACCGACGATTCAACCAACTGATAATTATTATGAAAAATCACCTTAGTTTAATCTCCCGTTTTGCTGTGGTCGCGCTGGCCACTGGCGGGCTCTGTTTGGCCGATGCGGTCTTACGGCCAGAAAGACAATGATGCCTCCGTCGATTCCGCCGCCTAGAGCCCGAGAAAGTTGGATCGATGTCCGCCGTTGGCACGAAGCCGAGCAAAGCCGAGAAGGCGAAAATGGAAGCAGAAAAAGCCGCTTCGAACGGCAAGACTCCGATGAAGAGTGACAAGATGGCGATGGCCAAGCTGGACCAGCAGGACCAGACCTTCCTCATGGAAGCGGCCAAAGGCGGCATGATGGAAGTGGAAATGGGCAAGATGGCCGCGAAGATGGGCAAAAGCGCTGACGTCAAAAACTTGGGAAAAACCCTCGTCAACGATCATTCGCGTGCGAACGGCGAACTGAAGGCTTTAGCCAAAGCGAAGGGCGTAAATCTCCCAGCTGCTTCGAAGATGCAAAAAATGGGCGCCGATAACTTCGACAGCATGTTCCTAACGGCGGCGATGAAGGACCATCAAAAAGACATCGCGATGTTTGAAAGAGCGGCCAAAAGCAGCAAAGACGCCGAGGTTAAAGCTTGGGCGAAGAAAATGGTCCCAGTGCTCAAGGGCCACATGAGTGCGGTCAAGAAAGCGATGGGCTCGGCCAAAGCCGGCTAATCTCTGCGAAACAGCAAGCAAGAACGCGGCACGCCGATTCCGGTGTGCCGCGTTTTCTTTTTCCAGAGGTCGCGACGCGGCCCAGGGAGCCTTCCTGCCCTGCCGCGGCCTGTGCTATCGTGCGCGATGCGCAAAACGAAAATCATCTGCACGCTCGGGCCCGCCTCGGAAGCGCCAGATGTGCTTCGGCTTCTGATGTGCCAGGGCGCGGACGTTTTCCGGCTCAATATGAGCCACGCGAAACATGCTTGGGTGCGCGCCATTGTGCCGGAAATTCGGCGGATCGCGACCGAGGTGGGCCGGACCGTTGCGGTCTTAATGGACACGCAAGGACCCGCGATCCGCACCGGAGATTTGGCGACGAATTTGTCCCTGCAAACGGGCGACATCCTCGAGTTCACCGTGCGCGGAGCGAAGAGCGAAGAGGAGTATTCGGTGGACGTGAACTACGACGGTTTGATTAATGACATCTCCGCCGGCGACACCGTGCTGGTGGATAATGGCGTCATTCAATTGCTCGTGCTGGAGAAGCAGCACAACCGCATCCGTTGCCGGGTGCTCACACCCGGCACCTTGGGATCGCGTCGGCACATTAATCTGCCAGGCGTGCGCGTGAATCTGCCGCCGCTGACCGAGAAAGATTTGCATGACGTGCAGGTGGGCGCGGAGGTGGGCGTGGACTTTTTTGCGCTCAGTTTCGCACGGCAGGCCAGCGATGTGGAGGAACTGCGACGCGCCGTGCAAACGCTCGGCAGCAAGGCTCAAATCGTGGCCAAAATAGAAGACCAAGCGGCCGTGCGCGACATCGATTCCATGATTGCGGCGGCGGATGTAATCATGGTCGCGCGCGGCGATCTGGGAATCGAATGCCCGATGGAAGAGCTGCCGATTATACAGCGCAAGATCGTGAAGCAGTGCCTCCGTTTCGGAAAGCCCGTCATCGTAGCCACGCACATGCTGGAATCGATGATCGAGAATCCGGTGCCGACACGCGCCGAAATTACCGATGTGGCCAACGCGGTCTTCGAGCAGACCGACGCCATCATGCTCAGCGGAGAAACGACGACGGGACGGTATCCGGTAAAATGCGTGGAGGTTTTCGATCGCGTGGCGCGCCGAATCGAGACGAAGCGGCGGGGCGGATTTTGCCCGAGAGGCCAGGCTGGAGGATCCGCGCCAGAAGACGGTGGCAGCCGCAGTCATGCTGGCTAATTCGTTGCCGAAAGCGAAGCTCATCGTCTTCACGCGGCACGGGACGATGGCGCGTTATGTTTCTAATTTGCGACCGACACGCGCGACGATTTTTGCTTTTACTCCCAGCGAACAAATTTGTCGGCAATTGGCGCTTTGCTGGGGCACGTATCCGATTCTGCTCGAGTTTACGGGCGATCCGAACAAAACAATCGACGCGGCGGCGAAGTACCTCTGCGAAGAGCGGCTAACGAATCCAAACGATAATTTGGTTATTCTGACGGATCTGCGGGCGAGCGATGCGCAGGTGGACTCGATCCAGGTTCGGAGGGCGAAAGGTGGCGATTCGATGGATGATGCGAGCGCTACGGCGGCGCAGGAATCGATGATGGATTGAGGCGTAAAAAGTTTCCCACTTTTTCGTAACACCGGACGCCTGGACGCCGAAACACACCAAGCGGGTGGCCGTCATCCGGAGCCGCGTTGACGGCCGAGGGATCTCCCCGACGAAGTTTCCGAATACGACCGGATAAGTGAAAGCCCACTTCGTCAGCGGTGACTTGCCATCGCGGAAGCCGCCCGACGCAAGGGCGAGATCCCTCGGTCGACTGCGCGGCTCGCGATGACGGTGTCCGGCGTTTGCCGCCGAACGTGCGCATATCTTGCCTTTCACTCATAAACGAAAAACAAAAAGCGCGCGGATCTCTCGATCCGCGCGCTTTCGAAAAAACTAAAAACTCGATCGGCCTACGCTTCGACTGGAAGCTCCACGTCAACCGGGCGCTCCTTCTTGCTCAGCGCGCGGCGCAGTTTCGAGAGCGCAATGTTCTGCAACTGGCGAATGCGCTCACGCGTCACGCCAAATTTCTTGCCGACTTCCTCGAGCGTCTTCGGTTTCCCACCGTCGAGACCGAAACGCGAGAAGATGATCTTGCGTTCGCGATCGTCGAGCACCTCAAGCAAGCCGCCGACTTCGTTGCGCAGATTCTTATCGCGCAGCAGCTCAAACGGCGTCTGCGCCTCTTCGTCGCCCACGATTTCGCCGAATTCCGTCGAGTCGTCGTCGCTGATCGGAGCATCGAGAGAAGCAGGGCGGATCGAGACCGTCTTCAACTGCGAAACTTTTCCGCTGGCGATGCCGATCTCTTCGCCGAGTTCATCATCGGTCGGTTCGCGGCCCAGTTCTTCGCTCATTTGCAGCGAAACGCGGCGCATTTTCGAGATTTTATCCACCAGATGGACAGGCAGGCGGATGGTTTTCGACTGATTCGCAAGGGCGCGTTTGATGGATTGTTTGATCCACCAAGCTGCGTAGGTGCTCAATTTTCCACCTTTTGCCGGATCGAAGCGCTCCACGGCTTTCATCAAGCCGATATTGCCTTCGGAGATCAGGTCCAGGAGCGGAAGACCGAGATTCGCGTAGTCATGCGCGATTTTCACCACGAGACGAAGATTCGAGCGGATCATGAGGGCGCGCGCTTCGCGGTCGCCTTTCTTGATTTTTGCCGCGAGCTCGATCTCCTGATCGGGGGTCAAAAGCGGGATTTGCCCGATTTCGCGCAGGTAGATTTTTATTCCAGTATCACTATCTTCAGCAGCCATAAAACTTCTCATTTAAAACGAACGGGGGACATTTTGGTGTGCAACATAAAGGTTACGTATTCCGAGGCCTCCGAGGTTGCACCACCGACCGAAATCGGAGGTATTTAACTAGGTTAAGTATTGGCATTTCTGACACGCCCGGGCCAGCTTTTGTTCAAACATTTTAGAACACCATGTAAATCGTTACCGTGAAGATATTTACAATCATAGACCAAGGCGGCATCGAGCGTAAAAAATAATGATCGAATTTGGAAGAAAAGACTGTTTCCGCGGCGGTTTTAACGGACGAGCCGTTTTTGTTTGCTGCGCAGGATGAAGATGTGATGGAGATTTTCGAAGAATTACCCCAGAGTGCTCATGGCGAATCCAGGAACTACGTGTCAGCCCGTGAAAAGTCGCGGTAGACATCGGAGCGGTGCCGCCGCATTTGCGACGTAACTCTCGCGTGACAAAGAAGTAACATT
Source organism: uncultured Verrucomicrobiae bacterium (assembly GCA_963762685.1). Classification (GTDB taxonomy): domain Bacteria; phylum Verrucomicrobiota; class Verrucomicrobiia; order Chthoniobacterales; family UBA10450; genus JACCTI01. The sequence continues at coordinate 877,291 of CAVXLV010000013.1, read as the reverse complement.
TTATGAAGAACAAGATCCGCGTCGGCATCATCGGTGTCGGCAATTGTGCCTCCTCCCTCGTGCAGGGAGTCGAATTCTATCGCAATGCGAGCGAGGACGATCTCGTCCCTGGCCTGATGCATGTCGATCTGGGCGGTTATCACGTCCGGGATATCGAATTTTCAGCCGCTTTCGATATCAACTCCACGAAGGTTGGCCGGGATTTGGGGGAAGCGATTTTCGCGGAACCGAACAACACGATCAAATTTTCCGACGTCCCGAAGCTGGGCGTGAAAGTGCATCGGGGCATGACCCACGACGGGCTCGGCAAGTATTTGAAAAAGGTGATAAAAAAATCGCCCGCTTCGACCGACGACATCATCGGGATTCTGAAAAAGACGAAAACCGATGTGGTGGTTTCCTATTTGCCGGTCGGCTCCGAGATGGCGACGAAATGGTATGTGGAGCAGATCCTGGAGGCTGGTTGCGGCTTCATCAACTGCGTGCCCGTTTTCATCGCGTCCCAGCCCTACTGGCAGCGCCGCTTTGAGGAACGCGGTCTGCCCATTATTGGCGACGACATTAAATCGCAGGTGGGCGCCACCATCGCGCACCGCGTCCTGACCAACCTTTTCCGCGATCGCGGGGTGCGGCTGGACCGCACTTATCAATTGAACTTTGGCGGCAATACCGACTTCTTGAACATGCTGGAGCGCGACCGTCTGGAATCGAAGAAAATCTCCAAGACGCAAGCCGTGACCAGCCAAATGGGCCACGCTCTGCCCGCCAACGACGTGCACGTGGGCCCGAGCGATTACGTGCCGTGGCTGACCGATCGCAAATGGTGCTACATCCGCATGGAAGGGACGACGTTCGGCAACGTCCCGATCAACTGCGAAATGAAGATGGAAGTCTGGGATTCGCCGAACTCCGCTGGCGTCGTGATGGATGCGATCCGTTGCGCGAAATTGGCGCTGGATCGGAAGCTCTCCGGTTCGCTGGTCGCGCCGTCGAGCTATTTCATGAAATCGCCGCCGGTGCAGTTCACCGATGATGAAGCGCGGACGAAAGTGGAAGAGTTTATCCGTGGCGACGAAGAATTGGTCGTCCCTGAACCGTCAAAGCGGAATGGCAACGGCCATCGTAAAGCGGTTAAGCCGAAAACCAGCGGGAAGTCGAAGCGATAAACATCGTTAACTCTCCCGCACCACGGTGCTCGCCTTTTTGTCATCGCGCAGGGCGATGAATTTCGGATGGCGCAGATTTCCCGCATCCGTCCATTCCACGAAAGTGACCTGACAAACCAGTTTCGGCTTTAGCCAGCGGCACTCCTTCATCTTTGCGGCGGTCAAGGCTTCACCCCAGCGCGCCTTTTTCGTCTCCGGGAGATTTGCGAAAGGGCATTCATCCGTCTCCAAGCCGTCGAAGTGCGCGAAGACCTCTTTTCGCAGCAACGGCACAAAACCGTCCTTCACTTTCGCCACATACAGAAGGCGCTTCTTATCATAGACGCCCACGAGCAGCCGATCCACGCCATGCGTTCCGGGCACGTAGCCGCCGATGACGAACTCCTGTCCGCGCTCGACCCGCTGCTTAATCCATGCGCCCGAGCGCTCACCCGCCTCGTAAACGGAACCGCCCCGTTTCCCAACCACGCCTTCAAGCCCGAGCTTGGCTACCGCATCCAGCACTTGGCCGGCGGGCGCGTCAAGGAGGGGCGAAAGTCGCAAAGGGTCGCGCGTTTTCCGCAGCAGCTTCTGCAATTGCTCGCGACGCTTTCCCAGCGTTTGGCCTAACAAATCATCGCCCTCGCGGTGCAGCAGGTCGAAAGCGTAATAGTAAACCGGCAGCGGCCGGCCCAGGCTGTTTTGCAGGAGCTGAAACGAAGGCCGTCCCTCGTCGTCCAGCGCCACGATCTCGCCATCCAGGGTGAAATCTCCCGGCAGCTTTTGCAGCGCCTCCGCCACATTGGGGAAGCGGGCGTTGAGGTTTTTCCCATTTCGCGAAAAGAGCGTTACGTCATCACGATTTTTGACCGCGAGGCAACGGTAACCGTCAAACTTGATCTCGAAGGTCCAATCTCCCTCGTCGGGTAATTTCGTCACCGCCTTGCACTTCATGGGCTCAACAAATTTTGGCGCCACCATTCGCTTGGATTCCGTAGTCGAGCCCGGCCGGTGGCTTTGCCATTGCGCGTCATTCTCCTTCGCGATCGCTGCCATCGTCCGCCCCGAGATGGCGGAACGATCGTCCTCTTTCTTCGTGATCCGCTTCATGGCCTTGCCGGCTTTGATCAGGAGCCAGCGTTTCCCTTCTTCGTCGCGTTTGTCCCGCACCAGAATCCACTCGCCCTTCAGCTTCTCGCCTTGCAGGACGAGGTGCATTTTGCCCGCGCGAAACGCCGCCGCCGCATCGCCCGTGATGTCATCGTAAAGGCCGTAATCCCACACCATCACGGTCCCGCCGCCGTAATTTCCCTTCGGGATCGTCCCCTCAAATCGCTCATAATCGAGCGGATGGTCCTCCACGTGCATGGCCAGCCGCGTTTCGCGCAACGCCGCGGGCGGTCCCTTCGGCACGGCCCACGAGCGCAGCACGCCTTCCATCTCCAAACGGAAGTCATAATGCAGTCGGCTCGCCTCATGTTTTTGAACGACGAAGCGATGATGCGCGTCCTCGTTTTTTTTCTTTCGCGACTCCTTGGGCGCAGGCGGCTCCGCGGTTTTTTTGAAATCACGTTTCGCCGTATACGCGCGCAGACTGGAGTCGGCCCGTCCTCGGCCGGATGTCTCCGCGCGCTTCGTCTCCTTCGTATTCCGCGGCCATCGGCTCAGCTTGACCGCCGGTCCCGCCGCGAGCGCTTTCGTGAAAGTGTCCGGCAGTTTCTTGCTTCAACTTGTCAGCACGGGCGCGAAAAGATCGCCGACTTTCTTTATCCGCTTCAACGCCGCCGCCGGAGTGAAAGAAAGCGCGTCCGCCTTGCCGCGTTTCACCGCACGCGCCAACTCCTCCCAAGTAATCGGCAAAGAGATAAACGGCGCGGTCTTTTTTGCCCGCAGCGCGTAGACGGCGACAGTCGTCTTGAAATCAGAGTTCTGGCTCCAATCAATCAGCACCTTTCCTTCGCGGAGGCTTTTGGCCATTTCGGAAACGACCAGCTTCGGGAGTTGCTTTGCACCCAATTCCGCGATCGCTTTCGCAAACGGCTGCGTCATCTCATAGGTGGCGCCGGAGTTTAACGGCACGCTCAGATGCAGCCCTTTCGAGCCGGAGACTTTCACAAATGACTCCAGGCCCCAGGCGTCGAAAAGCTCCTTTAGATGCAGCGCCACTTTTCCGCACTCGAGGATGCCGGCAGGCGCTCCAGGATCGAGATCGAAAACGAGCGACGTCGGTTCATTGAGATCCGGCGCCTGCGCGAGCAAGACATGCTTTTCGATGTCTCCCAGGTTGGCCGTCCAAAGGAGCGTCGCGCTGATCGTTGCAGAGAATGTAATTGATCGCCGGCTCCGCCTTCGCTCCGCGGGACGGCGAACGTTTCCACCCAGGCGGGCGTGTGTTTCGGCGCGTTTTTTTCGTAGAAAGTTTCACCCTCCACGCCCTCCGGCGACCGCTTCATGGTTAACGGCCGATCGCGCAAATGCGGGACGATGATGTCCGCGATTTCCGAGTAGAAGGCGATGACTTCGCCTTTCGTAAAGCCAGTCTCCGGAAAGTAAATCTTATCGACGTTCGAAATGGCCAAATCGTGGCCATCCACCTTTACGATCTGCTTGCTCTTCGCCATTTAATCGGACTCTCACGCGTTCTCTGGATAAACGATTCGATCTTGCTCAGAATACGCGCGTCCACCGCGTCCTGCGTCTCTCCGTTTTCTTTCAACTGGCGTTGGCCGACTGCGAGCGAATGATCGCCGCCTTCCACCACGAATAACTCGTTCGCGGCAACCATTTCCCGCCGGACATTTTCCAGGAGCGCCAGCGGGCAAAGCGCGTCCCGCGTTCCTTGCACGAAAAGGATCGGCGTTGCGATCTCGCGTAATATTTTGTCACGCAATTTGGTCGGATCGCCTCCGCCGCAGAGTGGATAACCCAGGCAGATTAACGCCGCGACGTCCTCTTCCAGCGAAAGGTGACAGCCGATGCGCGAACCCATGCTTTTGCCGATCAAGCACGACCGGGCCGCGATGCGCTGCTCGAGCCTGCTGCAAGGCGGCGCGATGCGCGGCAATCAATTCCGGCAAACGGTCCGGCCGCTTCCTCCCGGCACGCATGTAGTCGTAGTCGAAGGCCGTCGACCGGTCCGATCGTCTCCAGCCGCGCGACCCAGCCGCGAATCCACGGATGAGAAGAGGGCGCACCGGCGCCGGGGGCGAAGAGAAAGAGTGGCCGCGTCACGTCCGCTACTGTTGGCAGATTTTTAGCGCGGGATCACGCCTTGCTTCTTGCATGGAGGAATAAATTCCACGCGACGATACCTGCTTCTCGCCGATACTTCGCCGATGGAGCGTTCGCAGATGAACCGGACCACTTTTCGCACCGCCTTCGTCGTCATTCTGGTGCTGGTTGTGTCGGCTCTCTTCCTTGCCGTCACCTGGCCGTTTCTAAAACCGCTCCTGCTGGGAGCGATGCTCGCCAGTTTGTGCCGTCCGCTCTATGTCTGGATCACGCGCCTGGTCGGCGGGCGGCCATCGCTGGGGGCGATCTTGACTCTGCTCGTCCTCTTCCTGCTCGTGGCCGGGCCGCTCAGCGCCTTCGTCGGATTAGTTGTTAGGCAGGCGGTCAGCATCAGCAACGACGCCATTCCCTGGGTGCAATCGCATTTCGGCGCCGCCAGCACTTTTAACGCGCACGATTGGCTGGTGCAGCGATTTCCCGGCGCTCGCGCGTTACGTGCCGGATCAGGCGCAGTTGATGGAGAATGCCGGCAACGTGGCGAAGGCGGCGGGCGCTTTTCTGGTCGCCGGCGTTTCCAGCGTCACCGCCGGCACCGCGATCTTCCTGCTCGATCTCTTCGTCATGCTCTACGCGATGTTTTATTTCCTCCGCGATGGGAACGCGATCGTGGAGAAAATTTTCTACTACACCCCGCTCGATGACAAAGACGAGAGCCGCGTTTTGGAGCAGCTCACCTCGGTCACGCGCGCCACGATCAAGGGCACGCTCGTCATCGGGGTGATTCAAGGAACGCTGGCCGGCCTCGGCTTTTGGGTCGCGGGAATTGAAGGCGCCGCGTTTTGGGGAACGGTCATGACAGTCTTGTCGGTCGTTCCCGGCATCGGGGCCGCGCTCATTTGGGTGCCAGGCGTTCTTTATCTTTACATCACCGGGCAAACGCTGGCCGCGACCTTGCTCTTGATCTGGTGCGCGGCCGTGGTGGGCACGGTCGATAATATCCTTGCGGCCCACGTTGGTCGGGAAAGACGCGAAAATGCCCGACCTGCTTATCCTGGTGGGAACTCTGGGCGGCCTCTTTCTCTTCGGGCCCATCGGCTTCATCGTCGGTCCGATCGTCTGCGGATTGTTCCTGACAGTCTGGGATATCTATGGCGCTACCTTCAAAGACATCCTGCCGCCCGTCCGCAGCCTAACGACGGGTCGGATGAAGAAGCCGGCAGTGAATCTCGACAGAATAACAAGCAGCCGTTACGACCGGCGCGAGCCCGTCCGCGAGCGCCTTTTCCGACACGCTTCCGAAAGGAAGCTCGGCCATTTCCAGGTCCGGATTGCGTTCGGGGAAAAACCGCAGCGGCCAGGAATCCGGGAAGAGCGCCACCGGTCGATTGTGTTCGTCCACGGCCAGCGCGGTTCCGGTTGGCAATGTCACTTCGCTCTTCATCGGCGCGCCATCTTTCCGGCGCAGCCAGCGCACGATCTCCCACGGCGCGGTCTCCACTTGCGCCTCCGCGCCGTATTCGCCTTCCAGTCGCGCCTGCACCACTTCGAATTGCAACGGCCCCACCGCGCCCAGCAGCGGCACGCGTTGTCCCGCGTGCGGGAAGGAAAAACTCTGCACCACGCCTTCCTGCAAGAGCTGCTCCAGCCCTTCGCGAAAACGTTTCGACTTCGCGGTGTTTCGGTTCCGCAGATACGCGAAACACTCCGGCGGGAAGCGCGGAATTTCGTCGAAACTGATCGCCGGATCTTCCGCCAGCGTGTCGCCGATTTGAAAACCGTGATTGCCCACAATGCCGATCACGTCGCCGGCGTAGGCGTCGTCCACGGTCTCGCGTTCGCGCGCGAAAAGCTTTTGCGAATTCGATAGCCGCACGGTCTTGCCGGTGCGCGTTTGGATCACCTGCATGTCGCGCTCGAAGTGACCGGAGACGATCCGGATGAAGCAAATCCGATCGCGATGCCGCGGATCCATGTTCGCCTGAATCTTGAAGACGAAGCCGGAAAAGCTGTCCGTCCCTGGCTGGACCAAGACGCCGCGCGAAAGCCGCGGCTGCGGTGGCGGCGAGTAATCGAGAAACGCGTCGAGCAGTAATTGCACGCCGAAGTTGTTCGCCGCGCTGCCGAAGAAGACCGGCGTCAGCTCGCCGCGCGCGAGCGCCTCCGCGTTAAATTCATGGCCCGCGCCATCCAGCATCGCCATCTCCTCCATCGCCAGTAGCCGCGCCTCTTCGTCCACGCGATCGCGCACAAATTGATCGTCCAATCCGCCCACCGAAACCGGCGCGCGATGCGCACCGTGCACCGAGCGCTCGAAGACGTGCACCTCCTGCTTCATCCGATCGTAAATTCCGCTGAATTGCGGCCCCTGCCCGAGCGGCCAATTCATCGCGCACGCGCCGATCCCGAGCACGCTTTCGAGTTCATCGATCAAGGCCAGCGGATCGCGCGCCGGGCGATCGAGCTTGTTCATGAAAGTGAAAATCGGCACCCCGCGCCGGCGACAAACTTCGAAGAGCTTCCGCGTCTGCGTTTCGATTCCTTTACCCGCATCGATCACCATGATGGCCGCGTCCACCGCGGTCAGAACGCGGTAGGTATCCTCCGAGAAATCTTTGTGGCCCGGCGTATCGAGCAGATTGACCACGCAGTCGCGATACTCGAATTGCAGCACCGTCGAGCTCACCGAAATCCCGCGCTGCTTCTCCAGCTCCATCCAATCGGAAGTGGTCGCGCGCTGCTTCTTCCGCGCCGTCACCGAGCCCGCCAACTGCACCGCGCCGCCGTAGAGCAGCAGCTTCTCCGTCAGCGTCGTCTTACCGGCATCCGGGTGCGAAATGATGGCGAAAGTGCGCCGCCGTTTAATCTGATCGAGTAGCATGAAAAGAAGGCCACGACGGCAACGTCGAAGTCGAAGGGAGGTGACTTTACCCGGGAGAGTAGGTTGATCTGTCCTGTCCGTCTACAATCGAGCGATCGGTGTCGCCACGCGCACCGAATCATGCGGGCCAGCTCCGTTTTGCATCTTTTCGTCGGCGGCTAACTCTGCCAACTTCGGCGCGATGTTGGCGAAGATTTACTCGGCGGCCGTTTACGGGATCGACGCCTACGAAGTCGAGATCGAGGTCAACGCTGGGCGCGGCGATCCGAAGATCATCATCGTCGGTCTGCCGGATACGGCGGTGAAGGAGAGCCAGGATCGGGTGACGACCGCCATCAGTAACAGCGGTTACTTCTGGCCGCGCGGACGGACCACGATCAATCTCGCGCCGGCTGATATTAAAAAAGAAGGGCCCAGCTTCGATCTGCCGATCGCGCTGGGCATGATCGTGGCGGCCGAAGAGTTCGATGATCCGGTGCTCGAGCAATACAGCTTCGTCGGCGAGCTCGCCCTCAGCGGCGCCGTCCGATCGGTGCGCGGAGTTTTACCGGCCGCGATCGAAGCCCGGCGCCGCGGCAAGAAGGCGCTCTTCGTTCCCGAAGCGAACGCGCGCGAAGCCGCCATGGTGGAAGGGATCGACATCTACGGCGTGCAGAATCTTCGCCAGACCTACGATTTCATCACCGGCAAAAGCACGAGCCTGCAACCGACGCGCGGCGATTGGTCGGAGTTCTTCGCCAACCACCAAAACTACGAAGTCGATTTCAGCGACGTCAAAGGGCAGGGGCACGTGAAGCGCGCCATCGAAGTCGCCGTCGCCGGCGGCCACAACCTGCTCATGATTGGCCCGCCCGGTTCCGGCAAGTCGATGCTCTCCAAACGCATCGCCACCATCATCCCGCCGATGTCGCTCGAGGAAGCGATCGAGAGCACGAAAATCCACAGCATCGCCGGGATGCTGAATGGCGACCAGGCCTTCGTCGCCACGCGGCCTTTTCGTTCGCCGCATCACACCATCTCCGATGTCGGCTTGTTAGGCGGCTCCGCCAATCCCGCGCCTGGCGAAGTCAGCCTCGCGCATCACGGCGTCCTTTTTCTGGACGAGCTGCCGGAGTTCAAACGCTCCACGCTCGAAGTCATGCGCCAGCCGCTCGAAGACGGGAAAGTCACCGTCTCGCGCGCCGCCGGCAGCGTCACCTTTCCGAGCGAGTTCATGCTCGTCGCCGCCATGAATCCGTGTCCTTGCGGCTACTTCGGCGACCTGAAACGCGAGTGTCGTTGCAGCCCGGTGCAAGTGCAGCGTTACCGCCAGCGCATCTCTGGCCCGCTTCTCGATCGCATCGATCTGCACATCGAAGTTCCCGCGGTCGAATACCAAGACATCTCCAGCACCCGGGCTGAAGAAGCTTCCACCCCCATTCGCGAACGGGTCATGCGTGCCCGCGAGCTTCAACAAGCGCGCTTCAAGTCCGACAAGCAAACCAACTGCAACGCCCGCATGAGGCCGCGCCAGATCAAAGCGCATTGCGTCTTAACCGACGAATCGCAGGACTTGATCCGCATCGCCATGACCGAACTGCACCTGAGCGCGCGCGCCTATGACCGCATTCTAAAAGTCAGCCGCACCGTCGCCGACCTCGCCGGGTCTAACGACATCACGCCCGACCACGTCAGCGAAGCCATCCAGTATCGCACCTTTGATCGAACGCTGTGGGTTTGAGGCCTCGGTGAAATCTGCGCAGTGAATCCTTGTCCGCGGCATCCTTGAGCGGATATCCTCGCCGAGATGCCAGCAACCACCGTGGCGGAATACCTCGCTGCGCTCCCCGCGGATCGCCGCGCCGCGCTCAGCGCCGTGCGCGAGGCGATTAATCAGCACCTGCCGGCTGGATATGAGGAAGGCCTCCAATATGGGATGATCAGCTGGTATGTGCCGCTCTCGCTCTATCCGGCAGGCTACGGCGAGAACAAAAAAGTGCCGCTCCCCTTTGTTACACTTGGCTCGCAGAAGACCGGGATGGTCCTGCATTTCCTCTGCTTCTACGGCCATCCCACGCTCGCCACCTGGTTTATTACCGAATACCAGAAGAGCGGCCAGAAGCTCGACATGGGGAAAGGCTGCGTCCGCTTCAAAAAGTTGGCCGACCTGGCGCTCGACGTCGTCACCCGCACGATCGCGCGCGTCTCCGTAACGGAGCACATGGAAAATTACCGCGCCGCGAGAGCCTGCTTACGGCAACGGCCTTCTTCCAGGCGGAAAGTCAAACTGTAGCCGCGGACTCTGACCGTCGGAGCGCACGCCCTTGGTTTTGCAAATTACCTTTGCCTCGCTGACCGCGCCAGTGCCCCGGCTTTACTGGAAGTTTGCGGACGGACTGGTGGCAGTGGCCGGGGTGCCAATAGGGCCGTAATCGTTGTTGCCCGCGACGTTCAGGTAATTGCCGCCGGCGCCGCCGTTCCCTCCGGCGGTGTTGCGGATGATGGAGTTGCCGACGTTCAGCAAGGTGACGTAAATGCCGTTACCGGCGATGTTATTGCGGACGGTGTTGCCTTCGATGCGATTGCCGGTGCCGCCGAGGGCGATGCCGGAGAAGCCGTTCGCGCTGGCGTGGCAGCCGCTCACGACAACGTCGCTATCCACCTGGATGCCGTCTCGTTGATTCTGATGGGCGGTGCAGTTGATGATGGTGGCGCGCAAACCTCCTGTGATCCCACTGCCGTTCGGATTGCCGTTGCCGTTCCCGCTCGAGATGCAGTCTCGCGCGGTGGCGCCGGTGCCGAGCCCGATGCCAGTCCCCCGATTGGTGGCGGCGGTGCAGCCGATGACGGAGCTGCCGGTTCCTGCGCGGATTCCCTGGCCCGTCTCGGAGGTGCCCGTGGCGGAGGTGTTGCCGTTAAAATGGGCGACAGAGTTAGTGATGGTGCTTTGCTGGCCAATGAAGATGCCGGCAGAGACGGAGCCGGCGCCGTTATTCCCGTGCGCGGTGCAGTTCGCCAGGGTGTTGCCGTTACCCCCGTAGATACCGTAAGTGGCCCGGTTATCCCGCGCAGTGCAATTGAGCATCGTGCCACCATTACTGACGAGGAAGCCTGCGGACTCCTCAACTGTGGACGTGTTAGCGATCGCTCTGCAATTAACGAGAGTGCTGCCACTCCTGATAAAGAAGGCGTAGTCGCCGGCATTTTCGCGCGCGGTGCAATCGGTAAGGCTGGCGCTCTCGCCGGTGTCAATGCCTCGAGATGTATTAGCAAAGGCGGTCGCGGCAGAAAGAGTGCAGGCAACGCCCGTTTTGATGCCGGTGGCATTACTTGATGCGACACAGCGATCGACCTCCCAGACGTCGCCCGCTACCAGTCCCGTAGCCGAACAACCCGAGACGACGAGTCCGATGAAAGATCCGCCCTTGGGTAGAGGCGAGACGCATTGCACGCCATTTGCGAATCCCGAGATTGCTCCATCGCGGACGGTGGTGCGAGCCGCGGCCGAGTCGATGGTGATGCCATCTCCGCCCGTGCCCGAGGCGCGCGAGATCCTGAAGCCATTCAAGTCGATCGTGACATCGGGGGCGGTGACGCGGATGCCGTTGGTCTTCGTGACTCCCAGGTTCTCGGTGAGGTAGTAACTCCCCGGGGCACTAATGATGTAGTGATAGTTCGCGTCGGTCGGAAGAGGATCGATCGTGCGCTGGATGTTCGTGCGGGGCTCGAGCTCGGCCAGGCTTTTCATGGTCGGCCCCGGAGTGCCGGCTGGCGTAAGGCCGCCCTGCGCATGGAGGCCACCGGCGAAGCCCAGGAATGACAAACCTGCGAGGGGAACGAGGAGGAAGATCGTCTTCATCGCCGATTTCTAAAGAGTGCTGAGGGCGATGACAACTCGGTTCTTCACACATGGGACGGGGAGAGTCATGGGCCGGAGAAGGATTGCAGCGGAAGTTAGGATTTCCGTTTCCCCCGAGGGTCGCCCGCTCCGCTGACAGACAGTGGAGTCGGCTCGATTCGAAGACGAGAAAAACGGATCGCGAAGCACCGAGTTAGGCCGGGCATATGTGCAGAATCATCGGCAGCTCAAATCTGGTTTGGCGCTGTCAGCAAGGAGAGCGAGGGGTCGGTGCGCGCCTTTTTTCAGATCGTGCGCATATTAAATGCCTGACCCCGTATCGCCTCGCTAGCGACTCTCACACGCCGAGTCCGTCTTTTCCCTCGGGCTTCGCCATCGGACGGAGCTCGATGTAGGCCACTGAAGCAAGCCAGAGGCAGATGGTGACGAAGAGGTGCGGCTGTGGTCGTGGCCGATCCTTGAAAGGGTGCAAGTCGGCGGGCGACATCAGGAGGAAGTAGAGAACGCCGACATAAACCGCCAGGATGGCCGCATACAACCAGCGCTGCCGAGCCACGGGCGCGAGCTGGATGTACAGGACAGTGAGGCACACCATGGTGACGATGACGGTGTAATCGGGCAGCGCCAAGTGTTCGAGTGAGCCAAGGTTTGCGCCAATCAATGCTCCGAAAAACAGGTTGAGACCGTTTATGGAGGCGCGTTTTTCGATTCGCGTTTGAGAGTCGATTCCGAGCAATGTCCGCCACATGCGCGTGAGCCTGTCATGAATGCTCATGCGCGCCAAGCCAGCTTCGTGCGAGGAGAGGATGCGCGGGTTTGCACTCGACCGAGGTCTTTCGCTGCCCAACCGGGAGGCGTAACATTTATCCGAAATGATCGTCCACCTCGTCGACGGAACCTATGAGCTCTTCCGGCATTTTTATGGCTTGCGCCGGTTCACCAAAGGGGTGGATCGACCGTTCGGCGCCGTGGTGGGCGTGCTGCAGTCCGTGCTGCAAATCATCGAGAGCGGCGGGACCCATCTTGGCGTCGCGACCGACCACGTGATCGAGTCGTTTCGGAACGGGCTTTGGGACGGCTACAAGAATGGGGCTGGGATCGAGCGGGCTTTGCGGGCGCAGTTCGAGCCGTTGGAGGAAGCGCTGGCGGCGATGGGGGTGGTGGTTTGGCCGATGGTGGAGTTGGAGGCGGATGATGCGCTGGCTTCGGCGGCGCATCTGGCGGTGAAGGATAAGAAGGTGGAGAAGGTGGCCATCTGGACGCCGGATAAGGATCTGGCGCAATGCGTACGCGGGGAGCGCGTGGTGCAGATCGATGGGCGGCGGAAGATCATCCGCGATGCGGCGGGGGTGCGGGAGAAGTTTGGGGTGGAGCCGGAGCTGATTCCGGACCTGCTCGCGCTGGTGGGCGATGCGGCGGATGGCTATCCTGGGATTCCGGGTATCGGAGGAAAAACGGCGGCCACGCTTTTGCATCGGCATGGCCCGATCGAGAAGTTCCCCGCGGGCGTTCTTGGCGGGCAGCACGAGCTGGCGCTGCTTTTTAAAAAACTCGCGACGCTGCGCACAGACGCGCCGCTTTTTAAGAACGTAGAGACGTTGCGCTGGCGCGGGGCGACTCCGGCCTTTGCGAAATGGGCGGAGCGAATGGAAGCACCGCGTTTGCTGGAGCGAGTGGCAGCGGCTCTCGAATGAGTCGAGAGGCGACACGCGCCGGCCGCCCGACGTTATCGCCGCCGCAGCAACAGCATGAAGAGCAGGCCGCCTCCAGCCAGCAACGCCAATCCGAGCGCAATCGGACCAGCCGTTGGTTGCGACTGGGCCGTCAATTCCGCGCCGCCGGTCGTTATCGGAGCGCCGGTCGGAATGAAGCCGAGCGCGATCAGCCAAGCGCCCAGTGCCAGGAGAACGACAGCGATGGAGGCCAGAGCGATACGCATCTGGAAAGCGTAACATTTTCGAGCGGACGCGCCTATGCCAGATGTCGGCCGCCGAAAGAATGGGTGAGCGAGACGGTGTCGTGTAGTCGTTAGGCGACATTTTCCACTTAGGCCGGAATCCGTTTGGCAGGGGGCTGGCGCATTCGCGTGCGAATCGGACGGGTCGCGCGAGGGTGGCGTGGTGATGAGGAAGCGAAAGAGAATGCACAGACGTCGAGGTGGCGTGCTGGGATGCGTGTGGGTTCTGCTTTTGCTGGCTCTCGGAGCGGGTGGATGCCGACGCGAGTCACCCTCCGTCTCGGGTCCACTGCGACAGCGCGGCTACCTCTGGCAGCGGGAGTGGACTCCCGCGGTGGTCGATGCCGTCGCCGAGATGGCGCCGCGGATGGATGGGGTGGTCGCGCTCGGGGCGGAGGTGGCTTGGCCCGCCGGCAAGCCGGATCTGCGGAGAACCACGATTGATTGGGAATCCTTGCGGCGCAGTCCGCTCCGATGCTCACTGGCCCTGCGGGTCGCTCCTTTTTCCGGTCCGTTTGCCGCGAATGATGCGAACGCTGATTTCATCGTGGCAGCGGCGCGAGCGTTGCTTGAGGACGCCGCAAGTCACCAAGTAAAGGTGGAGGAATTGCAGATCGACTTCGATTGCGCGCAGAGAAATCTGGCGGGCTACCGCTTGTGGCTGGGGCGATTGCGTCCGGTGGTGAAAGCGCCTACGCGCCTGGTGGTGACGGCGTTGCCAGCGTGGCTGGAGGAAGGGGAGTTCCGCTCGTTAATCGCGCGCGTGGACGGTTATGTTTTGCAAGTGCACTCCGTCCCGACGAAGCAGGAGAGCGGTCGCGCGGAGCTGTTCGATCCCGATCTGGCGCGCAGGTGGGTGGCGAAAGCGGCGCAGCTGAGACGCCCGTTTAGTGTGGCTTTGCCGACTTACCGTTGCGTGGCTGGATATGATGAAACGGGAAAACTGCTCGGCGTTTACATGGACAGTGTGGCGCCGAAGTGGCCGGCCGGGACGACGACGCGAGAGTTTGCGGCGGATGCGGATGCGATCGCCGATGTGGTGCAGGCGTGGCAACAGAAACGCCCACCGCAGTTGCAGGAAATTCTTTGGTATCGCGCCCCGGTGGCGAGCGATGCGCGGAATTGGCGCTGGCCGACATTGGCGGCGGTGATGGCGGGACGACGGCCGCGGCACGAATTGCAAATCACGCAGACGGGCGGCAATCCCCTCGACATTGCACTCGTGAATGCGGGCGAAGCGGAGGAGTCGTTAGACTCGATCATCGTCGCGAACTGGCGCGGAGACTTTCTGGAAACAGCGGATGCGCTGGAGGGCTGGACGGTGGTGACGGAGCCGGAAGGCGCGCGCTTTATCCCGACCTTGCCGCCGGTGCTGCGCCTCGCGCCGGGCGCGCGGCGGAGTATTGGCTGGCTTCGCTTTACGCAGCCGACTACGGTCGAACTCCGCGTGGAAGAATAGATGAAACGGCTCGCCCTTATCTTCGCGATCGCGCTCTGCTCGGCGGGTGCGGGCGGTCGCGTGCTGGCTACTGGATATTACGGGCCGGATTCCTATCTCGATCGCGGCGGGGCGAATGTGGTGGCCTCCCCGGAGTTTTATTGGGACCTGGAGGTGAAGCGGATCGCGCGCGAATTTTCCGCGCCGGAAAAGCTGCGGCTCGCGCCGGAAATTTCTGCAGCGGAAGATTCGAACCGGCGCGCGGAGCGGAAAGCAGCAACGGCAGACGCGGACACGGCCGATTTTGCGGCGGCGTTGCAGGAGGGGCGGATCAAGCCGCCGGATACGGCGCAAGCGACGCAACAGCACGAGGCGGCGCGTGTTTTGATTCAAGAGACGGACGACCAATCGACCGTGGCCGCCTTGCCGCAAGAGTTCGCCTCGGAGTTTGCCGACTATCATCGCGGCGCGTTTGCCTATGCGCAGGGCGCGGCGCATTGGGAGGAAGCGCGACAGGCCTGGAATGCGTTACTGGCGCGACCGGAGGGGGAACGTCATTACCGCACAGTGTGGGCGACATTCATGCTGGCTAAATTGGCGCTGAAGCAACTGGCCCCGGAGGCGAGTGGGCTCTTTGTGCAGACACGCGAACTGGCGCAAAAGGGTTTCTCGGACTCGTTAGGCCTGGCGGCGGATAGCTATGGCTGGCAGGGGCGGAGTGAATGGAAGCAGGGCCATCCGGAGAAGGCGGCGCCGCTTTTCCTCACGCAGCTCGCCCTTGGGGACGAGAGCGCGGTGGTGTCGCTAAAAGCGCTCGTTCCTGATCGTTCACCGATCGAAGGAATGCTGAACTACGGGCCCGAAATCGATGAACGGCAGGCCTGGACCGACGAGCAAAAACGCGCGCAAGCGGAGAAGGAAGGCGCCGCTCTGAAAAATGCTGCGAGCGATCCGTTACTGCGGCGTTTGGTGACGGTGCATATCCTGGCGACGTCGACGGCGCCGAATTTCTGGGGAGACGACACGGGCGTCGCGGCGGCGCGGGCGAAGCATTGGCTGGTGGAAATGAAGGCAGCAAAATTGCGGGAACTGGCAGACGCGGAGTATCTCGGCTGGGCCGCGTATCACGGCGGCGATTACACGGACGCGGAGCATTGGCTGGAGTTAGCGGCGGTGGAGAGTCCGGCGGCGATGTGGTTGCGCGCGAAGCTGCAATTGCGCGCTGGGAAAACAGCGGACGCGGCGCAGAGCATGGCGGCGGCCTGGAGGATCTTGCGCGATCCGATCACCTACACGGGATGGAATCCGGCCACGCCCAAGGAGAATGATTACGTCTTTGAGAGTAACGACGGGCCGAATTGGTCTTTTCCCGAATCAGCCAGCGGCGACCTGG
This sequence comes from uncultured Verrucomicrobiae bacterium, assembly GCA_963762685.1. Classification (GTDB taxonomy): domain Bacteria; phylum Verrucomicrobiota; class Verrucomicrobiia; order Chthoniobacterales; family UBA10450; genus JACCTI01. Next base: position 861,411 of record CAVXLV010000013.1, on the reverse strand, counting down.
CAGCCTTGCGCCTGGCACGCGGCGATTTCATTCAGGCGTTCGATATTTTCGAACGCGGTGGCCTGGCGCATGACGCGGCTTTCGTGGCCGAGAGAGTTCTGACAGCGGACGAATTAAAAACCTACGTGGACACGATGCGGAGCGACCGTGAGGAAGCACGAATGCATTGGAGCTACGTGCTGGGGCGTCGTCTCGTGCGCGAGGATCGTTACGAAGAGGCGGCGAAATATTTACCTGCGCCTAACGACAAGATCTTGCAGGTCTACGCGAAGGCCCTGCGGGAGGGCGCGGACGAAAAGTTGTCGAAAGAAGAACGGGCCGCGGCCTGGTTTCGCGCCGCGTGGCTGGCCCGCTACGATGGGATGGAATTGATGGGCACGGAGGTGGCGCCAGACGTCTTCACGACCGGCGGAGCGTTTAAAATCAACGATCTGGCGCAGGAGCGCCGCACCGGGAAATACGAGCAGGTGCGCTGGGTTAATGGAGAGGAAAAGCGGACCACCCTGCCGCTTCCGTTGCGAGCGTCGCAGGCGGAAACGAAGCGCCTGCAAGCGAACGCGATCGAGCCCGACGTGCGTTTCCATTATCGCGTCGTCGCCGGGGCTTTGGCGATGAAGGCGGCGGCGTTGCTGCCAGATTCTTCCATCGAAGTGGCGGACGTCATCAACACCGCGGGTTCCTGGGTGAAGGATCGTGACGAAAAAATGGCGCGTCGATATTTTAGCGTGCTCGAACGTCGCGCGCGCGGAACCGAGATTGGGCGCGCGGCGAGCGCGAAGCACTGGTTTGTCGAGAATCACGGACCCTGGAGCGAGCGGGAGCAGGCTGCCTACGAGGCACTGCATCGTGAGCTCGGCATCCCGCCGGCCGAAGCTGAGACACAGTAGCGGGCAGCGCGCGCGGAGATTTATAACATGGCTCCTCCGCCAGTTGTCTATCCCGGCGTGTATGTGGAAGAAGTGCCCTCGCGGCCGCCGACGATCGAAGGAGTGGCGACCGCGGTGACAGCGTTTCTGGGAGCCACGCGGCGGGGACCTCTGCAGCGGCCGATCGCGCTATCGAGCTTCCACGATTTCGAACTCATCTTCGGTCAGTTGTGGGAGGCGAGCCCGCTTGGTTTTGCCGTGCGCGATTTTTTTCTTAATGGCGGTGAGCGCGCAATCATCGTGCGGCTGAAACGAGCGGGTGCGCGCCGCGGGCGAGACAGCGCTGCGCTGCAGAGTGACGATTATCTTGGCCGCGAAGGGGTGGCGACCGGCCTGCATGCCTTGGCTCAAGCGGAGTTCAACCTTCTCTGTCTTCCGCCGCCAACTTTCCAGCGTGATCTGGCGGCGGAAGTCTGGTCGGGAGCAGCGGACTATTGCGAACGTCGGCGCGCTTTCCTGCTCATCGATGCGCCTGCCACCTGGCGGAATGCGGCCGAAGCCCGAGGCGATGGCGTGAGCACAGGCATCGCGGCTCTTGGGACCAGAAGCAAAAACGCTGCTGTCTATTTCCCGCGGCTTCGCCTAACCAATCCACTTCCGGCCAGCGAGTTGGATTTTGCGGCCTGCGGCGCGATCGCCGGGGTCTTTGCGCGCACAGATGGGAGGCGGGGCGTTTGGAAAGCGCCGGCCGGATTGGAAGCGATGCTGCAGGGCGTGGCGCAAGTGAGCCCGAACCTGACGGACGCGGAGAGCGGGCTGTTGCATCCGCTTGGGATCAATTGCCTCCGCGCCGTCGCTGGACGGTGCGTCGTCTGGGGCGCGCGCACTCTTCAGGGCGACGATCGGTTCGCGTCTGAGTGGAAATATATTCCCGTGCGACGGCTGGCCCTGTTCATCGAAGAGAGCGTCGATCGCGGGACAAAGTGGGCGGTCTTGGCAGCGAATGATGAGGCGCTCTGGGCGCGCGTGCGCGGGAGCGTGGAGCTGTTTCTCGATTCACTCTTTCGGGCGGGCGCCTTCCAGGGCACGACGTCGCGCCAGGCGTATTTTGTGAAATGCGGAAACGACACCACCACTGCGGACGATCTCGCGGCGGGCGCTTTTGTGATCGAGATTGGGTTCGCTCCGCTGCGCCCGGCGGAGTTCGTGAGCGTGAGAGTGCGCCAGCGCGCGGGCGAGTGAGACGATGGGGTAAGACGAGTGCCGCGGAGGCAATGGATCAAAGCGCAAATGCTTCCACAACAGAAGACGCGTGCGAAAGCCACGAACTTGCGCGCGGCGGACGCTGCCCGTAATTCATTAGCTCGCTCTCTGCGGAAGCCAGAGCCCTCAGTTTGACCTATGAAAAAATACTACGCCCGTCCTCTTGCGATCTGCCAACGCCTCGGGGTGTCGGCGATTTTTCTCTCCATGATCTCTCTCGTTCACAGTGCCGAACCCAGCCCAGCGCCTGCGGAAAAAACAGACAGCGCGAATCCGTTGCTGAAAGAAAGCTCGCTCCAATATCAGTTTCCGCTCTTCGATCAGATCAAGAACGAGCATTTCCAACCCGCGATCGAAGCGGGGATGGCCGCGGAATTGAAAGAGATCGAGAAAATCGCAAACGACTCCGCGAAACCGACCTTCGAGAATACGGTCGTGGCGATGGAAAAGAGCGGCGAGCTGCTGAATCGGGCCCAACGGATTTTCGGAAACTTGAACGCGTCGAACACCAACCCGACGATGCAAAAAATCGACCAGGAATTGGCGCCAAAGCTCTCCGCGCACGAAGACGCGATCCGGCTGAACGGCCCGCTCTTTCAGCGAATCTCGGGTCTCTATGAACAGCGCGAGAAACTCGGGCTCGACGCCGAATCGAAATTTCTGCTGGAGCGTTACTACAAGGATTTCGTGCGGGCCGGCGCCAAGCTTTCCGATGGTGACAAGGAGAAGCTAAAAGCGATGAACTCGGAGCTGGCCACGCTGCAGACGAAGTTCGCGCAGAACGTGCTGGAAGAGAAAAACGCCTCCTCCATCGTGGTGGACGACAAAGCGGAACTGGACGGCCTGTCCGAGAACGCGATCGCGGCCGCGGCGAAGGCCGCGAAGGAGGAGGGGAAGGAAGGCAAATTCGTCATCCGCATGATGAACACGACCAGCCAGCCGTCGCTCGATTCCTTAAAGAATCGCGCCCTGCGTCAGCGCATCCTGGAGACTTCGCTTAACCGCAACAGCCACGGCGGCGAATGGGATAACAAGGAGACGGTGGCGCGGATTGCGAAGCTGCGAGCGGAACGCGCCGCGCTGCTTGGCTACCCGAGCCACGCGGCCTATCAACTGGAAGAGCAAACCGCGAAGAAGGTCGAAACCGTGAACGACATGCTGGGTAAAATCACCCCGCCGGCGGTGGCGAACGCGCGCAAGGAAATAGCCGACATGCAGGCCGTGATCGATAAACAAAAGGGCGGCTTCAAGCTCGCGGCGTGGGATTGGGATTTCTACGCCGAGCAGGTGCGGAAAGAGCGCTACGATTTTGATGAATCACAACTGAAGCCTTACCTGGAACTAAACCACGTCTTGATCGACGGCGTCTTTTTTGCCGCGACGAAGGAATACGGGATCACGTTCAAGGAACGGAAAGATCTTCCCGTTTATCTGCCGGACGTCCGCGTTTTCGAAGTGTTCGATACGGATGGCAAATCCTTCGCGCTCTTCATTGCTGATTACTATGCGCGGCCCTCGAAGCGTGGCGGTGCCTGGGCGACCGCCTACGTGGGACAATCCAAGCTGCTTAATCGCAAGCCGGTCATCGCGAATCATCTCAATATTCCGAAGCCACCGGAAGGCGAGCCGACCTTGCTCACGCTGGATGAAGCGAGAACAGCTTTCCACGAATTCGGGCATGCCCTGCACGGCATGTTCTCGAACGTGAAATATCCGCGTTTCGCTGGCTCCAGTGTGCCGCGCGATTTCGTCGAGTATCCCTCGCAGGTAAACGAGATGTGGCAGATCTGGCCGGAAATTTTGAAGAACTACGCGAAGCATTATCAAACCGGGGAAGCGATGCCGACCGAGCTGCTCGATAAAGTGCTGGCGGCGGAAAAGTTCAACCAAGGGTTTAAGACCACGGAATATCTTGCCGCTACCTGGCTGGATCAGGCCTGGCATCAATTGAAGCCCGACGAGGTGCCGACGGACGCGCTCGCGTTTGAAGCCGAGGCGCTGAAAAAACACGGCGTCTATCTCGAGGTCGTGCCGCCACGCTATCGCAGCGCTTACTTCTCGCACACCTTCGCCGGCGGCTATTCGGCTGGGTACTATTCCTACATCTGGAGTGAAGTGCTGGATGCCGACACCGTCGGCTGGTTCAAGGAGCATGGTGGGCTCACGCGCGAGAACGGCGATCGTTTTCGGGAGAAGCTGCTTTCGCGTGGTGGCACGGATGAAGCCATGAATCTCTTCCGGGATTTCATTGGTCGGGATCCGAAGATCGAGCCGCTCCTCGAGCGTCGCGGTCTCGGGGCGCCGGTGAGCGAAAAGGGCCCACCGCCCGCGGCGAAGTAGGGTCGCAAGCTTGGGCAAGACGCTGCGTTTGGGTTGAGGGCGGGATGACAGCCGCGCGCGGGCGCGTTATGGAAGCAGCATGTTTCTGACGCACCTCGAATGCACCTTCTGCGACAAGCAATACGACTGGCGCGCGCTGCATAATCTCTGCGCTGCCTGCCAGAAACCGCTTTTCCCGCGTTATGATCTGGAGGCGGCGGGCCGGACGCTCACGCGTGAAGCGTTGGCCACGCGCGAGAAATCGCTCTGGCGTTACCGGGAAGTGTTGCCGCTGCCGGTGGATGGAGAACCGGTCACTTTCGGGGAAGGCGGGACGCCGCTCCTGCCGGCGAAACGTTTCGGCGGACGACTGGGTCTAACGAGTCTCTGGGTGAAGGACGAGGCGCAAAATCCCACGCAAAGTTTCAAGGCGCGGGGGATGACGACGGCGGTCTCGATGGCGAAATATCTCGGCGTGAAAAAGCTGGCCGTGCCGAGCGCCGGGAATGCCGGTGGAGCGATGGCTGCGTATGCGGCGCGGGCCGGCCTGGAAGCCCACATCTTCATGCCGGCCGATACGCCGAGCGCGAACGTGATCGAATGCCGGGAGACAGGCGCGCACGTCACGCTGATTGACGGCTTGATTACGGATTGCGGGGCGGAGATTGCGAAACGGAAAGAGGCGGAAGGCTGGTTTGATGTTTCCACCTTGAAGGAGCCGTATCGCGTCGAAGGCAAGAAGACTCTCGGCTACGAGCTGGCAGAGCAATCGAACTGGGAATTGCCGGATGTGGTCCTTTACCCGACCGGCGGTGGGACCGGGCTGATCGGGATGTGGAAAGCTTTCGACGAAATGGAAACGCTCGGCTGGATCGGCTCGAAACGGCCACGCATGTTCACGATCCAGGCAAGCGGCTGTGCACCGATTGTGCGCGCGTTCGAGGCCGGGGAGAAGTTCGCCACGGAATTCCCCAATGCGCACACCGCCGCCTCCGGTTTGCGAGTGCCGAAAGCTGTGGGCGATTTTTTGATGCTGGATATTTTGCGCACTTCTGGCGGCGGCGCGCTCACGGTGGACGATGAAGAGATGATTCGCGTGACGCGGGAGGTCGGCTCCGCGGAGGGATTATTCGTCGCGCCTGAAGGTGCCGCCTGCTTCGCGGCGTTGCGTTCGCTCGTCTCGGCGGGGACGATTCAAGCCGAAGAACGAATCGTGATTTTCAACACCGGTTCCGGGATCAAATATCTTGAGTGCTACGAGAAGTGAGTGCCCACCTGGGGTAGAGACCCGTCCGCCAGACCAGTCGCGGGCTCGAGGTGCGCAATGCGCAGACGCGCCTCGGATTAAAAGCGGTTTCCATCGTGCCGTCTGCATTCAACCGCGCAACACGATTGCGTGTGACCGCCATTAGGCACAAGCGTGGCAAACGGCGAAGGGAGCCGTGAATCTCAACTGAGGGCGCGCGTCCGCGGCGCGTGCGCGGGCAGAGCCAGCGCGATCGCAAAGGCGGCGTAGATCAGCGGTTTGCCAAAGCGATCAAAGCCGACCAGCGCGGTGCCGCCGGTAAACTTTTCCACCGTATCGAGATCGTGAATTGTGACCGCCCAATTCAGGACCGTGGCGGTGAGCAAAATCGAGCCCAGGTAGAGGAAGACGCGGCTGATCCGCGGCAGAGCGGGCGAGTCTCCATTAGTCCACGCCCCGGAGGTGGCGATGTCCCAGACGAGGCTGAAGGCGATAAAAACGATGCCGGCAAAACCAAAGAAGGGGCTGAACGGATTCTCGATAAAGTCGCGTTGCCGCATGAGCGAGAGAATAAGCAGCACAACGACCAGACGCGTGACGCGTTCCGCCGACAGCGTGCCGCGGAGTGCCCACCAGGCCGCTGTCGCAGTAAAAAGCGCCATCCACCACAATTCGACATCGTCATTGGTGCGGCCGTGGAGCACTCCGAGAAAATGCCCGCGGGCCGTGAACTCCCACCAGAGATTAAGCGCGCCGAAAATTCCGAGATAAAGCGCGAGGCCGCTGCGTCCTTTTCCGCGCCAGCCAAAGAGAGAGCCCGACGCTGCTGATGCTGAGCAGCAAATGCCACGGGGTGGTGAAACTGTTCGTTAGGCGATCGACGATCGTAAACAACGTGGTCTGGAGCGCCTGGTAACGAAGGCTGCCCGCCACCACCAGCAGCAGTGCGAGCACCAGAAACGTCAGCAGTTGCACCGCGGAATAGGTCAGCACGAGTGGGCGGGCCCAGGGTTCCACTTCCTCCGCCACAGTTTCTTCGTCCGGATCGGTGTGAGGAAATCGCGTCACGATCCACCACGCCAAAGCGACCATTGCGACCTCACCGAGTGCGCCCAGCAATCCGAAAACGTGGTCGCGCGCGGAAACTTTGGCCGCCTGCTCGAGCACATCAGAAATCGTAAAATAAAGCCGCCACGCCAATAACGCGGCGAGGGTAAGGAGCGCGACGTTCCGCGGAGCGCGCGCCGTGAGGATGTCGCCCACCCAGTGCGATGCGCGCCGCGTGAAGTCCGCGATGTTCATTCCAATGAGAAGTAAGAGCGGCGTGATCAAGCCGCCGATGAAGTTGACGTTGAAGCTGATCTTGGCGAGGCCGGTCGGGATGCCGAAGTGCTGCTGCGTCTTCAGTTCCTGGCTTTGGGCGAGGAGAAAAATGACGGAGACAAGCGCAAAGAGCGTGGCGAATTCCAGGACGGGACGAGCGCGAGCGCGCCAACGGATGGCGAAGACGAGGACCACGCCCACGAGGGCGGCGCTGGCTATCCAAAGCTCCATGCGGGCGGAGGAGCGATTGAGCGAATTCACCCAGCCGATCGCGTTCAATTCGTAAACCAAAAGGAAAAGCAGGCGAATAGCCCAATGGCTGTGGAGAACGCCCGTGAGGATAAAACTCCACGCGATCACGAGGAGAAAGAGCGTCAGCGGCAGCAGGCCGAGCGGGAGTAATTGCCCGCGGAAAATGTGCGCGCCCGTGAGCGCAACCAGTGGAGAATTTGCGCGCCAGAAATCGTTGAAGAGCAGCGCGACAATAATGAGGCCGAGCACGACAAGTCCGGCCCGCGCGAGGCGGCGGGAGTTTTGTGGCAGCGCCCGCAAATCCAGCATGCCTTCACGCAAATCCGCCCAGATAAATTCGCGCAACGCGCGCGACGAAACCGTCCAGAGGAGCGCGACCAGACCCGCGAGCGCGAGCGGGGACGGGCGGAAGCCGCTCAATCTCATGGCGCTGGTGCCTCCGCCGGTGCGTCCGGAATTTTCACGCCGAGCAGAGCCATCGCCAAGGGCGCCACCACGCGATCGCCAATGAGTAACGGACGCGGCGAAAACGCCTGGATGTTTCCGATATCGATGTCGAGCGCGAGGTGCGCAGTCGGCCGCCCGGTTTGTGCGTCGAGCGCGACGAGGCGCGCATTACTTTCGGTGAACCAAACCCGGCCATCGGCCACCGACACGCCGCCGTAACGCGGCTTGGTCGGTTTGTGCCGCCACAGTTCCTTGCCGTCCGCGAGTGCCAAACCGATCACTTCGCCGGAGTAAAGCGGGACCACCAGCACGGCGCCACTCGGCCACGGTCGTTCCAACGGATTGAGCGGCGAATTGCCGATGCCGTTCTGCCAGATCACGCTGCCGTCCGTCGTCCGCAGCGCGGCGATGCTGGCAGCCGAACTGGCAGGATCGACGAGGCCGATGAAAAACATATCGCCCGCTTCGCTTAAGGCGCCGCCGCCCAGGGGCGAGCCGGTGAGCTGCGCGACCCAGCGCGGTTCACCGGATGTGAGGTCAAACGCGGCCGCGGGTGCGCTGGTAAAAATGGTCGACTGAAACACCGACGCCGCGCCGATGCCGGTGAAGCCAGTGAGCGGACGTTGCCAGCGCACTCTGCCGGTCTTGAGATCCAGCGCGTGCAATTGACCCAGCGGCATCTGCGTTTTGCCCGCTTCAGCCGGTGGGAAATGCTGGGTTAACCAAAGCACTGTCTCGCCCGCCACGGTGATCGGTTGGGTCCCGCCTTCGGTATTTTCAAACTTCCAGCGCGCGGCGCCGCTCGGGAGTTCCGTGGCGAAGAGAGTCGTGCCCGTCATCGTGAGAAGCGTGTCGGCCGCGACCGTCGGCTGAATGGTTGGCGCCAGCTTGTCGCCAAACGCGCCGACGCGTTTTCCTTTTCCCGTCTTCGGATCGAGCAAAAAGATATTGCGGCTGCCATCGAGCACGAGTGCCTGCTCGCCATACGCTGTGGGTGCGATCGTGAGAAAGCTGCGGGCGAGCGGTTCCTGCGTGTACGGCACCAGCCATGCGGCGCGCAGCACCACCGGCCCGGCCGCTGCCGCGTCACCGAGCCGGCGGATGACTGATCGTTTATCCGCGAACCAAATCGCACCGCCACCCTCACTCGCGCCGAGCGTCAAAGCGGGGACGCCGTCCGAAGGGCTGCTGGCACTTGTGGCCGCCCAGGTGCGTTGGCGATGACCGGTGAGATCGACGGCGTAGGCGTCTCCATTTTCACCGCCAACAATGAGTGTGTCGCCGATCGCGATAGGTGGGCCGGTGTAGTCCTCCTCCTCCGAGGACCAAAGGCGGCGGCCGTTGGCGACATCGTATGCGCTCAACCGGCCCTGGCCGTTCACGAGATAAAGCCGGCCGCCGGCAATCGCGGGCGCGGTTCGCAAAGCGTCGCCGACGCGCGCCGACCAGATCGCCTCGCCGGTTGCCGGATCAAGTGCATGCAAATCGCCGCCATGCGTGCCGGCAAAAATCTTTCCGTCCGCCGCCGCGATGGGCGCTTCCACTGGTTCCTCCGCGTCGAAACGCCATCTCTGCTCGCTGCTTTGCGCATCAAACGCATACACGCCGCCATCGTCGCAACCAAAGATGGCAAGGCCATGAACCAGCACCGGTGATGAGACAATCGGGCCGCCGAGTTCGTGGCGGTGGATCTCAGCGCCGGTCTCCGCGTTCAGCCAGTAAACGGAACGATCTTCGCTGGCGAAAATCACCTTGCCGTCGAAGACAAGCGGTCGGGTGGTGATGTTATCGCCGGTTTGGAAGCTCCAGAGAAAAAGCCCGCGCGCGTCGAGCGCGTAGAGCCGCTTGTCCGCGGCGCCGAAATAGATGCGCCCGCGCTCAGAGTCGAACGCCGGCGGACCGTAGATCGTGCCGCCGGGCGTGAACTGCCAGAGCGCGCCCGCGCCGGGATCCGCGGCCTTGAAAGCGACGAGCCCGCCGCCGTAGCGGGCCGCAAGCAGGGTGGGCGGATCGGTGGGAATCCAGGTCGGTGGAATGCTGCTTTCGGAAACATCGGTGGAGCCGCGCGTGCTGGCAAAACGGCTGAGATCCCACTTCGTCACATCGCGCCGCGCGGGCGTTTCTTGCGGTGCAGATTGGGCTCGCGCGGGCCAGGCGGGTGAGGGCGGGCGCTGATCGAGCGTGTTGAGTAAAACCGTGCGGCTTTTGGTGGCGCCGGCGGCATCGAGCATGCGCGATTCGACACTGCCGACGCCCGGCGCCAGCCAGTAGTGCGTGATCCCGTCGTAAAATGTTTCGCTGCCCGAGAAGAAGACGAGATGCGTCTCGACCTTCAAGGTATCCTCGAAGACGCCCGCTTCATTTTTGAATTGCGCCTTCTCCAACACTTTCCCGGAGTAGCGGTAATCGACCGCGCCGTTGGCGGCTAGACGCCGGCCGGTCGCTTCCCAACTTCGGCCAGCAGTCAGCTCGTGATCGAGAATGGGAATGGGCGGGTCGAAGGTCGTTTCCGAATCCGTCGCAGGATCGTAAAACGCGACCAGGTAGTCTGCCCGATCATCTCGAATCGCGAGCACGCGGCTGTCGCTCGTCGTCCCATCGGCTGCGAGCCGGCGCGAACGGCTGTGGTAAATTCTTGTGCCCGCCATCCGACGCACCAGCTCATCGGACGGCAATTCTCCCTCCGCCTCGCCCGCGCGTCGGAAGAATTTATTAATCGCGTCGCGTTCGCTTTTCCGCATCTCGGAAGCGAGCGCGAGCGCGGGCGGGATGAGCGTCTCATTCTGCGACGACCACGACGTCACCACACCAGCCGCGTCGTAGTCGGCTTGCAAGCGCGCTCCGCCCTGCGCGAGCGGCGAATAACGTGCGAGCAGGGTCCCCCCGGGTTCACTCCACGTGAACCAAGGGAGCGCAAACGCCGCCGCGACTCCGGTGGCGACCAGCGCCAGGATGGCCACGGCCAGGTTCGCCAGAAACGGTCGTGCGCCGCCGCGTTTTTCCTCAGCGGCTTGCATGCGGTTCGCCCGGGACGTGAAGCCTGAGAGCCGCGCGTTTTACCAAGTCGTTTGCAACTCGACGAACTTCGAAACGTCCGGAGCTTTGCCGGTGACAACGTAGAGCAGCGTTTTTTCTTTCTTGTTCACCCAGCAGTAGGTCGGGCCTTGCGCCGTCTGCAAAACCGCGAAACGCACTTTGCCTTCCGCGTTGTTGATGTTGCTCGCGATCTTCCCGCCACCTTTCGTGAGGCTGGCGATCATGCTCTCGAGCGCAGCCAGCGCCTTTTCCGGGGCCGGGAAAGCGGTCGCCGTCCAGACGATTTCGCCCGAAGGCGCGGTATATTTGGCTTCCGCGGAATCGGTCGCTTCCGCAGCGCTCGCGCTCGTTTTCTTCATCGCGCTGCGCGGGAACGCGCCCACTTTCTCCGGAAAACTTTGGTCCAGGGGTTTGCTCGCGGCGGCGGGTGTTTGGGCGCTGGCCACGGTGGCAAGCAGAACCAACGCCGCCGTGGCCGCGCTTAGGCAGCGGCGCGCGTGCTGTTTGATGAAAGAGGGCCGGTGAGAAGCGACGAAGCGGGACGGGTTATTCATTGCTGCCGGGATTAGCACACCGGCCGACGCACAACAATCGAATTCAAGTTCGCGCGGCTGACTCTTCGCGGACGATTACTTTGGCCGCGCTTTGAGGTTCACTTTAATTCCGGACAAGCCCCATTTTTCCTCGCGCGAATAAGAGAGTTCGAAGGTGACGTTGACCTTCTCTTTCTTGAGCGGGTAGAGCCCTTTTAAGACCAGCATGCCGTTCTCGTCGATGTGGGGCGCAGGATCGAGCACTGGCTCCACTGCGAAGATCGGAGTGAGGTCGATTTTCTTTTCGACGAAGGTTTTGAAGATGGTCGCCAACTGCTCTGGTGTCGTTTCCGCCCGCCAGAGATCGGAGAGCTGAGTGCGATAGAACGTCTCAAAATCGCCTTCATTAACGGCGTTCTTAAAATTCACCATTGTGATGTTGACCATGGACGTCGCCGCAGCGCCGACGGGGATCTGGAGTTCAGGCGCGGCTGTGGCCTGCAGCGCGGGGGTTGCGGGTGCAATCGTGGCGGCCGGACTGGCTGAAGTAGTGCGCGCCGGAGACGACTGAGCATTTTTCGTCTTGTCGCCCACGCCTGTGATGGCGCCGAACAAGGCCGTGGTGATAATCGGCGCGATGAAAGTAAAGGCCGGAAGGACGATGATCGAGGCGACGAGAATCAGGACGCCATCGCGGGTGCCGCCGCGGGAATAGGTGATAAAGCCCATGACCACCGTGGCGATGAATATCGGGATAAACATCACCCAGGAGAGACAACCAAGCACCGGGATGATCGAGAGCAGCGCGGTACCTCCGAGCAGGATCCAGCTGATGAGGACGAGATTCTTGTAGCTGGGCGCTGGCACGGTGGGCGGGGTGAACTGCGTGCTGCGCGGCGCCACCGGAGCTGCTGCGTTAGGCGGCACCGCCGATGCGGTCGGCGCAGCGAGGGGCGTGGAAGTGCTGGCGACTTCGCTCGGAATTTCAGCTTCGGCGGAGCGCGGCGGAACCACTGCAGCAGGAGCGTCCGCGGGCTGAGGATCGAGTGTGCTATACGGCTTCCACTCGGTCCCGCCCTCCGCGACGATCAACGTGGCCGCGGTGATCGTGCCGGAGCGGTAGAGTTGGTGGAGTTCCTCCAGCGGGATGGGGCCGAGGGGTTGGTTATTGAGCGAGTAGTAGTATCTCATTTTGTTTAGCGAAAGGGCAGATGGGGAGGGATTAAAACCGGGCGAGTTCCGGAAAAGATGGTGCGCACTGTTTCCGTAATTTGCCTACCGAAAAATAAGAGACGCCTGCTCGGAGCGGCGACACCGTCACGCGCGAACCCCTACGCCGGCGGCAAGGGTGGCGGCGGCAAAGGTGGTGGCGGCGCGGTCGGCGGTGGAGTTGTCCCGCTGCTGGCCACCGGGCCAAGAAAAAGCGCGGCCGTCTGGCGCGCACTCTCCACGAAGGCGGCGAGGTTTTCCGGCTTGGGCCGGACGTTATCGCGATGGAACCAAAGGAACTGACCCACGCCGGAAATCCAGAGACCGCGGCTCTCCTCGCAATACTGGAGAATCGGCGCGGTGAAGAGCTGGCGAATGGCCGCATCATCCGGCCCGCGCAGGAGATATTTTTTGCTGAAGTTCGGCCAGCCTTCGATGTCGATGTCCTTGTAGCCGAGCGTCTGCGCGATTTTCGCAAGGATCGATTCCGGCCGCAGATCGAACGCGGTCAGATTCAACCGGGTGGATGCAATCCGCGTGACAGTTTGATTATGCGTCCGGCTCGTTTTCCCGTGGCCGACGATGTAGGAGTAATCGAACAACGTCATCTGCGTGCCGTCGCTCTCCGGCAGTTCGATGACGTTTCGTAACGCGCGCGAGTGTCCCATGGTGGCAATGGTGGACCCTTGGCTGAGCGTTTTGTCTTCCGCAGTCGCCTTCGCGCGAAAAGTCAATCCGAGCGCCTGCGCGGCCGCGGCCAGTTTCGCAGTGCGCTTCCGGTCCAGATAAATGAACAAGGCAAAGAGAGCGCCGATGATGAACAGAATCCCGACGATTAATGGCCAGACCGGGAAGTCGGATTTCGCTTTCGCGCGCCGCCTTACGGTCGGCGTCTTGGACTCAGACCCACCCAGCGCGGCCCGGATTTCGCCGATCGCCGGATTGTTAATGCCGGCGGCTTCCATGGCCGCGAAGTCCTCCAGGATGACCGCGCCGACGGTGCGACCATCGCCTGCGTCCTTCGCGCGCTCAGCCAGATAGAGGGCTTCGGCCTCGGCTCGCCGGCCGTTGAGGAGAAGCGCGTGGGCCAGGTTTACGTTCACAAGCGGCACATCCGGGGTGAATTCGAGCGCTTTCCGAGCACTCGCTTCCGCGGCGGCGCTGTCCTTGTTCAGCAATTGATACCAGCTCAGTGGACCGTAGGCGTTGGTCGCATTCTCCTTGTTTTCCACCGTCGGGTTCGCGCTGGCTAATTCGGCGAAACCACGCGCGCCCGTGTCCCCGAGCTTCACAGCCTGCGCGAAGTTATTCGCTTTTGCGTAGGTCGTCGCGAGTCGGCCGAGATAGTGGTAAGCGTTGACGGCATAGCTGGGTTCCTGCGGATTTTCCCGGCGCAAAGCGCGGCTGCCCTCGAAGGCTTTTTTGAAATCCTCCACCGCTCCCTCGAGGTCGCCGCTCTGCAGCTTCTTCTCTCCGGAATCGCCCCAGATCGGGATTTGCAAATAGGTATCGGGCGGTGCGGGGGTGGGACGCGGGGATTGCGCCGGCAGTGGCGGCGCAAAAGTCAGAACGAATAGGCAAACGAGAAGCGGTATGTGACTACGGGCAAACATGGGCGCGACAGTTGCAGAACGACGCCCCAAGTCGCAAGCAATTTGCCGCGACCTTGCGTGATTTTGTCCGTTCCTGCGTCGCCGGCAACGACCGCGCAGCCTTTCTTTTCCTTCTACTCTCCAGGCGGGCCGTACCAGCCGGCGACATCGGCGACCAGATTAACATTGCCGGAGTTGTTGTAGAAGCTGACCTGGCCGTTCGCGCCGACTTTAACGATCACGAGATTGGCGCGCACATCACCGATGGGGGCGTTCAAGTTTGCTGCTAAAGGTTGCGCTTCGCCGGTCGGCCAGGCGGTGATGAAAGTGCGCGCGGAAGGGCTGACGGCGGTGACATTGAGCACCACTGCGGTCACGCCTGTGGCCGGCACGCCGCCGACTCCTGTGACGGTGAGATTGCTCACGCCCGCGGGCCCGATTTGACCTACTGGCCCGGGACCGAAACGGGAATCCCAAATGCGGCTCGGGGAGACGCTGTGGAGGAGGGAACCGGTGCCGCTGTAATAACCAGCGACATCCGCCACCAGGTCCACATTTCCCGAATTATTGAAGAAGCTGACCTGACCGCCGGCGCCCACTTTTACGATCACGAGATTGGCGCGCACATCACCGATCGGGGCATTCAAGTTGGCGGCCAAAGGTTGCGCCTCACCGGCGGGCCAGGCGGTGATAAAGGTCCGCGCGGAAGGGTTGATCGCCGTAACATTGAGCACCACTGCCGTCACGCCTGTAGCTGGGACACCAGCAAGACCGGTGACGGTGACATTCCGCGACTGACCGGCTCCGATTTGACCGGTGGGCCCGGGCCCGGAGCGCGAATCCCAGACGCGAGACGGCGAGACTGCGGTATACCTTTGGCCGCTGGCGGGCCCATACCAACCCGCGACGTCCGCGACGAAATCGACGTTACCAGAGTTGTTAAAAACGCTGACCTGCCCGCTCGTGCCCACTTTGACGATGACCAAATTGGCGCGCACGTCGCCGGGCGGAACATTCAAGTTGGCTGCCAACGGTCGGCCTTCGCCTGTCGGCCAGACCGTGGCGAAGGTCTGCGCCGAAGGATTCACGGCGGTGATGTTGAGCACCACCGCCGTCACGCCAGTAGCCGGCACTCCGCCGATTCCTGTGACAGTGACGTTGCGCGTCTGCCCAGCGCCGATCTGCCCTGTAGGCCCGGGTCCAAAGCGGGAATCCCAAACCCGTGCGGGCGAGAGCGGAGTAAAGGTAGCGGGTGGTGTGGGGCCGGCGCCGTTGAGCCGTGCGATGCGGTTTCGTGTCACCGCCGCTCCGCCATCCGGCGCGAGAGTAGTGAAGAGGCCGCCCACGATGACGCCGCCATCAGCCTGAACCGCGAGGGCGCGGACAAAACTGTTCGCGTTCGGATCAAAGGTATCCGCGGCTCCGTTGGTGGCGTCGAGCCGGGCAAGAAAATTACGCGTCTGCCCACCGATGCCGTTCGCGCCGCTGAAATCACCGCCGGCTAAAATTTTCCCATCCGTCTGGAGCGCGAGAGCCCGGACTTCTGCATTCGCGTTCGGATTGAAAGCGTCCGCCGCACCGGTGGTTGGGTCGAGCCGGGCGATGAAATTGCGCGCTTGCCCGCCGATGCTACCTGTTCCGCTAAAAAGCCCGCCAGCTAAGATTTTCCCGTCGCCCTGCACCGCGATTGCGCGGACGAAATTGTTCGCGTTTGGGTTAAAGGAGTCGGCCAGGCCCGTGGTGGCATCCAGCCGAGCTATAAAACTGCGCGCCTGTCCGCCGATGTTCGAGAAAAGGCCGCCGGCTAAAATTTTGCCGTCTGTCGACTGAAGCGTCAGGACACGAATAACATTGTTTGCGTTCGGATTAAACGAGTCCGCCAGGCCAGTAGTTGGATCCAGGCGAGCGATGAAATTCCGCGCTTGTCCGCCGATGCTGGTAAACGCGCCGCCGGCGACAATCTTGCCGTCCGATTGCACCGCCAAGGCTTGGACAAAGGAGTTCGCGTTCGGATCGAACGCGTCCGCTGCCCCAGTGGTGGCATCGAGACGGGCCAGACTGTTCCGCGCCTGTCCCCCAATAGTGCTGTAGGTGCCGCCAGCCAGGACCTTGCCGTCCGTCTGCACCGCGAGGGATAGCACAAAGTTGTTCGCATTTGGATTAAAGGCGGTGTCGAGCGAGCCGTCCGTATTCAAGCGGGCGATGTAATTGCGCGCGACCGCCGCGCCGCCATTTGGCGCGAGTGTCGTAAACTCACCGCCGATGAGAATTTTGCCGTCCGCCTGGACGACGGCCACGCGAATGGTGCCGTTTGCGTTTGGATCAAAACCGTCCAGAACGGCTTGCGCGTGCAGGAGCGTGGTGGAGGCCGCGCTGAGGAGCAGCCAGCAGGCGACCGCTTTGAGGAGAGCAACTGAGAAAGGGCGAGGGGGCATGGCGGTCACTTACGTCCCAGACCGCACCGTCGTCGATGAAATTAACAAGCCTTCCTCAGGGCACGAACTGTCCGGAGCGGGATTTCACGAAGCCGATATCGCTGCCATTGATCGTGCCGTTGGGAGTGACGTCCTGGCGGAAGTTGGCGGATGTAACCGAGACCCCGGATTGCGCTTTGGTTTGGCTAATATCAGTTCTCCTGGAAGATGCGAACTCGCCGAATTCTACGGCGGCAAGGCCGTGCCCGCGGCTGATTTCACCAGCCCGATGTCGCTGGCGTTGATCGAACCGCTAACCGTGACATCGGCGCGGAAAGTAGCAGGAGTTACCGGCTGACCGGAGTTGGCTTTGGTTTGGCCAATATCGGAAGCGTTCACCGTGCGGTTGCTGGTCGTGTCGCCGAGCAGCACGGCCATGGGAACGCTGACGTTGCCCATGTTCGTTCCGTCGCTCACGCCGAAAAGCGTTAGGAAGATGGTTTGCGCGTTGGCGACGGCGGCGAGATTCACGGTGACCTGCGGGCCGTTGACGGAGAAATTGCTCACGCTTCCGGTGCCAGTGCTCACGCTCGCGCTGGTCACCGTGACTGGTCCGGAGAAGTTCAGGAGCGCCTGGTGATTATTGGCTGCGCCGCCGCTGCGACATTCGATCCCGGCGGGGCCGATTTGCGGGAGGTCGACCTCGAAGAAGGCGGTTCCATGCATTTTCTGGGAAACTGAGATGGGGACGAGCGGTCCGCCGAACTCGAATGCGCCGATGTCTGTGCCATCCCCGCCGGAGGCATTAAGCGCCACCGGGTAATCGATCTTGCGCGGGAAACCTGACCCGCGTTGGTCAGTTGTCAGGCTGCCGGTCAAGCCACTGCTCGTGCCCTTGTCGATCGCCGGGCTGCCGGATCGCAAGGCGATCGTTTGCGTAGCTCCGCCCGCATTTTGCAGTCCACTCGGGTCCAGCTTCGGATCGAGTGGCGCGAGCACGGTGCCGGTCAGGTCTGTCGCCGCAGTAAAGCCGGTGCTGCCATCTGTCCGGCCGATGAGGTTGAAGCCGCCGGAAGCAAAGATCCCGTCTACGTCCCGGGTGTTGGTGCTGAGCGCCACGATACTGCTCTTCACATTGACCGCGCCGCTGGAGTCGCTGTGGATACCGCCGCCGTTGCTCCCGCTGGAAGCGTTGCCGACGATGGTGCTGTTGGTCACAGTCAGGGCCCCGCCCGCGAAGGCCGCGACGGTGGAAATGCCGCCGCCTTGAATGGCGGTGTTCCCACTGATGGTGCAGTTGGTCACATTCAGGAAGCCGCCGCTGGAGCTGTTGAGGTCACCGTTGCTGATGGCCCCGCCGCCGCTGGCGTTGGGGTCGCCGTTATTGGCGATATTGCCGGTAAAGGTGCTGCCGACCACATTCACGGTGCCGAAGAAATTATTCGCCAGCCCGCCGCCACGGCCGTCCGCACCATTGTTGGCAAAGGTGCAATTGGTCACCGTGAGCGTCCCACCGCTGTTGTTCAGGCCGCCGCCATTCTGCGCGAAGTTTCCGAGAAAGACGCAATTGGTGACCGTAAGAGCGCCACTGTTCTTATTGATCCCGCCTCCCGCGGTCCCGGTGCCGTTGCTGATCGTCAACCCGGAGATGCTGGTTGGTCCCGCAGTCACATTGAAGATGCGGTAATTCCCTCCGGTATTGCGTCGCACCGTGACCAAATTCGCGCCCGGTCCAGCTACGCTGACGCTCTCGGTAATGTCGGGCAGCGCGGCGGTCAGATTGATAATTGAGCCAGCAGGAAGGTCCACCTCGATCCCATCCGAGCCGACATGACTGTTCGCTGCCTGGATCGCGCCGCGCAGGGAGCAGTTCGCCAAGCCATTGGAGCAGGCGCCGGCCACGACCGTATCGCTGGTGGTGTTAATGAAATAAAGAACGCCACCTTGGGATGGAAGGGGCGTTCCGGCGATGAGTTCGCGGGGGGCCGGCATGAGCACCGATATCGCTGCCAGCAGCAGTGTTATTTTCTGCCAGCCCGCAAACTGAAGGGACCAACGGAGGACAGGTAATTCTCCGATGCGCAATCCGAGCGCGGTGGCATTCATCAAAAGATAATGGCGAGATTTCGCCCAGGCGGCAACCGAAGTGCGGCGAACACCCCGCGGCACCTCCACGCAACCGTTGGCGTTGGGATCAAAGTAATCGAGGCGACTTGTGCGTGCAGCCGCGTAGTGGAGGCCACGCAGACCATTGCTGGTAGAAGAGAGAGGAAAGGGGGACGAGGAAGCGTAGCGGTCACACACATGCAGGACCGGATCAACGTCGAAGGAATTAATCAGCGCGCCTTACGGCACGAACTGTCCGGAGCGGGACTTCACGAGGCCGATATCGGAGGTGTTAATGGAGCCGTTCGGCGTGACGTCCTGGCGGAAATTCGCGGCGGTGACGGTGATGCCGGATTGGGCTTTGGTCTGGCTCACGTCGGTGCCGTTGACGGTTTTGTTTCCGTTGGTGTCGCCGGCGAGGACGTTCATGCTCACGGTGGTGCTTGGGAGCACTTGGGCGAAGCTGTCCGTCACGTTGGTCAGAGTGACAGTGATTTTCTGCACGTCGGCCACGCCGGTCAGGTTCACCGTCATCGTATTGCTGGCAAAGGTGGGACTGCCCGAAATGCTGCCCGTTCCCGCGGTAACACTGGCGTTCCCGCTCACGACGTCGTTGCTGAAGGCGACGACCAGGGTGTGCGCTGCCGCCGCTGGAGCGACATTCCGGGCCGAAGTTCGCGTTGAGCAGATCAATATCGAAGGTTCCCGCGGTGCCGTGCGTCTTGCGCGATACAGCCGTGGTGAGTTGTAATGGATTCAAATACACATTCCGCACCGATTCCGTGACGCTCGCGGAGCCGACGCCGTCGCTGCGATACGAACCGAGCGCACGGATGTAGAAGTTCTGTCCGATGGGGAGGCTCAAACCGGCCAGGGTCCAATTGCTGCCTGCGGCCGCACCGTTGCCGAGAGCCGTGTAGGTCACCCCATCGGTGGAAGACTCGAAAGTGACGCGGTTGAACTGAGGAGTGGAGGCGCCCACCATCCACGTGATGGTCGTGGACGTGGCGGTGAGGTTTTGGATTGCTCTGGTGTCGTTAGTGAGGCGTGCGAATCGGCTGCGCATCTGCGCGCCCATGGTAGTGAAAAAGCCACCCGCTAAAATTTTGCCGTCCGACTGAGTTGCGATCGAAAAGACGGTGTTGTTGGCGTTCGCATCGAACGTCAGATCAGTCGTCCCGTCGGGATTTAGCCGCGCGAGACGGTTGCGCGAGCTCCCACCGATGCTGGTGAAATCGCCGCCCACCAGGATCTTGGCGTCCGCCTGCAAGGCAAGGGAAAGGACTCTGTCGGTCGCGTTCGGATTGAACGTGGCATCGAGCGTCCCGTCGGTATTCAGGCGCGCGAGGCGGTTGCGCATTTGCCCGCCGATACTGGTGAAGATGCCCCCGACTAGGATCTTGGCGTCTGACTGAATGGCGATTGTGTTGACGGAGGCGCCCGGATTCGGATTGAAGGTGGTATCGAGTGTTCCGTTCGCGTTCACCCGCACGAGATGGTTGCGCGCCTGTCCGCTTACGGCGTTGAAATAGCCACCCGCGACGATCTTTCCGTCCGACTGGACGGCGATGGTGTTGACTGCCAGGGAAGCGAACGGCATGCCAGTGGCAACCGGATTAAACGAATCAGCCGTCCCGTTCCCGTTCAGCCGCGCGAGGAGCGACCGCTGCTGTCCGCCGATATTGTTGAAAATTCCTCCCGTCAGAATTTTCCCGTCAGACTGCAGGGCGATGGAATAGACCGAGTCGTCCGCACTCGGATTGAACGCCGTATCAGCCGTGCCATTGGCGTTGAGCCGGGCGATATTGGTGCGCCCCTGTCCGCCGATGCTGATGAAATGTCCGCCCACCAGAATTTTCGCGTCCGATTGAATGGCGATCGCAAAGACCGCGCTGATCGAGCCGGCCGCGTTTGGATTGAACGCCGTGTCCAGCGTGCCGTCAGTGTTTAGGCGCGCGATATTAGTGCGCGCAGTGCCGAGCACGCTGGTGAATTCACCGCCGATGATGGTCTTCCCATCTGCCTGGGTGGCGATGGCAGTCACGTAAGAACCGATCGTCGCCGGATCCAGCGTGCGGTCGAGTTGGCCGTCGCGCTCAAACCGGGCGATGCGATTCCGCGTCGTCGGCGTTCCGCTGTATAAAACGCTCGTGAAGAGGCCGCCGGCGAGAACCTTCCCGTCCTGCTGCGTGGCGATGGCGTAGACGAGGCCATCCGCATTTGGATTGAAGGTGTTCGCCGTCCCCTGGGGGTCCAGCCGAGCGAGACGGTTGCGCGTCTGTCCACCGATGGAGGTGAATGCTCCACCTACCAGCAGCATGCCGTCTGGTTGGATGGTGATCACCTGCACCGTATTGTTCGCGTCGGGAGCGAAGGCGAGATCGATCGCCCCGTTCGGCGTCAGGCGCGCGATATTATTCCGCGTCTGCCCGCCCATGGCGCTAAAGGCGCCCCCAGCCAGAATGTTTCCATCCGGCTGCAGCGCGATGGCTGAGACAGCGAAACCGACAGCGTTGGGATTAAAGGAATCCACCGATCCGGAGGTGGCATCGATGCGGGCGATCAGGTTGCGCGCCTGGCCGCCGATGTTCGCGAAGAAACCGCCGACCAAAATTTTCCCGTCCGCCTGAATCGCGAGTGCAGTGATGGCGCTGTCTGCGCCCGGATTGAACGCAGGGTCGAGTGTCCCGTCAGAGTTCACCCGGGCGATAAAATTGCGCGCCTGCCCGCCAACGGTGGTGAATAAGCCGCCCGCGAGAATCTTCCCGTCCGACTGGAGAGCGATGGCATCGACCTCGCTGTCCGAGTTCGGGTCAAACGCGAGGTCCAGCGTGCCATCGGAGTTTAGACGCGCCAGACGGTTGCGGGTCTGTCCGCCGATGGTGATGAAGGAGCCGCCCACCAGAATTTTCCCGTCCGGCTGGAGGGCGAGCGCAATGACGGTGTTGGACGCATTTGGATTGAAGGTCGGGTCGAGTGTCCCATCCGGATTAAAGCGGGCGATGCGATTGCGCGCGACGGCCGCCCCGCCGTTCGGCGAAACGCTCGTGAATGCACCACCCACCACGATCTTTCCGTCCGTCTGCACGACCATCGCCCGCACGGTAGCGTTTACATTTGGATCAAAACCATCCAGCGCGGATTGCGCATGCAGGGCCGTGGAACAGGTCGCGCTGAGCAAGGTCCAGCAGAGAACCGCTTGCGTAAGAGAAAAAGAGAAGGGGCGAGAAGGCATGCAGGTTTCTTACCGCCTGGACCGGACCCGCGTCGATGAAATTGGTGGTTAGCCGCCTACGGCACGAATTGCCCGGAGCGTGATTTCACCAAGCCGATATCGCTGCCATTGATTGTGCCATTGGGAGTGACGTCCTGACGGAAGTTGGCGGATGTAACCGCAGCGCCGGATTGCGCTTTGGTCTGTCCAATATCGGTGCCGTTGACGGTCTTGTTCCCGTTGGTGTCGCCAGCGAGGACGTTCATGCTCACGGCGGTGTTGGGCAGGACTTGTGCGACTGCTGTCGGTCACGTTGCTCAAGGTTACCGTGATTTTTTGCACGTCGGCTACGCCGGTCAGGTTCACGGTCATGGTGTTGCCGATAAACGTTGGGCTGCCCGAGACGCTGCCGCTGCCGTCGGTGATGGCGGCGTTTCCGCTCACGATCTCGTGGTTCATGGTGACGACGAGGGTGTGGCCGCCTCCGCTAGAGCGGCATTCCACGCCGGGTGCGCCGCTCAGCGGGAGCGGAATGTCGAAGGTGCCGGCGCTCCCGTGAGTCTTGCGCGAGACAGCGGTCACGAGCTGAAGGGCTGGCGTGACCTGGACGCAGGCGGAGAACTCCGAGGTATTGCCGACTGCATCGGTGGCAGTAGCGGTGATGAAATTGCCAGGTGTGACGGAGCCGGGCAGGTCGAAAGTGAAGCTGCCGTGGCCGTTTGAGTCAGTCGCGGCGTTGATACTTCCGAGGAAAGTGCGCCCCTCGCCGTAGCCACTCGGATCGCAGGCTTCGTTGCTGAAGAACTCGATCGCGACGGTGCTGTTCGGCGGCGCGGCCTCGATAACGCCCTGGACCGCATTAGCGCCGGGCGTGGCAGAAAGAACGGGGAACTGCTGGAACCCGACTGGGCCTTTGGGCGCAGGTGCCTGGCCTGGTTTGCCGCCTCCGCTTTGACTCAGGAAAATGCCCAGGCCGCCATTTTCAAAAATCGAGTTGCCGCGAATCGCATTGCGCATCGCGTAGCCGATTGTGATCCCCGCCCCGCCGTTGTAGGCGATCACGTTGGCCGCGGCCGGGTTCGTTCCGCCGATGGCATTGTCATCAGCGTCGATCTGGACGCCGGGGCCGAGATTTCCCAGGTTGGCGCCCGCGGCATTGGTGCCGATGTAATTTCCCTGGATCACGTTGTTCGGCGAAGAAGCGTAAAGGCCGATATCGGTGTTCCGGGCGATGACATTTCCCGTCCCGGGTGTCACGCCGCCGACCCGGTTGTTGCTCGAATACGCGCTGATCGCCACGCCATTACCGAGCCCCGGGGAGCCCAACTCATCAGTTCCGAGGAAGCAGTGCTCAATCACGGTCCGCTCCGCGTAGAAGATCAAGGCCGCGTACGGAAAGCGGACCATGGTCAGGCCTCGGATCGTGATATTTTCCGCCGCGCTCACGAGACCGTAGAAGGCGCCGCCGCCACCTCCATCTGGAATCAAATCTTCTCCACTGCCGGCGCCCTGTAGGATGACACTCCGGCCATCGCTATTGGTGCCATTGAGGACGATGGGGACTGAGATATAGGGCAAACCAGTCTGCAACGCGATCGTGACGGAACCGGTAAGATTGAAAGAAATCGTGTTGGTTTGGCCGAAGTTCGCGTTGCTCTCGAGCAGCGCCTGACGAAGCGAACCTGGCCCGCTATCGTTCGTGCTGGTTACCATAAGCGCGAGCGGCGTGGCGCCCCCTTGATTAACCCGGAACGTTTCGCCGTTAATGGTCATAGTACCGGTGCGCGGCGGCCCCGGATTAGCGGCGGCTTCGTACGAGACGGTGGCATCGCCAGTGCCGCTTGTGCCGGAAACGATCGTGATCCACGGAATGTCGTTGGCCACGCTCCATGAGCAGGCGGCTCCGGTGAAAATATCAAAAGTATTTGTCCCGCCCGCGCCTGATACGCCTTGTTCCGTCGGCGTAAAATAGAAATTGCAACCGCTCTCCTGCGTCACAGTGAAGGTCTCGTCGGAGACGCTGATGGTGCCGGAGCGTTCAGGCCCGGAATTATTCTGCACGGTATAGCCGACCGTGCCACTGCCGCTTCCGCTCGCGCCCGAGGTGATGGTGATCCAGGGCTCATTGCTGGTCGCCGCCCAGCTGCATCCACTGGCCGTCACCGCGATACTGCCGAAAGCATTAAACGCAGGGACGTTGGCACTAGTCGGGTTCAACGTAATGCCGAGGCAAGCTTCGTCCTGCGAGACAGAGAAATTTTCTGTCGTCCCGCCTGCGCCGGCGACGGTAATGATGCCGTTGCGCTGCGCGCCGGTGTTGGCAGCAGCCGTGAAGGCGACCGTTTCGTTGCCGCTCCCGCTGGCCCCGGACTTGACCGTGATCCACGGAGCATTGCTGGTCGCTGTCCAACCGCAGGTGCCCGTGGAGGTGACTTGGAAAGAACTCATTCCGCCGCCGGCCGCGATCGAGGTGCCGCCAGGTGAAATCGAGAGCGCGCAAGAGGCGAGAGCCCAAGGCGAAAATTCGCTCACACCCGAGAGCTCGACCCAGTGGGCGCTCAGATCGCGAAAAGTGGCGCCTTGAGCGATCCAGTTGGTGCCATTGTTCCTCCAGAGGGCCAGGGTGTTGATCGGATTTCCGTTCGTCTCTGCCGGAGAATAATCCAGCCGCAAAGTAGCGGAGTAGCCGCTCCCGCCGACGGGCGTGATGCGGTAATCGCGCCGCACCGCGCTGGGAAAACCGGGAGGCGCCGCCAGAGTGTTGGAAATTGTCATCTCGCTCGGAGGTGTGCCCGAGTCGAAACGAACCGACGTAAACCGGCTGGTGAACTGAACCGCGGTCCCGCCGCAATCGCCAAGGTTCGTCCGTCGGACGGTGCCGATGATTTCGCCGTTGATGTATTGGGATGAACTCGGATCAAACGTGCTGCTGCATGGCATGGTGAGGGTGAAGGCTCCCGTCTGGATGGTGCTGCCTCCATAAATGCTGAGCTGGTTCCAATTCGCCGTGACATCGTTCGCGAGGAGGAGGTTAGTCGCGACGTTGAAGAAACCCACCCGGACAAGATTCGTTCCCGGCCAGGTGCCATGGCCCGCGATCGCGATGTTTCTCGGAACGATGTTCAACCCGTAGTTGAAATAGAACTGATCTGCCCGAGACGGATCCATTGTTGGTCAGAGTGGCGCCGGTAAATGCCAAAGTGCCGCCGCTAAATCCCGATGATTTGCCCAAGGTGCCGTTAATCGTGGCATTGCCGGGTAAATTTAACGTGCCGGTGTTGAGGTTTAGGGTTGTGCCGGTGGCGATGTTGAAATCGCCGTCCACAGTCGTGCCGCTCCGCAGGTCCACGGTCCCGGCGAGCAGGTTAAACGACGGCTGCCAGGTCGAGAGGAATGCTTCGAGGTAGATGTTCCCGTCGAGCGAGAGGTTGACGGCGCCGGTCCCGACGAAACCCGGAGGCCCGAGATTCGTTAGCTTCGCCCGGAGGAGGTGGTTTCTCCGAGCTTGATCGATGGGCTGCTCAAAGTCAGCGCGCCCGCGCCGACATCAATCTGGCCATAATTCCAGAGGCTGGAGGCGTTGAGAGTGAGGTTGAAGCCGTTCTGTTTGATCGTGGCTTGCGCGCTGATGACCATGGACCGGTTCGGGAACGCCGGCAGGCCCGTCACTTCGATCGTCACATCCCCGGCGAGGGTGAGCGTCGAGTAACCGCCGAAACGTGGATCGTAACGATCACCCACGGTGAAGGCGCCGACCTTCCATTGGCCCTCCCCCCAAAAGGTATGCGGGGCATTGCCACCGCCGGTCCCATTCGAAAGCGCGAATTCCCCGCGCACGTCGAGGAAGCCCAGGTTCGTTGCGTCTCCGAAGAGGTGGAGCGCCGGGAGCGCCGCGCCTTCCGTGCCGGCGCTGAGGGCGTGGAGTGACGCTTCCGGCCCGATCAGGAGATTGCCGCGGCACAATACTGCGGTCGCGATGAGAGACCCCGCATTGGTGAGCGTGATGTTATTCGCCTGGACAGGGTATTCATCTCCGCTGAAAAAACCAAAGCCGGCTGAGGAACTGATCACCCCACCGCTGGTGAGATCGCCGATTGATGCGCAGCTTGGCGGTGGAAATGGTCCCGGCGTTAAACAGATGATTCGTCCGCAGTTCGGCACCCCCATCGATTGCGTCCGTAGTTGTACAAGTTGCCGTTCGGCATCGAGAGATAGGCCGTCGAGGCAAAGGTGAGATGGCTATTGACTCGCAAGTTGCGCGGCATAGGCCGTTCCGCCGCGCACCAGAACGGGGCAGGTGACCACGACATCATCGTTGGGCCCGGGGATGGGGGCACTGGGGTCCGCCCCAGGTGCAAGGACAATCCCACCAGCCGGGCGTGCACGTATTATTCGGGGAGCACGGAGCAGGTGGGTACATACAGCAGTTGCCGCCGCCCGGTCCGCCACCGGATTGGAAAAAGCTCGCGACCATTCGTGACGTAAAATCCGCGGCCGTAGGTGACCGCGGTGAAGTAGCCACCGGTCCAGAAAACATCCTCGACCGAGACGTTCGCCGGGCCGCCTTGCGGTAACTGCCAGGTCGCGCCCCCGTCTTCGGAAGCGAATAAGACCCAGCTCCGTCCCGACATAAATGAAATTCGGCTGCACCGGACTCATCACCAGCGTCCGCACGGGAATGTCGGGCAGCGCGGTCGCTCCGCTGCCGGTGATGTCGCTCCAGGTCGCGCCGAGATCTTTGGTCACATAAACATTATCCGGCGAGAACCCGCCGAAGGTGGCGTAGATCCAATTAGGCGCCCTCGTCGTGTCGATGACCAGGCGCGTCACGAGTCGCTTCGGCATGGCCGCGGTATCTATCTTCGTCCACGCCGGCAGCGGCGGCGGTCCCGTTGCTGGTGAGGAAAATCTCGCCGCCATTGTGACCGACGACGGCCAGGTCCGAGTTGCTCTGCGCGACGACGATGGCGCTGATGGGCACGTTGCTGGGAGGCATGGCGCCATCCGACACCGGCGGCTTGATTGCAGGCCCATGTCGGAGTGGAAGCGGACTTCACATTGTTGCTCCGCCACAAGCTGAGCGCTCCGGCTAGCATTCGATCGGCATTGTTCGGGTCGAGAATAAATGGAGCGACGAAGTTGGCCGAGGCGGCGTCTGTGATCCCGACGCTAATGTTGCCGAAATTCACGCCGCCATTGCTGCTCCGGGAGATCCGCAGGCGAGGATACTCGGCATAGACGTAAGCTGGATCGGTCGGATCGACCGCCACAAACCCGCCGTCGCCCTCGGCCCCGATAGGTGTGTCCCACGCCTGCGAGTTGTAGAACGGCGAATAGCTTGCATCGGGAGGGTTCCGGAGATTTCCGTTGTCCTGCGTCCCGCCGATGAGGACGAGATCGGGCGTGGCCGCGCCGCTGTAGAATTGCGTAATGGCTGAGATTGTTGTTGAGACTCACCCAGCCATTGGTGGGACCAACCCCGAGAACGTCGTCCGTGCGAAAAACGCCACCGTCGTTGCCGAAATAAACGCGCCGGTTGGTCGTGTTGTTGTAAGCCCGGCGCCGGGACAATGATGTGGTGATCGGCGTGAGCCGGAGAGCCCGGCACAAGACGAGACATGTTGCCCGGCTGCACATTGCCATTGGCTGATTTTCGTGAACGTCGTGCCGCCGTTCGTGCTGCGCCACAAATCGATCCCACCCACGATGACCGTATTTGGATCCACCGGATCGACCCAAAGGGAGTTGTCGTACCAGCCTTGATTCCGAGAACCCGGCGTCGCATCGCGAAAGAACTTCGTGCCCGTATTGACGCGGTTAAAGGTTTGCCCGCCGTCCGTGCTCCGATACAGATCGCCGTCGTTGTTGTTCACGGAAGCGAACACGGTCTGCGGATTGCCATTCCCCGCATACGCCAGCTCCACTCTTCCATTCGTCGAATTCGTGCTTCCCCGCTGTGATCGCAGGATTAAACGTCGCTGCCGTCCAGGTCGCACCGCCATCGGTCGAGTAGCGCACTTCCCCCAGGAGCCCCCGTATCGCCTGCGTGCTGTCACCCGGACGAAACGCAATGTCCTGAGTCAAAACAAATCCCTTTTGCGTCCAGGAAGCGCCCCCGTCGGTCGATCGGGCAATGCCGTTGCCGGTCGCCGCCAGGATGGTGGCGCCGTCGGGGGAGATGGCGAGGCGGTTCACATAAAACCAAAAATCGGGGCAGGGAACCGCGCCGTTACCGCAGCCAGGAGGCGGTGGCGTAATCGCAGGGTTCGTGCTGGCTAATTGATTCCAAGTCACACCGCCATCAGTCGATTTGAAGACGCCGAGACCTCGAAAACCAGCGGACGCGAACGACTCACCCGTCCCGGCATACAACACGTTAGGATTGGTCGGATCAATCACCATGGTGGAGACGGCGAGATTGGCCATGAAATCATTCACCGGATACCAGGAAGTCCCCCCGTTCGTGGTGCTCCAGATGCCGCCGCTGGGACTGCCAATCCAAATCTTGTCCACATTGGTAGGATGGATCACGAGGGCGCGGATGCGGCCGCCGATATTGCCCGGCCCGACCGAGACCCAATCGTTCGGCATGATATTCGCCACCGCCAGTCCCGCCCCGTCGCCCGTGGCGGCTGCCCGGCGCTGGAGTGCTTCTTTCATTACTTCCATCTGCGCCTTCCCTTTTAGGAGGCCGTCCACCGGGATCTTCCCGTTCTCGTCTCGCAACTGCAGATTCCGGAACTTGAGCGCCTCATCCGGATTATCAGGACGATTCGCTTCCCGCTCCTCCGACGGGCTTGGCGCCGGCAAAATCGCATCTCGAAGGGATTGTGGGATTGCGGCTGCGATCAACAGCGCGAACCCGAAGACGACGAAGATTCGGGATACGATACTCATGGTGCTTAGGGGACGAACTGCCCGGAGCGTGATTTTACTAAACCGATATCGGAGGTGTTGATGGAGCCGTTCGGCGTGACGTCCTGGCGGAAATTCGCGGCGGTGACGGTGAGGCCGGATTGGGCTTTGGTCTGGCTCACGTCGGTGCCGTTGACGGTTTTGTTTCCGTTGGTGTCGCCAGCGAGGACGTTCATGCTCACGGCGGTGCTTGGGAGCACTTGGGCGAAGCTGTCCGTCACGTTGGTCAGAGTGACAGTGATTTTCTGCACGTCGGCCACGCCGGTCAGGTTCACCGTCATCGTATTGCTGGCAAAGGTGGGACTGCCCGAAATGCTGCCCGTTCCCGCGGTAACACTGGCGTTCCCGCTCA
Organism: uncultured Verrucomicrobiae bacterium; assembly: GCA_963762685.1. Lineage (GTDB taxonomy): Bacteria > Verrucomicrobiota > Verrucomicrobiia > Chthoniobacterales > UBA10450 > JACCTI01. Next base: position 832,324 of record CAVXLV010000013.1, on the reverse strand, counting down.
CGACGTCGTTGCTGAAGGCGACGACCAGGGTGTGCGCGCCGCCGCTGGAGCGGCATTCGGGACCGAAGTTTGCGTTGAGCAGGTCAATATCGAAGCTGCCGGCGCCGCCGTGCGCTTTGCGGGAAACGGCGGTCGCCATCTGCAGGGCGGTGGGGGCAGCGACATTGGCGATGCCCCAAAATCCGCCAGTCATGGCATAGACACCGCCGCTCGCCGCGCCCGCGTCTGGCTGTCCGATGGTTCCGCCTAGATTGTAAATGCCGCCGGTCGCGGAGGTGGCGCCGCCACCGTCATTGGTGTGCCACGTCAGATCGTAAACTCCGCCGGTTTGAGCCGAAACGCGCAGGGTGCTCGCAAGGACAGCGGAGAACGCTAACAAAGCGAAACCAAGGCGCCGAAGGTAAGTGCGGGTCATGGGGTCTCCTATTTCGACGGCTTCAATTCAGTCGCCGGCACCACCGCCGCGTCCCTATGGCCGATGCGCTGCTCCTCCCCTGCGCCGAATCCGGCGGGGTACAGATATTTCCCTTTCTCCTCAGCCGGCTTGAAGGCCTCGACCACGATCGGATTCCCTTTCGCATACGCGTCCTGGCGAATTCCCGTGACCTGCCACGAAACTTCGACGCCGGGTTTGTCCGTGCGAATCTCAAAACTGTTGCCTCCGACTTTCCGAGCGACGATCGCCTGTGCGAACTGGCCGAGGACGGTGAGTTGATAACGGTAGTCGCGGTTTAGTGTCGCGAAGTAATCCGGCAGGGTGACGGTGGCGCTGCCGCTCGCGTCGGTGGTGACGTTGCCATTGTAGATGTTCATCATGTCGGGCGACTCGACGAAGGAATGCGAGAGGAACTTGTTCGCCGGGTCGAGCGGATGATCGATCCGAAATGAGCCACCGCCTTTGGAGACAGCGCCCTGGACGATCAAATTGCCCTCGATCACGACAGGTCCGGTGAAGCGCCCCGCCAAGCCGCCGCCGGTGTTTTGGCCATAAATTGCCGCGCCACCCCCTGTGCTCCGTCCCCAGACCCCGGCCCCTGCACTGTTGACGCCGAAGACGCCGGCTGCGTTCGCGCCGGTGGCAGTCCCGTAAACGCCGGACCCGCTCGAATTGGCCGTGAGGCCGTACACGCCGGCTGTGGCCAGGGTGTTACCCGAGCCGTAAACGCCGGTCCCATTCTGACCATCCGCGGAGCCGTGGAGGCCCGCGCCGTTTTGCCCCGAGGAAGAGCCGTCCACTCCATAGGAACCGAACTCCGTAGCGACACCCCTGACGCCCACCCCGAGGTGACTGAGCGACGAACCATAAACTCCGATGTGGCCATTCGCGGCTAGCCCGGTGGCGCTGGTCGAAAGGGTCTGGACAAATAGCGCCGGCAAGGAGGCCGAAGCGTCGGAATCGATAATAGAGGCGCCCGGCTGCAAGCTCAGCGCGTAAGGTGCTGCGGTGATCGGTTGACGTGGATCCAGCTGGGTAAACCCGCCATCGCCGCTGCATTGCACGTTGGTTGCCAGCCAGCGCGCGTCACCCTTGAACAAATCGCCAAAGTCGAGCGCCACGGTGAACAAGCCATTCACAACGTTGACGCCATTAATCGGTAGCGTGCTGCCCTGTTGCGCTCCGCCGCTGGCCGCATCCCAGAGGCTGAACTGGAAATTGCAGAGCCCGTTATACGCCGCTCCGCTGCGCCGTAACTGTCCCTGGTAAGTGAAAGAAGTCCCCAGTGGAACGCCAAAGGCCGCGAGGGCGAAGACAAAGGAAAGGATGATAGAAATGGCTGCAAAAGTGCGTCTCATAATGGTTGCTCCTACCGATGAAAGCGACAAAGCCGGTGAAAAAGTGATCACCCTATTTGCTCGCCGGATCGTCTGGTCTTGCGCCCGACCGATCTTGAGCGCCCGGCGCGGTCTCGGGTCGGGACGGGTAGCCGATTCCCTTTTCTTCACCCGCGCCAAATCCAGCGGGATACAGATACAGGCCCTTCTGCTCCGCCGGCTTGAACTCTTCGACTACGATCGGCTTCTCTTTGGCATAGACATCCTGACGGACGCCTGTGACCTGCCAGGAAACTTTTCCGCCGGGGTTCCCGCCACCGATCCGAAACTGGTTCTGGGTGATTTCCTGGGCGACGTAAACCGGAGCGAAGCCGCTGATGCAGGTCAGCTGATAGCGGAAATCGCGGTTCAGCGCTCCGAAATAATCCGGAAGCTTCACCAGGGCCTGGCCCTGCGCGTCAAGCGTCGCAACGCCGTTGTAGATGTTCATTATGTCGGGTGACTCGACGAAGGAATGCGACAGGAACTTGTTCGCCGGGTCGAGCGGATGATCGATCCGGAAGTTGCCACCGCTTTTCTCACAAGGCCCCTGAACGATTAGATTCCCCTCGACCAGCACCGGACCCGTGAACCGTCCCGCGAAGCCACTGCTGGTGTTCTGCCCGTAAACGGCCGAGCCGGCGCCCGTGCTTTTTCCCCAGATCCGGGCGCCGCTGCGATCTCACCGAATATCCCCGCTGCGTTGGTGCCATTGGCCCCGCCTTTAACGCCGCCGCCGTTCGAGCCAGAGGACGTGCCCTGTAAACCGATGCCGGTCGATGAAAAGCTCTGGGCGATCAACGCTGGCCTTGAGACCGAGATATCAGAGTCAATGATGCCGGCTCCGGGTCGCAGGCCCAGCGCATACGGCGCGGCGGTGATGGGCTGACGCGGATTAAGCGTTGTGAATCCACCATGTCCGGTGCGCTGGACGATTGTCCCCAGCCAGCGGGCCGCTCCCAGGAACTGATCCGGGGAAATCGCAAGTGCCGGTGTGGGCCGCGCCGCTCCTTCGCAACTGTCCCTGGTAGGTGAAGGAAGTTCCCAATGGAACACCGAACGCCGCAAAGGCGAAGAGGATGGAAAGGCGATCGAAATGGCCGAAAAAATGCGTCTCATAGTGGCTGCTCCTACTGATGAAAGCGACAATGCTGCGAAAAAATGATCATTCGGGCAGAGAGAAAGTCCCGAACCAAAGAAACTAGCCGAGTCGAGTTTGTTGTTTTCGGTTCCAGTTTTCTAAGCCGTCAGGGCAGCTGTGTGCCTGTTCTGGATTTCACCAGCCCGATATCGGACGAAGAAATTGCGCCGCTCGCGTTCGCATCAGTGCGGAAATTTGCACTGGTCGCAGCCTGCCCCGATTGCGCTTTCACCTGGCCGATGTCGGATGCGGTCACGAACCCGTTGCCGGTGGTGTCACCCGCCAGGACGCCCATCGGGATAAAGATATTACCCGCGGTCGATCCGTTGCTCACATTCGTTAGGGTAATGCCGAGGGTCTGCGCGTTGGCGACGGCAGTGAGGTTAATCGTTGCGGTCGCGCCATTCACGGTGCTGGAGCCGGCGGCCATCCCATCCGCGCTCATGACGGAAACACCCGCCACCGTGACCGGCGTGGTAAAGGTCACAATCACTTGATGGCTCCCACCCGCGCCGACAGTGCGGCATTCGATCCCCGGGGGGCCACTGAGGGGCAGCGGGATATCAAAAGTCTGCGACGCACCGTGGACTTTTCGTGAGACGGCGCTGACCACCTGGACGGGAATGTTGCTGGAAGCGATCTGCGCCACATATCCGGCGTTGATGGTGACGACGCTACCTGCGCTGCTCGCTTTCCCGGCGATCAAACCTGCGCTACCGCTGCCATGATAACTTGTGCTGTTGGTGGCGCGCCCGCCCCTGTCAATCGCTTCCGCCGGGATGGTGTAGTTCGCGCTCGTGCGCGGTCCGGCGTACGGCGTACTCGAAAGGATGCTAGTGAGCGCCGCAACGAGAATGATCCTGCGTATTTTCATGCGCGGTTCCGATCAGGTTGGCGAATCGAACAGTTCATCGTGGCTCTCCGTTGGCGACAGGTTCATCAATCTTCACGGCGAGCCTCGCCCCACCACCCTTCGGAGCCGCCGCGAGGAAATGTTCCAGCTTCGCGAGGCGTGCTTCGAGGTCGGCGAGACGCTGTTTCGCTGTCGCTGCCTCGTCCCGGAGCTTGACATTTTCCTGGTCGAGCGCCTGCACGGCGATCATGAGGATGCCGGCCATGTCGCTGCTGTTGATGGTCGTGTCGTCGCCGCTGGTGCCGATGGCATCGTGGCCGAAGGCAGCGTAGAAGTCCTGCGCCATCGGGCCGTAGTGGCGAAATTCCCTGGGGTCATGGCCGATATAGTTCCAGCTCGTGAGCGGGAAGCCGCGGATTTTGCGCAGCACCTCCGCGCCATCCACGGGCCGGAAATTCTCCTTCTTGTTCCGGTCGGAGACCACGGTCAGCCCCACCTGACATCTGAGACTCGAGACCAAGTTATTGCCGAGCTCGATCCTGTTGCTGGCCGTGACCGACGCGCCGCTGCCGATGGCGGTGGCGTTAGTCAGCCCATTCGCGGCGGTCGCGCTGCTTCCGATGGCGGTGATGTTGCTGCTCGCAGTGTTAAAGAAAAGCGCCCGGTAGCCGATGGCGGTGTTGAATGAGCCCGTGTCATTGTTTCCCAGCGCGTTGGGGCCAACGGCTACGTTGCCGCCGCCCGACGTGTTGAGGTAGAGCGCCTGGAGGCCGTTGGCGACGTTGGCATTGCCGGTGGTGTTGGAGCGCAGTGCTTCCGTGCCCACCGCGGTGTTTCCGAGTCCGTTGTTTGCAGTCGTCGGTTGATTGGAAAAAAGCGCTTCAGAGCCCACGGCGACGTTGTCCGTGTTCCAGGTTACGCCGCCATTGGAGAACCCCTGGATGAACAGCGCGCTGCTCCCTACAGCGACGTTTCGGCCGGCGGCTGTGTTGTTCTGGAGCGCGGCGGCCCCGCTCGCGGTGTTTGAGCTGCCAACGGTGTTCTCCCGAAGGGCCGCAGCGCCGCTGCTGGTATTAAAGCTGCCAGCGGTGTTGTTCACGAGCGCGGCGACGCCGTTACCGGTGTTGGAGCTTCCGACGGTGTTGTTCTGGAGCGCGCGGAAACCACTCGCGGTGTTTCCCGCTCCCGTGGTGTTTTGGGACAACGTCTGCGTGCCTATCGCGGTGTTGAGACAGCCGTTGTTCGTGGTGGTCGGCTGGTTGGAACGCAACGCGTCGAAGCCAACGGCCACGTTGTCGCTGTTCCATGCCAGGCCTCCATTGCTGAAGGACTGGTCGAAAAGGGCGTTGGTTCCGACGGCCACATTCCGGCTGGCGAAGTTGTTGGAGCGGAGCGCCGAGTAACCGCTGGCGGTGTTGTTGCTGCCCCCCGAATTGGCAAGGAGCGCTTGCGAGCCGCTGGCCGTGTTGTAGAGGCCCGTCGTGTTGCTGCCGAGCGCCTGCGCGCCGGTGGCGGTGTTGTCGAAGCCCCCGGTGTTGTTCAGGAGCGCCTGCGAGCCCGTGGCGGTGTTGCGGGTTCCCGTGGTGTTGGCCCTGAGTGCCGTGGTGCCTACCGCGGTGTTGTCATACCCGTTTTCTACGTCGGTCGGCTGGTTGGAATACAACGCCTCGACGCCCACGGCCACGTTGCGGCTGCTCCACGCTAGGCCTCCATTACTGTAGGACTGGGAGTAGAGGGCGCCAGACCCCACGCCCACGTTCTGGCCGGCGGTGGTGTTGGAGAAGAGTGCATTGACGCCGCTGGCGGTGTTGTGGTTGCCCGTCGTGTTCGAGTAGAGCGCCTGCAGACCGCTGGCAGTGTTGGCGCCGCCCGTGGTGTTGGAGTAGAGCGCAGCGCGGCCGCTCGCGAGGTTGAAGCTTCCCGTAGTGTTAAATCTCAACGCCTCCTGTCCGATGGCGGTATTCTGGTCACCCAAGGTGTTCAAGTAGAGCGCCAGGAAGCCGTTGGCGGTGTTGGCCGTGCCCGTGGTGTTGTTCTGGAGCGCCGCGTATCCGCTGGCGGTGTTGTTCGTGCCCGTGGTGTTGTTCTGGAACGCCGCGAATCCACTGGCGGTGTTGTAGGCGCCGGTCATCGTGAAATTCCCCGCCGCCTGGCCGACGAAGAAGTTTTGCGTGCCGAAGGTGTGCAGCAGGCGGTCGCCGTTTTGCGTGATCTGGCCCGTGCCGGGGTTTAACGTGGTCGGCAGGTTAAAGTTCCCTGGGCGGAGATGTTCGCGCCGGTGAAGCTCCCGCTGGCATCGCGCTGGACGAGGGTGCCGCCGATGGCCAATGTTCGTCGCATTGCTGCCGAGGGTGATCGCGCCGGTGCCTGCATTCACGGTGATGCCGCCGCCGCCGGTGAGCGAAAGAACGCCCGCGTTGCTGAGCGTCACATTTCCCCCGAGCGAAACCGCGCCGCCCCCGCCGAGGCCGCTGCCGGCATTGATGGTGATGCCGGAGTTGGCGAGTTGTGTGTTGGCGACGGCGCCCGTGGCGATGTTCGCGCTTTGCACCGCCCCGGCGGCGATTTGTGGGCTGCCCACGGCCCCGTTGCGCGATTTTGGTGGAAGTGACGGCGCCGCTGGCGAGGGTGGCGCCGGAGACGGAGCCGTCAGAGAAATATCCATTGGGCGCGAGGCGCTGGTCGGGCGTGAGGAGTTGGGAACCGTTCGTGCCGTCGTTGAACCACACACGCAAGCGCACGTCGGGATTCGCCCACACGTTCGCGGGGATCGCGCTCATACCGGTGTCCCCGAGGAGCACAGAGTAAAGCCCCTCCGTGACCGTGAGCGCGACCGCGGCCGTGGGCTCGCTGCCTGCGACGCTGGTGCCGTTGTTGCTCCAAAAGGTCGTGGTGCCGGCGGCATTCACGAGGGCGAATTTGAACGAGCCGGAGCCGTTGAAGTTCACCGGCGGCGTGCCCACGGCGACGCGGCCTTGGTAGTTGACGAGTTGCGGCACTTGCGCGTGGAGCAGTCCCGCGTGCAGGACCGCTGCGAGACAGATGAGAAGGCGATGTTTCATGGGTTTTTCGGAGGGATCTTCGTAATCGGATTTTTTCTCCTACCGATGAAAGCGACAACGCGGCGGAAATGTGATCATCCCGGCGCACAAATCGCGCTGCCGAGTGGGCGGGAACCCACGTTCGTATCTTCTGTTCAACAGCGCCGGCTCCAGCCATCCTGCGTGCGTATGTTGGCCCCTTCGCCATCGCCGGGACAGATTCACGATCTGCTCGCGAGCTCTGGCTATTGGCAGAATTCCCAGCCGGATGAACTCGCGCCGTTGGTCTATGAAGAGCTGCGGCTGCTGGCGCATCGCTACATGCGGAGTGAGCGACCGGATCACACCCTGCAAGCCACCGCACTGGTGAATGAGGCCTTCCTACGTCTCGCGGACCAGACGACTCCGCGGTGGCGGGACCGCACTCATTTTTTCGCCGTGGCCGCGCGGATGATGCGCCACATCCTGGTGGATTACGCGCGTGGCCGGCAGCGGGCCAAGCGCGACGGGGGAATGAAGGTGGAACTGATCGACGACATGGTCGTGACCGAGGCGCAGATCGGGCAGGTGCTCGATTTGAATGATGCCTTGGAGCGCTTCGCTGAACAGGATCGCCGCGCCAGTCAGGTGGTGGAGCTGAAATATTTCGGCGGGATGAATTACGACGAAATCGCCGAAGTGCTCAGCATCTCAGCCATCACGGTGCGGCGGGATTGGGAATTTGCGAAGGCGTGGTTGCACAAGGATCTGACGACGTCCGAGGCGCGATGAACTCGGCGCCGCTGGAACAACTGAAAGAGATTTTTCACGCCGCGCGTGAGCTTCCGTCGAGTGAGCGGGGAGTTTTCCTGAGCAGCGCTTGCGGCAACGATGAGCAGCTTCGGAAAGAAATCGACGCGCTCCTGGAATCGGATCGCGCGGCTGATGATTTCATCGCGAGTCCGCCGTCTGGATTGGTCGCGGATGCGTTCGGTTCTGCGCCCGATTCGTCACCGGCGGGACGCATGATCGGTCATTACCGGTTGCGTGAATGCATCGGATCGGGCGGGATGGGTGCAGTTTACCTGGCCGAGCGCGCGGATCAGCAATTCCAAATGCAGGTCGCGATCAAGCTGATCAAACGCGGGATGGATACCGACTCCGTCCTCCGCCGCTTCCAGCATGAGAGGCAGATTCTGGCGTCGCTGGAACATCCTCACATCGCCCGCCTGCTCGACGGCGGAACCACCGAAGATGAGGTGCCCTACTTCGTCATGGAGTACATCGAAGGCGATCGGATCGATCGTTATGCCGAGGCGCACCAGCTTTCAATCAGCGAACGCCTCGAGCTTTTTCTGCAAGTTTGCGGAGCCGTTTCCTACGCTCACCAACGCTTGGTCGTCCACCGAGATCTGAAGCCTTCGAACGTCCTGGTCACATCCGCCGGCGTCCCGAAGCTGCTCGATTTCGGCATTGCCAAAATCATCCAGCCTAACGACAGCGCGGAGTTGCTCGCGACCATCACCATGGTCCCGCTCATGACTCCGGAATACGCCAGCCCGGAGCAAATCGAAGGCGCGCCCGCCACGACCCTGAGCGATGTCTACAGCCTCGGCGCTTTGCTCTACGAGCTTCTCACCGGACGCCCGCCGTATCGTCTCCAAAACCGCACGCCGCAGGAAATCGAAAAAGCGATTAGCACCGGACAAATCGAGAAACCGAGCGCAGTGGCGAGCCGCCCCGAAGATGCCCGCCGGCTGCGCGGCGATCTCGACAACATTGTGCGCATGGCGATGCGGAAAGAAACCGCGCGCCGCTATCGCTCGGTCGAGCAATTTTCGGAGGACATCCGTCGTCATCTCGCGGAGCGACCGATTATCGCCCGGCCTGACACTTTTTCGTATCGCTCCGCGAAATTTTTCCAGCGCAACCGGCTGGCCGTGACCGCTGCGGCGCTGCTTTTGCTCACGCTCGTCGGCGGCATTATCGCCACGACCTGGCAAGCGCACAAAGCTCGGCTGCACGAAAAACACGCACGGGCAGAGCAGGCGCGCGCCGAACGTCGTTTCAACGATGTGCGTAAGCTGGCGAATAACGTCCTGTTCGATTACCACGACGCCATCAAGGATCTTCCCGGCGCGACGAAAGTGCGGGAGCGCCTAGTGCAGGATGGCCTGAATTACCTCGACGGTCTGGCAGGCGAAGCGCAAAGCGACCCAGCGCTGCAACGCGAGCTCGCCGCTGCCTACGAGAGAGTGGGCGACGTGCGCGGGGGAGAATCGAGCGGCAGCCTTGGCGACATAACGGGAGCGTTGGAAAGCTATGCGAAGGCGCTGGGAATCCGCGAAGCTTTGGTCGCAGCGAGCTCTTCTGATGCGCAAGCCCGACGCGATCTCGCCAGAAGTCATCAAAAGATCGGATGGCGGCTGCAGGCTACGAGGGAGAAAGATCCTGGCATCGATCATCTTCAGAAAGCGGCCACGCTCTATCACGACCTGACCTTGGAAGATCCCGGTAACGACGAGATCCAGGCGGAGCTGAGTAGCGCCCGCAATCAGCTCGGTCAAGAGCTGAGCAGCCGTAATGATTTCGCCGGGGCGCTGGCACAGCATCAAGCCGCATTGGCAGTCTCCGAAAAGCTTGTCGCGAAACATCCGCAGGACCAACGCTATCGTTACGGACTACTGGCCTCTCAGGACTACATTTCTTTCGCATTTTGGTTGCAAGACGATTACCCGGCCGCGCGCGAAGCCAATAGCAGGGCCCTGGCGTTGGGAGAAGCGTTACTGGCCGAATATCCGCTCAATGCGGACTACCGCCGTATTTTGGTGCTCATCTACCAGCACGGCGGAAATTATCGCAAAATGACCGACAAGCGGGGCGCGTTGGAATATTTCGAGAAGGCGGCGGCGCTCGATGAGGAACTGCTCGCGGCCGATCCCGCGAATGCGATAACCCGTAAGGATCTGGCCTATGCCCACAAGAAAATGGCTGACCTCTCAGGGGATCTGGAGGACTGGCCTGGCGCGCTTCTTCACTACCAAACAGGCTCGGCGAGTTATGAGAGAATCGTCGCTGACGCCCCCAACGATTTGATCGCGCAATTTTTCGTCGCCACGTGTCACGGCGGCGTGGCGCAAATGCAGGCGAAGCTGGGCCAGGTGGGGGCCGCGCTCGAGGAATGCCGCAAAGCCGTCGCGGTCCTCCAGAAATTTACCGGAGACGATCCCTCCCTCGGGAAAGCTCAAGGGTATGAATATCTTGGACATGCTTATACCGCGCTGGCCGAAACTCCGAACGTATCCGTCAGTGACCGCCAGCATCGCCTCAACACTGCGCGAGACATGTTTCGGCAAAGCTTGCGTGTCCTGGACGATTTGCGGAGCAGCACCGGCGGCTTGGGCGTGAACGAGGTTTACGCAAAGGCAATGTCCGGACAAATCGCCAAATGCGATGCGGCCTTGGCGCAATAAGGGACGCGAGGCCGCGCGCGTTAGAGTGCGATCAAAATCCCGTGGCGGTCGAAATAAAGGTAAGAGACGAGATGGTTTCAAAAGCGATCGCTCGCACCGTCCCGCGATTTGATTGGTGGCGATGCGATCTTCAAACGCGCACCGCTAAATCGGAAATGTGTCGCGGGCGGGGCTTTGAGTATGCACGATGCGACGGTGCTCAAGATCGAATTGGTTTCGAAGAAGTTTCGCGGTGGCAATTACGGCGTGCGGGATGTTTCGCTGGAATTGCAATCAGGCGTGATCGGACTGCTGGGACCGAACGGGGCGGGGAAGACGACGCTGATGCAGATGATCGCGACGATTACGCGACCGACGAGTGGACGGATTCTCTTCCAGGGCGTGGACGTGGCGAAGAAGCCTAACGAGCTGCGGCGGAAGCTGGGTTATCTGCCGCAGGACTTCGGGGTCTATGACAATCTGACCGCGTGGGAGTTCCTGTCCTACTTCGCGGCCCTGAAAGGCGTGCATTCGAAGAAGCGCGTCGCCGAGCTGCTGGAGAGCGTCAATCTCCACGCCGTGGCGCAGCGCGCAGTCGGCGGGTTTTCCGGCGGGATGAAGCAGCGGCTGGGCATCGCGCAGGCGCTGGTTAATGATCCGGAGCTGGTGATCGTGGATGAACCGACGGCCGGCTTGGACCCGGAGGAGCGGGTGCGTTTTCGCAATGTGCTGTCTGAAATCGGGTTTGGGAAGCTGGTGATTTTGTCGACGCATATCGTGTCGGATATCGAATCGATTGCGACCCAGATCGCGGTGATGAAAGGGGGCCAGCTCGTGACGCTGGCGTCTCCGGAGGAATTGCTGCGCGCGGCGCAGGGGAAGGTTTGGAAGACGGTTCTTTCCTCAGAGGAATTCGAACGCGCACGCACGACGCTGAAGATTTCCAGCGCGGTGCGGCGACCGGATGGCGTGCACATTCGCTTTGTCGGCGCCCAACCCGCAGGTGGCGCGACGGCGGTGGAGCCGGAACTGGAGGATGCGTTTCTTCATTTGATGAACCGCGAGAATTCGGGAAGCGCCGCGCAATGAACGACTCGTTCCGACGCATCCTCGCGATCGTGCGGGCGGATTTTCTGCTGCGCTTCCGCCGGCCGTCCACGCTGGTCGTCTTCCTGCTGCTGAGCGCGTTCGCCTATGTCTGGGTGCCGGCTCCGTCGACCGGGCGCACCTTGCTCCAGATCAATGGGCAGCGCGCGATTTACAATTCGGCGGCGTTGGGAATGGCGACGGCTTCGGTCGGGATGATCTTCGTGGGGTTGTTCGGTTTTTACGTGATCTCGAATGCGATCCGGCGGGATGTGGTGACGCGCTGCGGGCTGGTAGCGGCGTCGACCTCGATGCGATCGATCGAATACTTGTTAGGCAAATTTGTCGGCAATGTCGTCTTTCTGGCCACGTTCATCGGTGGGTTCATGCTCAGCTCGATGGCGATGCAGTTCGTGCGCGGCGAGGCAGCCTTCGAGCCGCTGGTTTTCGTGCAGCAATATCTCCTGCTGACTCCGCCGACGGTGGTCTTCGTTTCTGCGATCGCGGTGTTATTCGAGGCCATTCCGTGGCTCTCAGGGAAGCTGGGCGATGTCGTCTATTTTTTCGTGTGGATGCTCTCGGTCGGGATCGTCGTCTCGCAGGTGGCGGGGAGCGGTCAGATCGGGTGGGGCCGCTACGTGGACGTCTCCGGGTTTGGCTTCATGATCGAGCAGTTGCAGCAGACGATGCATACCGAATCGGTGTCGATCGGCGCCGCGGAGTTCGATCCGACGAAGCCGACGATCGTTTTTCAAGGGCTCACGCTGCCACCTTCCTGGGTGGTGCCCCGGATTGTTTCCATGCTCTTTCCACTCGCCTTCATTCCGTTGGCGGGACTTTTTTTCCATCGGTTCGATCCGGTGCGGACGCGGCGGACAGCGGAGAAGGGGCGCCGGAATTGGCTCGGACGAATCCAGATGCTCTTCAAGCCGCTGACGCGTCGCGCGGTGACGTTGCTCTTGCGGCCGGCGCGGGGTGGATCGTTGGCGGCGGCGGTTTGGACGGATGCGGTGCTTACGTTGACGCTTTCGCCGTTCACATTCGTGGCCTTCATCGCCGTGAGCATCGCGGCGCTTGTGACCGGCCAATCGTTAGGGGCGTTGCCCTTCGTTTTCCTCGCCCTGGCCATTTTCGTTTCCGACATTGCGACGCGCGACGTCCGCGCTGGGACGACCGCCATTCTCTATGCCGCGCCGCGACTGCGCGAGCATCGCGTCTGGTGGAAGCTGGCTTCGACTTGTGTCCTCAGCCTGATTTTTTGCGCGGTGCCGTTGGCAATGAGCGCGGGGCACGGCAGCGGACGTTTCGCTGCGGTTTTAGGCGGCGTGCTTTTTGTTAGCGCCGTGTCGACCGCGTTGGGAGTGATCACGCAGAATCCGAAGACGTTCATCGTCGGCTTTCTTAGCTTTTGGTATCTGGTGGTGAACGATCATGGCCAGTCTGCGCGGCTGGACTTTGCCGGCTTCTATCGCGGCGCGAGTTTGCCAACAGCCGTCGTGTACCTTGCGCTGGCCGTGGTCGCAGTAGCCGCGGCGCAAATCGCGCATCGCTGGCGGCTGGCGCGTGGCTGAGCGGGACCAGGATTCTTGCTCGCAAACCTCCCTGTCTGTGATATGAAACACCGTTTTCAAACGAGCCGAAAGCATCGGCTCCTTCCCCTTATCCGCTTATGAAAATCCGTTCCATTGCTCGTTGGAGTTTCGTCGTCGTCACGCTCTTCTGGGTCGCGGTCATCGCGTCATCCTCCAGTTTCAGCGCGCGGGAAAACAATCCCGCGATCAACAAAATCGCTCCGTGGGTTTTGGAGAAAACGGCCAATGGCGGGGAGGCCGAATTCCTCGTCGCCTTAGCCGACCAGGCGGATTTGAGCGGAGCAGACGCGCTCGCGACCAAGCAAGAAAAGGGCCGCTATGTGCGCGATGCCCTTTGGAACAAGGCGCAGGAAACGCAGAAGCCGCTCCTGGAATGGTTGAGCGCGCGCAAGATCGAGCATCGTTCGTATTACATCGTGAATTTGATCTGGGTGAAAGCGAACGCGGAGGTCGCGCTCGCGCTGGCGTCGCGACCGGATGTGGCGCGACTCGAAGGCAACCCGGCGGTGCGCAATGTCCCGATTGATGTGGTCGTGGCCGATGAGGCGCAGACGCCAAACGTGATCGAGACCGTGGAGACTGGGATTAACTACACGAAAGCCCCGCAAGTCTGGGCGACCGGTTTTACCGGCCAGGGGATCGTGGTGGCCGGCGCCGATACCGGCATCCGCTGGACTCACACCGTCTTAAAAAACCGATATCGCGGCTGGGATGGGGCTGCGGCAAACCACGATTACAATTGGCACGATAGCATTCATACCGGTGGCGGGGTCTGCGGTCCGAATTCAGCGCTGCCTTGCGATGATAATGGCCACGGCTCGCATACCATCGGCACGGCGGTAGGCGACGACGGCGGGGCGAATCAAGTGGGCATGGCGCCGGGTGCGAAGTGGATCGGTTGCCGGAACATGGACCAGGGGAACGGCACGCCTGCGCGTTACATCGAGTGCATGGAATTTTTCCTCGCGCCCTACCCTGTCGCCGGCACGCCCGCGCAGGGAAATCCAGCTCTCGCGCCAGATATTACGACGAACTCCTGGGGTTGCCCGGCATCGGAAGGTTGCTCGCCAAATTCGCTGCAGGCGGCCGTGGAAGCGCAGCGCGCGGCCGGCATCATGATGGTCGTGGCCGCGGGGAATTCGGGCTCATCTTGTTCGACGGTGTCAGATCCGCCGAGTTTCTATGACGCCTCCTACTCAGTCGGAGCGTTGACGAATAATACGGACAGCATCGCCTCGTTCAGCAGCCGCGGCCCGGTCACGGCGGATGGCAGTTTGCGCATGAAGCCGGACATCGCCGCACCGGGCACGAGCGTTCGTTCGGCCTCGCGCACCAGCGATACTTCCTACATGTGCCATCAGCGGCACTTCCATGGCCACCCCGCACGTCGCCGGCGCGGTCGCGCTGCTTTGGTCCGCGCATCCTGAGCTGCGGCATGATATCGCCCGCACGATCGCGACTTTGAATCAAACCTCCGTGCACATTCTCTCCAACACTTGCGACGCCGGGCAGCCGCTCGCTTCGCCTAACAACACCTACGGCTACGGTCGTCTCGATATTAAAGCGGCGGTCGATAAGCTGGAACTGCTCAGCGCGGTCTCGCGCCAGACGCATGGCGCGGCGGGCACCTTCGATATTCCGTTGCCGCTTACCGGTGAGCCAGGAGTGGAATGCCGCCAGGCGAGCAGCTACACGATCGTGCTGAACTTCAATAATCCGATCGCGAGCGGAAATGTTTCCGTCAATAGCGGCACCGGCACCGCGGGCAGTCCGGTCATTTCCGGCAAGACCATGACCGTGACCTTGAGCGGCGTGACCGATGCGCAAAAAGTGACGCTCGGATTGAACAACGTCACCGGCACGGCGGCGCAGACGCTGCCCTCCACGAGCGTGAGTATGAACGTGCTCATGGGCGACGTGAACGGGAGCAAAAACGTGACCTCGTCCGACGTCGGACAGACAAAAGCCGTCGCGACGGGCAACGTGGATGCAACGAATTTTCGCGCGGATGTGATCATGAGCGGGACGGTAAATTCTTCCGATATCGGCTTCGTGAAATCGCGGGTCGGAGCGGTCGTGCCTTGACCTGTTAGACGCGAACGCCCCTTCGTTCGATCCGGGGCCAGGGACATGAGAAAAGTGCTAACCGGATGACCATGCGGCGGTTGACACTGCTGCCGAAACGCGGTTCACGTTAGGCCGATGAGCAGAATTCTGATCGCGGATGACCAGACGGATGTGCTGGAAGCTTTGCGCATTCTGCTGAAAGGCGAAGGCCATCAAACCGACGCGGCCACTTCGCTGGCGGGAGTGTTTCAGACAGCTGGAGAAGCGCGACTACGCGCTACTCATCATGGATCTGAATTACACCCGCGATACGACTTCCGGGCAGGAAGGGCTTGGAAGTTTTGCCGCGCATCCAGGCGCTCGATAACACGCTTCCGATCGTGGTCATGACGGCGTGGGCGACGATCGATCTCGCGGTGGAAGCGATGAAACGCGGCGCGCGCGATTTTATTCCGAAACCGTGGGATAACGACCGGTTACTCGCGATTGTGCGGACGCAGATCGAGCTCGCGGGCGCGCTCCGCAAAGGCCGGCGTTTGGAAGCTGCCAACCAGCTCTTGCGCGGCAACGCGCCGCAGATCATCGCGGAATCGCCGCGCATGCAGCCGGTGCTGGAATTGATTTCACGTGTCGCGCCGTCGGACGCGAACGTGCTGATTACGGGTGAGAACGGGACCGGCAAGGGGCTGGTGGCGCGCGCGCTCCACGCGCTTTCGCAGCGCGCCTCGCACAGCATGATCACGGTCAACATGGGCGGACTTTCGGAAGGAATTTTCGAGAGCGAATTATTTGGCCACGTGAAGGGCGCGTTCACGGATGCGAAGATCGATCGCGCGGGACGTTTCGAGCTGGCCGACGAGAGCACGCTCTTCATGGATGAGATCGCGAACGTGCCGATGAACCAGCAAGCAAAGTTGCTGCGTGTGATCGAGACGGGCGAATTCGAGCGGGTCGGCTCTTCCAAAACTTTGCACGCGAATGTGCGGATTGTTTCGGCTACGAACGCGAACCCGCACGAGGAAGTGGCTGCGGGACGTTTCCGGCAGGATCTGCTCTTTCGCTTGAACACGATCGAGATTCCGCTGCCGCCGCTGCGCGAGCGGCGGGAAGACATCATGCCGCTGGCAAACAGTTTTCTGCGCGCGCACGGCAAACGTTATCGGAAAAGCCTGACGGGTTTCGAAGAACGCGCGCGGGATCTGCTCATGCAGCATCCGTTTCCGGGAAATGTGCGCGAATTGGATCACGTGGTGGAGCGCTCCGTGCTCATGGCGCAGGGTGCGCTCATCAAAGCGAATGATCTCGGCCTAACGAGCGGTCATGATGGCGCGAGCAACATCGACAGCATGAGCCTGGAGGAGGTGGAGGCTTTCCTGATCAAGAAGGCGATGAGCCGGTATGATGGAAACGCGCGGCGCGCGGCCGAGGCCTTGGGGTTGAGTCGGAGCGCGTTTTATCGGCGGCTGCAGCACCATGGTTTGTGATCTGCAACCGGCCGCGGCTTGCGGAAGACGGAGCGTCCAACGTTTCATAAAAAACCTGCCTCCGCGCGTGTCGGGCTGAGCCCTTAAGGACGGACACTCCATGCCTCCACCTTCTCGCCCGAGGAAGCGGATGACCCATGAAGGGCGAATGACGTGGCTCATTTTTTGGGCGGTCGCGCCGTCGGCGCTGGTGGCGCTCTTGTTGCTCTGGTTCGGCGATTACACCACGAAGGTGCAGTGGACGTTGACGCTGCTCATCGGCGGCTTTGCGCTCGGCTTCGTTTTCAGTGCGCGGGAAAATCTCATCCGCCCGTTACAAACGATGACGAACCTGCTCGCCGCTTTGCGCGAAGGTGATTATTCAATTCGTGCGCGCGGAGCGCGGGTGGATGACGCGCTGGGGGAGGTGCTGCTGGAGGTGAATGCGCTTGGGGGAAACGCTCCGCACGCAGCGGTTGGGCGCGTTTGAGGCGACGGCGCTGTTGCGCACGATCATGGCGGAGATCGATGTCTGTGTTTTCACTTTCGATCCCGATCGAAGGCTGCGTTTGGTGAATCGCGCGGGCGAAATTTTGCTCGCACTTCCGATGGACAAGTTGCTCGGCCGGCGCGCGAGTGAGCTTGGACTGCAAATCGTGTTGGACGCCAACGAAGATCGGCCCCTCAGCCTCACTTTTCCCGGCGGGGCGGGACGGTGGGGTGTGCGGCGCAGCTCGTTTCGCGAACGTGGCCTGCCGCACGAATTGGTGGTGTTAACCGATCTGAGCAAGACCTTGCGGGAAGAGGAACGCACCGCCTGGCAGCGTCTCGTGCGCGTCATCGGCCATGAGATGAACAACTCGCTCGCGCCGATCAAGTCGATCGCGGGCAGCCTGGAGACTCTGTTGCGGCGTGAACCGCCGCCGCCGGATTGGAAAGACGATGCGCGCAGCGGATTGCACGTCATCTCCACCCGCGCGGAATCGCTCAGCCGCTTCATGCAGGCCTATGCACGGCTCGCGCGCCTGCCTCCGCCGCAAAAGGAAGCAATTCACCTGGAAGAACTCGTTAGGCGAATTGTCAGCCTGGAGACGCGTCTCACGGCGCGGATCGCCACCAGCCCGCCGCTGTTTCTCCAGGCGGACGCGGCGCAGCTCGAGCAGCTCTTGATTAATATTCTGCATAACGCCGTCGATGCCTCGCTTGAAACTGGCGGCGGTGTGGTGGTCGGCTGGCGGGAAATTTCGGAGTGCGTGGAGCTGTTCGTGCGCGATGAAGGACAGGGGATCATGAATCCCACGAATCTGTTCGTGCCCTTCTTCACGACCAAGCCGGGTGGCTCGGGCATCGGATTGGCGCTGAGCCGACAGATTGCGGAAGCGCACGGGGGATCGTTGACCTTGGCCAATCGCAGTGGCGTGGCCGGTTGCGAAGCATTGCTGCGCTTGCCGCAAGTAGACGACGCCGTCCCACGAGCGGGACGGGCTGATCCCACAAGCGACGCTTTAGAGATCACTTTAGCTAATAGCCTCCAATCTCAAACGTTTCCGAGAGAGACGTTTATGACTCTTAGTCGAGGCGATGGCACAGGCTTTGCAATAGGTGCACGAGTCCCAGGATTTTTTTTGAATCTAAAGAGAGTTCCGGGCGCATCACATCTTCGAAGCCAAATATGAAACCAACGTCCCAATTCAATCACCTCGACCCACAGCGCGATGCTCTCGCTTCCCGCCGGCCGCGCTCGGTCTCACCGAAGGTCGAGTACTTCTTCCAAACGCCCGCGCCGGAACTTTCCGGCCATCGCCGCGGTGCTGGCGCCTCTTTTCGCTCCATCAGCCAGGATTATTTCGCGCGTGAATCGCGTGGTCACTTCCAGGCCGAGGCGCTGATCTTCGCGCTGTTAGCAGTCACCTCAGCTGTGCCTGTGATCGAAGCGATTCGCGAACTGTCGCGCTTTTTTCACGGGATTCTCTGAGCGGTCTGGATTCGTCCCATGCAACCGGCGGCCAAACCGAAAGAAGAAAACATCGTGCGACCGAGCGGATTCACGCAGGCTAGCAACACCATGGATGTACCGCGG
The DNA here is from genome assembly GCA_963762685.1 of uncultured Verrucomicrobiae bacterium. Lineage (GTDB taxonomy): Bacteria > Verrucomicrobiota > Verrucomicrobiia > Chthoniobacterales > UBA10450 > JACCTI01. The sequence continues at coordinate 813,758 of CAVXLV010000013.1, read as the reverse complement.
GCGGGAGTTGCAAAAAAGAAGCGCCAAAAGCGGATCATCATGATCGCGCTGGTAGTGCTCGGTTTGATCGCGGCCACGTTTGCGCTTTCGCGTTTAAAGCCAGCCGTTCCCAGTGTGGATCGGTCGACCGTCTGGATTGATACGGTGAAGCGCGGACCGATGGTGCGCCAGGTGCGCGGTCTCGGCACGCTCGTGCCGGAAGAGATTCGCTGGATCGCAGCCGTCACGGAAGGGCGCGTAGATAAGATCGTCGTCCGTCCGGGCGCTGAGGTGCAACCGGACACAGTCTTGCTCGAATTAAGCAGCCCGGAAGTGGAGCAAGTGGCGCGCGATGCGGACCTGCAATACAAGGCCGCCGAAGCCGAACTCACCACCCTCCGCGCCACGTTGCAGCGGGAGCTTTTGGATCAGGAATCCAACGCGGCCCGCGTCCATTCCGAATATCAGCAGGCCAAGATGGAAAATGAGACGAACGATAACCTGGCCAAGAACGGCCTCGTCTCCGACCTCACGCACAAGACCTCGAAGATCAAAGCCGAAGACCTCGCGGCGCGGGACGCTATTGAGCAAAAGCGTTTCGAGTTCGCGAAAACTTCCATCGAACCGCAGATCGCTTCCAAACAAGCCGCCGTCGATCAGGTCAAAGCGCTCGCCTTGATGCGGAACAGCCAAATGGATCAACTCAAAGTCCGCGCGGGTTTCGCCGGCGTCCTTCAGCAGCTCCCGGTCGAGGTCGGCCAACGAGTGACTCCCGGAACCAATCTCGCGCGTGTCGCCGATCCGACCAAATTGAAGGCGCAAATCAAGATCGCCGAGACCCAAGCCAAAGACATCCAGATCAATCAAAAAGCCTCCATCGATACGCGTAACGGCGTCGTGGAAGGCAGCGTCATGCGCGTCGATCCCGCCGTCGAGCAAGGCACCGTCACTGTGGATGTCGCGATTGTTGGCGATCTGCCGAAAGGCGCGCGCCCCGACTTGAGCGTCGATGGCACGATCGAACTCGAACGTCTCGATAACGTGATCTATGTCGGCCGGCCGGCTTTCGGGCAGGAGAATAATACGGTCGGAATTTTCAAGTTGGTCCCCGGATCTTCGGAAGCAGCGCGCACCCCGGTCAAGCTGGGTCGCAGTTCCGTCAACACCATCGAAATCCAAAGCGGTCTCGAGCCGGGCGATCAAGTCATTCTCTCCGACACCAGCGCGATGGATGCGCACGACCGCATCCGCCTGAACTAACCCCATCCCCATGTCAGCCCCAACCATGCCAACCACCATGCCCACCGAAGAAACCACCACCGAAAATCCGACCCCGCGCGCCGGGACCAACGGCACCCTCCTCAAGCTCGACGGCGTTACCAAAGTCTTCCTGACTGACGAAGTAGAGACGCACGCCCTCTCCGGAATCCATCTCGACATCCGCCAAGGCGAATACGTCTCCATTGCCGGACCGTCGGGCTGCGGGAAATCGACGCTCCTATCGATTCTCGGGCTCCTCGATACGCCCTCGGGCGGCAGCTATTCCCTCAAAGGCACCGAGGTCGCGAACCTCACTTTTCCGGAGCGCGCGCGCATTCGGAATCGCGAGATCGGCTTCATCTTCCAGAGTTTTAATCTGATCGGCGATCTCACCGTTTTCGAGAATGTGGAGTTGCCGCTCACGTATCGCGGGATGCCTTCGAGCGAGCGCAAAGCGTTCGCCCTCGAAGCGCTCGAGCGTGTCGGCATGGGCCACCGCGCCAAGCATCTGCCCAGTCAGCTTTCCGGCGGACAACAGCAACGCGTCGCCGTCGCGCGCGCGCTCGCGGGCAAGCCAGCCATCCTGCTCGCGGATGAGCCGACGGGGAACCTCGACTCGCGGAACGGAGAAGCCGTGATGGATCTGTTAAAAGAATTGCACGCTGCCGGCGCCACTATCTGCATGGTCACGCACGACGTGCGCTTTGCTCAGCACGCCGATCGCACCATCCATCTCTTCGACGGTCGCGTGGTGGAAGATCACAGCATGGCGGCGTAGGCGGCGTGTCGCCGTCAACCTGATCCAGCGATGTAAATCCTGTAGAAAAACCGCAAGGCTCTCATGAAACGTGTAGCGGTTGTTTTGCTCCTCCTGATCGCAAACGCGCTCATGGGGTCGAGCAAACCGAGCCTGCCGGAGACCGCGCCGGGCAAACTTTTGCGGGCCTGGCTGGAGGAGATCGGCGAAAGCCATGCTGAGCTGCGGCAAGCGGCGGGCGTGTTCGAGCTTTACAAAGTCGACAGGAGCACGTCGGAAGAACTCGCCGTGGTGCTGAAGAGTGACAACGATTTCCTGACCCGATTCATGCGGCTTTCCTAAAGTGCAGCCGAGCCCCACGGATCCAGAATCGAAATACGCCTATGGCTTCTTCGAACGCATGCGCGAAGGCGAGCGCATCATCGGCCATGGCGGCGGCGCGCCCGGGATGAACGGCGAACTCATGCTGCTGATGAATGGCTACACCGTCGTCGCGTTGGCTAACCTCGATCCGCGCGCCGCCGAGGATGTCGCTGCTTACATCCTCGTCCGGCTGGAGAAGTAAGATGACCTGCGACCTGCGTGCGCTATCCGGCTCCCCACTCGAACTCGAAAGGCAACCATGATCAACGACCTCCGCCTCGCTTTCCGCAGCCTCATCGGCACGCCGGGTTTCACCCTCGTCGCCGTCATCACCGTCGCCCTTGCGATCGCGGCCAACACCGCCGTCTTCAGCCTCGTCAACGCGCTCCTCATCCGGCCCCTCCCATTCAAAGACCCGCAAAAGCTGGTGCTTCTCTTCGAGAAATTCAGCGCGATGGGGCTCGACCAGATTCCGGTCTCCGTGCCGGAGTATCTCGATTACGAGAAGCAGTTGACCAGCTACGAGCGCATCGGCGCTTTTAACTTTGCCGACTTCAATCTGACCGGCGGCGACATGCCCGAGCGCGTGCAGGGCGCCACCGTCACGCCCGGCGTCTTCCCGATTCTCGGCGTCCAGCCCATCAAAGGGCGTGTCTTCAACGAGAGCGAGGTCGGCGAAGGCAACGACGGCGTCGTGGTCGTGAGCGAGCGTCTCTGGCGGCGTCGTTTCAACTCCGATCCTCAGCTCGTTGGCCAACAGCTTCCGATCAATGGCCGAAGCTTCACGGTCATCGGCATCATGCCGGCGCAGTTCGAATTCCCGTTGCCGCTCTTCGGTGTGCAAGGCGGCACGTTTGCGGAGCGGGCTGATATTTGGAAGCCGGTCGCATTTACGCCGGATGAACTCAAATCCCGCGGCAGCCGCAGTTACGCCGTCGTCGGTCGGCTGAAGGACGGCGTGACCCTGGCGCAGGCGCAGGCTGAGGTCGACACCGTCGTCGCCGGCTGGTTCCCGCTCCACCCAAACAACTATGAAGAGGCGACGAAGTTCGGCGCGACCATCTATGCGATTCAGAATCTCGTGGTGGGGCCGATGCGCGGCGCGCTCATGATCCTGCTCGGGGCCGTGGCTGTCGTGTTGCTGATCGCGTGCGCGAATTTGACCACGATGCTCCTCGCACGCGCGGGCACGCGGGAACGCGAGTTTGCGATCCGGCTCGCGCTCGGCGCCGGGCGCGCTCAGCTCGTGCGCCAGATGCTCTCCGAGAGCTTGCTCCTGGCGGTCACGGGCGGCCTGGCCGGCGTCTTGCTCGCTACCTGGGGGCTAGATTTGCTCCGCTCGATCGGCGCGCAAACCGTCCCGCGCATCGGCGAGGTGAACCTCGATCTGCGGGTGCTCTTGGTTACGCTGACCGTGTCAGTCATTACCGGCGTCATCTTCGGGCTCGTGCCCGCGCTCGCGACTGGCAAACCGGAGCTCACGGAAGCGCTCAAAGAAGGCGGTCGCGGCTCGACCAGCGGCGTTCGGCGCAATCGTCTCCGCAACGCGCTTGTCATTGCTGAAGTTGCGCTCGCGCTCGTATTGCTCGTCGGCGCCAGCCTCCTGTTGAAGAGCTTCGTTCGCCTCCAGAACGTCGATCCCGGATTCAATCCAAAGAACGTCCTGACAATGGAAGTCGGGCTGCCGGTTTTGAAGTATCCGCGCGGCAAACCCGTCGCTGATTTCTATGCGGAAGCCACCCGTCGCATCAAAGCGTTGCCGGGCGTCGAAGCGGCCGCGTTCACCTCGATCCTGCCGCTGAGCGGCACGAACAGCGACAGCTCGTTCTCGATCGAAGGCCGCGATTCGACCGCGGAGAAGGTCTATCCCGATGAGGAGCTGAGGAATATTACGCCGGAGTATTTCTCCGCCTTAAAGGTGCCATTACTGCAAGGCCGCGTCTTCAACGAGGGCGATCAGTTCGAAGGGCCGGAGGTGGTTGTCGTGAACAATGCGTTCGCGAAGAAATGGTTTCCAAACCAAGAGGCTGTCGGCAAACGCATCACGTTTAGCGACACGACAAAGTCGGACGTGAAATGGATCACAATCGTCGGAATCGTGGGCGACATCCGTCACCGTGGCCTCGACCAGGAGGTGAAGCCTGAGTTCTACCGTGCGCACAATCAAACTCCGTTTCGCGGCATGATCCTGACCGTGCGGAGCACCCAAGATCCGCGTTCTCTCACCTCTGCGATCCGGCGCGAACTCAGTGGCCTTGATCCCGATTTGCCGGCCGCGAATGTCCGCACGCTTGAGCAGGTCACAGCGGATTCGATCGCGCCGCGGCGGTTGTCGGTCGCCCTCATCACGGTTTTCGCCGGGGTCGCGCTCGTCCTCGCCTCCGTCGGGATCTACGGCGTCATGTCGTTCCTCGTCGTGCAGCGCACGCACGAGATCGGCGTGCGCATGGCCCTCGGTGCGCAGCGCCGCGATGTGTTCGCACTCGTCATCAGCCGCGCCGCCAAGCTGGTGGCGATCGGCAGCGCGATCGGCTTGTTGCTTGCGGTATTCACCACTCGCGCGCTCGGCGCCATGCTCTACAACGTCGCGGCGTTTGACCTCCCGACCTTTGCGATCGTCACAGTCGCGCTCGCGCTCGTCGCGCTCTTCGCCAGTTACATTCCCGCGCTGCGCGCCACGCGGGCCGACCCCATGATCGCGCTCGGTCACAACGCCTGACCCATGAAAAAATATCCATTCCTCCTGGTCGTCCTCGCGCTGCTCTTCGCATCGGCGCCCGACGCAATCTCGCAAACCTCCGACGCAAAAACTGCCGAGGAAGCCGTGCGCAAGCTGGAGCGCGCCTGGCTCGATGCCTACGAGCAGCACGACGCAAAAGCGATGGAGACGATCGTCGCCAATGGCTTCGTCATCACATTTCCCAGCGGCGGAAAGCAGACGAAGCAGGACATCGTCGACTCGATGAAGCGCCCGCCGCCGGCCGGCGAGTCGGTCAAGTTCCGCACCGAGAAAACGGAGGCCCGAGTCTTCGGCGATGTCGTTGTCCTATTCGGCCGGGTGATTTCGGAAAACCAGCGCGCCGGCAAATCCAGCACCGAGGAGATGCTCTACACCGACACCTACGTGCGGCGCGATGGCGTCTGGCAGGTCGTCGCCTCACACTTGAGCGCTGTTCCCAAACCCAAGCCAGCGCCATGAGGAACTCCCGGCCACGCGAACCAATGAGCGCGTCGCAGCCAACTCCGGGTAGCGCACGCGTCGCGCGTGCTGGCGAAGGCGTCCCGCCTTCGCGAACTTTCTCTGGGAGAGTTTCGCGCGGAGCGAAGCCGCCCAAAGAGAAGTCCGTTGACGCGAGACGCGTCAGCCAACACGTGAGACGCGTGCGCTACCCGGAATGCTTCTACCGCACCGGTTCGGGAAAATCTCGAGCGCAGTCTAGCGAGCACAATTTTGCGCACTTGCGAGCTGCCTGAGTCGACGAGCGAAAATCCGGTAGCGCACGCGTCTCGCGTGCTGGCGAAGGCGTCCCGCCTTCGCGAACTTCCTCCGCTCCCGGCGCTCGTTACGCCAGGCGCCGTCTCCCGCACTTCGAGCTGCCGTGGGCCATCTACGCGGTCACGGTTTCCACTGTCGCGCGGCGAAAACTTGCCCCGAAAGACCGCACCATCGTCCTCAACGCCTTTCGCCATTTCCACGGGAAACGCTACGACCTGATCGCGGTCTGCGTGATGCCGGACCATGTCCACGCGCTGTTGCGGCCTCTGCCGAAAGGTGACGACGTGGATGGCAAGCCGATCTTCTGGGCACTCGCGGAATTGATGCAATCGATCAAGTCGTTCAGCGCGCACGAGATCAACAAAGCGCACGGAACGACCGGCTCGGTTTGGGAGAAGGAACGGTTTGATCGCTACATCCGATCTGACCGTGATCTCGAGGAGAAGTTTCATTATATCCTGCGGAATCCGTGGGATTCCGGTATCGCCGGGCAGGGCGAGGATTATCCGTGGGTTTGGACGCCTGAGGATGAATTTCGCGAGCAGGAAAGTTCGTCGCGGCCGGAGTCCGCGACCAGCACGCGAGACGCGTGCGCTACCCAGGCGCCTTGTGCCGCGCGTAACGAAAAATGAGCCGCACACTTCATTTTTCGCGCCCGGCCGTGTTCACACGCCACGCGCACCTTTTCCCATCACGCGACCGCTACAGATTCCGGGTAGCGCACGCGTCTCGCGTGCTGGTGGATGCGTCCTCGCATCCACGAACTTTCGCCCCCGCCACAACCCGCGAGCCACCCCATGAACACGCTCTTTCACGACATCCGCTTCGCTTTCCGCATGCTGCTGAAGCACAAGGGCTTCACCGCCGTCGCCCTCATCGCGCTTGCGCTCGGCATCGGCGCGAACAGCGCCATCTTTAGTCTCGTCAACGGCGTCCTGCTTCGCCCGCTGCCGTATCCAGACGCCGAGCGCATCGTCTATTTCGAAGGCCACAACCCGACCGAAGGAATCACCGACAGCAACATCTCCGTCCTCGATTTCCAGGATTGGAGCGCGCGCAGCACCGCCTTTTCCAGCGCCGCGTTTTTTTGGTCGGGCGGCGCCGCGCTTTCACCGCAGGGAGGCGACGGAAGCGGAACGCGTTCCGCGCGTCGGTGTCTCGGCAGCATTTCTTCGAGGTGCTTGGGGTGCAACCGATGCTGGGCCGCACCTTCCTCGCGGAAGAGAATGCGCCGGACGCCGCGCCGGTGGCGATTCTGAGCGAAGGCCTTTGGAAACGCCGCTTCGGTTCCGATCGCGGCATCGTCGGCAAGTCGATCACGATTAACGCCCGGCCCGTCACGGTCGTCGGCGTTTTGCCCGGAGGTTTCGAGTTTCCCGAGAACACGCAAGTCTGGTCGCCCGCAGCCGTTAATCCCGCCGAAGAGCCGCGGAGCAATCGCTCCTATTCCGCGATTGGGCGGCTGAAGCCGGGCGTCGAACTGCAGCAGGCCCAGACGCAGATCGATGCGATCAACGCGCAGCTCCGGCAATCCTTTCACGAATCGAACAAGGGCTGGGAGTCTCATCTCGCGCTCCTGCACGAACGGCTGGTGCGTTCCGTCCGGCCTTCGCTCCTCCTTCTCCTCGGCGCGGTCGGTTGCGTGCTTTTGATCGCGTGCGCGAACGTGGCCAACCTCCTCCTCGCCCGTGCTGCTACGCGGCAAAAAGAGGTCGCCATCCGGGCTGCGCTCGGCGCGAGCCGCGGCCGCGTCCTGCGCCAGATGCTGACCGAGAGCATGCTGCTTTCCGTCATCGGCGGCGCGCTGGGGTTGATGCTCAGCTTTTGGCTCCTCGACTTGCTCGTCGCGATCAGCCCGCCGAATTCACCGCGCTTCGACCAGGCAAGTCTCGACGCCCGCGTCGTCGCTTTTCACACTCGCGCTTTCCACCCTGACCGGCCTGATCTTCGGTCTCGCGCCCGCGCTGAAAGCTTCGAAGCTGGACCTCAGCAGCGCGCTGAAGGTAGGCGGACGCGGCGAGTCCGGAGAACGCCGAACGAACGCGCGCAGCGTTTTGCTCGTCGGCGAAGTGGCCCTTTCGCTTATCCTGCTCGTCGGCGCCGGGTTGCTCATCCAGAGTTTCCTCCGCCTGCAAGAAGTGAAACCGGGATTCAATCCCGAGCGCGTCCTGATTTCTTCACTTTCTCTACCTGGCGCCAGATACAAAGACGACCAACAGCGCATCGATTTCTATCGGCGTTTGATGGCCCGACTTGAAGCAATCCCCGGAGTGCAAGCTGCAGCCGCGGGCGTGAATCTGCCGCTCGGCGCGAGCGACTACGGCATCGGGAGGGGGTTCGTCCCCGAGGGGCGCCCGCTCGCGAGGGACAACTCGTCCGACGCGAGCTGGTCCACCATCACGCCCGCTTATTTCGAAGCGCTGCAAATCCCGGTCGTGACGGGACGCGCCTTTAACGAACGCGATGGAGAGAACGCGCCGAAGGCCGTGATCGTAAACCGCACGCTCGCGCAGAAGCATTTCGGCTCCGAGACTGCAGCGATCGGAAAACGGCTCACCATCTGGCCCGATGAAGAATTTCCGCGCGAGATCGTGGGTGTGGTCGGTGACACCAAAACCAGCACGCTCGAAGCCGAGAGCGGCGAGCAAATTTACACGCCGCACGCGCAGGACGGCAGCTGGGGATTCATGGCCCTCACCATTCGCACCGCTGGCGATCCTGCCGCCCTGACCACAGTGGTGCGCCGGGAAGTCGCCGCGCTCGATCCCGACCTTCCGCTCTTCAACGTGCGCACGATGGAGGACGTGATCGCTGCGTCGGTCGGCACGCGGCGCGTCTCGATGCAGCTCTTCGCCGTCTTCGCCGGCGCGGCGCTCTTGCTCGCGGCGGTCGGCATCTATGGGGTGATGGCTTACAACGTCACGCAACGCACGCAAGAGATCGGCATTCGCCTGGCGCTCGGCGCGCAAAAGAGCGACGTCCTGCGCATGGTCGTGCGGCAGGGAATGACGCTCGCGCTCATCGGCATCGCCGCCGGACTGGCCGCCGCCTTGGGGTTGACGCGCGTCATCGCGAGCCTGCTTTTCGGCGTAAACGCGACCGACCCATGGACCTTCGCGCCATCTCGATGCTGTTGTTGCTCGTCGCCCTGCTGGCTTGTTACCTGCCCGCGCGCCGCGCCGCAAAACTCGACCCGATGAAAGCCCTCGCACAAGCCCAATGAGATCACCGGCGTCGCACGATCATCCGGGTAGCGCACGCGTCTCGCGTGCTGGCGAATGCGTCCCGCCTTCGCGACTTTTTTCCCGCGTCATTTACCCTGCGCAAAGCCTGTTTTGGCGAGACGCCAAAACCAGCACGCGAGACGCGTGCGCTACCCGGAGCTCGCTTCCAAGCTTAAAGTAAATCCATGCCCAACCCCCTGATCGAACTTAAACACGTCGAGCGTTTTTACCCGCTGGCAAAAGGCCAATTCTTCTACGTCCTGCGGGATGTGAATCTCCAGATCGAGGAAGGCGATTTCGTTTCCATCATGGGGCCGAGCGGCGCGGGAAAGTCGTCGCTTCTGCATGTGCTCGGGATGCACGATCACGCGTGGACGGGCGAGTATTTCTTCGAGGAAAACGCCATGCACCAGATGAAGCCGAACGCGCGGGGGCAGCTCCGGAATGAGCAGATCGGGTTCGTTTTTCAGCAATACCATTTGTTAGACGACCTCACCGTTTATGAGAATCTCGAGATTCCTCTTTCCTATCGGCAGGTCGGAAAATCCGAGCGGGCGGCGATCGTGGCCGACACGCTGGATAGGTTTCATATCGTAGGAAAAAAGGACCTTTATCCGCGTCAGCTTTCTGGCGGGCAGCAGCAGCTCGTCGGTGTGGCTCGCGCCATCGTCTCGAGTCCCAAACTCATCCTGGCCGATGAGCCGACCGGCAACCTGCATTCGTCGCAAGGCGAAGAGATCATGGATCTCTTCAAAAAGTTAAACGACGAGGGCACCACGATTGTGCAGGTCACGCATTCGGAGAAAAACGCCACGTACGGCAATCGCATCATCAATCTCCGCGATGGCTTTGTTGTGTAACGCCGGCAGAAGGTCGCACTGCCGCAGCACGTGCTCTTCGACCTAGGATGTTGGTGTTGGCGTCGCGCTGCGAAGGTCGCTCCGAGGGTGGCGTTGCGCCACGAGTAAGGCGGGGCCAGCTTTCCGCTTGCAGCTTTTTCATCGCGCCACGCCGGCAATTTTATTCCTCAGTGCGGCGCTCTTTTTCGCCGGGATGGCGACCAGCCGAAGCGCCATCCCCGAGGACATCATCGAGCAAAGCTACGAGATCGCGCCCACGGCCAACGTCTCAATCCGAAACACGGACGGCCGCATTTATGTTTATGGGTCGAATGAAGCCAGGCTGGAAATCCGGGCAATGCGGCGCGCCTTTTCGCAAGAGCGGCTGGAGGCAATTCAGGTCAAGGTGACGATCGAAAACAACACCGTCGTCATCGACACCATTTTCCCGCCGCCGGCGGGGACGTCGTTTCTCGCGGATCGCTCTGGCACGGTGGATTACATGATTCTCCTGCCGCAGCGTTGCAGCCTCTCGGAGGTGAGATTGGCGAACGGCGAAATTATGATCAGCGGCATGCGCGGCGAAAAGGTGGACGTGCGGCTGGACCGGGGCTTGATGTATGTGCGGGATTGCTTCAGCGCGGTGCGCACCAGCTTGGGGCAGGGCCGGATGAGTGTGCGTTACAACTGGTGGGAACCGAGTGCGTTTTCACTCGCGGCAGAAGTGGAGAAAGGGGATCTGCGTCTGGCGGTGATCCGGGGTGCGGCCCTTCATCTCAAGGCCGTGAGCGAGAAGGGGCGGATCCGGAATTTCTTCGAGTCGAAACCCGGAGACGTCTCGCGGCTGGACCGGCAATTTGGCGGCGAGAGCGGAGTGAAATTCGAACTCAAGACGAAGGACGGCGAGATCAGAATCGAGCCGGCCTACTGAGTGGTTCCGGCATTTTCCAAGGTCGCGAGAGTCACACGATCGGCTTCCGCTTTGTCGAGCTGGCCGAGTTTTACATAGCATTCCTCGCGTTTTTGCAGTGCGGACGAGGTTTGATTAATCGCGAGCGCGCGGCTCAGAGAATCGACCGCGCTTTCCAGATCGCCGCGGCGCATTTCCAGTTCGCCACGGTAATTCCAGGCGGTGGAGAAATTTGCATCGATCTCGGTCGCCCGCTGGATGTGCGCGAAGGCTTCATCGGTCCGATCGAGCTTGGCCAGGGCGTAAGCCATTTCCGCGTGCGCACCGGCTGAGTTCGCATCGAAGCGGAGTGCGTTTTCCGCATCGGGCAAAGCCAGGGCCGGCTGACCGATCTCGTTAAGCTGCCAGGCGCGGGTGACGAAAAGTTCGGGGTTCGATCTTTCCAATGACATCTCAGCGTCGAGACGGCTGATTGTTTCAAGGAACTCAGGGGTGAGTCCGTCGAGTCGTATTTGCAGGACTCACGCCAAGCGCGCGCGCCTCTTCTTTGCGATCGAGGAGCACCAGCGCGAGTCCCGCGAAGAGCCGGGGCCGCATGGCCCAAGGCGCCAGCTTGCGCAGCGGTCTCGCTATCGACCAGCGCCATTTCTGGATCCCCGCTGCGCAGGAAAAGGAGGGCGCGATCAGTCAGCAATTGATCGTCCGCAGGCGTGATCGCGAGGCGGCCATCGAGGTCCTGGATGGCCGGGAGAAATTTGTCGATGCGCTCGAAGAGATCGGCGTTTTCTCGGACCTCGATGGCGGCAGGCTGTATCTCCCGGGCACGGCGAATGTCCGCCATCGCGTCCGGCCAGCGATGCAAGCGGCGCCGCACCCGAGCGCGCTGCACGCGAGCGGAAGCGCGATCGTCGATCTCGATCAGCCGACTGAGCGCTTCGTCCTCCTTCGCCCAGCTTTTCTCCGCGCGATGAAGCTCGGCAATTTTTTGGAGAATGCGCCGCTGGGTCGGCTTCGCGGCCAGCGATTTTTTCCATGATTCCAGGGCGCGGGTCCGAGTCCTGTTCGGTCGAGCGCGAGATCGCCTGCGAGTTCCAGCCGCCGAGGCGTTTCGTTGGCGCGCGCGCGTTTCCATTGGGCAGAGTTTGCGCGGCCGCCGCGGTATCCTTCAGCTCCAACTGCGCCTGCATCAGATCATCCCAGGCGTCGTTTTCATTTGGGAGAAACGCGACGATTTGGCGTCCCAGTTCCACCGCCTGCGGTAGGAGTGTGCCTCCAGAGCATGGCGCATCTGGTTTCGTTGCGCGCGCTGCTCCGACGTCAAGGTGGGGCCACAACCGGCCACCGTGATAAGTATGATTAGGAGCGAAAGGAAACGGGACATCCAAAAAAAGGCGCTTGGCGACGGAAGGGATTCGCACATGATAACCGAATCATGCCTTCGTTCGATATCGTTTCGGAAATCGACAAACAGGAACTGGATAACGCGCTCAATCAGGCGCGGAAGGAACTGGCGACGCGGTTCGATTTCAAAGGTAGCACCGCGGAAGTGAAGCTGGAGAAGGAAGGGATCGTGCTCACGGCGGAGGACGGAAATCGGCTGCAGCGGCTTGCGCGAAATCGTGATCACGAAGCTCTCAAAGCGCGGCGTCGATCTGCGCAATGTGAAGCAGGAGGATCCCTCGATTTCCTCCATGGGACATGCGCGGCAGGAGATGAAGATTCAGCAGGGGCTCGAAGGCGAGAAGGCGAAGGAAATCATCAAGGCGATCAAGGCGCAGAATTTCAAAGTGCAGAGCACGCTGCAGGAACGGCAGATCCGCGTGACCGGAAAAAAACGCGACGATCTGCAGGAAGTGATCGCGTTTGTGAAGGGCAAGGATTTCGGGGTCGCGACCGGGTTCCAGAATTTCCGGGACTGAACCCACCTGGCTTTATTGCGCTCAGCGCTCTCGTTTTTATCCGCCCTGCACCGGCGGCATGATCGCGATCTCCTCGTTAGGCGCGATGATATGATCCCGCCCGACAAATTCCACGCCGGCGCCGATGAGGATGCTTTGGTCCCATGCGCGCAGCTTCGGGAATTGGTCGTAAAGACTTTCCAGGAGAATGGCGATGGTGGCGCCTGACTCGAGTTCGCAGTCGATCTCGGACGCTCCGGCAGCGTCGCGCAGATGGGAGAAAAACAGCACCCGCACGCTCATGCGGTGATGAGATCTTTTCGGAGAACGCCGACGCACGACAGATTGCGATAGCGCTCCATGTAATCGAGGCCGTAGCCGACCACGAATTCGCTCCCGATCTTGAAGCCGACGTAATCGGCTTCGATTGGCGCGGCGCGCTCGATTTGTTTTTCCAGGAGAACGCAGACGCGAATGCTGAGCGGATTGGTTTCCTGCAATTTCCGGCGGATGGCGTTCAGCGTCAGACCGCTATCGAGGATATCGTCGAGAATGAGAATGTGGCGACCTTCCACATCGGGCAGCGCCACCTGCCGAAAAACGACTTCGCCGGTCGACTTCGTGCCGCCGTGATAACTGGCCACGCTCAAGCAGTCCAGTTTGAGCGGCAGCGGGATGCGACGCAGGAGATCGGCCATGAAAATGAGGCTGCCGTTGAGGACGGCGATAACGGTCAGTTCGCGATCGCGATAATCCCGCACGATCTCGGTGGCGATCTCGTCCAGACGGGCGTGGATGGCTTGTTCGCTGAAGAGAACACGCTCGAGATCTTCCTGCATAGGTCGGCCAATATTCCTGAACTTTGGGAAGGTGCGAAGGAAACTACCGCGCGCTGGCCGCGGCGGCGCGTTCGTGAACGATGCGCAGGTCGCTTTCGGTAAATGCTTCCGGATGCGCGGTCGCCCAACGGGCAAGTTGGCTAAATCCGCCCGGCTTTCCGCGCCGCGGCCGAAGATGCGCGGCAAGGCATCGGTCGTGAGCGCGCGCGCGAGGCGAACTTTCGCATCATCAGGTGCGGCCGTGACGGCTTCGTCCATGAGCGCGAGACCGTGTTTGAGGGCGGAGAGTTTTTTCGGCCCGAAGCCAAGATCGCGGCTGCGCAGGGTGTAGGCGCTGCCCAGATAGACCCGCGCGAATTGATTCTTCGGCTCGGTCAAAAGGACGGCCTCTAGTTTCTCGATGCACTGGTTCACGGCCACTTTGTCGCCAGCGAGGCTGCGGCGATAAAGGTTCTGGATTTCCTTCTGCTCGTTAGGGCTGCTCGCCGCAGTCTCGAGGACGAGAGCGAGGAGAAGGACGATGGCGAACCAGCTATTCACCGATCACAGTTACCACGAGTCGCCGTTGATGGGGAGCACGCCGGTGTTCGAAAAGGAAGACGCCCTGCCAGGTCCCGAGTTGGAGTCTGCCCTCAGCGATCGGGATGGTTTCGCTTGTCCGCGTCAAGACCATCCGGATGTGCGAGGTGGAGTCGTCCGGGCCCTCGGAGGTGTGGGTGAAGTAGTCGGCGTCTTCGGGGACAAGGCGTTCAAAATACTTCTCGAGATCAACCCGCGCGGAGCGGTCGGCATTCTCAAAGATGACGAGGCTGGCGGAAGTGTGCTGGAGGAAAATCGTGGCTGTTCCGGTGCGAACGCCGCTGGCGTCCACGATCGCAATAATTTGCGAGGTGACGTCGTAGGTGCCTTTGCCGCGGGTCGCGACCGTGACAGTCTCCGAATGTGTCTTCATGCGCGGCGCTCCAGGGAATCTTCGCTCGCCCACAGGCGGCTGCTTTCGCGAACGAAATCCCGCGCGGGCGTAGGGCGCGGGTTCAGTCGGCGCGGCGGAGTGTTCCGCCTAACGAGCACCTGTTTCGTTCGGGCGCACCCGGGTCGGTTCAAAGCCTGCGCTTTGTGATGGCAGACCAGAGCTCACCGGAGTCGGCTCCGCCCGGGCGATATTCGGACGGGTGTTGGTGACGACGGTGGTCGGGGCGGGTGGGGTCACCGTGGTTTCGCAGCCGGTAAGGGTGAAGGCTGCGAGCACGAAGAGCGGAGTCCAGTTTTTCAACATGGTCTGAGCGTAAAAGAGAGAGAGGAAAATGTCGGCAAATTATTTCGCCCGGTCGTAGAGAGCCTCCACGAGGCTGGAGCGATTTCTCATTTGGTAGGAGTGATTGCTCCATCTGATTCATGACGTAGGCGAAGGCGAGACCGTTTTCCGGATCGGCGAAGGCATGGCTGCCGCCAGCGCCGGGATGGCCAAAGGCGAGTCGGCGAGGGACCGAAGATGCGGCGTGGAGTCTCCGGCGGATCTTTCATGAATCCGGCGGAGAAGGCGGTGGGAATTTGGAAAACGCGATCCAGACCAGCGCTGAGCGTAGTGGTCATTTGGCGGATGGTTTCTGGATGGAAATAGCGGCGGCCGTCCAATTCCCCGCCGGCGGCGAGCATGGCGTAAAATTTCGCCAGGGATGAAGCGCTGCCGATCGCCGCTGAGCGAAGGGAGGGAGAGCGCTCGGGCCTCGGGAGCGTTCATGGCGCTGACGGCGTGCAATCCCGCGGGAGAGGTGAAGACTTTGCGCGCCAACGTGCCGGGCGTGGCGAGGTCGCGATAAAATTGCTTCGGGCACGGGCGGCTTGCCGGCTTTGGCGGCGTAGATCGTGGCCACGCGAGCGTTTTCTTCGGCGGGAAGCCCGATCCAGAGATCGAGCGCGAGCGGTTCGGCGAAGACGTGGCGCCAATATTCGCCCAGCGATTGGTGACGCGATTCGCCTAACGAGTTCATCGAGCAAAAAACCGAAGGTGCGCGCGTGATAACCGTGCGCGGTTCCGGGCGGCCAAAGCGGCGCTCTGTTTTGCCAGCGCCGCGACGACTGCTGGGTAATCGAGGACGTCGACCCGCTCATCGAGGCGCCGCGAGTCCGGCTTGGTGGGAGAGGAGTTGGGCGAGGGTGACTTCGGCTTTGCCGGACTGGGCAAACTCCGGCCAGAAATCCGCGACCGGTCGCGCGAGCGAGATGCGGTGTTCCTGCAAGACGTGAAGCAGGCAGGCGCTGGCCAGGCCTTTGGTAGCGGACCAAACGAGAACGAGCGTGTCGGCTGTCCACGGCGTGGCGCGTTGAGCGTCGCGGAAACCGCCGTGCAGCTCGAGGAGCGGCTCGCCATTTTGCCAGACGGAAACAGCCGCGCCGAGTTCGCCGCGTTGCGTCGAAGTTTTCTTCGAAGAGCGGGGTGAAGTCGCGCGCGCAAGAGAGCTGGGTCAAGCGTCATGAGCAGGAAGAGTTTGGTGAACGTCTTGGTCGCTCACCATCGCAGCCCTCAGCGTTTTAGGGAAACTCTGCGCCGCGTTAGAATCACGGCATGGAGCGCTTTCAGATCGGGATCCTTGTTTCGCGAGGGCGCGAAAACTGGCGTCCATCCGGAAGCTGATGCAGAGATTTTCCTTGGCGTCGCTCACGTTGCCGAGGAGAGCGTTGTAGCAACCCATGTTGTAGTAGTAGATCGGCTCTTTTAGGAGCGCGACCGGGCCGGTGCTGAGTAAATCCTTTGCTTCGGCGGTTTTTCCCAGCCGATGGAGACAAAAGCCCGCATGCAGGAAACCGGTCCCGCAATCCGGCGCCACGCGGCAGAGCAAGCGGCTGATGCGGAGCGCTTGCCGCCAGCGTTTCCTCTGCATGAGGTAATGGAGCCGCAGGTGGAGGACTTCCGGGCGATTCTGCATCCGCGGGGAGATCGCGTCCAATTCCGCGAGCGACTCGCGAAACATGCCTAATTCGGCGTAGCCGCTGGCGGCTTGGACGTGCCATTCGAATCCCACGCCTGCTTTTCAAGCAGGTCGCTTGCCATAAGGGTGCGCGTCCTTACAGGAGGAGGGCTTCGAGTTCGCTGAGGCGTTGCTCGAAAAGGCGCAAGGTGCTTTCGATCGGCGCGGAGGTGGTCATGTCCACGCCGGCAGTTTGCAGCGTTTCGAGGGGAAATTTTGAGCCGCCCGAACGGAGGAAGTCGAGGTAAGCGGTCACGGCCGGCGCGCCGCCGGTGCGGACGCGTTCCGACAAGGCGACGGCGGCGGAGATGCCGGTGGCGTATTTGTAAACGTAAAAAGCGCTGTAGAAATGCGGGATGCGGAGGCATTCCAGCTCCAGTTGCGGATCGAGGACCACCGCATCGCCGAAGTAGGCTTCCAGGAGTTTGCGATACTCGGATTTGAAAACATCCAGCGTGAGCGCGTCGCCGCTTTCTTCGATGGCGTGAATGATTTTCTCGAACTCGGCGAACATGGTTTGGCGGAAGAGCGTGCCGCGGATGTCGTCGATCTGTCGGTTAATGATGTAGGCGCGCATCTTCGGATCGTCGGTCTGCTCCAGGAGATGATGCGTGAGCAACTCCTCGTTAAACGTGGACGCGACTTCGGCGAGGAAGATCGGGTAATTGTAGTCCTGATAGCGCTGGGTTTTTTGCGCGAACCAGGTGTGCATCGAGTGGCCGGCCTCATGCGCGAGCGTGTAAACGTCCGAGAAGACATCGCTCTTGTAGTTCATGAGGATGTAAGGCGGCGCGCCGTAGCTGCCGCTGGAAAAGGCGCCACTGCGTTTGCCTTTGGCTTCGTAGCGATCGCACCAGCGCCCGCGCAAACCTTCGGCAAGCGTGCTGGTATACTCGGGGCCAAGCGGCGCGAGCGAGGCGACGACCTTCTCGACGGCTTCGTCAAAAGAGACGCGCGTTTCGATTTCGGGGACGAGCGGAACGTAGGTGTCGTATTGATGCAGCTCGTCGAGGCCGAGCACGCGCCGGCGGAGATCGTAGTAACGGAAAAGCGGCGCGAGATTGGCGCGGACGGAATGGATCAGGCCGTCGTAAACGGTCACCGGGACATCATCGCGGAAGAGCGACGCTGCCAGCGCGGAGGGATGATTGCGCGCGCGGGCGCGAAAGACATCGGCTTTGACCGAATAAGAAAGCGCGGCCGCGAGGGTGAACTGGTGGTCTTCGAATTCCTGGTAGAACTGATGGAAGGCGCGTTTCCGCAAACCGTGCATCGCGCTTCACCAGGAGCGAGCCGAAGGACGATTGCGTGAGCGGGAGTTCGTGGCCTTCCGCATCCGGGACGACGCCGAATTTCATATCGACGTCGGTGAGTTGCGAGAACGTCTCGTCGTAGCCATCCATGGCCGCGCTGCCGAGCGCGAGCAGACGCTCTTCCGCTTCGGAAAGAATGTGCGGCTTGTTCCGGCGGAGTTTTTGCAACACCACCTGTCCACTCCGCCAGCGCGGGGTCGGCTAAAAATTCCGCGAAGCGCGCGTCGCTGATCGCCTGGATTTCCGGCGTCACAAACGCGGCGGTTTCCCCGATTTTCGTCAGCAAATTTTGCAGCTGACCCATGCGGGAGAGGTATTCGGGGTTCGAGCTGTCTTCCGCGAGTTGGAGCGAGGCGAAATGGCCGACGCGTTCGATTTTCAAGTCGAGCGTTTTGTCGAACTCGAGCGCTTCCGCGAGCGTGGCAGCGGATTCGCCGAGGCGGCCTTTCCATTCCGTGAGGCGCGGATAAGTGCGTTGAATCCAGGCGAGGTCTTCCTCCCACTTATCCACGGCGGAAAAGAGGTGGCTCAGGTCCCACTTGTCGGCTTCGGATATCTCGGCGCGGGTCGGTGTCGTCGTTTCGCTCATGCGCGGGTCTATACGATGACGGGCCGGGCGTGGCAACGCGCCCGGACATTCGCGCTGGCTAAATGGCGTCCAGTCGCACGCCGCGCTTTTCGCGGATGAAAGCGCAGCCAACCATAACGGTGCTGACCGCGACGAGGATGGGATACGCGAGGCCCATGTAATTATTGCCGGTTTGCGCGACGAGGGATGACGCGATCAAAGGCGTGAGTCCGCCGAGAACGCCGATGCCCAGATGATACGGGAGCGACATGGCGGTGTAACGGATGCGGGTGGGGAAAAGTTCGACGAGGAAGGCGGCAAGCGGGCCGTAGGTCATCGTGCCGAAAAGCATTTGGAACGAGACGAGGGCAATCAGGACGGGGACGTTCAGCGGCGCGGAGAAATGCAGGAGGGCGTGGTAAACCGGGAGGAAGAAGATCGCGGCTAACGCGGAGCCGGCGAGCATGACGGGTTTGCGGCCGATGCGATCGGAGAGCGCGCCAAAGACGACGTAAAACGGAGTGGTGAGAATGAGGGACCAGGCCAGGATGACATTGCTGGTGGCGAACTCGACGTGCGCCACTTTTTGGAGAAAGAAGAGCGCGTAGAATTGGCCGGTGTACCAGACGACGCCGTGGCCGGCGACGGCGCCGAAGAGCGCGATGAGGCCGAGACGGAGGTTCGCCTTTTCGAGGAAGCTTTCGCGGAGCGGACTGGTGGAAAGTTTGCCGGCTGATTTGGCCGCGGTGAAGAGCGGTGACTCCGCCATGCGTGCGCGAATGTAGTAGGAAAGAAGCACGAGCAGGACCGAGCAAAGAAACGGCACGCGCCAACCCCAAGCCGCGAAGTCAGTCGCGCCAAGAAAATGCTGGCTAGTGAGGATAACCCCGAGAGACATGAGCAATCCGAGCGTGGCCGTGGTTTGGATCCAGCCGGTGTAAAAGCCGCGCCGCGGATCGGGCGAATGTTCCGCTACGTAAGTCGCGGCACCGCCGAACTCGCCGCCGACGGAGAGCCCTTGCAGCAAGCGCAGGAGGACGAGCAGGAGCGGCGCGAGCAGGCCGATGCTTTCGTAAGTCGGCAGCAGACCGATGGCAAAAGTGGAGCCGCCCATGAGAAGCAGGGTGACAAGAAAGGTGTATTTGCGTCCGACGCGATCGCCCAAACGGCCGAAGATCAGTGCGCCGAACGGACGAACGATGAAGCCGGTGGCGAAGATCGCGAGCGTGGAGAGGAAGGCTGCGGTCGCGTGGCCGGGCGGGAAAAAGTGCTGAGAGAGGATCGTGGCCAGGCTGCCGAAGAGATAGAAGTCGTACCACTCGATGAGCGTGCCGGCGGAGGCCGCGCCGATGATTTTCCAGAGGCCTTTAGTGGAGGCAGGCAGAGCGGATTGGGCCATCGCGGGCAGTATCGGCGGAAGCAGCGTGACTGCTCAAGTGCAACCGCCATTCGCTTTCGGATTACAGCAGCGTGGCGGCAGTGTAGCTCAGCCGACCATCGATGATCTCCGCGGCGGACGTGTAGGGATGCGGCTGCGTTTTCTTTTCGTCCATGATGTGGAGAATTTCGTGGCCGCGCGCTTTCAGGTAATCGGCGATGAGGCTGCGGTGACAACTCCACCAGACGGCTTCGGCGCACATGAGCGCGGTGGGGCCAGTGGCCGCGGCTAATTTAAGTAAACGCGCGATGCCCTGGCGGAATTCGTCTGTCTCCATGTGGTCGGCGTAGCCGCGGAATGCGGCGTTGCGCCAGGCGGTGTTGGACGAATCCGGACGCGCTTTCCGCCGGCCGCCGAGTTCGGGGAAGTGAGCGTAGGCGATCTGCCCGTCGGCTAACGAGTGCTCGAGCGCGTCGCGGTTGAATTGCGGGTGGCGTTTCGAGCCGGGGAGGAGACGGACGTCGGCTACGAGTTGGATGCCGTTGGTTGCGAGAAGAGCGAGGAAGGAGTCAATCGGGCGGGTGGAATGGCCGATGGTCCAGATGGTTTCTGGCATGGGCGACGGTAGCAGACACTGGGTCATCCGTGGCGGCGGTCTTCACGGCTCGGGAGCTTGTGCGCGAAATGCGCGCGTTGCGTGCAACGGCGTGGTTTTCTTTTTAGATGCGGCCTACGGACGCGGAACGGGCGGTGGCGGGACGGTGCCGACGCTTTCGCTCATCGATTTCAAGATGCGGCCGAGGTCGCTATTGGTGGAGATGACGGCGGTGGTGTCGCTTTGAAAAGCGGCCCGCGCGACTTCGAGGGAGCGTTTAAAGAGATACAAATCCTGCGCCTGCGGCGTGCTGAAAGCGGCGGTGTAAATGCGCGCTGCTTCGGCGTCGGCTTCGCCTTCGATCTTGAGCGCATTCTTTTGCGCGCCGGAGGTGATGGAAGCGACTTCGCTCTCTTTCTGGCCGTTGATGTTGGCCGCTTCGCCTTTGCCTTCGGAACGGAAACGCGCTGCGATCTGATGGCGCTCGCTCGACATGCGCTCGTTGATTTTGGCCGCGACGTCGGGGTTGTATTTGCTGCGCTTGAAACGCTGATCGAGCAGCTCGATTCCGAAGTCGGCGATCTTCTGGCGCGCGCGTTCGTTGATCTGCTTTTCGATCTCCAAGCGGCCGAGGGCGATGTCGGGAATGGAGCTCGGCAAAATGGTGCCGCTTTGTTCCATCTCTTCGTCACGAAGCGGCTTCCGGCCTTTCGTGACGCGGATGATTTCGACGAGATCGTTGTTCGCCACGGCGGTGCGCGTTTCGCTGCCGAGAATATCGTCGAGGCGCGATAAGGCAGCGCGTTCGTCGGTGAGGCGGTTGTAATAGAGGAGCGGATCGCTGATCCGCCAGCGGGCGAAGGAATCGACGATGATGTAGAGCTTATCCTTCGTCGGGCATTCCGTAGGCGGGCCGTCCCACGCGAGGATGCGATTATCGAAGCGCTGGATCTTGTCGATGAACGGGATCTTAAACTTCAGCCCCGGCTTCTGCTCCACGTGCACCGCCTTGCCGAAACGTGTCACGATGACCGTCTCGTATTGGTGCACGACAAAAAGGAGCGCGCCCCATTTCAGCCCGGTAAAAAGGAAGACGAGCCCGAGGACGAGCATGACGTTGCTCTGCAGGAAGCGGATCGGCGCGGGCGGGACGTAGGAATTCATGTGTGTGGCCATAAATCAGCGCGTTGTGGAGGAAGCTTCGCCGGGCTGTGCGAGCGGGAGGGTTTGCAGGATGCCTTTGATGCTGTCGTCCACGATCACTTTTTTGCTCAGCGCTGGCATGATGGCTTCCATCGATTCGAGATAAAGACGGCGCCGCGTCACTTCCGGCGCTTTCGCATATTCGGTCAGGAGGAGGGTGAATTTCTCGCGCCTCGCCCTTCGCCTGGTTGATGCGGCGGAACGCGTAGGCCTCCGCTTGTTTCTCGCGGCCTTTCGCCTGGCCGCGCGCGTTCGGGACGGCGTCGTTATAGACGGCCCACGCCTGGTTGATGGCGGTCTGTTTTTCCTGCTGCGCCTGGTTCACTTCGTTAAACGCCGCCTGCACCACCGCGGGCGGGCGCACGGTGGAGAGTTGCACCTGCTGGATCTGCAATCCGAGCCCGTACTCGGCCGACAAGTGCTGCCAGCCGTTCCAGCGAGGAAGTTTCAATATCGTGCCGGCCGATGGTGAGGACTTCATCCACCGTGCGATCACCGATCACCTCTCGCATCACGCTCTCGGAAAGATCGCGCAAGGTCTGCTCCGGCTCGCGCGCGCCGAAGAGATACGCCTTCGGATCGACGATGCGATATTGCACCACCCACGGGACGAGCGCGGTGTTCAGGTCGCCGGTGATCATTGTCTCGGTATCGTCCGGGCTGTCGTCGCCTTGAAAGGGGTTGGTGGAATTCCGCGTGGCGAAACCGAACTCCAGTTTCAAAAGCCGCTGCGTCGGCACGATCACGATTTCGTCCACGTAGGGAACGGCGTAGGCGAGTCCGGGATCGATCGTGTTGGTGTAAGCGCCGAAACGCATTTTCACGCCGACGGAATTGGTCGGGATGGAGACGAAGCCGAAGAGAAGCGAGAAGAGCGTGATGACGAGACCGAGGTGGCGATGAGGCCGAGGACGAGCCGGAAAGGCCGGATCTGCAAGCCGGAAGGCATGGTGGGCGAGCGTGGGATAATTTCCATGGGCGCTGCAACTTAACACGGGCGCAGCGTGGGGCGGAACATTTAAACGGCGCGGATGAAATGCCGACGTTCGCCGGCGAAAGCGCTGCGGCTGTCGACTCGTTAGCCGATTTTTTTGCGGAAGCGGAGGGCGCAGACGCAGAAGAGCGCGACCGGCCATGCCGGTCATGATCGCGAGCGATTGCCAGTATTCGAAGAAATGGGCGCCGCGCAGGATGATGGCGCGCATGAGGGCGATGTAATAGGTCGTGGGGAGGAGCGCGCCGAGCCAGTAGAAAATCGGCGGGCATGGTTTCGCGCGGGAAAATGAAGCCGGAGAAGAAGACGCTGGGAAGGATGAAGGCCATCGACATTTGCAGGGCTTGCATCTGGTTGCTCGGCCTTGGTCGCGACGAGGAGGCCGAGGCTGAGCAGGGCGAAGACGTAAACGAAAGTGGCGCCGATCATAGCCAGCACGCTGCCGGCGATGGGGACGAAGAAGACGAAGCGCATGATGGCGAAGAGCAGGATGGCCATGGTCATGCCGAGCACGAGATACGGGATCAATTTTCCCAGCATGAGGCCCCAACTGCTGAGCGGGCTAACGAGCAATTGCTCGAGCGTGCCTTTCTCTTTCTCGCGCACGACGGCCATGGCGGTGGCGAAGGTGGTGCCGATCTGCAGGACGATGCCGATCACGCCGGGGACGAAGAAATTCGGGCTCCGCATGGTGGGGTTGTAGAGCATCTGCGGGCGGACCTCGATCGGGACGATGGCGGATGCCGTTTTCGCGCATGAGGCGCTTGAGCGAATCGGAGAGGGTGAGGGCGGCGGCGGTGTTGAGGGCCTGCAGGGCGGTGGTGGAATTGGAGCCGTCGATCAACATCTGGATTTGCGCGGGATTCCCGACGCGGAGATCGCGCGTGAAGTGGGGCGGAATTTGCAGGCCGACAGTAGGCGCGGCCGCTGCGGATTTCGCTGGCCATTTGCGCGACGTTTTCGACTTCGCCGACGAAGCGGAAGGTCTCGGTATTCACGAAGCGGTCGATGAGCTGGCGGCTTTCGACGGTGCGGTCCTCGTTCAGGACGACCATGGGCATGTGTTTGACGTCGTTATCCAGCGCGTAGCCGAAGGCGATCATCTCGACCAGCGGCGGGAAGAGCATGAAGAAGAGCGTGATCGGGTCGCGCAGGACGCTGATGGATTCCTTGAAGAGGATGGCGCCGAGGCCGCGGAAAGGACGGCTCATTTTTGGGGAAGAGAGAAACGTCCAACGTTCAACGTCCAACGCTCAACGTTCCAAATCAGAGAGCGCGTGGCCGCGTGTTCCTCATTGAAACGTTGGACGTTGAACGTTGAACGTTGGACGTTTCTTTTCTGGGCAGCCGTTCATGCGGCGGCGGTGCTGGCCTGCTCGGCGTGCTGGTTCGTCAGGGAAACGAAAACATCTTCAAGCGACGGGCCGATTTCGTGGATCTCGGGATTGGAAATGCCGACGCTCTCAGCTTCTCCGCGATCTGCGCTTCGGTCAGGCTTTCCTGCACGAGCAGATGCATCGATTGACCGAAGACGGTCGCGTTTTCGCACGCCGGCCAGTTGCCGCATGGCCTGCAGACCGGTGGTGACGTGATCGCAGGTGACGTCGAGGCGGCGGGTGCCGGGCGGGTTGACTTCCGGCATGCGTTTGAGGTCGTCGGGTTCGCCGCAGACAATCAGTTTGGCCATGTAGATGTAGCCGACATGCGAGCAGCGTTCGGCTTCGTCCATGTAATGGGTGGTGACGAAAAGCGTCATGCCCTGGCTGGCGAATTCGAAGAGGAGATCCCAGAGCTCGCGGCGCGCGACGGGATCGATGCCGGCAGTGGGTTCGTCGAGGAAAAGGACGGTGGGCTTGTGCATGAGCGCGCAGGCCATGGCGAGGCGCTGGCGCCAGCCGCCGGAGAGGAGCGCGGCGCGGCGATCGAGGTACGGTTCGAGATGCGTGGTGGCGATGAGTTCGTCGCGGCGTTTCTTCAAATCGCGGCCGCGCAGGCCGTAGAGTTTGCCGGAGAAGACGAGGTTTTCGTTCACGGTCAGCTCGTCGTAGAGGGAGAATTTCTGCGACATGTAACCGATCATGTCTTTGATCGCGTCGCCCTCGCGGCAGGACATCGTGGCCGCCGATGCGGGCGGTGCCTTCGGTCGGCTCGAGGATGCCGCAGAGCATGCGGATGACGGTGGATTTGCCGGAGCCGTTCGGGCCGAGGAAGCCGAAGATGGAACCCTTCTCGACGGAGAAGCTGACGTGATCGACGGCGGTGAAGTGGCCGAAACGCTTCGTTAGGCCATCGCACTCGATCATCGTCTCCGCGGTCATGATCTCTACTTCGGCACGCTCGGGAAAATCGACGTCAGCCGACATGCCGGCGCGGAGTTTGTCGTCGCGATTTTCGAGGCGGATTTTCACGCCGAAGACCTGGCGGATGCGATCTTCGACGGTCTGGACATTGCGCGGCGTGAACTCGGCCTGTCGGTTGATCTGCTCGACCACGCCGCGGAATTCTTCCTCGCGCGAAGGAATCGGTCCGGACGCGAACTTCGTCGCCGATTTTGATGTGGCCGAGCCACGGCTCCGGGACGTAAACGCGGACCCAGAGATAACTCGGCAGAATGAGGGTGGCGACTTCGCGATTGGGCGCGAGGACGTCGCCGACTTTGACGCTGAGGATTTCGAGGACGCTGTCGCTCGGGCGCGGTGACTTTCATTTCGTTCAACTGCGTCTCGATCTGCGCGAGGTTGGCTTTCGCCTGGGTGACGCGCATCTTCGTGGCTTCGACGGCTTTTTCCTGGGCGTTGGCGACGCTGGCGGCGCGCTCGGCCTCGTTCGGCGAGACGGTTCTGCTGCGCAGCAAGTTCCTGCTGGCGCTTGGCGTCGGCGCGCATGAATTCGAGCTGGGCCTGCTGCGCTTCGACGTCGCGCACTGGCGGCGTCGACCTGCGCCTGGGCGAGGTCGCGTTGGGCGGGCAACTCGGCGGCATCGAGTTGCACGATGGACTGGCCGGGATGCAAGGCGGTCGCCTTCGCGGGCGAAGATTTTCTCGACGCGGCCGCCCATGCGCGGGGCGACGTGGACTTCATCGACTTCGATCGTGCCGGAGACGGCGTCGCGTTTTGCGCTGGCAGGCAGTGAGAGACGAAAGCGAGAGGAGGAGGACGAGACGAGCGGACGTTCGAGCTTGATTTGCAAGGCGCGAGAAGCGTATCGATATCGGCGAGGAAAGTCGAAAACTCTTCGCGAAACCATGGCCTGGATATTCCGGAACGCCGCTGGTGCGGAAACTGGGCGTGCGGCCTAACGAGCGCTTGGTCGCGCTGGAGGCGCCGGACAATTACGCGGCACTGCTGGCGGGTTTGCCGGCGGGCGTGAAGATCGCGAACCGCCTGGCGGCGCGACGCGCGTTTTGTGCATCTTTTCGTGAAGGAACGCGCCGTGCTGGCGAAGCGGTTGCGCGAGCTGCGCGAGAAGCTGGACGACGCGGGCATTCTCTGGATTTCCTGGCCGAAGAAGGCGTCCAAGGTGCCGACTGATATCACGGAGGATGTGATTCGGGAGGAGGCGTTGCCGCTGGGTTTTGTGGACGTAAAAGTGTGCGCGGTGGACGAAACGTGGTCGGGTTTGAAGTTGATGATCCGGCGCGAAAATCGGAAGGGTGCTAAATGAAGACGCGGTATTTTCGATCATATCGATCTGCGGGTGCGCGACATGAAGAAGGCGCAGCGCTTTTACGAGCAGGTGCTGCCGGCGATCGGCTTCACCGAGACACGCAGGACGATGGGGAGTGGGTCTCGGTTTCACGCGCCGGGCGAGGGAAGCCGCCGTTTTTCGGGATTTACGCGAGATCCGGAATCATCAAGCCGAACGGAACGCGCATTTCGTTTTGGGCCGACTACGCGAGGAAGAAGTGGATCGCGTGGCGGAAGTGGTGCGGAAGGCGAGGCGGCCAGGTGCTGGAAGGGCCGGAGGTTTGCGAGGATTACACGCCGCGCTATTACGCGTTCTTTTTTGAGGATCCGGACGGGAACAAGCTGGAGATTTGTTGTCGGACCGCGCCGAAGAAAGGCTAGCGGCTACGCGCGGCGGCCGGGGCGAACATTCGAATTTGCGGAGCGCGACCAGGGTTTCGCCCATGGGGAGGCCGACGACGTTGGTGTAGGAGCCGCAGATGCGATCGATGATCTCCGCGCCGTGTCCTTGCGCAGCGTAGGCGCCGGCTTTATCGAGCGGATCGATCTTCGGTGAGATAAGCGCGGATTTCCGGGGCTTCGAGCGGGCGGAAGTGGACCTGCGAGACGACGCAGAAATTGATTCGCTTCCGCTGCGCGAGCGAACAGATGGAGACGCCGGTGCAGACGGTGTGCTCGCGGCCGCTCAGCCGTTGCAGAATGCGAAAGGCGGCGCCGTGATTGGCGGGTTTCCCGATGAGCACGCCATCGAGCGCGACGAGCGTGTCGGCTCCGAGGACGACTGCGTCGGGATGCAGACGGGCGACCGACATGGCTTTGATGGCAGCGTTGCCCATCGTGAGTTCGCGCACGGTGAGCGCGCGGCTGGCGACTTCCGGCGTCTGCGGAGCGACGATTTCGAACCGCAGGCCCGCTTCGGAAAGCAGGTGTTGCCGGCGCGGAGAAGCGGAGGCGAGAACGAACCGCGGCATGGCTGGACGGGCAGTCGCCCGATTACGGTTTGGAAGCGGGTGCTGGCTGTGGTTTGGCGGCTTTTCCGCCGAGAAGAGAATCGAGATTTGGCATGGCCATTTCTTCAAAGCCCGGCGGGCACAACGAAGTCCGCGTCGGAGAGCGGAGTCTGTTTGATCGAGACTAGATTCGTGACGATTTCTTTGCCGCTAAAACTGATGCGAGTGCGGAGAGGAATGCCGGGGAAGTCGCGATAATCCGGCATTCCTTTGCCGGCGACATTCCATGCTTCTGGTGTGGTAGCCGCCAATTGCTGCAGGATGGCGGGGGCGTTCGGGATATTTGCTGCTGATCCAATAGCTGCCTTTGAAGGCGGGCGCTTCGCAGGTGTATTCCTCGGTTTCGTAGCCGTTGATCGTTTCCTTTTTTCCGGTGGGCTTGAGCTGCGGCTCGCGCAGACGGCGCGCCTTTTTCGTCGGGCTCCATGGCCATTTGCGGCAGCCGCCTTGGCCTGGGCCGCAGACATGCGTAATGAATTTTTTCTGTTCGTTCAGGAGGGTGAGGAGGTCGCCGGTTTTGCTATCGATGATGGTGGTCATCTGCGGACCGGCTTCGATCCGCGCCTTGTCGCCCTTGATTTTCATGGTCATGGAGGAGAGCGGTCCGCCGCCCTCGACATTTTGCACGATGGTGAGATCGGCCCGGGCTGCGCAGAGAGAGATGGTGCAAAGGAACGCAGCGCGGGTGATCATTTTCATCCGCTAGTTGCTAGAGCGCGGCGGAAAAAAATTCAAGCAGACTTCCGGAGGAGGCGGAAAATCTCCGGGATGGACGCAGCGGCGCCAAAAAGGACTTGGCAGGTCTGGAGGGGCGGTTCAGTTTAGCGGTCCTGACGCGGGTGTAGCTTAATGGTAAAGCTGTAGCCTTCCAAGCTACTGACGAGGGTTCGATTCCCTTCACCCGCTTTTTCGCTGGCAGCCGTGATAATTTTGTTGACCGTGTGCTGCGAACACGATAACCAAGCACTGATTTAATCCACCCGGAAGGGCTCCTCTCTAAAATATGAAAAAACTGCTCATGGAATCTAATGGCGAGCCTCTCGCTTTGCGTTTGTTGAAAACCGCGATGCTTCTCCTCGCGAGTCTCGCAGTCGGGACAATGTTCTGGATGGCCAGCACTCCGGCGGCGCAAGCGCAAAATATGTCGGCCGAGAGTATGCTTCAGGCGGAAATGGGCGGACAATCGGGAGCGACGGCCAGCAAGGCTGATTTTCTCTCCGCAGTCTTCAATGCCGTGAAGAAGCATCCTGCATCGGCGCCGCAGATTGCTGCATTTGCCGCGCAACTGCATCCTGAGTGGAAGAAGGATATTTTACGCACGGTTTTCCGTGCCTTGGGAACGGATGATTGCCGCCTACTGGGCCGAGTGCTCCGCGCAATCGCTGCGGGTGAGGATGCGAGTGAATTGACCGACCTCGCGATTGAACTCGCTCCCGGTTGCGCCTCCTCCTTCGGTGGTGGCGGCGGCCAACCTGATGATGGCGGCGGCTTCAATAATGCGCCGGGCAACCTGAATCCTCCTCCGGGCTCGATCGGCGGCGGCGGCGGACAGGGCAATGTCATCGCGGTCTGCTTCAATGGCGTGACCCGGTTCTTCTCGCCCGAAGCGGCGGCAGAGTTCCTGCGTAATAATCCAGGTGCCACCCTCGGCGCCTGCGTTGTGACCCCAGTCACCAATCGCTAAGAAAACGCATTAGCGTTCGAAATTCAGAAAGGCCGTTGCGCATCTCGCAACGGCCTTTCTTTTTCTGTCCGCTCATCCATCGGATTCTTCATGGCTAAAACCGGACGGCTGCTTGCGGCGACGGAGGGGTTTTCGCTCGTCCTCCTCTTTCTGGCGTTTGGCCTCATGCAAACACTGGTGGGCGGCACGCGGATGGCGTTTAGCCTGCCGGTTTACGGTTTGGTGGGCGTCGCGGGGGTAATCGCATTTTTTTCCTGGCGCCGGGTCAAGCCTTTACCGAGCCAGGTTTGTCTGGGATCGACGCTCGCTTTTCTCGGATACGCGCTGGGGCGCGCACTGCTCTCACCGGTTCCCTACATCGCGCGCAGCGATGTCTATTCCATCTTGGGCGGCTTGGCGGTCTATTTTCTGGTGGCCTGCATTTTAATCAGTGCACGGCAACGCATGGTGCTGCTTCTTTTGTTACTCGTCTTCGCGCTCGTCCATGTGGTGGTGGGAGCGATGCAATTCCGTGATGGGAACAACTTCATGCCCATTTCCTGGTTGCAACGCTACGATTATGAATGGCGCGCGAGCGGGCTCTACGTGTGCCCAAACCATCTGGCGGGCCTCCTGGAAGTGCTCGGTGTGATGGGGTTGAGCCTCGCGTGTTGGAGCCGTTGGCCGGTTTGGGGAAAACTTCTCGTCGCCTACTTTGTGGGCGTTTGCTATGTGGGTCTCATCCTCACGGCCAGCCGCGGCGGTTATCTGAGTGCCGGCACCAGTCTTTTTGTTTTCGCGCTCTTGAGCCTGGGCACATTGCGGCGTTTGGGGGGCGGTCTGGCCTGGAAGATTGGCCTCCCTGCCACCGTGGTGGCAGTCATTTTAGCGACAGCGACTGTCTTCTATGTCAGCAAAAACAGCCCGCTGCGGGATCGCGCGCAGACGACATTCGACGCTTCTAATATTCGAATCGATCTCTGGAAGGCCGCCTTAATGCAGTGGAAACTGCAGCCGATCGTCGGGACCGGCAGTGCGACTTATCTGTATTACGGCCGCACTTTCCGCACGCCGCAGATGCAGCTCGATCCTGTTTATGCTCACGGCGATTACCTCCAGCTCTTGGCGGAATACGGGCTGGTGGGTGGCCTGGGCTTGGCGGTCTTTCTCGGCGCGCATCTTCGCCACGGCTGGCGCAGCTTCGTCCGGCTGGGGCCGCGGCGCGTCGCCGCCTCTCAGCTTCTGCCCAGTAACGCGCTCGCTCTAAATATCGGGGCGCTTGCAGCCGTCTCGAGCATCCTGGTTCATTCCATTTTTGACTTCAATATGCACATCCCGGCAAACGTGTTGTTGCTGGCTTTCGTCTTTGCCGTGCTCGCAAACGAGGGCGTGGCTTGGGAACGGCAGGCCGTTGCGGTCGCCGGAAAGCATCTCGTTTGGCGATTGATTTTGCCACTGCTTTGTCTCGCTTTGCTCGTGCAATGTTTCCGGCTGCTCCCCGGCGAATATTTTTCCGAGCGGGCAAGAATGGCAGTGCGTGATTACCAGCCCGGCCTGGCCTTGCTCTACGCGCGGCGCGGATTGAAATATGATCCGGCAAATCCCGACTTGCATCACCGTCTGGGCACAGCGCGCATGCAATTCGCGGACCGGGCGCAATCTCCGGAAGCGGCCGGCGCGTTCCGACAAGCGGCGATCGATTCCCTGCAGCGTGCGCGCTCGCTCGCGCCGCGAGAACAAAGCTACGGGCTGGAATTAGCCGGAGTTCTGGACGCTGCAGGCCGGTTCGATGAGGCCGAGCGTATCTTTGAGGAATTGCTGCAAGATGATCCGAAAGCGCAAAATCTGCGCCGTTATTACGAGGGACATCTGAAAATCTCGCACCCGGGGGAGACGCCCGGGGTCCCCGGCGGGTCGTAGCCAGGGCAGGTTTCAAAACGGCCGAAGCGAGAAATCCTCTAAAACCATTGAAAAAAGGATTGCTCACCAATTTTCTCCCGGCTAGTCTGCGAGCCGTGTGACGTACATGGCGGGCAAAACGGCACAGACGAATATTTTAAGGACACAAAACGGGTATATGAAAAAACTTAACCTCTCCACCTTCGCCGCTTCGGCGTTCGTGACTACTTTGCTCGCTTTCCAACCGTCTTCAGCACACGCTGGCGGCCAAGGATTTGGCAAGGAGGTTTTCCAAGATAATACCAAGGAAACCTACGACTCGAAAAGCGACCTGGGCATGGGAAAATTCGCTTCGTTCCCTTTCCACGTCTCCGTCTCGGTCCGGGGCGGATACGATGACAACGTCAACCTGTCGAAATTCAACACGCAAGAATCCTTCTTCACCAATGTGGGCCTTGGGGTGACCTACCAATTTGGCAGTCCGCGGACGCAGATCAGCCTGAACAGCAACGCCAGCTTCACCTACTATTTTGATCGGCAAGATCAGTTTACCGGCAATTCGGACGATTTCGACGTGAATGTCTCCGTCGGGCTGGGGATCTCGCACAAAATCAGCCCGCGCTTGACGGTGACGGCGAACATGTATCTGACGTATCAATCGCAACCGGATTTCCAAACGTTCAACAACTCGAACATCAACTTCAGCCGGCAGAGCCAGAATTTCTTCTTCACGGTCAATAAGTTTTCCCTCGGCTACGCTTGGACGCCGCGCTTTTCCACGGTTTCCAGCTACACCATTGGTTATACCGATTACGACAACGAATTCGTGAGCGTCTTTCAGGATCGGTTCGAGCACACGCTCGGGAATGAATTTCGCTTTCTGGTGTTGCCCACCACCACCGCCGTGGCGGAGTATCGCTTCGGCATCGTCGATTATACGGAAACGGATAATCGGAACTCCACCTCGCATTATTTTCTGGCCGGTCTCGATCACAGCTTCAGTCCTCGCCTCAATATCTCCGCCCGCGCTGGCGTAGAATTTCGTCAATATGATGACAACGGCGTCTTCGGGCGAATGGCGGCGACCAAACCAGCCCTTATGGCGAATTCACGTTGAATTACGCGATCGCGCAGAACACCGCGTTCTCCTGGACGAATCGCTATTCGATCGAACAATCGGATGTCCCGCAATTGCTCAGTCGCCAAACCTATCGCACCTCCGCTTCATTGCGTCACAATTTCACGTCGCGCATCGTGGTCGGTCTCAATGTTGCCTATCAGCATGACGATTACGATGGCAACGCATTCTCCAGCGGCTTTGACGAAGATTCATTCGATATCTCGTTGTCCGCTCGTTACGCCATCACCCGAAACTGGGCGATTGACGCCGGGTATACCCACACTGAAGTGGTCTCCGACGCCAATCTCTTCCGCGAATATTCCCGGAATCGGTATTATCTCGGCGCAACTTTCACGTTCTAAAGCGACCGCGTTTCTCGGTTTTGCGTCGGGCTGGTTTCTGACGTAACTTTTCTGCCCGGTTGGGGGTTTATATGTCACAAACTGAAGAAGGTAAACTTCACTTCCTGGATTATTGGCGGGTTATCCGCGTGCGCTGGGTGCTCATCCTCCTCGCCTTCGTGCTCGTGCTCTTGACCGCGGCGGTGGTCACGTACTTTCAGCCGCGTGAGTTTCAATCGTCTGTCTTCGTGGAAGTTAAATCCACGGCGCAAAACATGCGCATCTTCGGAAACGGCGATCCAAACCTGCCGATCCACGATCCGACGCTTGCTCCCACCGTCTATCAAGTGATTCAGCGCACCGGTATTCTGTATCCCGTGATCGATGATCTCAAATTACAGGATAAATGGGCGAAAGGCGGCTCCCGTCCGTCGCGTGAGCAGGCCTATCAGCGTCTCCGGGGGCGACTGGATGTCGATGAGGTGCGAAACACGGATTTGCTCCAAATCAGTGTCCTCAGCCAGGATCCGCAAGAAGCGGCCGATATTGCCAATAAGATTGTCGATGTCTATCAGAGCACTCGAGTCGATGAAGAAAAAGAGATCATGAATCGTGCGGTCACGAGCATGAACGAAGAAGTCGCGAAGCAGCAGAAGAAGGTCGACGACTCGTATACGGATGTCGCTAAAATTCGTGACGCCGAAGGGATCGTAGATCTGAATCCAGAGGGCATCGAAGACACGCTAATCCGGTGAACAACATGGTGATCAAGCAGGAGGGCGAAGTAAACGATGCCGAAACGAGGGTCGCTGTTCTCTCTACCCAGCTCGAGCAAATCGAGAAGCTCAAAGGCGAAGATCTCATGCGGATGATGCCCACGCTGAAAATCGACGATCCGACGATTCAAAAAATTCTGCCCAATTATCAGGATGCCGTCGCGCAGGAAGCACTCTTGTTGAATTCCGGTCTCGGCGAGAACCATCCGAAGGTGAAAGCGTTGCGAGCCACGAAGGATGTTTATACCCGCCAACTGGAAGAGCAGGTAGCGATCATTAGGAGCGCGCTCGAGAAGAATCTCGCTGGCGCGCAGACGACGCGCGATGAGATGAAACGGCGCCTTGATGAAATCAACGCGCGTCAGCTGCAGGGCAAAAACGCCAGTGCCACCTATACGAGGGCCAAGAATCTCTACATCAAAGAGAAGCTGCTGCTTGATGGCATCCGCGCGCGTGCGCAGACGCAGACCATGGAATTAGCCATGCCTCGTATGGCAGTGAGTGTGAAACAGGTCGCAGAGCCGCCTAGTGCGCCTGCACGCCCTCGGGTTGGTTTAAATCTGGCGCTCGGAGCACTGGTCGGTCTCGTTGTCGGTCTCGGTCTTGCGTTCTTTATCGAATATCTCGACACCAGCGTGAAGACGATGGAAGACGTGGAAAGCTTGCTTGGTGTTCCCGTGCTCGCGATTATCCCGAAGAATATCAAGCTTCTCCATCAGGAACCTGGTGACACGCCAGATGCTGAAGCCTATCGAATTTTGCGCACGAACATCGAGTTCAACCGCAAGAATCCAGAGGCAAACGCGATCTCCATGGTGAGCGGTGGCCCTGGCGAGGGTAAATCCACCACGCTGGCGAACCTGGCTTTCACCTCCGCTCAAGGCGGATACACGACCCTGATCGTGGATGCCGATTTACGGCGACCGGTTCAGCATTCGCTCTTCGATTTAAGCAATAAAGTAGGGCTGACCAATTACCTCACCACCGACATGCAACTGGAGGATGTCATCATCCCCACCTCTGTTGAGAATCTTTCCCTGTTGCCCAGCGGCATTCTGCCTTCGGACGCGGTCGGGATTCTAAACTCGCAGCGTATGTCGGATATGATCGCGGAAGTTAAGACGCGTTACGATATCGTGTTCTTCGATTCGCCGCCCATGCTCGGCGTCAGTGATGCGTCGGTTCTCGCCAGCGAAGTCGACCAAACCATTATCGTGGTGCAGCATCGTCGCTTCCCGCGCGCCATGCTTACGCGCGTGAAACAGGCTGTGCTTGGCGTTGGCGGTACGGTCCTGGGCGTTGTGCTCAACAACGTGGATCTGAAACACGATCAGAATTATTACTACTACACGAACTATTACGGCTACTACCAGCCGCGTGACAAAGAAGCGCGGCGCGAGTCTCGCCGGGCCACGGCTTCGACCGCGAGTAATGGCTATTCCGAACCGGAGGAATACTAAATGCGTTTTCCGATCCTCATTTTTTCGTCTTCTTTCTGTCTCTCGTCCTTTCCGCGCATGGTCAGGCGACATTCCGCGTGGGTGACCCGGTCGAATTGAAAATTTCTGGCGTGCCCGCGGAGGAGCAGACGCAGGTTAATAATATCTACACCGTAGACGCCGCGGCACCGTCAACATGCCGTATATCAACAAAGTGAGAGCGGAAGGTTTGAGCCCCTCTCAACTCGCCAATTCCATTGAGACCAGTTATCGCTCGGGGAAAATTTACAGCAACCCCACCATCACCATCGTGATGGCGCCCACTTCGCGTTTTGTAAACGTCGGTGGCGCGGTTCGGACCCCGTCCCGTGTTCCGTTTACGGAAGATATGACCCTGCTCACGGCGATTAACGCAGCTGGCGGATTCAACGATTTTGCCGATCAGAAGAAAGTGCGCGTGCTACGCGGTTCGAACGTGAAGATGTATGACGTGCGCGAATCGCGCCGTGACCCTTCTCGTGATGTGAAGCTTCAACCGGGCGACCGGATCGAAGTCCCGCAAAGCTTTTTCTAAGACGCTAGCGATCGGTTCCGACGACCGCACGATGCCGCCAGGCATAACCGAGGCCGGAATACAGCTGTCAGCGCGACCGTGATCCAGATGAGCGCGGTGCCGCCCTTATTCCACAAATGCGTCCACCAAATGGAGGTCCCATCGGCGTAACGCAATTCCTTCATGGCCAGCAGCGTCAGGAAAAACACCACCGTCGCGATCTGCCACGAAGTTTTGTGCTTCCCGAGGCTTTCAGCGGGCAAAATGTTGCCCTTAGAACTTGCCAGTAGACGGAGCCCTGTGATGAGAAAATCCCGTGCCACCACGATGGTCGCGGCCCAGGCCGGGATCGCCGTCAGCGGCACGAGGGAAATAAACGCCGCTGCGATCATCACCTTGTCCACCAGCGGATCCATCAGCTTGCCGAAATCGGTGATGAATTGATATCGGCGCGCGATCTCGCCATCCACGTAATCTGTGATGCCGGCGATAATAAACAGCACCAGCGCGGTCGTGTGGGCGAAGCGCCAGTCCGAGTTCAACGCCATCGTGAAAAGAATCGTGAGCCCGAGCCGGCTCAGGGTGAGGCGATTGGCCCAATTCATGGCGTCTCCGCCTCCGGTTTGGGATGCTTCCAAATCGGCGCGCGCTTTTTCAATTCATCCACCACCCATACGCTCGCGCGAAAAGCCTCCGCGCGATGCTTACATCCCACCCGCACGAAGAGCGACGCCTCGCCCTTCGGCACAAAGCCAAGTCGGTGATGAATGATGATTTGATGCACTGTGAAACTGTCGCCGGCCGTTTTTGCGATCGCGCGCAGTTGATGTTCTGCCATTGAGCGATGTGCCTCGTATGCGATCCCGGAAATCGGCGCCTCGTTCTCCCATCCGCGCACGACACCCCAGAAATCTACCACGCCACCGGTGTCGGCCGGAGCCTCTCTTAGAGTCGGCGCGCAGAGCGGAGATTCGCTCAGCAAAACTTCGCAGACGGGATTTGCCATGCGTGATACATATGGGTAACGCGACCGCTCGGTCGCAAGACAGGAGATACGCAAAATGAGCGCGAAGCAATGTGATATTGGCCTAATCGGGCTGGCCGTGATGGGCGAGAATCTCGTCCTCAACATGGAATCGAAAGGCTTCAGCGTC
Source organism: uncultured Verrucomicrobiae bacterium (assembly GCA_963762685.1). GTDB lineage: Bacteria > Verrucomicrobiota > Verrucomicrobiia > Chthoniobacterales > UBA10450 > JACCTI01. Next base: position 777,531 of record CAVXLV010000013.1, on the reverse strand, counting down.
GCCGTTTACAACCGCACCACCGAGGTGACCGAGAAGTTCGCGGTCGGAAAGGCAAGCGGGAAGAATATCCAGCCCACGCGCACGATGGAGGAATTCGTCGGCGCCCTCTCGCGTCCGCGGAAAGCGATGATCATGGTCAAGGCCGGCGCGCCGGTCGATGCCGTCATCGCGCAGCTCACGCCACTTCTCGAAAAAGGTGACGTCATTATCGATGGCGGCAATTCGCTCTTCACCGACACCCAACGACGCACCAAGGAACTGGAAGCGAAAGGTCTGCATTTTGTCGGCTGTGGTGTTTCCGGTGGCGAAGAAGGTGCATTGAAAGGTCCGTCCCTCATGCCCGGCGGCCCGCGTGAGTCTTGGGAAATTATCGCCCCGATTTACCGCAAGATCGCCGCCCAAGTGGATGGCGAACCTTGCTGCCGCTACATGGGCCCCGACGGTGCTGGCCATTACGTGAAGATGGTGCACAACGGCATCGAATACGGCGACATGCAGTTGATTTGCGAAGCCTACGCCATTCTCAAGCATGTCCTCGGCATGGAGGCGGACGAATTAGCCGACATTTTTACTGAGTGGAACAAGGGCGAACTCGACAGCTATCTCATTGAGATCACCTCTCAGATTTTCCGCAAGATCGACCCGGATACGGGCAAGCCGCTTGTCGACGTCATCCTCGATAAAGCTGGCCAAAAAGGCACTGGCATGTGGACGCTCCTCTCTGCCATCCAGCGCTCGGTCGTCATCTCCACGATAAATGCCGCGGTTGAAGCGCGCGTGATCTCTTCGCGTAAACAAGACCGCGTCGAGGCCGCAAAGATTCTTCCACAGCCGGCAATTCCCGAGTTTACCGGCGACCGCGCGCAACTCATCGAAGCCGTTCGTGGCGCGCTCTACGCCTCCAAAATCATCTCGTATGCGCAAGGCATGGAATTGCTCGGTGCCGCCAGCGCCGAATACAAATGGAATCTGAACTTCGGCGACATCGCCACCATCTGGCGCGGCGGCTGCATCATTCGCGCGAAATTTCTCAACCGCATCGTCGAGGCCTACGCGCGCAACGCTTCGCTGAATAATCTGCTTCTCGATCCCTATTTCACCGAGATCATCCAGAAGACGCAAGCCAACTGGCGCGTGGCCGTTTGCACCGCCATCCAGCACGGAGTCGCTGTCCCTGCCTTCGCTGCCTCGCTCGAGTATTTCGACAGCTACCGTCAGCCGCGCCTCTCCGCGAATCTGCTCCAGGCGCAGCGCGATTATTTCGGCGCGCATACCTATGAGCGCACGGACAAAGCCGGCGTCTTCCACACCGAGTGGATGGAATCCGGCGATGAACCGGTGGAGAGACCCGCCGAGCCTAAAAAGCCATCTCACGGCGGCGAATAGTCTATGACCTACATTTACGAAACTACCGATCCCAAGAAGCCTGTCCGCCGTTTCGAAGTCACGCAAAGTATGAAGGACGAGCCGCTCCGGTTTGATCCTGAAACTGGCGAACCAGTCCGCCGCGTCATCACTGGCGGGGTCGGCGTGTTGGTTCCCGGCTCCTCGACCGGCCCGTCAGTCGGCTCAGTCGGTTCGCACGGCTGCGGTTCCGGGTGCGGCTGCCATTAGCCGACACCTTTGTCGCCGCCGCGCGGAGCTGGCGGCTTCAATGAAAATCGTGCGAAGCGCTCCCGACTAACGAGTCGTGGGTCAGCGGCGTCAGGCGGTGCGCCTTGATCAAAATCACGCCCTCAGAATTTTGCACCTCGCCTTCGATGGTGAGGAAGGGCTCCTCGGTAATCAGCAGGCGCATCTTCTCGAATAAATCCGGAGTCACGATCGCGTTCGAGACACCGGTCTCGTCTTCCAGACTGATGAAGACGAAACCCTTCGCCGTGCCGGGGCGCTGGCGACAAATCACATTACCCGCGATCTGCACCGTGGAACCGGGGCGCGCCTGCACGAGGTCGATCGCGCGCCAGGCGTCCGGCAATTGCTCGCGCAATAATCGCATCGGATGCGGTCCGGTGGTCAGGTTCATGGTTTCGTAATCGGCTTGCACGCGTTCGGGCATGGTCATGGGCGCGAGAGGTTCTCTCCGGTCGCTGGTTGCGCGGCTGGCAAAGAGCGGCTCCGCTTCCCGTTCCGCCACGCGCCAGAGCGCGGCGCGCCGGTGTTGCGCGAGAGGATTGAATGCGCCCAACTCCGCCAGCGTGCGCAGCTCTTCCTTCGTCAACGGGACGCGTCGTCTCACGTCCTCCACCGATATGAAAGGCGCGGCCGCGCGTTGCTCCATTAACATCTCCACGTGTTCCCGGCGTAATCCCTGCACCACACAAAACCCGAGCCGAATCGTGTCGTCTGCGATGACCGTGCAGTTCCAATCCGAACGCGCGATACAAACCGGCAGCGTCTTCAGTCCATGTCGGTTTGCGTCTTTGACGATGGTCGCGGGAGTGTAAAAGCCCATCGGCTGATTGTTAATCAGGCTGGCGTAAAACTCCGCCGCGCGATGCACTTTCAGATACGCGCTGCCGTAGGCGAGAATGGCGAAACTAATCGCGTGCGATTCCGGGAAACCGTAGAGCGCAAAGGAGGTAATCGATTGCATAATCTTCTCGATCGCTTCCGGCGCGACGTCGTTCTTCTGCATCGCGGCGCGCAGCTTCACGCTCACCTTGTTCATCCGTTCCTGCGAGCGATGAAAGCTGAGCGCGCGTCGCAGTTCCTCCGCTTCCGCGCCGGAAAAATTCGCCACGATCATCGCGATTTTGAGGAGTTGCTCTTGAAACAAAGGCACGCCGAGCGTGCGCCCGAGCACCGGCTCCAGACGCGGATCGAAATAGGTGACCGGTTCGCGACCGGCCCGCCGCGCCAGATACGGATGCACCATGTCACCCTGGATTGGCCCGGGGCGGATGATCGCCACTTCGATCACCACATCGTAAAAGCATTTCGGTTTCATCCGCGGCAGCGTCGCCATCTGCGCGCGACTTTCGATTTGAAACACGCCGATCGTGTCCGCCTTCTGCATCATCTCGTAGGTCGCAGCGTCATCTTTCGGAATGTGCGCGAGGTCGAGCGGCCGGCCGCGTTCGCGGCAAAGCTCGAACGTGTCCTGCATCACCGACATCATTCCTAGCCCTAACAAGTCCACTTTCACAATCCCGAGATCCTCGCAGTCGTCCTTATCCCATTGCGCGACCACGCGGCCGGGCATGGAAGCGTTCTCCAGCGGCACGAAGGTGCTCAGTTTGTTCTGGCAAATGATCATGCCGCCGGAGTGTTGCCCGAGATGACGCGGCAGGCCGTAGATCGATTGGTAGAGCGAGATGAAGGCCGGCATGCGCGGATGCGCTTTCGGCAAACCGGACTGCTCGATCTGCGCCTGCAATTCGAGGGTGTGCGGGAAATCGCCGCTGGCGAAGAGGTGCGAAAAACGATCGAGCACGGAAGGCGCGAAATTGAGCGCCTTCCCGATCTCGCGCGCGGCGCTTTTACCCCGATAGGTGATGACATTAGCCGTCATGGCGGCGCCGTGTTTTCCGTAGCGCCGGTAGACTTCCTGGATCACGCTCTCGCGCCGATCGCCGCTCGGCAGATCGAGATCGATGTCCGGCCAGCCTTTCCGGCTCTCGCTCAGGAAACGCTCGAAGACGAGATGATTACTCACCGGGTCGATTGGCGTGATCCCGAGACAAAAACAGACGGCGCTGTTGGCCGCGCTCCCGCGTCCTTGCACCATGACGTTGTGCTCGCGGCAGAAATTCACGATGTCCCAGACGATGAGAAAATACCCGGAGAAGCCGAGCTTGGTAATAAGCGCGAGCTCTTCTTCGATCTGCCGTTTCACCTTGGCGCTGACTGCTTCGTAGCGTTGCTGCGCCCCGAACCAAGTGATGGTGCGGAGAAACGAAGCCATGTCGTGACCGGCGGGAACGGGAAAATCTGGGAACGCGTAACCGATATTCTCGAGCGAAAACTCGAGCCGATCCGCAAGACGTTCCGTATTCGTGATCGCTTCCGGGAGATCGCGAAAAAGCGCGCGCATTTCGCGATCGCTCTTCAAGTGGCGCTCGGCATTTTGCGTGAGCAACGTGCCCGCGGCATCGAGGTGGGTGTGCTCGCGGATGCAAGTGAAGACATCCAGCACTTCACGCCCGCGCGGAGTGGCGTATTGCACGCCGTTGGTCGCGAGCAGCGGCAAATGCAGATGCTCGGCGAGATCGATTAACGAGCGGTTCGTTTTCTCTTCCCCGCGCACAAAATGGCGCTGAATTTCCGCGTAAACGTTCTCGTGGCCGAAGATGTCGATCAAGCGCTGCGCGTAGTCCGCACTCTGGGGAGCGCACGTCTGCAGCGCAGTTTTGGAAGTTCGTTTCGGCAGAAGATCGAAAGCAGCACGCTGCCAGCGTACGCTCCCCAACAGTGCTACGAGTCCCGCACTAAAGGTCGGGAGTTCTCCCCACTGCACCGCACACTCGCCTTTCTCTGTGCTGCGCAGATGTGCCTGGGTCAGGAGCGAACAGAGATTGGCGTAGCCGTCTTTATCTTTTACCAGCACGGGTAAAACGCTCCCGTCTTCCATCGTCAGCTCACAGCCGACGATCGGGCGCACGTTTTTTTCGCGCGCGGTCGAGGAGAAACGTTGCGATCCGTAAACGCCGTTGCGATCGAGCAAGGCCATCGCCGGCATTTTCAGCTCCGCGGCAGTGTCGGCTATTTGTTCAGGGAAAGAGGCACCGCGCAAAAAGCTAAACGCACTGCAGGCATGCAACTCGACGTATGACATGGCGGGCGCGTTTCACTCCTAATCGTAAATCCCGTCCATGGCCCAGCCTTCGGCATGCTGGTGGCAGCGGCAGAGCGTTCCATGCGGCGAGCTGCAAATCCCACTCGGCGCGTTCCCAGGCTTGCTCGTCCCACCAATTTCCCGAGGCCATAAACGGCCCGGCCTGGTCCACCGCGCTCTTCACTTCCGCCATCGGCAACGGCGGTGCGGAACGGAAACGACGAAGCGCGAGCGGCCGGCAACGGCGGTAGTTCAGGCGGAGTTTCTTCCACGCGCCAGCTAAACGCTTCCATCCGAAACGCGTCCGGCCGATGCGTGTCTTCCAAGACTGGAGTGCCGACACATTCCGCGCCGAGCAATCCCGTCAGGCGCGCGAGCGTTTCCGAAAGCTTGCGTCGGATCACGGAGCGGCGTTTCGAAGAGGTTGCCTTGCTGCTGCGTGGGCCTGGTCGCTTCCGCGACGAGCGAGACGGCGATGATCGGTGCGGCTGATTTAAAATCCTCCAGATGCGCGTGCAGCATGCGGAAGAGGACTTCTTCGTTATTGCTCGGCTCAGGAATTTTGAACTGGTAGGCGTAGCGCTGCTTGTCGCTGAAAATTGATTTCGAGCTGCAGTTCCTTCGCGACCAGATAAAGCGCGCGAGCCGCAAGGTCAGCCCTTGCAGAAAACGGCGCAGGATGAAAAGCAACGGCTCGATCGTTTCGATTTCCTGTTCGAACTCGAACGTTTCCGCAAACGTTTCGGGTGGCTCCACAAACTTCAGCAAGCGCGTCGCTTTCCCGCTGGCGCGGTCCCACATGCGCGCTGCCTCCGGTCCGAGGCGCAGGCTGACATCCTCTTTCTCAAGCGCGGCGAATTGGCCGAGCGTGTGGATGCCCCACTTGTGCAGAATGGCGATGACGCGGCGAACTTCGACCGCGCGTTCGGCATCGCGCCTGTTGGTCGCCGGGCCGCGCGTCTTCATTACCGCCGTGGGAGCAAGCGCGCTTTTAGATCTGCGGGCAGCGAGGAACTCGCAATCCACGCGGTCGCGCGGGTGGTGTCGCTTTTTAACCAGGTGGCCGCGATCGATTCCACCTGACTGTTGCGCACGCTGTCGTTGGCAATCGTTTGCGCCCATTGCACTGCGGTCACCGGATCAGTGGCGGAAACGCGTCGGGTATAAGCGGCCACCGCGGTGTCGCGCGATTGCCCGGCGGGCAAAGTGCCCAGCCATGCACCGGCCGCGTAAGGATCGTTTTGCGACCAGCGATTGACCAAATTCTCGAAGGCGCGTTCGCGATTCGCACCTTCCGGAAGGGAGTTGGCCCATTTGCTGGTGGCGTCCGGATCCTGACCGGCCCATTGCCAGGCGATGGTGGCCGCGGCGGTGCTCTGCCCTTCGCCGGGCGACATCTGTGCGATGAGGCTGGCGGCCTGGCTGGGATCGGATTCCGAGACGACGGCAATGATGCCGGGAAGAACCGTGTCGCGCGAGGCGCGGTCGGGCAGATTTCGCGACCAGCTTAAGGCGCTTTGCGGATCGTTCCGGGTCCATTGGCGGGCGACGTTTTCGAGCAAATTTTTGCGCCCTTCGGCATCGCTCGAGCGCAGGGCAAAATCGGCCGCCGCCTGCGGATCGGCTTCGCTCCATTGCGCGATGATGTTGGTGAGGGCGTTTTGCCGGGCGGCGCCGGCGGGAAGTTTTTGTGCCCAGGCGACGGCGCCTGGCAGATCGCTGTTGGCTAATTGCAACGCGACGGCGCTGGTGGCTTCTTCCTGCAATTTACCCGGCGGCAAACTGGCCACGTAATCGGCCGCCGCGCTCGGCTCCGATTGCACCCAACTCGTTAGGGCAGACCGCACCGCGTTGCGTTGGGCATCGCTCGCGGGCAGCTGCTCCGCCCAGGTGAGCGCGGCGCGCGCATCGGTCAGCGCCCATTGCCGGGCCACGTTGGCGACGGAGGCGTCACGCACGTTTCCGACCGGCAACTCGTTGATGATCGCGGCGGCGCGGGACGCATCTTTGCCCGCCCAATTGGCGAGAATATTTTGCAGCGCGTTATTGCGACCGGGGCCGGGCGGAAGGGTGTTGGCCCAGGCGAAAGCGGCTTCCGGGTCCTGGTTCGACCAGTTGGAACCGATCACCTGAATGGCGGCATCGCGGCTTGATCCCGGCGGCAACTGGCTGGCGCGTTCCGCGGCGGCGACTGGATCGGAAGTGGTCCACTTACTGAAGATGGGCCAATACAAACTCTGCCGGTAACGACCGGCCGGAAGTGTCTCGAGAAAGTTGAGCGCGGCTTGCGGGTTTTTTTCCGCGAGGGCGGAAACGAGGGTCTGCATGGCCTGATCGCGCGCGGGGCCTGGCGGCAATTGCTGCGCCCAGGCGGTGGCGCCATTCGGATCGCGTTCTGCCCAACCGGAGACCGCGCTGGTAATGGCCCAATTGCGCGAAGTGCCGGGTGGAATTTTTTCCGCATACGCGATCGCGGCTTGCGGATCGAGTTCGGCCCAGCGTCCGATGACGAGGGAAAGCAGCATGCTTTTTTCCTGCGGCTTCTGGAGGGTTTCCACGAAGCCGAGAACTTCGTTGACGTTTTTCGCATTAATCGCATCCGCCAGTTTGCTGAAGGTGGCGTAAGCACGGCGGCTGCCGCCGGGGCGGGCGAGGGCGGTCTTCATCCGAGAAATGATGTCGGCTTGGGAATCGTCTTCAGTCGCAGATTCTTCCGCTTCTGCGGGGATGACGCTGACTAAAGGACTGGAGGAAACGCGCGGGGTGGGAGCAGCCGCGGCGGAAGAGGCAGCCAGCGAGGTCTTCGGCGCCGTGGAAGCAGCGCGGGGAGCGGCGGCGGTGAATCGGCCAATGATGAGGCCAAGCACGAGAGCGGGAAGGGCAATCGCTGCTGGAAAAAGAAACCGCTTCACCTCATTCATGTAGCTTAAGAAGATTTATGTTCAATTGATCATATCGCGTTCGTTTCTTTACAGCACCTCCACCGGACACTTCGGGAGCGCTTTCAAGAACGCGCGACCGTAAGCCTTCGTCACGATCCGGTTGTCGAGAATCACGACGATGCCTTGATCGCTTCGTGTGCGGATGAGGCGGCCGACGCCTTGGCGCAATTTCAGGATCGCTTCGGGCAGGGAGTATTCCGTGAAGGCGTCGCCACCACGTTCCTGGATTAATTCCAGTTTCGCTTCCACCAACGGGTGATCGGGGACCGCAAAGGGCAACCGCGTGATGATGACGTTGGAAAGCGCTTCGCCCGGGACATCGACGCCCATCCAAAAGCTGTCGGTGCCAAAAAGGACGCTGCGGGGCGTGGTCTTAAATTCTTCCAGGAGCCGGCTGCGCGGCGCGCCTTGTCCCTGCACGAGGAGATTCATGTCCTTACGATCGAAGAACGGCTCCATCTCCGCGGCGAGCTGCTGCATGGAGCGATAGCTGGTGAAGAGCACGAAAGCGCGGCCGCCGGTTTCCTCCACAAAATGTTCGATCCAATGCGCGAGCGCTTCGTTGTACTCGGCGGAGCGCGGGTCGGGCATCTTCTGGACGAGGAACAGTTTCATCTGCGTCTCGAAATCGAAGGGACTGCCGAGCTGCAGAGGCGCGGCTTCGAGCGCGCCAACCCGGCGGCGGAAATACGCCAGATCGCGCTGGCCGACGGCGAGGGTGGCGCTGGTCATGACGCAGCAACAGCCTTCGCGAAAAATCATCCGTTGCAGGACGGGCGCGATGTCGATGGGCGCGGCGTTTAACGAGTAGTATTGCGCGGTCTTCCCGGTGCGTTCGATCCAGTAGACATGACCCTCAGCGCTTTGCTCGAGGAAGGTCATCAGTCCGAGGCGCGCGTCGCGGATGCGGCGTCCCAGTTCTTGCAGCTCAGATTTGAGGAACTCGTCTTCCGTGCGCTTGACCACTTCCATGATCCGCACCTGGAGCGCGGCGAGCGAGGCGCTCAAGGTATCGGGCACGAAGTCCGGCCGACGCACGCGCATCTCGCGGCCTTTCTTGAAATCCGCGCGCTCGCCGAGGGTGGTGAAAAATTTGTCGATCTCGTCGACTAAAGACGCGGCGAGGGTGACGCCGTTGCCTTCGCGCGTGACGGTAAACAGCCCTTTCTTCGTCCGCGCATTGTAGAGCCGCTGCACGGTGGCGCGGAGGCCGTATTGCGAAATGGTGATGCCGATCTGGCGCGAGGCAACGCCTTCCACGGTGTGCGCTTCATCGAAGATGATGAAGTCGTTAGGGAAAAGATAGCCGCTCTCGCGTTCCGCCTGTTCTTCCGGCGCGCCCAGAAGCATGAAGAGAAGGGTGTGATTGACGACAATCACGTCCGCCGCGAGAAGGCGTTTGCGCGCTTGCTGGAAGAAGCAGCGGTTGGTTTGTCCGCAGGTCTTCGTGGTGCAGAGGTGGGCCTCGCTGCAAACCTGCGTCCAGACTTTTGGGTCCGGTTCCACCGGCAGATCGCTGAGCGAGCCGTCCTTCGTTCGCTCCGCCCATTCGGCGAGACGGACGAGTTCGCTTTGTTCCGTGGTGGTGAAAAGCTCGGCCGCTTGTTGCAAGGCGCGTTCGAGCCGGCGCGGGCATAGATAATTCTGCCGGCCTTTCATGAGGGCGGCCTCGAATTCGACCGGCAGGATCCGTTTTCAGGATCGGGATGTCTTTATAAAGGAGCTGCTCCTGCAGGTTGATTGTCTGCGTGGAGATGATGGCTTTCTTCTTTTGCTCGAGCGCGTGCAGGATCGCGGGCACGAGATAAGCGATCGATTTGCCGACACCGGTGCCGGCTTCCACGACGAGGTGTTGCTCCTCATCCAGCGCCTGCGCGACTGCGGTGGCCATCTGCTGTTGCTCGGCGCGGTATTCGAAGTTCTTCGCTTTCGCGAGCAGTCCGGTTTCGGAGAAAACGGAGCGGACGCGCTCCACGAAATCGCTCCCGATGGTTTCTTTCAGCGCGATCATGAAATTTGCAGTTTACGGTGTTGTCTGTGACCCTGAGCGACTTCGCGCGGGTCTTGCGTTGCCCAGCAGAAAGCGAAATTCCCCAATCGAAAATCCCGTGAGACTGCTCGATCGCTATGTGCTGCGGATGTTCCTGGAAGCATACTTCTATTGCATCGCCGCGTTTATCTCGATCTGGCTCATTTTCGATATCAGCGACAACGTTTCCACCTTCCTCGGCGATTCCATCTCTCTCGGAATGGTGCTGCGATACTATGTCACGCAGGTGCCGCAAATTCTTGTCATTCTTCTACCGGTTTCGCTCCTGCTCGCGCTTCTCTTCAGTCTTGGGCGGATGTCGCGGACAAACGAGATCGTCTCCATGCTGACCGCCGGGGTCAGCGTGCCGCGCTTGATCCTGCCGCTGATTATCGTGGGACTGCTTACCACCGCGCTGATGACGGTGCTGAATTATTCCTGGGCGCCGCACGCGGAACATTTTCGCAAGACCTACTTCGAGGGTGGACGGGCCGACGAGCGCGATGTGGCGGGGCAGATTTTCCGAAATCGGGCTGATAACCGCACCTGGTACATTCAGCTTTTTCGTCAGCAACAGAACGAGCTGGTGACGGTGCAGATCCTGCAGCAGAACGAGAAGGACGATATCGTGCGGAGCTACTTCGCCACGGGCGCGATTTATCATCCGAAAACCAAAACCTGGGAGCTGCGCTCGGGCCGAATCGTGAATTACGACGCGGCCGGCAATATCCTCGGCGAGGAGACTTTCGAGTCGCTGATGCTCGATGACTGGACCGAGACGCCCTATCGCCTGGCGAGTGCGAACATGCGCGCGGAATACCTGAGCCTGCCGGAACTGCAGGAATACCTGCGTTACAATTCCGATTTCCCGCGTCGTTTACTGGCGCCGTTTTTGACGCACCTGCAGTATCGGCTGGCCCTGCCCTGGACTTCCTTCGTGGTGGTTTTGCTGGCCGCGCCGTTGGCAATCGGTTCCGCTCGAGGCGGTGTTCTCTCCAGTGTGGCGGCGGCGATCGGGCTGGTTTTTGCGATGAATTTTCTGAGCCACTTCTTCCTCGCGCTGGGCGAAGGCAATCGCCTGGCGCCGTGGGCCGCGGCCTGGATGCCGAACCTGCTCTTCGCGGCGGTGGGTTTGTTCATGCTCTACCTGCGGTCCAGCAATCGCGAAGCGCGGAGCTTGAATCCCTTCGCTGCGCGGCGAGTTTCGCCCGCATGAATCCACTGGCAAACGACTGGCCGATCAAGCACCGCGCCGACCGCTGCGCGGTGACCGAGCGTTCTTTTGCCGAAGGGGAACAGTTTTACACGCTGCTTTTTCGCGAAGGGAACGGATTCCGCCGGGAAGATTTAAGCGAGGAAGCGTGGGCTGCGCGGAACGAGAATATCCGTCCGTTTTCATTTTGGAAATCGCGCTACGAACCGCCGCCTGCGACGCCGCCCGAGCCGCTCGCGAAGGAGAACGCCGAGGAATTGTTGCGCCGGCTCCTGGCGGAGAACAGCCAGCCCAACGCCTGCTTCGTCCTTGCGGTGATGCTGGAACGGAAACGGATTTTGAAGCAGATAAAAACCGAGGAGACGGATGTCGGCACGGTGCTGATTTACGAGCACGCGAAGAATGGCGACGTCTTTATTGTGCGGAATGTGGAACTGCGGCTGGATGAGCTGGAGGGCATTCAGAATGAAGTGGTCGGCCTTTTGCAAGGCGCTGCCTAACGAGCGGCGCACGCTTTTCGGCCGGGCCTGTGTTACAGTTTCCTGCGCTCATGCTTCCCTGGTTTTCCAACGGTAACTTCCCGCTCTACCTCGCGCCCATGGCCGGCGTGTCGGATAAAATTTTCCGGCAGCTCTGCAAGGAACGCGGCGCGGATGTGCTCGTGACCGAGTTCGTCTCGGCGGAAGGAGTTTTCCGACGCAACGAGCGCACGCGCGAGTATCTCGACTTCGATGAATGCGAACGCCCGCTCGGCGTGCAGCTTTTCGGCGGGAATGCGGAACATATGGCGGAAGCGGCGCGTCATGTGGTGGATTGGGTGCGCCCGGATTTCATCGATCTGAACTTCGGCTGCCCGGTGAACAAAGTGGTCGCGAAGAATGGCGGCTCGGCCTTGCTCAAGAATTGCCCGGCGCTGGCTGCGGTCGCGGGCGCAGTGGTCCGAGCGGTCTCGCCTCTACCGGTGACGGCTAAAATCCGAATCGGTTGGGACGAGAACTCGATCAACGCGGTGGAAGTGTCGCGTCTCCTGGAAGATTTGGGCATCGCCGCGATCGCCGTCCACGGACGGACGCGGTCGCAGGGTTATTCCGGCGCGGCGAATTGGCGCGTGATCGGAGAAGTGGCGGAAGCCGTGCGCGTGCCTGTGATCGGAAACGGCGACCTCACCAATGCCGCCGATGTCGCGCGTCGCCGCGCGGAAACCGGAATCGCCGGCGTCATGCTGGGCCGGGCCGCGATGAGCGCACCGTGGATTTTCGATCAGATCAAACACGAACTCGCGACGGGAGAAATCCTTCCGCCGCCCGATCTTTCCGAGCGTTGGGCTTTGATCCAGCGCCACTGCCAACTCGCGGTGGAAGAGTGGCAGCACGAAGAGAACGCATTGCGCTCGATGCGGTCGCGCTTGATGTCCTATTCGAAAGGCTTTCCCGCGAGCAAAGCACTGCGCGAAAAATTCCAGCACGTCAGTTCGTTAGGCGATTTGGCAGAAATCGCCCGACAGCATCAGGAAAGCGTCGACACACCGGTCCAGGTTTAGCTGTCGGGTGGGAGTTCCACTCTGGGTGCGCTCCCTCCTCGTGCCGCTCTTTCCGCGGCTGAAGGGTAGGCCTTCGGCCGGAGTTCGCAGCGCCATCGTAATGAGGCTGCTGCGGCCTGTGATCTCCAGTTTTCGAAAAATGGATTGCAGTTGAGCTTTCACGGTGTGGACGCTTTTCCGGAGCTGGCGCGAGATCGCAGCGTTGCTGTGGCCTCCACAGACGAGTTCGGCAATCTCTCGCTCCCGGGTGGAGAGCAGGGAGAGCCAGACTAGCTCACCGGAATCCAGATTTATGCGAGAAGGGGCCACGCGCGGTCGAGCGAACTGGAGCAAGAAAAACGGCTGGACCAGCGGAAAGCCTTTTGGCCGAAGCATTCTCACTTCGACTTGCAGCCCCGGCGATTGGGAATGAGTGAGCGCAATTTTTTCCTGCTCGATCTTTCTCCGCACCGAGGTGTTGGCGTTTTCCCATTTTTTTATGCGGGATAAGCAAAACTCATTCAGATCCGGCGCGAGCTGACGGCCCCCCGAAAGAGCGAGGGCGCGATCGTTGTCCCGCCCGGTTTGCCACGCCATCCGCGCTTCCAAACCCAAAGGGCTTTCGCAAAGAATTTTTAGCCGCGCGTCGCAAAGGACGAGAGGGAGGGGAAGGGATTTAACGATTCCGGCAAAGAGCTGTTTCTGAGCGGCCAGCCGCCGCGTGGCCATAATCCGGCACACCGCGCTTTCGAGATGAGTGTGTAATTCGCGCAGCGCGCTGATCTCCGCTCCCGAGAAATCGCCTTCTTCCGGGGCGCGGTGCAAAAGCACCATCCCGTGAAGCCTTTTACGCTCCCAAAACGCGAGCGCGACGCCGGCATGGATTTCGCTGACGCCCGGCCAGAAGTCTTTGCGCGCGTTTACCGATCGGATTTCCTCGCGGTCAAGATGGGCGAGCGCGAGTCCCGCATTCTCGCGGAAACGTCCGATGGCCGGGTGATGGGCGAAGAGATCCTTCACGATCACGGCCTCCCCGTCCGCAAGTGCCACGCTTTTCGGTTCGCACGGAAATCCCGCGGGACCGCTCACGGTCTCGCGCAGGAAGACCATCGCGGTGGTCATCCGGATCGGACGCAGGCAGAGCCACCGCATGGATCCGGGTGCGGCCTGCGCGATCAAAGCTTGGGCGGCGGACCAAAATTGCGCCACGGTCACCGCCGAGCCGAGCTTCCGGGCCGCTCTTCGATTTACTTCGAGCACGGAGCGCTGCCTCTCCCGCAGAGCGTGCTGGCGCGGGCGTCTCGCGTGGGCGGCGATGTGGGATCTTCCTCGGCATCTCGTCGCGGAGCTTGAGGGAAGGTATTCCGTCTATCCAGCGAAAAGCGTGTTCCGGTCGACGCCGAATCAGCGGCCGCAATTTAGCTCTTTTGGGTAATAGACTCCCCGGGCGGCGTTCGGCTATTCTCGTTCCGGTCCGAGAAAATCCTTGGGCACCGTCTCTATGAAATCTTCCAACCAAAAATCACTCGCCCCCAAATCTCGTCGCGCGGTCCAGATCGCCAGTTGCACTGCTCTCGCCCTCATGGCGATGGCGATGGCCGGTTGTCCGCAGCCGCAAAACACCGCGCAGAGCACTCCCGATCCGAAGCTCGAAGCGCTCCAGGCAGAAAACGCCCGGTTGAAAGCGGAAGCCGACGCCAAGGCTGGCGCCGATAACGCGGCAACCAGAGCCCAGGCAGACGCCGCGGCCGCGAATGCGGCGGCGAGCGCCAAGGCCGCAGCAGACGCTCAGGCGATGACGGCCGCGGATGTCGCGAAAGCTGAGGCGGAAGTAGCGAAAGCCCAAGCCGAGGCGGACGCAGCGGCCAAGTCGGCGGCTGAAGCCCAGACCAGCTTCGTCGACGCAAAGGGCGAAGCGGACAAGGCCAAGGAAGAAGCCGACAAGGCCAAAGTCGCGGCTGAAGAAAGCCAGAAAGCGGCCACCGCGCCTACCGCCACGGAAGCGGATGTGGCCAAGGCCGAAACGGATGCCAATCAACTCGCTCTCGAGGTTGCCCAAGCGGAGGCCGCCAGATTGAAAGCCGAACTGGCTCGGACGAAAGCCAGGTTGGCGAGCCAGAAAATCCAGGGGCCGGTCACCAGCAGCCCCACCAGCGGCCCAACCGGTTTCTGGAGCGCGCTGGCCGCGGCCCTAACCAACCCGGCCTTGGGAGGGCGGGTTTTTGGCCTTGGGAGCTCGACTTATGGCTCGTTAATGGTCCCGCCAGGTCTGCCGCCGGGGTCTGGACCGTGGTGGATGAGCACTTTTCCGACCTACCGGCATCCGTCGTGGGTGCACAATCTAGGACCTGGCCGGAATGTGGTCACTACGGCTCAGTTCCTTCCTGCGGGCGCGACTTTCCCTCCTCCAGGAGCAGAGGTCTTCATCGATATCCCGCCCGGGGCGGTCCTTCCGTTGGAAGTCATGCTTGAGGTTCCTCCCGGATTTCTGGCCTCCTATACCCCGAGCCCGGTCTTCGCGACGGCAACAAGCAATCCCTTGGTGGTCAGGGCTTTTCTGCCCCACTTCTGCACCGTTGCCTTGGTCACACCCAAGCCCGGCGATCCCAACATTCCGAAGAATGCGGAAATCGTCGCCCCGCCGCCCAGCTATCAGGAAGTGATGGCGAAAGAGAACGCGGAGGCAAAAGCAAACGCCGAGCAGGACAAAGCGCTCGCGGCCAAATACGTCGCCGCGGCCAAAGAGGCGAAAGTGGCCCTACTTGCACGCCAAGAGAGCAGTGCCGCATCTGAAAAAGCGCTCGCGGCTCAGAAGGCCAAGGACTTGGAAAACGAGAAAGCCAAGGCAGCGGCGGATAAGAAAATCGCCGACCTGAAGAAGCAAAAGGCGAAGGCCTTGGCGGATACCAAGAAATTGGAAAAAGAAACTGCTCAGGCGAAGCAAAAAGCCCAGGCGGATGCGAAGAAGCGGGCTCAGGACGAAAAAGACCGCAAAGCCGGGGAGTCAATCGGGAATTTCTTGAAGGCTCTCGGTGACAACGCGGAACGGAATCAACAGCAGCAACAACAACAGCAGCAGCAACAGCAGCAGCGACCACCGGAGCCACAGCGCCAGCCGAATCCGAATGAGAATCCGGACGGCCAGTGATCGCGGTCCGTCCGCGCCGACCCCCATCGCGGGAAAGGTGGCTGCGTGCTCACAGCTTGCCCGCATAGCATGAGACCGTAGCTTCCCTGCGTGTCCACGACCGCGAGCCCGCCGAACGGAATTAATTTCAAGATCGGCAACGAGCGTCTGATTAAGGTGACGGAGAATGCTTCGCGCAAGCTTTCGGGTTTGCTGCAGAAACAGGGCCGGCCGGAAGGCGCGTTGCGCGTGGCGGTGATCGGCGGCGGTTGCTCGGGATTGCAATACAAGATGGATCTCGTGGATGGCCCGCAGAATCGCGACATCATGGTGACGTCGGCCGAAGTGAAGGTGGTGGTGGATCCGAAGAGCGCGCTGTTTGTGAGCGGATCCCTGCTCGATTACAGCGACGATCTGCAGAAGGGCGGCTTCAAGGTGACGAATCCAAACGCCGTCGCGCACTGTTCTTGCGGCGAGAGTTTTGCGGCATGACCGATTTTTTCGCGCTGCTCGCGCAAGCGAAGCAGCCCTGGCTGGAGGCGGATAAATTAAAGGAGGCGTTTCACGAAAAATCCCGCGTCGCGCATCCGGACGCAGGAGGAAGTGAAGCCGCCTTTGCGCAGGTGAACGAGGCTTACCAGGTGCTGCTGGATCCAAGGCGGCGCCTGCAGCATTTGCTGGCACTGGAAAACCAGGTTTCTGCTTCCGCCGGACAGGCCGTGGCGAGTGATATCGCCGATCTTTTCCAGAGTGTGGCCGCCGCCAGTCAGGAGGCGGAGGCAGTCCTGCGAAAACTCTCTGCGGCCAGCAATTCGCTCAGCCGTTCGCTGCTGCAGTCGGACCTGCGGGGCGCTCGTGGCCGGCTGGAAGAGATGTCCACTGCGTTGCAGAAATTGCAGAACGAAGCGGACGATGAATTGAAGACGTTGAACGATCCGGCGGCGGCGACGTCGGCAGGGAGGGTCGCGGATTTGCAACGGCTCGCCGGACGATTCGCCTATCTCACGCGCTGGACGGCTGAGATCGAAGAGAAGCGCGCCCAGCTCGCGCCTTTTTAGGATAACGCTCGGCTAACCGCCGCTCGTATTGACCACGATCACGACGCGCCGGTTTGGCTGTTGCCGGCGAATTTCATATTCTTCCAACGCGGGATCGGTGACTGGGCGCGGAGTGACGAGGAACTTTGTCGCCCCAAAACCACGCGCGCGGATTTGGCCGGGATTAATCCCGAGCACATCGATCAAATAACCCCGGACCGCGTCGGCGCGGCGCTGACTCAGATCGAGATTGTAATCGAAGCTGCCTAACGAATCGGTGTAGCCTTCAATGGAAAACTTCGCATTAGGATTACGCTTGATGAGCGTGGCCAGTTTTCGCATTTGCTCGACGGAGCTCTCCTGCAGATCCGCGCTGTTGTATTCGAAAATTTGATCGTCCGGCATGCGAATGGAAGTGCCAGAACCGATCGGGCCTTTTTGCGAAAGGAGAGAATCGAGATCGCTAAAACCCGGTGCGCGTCCCCGGTCGGGCCCCGCGCTGTCGCCGGGAATTTTATTGATCACGCTGGGCCGTTTAATCGTGGTGCTGGTGGCGATCTCGGTGCCGGTCAGTGCTGGCTGCGGACGACCAGAGACGGCGGAGTCGTTTAAGAGCGACTGGGTGCGCGTGGCGTTTGGACTGTTGGAAAGAACTTGCGCGGTGCTGCGCTCGATCTCGTTCAGGATGGAGCTGGAATCCGTCTGCTCGACGCGCGGATTATCCGGCAGGACATCCGCGGTGTCGTCCGGCATGGCGGTTGAGGCATGCACTTCCTGCAGAAGCTGGTCGAAGGATTTTTTCTCATCCGGCAATTGCACGTCTGTCTTATCCGGCTCTGGCTTGGCCGCCTGCGTCGCTTGATCCATGCTCGCTTTGTCGAGCGGCTGGAGATCGACTTTCTTGACCTTAAAGGTCGCGGTTTGTTCCGGGATTTTATCTGGGGCGGAGAGCGGCTCGAACCGGGTGCGGTAAAAATAAACGCACAGCGCGGAGTGCAGGAGCAGGGAAATGAGCAGGCCCACTACCATCCAGTTGCGCTGCTTGCTGCCGGTCCAAATAGCTTCCTCATCAAAATCCGGAAGAGGGGAAGATTTCATGGCAAAAGACACACCGGCAACAGCAGGAGCATGTCAACGGCGCGAGTTTAGACTCTGTCGCTGGCAGAGTTGTTCATTTCGGCTCCCGCGAAGGCTGGAATGTTTGAGCTTGTGGGTGAGAGGCCGGCTTCCCAAGATTCCCGCGACCTTATGAGATCCCTTGATGGACTAACCGATTCGCTCGCGGGCGTGGTAAGCGAACCGGAAGCCTGCCCCACCTGTCGTAGCACCACCTGGATCGGCTCTGGGGTCTGCGCGCTTTGCTTCTTAAACGAAGGTTTGGAGGAGAAAGAGGAAGCGGAGAGCGCGAACGAGACGCTCGCGAGCTTACTGGAGGAAGTGGATATCCCGGACCAAAAATGGACCTTCGGGCAATATGAAATCCTGGGTGAGATCGGCCGCGGCGGAATGGGCGTCATCTATCGGGCCCGCCAGCGTCACTCCCGGCGCATTGTCGCGCTGAAACGCGTGCTCAATTATCAGGACACGCCAGATACACTTAAGCGATTCCGGCGCGAAGCTGAGGCCGCGGCCAGCCTGGATCATCCGCACATTCTGCCCGTTTACGAAGTTAATCAGACGCCAGAGGGCATCCCTTATTTCAGCATGAAGTATGCGTCTGGCGGCAGCTTGCGCACGGCAGGAGCGGCCTTGCGGAAGGAGCCGCGGGAGTGCGTGCGCCTCTTGGCGAAGGTGGCGCGCGCGATCGCTTACGCGCACGAGCGCGGGATTCTGCATCGCGATCTGCAGCCCGGGAACATTCTGCTCGATGCCCGGAGCGAACCGCTGGTGAGCGATTTTGGCCTGGCCCGCTGGCTGGATGATCGGAGCGAGCTGACGCGGACCTTGACCACGATTGGAACGCCGGGGTTCATCGCGCCCGAGTCGGCCGACGAAACGGCGGGGAAGCTCACGCCCGCGGCCGATATCTACAGCCTCGGCGCAGTTTTATTTGAGCTGCTGACCGGCCACGCGCCTTTCCATGGCGCAAACGCGCTCGCCGTCATTCGCCAGGCAGTAGACGCGCCCGCGCCGAAATTGCGTTCTCTTGCGCCCTCGCTGGATCGGGATTTGGAAACCATCGTGGCTCGCTGTCTGGAGCGGGAAGTGGGAGCGCGGTATCCCTCGGCGAGCGCCTTGGCGGAAGATCTTGACCGCTGGGTCGAGGGCCGTCCGATCGTGGCGCGTCCGGTGTCTGTCGGCGTGCGAGTCTGGCGTTGGGCGCGGCGAGAGCCGGTCTTGGCGGGCGCGTCGGCGGTCTGCTGCCTGCTCGCGCTGACTGTGCTTTTTCTCCTGTGGCAGACTCCGCCTGCTGAAGTACCGGCCGAACTTCTGGGCAAAAGCATCGCGGTCCTGCCGTTCCAGGATCTCAGCGGCAACGAGGAAAATCCGCTCTTCGCTGAAGGCGTGCTGGATGACGTTCTCGCGAGTCTGGGACGAATGGCGGACCTGAAGGTGATCAGCCGGAGCAGCGTCGGGACTTATGTCCCGGAGAAGCGCCGAAACCTGCGGGTCATCGGCCGCGAACTGGGGGTGCGTTACCTTCTGGAAGGAACGGTGCGCAGAGCGAGCGATCGTGTTCGCATCAGCGCACGTCTTAGCGATGCCCGCACGGGGCAGCAGCTCTGGGCGGAAAGCTACGAGCGCGAGCTGCGCGATGTCTTCGGGATTCAAGCAGCCATTGCCGAGCAAATCGCGCAGCAATTACATGCGCGCCTATCGCCCCAGGAACAGCAGCGGATCCGGACGCGGCCTACAGCGGACCTGGCGGCGTATGAGCTTTACCTGAGAGCGCGCGAAATGGCGCACCAGACTTTTTGGGTTAACCCACAACAGCGGACCGAAACGCAAGTCCGGCTCCTGGAGGAAGTCATCACCCGCGCGCCGGATTTCGTGCCCGCTCTTTGCCTTCTCTCGCGGCTTCACGTGCAGTCTTACTTCTCAAATCGCGACCATTCGCCGGCGCGTCTGGAGGACGCGTGGCGCGCTCTGGAACGCGCCGCTCGCCTGGAGCCGGACGCGGGCGAGGTGCATCTGGCGCGTGGGATCGTTTACTATTGGGGCGAGCGCAATTACGCGGCCGCGCGCGCAGAATTAGATCTGGCGCGCGCGGTTTTGCCGAACGAGGCCGATATCCCGTATTTCCTCGGTTTGATCGCGCGGCGCGAGGGCGATTGGCTTGCTTCGACGAAATTTTTTGATGAAGCCCGCTCCATCGATCCGCGGAACGAGATCATTCTGTTCGATCTCATCCGGACGAACTATTTTGCGCTGCGCCGCTATCGAGAGGCGGCCGAAGCCGCCGAGAGCGTGCTGGCCTGGAAACCGGACGCGGTCGATTTTATTCTCGCGCGGGCCAAGGTCGACGTGGCCAGCCATGGCGATCTACGGCGCTGGCGCGCTGCGGTCTGGGGGCCCACGCTAACTCCTCCGACCCGGAATGGATCGCGGCCGAGCGCGTGGAACTGGCCTTGTGGCAGCGAGATTATCGAACAGCCCGGAAAGAACTCGCCGAACATCAGCTGCCGGAATTTCGCTGGGATGGCTACGTGGTGCCGAAGGAATATTACGAAGGTTTGATCGCGCAAGAATTTGGGGGAAAAGGAGGCGGCCCGATCCGCTTTTAATGCCGCGCGGGTCCTCGCTCGAAGGCATCCTGAAAGATGCGTCCCGACGACGCTCCCACCCACATCGTGCTAGCCGAAGTCCTGGCGCGGTTGGGCGAGAAGGAAGCCGCTTTGTGCGAAGGCGAGCTGGCACATTCCCTCCGTCCGCCGGAGGCAGATGCGATCGATGGCGCTTACATCGCTGGCCGCCTGGCGGCGGTTTATGCGCTTGGTCGGGAGATCGCGATGGCGCAATCACATCGGCTGGAACGTTGCGTCTCTTTACCCAACGCCGCCAACTACGGTTCGCTACGCCTGGAGGATTGTTGGGATTCGCTTCGCCAGGACTCCCGTTTCCAGAAGGTTCTCGCGTCGCTGGCGCCGGGTCAGTAAGGCCTGCGGGTTGCGATTTAGATTGGGTCGCGTCGGGCGCTCGTGCGCTTCGACATAATGGAAAGGGGAGGTCTCCCAATCCCGAATATTCCAGCCTTCATCCCAAAGCGCTGGTTGCGGAAGAGAGGTAAACTTAGATCGCCCGATACGCTCGTGAATCCGGCAGAAAAATCCCTGCACCATCAGCGCTCCGGCTTCTGCATGAATTTTTTCCGACCCTTCGCCCCGCTCGTGAAAGGCTGGGTGTTTTCATTCGCCGTTTTCGGCTTGGTCGCATTTGCGATCAGTGCGCAATTTCTCGCCACCAGCGGCGCGCCGTTGTCGCTCGCGCTAAGAAGCAGCGCGCAGAGATTGGCTCCCCTGGATGGTGTTGGCGCCGCTCCTTTTTCGCTACACGAATCGGTTCCCGTTTGATCGTCAGCAGTGGCGGCCCCGGCTGGCGCTCCATCTGGCGGCCGGCGCGGCGGTCATCCTTTTATTGCACGGATGGAAAGCGTGGGTGGACCCGCGTTTTGTCGCCGGACCGGGTGGGCCTCCGCCGCGGATGGACGAGAGGGAAACGTCCGCCCCCGCCCCCGGGTTCCGTCCGCCTTTGGGTCGCCGGCCCGTTTGGGACCTGGTCTATCTCGGCACCTTTCAGCTGCCGATTTATCTCATGATCATCTGCGCGGCCCATGCGGCGCTGTTTTATCGGCGCGATCGTGACCGCGAATCCAGTCTAACGAAAGCGCGCCTGGAAGCCTTGACCGCGCAATTGCAGCCGCATTTTCTTTTCAACACGCTCAACACCATCGCGGAACTGGTGCATGAGGATCCCGACCGGGCCGATGCCATGATCACAGCGCTAAGTGAAATGCTGCGTCTGACGCTGGACGTGAAGGCGGCTGCGTTGGTGCCATTGCAGCATGAGACGGCGTTCATCGAGCGCTACTTTCGGATCATGCAGATGCGGTTCGGCGAACGGCTGAAATATGAGTGCGAGATCGAGCCGCGCGCGCATGCCGGAATGGTGCCGCGCTTCATTCTCCAGCCGCTGGTGGAGAATGCGATTCGACACGGCTTGGATCCGAAACCGGCCGGCGGCGTGGTGCGAATCTCTGGCCGGGTCGAGCACGGTCGGCTCCATCTTTCCGTGAGCGATAATGGGGTGGGTTTGGCCGAGCCGGCGCTGCGCGAAGGGCTGGGGCTGGCGAATACGCGGGCGCGTTTGCACGAGTTTTTCCAAGGCGCGGCCACGGTGACGGTGCGCGAAGAGAACGGCGTCGTCGTGGAGGTCACCTTGCCTTATCGCATCGCATGAGAATCAAGACGCTCATCGTGGATGACGAACGTCTGGCGCGGCAGCGGCTCCGCCGGCTTTTGGGCGCGCATCCGGAAATCGAAATCGTAGGCGAATGCGGCGAGGGCGCGGCCGCGGTGGCAGCGGTGCAGGAAAGCGAGCCGGATTTGCTCCTGCTCGACATTCAAATGCCGGGCATGGATGGCTTCGATGTCGTGCAAGCATTGGGGCCGGCTCCCCTTCCGCTGATCGTCTTTGTGACCGCATTTGATGAACATGCCCTGCGCGCTTTTGACGCCTGCGCTCTGGATTATCTCTTGAAGCCGGTCTCGCCCGAGCGGCTGGCGAGAAGCATCGACCGTGTGAGCGATTATCTTGTCGCGCTACGTACGGGAACGAACTCGCCGGCCGCGCCGGAGGAATCTTCGCTCGCAAAGTTCCAGGTGCGGAACGGGCAGCGCACGGCCTTCATTTCGCCTGAGGAAATCGATTGGATCGAAGCGGACGGCAACT
Source organism: uncultured Verrucomicrobiae bacterium (assembly GCA_963762685.1). Lineage (GTDB taxonomy): Bacteria > Verrucomicrobiota > Verrucomicrobiia > Chthoniobacterales > UBA10450 > JACCTI01. The sequence goes on along the minus strand of CAVXLV010000013.1, from coordinate 754,998 downwards.
ACGCAATCCTGCACGTCGGCGCCCGCAATCACCTGCTCCGGGCGACGATGTCTGCGCTGGAGGCGCAGTTGCCGCAGAGCTTCGCCCGCACCAGCCGCTCGGCGATCGTAAATTTGCGGCGCGTGCGAGAGTTGCAGAGCACCGGGTTGAACCATTACGCACTGCTCCCGGAGAACGCGCGGGTGGCGGTAACGGGAAGCATCCGCGAGCTGCAACAACGGCTGCGCGCACTCACATAGAAGGCGCGATCACAAATTTCGCGACCCTCATCCCATTGTGCTGGCTACTTTCAGGTCGCTCTGATACAAGGCGGCCATGAAGTCAGACGACGGTTCCTCTAATCTCTCCCGCCGCAATTTCCTCCGCCGCGTCGGTGTTACCAGTGTGGCAGCTGCCGGAGGCGCCGCCGGGCTTAATACGTTACTGAGCTCGAAAGCGCAGGCGCAGGATTCATCGCTTTTCAAGAGCACGCGTTCCCGCCCTCCTGTGGTCGGGCACGGCCGCGGCTCCTGCCGCCTCTGGTATCCCGCGCGCGGACCGCTGTTTTCAAATGCGAGTGGATGCTGCCACGGCCGAGCACGCGATTCCGGTTCCGCCGCAGATCGATAACGGGGATGAAGCGCGCTATCCCACGCATTTCGCGAACTACTCGAAAGGTTTGCGGCACAATTCCATCGGCGAAGTCGATCCGGCTGCGTACGCGGCGCTATTGGGCGCTGTCAATTCCGGCACTTTTGCCAGCTTCGAAGGTCTCGCGCCCCATCTCGGCTGTAGCGATCCCAACCGGCAACGTCCGCTCACAAATCCCCAGTCCGGATACGCTTTCGATTTGGAGGGAACGGATGCGGCCCAATTAGCCATCCCGCCAGCTCCGGAATTTTCCAGCGCGCAGGAAGCGGGCGAAATGGCCGAGCTCTATTGGATGGCACTTTTGCGGGACGTGAACTACGACGATTACGCGACCAATCCCATCGCTCAGGCCGCGGCGAACGATCTCTCACAGTTTTCTGATTTTCGGGGTCCGAAGCAGAACGGCCAGGTCACAACGCAGACCCTCTTCCGTGATCTGCTCCCGGGGTGCACTAGAGGTCCCTACATCTCCCAATTCCTTCTCCGTCCGACCGCTTATGGAGCGCAGTCGGTTGATCAAAGGATTCGTGCGCGCGCGGCGGGCAGCGATTACATGAAGAATTTTTCGGAGTGGCTGGACGTGCAGAATGGCTGCATCCCGGCGAACCTCGCCATCCCCGAGGCGACGCAGGAAACCGTGCGCTACATCAGGAACGGCCGCGACATCGGCCAGTACGTCCGGCTTGACGTGCTCTATCAAGCCTACTTCGTGGCGGCGCTGATCCTGATCAACGGCATCACGCTCGACGAAACCACATCACCATTCGTGTTCCGGTTCCCGTTCGATAGTGGAAACCCATACGGGCCCGATGGTTCCACGGGAGTGCAGGCGGCGTTCGGGACTTTCGGAAATCCGACACATCATGACGCTCGTCACCGAGGCCGCGACGCGAGCGTTGAAAGCCGTCTGGTTCCAGAAATGGCAGGTTCATCGGCGCCTGCGTCCGGAAGCGTTCGGGGGCAGAGTGGAGGCGATGCGGCTCGGTTTGGCTTCTTATCCAGTCCACTCAGACTTTAACCAATTCGGCCGTCCTCGGCGCCACCTTCACGCGAAACGGATCTCATCTTCTGGCGCAAGCGTTCCCCGAAGGCTCTCCGACTCATCCCTCCTACGGAGCAGGGCACGCCACCGTCGCCGGCGCGTGCGTGACCATTTTAAAAGCGTTCTTCGACGAAAACGCATTGTTCCCTGAAGTCCTCCGCATCAATCCGGCGGATGGCGGGCAAACTTTGATCCCCGACCTCCGGACGCGCACGCCTCACGGTGGGCGGCGAGTTGAACAAACTAGCGTCCAATATCGCGACCGGGCGCAACATTGCCGGGGTGCACTGGCGCTCGGATGCGACCAGTTCGCTGGCGCTGGGCGAGGCGGTGGCGATCAGCATGCTGCGCGATATGCGGGGCACGTATAACGAACCGTTTAACGGTTTCTCACTAACGAAGTTCGACGGCACCACGATTACCGTTTAGGGCCGTCGACCGCGCGCGAAGGCGGTTGCCCAAGCGTGGGTTGGGTGGGACTCGAACCCACAACCAACGCCTTAAAAGGGCGCTGCTCTACCATTGAGCTACCAACCCGCGGTGGGCCTTCCGTTCTAGTCCACTTCCGAGACGGACGCAAGGGCAGCCCGGCGCGGCGTTGGCCATGGTCTCTCTCCTCTCCTCGCCAGCACGCACTCTCGGATTGACGAGTTCGCTTTGAAGAATCACTCTCGGCGTGGGGTGGCGCTGGGATGGGGCTGCTCCCTGCCATGCCACTCATCGAGAATCCCAAAACGGAATTGTTGCGCCGGCGCTTTGCGCGATTCGGTCGGCGTGTGGTCAGCTGCGCGAGCATCGGCATTTTGTTGCTCGTGCTGGGCAGCGTGTCCGCACAGGAAGCATTTGATCCATCGATCGTCGGCGAAGGCCCGACGGATGGAGTTTACCGGTCGCCTTCGGAACTGAAAAAGCTCTCGCTGGAGCAGTTGGTCGATGTGGAAATCACTTCCGCGTCGCGGCGGCCCGAGCCCATTTCGCAAGCATCGAGCGCGATTGATGTCATCACCGGCAACACCATTCGTCGATCGGGGGCTACGAGTTTGCCGGATGCGTTGCGTCTGGGCGCGGGTATGGAGGTGGCGCAAATCGATGGCCATAACTGGGCGATTTCGGCGCGCGGTTTCAATATCAGCACCGCGAACAAGCTGCAGGTCCTGCTGGATGGCCGCAGTCTCTACACGCCGCTCTTTTCCGGCGTGTTCTGGGATGTGCAGCGCACGTTTCTACCCGATCTGGAGCAAATCGAGGTCATCCGCGGCCCAGGGGCCACCTTATGGGGCGCGAACGCGGTCAACGGCGTGATCAATATCCGGACGAAGAAGGCGCGCGCGACCCAAGGTTTTCTGCTGGATGCGAGCGGCGGCAGCGAAGGCGGAAGCCTGGGGCTGCGCTACGGCGGACGGGCGGGCCGCGAACACCTATTACCGCGCCTATGTCATGCGCGAGCGAACCGATGGTCTCTCGCTCGAAGGAGGTGGAGATGCGGAGGACGAGACGGACTTTACGCAAGGCGGCTTCCGGATCGATTCGGCCTTCGGGTGCAGACGACACGCTGACTTTGCAAGGCGATGGCTACGCGGGCGCTTTTGGCGAATTAAACGCGCAGGACGTCGAGGTGGATGGCGGCAATTTTATCGCGCGCTGGGTGCATCAATTCGGCAGCCGAGGCCAGTCTCTCGGTGCAGGGTTATTACGATCGCACGCATCGGCTCATCCCGGGCGTTTTCGAGGAGCATCGCGATACCTTTGATGTCGAACTGGGAGGCCGTTTCGTCCTCGGCGCGCACGATATTGTTTACGGCGGGAATTATCGCATCTCCGCAGATGAAATCGGCAATCTTGGCCCGACGCATTGCCTTCTTCCCGGCGAACGAAACCGAGCAATTAGTCAGCGCGTATGTGCAGGACGAGTGGCACATTATTCCACGGCAATTCTCGGTCGTGGCGGGCTCGAAATTCGAATACAACACCTTTAGCGGTTTCGAATCTCAGCCCTCCGGCCGCCTCGTCTGGACGCCCACCGAAGATCAAACTTTTTGGGGCGCGATCTCGCGGGCTGTGCGCACGCCTACGCGAGTCGACCAGGATATCTTCACCCCAAATCCGGCTACAGGTGCGCCGCTGGCGTGTGCGCGGGTCGCGAGATTTCGAATCGGAAGTTTTGATCGCTTACGAATTGGGTTACCGCGTGCAGCCGTCGAAAGCTCTCTCGCTCGATCTTTCGCTTTACTACAACGATTACGACAACCTGCGTAGCAGCGAGCCGCAAGGGGCCGACGGGGTCGCCGATTGTCCTGGCAAACTTGGTCGAAGGTCAAACCTACGGGGTCACCCTCGCCGGCCGCTGGCGGGTGACGGATTGGTGGGAGCTGGATGGCAACGTGAGCGGTCTCCACGTTGATTTACATCGCGGGCCCGGGAGTCGAGACACTTCAAACGGAGCGGCGGAGGCGAATGATCCGGATTACTTTTTCGCGCTGCGTTCCTCCATGGATTTGCCCGGGCGCATCCAGTTCAATGCCGTCCTTCGCTACGTGGGCGATCTGCCGAATCCAGCCACTCCCGGCTATCTCGGCCTCGATCTGCGCCTGGCCTGGATGGCGCGAAGCAATCTCGAGCTCGCCCTGATCGGGCGCGATTTGCTCGATCCACAGCATCCGGAATTTCGCGGCGTCGGCGTGACTCGAGAAGTGGAGCGGCGCGTGTTTGGGACCATCAAATGGACCTTCTAAGAAAGGCGCGCCGGATCGCGACTGCGCTGGCGGTGATCGGCGCCATGCTTTCCGAGCCTGTCCTCTCCCTCGGTCGTGCCGCGACGGTGCCTAACGAGTATTCGCTCAAGGCCGTTTTTCTTTATAACTTCTGTCGCTTTATCGATTGGCCGGGCGCCGCTTTCACCTCGGCGGGTGATCCGCTCGTGATCGGCATTCTCGGAGCCGACCCGTTTGGAGCACTCCTGGAAGAGGCGGTCCAGGGCGAGACTTCGCACGGGCGCAGCATTCGCATCGAGCACTTCCGCAGCATTCGGGAGATTCGTCGCTGTCACGTTCTCTTCCTCGGCGCCGGGGAAAGCGGACGGCTGCATGAAATTCTCGCCGCCGTGGCGGGCACCAGCATCGTCACGGTCGGCGAGACCACAGATTTTGTGGACCAAGGCGGCATGATCGCGCTTACGACTGATCAAAACCGCGTCCGGCTGGTGATCAATCCAAACACGCTGCGAAACGCGAATCTGAATGTGAGTTCCAAGCTGCTTCGGGTGGCCGAAATCAAAAGCTAATGACTTTCCGCCTCCGCGACGCGCCTATCCAGCGCAAGCTGATTTTGGTGATCCTGTTCACCAGCAGTTTCGCGCTCTTCCTTATGGGGAGCGCGCTCATCACCTACGAAGTGGTGACTTTTCGCAGCTCCCTCGCGCTGCACGTGAATGTGCTGGCCCAGATTGTCGGCTCGAACAGCACCGCTGCCGTCGCCTTTGACGATCCGAAAAATGCGCAGGAAATCCTGGGCGCGCTCGCGGCTGACCGGCAAATCACCGAAGCCGCGATTTACAATGGGCAGGACCAACTCTTCGCCAGCTTCCCCGCGCTGCCGGCCCTGGCCGCATTTCCCGTGAAGCCGGGGCCGGTTGGCTACACTTTTGAAGACCGGCATCTCATCATGTTTCAACCCATCCTGCAGGACGGGCAGCGCCTCGGGACGATTTTTGTGCGAGCGGAACTGAGCGAAATGTATTCCCGCCTGATCGTTTACGGAATCCTGCTCCTCGTGGTGGGGGCCTGCTCCTTTCTCGGCGCGCTTCTGCTTGCGCGCATTTTGCAGCGCCACATTTCCGCTCCCATCCTGGCGCTCGCGGAAGTAGCCACGGCTGTCTCCGAGCGACAGGATTATTCCGTGCGCGCGAAGAAGCATGGCTCGGACGAGCTCGGGCAATTGACCTCCGCGTTTAATCAAATGCTCACGCGGATCGGCGAGAGCAACGCGGCTCTGGCCGGCAGCGAAGAACGGTTGCGCCTTGCCCTCGAGGGTTCGCAGACGGGGACATGGGATTGGAATATGCGCAGTGGGCAGGTCATCTGGGATGAATACATGTATCCGCTCTATGGACTGACCAAGGAAGAGTTCAGTCAAACGGCCGGCGCGGGCATGAAATATATCCATCCCGATGACCGAGCGCGGGTCCAGGCGGCGACGCAAATAGCCTTGGACCAGAAGCAGGATCTCGATGTGGGTTTTCGCATCGTTCATCCCAATGGCACGCTGCGCCACATGGTTTCGCGCGGGCGCGCATTTTATGATGAACAAGGGAGACCGGTGCGCATGGCCGGCGTCAGTATTGACGTCACGCAGAGCAAGGAGGCGGAGGCAGAGCTAAGCCGCGCCAAGGAAGCGGCGGAAGCAGCGAACACGGCGAAAGATAATTTTCTCGCCATCCTCAGTCACGAATTACGGACTCCGCTCACGCCCGTGCTGGCGGCGGTGGCTTCACTGCAGGACGATGAAAGCGTGCCGCAGCACATCGTGCGTGAAGTCGAGATGATCCGCCGCAATGTGGAAGTGGAAGCGCGGCTAATCGATGATCTGCTGGACCTGACCGGCGTGGCGCGCGGGAAATTGGAATTGAACCGCCGCGTGGTCGATGTCCAACCGCTGCTTGAGCATGCGATGAAGAACTACTGCGCCGGCGTGGCGCGGTCGAAGAATCTTAGCGTTACCGTTAAAGTCACCGCCACTCAGACGCACGTGCTGGCTGATAGTTCACGCATGACGCAGGTGTTTTGGAATCTGCTGCAGAATGCTTGCAAGTTCACGCCAGCCGGCGGCGCGATCGAGGTGTCTGTCACGAACGAACCGCGGGAGATATCCGCGCCCGGGCACTCCATTTCAAACGCCGCAGAAGCGGGCGAAGTCGATCTGGTCGTCGCCGTGCGCGATAACGGCATCGGCATCGGCGCCGAAAGCATGTCGTCTATTTTTAATGCGTTTGAGCAAGGCGAACGGTCACGCACGCGGAAGTTTGGCGGCCTCGGTCTTGGTCTGGCCATCAGCCGCGCGATCGTGGAATTGCACGGAGGAACGATCTCCGCCGAGAGCAAAGGCAAAGGGGAAGGCGCGACCATCCGGGTGCGCTTGACCGCGGTCGCAGCCCCGCCCGTGCTCCCGGCTCCCGCGTCGCGCGGTCCGAAATCCGTCAGCATTTCCAGCGCGCGCTCGCTCCGCATTCTTTTGGTCGAAGATCACCCAGACACTGCCGAGCAACTGACGCGTTTACTCAAGCGTGTCGGGCATCATGTGGTCGCGGCTGGATGCTTGGCGGAAGCACGGGAGCTGACCAGCTGTGAGGCCATCGGGACTTCGGAATATCCGTTCGATATGCTGATCAGCGATCTCGGTTTGCCCGATGGCAGTGGCCACGATCTCATGCGCGAATTAGGAGAATGCCATCGCGTTCCCGGCATCGCTCTCAGTGGCTTCGGGATGAAAGAAGATGTTGCCGCGAGCATGGCCGCGGGGTTTAGCCGGCACATGACGAAGCCGGTGGATTGGCATGAACTGAAGGCTGAGATCGAGAAACTGGCCGCGCAGATTCCCGCGTAATCGTTTACTTCCGGGAGAAGGTCGCGCAGGGAATTGCGCGGGCGATCTAATTTGAAGATCGCGATGCGGGCCGCGGCTGCGCCTTGCCAATCACGCACTGGATCATCGCCCACGTGAAGCGCCTCTCTCCGCCGCGACGTGATTCAATTCCAGCGCGCGCTGGAAAATAAGCGGATCGGGTTTATCCGCGCCCACCTCGCTGGAAATGATGACGGACGAGAAATATTTCGTCAGGCCCAGCTGTTGCAAAATGGGACGCAGCCGACCATCGAAATTTGAGATCACGGCGAGGCGAAAACGCGCGGCCCGGAGCTTTTCCAGGACGTCGATCACCTCCGGGAACAACTCCCACACGCCGGCCTCGGTGAAGTGCGCATAAACGACTTCGAAGTAGGCCTCGCGGTCCAATGGCTTCGTCGCGGGGGCGCATTGCGCGAGGACGCGTTCCACCAGCGTCGCGCCACCACGGTTTGTCGTCATCCGGGCGCGGACTGCCGGTGGCGGGCCGGGCGGGCATCTCTCTCCACGCTTGGGCGAAGGCGCTGTCCACCGCCTCTGCCTCAAGCTTCAGACCGAGCCGTTGGCCGACTAACGAGTAGTGATAGCCGACACCTTTCGGCAGATGGAAAAGCGTTCCCGCGGCATCGAAGAAGATAACGCGTCGCGTTGTCAGGGTTTCGGCCATGCGCTTCGATTAACGGTGGCACGCGCGGACCGCAAGAAAACGTGATCAGAGGTGCCATCGGTATTCATTTTTATCCAGCCGATCACCTTGCTTCTCGTCCTATTCCAGGCGGCGTGATGGACAAGCTGAACCGCGACGGCTAATTACAACGCGATGCTCCCTGTCGAACACAATGATCCGGTGAACGAAAAGATCCTCGCAATTTCCGAGGACAAAATAGAAGGCTTCGTGCGGGAACCGTTCGCCGAAATCGCGCAGCGCGCCGGCGTGGCGGAGGATGTGGTGATGGCACGTATCACTGCCATGTTGCGCGCTGGCACCGTGCGCCGCGTCCGGCAAACCTTGCTCGCGACCAATCTGGCCGATGGCGCTCTCGTGGCTTGGAAGGTGGCGCCGGAAAGGATCGAGGCGGCCTTCGATTTTATGTCGCAAAAGGATCCGTTTTCCGGTCACGTGGTTTTGCGTTCGACGGACACGGTCACGGCTGGCTCGGAGTATAAGCTCTGGACAACGCTGAAAGTGCCCCACGGATTTTCGCTGCAAAAACACGGTGAAATCCTCGCGCAAAAGTTAGGCGCGGAACATTTCCGACTCATGCCGGCGAGAGGAATTTTCACTTTGGGCGTGGGACATGTGCGGCGGAAAAACGTGGAGCCTGGAAGTCGCGCGGAACAACCCGCGATGATGGCGCCGGTGCATGTGGCGGAAGTGAGCGACCAGGAGTGGGACGTGCTCCTGGCGCTGAAGCGCGAGTTTGCGCCGGAGGAAATCCAGGCGGCGCCGTGGGCCGGACGCGCGGAGGAAGCGGGCGTATCGTTAGACGAATTTTGCCGCATCGCAGAATCGCTTAACAGCCGGAAAATTGTGGGACGTTTTTCGACTTTCCTGGAACACGTGAAGCCTTCGGCGGGTGGTGTGCGGGTGACTCGTTTTAACGCTTTGTTCCACTGGGCGGTGCCCCCTGGCCGCGAGTTGGAGGCGGGCGGCGAAGTGGGGCGGCATCACATTCTCACGCACTGCTATTGGCGTGAGGCCGGCCCCGAGTTCAAGGACGTGAACATCATGGCGGTGGCCCACGGGACCGACAAAGCACTGCTCCTCGAGCATAAGCGCGCCATCGACGAGCACCTCGTTGCTTCGGGTATCCCCGTCTCGTACACGAACGTCTTTTGGGGCGGGCGGAGCGAGATCAAACCGTCGGAAATCTCGCCGCACCTTTATCGCGCGTGGCTGGAAAAGATGGCGGCTGACCGAGTCTAACGAATGAAAGCCTTGATCGAAAAGCTGCGCGCGGGTGCAGACCTGAACGCGGGCGAGGTCGGCTATGCGGTGACGCTGCTACTTTCTGAAACTAAAGATGCGGCGGAGAAGGCCGCCTTTCTCATCGCGCTGGATGACAAAGGCGAGACCGCGGAAGAAATCACCGCCTTCGTGCAGCACCTGATTGATCGTGCCATCCCGCCCGGGCTGGATCCGGCCAGCCTGCCCGGACCAATGATCGATGTCTGCGGCACCGGCGGCGCGGGTTTGGAAATTTTTAATGTCTCCACCACGATCATGTTCATCCTCGCGGCGGGCGGCGCGGTGGTGGTGAAGCATGGCAACCGAAGTGTGACCTCGTGTTGTGGTAGCGCGGACGTCCTGGAAGCGCTCGGCATTCCTCTCGACTGGTCGCCGCCGGATTTAAACGAGTGTGTGAAACAACTCGGCCTGGGATTTATTTTCGCTCGATCGTATCATCCGGCCTTCCGCGCCCTGGCCGAGATGCGAGCGAACCTCGCCCTGCAAAAACGGCGGACCATTTTTAATCTCCTCGGTCCGTTGCTAAATCCGGCTCGTCCCAGCCGCCAGTTGATCGGCGTTTACACACCGCGGATGACGACGGTCTTTGCGGAGGTGCTGCGGCAATTGCGGCGTGAGCGCGCGTGGGTTGTGCACGGTTCGGTCGAAGGCGGCGGAGGAATGGACGACATCTCGACCTGCGGCGTGACCACCCTCGGCGAGCTGGTTGACGGCAAGGTCCATTCCGCGGTGATCGACTGTCGCTGGCTTGGGATTCCAGAGGCGACGCCGACGGAGTTGCGTGGTGGCAACGCTGCGGAGAATGCAGTGATTCTTACCGGAATCCTCAGCGGCGAAGTGCAGGGACCGAAGCGCGACCTCGCGCTTGTGAACGCGGCGGGCGGCTTCGTGGCAGCGGGTCTCGCCCGCGACATGGGCGAGGGGATTTGGCTGGCGAAACAGCAGATCGAAAACGGCCAAGCGCTGGCGAAATTGCGTGCGCTCCAGAATCATCCGCGGAATCGCGCGTAACCCAGCTCCAGCTTGCGCAGGAGCGCGGTCGTTAGGCGAAAACGATCGACGACCTGGCCGGTGGCGAGGGCAAGTGAGCCGGCCGTTGCTTGCAGGTCCGCTGGGAAATCCGCCAGCGTTTGATTTACATTCAAACCCAGGCCTGCGATGGCGCAGTGCCTGCCGTTTGCCTCCACCCGCATTTCCACGAGCACGCCGGCGAGTTTTCGGCCATCGAAATAGATGTCGTTAGGCGGTTTGATCGTGGCCTGGAGAGCAGTGACCTCCACGAGAGTCTCCTGAATCGTGTGCGCGAGAAAGTCTGTCAGTCGGGCGGAATCTGCGACCGCGATCGCCGGCCGCAGGAGCAGGGAGAGCCAGAGACCCTTTCCTTTGCTGGATTCCCAGCGGCGTCCGTATTGGCCGCGACCTGCGGTTTGATGCTCCGCGATGACCACCAGACCTTCCGCGTGGTTGGGCGCCAACTCTGCCACGGCATCATTAGTCGAGGTGGTTTCTTCGAGAACAAGGATGCGATGGCCAATGAGCGGGTCGCCCAACGCGGCCCGCAGGGCAGCGGCCGTCCAGCGGCTCAGCCGGCGACATGCGTCAGCTCCAGCGAAAGATCGATCGCACGCGCCGAATGCGTGAGCGCACCGACAGAGATGTAGTCCACGCCGGTGCTGGCAATTTGTCGGACGTTCTGCAAGCTGACGCCGCCGCTGGCTTCGAATTTCACACCCTTCTTTTTCCCGAGTGCGACCGCCTCGCGCATTTCCGCCGGCGCCATGTTGTCGAGGAGGATGACGTCGATGCCCTCCATTTCCAAAAACCGTCGCACCTGGTCCAGCCGGTCCGCTTCCACCTCCACCCGCACCTTCGGATGTTCGCGGCGGAAGCGGGCGATCGCGGCCGCCACGCCCGAAAAGCCGCTGGTGGCGAGGAGGTGATTGTCCTTCACCATCACCATATCGTAGAGGCCGAAACGGTGATTAACGCCGCCGCCGGCTACGACCGCGGCCTTCTCCAAGGCGCGCAAACCGGGGGTGGTTTTGCGCGTATCGAGAATCTGCGCAGACGTTTTCCCCATTCCGTCCACGAATTGCCGCGTAAGCGTGGCGATGCCGGTGAGGCGTTGCAGGAAATTAAGCGCCACGCGTTCGGCGGTAAGAATGGAGCGAGCCGCACCGCGAACTTCCAGGATCGCTTCGCCGCCGGTTAATGCCGAGCCATCGGGCAGGAGCACGGTGACCTGAAGGTTCGAATCGACCCGGCGAAAAACCTCCGCCGCGGTCTCCGTGCCCGCGACCACGGCGCGCTCGCGCGCCACGATGCGAGCGAGTGCTTGTAAATCGGACGCCACAAAATATGCGCTCGTAAGGTCCCCGGCGCCGACGTCTTCGGCGAGCGCAGTAGCTATGGGATCAGCGGTGGCGTTGCTCATCGATTCAGCTCCACCCGACGATAAACACAACGCCCGCGCACGTAAGTCTCCAAAGTGCCGTGCGGGCCGCCACGATAGACGCACAGCGCCAAGACATCTTCCGCGCTCAGCTGCGACACGCTGGGGCGGTCGCGCTCATACGGGATCAGGCTTCCGAGATCGACCACCAGCAAGTCGGCTTCCTTGCCCACATCGAGCGTTCCGATTGTGGCAGTTTTGCCCAACGCGCGCGCGCCGCCGGTGGTTGCGAGATGCAAAGCGTCCGCCGGCCGCAAAGTGGGCACGGTCGGTTCATAGCAATTTCGCGCCTTCTGCGTCTCGATCGCGGCCCGCATGACCTGCCACATGTTCAGCTCCGGGCCCGCGGCCACGTCCGATCCCAGACCCACCGGAATTCCCGCGCGCAGCAACCGGTCGAGCTTGATCAATCCGCTCCCGAGGAAAAAATTCGAGGTCGGGCAATGCGCAACGTTCGCGCCGCTTGTGGCCAGCGTTTGGATCTCGTCGTCGCTCAGGTGGAGACAATGGCCCAACATCGATTTCGGGCCGAGCAATCCGCATTTGTCATACACATCAGTGTAATCGCGCGCCCACATATAAAGGTGGTGCACTTTGTCGATCTCCTCGCGGTTTTCCGCCAGATGCGTCTGCACGTAGGCGCCGAGTTTCGCTGCCAGGTCACCCACGCTTCGCATCAAACTTTCGGAACAGGTCACGGCAAACCGCGGGCTAAAGGCATACTCCAGCAGACCCTTGGCCGCTCCATGCCATTTTCGGCAGAGCCGCTCGCTTTCGAGCAGGGAGACCGAGAGAATTTTCTTCGGCTGGATCGAGCCGTACGAGCCGTGATCCATCATCATTTTTCCCAGGATGACCCGGAGGCCGCTTTGTTCCGCCGCTTGAAAGCCGACGTCGCAACTGTCCTCGTAGATGGCCGCGTAAATCATCGCGGTGGTGGTGCCGTTCCGCGCCAGCTGGTGAAAAAAGCGTGGGGCCTCCTCCCGCGCTTTTGCCCCGGTGAAGTCGCGTTCCACCGGGAAAACGTTTTGCCGCAGCCAGGGCAAGAGTTCGTCCTGTCCCCGCGCCACCACGGGGTATTGCGGCAGGTGGGTGTGGCAATCGATCAAGCCAGGAAAAACCGCCAGCCCCGCCCCATCTTTCCACTGCGTGCGAGCGCCCCGCGCCGAGCGTCGGAGATCCGTGTAGCTCCCGATCTCCGCGATGCGTCCGTCTTCGACGATCAGTGCTCCGTCTGGTCGTCCGCGGAGCGAACCGAACGTCGGTGAATCGATGAGAAACCCGCGGATTCCTAGAAGTTCCTGGTCAGCCATCGCGTCGGAGGCAACACATCAGACGCTGGCTGAACCTGCAACCGACGATTGCGGCAGCACGAGGGATGCGGCGAGGCCAACACCAAAAAAAAGATCCGGGCAGCGCACGCTAGGAGAAACAACAAATACGAGAAACGTGCCGCCGCCCGAATCGCCTTAACCTGTTTAATGAGACAGTAATAATCCGCGGATGTTCAACAAATTTGCGAACATTTTGCGGAAAGTTTCGGCCGACTGTTTTCGGCTCGGTTCATAAGGCTAATTCACCTTGGCTGGACGTGGAGGCGCGGTCCTTTTCGGTCCGCAATTCGTCGAGAAGCGACTTGAATTCGCACTTCTCCAACGTCTCGAGCAGGGCCGGGTAATCCGGCGTGATGCGCAGGTCATCGAGTGGGAGAGGCAACGGCGTGTCGCAATCCAGCTCGACCATTTTTCGGTTCTGCAGGATTTGCTCGCGGGCCGCGGTCAATTTTTCCCGGCTCCGCACGCTTTTCACCTTATCGAGGTTTGCGAGCAGGCTCTCCAGCCCGCCGTGTTCGCTCAGAAGCGCAGCGGCGGCTTTACGGCCGATGCCGGCGCCCGGGATGTTATCGACGGAGTCACCCGCGATCGCGAGAACATCGCCGATCAGGCGCGGCGGCACGTTCCATTTCTGCACGACCTCGTCCTCGCCCAAAAGAGCGAAAGCGTCCTTCGGCGAGACGAGATCTGCTTTCGCGGTGGTGTAAACTTTCACTTTCTCGGTCACGAGCTGGAACAAATCTTTGTCATTCGTCGCGAGGACGACTTCCCAGCCGCGCTTCGCCGCCGCCACCGCGTAGCAGCCCATGAGGTCGTCTGCTTCCGTATTCGGCAGCGAAATATTCTTGAAGCCGAGCTTTGGCGTCAGCCCTTGGATGAAATCGAGCTGCGGCACCATCGGCTGGGGCATCTCCTTGCGCGTCTCTTTGTAGGCTGGCTGCAGTTCGAGGCGCTTCTGCGGCAAACCTTCATCCCAGAAAACGGCGCCCATTTCCGGCTGGAGATGCTTCAACATAAGACGCACCGTTTTGGTAAAGCCGTAGATCGCGTTCGTCGGTTCACCACGCGAGTTCGAGAGGTTAGGAATCGCGAAAAAGGAGCGGTAAACGTAATAATGTCCGTCGATGAGAAGCAGCTTCATTGCTGCCGACAGGATTCACCGGATTGACGGGAATTGAAGGAAATTCGCGCGCGTCATGACTCCAGAAGGAAATCGCGCGTCTAGTGTTTTGCTTCGTTTGCGATTACATAAAGCTGCATGTCCGAAGAATGGATCGTCCGCGTCGCCGGCATCGAGTACGGCCCGGTTGATCTTGAAGAACTGCAGGAATGGAAAGAGGAAGGCCGGCTGATTCGCGAGAACGAGCTGCGCGAGCCGCAGAGCGACCGCTGGATTCCCGCAGGAGATTTTCCTGAACTTTTCGCGGACGAAAACGTGGAACCGCCCGCGCTTCCCGCCGTCAGGCCGCCAACGGATCTGCGGACCCTTTTGGTGCGCACCTGGCAAATTTACCGCGACCGCTTTGGGAAATTCCTCGGCCTGAGCTTGCTCGTGCTGGTGCCTTCGCTGTGTGCACAATTAAGCAGCGCCGCAGTCGCTGGGCAGCCGGCGCTCGATCTCCGCTCCGCTCTCGCCGGCTTGTTCAATTTCGCCATGGTGGTCGCGAGCTTATTCATCTGGCCCATCTATCTCGCCGGGCTGCAAATCTTAACGAGCGAAGCGGCCGAGGGGCGGCCGGTGGCGTTACCGGAAATTGTCTCGCGAGCGGTGAAATATTGGCCGCGTGTGGCCGCGCTTTGCTTGCTGGTGTATGGGGCATTTTTCCTTCTGATGGTGCTGGCGTTCGCCATCCTCCTGATGGTGGCCACGGCCCCGCCGAATCTCCTGCTGATTGTGGTCGCGCTCGGTTTGCTCGGCCTGCAAGTCTGGATGTTTAGCCGCGTCTTCGGCAACGTTCTCTTCTGGCAACAGGCCACGGTGCTGGAAGACGCCGATATCATTGGCTCGCTTCGCCGCAGCAAAGAAATCGGGCGCAGCGGTCGCGAACTCCCGTGGTGGCGCCGCCCCCTTTGGCGCGGTGCGGTCATATCCTCTCTCTGGTGCCTTGTCGCCACTCTTCTGAGCATTGGAACGGAGTGGTCGGTCCTGTCCACTTACTATCACGTGCTGACGACAACCCAGGATCCGCAGGAAATCGTGAAAGCCATGAGCGCGGCGGCGAAACCGGGTCCACTCGCGCTCTGGGCGGTAGGCTTGGGCATCCTGCAGACGGTGCTCCGCCCGCTCCTGGGGATTGCGTTTGTTCTCCTCTATCTTGACGTGAAGAAGTCGGCTAACGATTAGTTGAGATTAAGATATGGCATCAAGCCATGCCGCCCGCCTTCGCGGCCGAAGCCGCTTTCCTTGTAGCCGCCGAAGGGGCTGGTCGGATCGAATTTGTTGAAGGTGTTCGCCCAGACGACGCCTGCGCGCAGCTTGCTCACCATCTTGAAAATCTTGCTCCCTTTATCTGTCCAGACGCCGGCGCTTAATCCGTAGGGGGTGTTGTTCGCGCGCTCGATCGCTTCGTCCGGCGTGCGGAAGGTCATGACGCTCAGCACAGGTCCGAAGATTTCCTCCTGCGCGATGCGATGCGAGGCTGTGACGCCGGTGAAGAAGCTCGGCGGATACCAATAGCCTTTCTCCGGCAGCTTGCAGCGCGGTTGCACCAGCTCCGCGCCTTGTTGCAATCCGCTATCGACCAGCTCGTGAATCTTATCGAGCTGCATCCGGGAATTGATCGCGCCGATGTCGGTATTTTTGTCGAGCGGATTTCCGACGCGCAAGGTCGCGATGCGATCGCGCAATTTGCGAATGACCTGCGGAAAGACGCCTTCCTGCACGAGCAGCCGCGAGCCGGCGCAACAGACGTGGCCTTGATTGAAAAAGATCCCGGCGATGATGCCTTCGACCGCTTGATCGATCGGCGCGTCTTCGAAAATGATGTTGGCCGCTTTGCCGCCTAATTCGAGCGTGAGCTTTTTCTTCGTGCCCGCGACCGCTTGCGTGAGCATTTTGCCGACCGCGGTGGAACCGGTGAACGCGATCTTGTTGATATCGTCGTGATCGACCAAAGCCTGCCCAGTCGCGCGGGCGCCGGTGACGATGTTCACGACGCCATCGGGCAAGCCGGCTTCCTGGAAAATCTCCGCCAAATGCATCGCGGTGATGCTGGTGGTTTCCGCGGGCTTGAGGACGCAGGTGTTTCCGCAAGCGAGCGCGGGCGCGAGTTTCCACGCCGCCATCAGCAGCGGAAAATTCCAGGGGATGATCTGGCCGGCGACGCCGAGCGGACTCGCGGTGCGGCCGGGAAAGGCGTATTGCAATTTATCCGCCCAGCCGGCGTAGTAGAAAAAATGCGCCGCCACCAGCGGCAGATCGATGTCGCGACTTTCCTTGATCGTCTTGCCGCCATCCATCGTTTCGAGGACGGCCAGCTCGCGCGATTTTTCCTGAATCAGCCGCGCGATTCGGTAAAGATATTTGCCGCGCTCGCGGCCGGACATTTTGCCCCAGACGCCTTTGTAAGCGGCGCGCGCGGCCTTGACCGCGCGATCGATATCATGCGCGTCGCCCTCAGCGATCTCGGCCAGCTTTTCCTCGGTCGCGGGATTGATGGACGGGAAATATTTCCCCGAATGCGGCGCGACGAATTTGCCGTCGATGAAGAGCGAATAGCGCTTCTTCAGCTCGATGTAGTTGTGCGCTTCCGGCGCGGGCGCGTAGCTCCAGCGATCGCCGAAGGAGAGTCGGCGTTCGGACGGTGGCAAAGCGGCAGGACGGTGGAGCTGACTTTTCCGCTCTGAGCACCACAGCGGTTTCCTTCGAGCGGGACTTGCGAGGCATGCTTGTTTCCTAACGGCTGCCGGGTTCCGCTGCACGAAAAATTCCGCGCGGTATAAGGCGCAGCTCGGGATGACGGAGGCCCGCTCTGCCGGCGGTCTCAAGCTAGCGTGCGAATTTTTCCAACTCGGCGCGGATGTTGGCGTAGAGGCTTTCCGTCCACGTCGGTGCGCCAACGGGCGGCGCGAATTCCCGCACGCGAAAATCGACCGGGCTGATGATGATCGGGATCTCGCGCGTTTCGGTTAAGGCCGCGATCACGAACAAGTCTTCCGCGCCTTCGTCACCGATCGCGAGGCAGCCGCTGGAACGGTCGCCGCCGTGAATCATGATGTCGGTGCCGGGCTCGGTGCGACCTTCTTCGGCGGCGTGCCTGAGGTCGAACTCGTTGGGATAGCTGACGCGGAGCGAGAGGTGATACAGGCTGTTCGGGTTGAGCAGCACGATCTGGTAAATGCCTTCCGGCACCTGCTTGTCGCCTTCGCGCAATTTCGGGCCGAGCTGGCCGCTCGCAGCCAGCACGTCGTATTCGCGAATGAAACGCAGATCCTCGTATTCGTTGGCGGCCCAGAGTTCCAGTTTTCGCGTCTCTTTGATGGCGACGAAGGCCATGCGCGAGGGCGGATAATTGACGCCCGCGCGTTGGAAGTAGGGCGATAATCGCTGCCGGACTGGTTCGCTGAATTCGATCAGCCGATCATAGATCGTTTTCAGTTCGCCTGCAGCAACCGGCGCGGCGGGTGCGCTGTTCTTGCGGTCACGGAGAGCGAGGATGCCAACGCCGATCAGGACGCCGAGAAGTAGAATGATGAGCAGGAGTTTGCGCATGGTCGGTCTTATTTTCGGCTCGGAGACCGTTAGTCGACAGGCTTTTCTTGAACATTGCGTCCGTCGGCGTTTCCGCCATACGATCAGCCGAAAGACAGGGACACCACGCCATGGATCAACCAGCCCAAACCCCAGAGCACAGCAACGGCGCGCCGGTCGACGAAAGCCAGAACGTCGATCGGATACGCGATATTCTTTTTGGCTCGCAGATGCGCGATTACGACGGCCGTTTCCAGCGGCTGGAGGAGCGGCTGACGCGCGAAGCGGCCGAGGTGCGGGCGGATCTACAGCATCGCCTGCAGGCTTTGGAAGGCTTCATGAAAGGCGAGGTGGAATCGATGACCCACCGGCTGCGCGCGGAGAACGAAGAGCGGGTCCAGGCGATCAATAAGCTGGCGCACGAATTGGGAGAAACGGCGCAAGGCTTGAGCCTCAAGTTGCAGCACCTCGATCACCAATCTGCGCAGGATGTGCGCGATCTGCGCGAGAAATTACTGGAGCAATCGAAAGCGCTCAGCGCCGAGATGACGGAGAAGCACGAGCAGATGAAAGCGGGCCTTGATCACGAGGCACAGCAAATCCGCGGCGCCATGACCGGACGCGAGGCGTTGGCGGAGATGCTTTCGGAAGTTTCGCTGCGCTTGAAAAATGAGTTCAAGGTTCCCGGAGCGCAGTAATCCGGCGCGGCCGGGCGCGCCGAGTGCGCGCGAACCGGTCTCCGAGTTGGAGGAAATTCGCCGCCTGCTTTTGCGGCGGGAGCGGAAGGATTTGCGTGATGTCCAGACGCGGCTGGCGGATAAAAGCCAGCGAGTGCACGACGTCGCGGGCGTGCTGCCGCAGGCCTTGAAACTTAGTGGCGAGCGGAGTGACGACTTGAGTCATGCGCTGCGTCCGGCCGTGGAGGCTTCGGTGCGCGGATCGATCGAGCAGCGGCCGGAAGTTTTCGTTGATGCGCTGCATCCGATCATCGGAGCGGTCGTTAGGCGCTCGATCGCGGAAAGCCTGCGGAATTTGCTCCAGTCCTTCAATCAGACGCTCGAGCACACGTTTTCGTGGCAGGGATTGAAGTGGCGCCTGGAGGCTTTGCGGACAGGCCGCAGTTTCGCGGAAGTGGTGATGCTGCGCAGTCTGGTCTATCGGGTGGAGCAGCTTTTTTTGATTCATCGGGAGACGAGCCTGTCGCTTCTCCATGTAAGCGCGGACAAAGCCGTGGCGCAGGATTCCGACATGGTGGCGGGAATGTTGAGCGCGATTCAGGATTTCGCGCGCGATTCCTTTAAGACGGGCCAGGACGCTACGCTGGAGGAGTTTCGCGTGGGCGAATTGCAGGTTTGGATTGCGCCCGGGCGGCACGCTTATCTGGCGGCGGTCATTCGCGGAAATCCACCGCGGGAGCTGCGCACCGCGCTGGAGGAAACGATCGAAAGCGTGCACATTTTGCGGGCATCGGCGCTGGCTAAATTTTCCGGAGACGCGGCCGAATTCGCTTCCTTGCGACCGGAGATGGAGAGCTGTCTGCGCGCGCAATACGATCAATCGAAGACCGTCGCGGGTGAGCGTGGCCGAGTGTCTTTCGTGCTCGCGCCCGTGATTGGCTTGATCGTGGCGGCGGCGATCATCGGTTTCCGCCGACAGGCGAAGTGGGACGATTTTGTGACGCGCTTGCGCTCGCAACCAGGAATCACGATCACGGAAGCAAAGCACGGTTGGATCGCGCCTTCGCAAATCGCCGGATTACGCGATCCGCTGGCGGCAGACCCTCTGGTCATCGCCCAGAAGGAAAAGATTAATCCGGATGGCATTCGCTTTGCATGGAAAGAATACCAGGCGCTCGACTCTTCGTTAGTCCTGCAGCGTTTCGAGGCGGCTTATTCGCCGCCAGCGACCGTCCAAGCGGAAGTAGACCACGGGACTTTGAAGCTTTCCGGCAGCGCACCCTATGAGTGGATCGTGCCTGTGCGCGAAGGCGCGCGCAGGGTTGCGGGAATCCAGGCAATCGCGGATGAGCAACTCCAGATCGCTTACCCACCGCAGCCGGTGCTGGAGCGTTTCACGCAACGTTTCGCTTTGCCCGATGGCATTCAAGCGCAGATGGGCAAAAACCAAACGCTCGTGCTGGAAGGCGACGCGACGCACGCCTGGCTGGCGAAGGTGCGAGTGGGGGCGAAAGACCTGCCGGGTATCAGCGAAATCGATGATCGGAAGGTGACGGATCTGGATTTGCAAACCTTCAAGGAAACCAAAGCCATCATCGAAAGCGCCTTCGTCTATTTCCTGGTGGATAAGGATAATTTTGCCACGGAAGGTTTCGCCGCGCTTTCGCGTTTGCCGGATCAGGTGCGGCGGTGCCTCGCTTCCGCGAAGCAGCTCGGCTATACCGCCGTGATCGAGATTCATGGCCGCGCCGACGCCATCGGCGCGTCGGATCGAAACCAGGCGCTGAGCCTGCGTCGGGCCACAGCGGTGCAGGAATTTCTCGTTGGTTGCGGCTTCGACCCCCAAATGTTTCGCGTCATGGGCATGGGCGCGACCCTTGCGGCGGGCGAGCCGATGCCCGAGCAGGCGGATCGCCGGGTCGGCTTCAAGGTTATCCTCAGACCAGGCACCGCCACGCCATGATCCAGAAGAAGGTTTGTTTGTTAGGCACATCCGGCGTGGGGAAGACCAGCCTGGTGGCGCAGTTCGTGCACAGCCTTTTTTCCGAGAAATATCTCACCACCGTGGGAGTGAAGATCGATAAGAAAACCGTTCGGGTGGGTGAAGAGGAAGTGATGTTGATGATCTGGGACCTGGCGGGCGATGATGATTTCCAGCGCCTGCAAACCTCCTATCTGCGCGGCACGAGCGGATTCCTGCTGGTGGCAGATGGAACGCGCGCGGTCACGCTGGATCAGGTTTTGGAATTGAAGACGCGGGTGGAGGGGAGCATGGGCAGCGCACCTTTTCTCCTGGCCCTAAACAAAGCCGACCTCGCACCGCAATGGGAAGTGGATGACGCCCGCATTGCCGGCTTGGCAGCGGACGGCTGGCATGTCATCAAGACGAGCGCGAGAGCAGGGGAGCAGGTGGAGGAGGCTTTCACGGAGTTGGCGCGGAGAATGATCGCAGCGAGCTAAAACATCCCGATAAAGCATGGCCCCCATTTCCCCAGCGGACGCTGTTTTGGAGACGCTCGGCTATGCGCTTTTTCTTCGTCAGGAAAATGGATCGCTCAGGGCGGCCGGTGCTGCTCCGCCATGGTTACGCAACCTCTGGCCGGCGCTGAAAGATGGACCGATCCTTCCGCTCACGGAGGCGTCACCGTTCCTGGAGAACTTCCTCATTGACGCCGAGGCCTGCTGGCATGGAAGCGGAGAGCAACGCCCGCGCTCGGGTCCGTGGGTGGAGGAGACGGCCGCAGGCGCCCGAGTGGAATTGGAAGCGACCGCCATGATGCTTAACGGCGAGGCGGTCTTGCTGATCGAGCGCTTGGGTGCGGAGTTCGCAGCCAAGAAAGACGTGCTGCAAAAAGCGCGCGAAACCGTGATCGCGCATCAGCGCTTAAACTCCGAGATCCAGAAGAAAGAAATTCTGCTGCACTGCGTGGCCGATGAGATGACGGCCACGCTGGCTAATATCGTGACCTCGCTCCGTTTGATCGAAGCGGAGGACAATCCGCCGCGCACGAAGGTCTTGTTAGGCCTGGCGACGCGCGGGACGGAGGAGCAGCAGCGACTCATCGGGCGGGTCCTCGATGTCTTCGCGGAAGAAATGAGCACCATCTACGGGGGTGGGATGGCGAATGGGAACGCGGCCGATTTCTGGGCGGCGCTCTCCCAAGCGCTTGCAATGGTGGGGAGCGCCTTCGCCGATAAGGGCGTGAAGCTGACGCGGCCCACAGCGCGAAGCGGCGCGCTGCGCGTGCCGGTGGAAACAAGCCATCTGGAGCGGGTCCTCACCGGCTTACTGGAGAATGCGCTCGAACGCGCGCCGGCAGGTGGCGCGGTCGAGATCACAGAAGAGGACGAAACGGATGCGCTGCTATGCCGCGTGACCGACAGCGCGCCGCGGATGTCGGCCGAAGCCTACGACGACCTGTTTTCGACCTTCGCCATGCCGGCGGCCGGTTCTCACGCCTCGGCGGTGCGGCTGCATTTTTGTCGCATCGTGATTGAGAGTTGTGGCGGCGAAATCGGCTGCGAACCGGGCGAAACGAGCGGGAACAGCTTTTGGATCCGGCTGCCGAAGGTGGCCGCGCAATGAAGACGCTCGTGCTGATTGACAATGACGCGCTCAGTCGCGCGCTGCTTTCGCAATGCCTCACCGGGGGCGGCTGGCGGGTGCTGGAAGCGGAGACCGGCGAAGCGGGCTTGAAACTGGTGGATGAGCACCAACCCAATGCGGTCCTGTGCGATCTGCGCACACCGAAAGGGAACGGCTTTAAGGTTTGCCGTCGCATCCGCGAGACCGCGCAATTGAAGGCTACCCGCGTGGTTCTGACGGGTGTGAGCCGCTTCGCGAATGATCGCCTTACCGCGATGGCCGCGGGCGCGGACGATTATTTGGTCAAGCCGATCACGCCCGCAGACCTGCTCGAGACTTTGGCCCAAGCCGACGAGTCCGCCGCGCCCGCGCCACCGCCACGGCCGGTCATCGCCGGTCCCGTGCGGCTACGTTTCTGGGGTGTGCGTGGCTCCATTCCCACGCCCGGGCGCGAGACCGCGCGGTTCGGTGGGAACACTTCCTGTGTGGAAGTAAGGGTCGGGAACGAAGTCATCATCCTCGATGCGGGCTCCGGCATTCGCGGCCTCGGCAAAGCGCTCATGCGCGAGGCCAACGGCCAGCCGATGAACATCTCCATGCTCGTTACGCACACGCATTGGGATCACATCCAGGGCTTCCCCTTTTTCATGCCCGCCTACAACCCGAAGGTCAACGTGCGCATCCTCGGCTACGAAGGCGCCGTGCACGGTTTGCGCAGCGCCCTTTTCGAGCAAATGCAAACCGCCTTCTTCCCCGTCGGCCTGAATCAGATGTCGAGCCATGTCACCTTCGAGGAATTGGAAGACATGCAATTCGATCTCGGCGCCGCGAAAGTGCGGACCATTTTTTCCAACCACCCCGGCATCTGCCTCGCCTACCGCCTCTCGACCGCCAAAGGCGACATTGTTTACATCCCCGACCACGAAGCCTACGAACGCCACGAGCGTGAAAGGCAAAAAGTCGCGAACGAGAACTCCGAGCCGGGAATCGATTACGCGCGCTCGCAGGATGAGAAAGTGATCGAGTTCATGCGCAACGCCGACGTCCTGATTTCCGATTCGCAATACGACCGCGTCGAATACCCGACCCGCCTCGGCTGGGGCCACACCTGCGCCGACGACACCGTCGATTTGGCGATGCGCGCCGGCGTCAAAAACCTTTTCCTCTTCCACCATGATCCCGACCATGACGACGCCAAAATCGAAGCGATGGTCGCAGAAAGTCACGCGCGCGTGGCCGAATGTGGCTCCAGCCTAAACGTCAACGCCGCGCGCGAAGGAGGGGAGTTCGTGTTGGAATAGTCCGCACGGAAAAGGCGGCATGCGCTTGGAGAAGCGTTTCAGCGGTTCGCCTGGTGCAGCGAAGAAGTGGCGACACTGAAACGACGCCGCGCGCTGTGGCTTCGGGGATGACGCACATTTCCGCGCAGCTTACGGCAGCGAGAAGTAGTCGGCGCTTTGGTAATTGCCGTCGACGGTTTTGGCGATCTGCATCAGGACGTCGTTGGCGAGGGTGCTGGCGCCAAAGCGGAAGAGATCGGGCGTGAGCCAATCGTCGCCTAACGTTTCTTTTACCATGACGAGGTAGGCGAGGGCTTGCTTGGCCGTGCGAATGCCGCCGGCGGGTTTCATGCCGATGCGAACGCCGGTTTCGTAGAAGTAATCGCGGATGGCTTCCAGCATCACGAGCGTGACCGGCATGGTGGCGGCGGGAGAAATTTTGCCGGTGGAGGTCTTGATGAAATCCGCGCCGGCGCGCATCGCGATGTCGCTGGCGGTGCGGACGTTGTCGTAGGTGCCGAGTTCGCCGGTTTCGAGGATGACTTTGAGATGCGCGTCGCCGCACGCTTCTTTCGTGGCTTCGATTTCGTCGGAGATGCGTTGGTGATTTCCCGCGAGGAAAACGCCGCGATCGATCACCATATCGATCTCATCCGCGCCATCGCTCGCGGCGCTGCGGACTTCTTGCAACTTCAAACGCAGAGGCATGAGGCCGGTGGGGAAAGCGGTGGCAACGGAGGCCACTTTAACGCCGGAGTCGCCGAGAAATTTTTTGGCGGCGCGGACGAGATTTGGATAAACGCAGACGGCGGCGCAGGAGGGCACTTCGTAGCGAGCGGCCATCGGTTGCATGGCTTTGCGACAGAGGAAGGCGACTTTGCCGGGTGTATCTTTTCCTTCGAGGGTGGTGAGGTCCATCATGGAGATGGCCATCTTTAAACCAGCGAGTTTGGCGGAGGTCTTGATGCTGCGCTTGCCGAACGCGGCGGCGCGCTCTTCAACCATGATCTGGTCGATGGTGGAGACGTTGGGCAGGCGCTGAGCAGCGGGACGGAACTTTGTCGGTCGATGCGAGCGCTTTCATTGCGCGAGCCTATCAAGTGAGTCTGGCGCTGTCGAACATCTGGAACTCAACGGAGCGAGGCGCGCTGATCATCTTCGTGTTCTGAACGGTGGAAGATGCGCCGAGCACGGCACTGCGCCAAACGATTTCCGTGTCTCGCTGTTTTCGGTCCAGAAAACGCGGAAACCATCTCGCGTGGGCAAGACGCGCGGATGGTTGGCGGAAGTGTCGCTTGCGATTTTCGCGGGGACAAACTGAGGATCGTCCCCGCCGGAAACCGCGGCGGAGATGGCTGCGCCTTTTGCGCCGGGTGTGTCCCACGCGCTGGCAATCGATCGGCCGCTAAGGGCGAGATCGCCATGGCGGGCGTCGTTTCCACCCAGGCGTTTCGGGCGGGACCATTCCTGCCCCTCGTTAGGGGAGCTCACGTAGTAGAGACCGGCGGCGTCTCCTTTCCCGGTGCCGACAATTGCGTGCAGCTTTTTGTCTGCGGTGACGAGCGCGCCGCCGACGTGCGGACAGCCGTTGATCTGCCAGTCGAAGACCGCGGGTGATGTTTGGCGTTCCCATCTTTTCCCGCCATCGCGACTGGAAGCCAAAGCCATGTCGCGCGGATCGACATCGCGATAGAGAGCCAAGACGTCGCCCTGCGTGCTGGTTGTGACCACGTTCCAACAGCATTGGCACGTCTCCGCGTCGATCGTGTCGTTAGGCGCCCAGTGCGCCCCGCCGTCGTCGGAGCGCGCATGATAGAGGCCTTGTTTTCCGGATCGATGATCGAGCCAGACGAGGTGGAACGCGCCCTTGGCATCGGCGCTGACATCGATAAAGGCGTGGCCGGTCCGCAGCCCATCATCCGCGGGATTTGGGCCCGCTTGCCATGTCTTCCCTCCATCGGACGAGAGCGCGGTCGCCATCGGGCCGGTGCCCCATTCGTCTTCGCCCGCCGTGGTCCAGACGGCCACGAGCCGATCTCCATGGGCCGCGATTCTGGCGTCGTTCCCGCGGCTCAAGCCGAAGGGCGCAGCGATTCCTTCGTCCACGCGGACTGGCTCGGACCAGCTCACGCCATCGTCGGAGGAAACGCGGAGGAAGATTTGCGCTTCCGCGTCTGTCCGAAGGCTTTTCGCCGGTGAGCAGATATTCCCGTCCGTCCGCCGCGTAGACATCGAGCGATTGCACGCCGCCGGTTTTGGCTGGGTGCTCATGCGCGCGGAGTGCGCTGCACGTGACCGGCGAGGATGAGGGTGAAATAGAGGAGAGAGTTTTTCATTTTGTTACCATTTCCATTCGATGCCGCCGAAGAAGCCCCGCCCATCGCCCGGGAGAAAAATTGCCTGATTCGGAGTGGCCAGCCGGACGACTTCCGTGCTCGCGGCGTAATGCTTGTCCGTGAGATTCTTAGCTTCCACGAAAGCCGAGAGACCGCGCGCGGCGCGGTATCCGACCTTGAACCCAAGCAGCGCATACGGATCGGCAAAAGTGGTCTCGGCGAAGTCCGCATTATATTTCCGCGGTGACCACTCGACGTTCGGGCCGGCGTAAAAGCCGCACGGATGTTCGTAGAGAAGTTCGGCGCGGTAATAGTGCTCCGGTATTCCGGCCAGACGATTGTCGCCAAAATCGCGGTCGTTTTCGAAACGGAAATCGTTCCAGAGATAGAGCTGGCGCAAACGCAGACGATCGCCGGGTCGCGCCGGCACGGCGGAGGCGACGTTCTTATGATCGCCGCCGATGACTCGCTCGCCTTGTCCGTGCACGAAGATGTTTTGCCAGAGATCGACGGCGAGGGCCGCTTCCACGCCCTGATGAATGGTTCGCCCAGCATTCACGGTCTGGTTCAAGCCCGGTTGAACCTGCGCTTCGAGCAGCTCGTCATCGAGCCAGGCGTAGTAGTAGGCGAAATCCCAATCGACCGGCCCGCGTTGCCCGCGTGTTCCCAGCTCCACCGTGGTCGCGGTCTGCGGATCCAACTGCACGAGGCCAGCGCCGTTGTTCGCGGCGTTGCCGAGTTCGCCGAATGTGGGCGGCTCAAAACTGCGACTGACGTTTGTGAAGATTTGCGCCCGTTCGGCCACGTTCCAGAGCAGGCCGAGTTTAGGCGACACGCCGAGGTAATCCTGCGTGTCGGTATTATCGGGATTTGTCGCGGTGACGGGAAACTCATCCGTGTTGTCCCGCCGGGCATAACTGACCTGGACGCCGGCGATGGCTGCGATCTGCGGGAGGAGGTAGAAGGTATCCTGGAGATAGAAATCGAGGTTGAGCGATTCCTGTTCGCTGGCGGCGAACTTCGCGCCGCGCGCGCCGAAGACGTTATCGAAGCGATTGTCCTGGAGGATTCCATAGGTCGGCGCGAAGCCGAGCGTGAAAAGGTTCTGCCGGCCTAACAAGTCTGACGCATTGTCGTAGCGGAAGTTGAGACCGAAATCATTGCTGAGTTGATCGATGACGAAGAGGATCGGGTGATCCAGGTCTTTGTAACTCCAGAACGAGGTGATCGAGAGCTGCTGATCGCCAGCCACGAACGCAGTGCGATTCGCCAGCCGGAAGAGTTCAAAGTTGCGCTGCCAATCGCTCGTGACGTGATCGAAGCGGGCCACTGGCTGGAAAGCGCGAAGATTCGCCGGCACGCGCTGGGCGACGGTCGGATCGGTATCGAGTTGGGTTTTGGTAACGTCGCCGGGCAACTGAGAATCCGTGTCCACATAAGTGACGTAAAAGCGCGTTTCGAGGCCCGGACTGATGCGGTAGCCGAGATTGGCGAAGAAGCGGAAGTTCTGCTGCTCACTCTGCTCGCGGAATCCGTCTTGTGAGAAATGGGTCAGCGACGCGAAATAATCGAACGCGCCGACGACGCCCGCGGTGGCAATTTGTGCGCGGAACGACTGGAAGCTGCCGTATTCCAACCGGAGATCGAAGCGCGGAGCATCCTGCCCAGTGAAGGAGACGAAATTGATCGCGCCGCCTAAAGTGGTGGAGCCAAACTCGAGCGCGTTGGCGCCGCGGAAGACCTCGATGTAGCGCGCGGCGAGAGGCTCGATCGCCTGGAAATCGAAACCCCCATCCGCCAAGTTAATGGGCGCGCCGTCTTGCAGGAGCTTGATGCCGCGGCCGTGGAAAGTGCGTTGAATGCCCGAGCCACGAATGGAAACGCGCGACTCTTCGGCGCCGAAGCGTGACTGGACGAAGACGCCCGGCGCGAAGTCGAGCGCGTCTTTCAAGCTGGTGGCGCGGCCGCGCCGATATTCCTCGGCGTCCACGACGGCGGTGCCGCCTGGAGTTAATGCCGCCTGGGCGCGGGCCTTTTCAATAGACGGTGAAGTGAGGGCCAACTCCGCCGCCGTGACGACGACGCGTTCGGTTTCACCGCTGGTTCTGACAGCGTCCTGGCCGCGTAATGTGGAATGCTGGAAGGGATAGAATTGTGACAAGGAGAATCGTTTTTTTGGAAATCATTGAGTCGCTCTGCGATGGACCCCTGGCGCGAACGGCGCGAGGCGTCCGGGTTATCTGCGCTGCTAAAAACGGGCCGGCGCGCAAGCCGAAGCTTGGAGCCCAGTCCGTTTACGGTTTTGGGCTAAGCGAGAGCGACTCGCGGCGGAGGGACGGCCGGAGTTTGGCCACGCGCGAGCACGGCGGCGCCGTGACGCGGATAACGGATCGTCTCAAAAGACGTCTCGAGGGAAAGGGGACGCGCGGCGCAGATCAGATCGATCTTCGCCCGGACAGTTTGCGCTTCAGGCTGCCGGTCGTGGCTTTGGCCCGTTTGCGCCACGAGGCAAAGATCGCAGGGATGCTGGCCGTCGAACGTCTTCGCGAGCGCTTCGGCGACGGGAAAGAATTTGACGTTCTCGATCAACATCGCGGTCCAGGCAATGGACTGCACCGCGACCCATTGCAGGCCGATCGCGGAACAAAGCGCGATCACCAGGAGGAGGCGGGTGAAAGATCGAAGCACGGCGGACTTTAGTTGAAAGAGTGGCGACCGTGTCAATCCAGAAGACAAGCGCTTCGGAATGCGACGGTTGTCACATCATTCGCCCAAGCTCGTCCGCCGGATGCGCGCAGAGATGCGCGGTTATGAGAGGGCAGGACTTACCGCGCGAGGACGACGTCTTTCTTCGTCCAGGCGTGCTTGCCCTGGCAGTGGGGGCAGGTCGCTTTGTGCTGTTTCAGCTTGGTGGAGTCCCAGGAATCTTCTTCCACGGTTTGGCCAGTCGCTGTGAGCTTCGCGGTGGACGGGCAACGGACGAGAACGCGTTTAATCATGAGATCGTGGGTGGGGGTTTACTGCCGGTGGAAAATTGGTCAGCCGAGCCGGTAAACGATTCGGGCCTTGTCGATATCGTAAGGCGACATCTGAAGTTTCACCCGATCGCCAGTGGTAAGGCGGATGAAACGCTTGCGCATTTTGCCCGAGATGTGGGCGAGGACAGTGTGGTCGTTAGCCAACTGAACGCGGAACATGGTGCCCGCGAGGACGGAAGTTATCTTCCCTTCGAGTTCGATCGCTTTTTTAGAATCCATAGAGTTGCGAAGCCGGCGCCCGGGTTAAGCGAACGCCGGCTCGCAGAATCAAATCAGCGGGCTAGTAACGTCCGCCGGCGGATTGGCGCGGCCGCTCTTCGCGAGGGCGCGCTTCGTTCACGGTCAGAGTGCGTCCCTGCACTTCTTTGCCGTTGAAGGCGGCCATGGCGGCGTTGCCTTCGGTCGCATCGTTCATGGTCACGAACGCAAACCCGCGGGAACGGCCCGTGGTGCGATCCATCATGAGAGCGACTTCGCTTACTTTACCGTGTTGTTCGAACATGTCCTGGAGATCGTTTTCTGTCGTCTCAAAGGAGAGATTACCTACGTACAATTTCATCTTTTATTAAACTTGGAGCGAAAGACCGCCAGCTACAGAGCTGTTCCCGAGAATCGGGTTTCAGAATCATCAATGAGGAATCTCAACTGACGATCTACCATGCAACGAACAAAACGAGAACTTCTTCCAAGAGTGGAGAGTATGTCGCATTTGCGGGTAAACACAACCGCCGGTTTTGGCGGTGGCGCTAAAGCATGCGACGGAGGCGTGATGCGATGTCTCTGGTTTTGTGGTGTCTGGCTGGCAGTCTTCCTGACGATGACCGCGGAGGCAGCCTCCGAATTCCGCGGCGCCTGGGTGGCTACAGTGCACAATATCGATTGGCCTTCCAAACCGGGGCTTTCGCCGGAGACGCAAAAAGCGCAGCTGCGCGCCATTCTCGACCGCGCGGTGGAGTTGAAGCTGAACGCCATCCTCTTCCAGGTGCGCCCGGCGAGTGACGCGCTTGTATTCCTCGAGCACAGAGCCGTGGTCGCAATTTTTAACCGGGAGCCAGGGTGTCGATCCTGGATATGACCCCTTGGCCTTCGCCATTGCGGAAGCGCATCGGCGCGGGCTGGAGTTGCATGCGTGGATCAACCCATTTCGCGCCGCGACCAACGCGGGAACCAAACTGGCCTCCAGTCACGTGGCGAAGAGGCACCCGGAGTGGGTGCGCCGTTACGGGAACCAGCTTTGGCTCGATCCGGGCGAACCCGACGCGCGCGCATACGTGCTCGGCGTGATCAACGATATCGTGCGCCGTTACGACATCGATGGCGTGCACATCGATGATTATTTTTATCCGTATCCGGCGAAGGGCGCATCGTTTGCAGATGAGAGTTCGTGGCAACGTTACGGCGAGAAAACAGGGATGAGCCGGGCCGATTGGCGACGCGAGAACATCAACGATTTTGTGCGTTCGATGTATCGCACGGTAAAGGCGACCAAGTCTTCCGTGAAGGTGGGAATCAGCCCGTTCGGCATTTGGCGACCAGGCGTTCCGGCGACGACGATTGCGCAACTGGACGCATACGACCAGCTCTTCGCTGATTCGCGCAAATGGCTGGCGGAAGGTTGGTGTGATTATATGTCGCCTCAGCTCTACTGGAGTATCGCGCCGGCGAAGCAGAGTTTTCCTGTCCTCTTGGAATGGTGGCGAGCGCAAAGCAAGGGAACGCCAATCTGGCCGGGAATCGCGACCGATCGCGTCGGATCGCAACGCCCCGCGCGCGAGATCATCGAGCAGATCGCGCTCACTCGCCGCGGGACCGATTCTCCCGGGCACATCCATTGGAATATGAAGGCGCTGATGGAGGACCGCGGCGGAGTGGCAAGGCTCCTACGAGGCAGGTCCGTACTCCGAGGCTGCGACAGCGCCTTAGGGTCTTTTCGCGACAGCGCGACAGCAGCCGACCAGGAAGAATTTTGTCCCGTTTTGCGGGGCGAATCACGCGGTCACTGATGGAGGCAATGGGAAATGCCGGCTCGCTCTGGCCAAACCCAAGCTGGACATGCGACTCCGGCCGCGCGTAAAAAGTCCGCATGGCCGGGAGCAGTCCTGCTTTGAATGCTGACATCCGGCAAATCTTTGCCGTGGGCGCCACTGTCTACACGGTGCGGGATATCGTGGACGCGGCCGCGTTTCGTGGCGAACTCGAGCCGGTCTGGACGGAGCTGCTGCGTCGGTTGGCGTGCGAAAATCGTGCGGACGAGGAAGGGCGCGAGACGGATGAGGACGTGGTCGATGCAGTGGTGCAGGAGTTTCGTTATGACCATGATCTGATCACGGCGGAGGAAACGGAGCAGTGGCTGGTAGACCGCGATCTCACACTCTCGGATTTCAGCGCTTTTTTTACCCGCCAATATTGGGGCAACGAGATGAGCGACGTAAAAGGCGAGCCTGTGCCGCTTCTTTCGGCGCCGCCCGAGCTCCGGGATTCGTTGCACGGCGAACTGGTGCTGACTGGGGAAATGGCGGGCATGGCCAACCGCCTGGCCCGTCGCCTCGCGGTGGGCCAGAATGCGACGGGAACGCTTGCTCCAGCGATGGTGGCGGGCGCGCGGGCGGCGTTTCTGGAGCGGTCGGGTCTGGGCGACGGCGAGGTCACGCGCTGGCTGGCTGAAGTCGGGCGGGACGAGGCCTGGCTCATGGAGATGCTGCGCCTGGAAGCGATCTATCAGGACCAACGCGAACACGTGCTCACGAGGGAAGCATTTAAACGGGAGCTGCAATCTCTGCGTTTCGAGCTCACGGTTTTCGATCTGGAGATCATCGAGTTCGATTCGCTGGATGCGGCTCGCGAAGCGCTGCTTTGCGTGCGGGAAGATGGCATGTCGATGGAGGACGTCGCCCTCGAAGGGCGTTATCCGTTTCATCGCAAAAAGCTGCTCCTGGAGGACATCCCGCCCGAGACGCAGCAACAATTTCTCAGCGTTATTCCGGGTCGTGTGCTGGAGCCAATGGAAGTAGACGGGGAGTACCGGCTCTGCCGCGTGCTGTCGAAAAATGAGCCCGACCCGGAGGATAAAGGGGTGCAGCGCCGGGTGGAGCAGCGCGTGATGAACCGGCATTTTGCCGACGCCGTGGCCGCGCACGTGCATTGGCATCTCTCGCTCTGACCCTATGCGCACACAGGACGAGGAATTACTGCGCCGGTCTTCGCTCTTTCATCTTTTGCCGGATGAGGATTACGAGAAAATGCGGCCGCTGCTGCAAGAAGAGCACTACGATTTCGGCGACGTCATCGTGCGGCAAGGTGATGAAGCGGCGGCGTTTTACATCCTTATTTCCGGGCGCGCGCGCGCGCTAAAAACGCAGACCTCGGGCGATGAGGTGGCGCTCGGGACGCTGCGTCCGGGCGATAGTTTTGGAGAAGCTTCGCTGGCCGAGGGCGGGAAACGGAATGCCACGGTGCGCTGCAGTACCGCGGTGGATTTGTTACGCCTGGATCGCGCAGCTTTTCTCCAGCTCCTGCAGGTGGAGCCGGAATTGCAGCGCCATGTGGAGGCGATGGGGCGGCATCGCGCGTTGCAGGGGTTTCTCTACGAGTTCAGCAATTTCGGCCGGCTGCCGGCGGCGGCTTTGCGCGACATTATCGACAAGCTGACGCCAGTCAGTTTCGGCAAAGGCGATCTGATTATCCGCGAGGGGGATGAAGCCGGTCCGCTCTATATCATCGAGAAAGGCAGAGCGCGGGCGTTTGCCGGCTTGAATGGAACGGAGCGCAATCTCGCCTTTTATCGCGAGGGAGATTTCTTCGGGGAACTCTCGATCCTGAACGGCTCCCGGCGCGCGGCTTCGGTGGAAGCGTTCAGCGATTGCCGGACGCTCGCGTTAAAACCGGAGGCGGTGCTCGATCTGAAGCGGCATTACCCGGAATTCGACAAACTTCTGGCGGAGCGTTTGGCGCAATACCAGGCAGACACCGAAGCGCGCGTGCCACTGGATTTCACGACGGAACTTTTGCCGGCGGAAGCGGCGGCGCACGACAAGCTGGCGCTCGATGGTCAGGAGCCGACGAAAGAAAAAGCGACAAGCGACGATCCCTTCGCCGATGAGGAAGGACACTTCCGGAAAAAGAAGGGCCGCATCCGTCGTTTCGAGCACGTCCGGCAGATCGACGAAATGGACTGCGGCGCGGCCAGCTTGGGGATGGTCTGCCGGCACTTCGGCCGCAAGGTTAGCCTCTCGCGCATTCGGCAGCTCTGTCATACCTCGACCGACGGGACGAGTTTGAAAGCGATCTGCCGCGCGGCCACCGATCTCGGCCTGGCGGCGCGCGCGTTAAAGATCTCCATGCGCAACCTTCCGCTCATGCCGCTCCCGGCCATCGTCCATTGGGAGGGGAACCACTGGATGGTGCTGACGGAGGTAAACGACGCCTCCGTGCGCGTGGCCGATCCGGCGATGGGAATGCGCAAAATTCCGCGGAAGGAATTCGAACAAAATTGGTCCGGCTACGCCGCGCTTTTCGATTACACGATCGCTTTTCAAAACGCGCCTGAAAGCCGGTCGGGTATCGCGTGGGTCCTGCCGTTTCTGGCCAAGTTTAAAGGCTACCTCGTGCAGGTTTTGATGCTCGCGATTGCGGTCAGTTTTCTGCAACTGCTCTTCCCCGTTTTCACCCAAATGGTGGTCGATACGGTGATCGTAGAAAAGGATATCGGCCTCCTCGCCACCATCCTGCTTGGGATGGGGATCGCGCTCCTCTTCGTGCAAGCAGCGACGCTGGCGCAGCAATACATCCTCGCTTTCACCGCGGTGCGGCTGGATACGGCCATCCTCGATTTCCTCACTCGACAAATGCTCTCGTTGCCGATGACGTATTTTACGAGCCGGCGCACAGGCGATATCCAGCGCCGCCTCGATGGCGCGAAGCAGGTGCGGCAGTTCGCAGTGCAGGACGGCATCGGCGCCATGCTGGCAATCGTGCAATTGCTGGGCGCCATCATCTTGATGTCGATCTACAGCTTTTCGCTCACGCTCGCGTTTTTGGCCACGGCGCCGCTCTACGCCGGGCTGATGATTTTCTCCTTCAAAGTGCTGCGGCCGATGTTCCAAAGCGTGGAGGAGAGCCAGGGGAAATACAGCTCGCACCAGATCGATTCGATCAAGGGCATCGAAGCCGTGAAAGCGGCGGCCGCGGAAGCAGTCTTTCGCGACGCGATGTTAAATGAGTTCCTCTCCGTCTCGCGGAAGCTTTTTAAGAGCAGCTTCATCGTGATGTCTTACGACAGCATCCTGACGACGATCGGCATGCTCTCGACCGCGATCTTCCTCTGGGTGGGCGCAAATCAGGTGATGGCCGGCGATCTGAGCGTGGGCGGTTTCGTGGCCTTCAGCTCACTGACGGCGATGGCTTACGGAGGGATCATGCGCACGCTCGGCGTGTGGGATAATGTGCAACTGGCTTCCGTGTTGATGAACCGGTTGAACGATATCTTCGAACAGGAACCGGAGCAGGGCCGGGATCGTTCGCAGCTGCAGCCGGTGCACAGCCTGGAGGGCCGGATCGAGCTCAAGAACGTGAGTTTTCGTTATGGCGGGCCCGAGGCTCCGAACATCCTGAACAAGATCAATCTCAATCTCGCGCCCGGGCGCATGGTCGCTTTCGTGGGTCGGAGCGGGTGCGGGAAAACGACGCTGATCAAGTTGATCGCAGGCCTGCTGGAACCGACGGAAGGGACGATCTTGTTCGACCAGACGGACCTGAAAACGCTCAACTATCGCGACGTCCGCCGTCACATCGGCATGGTTCTGCAAGAGAACCACATGTTCAACGAAACGATCGCGAAGAACATCGCTTTCGGAGATGCGGAGCCCGATTTGGATCGAGTCCTGGTGGCCGCACAAACCGCCAGCGCGCATGACTTCATCATGCGCCTGCCGATGGGTTACGAGACCAAGATCGGCGAGTCCGGTTTGTCCCTTTCCGGCGGGCAAAAGCAACGCATCGCGATCGCGCGCGCCATTTACAATAACCCGCCGGTTCTCATTTTCGACGAAGCCACCAGCGCGCTGGATACGGAATCGGAGCGCGCGATTCAGGATAATCTGGGTCGCCTCATGGCCGGCCGGACCACGATCGTGATCGCGCACCGCTTGAGCACGATTCGCGAGGCGCACACGATTGTCGTTCTGGAAAAGGGCGAGGTCGCGGAATGCGGGACGCACGATGAATTGATGGCGCAGCGCGGCCTTTATTTTTACCTCTCGAGTCAGCAACTGGGAATCTGACGGATGCCTTCACCATTCGCGCTCGCTACCTCCCTCGACACGGAATCGGAGATGATGCCGCAGGATCCACCACCGTGGATCATCCGCGCGGGGGCGCGAATCCTCATCGGGATTTTTGCGGTCTCGCTCCTTGTGGCCATCGTGGTTCGGCTCCCCGAGGCGGTGCATTGCGCTTTCATTCTGGTGCCAAAGGACGGCGCTGATCCGATCCAATCGCCGCGCACGGCGGTCGTGAACAAGGTGGGGGTGAGCGAGGGAGAGGCCGTCAAAGCTGGCCAGGAGCTTTTTGTCCTTCGCTCCGATGAAATTCGGGGCCTCGATACGCAGTTGCGCAGTGCTCGGGAAGATCTGCGCACCAAAGAAGCAGATCTCGCCAAGGCCGAGGGCGCGTATCGTTCGCAGATCGACATCAAGGATGCCGAAATTTCCCAAGCGGAGAGCGAAGTGAAATTCCGGGAGAAACACGCGGTCACGAATCTCGAATTGGTCACGCGCATGGAAAAGCTTTCGAAGGCCGGTGGGATTTCCGGCGTCGAGCTGATCCGCTTGCGCCTGGATCTGGCGGAGTCGGAGAAGAACCAAAGCGTGGCCGAACGAACGTTGCAGCAGGTGAAACTAGAGCGGCAACGGATGGAGACGGAATACTCGCGGCTGCAGAGCGAGCGGCTGGGAGAAATCGAGAAGCTGAAGTATCGGCTGGCTGGGTTCAAAGGCGACCTCATGAATTCTTCGGAAGATCTGCTCAGCATTCGTGCGCCGTATGACGCGGTGGTAATCTCTCTCGCGCAACGTAACGCCGGCTCGGTCGTCCAGGGTGGCCAGGAGCTTTGCCAACTCGCGCGTTCTGACGCGCAACCGCTGGCCCGGCTTACGGTGCAGGAGTCTGCGCTCCCGCGGCTGAAGGTTGGGCAGCGCGTCCGCTTCTTTCTCGATGCCTATCCGTACCAGCGTTACGGCGCGGTGAATGCGAAGCTGGATTGGATTAGTCCCTCTGCGGTTTCCGCGACGGAGGGCTCGCGCTTTGTCGCTCTCGCTTCGCTGGATGAGGTGAAGAATTTGAAACGGAAACAGCCGCTCGCGCTCCGGGTCGGGATGCGGGGGCAGGCCCGTATCGTGGTGGGGAAACGCACCTTGATCGAGTCGCTTTTCGAGCCGCTCCGGCAATTGCGCGAGAGCGTGCTCGATTGAAGTCCGCTGCGCATGCCTTCGCCGCATTCACGACTGAAAGTCGAAGACATCGCTACGGTGAACAAAGCGATGAAGCGTTGCCTGCGCCTGGCGACGCTCGCCGCGCGCTCGGATGTGCCGGTTGTGATCTTGGGCGAGACCGGCACTGGGAAAACTCTCCTCGCCCACGCGATTCATAATTCTTCTTTGCGGGCGAAGAAGCCGTTCCTCTCGTTCAATGCTTCGGCCATGAGTGACACCTTGCTCGAGAGCCAGCTTTTCGGGCATGAACGCGGCGCGTTTACCGGCGCGCAGCAGACCGTGAAAGGAAAGTTCGAACTCGCGCACGGCGGCACTCTTTTCCTGGATGAGATTTCGGAAATGAGCGCGCTCGCGCAGGTAAAAATTCTGCGAGCGCTCGAGTATGGCGAATTCGAACGGCTCGGTTCCGAGCGCATGTTGACGTGCGATGTCAGGATCATTTGTGCCGCGAACACGTCCCTGCGGGTCAGCATCCGAAACGGGAAATTTCGCGAAGATCTTTATCATCGGCTGAACGGGCTGACTCTTTTGATTCCTCCGCTGCGCGAGCGACAGGATGAGCTCCCGGCTCTGATCGCCAGCGAGCTGCGGGCGGCTGCGGCAGGTGAAAGGAAAGAAATCAATGCCATCCATCCTGAAGCGATGCGGAAACTCCTGCTGCACGAATGGCGCGGGAATTTGCGGGAGTTGCATCACACGGTGCGAACAATGACGCTTTTTTGCGATCGATCGGTCGTCTTGCCGGAACACGTGGTTTTCGCGCCAGATCTGGAGCCCACCGAGACGGCGGCTCCGGCGGTGGCAGCGCACCGTCTGGCGAATTCGAATCATGATCAGCCAGCAAGCGCCGATCTGTCTTTACGCAAAGCGGTCGATCGGCACGTGAGTTTCGTCTTTCAGCAAACGAATGAAAATCAAAGGCAAACGGCGCGGCTGCTCGGAATCTCTCGCGCGAAGCTCGTGCGACATCTCCGCAGCATGGCCAAAAAGTGAGGCCGAGTCGGCGGGATCGAAACGAGCCCGCTGGCCTTGTTACAACGCCGGTTGTGGTTCCGGCGAACAGTAGCCGACCAGGCAGTCTCTAGATTTTAGTTCAGCGTAACCCTCTCGAAGACAGTCTAATGCTGCAAACGTTTGATCTGGCGCGGGCCCTAAATTCCCCAAAATCCGTTCCCGGCACGCATCGTGATATGTAGAAGGCCAACCGTGAGTTCACCAAACAAAAAGCCCGCTGCTGCGCATGAGCCTAAAGCTCAGAAGCCGAAGCGAGCAAAAGAGAAGCTGATTCGCTTGGATGACTTACTCCCGAAAGGGAGCGTCACCGGTGGACGACAACTTTTGTTTGGTGCGACTTACACACCACGAACAAATAAACCCAATAGTAAGGAATAGTGATATGGCTCAAGAAAAAGAAAACGAAAAGAAAGACGTGAAAGTGCAAGATCTGGCTCCGAAAAAAGATGCCAAAGGTGGCGCCGCGCGCAGCGCTGACGGTTCCCAATCGGCCGATGGCCGGAAGAACCTCGATGGCGGTGGCCGTGGCCTGGACGGAGGCGGTCGTTCGCTTGATGGCGGCAGCCGCGGGGCGAACTAACGACTCGCGCGAACTGCGTGCGGTCCAATCCCGCGACGCAGCTTGCAGATACGCACGGAGACTTGCGTGCGTCTCGGCGCTGAGAGCGGCCTCTTTTCTTTTTCCACTTCTCGAAGTTCGGCGCGTCGCCGTAGCTGGCAAATCGAACAGCGCCCGACCCCCAGGGTTCTGAATCCCGGTGCCTCTAAGCGGCGATCAGGTCCAGCATCGACGGATCATCCAAAGCCGCGATAATTTCGCAGCCGGCTAACAACTTCTCGAGATCCTGGCACTTCTGTAAAGTGCGGTCCGAGAGGACACGCTGCCAGAAGTTGATTTCGACATTCGGTAACGGGAGATGACGGTCTGGATTGATCACGTCATTCTCAATTAGCAGCGGCCATGCCACGACCTGTCGCGAGTGCAGTGATCGGGCAAAAAAGGTGGGTGGCCAACGGGACTCGAACCCGCAACAGCCAGAATCACAATCTGGAGCTCTACCATTGAGCTATGGCCACCAACGGAGTCGGGATTCTAGTTTTGCGGGGAGAGATTGCAAAGGCAAAGCGCAGAGGCTGGCACGTTGTTCGCTTTCTCCGTGCTGTCATGCACCCCAACGTTGCAACTGCGGTCGGCGCACGTATCGTCCGCTTCCTCCGCGCATGAAGAAAATCGGTCTGTTCTTATTCGCCGGTTTCCTGCTCTGCGCGTGGCCACTCCAGCTATGGGCGCAGAGTGAGGATCCGAGCGAAGTCTTCCTCAAAGCTTATATGACCTCCCAGCAGGGGGAAAAGCTCGAGCACGATAATCAATTCAAAGCCGCGCTCGGAAAATTTCAGGCCGCCGGCAGCTTGCTCGAAGGATTGCGCAAGGCCCATGCGGAATGGCAGCCCGCGATCGTGGAATACCGCGCACGAAAGATTGGCGAAAGCGTCCAGCGGGTGCAGGGAAAAATCGGCACGCAGCAGGATTTATCGGCCACGACGGAGCTACCGCCGTCAGCGCCCGGACTTTTGCCGCAGGTGCCCGGTCCAGCTGAGCCCAGCGTAGAAATTGGGGCACGCTCCGGAGAGGCGCGAATTCCGCTGCCCACGGCGCGCGCGCCCGTGGCCACCCCCACGCCTGCGGCCGTAGCCGCTGCTACTCCGAGCGAAGCTGCGATCAAGGAAGCGACCAAAAAATTGCAGGACAAGGTGGACCAACTGCAATCCGAACTGCAGAAAACGCGAAAAGAGTTTGGCTCCGTCCAGAAAGAAAAAGAATCGCTGACGAGCAAGCTGGACGAAACCAATTCCAAGCTGGAAAAGGCGCAGGGCGAACTCCAGAAATCGCGCGGGGCCGAGAAAGCTGTCCGCGATCAACTGGCGCAAGCGCAGGATTCCCTGAAGAAGATTCAAGCCACCGGAACCGACGCGAAGGCGGCGGAAGCGCTGCGCGCGGAGATCGCTCAGCTCAAGACCGCGCTTGCCACGGCGGAAGAAGGCCGCACCTCCGCGGAGAAGGAGAACGAAGCCGCCAGTGCGAAATTAACGGAAGCCAATACGGAGATCGCCAGCGTCACGAAAGAGCGGGATGAGCTTTTGGGGCAATTGAAAAACGCCAAGGACGCGCAAGAGCGGGTCGCGGCTCTCGTGACCGAGAATTCCGATCTGCAAAAGAAACTCGCGGAGGCCGAGAAATCCGTGCGCGAAATCAGCGACGACAAGCCGAAGCAGGAACAGGAAATCGCCGATGTAAAACGGCAAGTAGAGCAGTTGCGGCAGCAACTGGAAGGAAGCCAAAAGCAGAATCAGGAATTTGAATCGACCATTGCTGAATTGCGCACGCAGCTGGAGGAAGCTGGCGCGGAACTGGCCAAAGCTAAAACCACGGGCGCGAACCCAGAAGAAACAGCTCGCCTAACCAAAGAAAACGAAATGCTGCGCGCCATCGTCATGCGCGAGCGGCAGGAAGAAGCGCGTCGCGATCAGGCTCGGAAATTGATGCTGGCTGAGTTCGATAAACTGCAGATCAAATCCGAGACGCTAACGCAGCAGATCGATCTGCTCGCGCAACCAATCACCAAGCTGAGCCAGGAAGAGTTGGCGCTCTTGCGCCAACCTGTGGTCGGAACATCGGATTCCGCCACTGGTGGCGTGACCGCGAGTTTCTCCGCGGCGAAGGCCGGTCCGGAAGGCGGAATTCCCGGCCCTGACGTTGAGACCGCCTTCAAACCCAGCGTGCCGGAAGAATTGTTGCCGCTGGCGCGCGAGGCGAAGGAAAATTTCGACAGTGGAAAGTTCCGCGCCTCCGAGAAGCAGTACGAACAGATTCTGGCAAAGAGCCCGAACAATCTTTACGCGCTCTCAAATCTTGGCGCTGTCTATTTTCGAACCGGACGCCTGAAGGCGGCGGAATTGACGCTGAAGAAAGCGACGACGCTGGCGCCGAAGGATGAATTTTCCCGACGCACTCTTGGCATCGTTTATTATCGGCAGGCGAAATACGACGAGGCCGTGACAGAGTTGACCAAGGCACTGGCGATTAATCCGAAGAGCTTCATCGCGCATAATTATCTCGGTATCACCGCGAGCGAGAAGGGCTGGCAGGAGGCCGCGGAAAAGGAAATGCTGGAAGCGATCGCGGCCAATCCTGATTACGTGGACGCGCACTATAATCTCGCCGTCATCTACGCCACAAATAAGCCACCAGCGAAAGAACTGGCCAAGCGGCATTACGCGAAAGCGATGGAGTTGGGCGCGGAAAAGAACCCGTCTCTGGAAAATTTGATTCGTTAGGCAGGGCGTGCCGAGCTTTTCCAGCATGCCAGCCAGAAGCGCTGCGAACGGGAACTCCCGCTTGTGAGCCGGCCATTTTTAACGGCGGAGTGGCGGCATCTCGCGATGCTAAATTACGCCATCGAGCCCGCGCTCCTCGCTCCCTTTGTGCCGGACGGGACGGAGTTGGATTTCCACCAAGGGCAAACCTTCGTCAGCGTCGTCGGCTTCCTTTTTCTGCACACGCGCGTGCGGGGCGTGCCCATTCCATTTCATCGAAATTTTGAAGAGGTGAATCTTCGTTTCTATGTGCGCCACCGCAGTGCGGAAGGCTGGCGGCGCGGAGTCACATTTGTGCGGGAACT
The DNA here is from genome assembly GCA_963762685.1 of uncultured Verrucomicrobiae bacterium. Lineage (GTDB taxonomy): Bacteria > Verrucomicrobiota > Verrucomicrobiia > Chthoniobacterales > UBA10450 > JACCTI01. The sequence goes on along the minus strand of CAVXLV010000013.1, from coordinate 714,167 downwards.
CGTGCCGCGCCGCGCCATCGCGGTCGTCGCTCGCGTCTTCTATGACGAGCCTTATCTCGCGCTGCCCATGCGTCACCACCTTGCCGAGGGCGCCGACGGACTTTCGGTGGAATACCAATGGCAGCGCGAAGGAAGTTGGGAGACGCTCGCACTCTCCGCCGCGGGCGAATATTTCGAGAGCGCTCCCGACTCCCATGAAGAGTTCATTACCGAGCACTATTGGGGCTACACCAAGCGTGCTGCCGGAACGAGCGAGTATCAGGTGGAGCACCCCCGCTGGCGTGTTCGTTCCGCAGAAACGTGGAAGTTCCACGCGGACGTCGCGACGCTCTATGGCTCGATGTTTGTGGAGACGCTAAAGGCCGAGCCCGTCTCCGCGTTCATCGCAGAAGGGTCCGCGATTCAAGTGCGCCCGCGCCACGCCCGGATCGCGATGTAGGGCACGGCTAAGTCGCGTCGCGCGTGAGTCCAGTCGGCGGAAATCGCAGGCTTTACTTCCTCGAAACCAACTCCCGCAACACGAACGGCAGAATGCCGCCATGGCGGTAGTAATCGATCTCGATCGCAGTATCGATGCGCAGTTTCACCGGCACCAACTGCTGCGTGCCATCCGGCCGCGTGATTTCCAGCCGCACCACTTCGCCCGGTTGCACCTCTTCCGACAAACCGATGATGCTGAATTTCTCGGAGCCGTCGAGGTGGAGCGTTTGCGCATTTGTTCCGTCTTCGAACTGCAGGGGCAACACGCCCATGCCGAGAAGATTAGAGCGATGAATTCGTTCAAAGCTGGCCGCGACCACCGCCTTCACGCCTAACAAGCGAGTTCCCTTCGCCGCCCAATCGCGACTGGAGCCGGTGCCGTATTCGTGACCCGCCAGGATGATCAGCGGCACGCCGTCTGCCTGGTATTTCATGGCCGCGTCGTAGATCGGCATTTGCTCGCCGTCGGGCTGATGTTTCGTCACGCCGCCTTCTGTTCCCGGCACCATCAAATTCTTGATCCGCACGTTGGCAAATGTGCCGCGCGTCATGACCAAATCATTTCCCCGCCGGCTACCGTAGCTGTTGAAATCCGACGCTTCGATTCCGCGCGACTCGAGGTAATGACCGGCTGGCGAAGTGGGCTTGATCGCGCCCGCGGGAGAGATGTGATCAGTCGTGACAGAATCTCCGAAAATGCCGAGGGGCCGCGCGTCTTTGATGTCTTCGATGCGGCCGGCTTCCATGCCGAAATCCTGGAAGAATGGCGGCTCGTGAATGTAGTCGCTCTTCTCATCCCATTCGTAAATTTCGCCGGTGCTCGACGGGATTTCGTTCCACTTCGGGTTCTGCGCGCTGAAATCGCGATACAAACGCTGGAAAACTTCCGGCGTGAGCGCGGAGCGGAGCGTATCGCGGATTTCCTGCAAACTCGGCCAGAGTTCACGCAGGTAAACGTCCTGGCCATTTTTATCCTTGCCCAACGACTCCTGCGAGAGATCGATATCAACGCGGCCAGCGAGCGCGAAGGCCACGACCAAGGGCGGCGACATGAGGAAGTTCGCCTTGATGTTCTGGTGCACCCGCGCCTCGAAATTACGGTTCCCGGAGAGCACCGACGCCGCGACGAGATCGTTCTCGTTGATCGCCTTCTCGATCTTCGGATCAAGCGGTCCGGAGTTTCCGATGCAAGTCGTGCAACCATAGCCGACCGTATTGAAGCCGAGTTGATCGAGATACTTTTGCAGGCCGGTTTTGTTCAGGTAATCGGTCACCACGCGCGAGCCCGGCGCCAGTGAAGTCTTGACCGAAGGATCGACGCGGAGCCCGCGCTCCACCGCTTTCTTCGCCAGCAATCCGGACGCGAGCATGACGCTTGGGTTGCTCGTATTCGTGCAACTCGTAATCGCGGCGATCAACACACTGCCGTGCCCGATTTCCGCATGCCCGTCTTTGAATTCCTCCGCGTGCGTTCCTGCCAGCATGATCGGCGGGCGTGGCGGTCGGGCGGTTCGTCACCATCTCGCGATCGCCTTGGGTCTCGCCAATTTCCGTCCCGCCATCAGCGACCATCCCTTCGCCGGTATCCGTCGGACTGGCCACGCTGGCTTCCTTCAGTTCGCCGTTAGTCGGATGCGCAGTCGCCGTTGAGATCAAGCGGGAACCGTTTTCCCAGCGCGTCTTCAGTTTTGCCGTAGCCGCCATCCTTAACCGACTTCGTGAAAAGCGTGCGGAAGGTGCTGCCTAATTCCGGCAGGTTAATGCGATCCTGTGGGCGCTTCGGTCCGGCCACGCTCGGTTGCACATCGCCGAGGTCGAGCTCGAGATCGATGCTGTAATCGACTTCGCCTTTGCGCGGAATGCCGAACATTTTCTGCGCGCGGAAATAGTTCTCAAACGCGGTGCACTGTTCTTCCGTGCGACCGGTCGCGCGCAGATACGCGACCGATTCTTCGTCGATGGGAAAGAAGCCCATCGTCGCGCCGTACTCTGGCGACATGTTACCAATCGTCGCGCGATCGGCGACCGGGAATGAGGCCGCGCCTTCGCCGTAGAACTCGACAAATTTCCCGACAACCTTTTGCGCGCGCAGCATCTCCGTGATGTGCAGCGCCAGATCGGTCGCAGTCACGCCTTCGCGAATCGCGCCCGTCATGTGCACGCCCACCACTTCTGGCGTGAGAAAGTAAACCGGCTGCCCGAGCATGCCCGCTTCCGCTTCGATGCCGCCCACGCCCCAGCCGACCACGCCGAGTCCGTTGATCATCGTCGTGTGCGAATCGGTCCCCACGAGCGTGTCCGGAAAATAGACGCCGTCTTTTTGCAGCACGCCTTTGGCGAGATATTCCAGATTTACCTGGTGCACGATGCCGATGCCCGGGGGCACGAGTCCGAAAGTCTTGAAGGCTTGCTGGCCCCACTTCAGGAATTGATAACGCTCCCGGTTGCGCTTGAACTCCATCTCCATGTTCAGTTGCAACGCCTGCGCGGAGCCGGCGAAATCCACTTGCACGGAGTGGTCCACCACCAAGATCCACCGGAACGAGCGGCTCGATAATATTGGGATCGCCGCCCAACCGTTTCACCGCACTGCGCATGGCCGCGAGATCGACCACCAACGGCACGCCGGTGAAATCCTGCAGGACGATGCGGGCGACGACGAACGGGATCTCCTCGTTAGCCGGCTTCTTCGCATTCCACTTCGCCAGCGTCTCCACATCCTTCGGGCGAACTTTTTTGCCGTCACAATTCCGCAGCACGGATTCGAGCACGATGCGGATGCTGATCGGCAGCCGCGAAATATTGCCGAAGCCTTGCTCCTCCAGCGCGGGGAGAGAATGAAATTGTCCTTCGCGGCCGTGGCCGGCGTCGAATTTCTGCAGGGTTTTAAATTCGTCGTTCATAATTTCCTTCACAACCACCAAGGACGCAGAGGGACGCCGCCTCCAGTAGAGCTGTCCGCTCGCGGCGTCGGTTCAATTCAGTTCTGCCAGTTTCGCTTTGACCTTGTCCAGATCGGGCAACTCCCGCGCGTCTTCGAGTATTTCCACGTGCTGGATAATGCCCTGGCGATCAATCACAAAAGCAGCGCGTTTCGGCACGCCACCCATCGTTAGGCCGATTTGCGGCAAAAACGAATCGTAGGCGACGCCGTAGTCTTTCGTGACCTGGTGTTCGTAATCACTCAATAGCGGAAGGTCGATTTTCTCTTTCTGCGCCCAGGCTTCCTGCGCGAAAGGATTGTCGCCACTGATGCCATAGACAGCCGCATCCAGATCGGCATAAGCGGAAAGATCGTTCGTCACGCTGCACATCTCCGTGGTGCAGGTGCCGGTAAAAGCCATGGGGAAGAACAGCAGGACGGTGTTCCTTTTTCCGAAATTTTCGCTCAGCGTGATCTGCTTCGGACCGTCCGCGGTTTTGGTGGGGAGCGTGAAGTCTGGTGCTTTGGTTCCGACGGAAATGGCCATAGATGAATTGGGTGAAGACGCGGGGAAGGGCACTATAGAAACGTGCGTGGCAGGGTCAAAAGGTTTGCGGCCTCTGCGTGCTGCCGTAGTGAGGGTGGATGCATGTCGTCTGGTGGTTTACGGCCATCCTCGTAATGGCGATCGGACTTCTCGGAACGGTCGTGCCGCTCCTGCCGGGCACTACGATCATCCTGGCCACCGCGATCGCGCACCGCTTTCTCGTGGGCGCGGAATACGGGATGAGCTGGTGGGCGCTGGGTCTTTTGGTTCTGCTCGCTCTGGTGTCGTACGGAATCGATTTCGCCAGCCGCTATTTCGGCACGAAGTATTTCGGTGCGACCCGCTGGGGGATGGCAGGAATGTTAGTCGGCGTGCTTGTGGGCATCTTCACGGGCTTCATTACGTTGCTGGTGGCGCCCATCATCGGCGCGATTGTCGGCGAACTCATCGCCGGCCAACGCCTGATCGCGGCAGGCAAAGCAGGATGGGGCGCGCTGCTGGGAAATCTCGCGGGCATGGCAGCGCAACTGGGCATCGGACTGGCGATGGTGATCCTGTTCCTGATGAATGCGGCCGTCGCCGGGTCGTTAGGGCACAGGATTTTTCTCGAGAAACCGATTGTTCGAGAGCGGCTCTGTGAGACAAAGTGAAAAACATGGACGACCGCGCTCACGCTTGAAGAACACCTCCGCGTGATTCGTTCCCTGATGGAGCGCGCCCCGATCCATCGCGCTATCGTTGCGCCGACCGCGGTGGTCGGCAGCCTGCTTTCTTTCGTCACAGCCGTCCTCCTTTCTGCCGGCAATCAACGCGGAAGCACTTCATTTTTTCATCTAAGTTATCCGGGGGCGGCGCGGCATTTCATGGCCATCTGGTTCGTCGTTCTGGGAGCCACGCTGATGGCCAACGTGTTTCTTCATTTTGCGGAAGGCGCGGCGCGAAGGCAGCGCTTTTATGACACCGGGACTGCGCCTGGCACTTCACTCGGCGACGCCCGTGCTGGTGGCCGCTGTGGTTCTCACGGCGCTCTTCTGGCGGAACGACGAGACGACGGAGGCACTTCCCATTTTAACCATAATCTGGATCACCTGCTACGGCCTGGCCCTTCTCTCCACGGCGACCTTCGCGCCCAGCTTCTGTGCGGGTTCTCGGCTGGGCCTTTCTGCTCACCGGTGGCTTGTCGATCATCCTTATCGACCCCATTTTCAATGCCGATCCGGCTCGCAGTGCCGCCCAGGCGATGGGTTTCACATTTGGCTTTTATCATCTGGTTTACGGCCTCGCGACTTGGCCTCGCAAAGCCGAGGCCGGATGAGAGATGCTGGACTTCGACAAGCTCGACCGAGCCATCTCACGAGGCGCTGCTTCTCGGGGTCAGGAACTCCTGGTGGCCGACGGAGGGGAGGCGGTTCGGGCTATGGACGGAATGAATCAGGGAAGCAGGAAAATAGGAAATGAGGGGAACGAAAATGCCCGGAGTCTTCATCCCATTCCTCTTTCCTACTTTCCTGTTTTCCCAATTCGAAGTACCTTCCCCTCGATGGCAGATGATCGCTGGCGCGCAGTAAAACGCGCGCCAGAGGAAAGTCCGAACACCACACGGCAGCATGCCGCGTAAAACACGCGGGCAGCGTTCGCCCAAGCGAACGTGGACGGAAAGTGTCGCAGAAAATATACCGCCAGCCGGCAGCGATGCCGGCCGGTAAGGTTGAAAAGGCGAGGTAAGAGCTCACCGCGTCCCGCGTAAGTGGGATGGCAGGAAAAACCCCATGCGGTGCAAGACAAAACAGAGGGAGGGCCGCCGGCCCGCCAAGGCCCCGGAGAAATTCGGGGCGATTCCTCGGGTATCGTCGCACCACGTTTCCGCTCTCGGGCGGCAACGGGCGGCCCGCGCAAGCGGGTCGAGATAAATGATCATCCGGTCGCCTCGGTGACCGACAAAATTCGGCTTATCGCCATCGAAACGGAGGGCGCGTTCGGAAACGAGCGCGCCCTTCCTGTTTTTGCCGCGATCTCTAGCTAGGGGCGGCTTGTCGCCGTGAAGACTCGAGACTATGGAGTCGAGAGTGACGAAGAAATTTATAGGCCGGTCTGCTATTCTTTCCGTCGTTCTTATTATGCTTGCTCTGGCTTCGATCTGGTTTGGACTGTGGATCCCGAACGCACCGCCGGAGCGAACCTATCCAGTGCGCGGCATTGATGTATCGCATCACCAAGGGCCGATCGATTGGCGCGCGGTGGCTGAGAGTGGGGTGCATTTCGCCTACATCAAAGCAACGGAAGGGTGCGACTTTCAGGACGCTGATTTTTTCGCGCATTGGAACGGTGCCGGCCGGGCTGGGATTGCCCGTGGCGCTTACCATTTTTTTACCTTCGGAACGCCGGGGAAGGAGCAGGCCGCAAACTTTGCTGCCGTTGTTCCAGTGGAACCGCATTCTCTGCCCCCGGCAGTGGACCTGGAAATTTCCGGTTACAACCGATCATACCAGCAGTCGCCCGAGGCATTCCAACGCGAGCTCAATGATTTCTCGACGTGATCACGCAGCGGTATGGAAGGCCGGTCCTCATTTACACGACCGGCAGTTTTAAGCGCGACTATCTCGCCGGCCCGGCAGTATCGCGTTTGTCGATCAGAGATAATCTTGCGGCCCAAACAGCCATGGATGTTTTGGCAATTCAGCGAACGCGGACGCATGCCGGGCATTCGCTCTTACGTGGATTTGAATGCGTTTCGCGGAACCCGCGAGCAGTTCGAGCGTCTGCTTGGCGATAGACGAGGGCTGGTGAAGAACTATAACTTCTCGGTCGTCTGATTTCCTCGGCTGCGACCTCGAAGGACGGAACTCGCCTAGGCGCGGCATGCCTTCCCGCCTTTGCGAAAATGTCGCTATTCCATGCCGAAACCCGCAAGCTAACGCCCGCATGCATCTTCCCCTTTGGCTTCAGGCCGCGTGGTGGGGCTCCTTCGCCGGGGCCGCCCTCGTGCTCGGCGCGGTGGTCGGCTATTTCACCAGTCTCCCGCAACGCATCGTCGCCGGGATTATGGCTTTTGGCAGCGGCGTCCTCATTTCCGCGCTCTCTTTCGATCTCATGGAGGAGGCCTATAAGCGCGGGGGTTTCGACTCCACCTCCATCGGGTTTCTCGGCGGCGCCATTGTTTATACCGGCGTCAATTGGGCCCTAAACCGTTCGGGCGCCCGACACCGCAAACGCTCCGGCGAACAACAGGCGAAAGAAAAGGATAATCCCGGAAGCGGCGCCGCCATCGCCGTCGGTGCGCTCCTCGATGGCATCCCCGAGTCCATCGTTATCGGCTTGAGCCTCATCGCTGGCGGCGGCGTCAGCCTGGTCGCGGTCGTGGCCATCTTCCTCTCAAATATTCCCGAAGGCCTCTCCAGTGCGGCCGGGATGAAAAAAGCCGGCCGCTCCGCGCGTTATATCTTCAGTATCTGGATCGGCATCGCCTTCATCTCCGGCGTGGCCTCGCTCACCGGCTTCGCGGTTTTCCGGCATTTCTCACCGGATATCATCGCCGGCACCACCGCCGTCGCGGCCGGAGGGATTCTCTGCATGCTGGCCGATACCATGATCCCCGAAGCCTTCGAGACCGCGCACGGATTTGCCGGCCTCATCACGGTGGGCGGATTTCTCTGCGCCTTTCTGCTCACGAAAATGGGCGGGGGCTAGTGGCGGCCACCGGGACGCGCCTCCGGATATCGCGCTCCCTGCACTACGATCGCCGCCGCTGTCGTCTCCTTTTAGCTGTGATTTTTGCCTAACAAAATGAACGCGCGTAACTCGGTGTTCCTCTTGATTTTCCTTCATCGGCCGGTAGTGCGAGCCGGCGTGGCTAAGAATTTTCGCGCCGTTAACTTCGGCGATTTTCCCTGAGCAAATTGGAGGCGGCCACGCGCGCGGTGCGGGCGGGCTTCGCGGATCCGGTGGCGTGGGCTGCGACGAGCGCGCCATCGATGAGCAGTCGCAACGAATCAGCCAGCGTGGCCGGATTCTTCGCGCCCGCCTCCGCCGCCAGCTGCCGGAGCAGTTTTCTCACCGACTGCTTATGACTCCACGCGGCCTGGTGGACCGGATGAGACGGCGCTGGGAACTCACTCAGCGCCCGGATGAAAGCGCAGCCGTTGAAATCCTTGCTCGCGAAAAGAACCTCGAGCCAGTCGAAGACTGCCAGCAACCGCGCTTCGCTGGAACGGCCGGCCTCCGCGATTGCCTCGGACAAACCGGCCAGCACCTCTTTGCTCCGTTTCGCTATAACCGAGATGATCAAATCATCCTTGGAAGGAAAATGGTTATAGAGCGTCATCTTCGCGACGTCCGCTTCCGCGAGCAGGGTATCGATCCCGACGGTGCGATAACCGTCGCGGTAGAAAAGCCGCCAGGCCGTGGCGAGAAGGTGCTGGCGTTTCGCGGAAACAGGCGCGGGCGGGACGGCGGGGGGCGAAGTCATGCCTGGAATGTCCCCGGCGTTTCGGTGCTGGCAAACAAAACAAGACAGAGCTGTATATTTTTCCTTGACGGCCAGTAGACAGCACTGTCTACTGGCCTCGTCTGAACGGAAATCACGCTCTCAGGTTCAACCAAACGCAATCACTAGAAACCTTTGCACCCCAATGAAAAGCATCATCTCATCCCTCGCCGCACTCCTCCTCCTCTCCGCCGTCGCCATGGGGGTGGACTTGGTGAACGTCTCGGGCGCCAGCAAAGTCGCGGTCAACGGCTTTGACCCGGTTGCCTTCTTCACCGACGCGAAGGCGCTCAACGGTTCGCCCTTTATCAGCACCGAGGACAAGGGCGCGACATACTTCTTCACCAGCGAGGAACACAAGAAGCTCTTCATCGCGAGCCCGGAGAAATACGCGCCGCAAGTTGGCGGGTTCTGTGCTTTCGGCGTCGCGCTCAATAAGCTCTCCCCGGTCGACATCAGCACCTGGCAGGTGCGCAACGGTAAACTCTATCTCAACCTGAACCCCGATATCCTGCAGAAGTTCAACGCGGATATCGCCGGCAACCTCTCGAAGGCGGATGAAAACTGGTCCGGCCTCGTGGCAACGAACGCGAAGTAGGTAGGCAGCGACGTGACCGGGGACTCACACCTCGATCGCGCCGCCAAACCCATCCCGAAATTTATGGCTAATGGCTTCCTGCAAACCTTGTCGACGTCTTCTGTGCTCGCTGCCCAAGAACATTATTACGGTCGAGCGCGCGCGCCGCTCGGCGGACCGGAGCGCGACCCGCTCGGTGAGGATGAATCGAGTTTCATTGCCGCGCGCGATTCCTTTTATATGGCGACAGTGAGCGAGGATGGCTGGCCTTATGTGCAGCACCGCGGCGGCGCGCGTGGATTTCTGCGAGTGCTCGAGCCGACACGCCTGGCCTTCGCCGATTACAAAGGGAACCGCCAATTACTGACCACCGGAAATCTCGCGGTGAACGGCCGGGTAAGTCTATTCCTGATGGACTATCCCAACCGGACCCGCCTCAAAATCCTCGGTCACGCCCGGGTGGAGGACGCGGAGGGTCATCCAGAGTTGGTCGCGACGCTCGCAGACGCAGCGATTAGCCGGTCGGTGGAACGGCTCGTCTTCATTGATGTCGTTTCCTTTGACTGGAACTGCCAGCAATACATCACTCCGCGCTTCACTTTGGAAGAAATGGAATCGATTACGACCCATCTCGAAACTGTGTCGACGTGACGCCGGAGATGCGGCTGAGCCTAGGTTTCCCGCATCATCTTCTGAGCGCGAGTGATGCGCTCGCGAGTGATGAATTGCAGCGAACTCAGGCTGGTCATTTGCCTGGAGACGCGTGAGAAATCAGCGGGGTCAGCAGCCGATCATCGAGTAGTCCTTCATTGTGTGGAGCTGGCGGATACGCATCCCGCCGCAGATTTCAGCGCGCTCGCGTGGGCGTCGGCTACTTCCTCGATGTGAGGATGGCTTTCATCTTTTGCAGGATTTCAGGCGAAGGGACCTCGTTAACTTTTCCGAAGATGAGGAGGGCGAAGTTGTCGGCCAGGATTTCTTCGGGATGGATGATGTAGTTCGTGTTCCGGCCGATCTGTTCGAAGAGGCCGGAGACGTCGGCAGGATCAAGGATTTCGGGAGCAGAATCTGCAACGGAGGGACGAGGCGGCGGGGATCGTCGGTCTTGTTCAAGACGAGGAAACGGAAGGTGAGGTAGGCGAAGAATTCGTCGCCCCGTTCGGGATCGTAGGCGTCCGCGCGGGAGAAGAGGATGGGCATGGCGAGGATCGGTTTCCCATCAGCGGTGAGGCGGATGTAGCGGTCATTGCGCGGGGCGTCGGGGTTGGTGATTTTGCGTTCGGCAAGGCTGCCGGGCAGGGTAATTTCCTCGCACTTCTGGAAGCCAATCGCGGCGTATAATTTGTCGCGTAACGCGGGATTCCGACGGGTGAGGATGTGAAAGAGTTCATGGCAAAAGACGCGCGGAAGGTCGTCGAGTTTCTTTTCCAATCGCCCGGGTGTGAGAACGATGGCGGTGCCCTGGGTGTAGGGCGTGTCCGCTTGCTCGGCGCCGGTGGTCTTAATGAGCTGGACGGTGGACGGAAAAGGAAGCGCGTAGTGGGTGAGGAGGGGTCGGAGGGTGGCGATGGCGGCTTCGAGGGTTTTGATTTCGGCGGGAGTCCAATCGATGACGTTTTGGCCAACGAAGGTAAGGAATTCTTCTTCGGAAACGCTGCGGCCGACTTTCATGCGGGCGGCGCGATCAAAGGGGCTGAGACGCTGGAGGTAGTCGTCGCGTGTGGTGAGGATTTCGCGGCCTTCGGCGGCGGTGGCGAAGTGGATGACCGCTTTGCCGTCTAACGACACGTCGGCGCGGGCGGAACCGGCGACGAGAACCAGCAGGACGGCGAGGAGGAGGGAGCGCTTCATGGCAGAAGATTGATTCGCCGTTGCGCGCGAACGTCACCGTGGTCGAGATGCGCGGACGGAGGGCACGGCCGAGTCGCCTAAAACGCGGCGCAGGTAGCCGGTGTCGTTTTTCCTCCAGGGATAATGATGGTCCAGGACGACGGGCGACCAGAAGAGCCGTCCGGAATTGCGCCAACCGTCGAGCACGATCCCCTGTGCAAACGGCTGACCGCGCGCTGTGACCACGACGCAATTATGCTCGCGTAAAGTGCCTGGACGCGCTTCGGCCCAATGCAGTTCCAGAGTCGTTAGGCGGAGGGCCTGTAATTCGCGCATGAGGTCTTCGGTCCACTGGAAGCAGAGCCCGCGCTGGCGCAGGCCGGAGTTGACGAGGAAATTATGAAAGTGCGGCGAGCCCGCGACGCGGTAGGCGCGCGCCAGTCGAGGCGGGACGGTAAAAGCGCGGTCGGCGACCAGGCTCGCTTCCCGCGAAGAAACTCTCGGATCAAGCGCAAGGAGCGTGCTGCGTAGAGCATGGACGGAACGAGCGGAGTCAGCGGTGCTGGCTTTATTTCCCGGGGAGTGGCCGGCGCAACCGGAATTCCACAGTGCAATCGCGAGGAGAACCGTAGCGGCGCAGACACGATATCGACGGCTCGCTTTCGCGCTGGAATCAGTAGGAGACACGGGCAGTAGGTGGCCCTGACTGCCATCCGCTGCAAGAGTGATCGATGCGGCCGCGCCGAGCGGCGCTGAACGGGTATATCCCTCGCTTATGCCAGCGGGTCTGCGACGTTGCGGCGTGTCACTGGAATCCTGCCCGACCTGTGGCTACGCCCTCTCCACGCTCGGAAATCATTGCCGCCACTGCGCGCCGCTGCGGATGAAGGCGGGATCGTTCCGGCCGTTTGACGCCAAAAATCGTCTCCAGACGATTTTGGGTTTGCTGGCTTTGGGCGGGTTGGTGGTTTTGGTCTTCTTTCGTTAGACCGCGGCACGTGCGGCTGCGGCGGTGCGTTTATTTCGCAGCCGGCGAGAAGGCAATCTTGACTTCCGCTGCCGGAAGACCAGCCTTGCGCCACTATGGGCGACAAGTCTCCGAAATCGAATCAGAAACAGAAGGCACAGCAAAAGGCGAAAGCCTCCAGCGCTTCGCAAAAGAAGAACACGGCGACGGCCGCCAAGGCTCCGCAAAAGGCGAAGAAGTAGGGCGGGCCCGCCGTCAGTCGAGACAATCGTCGAGACAGGTGAGCAGGTGGGAGACGGTCTCTTCCGTCTCGTCGCCCATATTGGAGAGGCGGAAGGTCTGGCCTTTGATCTTCCCGTAGCCGCCGTCGATGACGAGGTGATGCTTTTCGCGCAGATCGCGCGTGAGTTTGGCGACGTCGATTTGTCGGCTGTTTTTCACGCAGGTGAGCGTGACGGAGCGGTAGCCTTCCTCCGCGAAAAATTCGAAGCCGCGGGCGCGGACCCAATCGTGCACGAGCGCGTTTGTGCGCCGGTGTCGCGCGAAGCGCGCTTCGAGGCCTTCGCTGAAAATGTCGTCGAGCTTGGACTTGCAGCGCGTGAATGTGCGCGATGCTCGGCGTGGTGGGCGTCATGTCGTTTTCCTGGTTCTTTTTGAACTCGAGGAAATCGAAGTAATAGCCGCGGCCTTCGATCTCGGCCGCGCGCGCGAAGGCTTTTTCGGAGACGCTGAAGAGCGAGAAACCCGGCGGCAAGGCGAGCGCTTTTTGGCTGCCGGTTAACAAGACGTCGATCTGGAGGTCGTCCATCGCGATCGGGACGGCGCTGAAGGAGGAGACGGTGTCGACGATGAGGGCGACGTCCGGATATTTTGCCAGCGTGCAGCAGATCTCCGGCAGCGGGTTCATCACGCCGGTGGAGGTTTCGTTGTGGATCAGCGTGACGGTGTCGAATTTTCCGGTCGCGAGCGCGGCATCGAGCGCCGCGGGATCGATGTGCTGGCCCCAATCGACCTGAAGCGGCTCGGCTTCCTTCCCGCAGCGGCGGGCGACGTCGAGCCATTTATCGGAGAACGCGCCGCACATGCAGCAGAGGACGCGCTTGCGGACGAGATTGCGGATGGCGGCTTCCATCACGCCCCAGGCGGAGGAGGTGGAAAGGAAGACGGGCTGTTTGGTGCGAAGAGCTCTTGCAGGCGCGGATGGATGGCGCGGTAAAGTTCGCGGAAGGCTTCGCTGCGGTGGCCCATGATGGGACGCGCGAAGGCGGCCCAGGTTTTTGCGGAGACTTCGACGGGGCCGGGGATGAAGAGCTTGTCGTGGGGCATGGAAGGGGAACGTCGAACGCTGAACGCCGAACGTCCAACGTCGAACTTGGAGAAGGGACAAATCCAACCGGCGTGGGATTTTCGTTTCTCAGGAAAAGGGAGAACTTATGGCACAAGGATCGAAAGAGAAATACACCGACAAACAGAAACGGAAAGCGGAACACATCGAGGAAGGCTACGAGAAGCGTGGTGTCTCGAAGAAGGAAGCGGAGAGCCGCGCCTGGGCGACCGTGAACAAGGAGGACAAGGGCGGCAAAAAAGAGCGGCTCCGGACGCGGGAAGAAGAGCAGCAAGACCAGCTCGCGCAAAGGCGGGAAGAAAAGCGCTGGCAAAAAGAGCGCGCGAAAAAGTTGACCGTTCACTCGCGAGCGCGATTTTAAGCGCGGCGGATGGATTGCCGAAAATCGTCGCGCGTTTGGCCTGATGCATCCTTGCGCGGAAAAGTTTCGCGTGGCATAAGACGGGTCCCTCGGTCATTCCGGTCGGGGGACTCTATTTCTATGCAGCCCACGCCGACTTCCCCGACCGATCCTATTCTCGAAACGCAGGTTTTCCTGGGCCGATACAAGGTTCCGATTCTGATCGTTTTGCTGGTCGCGATCTGCGCTGTCGCCGCTTACGCAGCTATCGATTTTACGAGACGAACCGGGAGGCGAAGGCCTCGTCATTGCTGGCGACGGCGAAGAGCGCGCCGGATTTTGAAAAAGTGATCTCGCAATATCCCGGCGCGGGCGCGGCGGCGTCGGCCTACCTGCTGATGGCGACGCAGCAGCGGGAGAAGAAGCAATTTGCGGAGGCGAACGCCACGCTGGAGAAATTCGTCGCGGCGAACCCGAAACACGAGTTGGTGACGACCGCGAAAATGGCGATGGCGGCGAATCTGGATTCAATGGGCAAAGCGGATGCAGCGCTCGATATGTACAAGCAGATCGGGGCAAATTATGCGCAAAGCTACAATGCGCCGCTGGCCATGCTGGCCGAAGCGCAGATGCTGAAGGCGAAGGGCCAGGACGAAGAAGCGCGGCGGGTTTGCGAGACGGTGATGACGCAATATCGCGACAGCTACGCGTCGATGGAAGCGATGCAGATTTTGAGTTCTTTGAAGCCGGCGGCAACGCCGGTTCCGGCCGCGCCCGCGCCGGCTGCCAGTCCAGTGTCGGCTGCGCCAGCGGTGTCTCGGTCCCGCCGCGCCTAGTTGCGGCCACCAGTCCTGCTCCGGCTAATCCGCCGCAGCCTCTGCGACGCCTGCGCGGTAAAGAAGGTCAGCCGAGGAGCGCCGCCCTTCAAGGCGCCGCCGGGATCGTCCAAGACCATCCGTCCCCGGACTGGACCAAGGTGAGAGCGAAAAAAGCTCTTACCGCTTCGAGAACTGGAAGCGCTTGCGCGCGCCCGGCTGACCGGACTTCTTCCGTTCCTTCATCCGCGGATCGCGCCGGAGAAGCCCTTCGGCTTTGAGCGTGCCGCGAAGATTCGCGTCCACTTGCAGGAGCGCGCGCGCGATCGCGAGACGCGCCGCACCAGCCTGGCCGGTGGCGCCACCGCCGGTGGCGTTGATGGAGAGATCGTAGGAGTTCGTCAGCTTCACCGTCTGCAACGGCTGGAGGACCGTGTTTTGCAACGGGATGGTGGGGAAATATTCTTCAAACGTCTTGCCGTTGACGTCGATTTTGCCGTTGCCGGCAGTCATGCGGATGCGCGCGACCGAAGTCTTGCGGCGTCCAGTGGCGATGAATTCCTCGGTAGTAGCCATGAAAGAAAAGAGAGTGGGGCGGTTTAGGCCAATGTGACCGCGGCGGGTTGCTGCGCGGCGTGCGGGTGGAGGTCGCCTTTGTAGACCTTGAGTTTGCGATAAACGGCGCGGCCTAATTTATTGTGCGGAATCATCCCGCGGATGGCGCGTTCGACCATCAACTCCGGATGACGCTCGCGGCGGGCGCGGGCGTTTTCGGTTTTGTGACCGCCGATGAAGCCGGAATAGCTCATGTAGGTTTTCTGCTCTTCCTTCTTGCCGGTCAGGCGCACTTTCTCGGCGTTGATCACGACGACGAAATCGCCGGTGTCGACGTGATTCGTGTAGATGGCCTTCTCTTTCCCGCGAAGGAGATTGGCGGCTTTCACGGCGACACGGCCGAGGACCTGATTGTTGGCATCAATGATCCACCACTTGCGCGGGACCTCGTTGGCTTTGGCAGAAAACGTCTTCATGGAGCGGAAAGGGTCGGGAAATTAAGAGCGAGGGTGGAGAGTGTCAACTGCTCGTTCGTTTGTCATTTGCATCCGCTCGACCCGACGAGGTGGCATCGCTTTTGCTTATAAATTCCATAATGAAAGCTCGTGCGCTTCTGATCTTGGCGGTGGGTTCGGTTTCGTTCGCTTTGTCTCCTTTGGCAAACGCGCAAGCTGCGGCTGCCGGCGACGTTGTCCGCGAGATGAATCTCGCCCGGCAACAGCCAGCACAATACGCCGCCTATTTGGAAGAACGGCGCGGAAGTTTCCGCGGCAAAGAAGGCACGCGTGCCTTGGAGGAAGCGATTCGTTTCCTGCGAAATACGGCGCCTGTCCAACCGCTTGCTGCTTTCGTCGGGAATGGCTCGCGCGGCGGCCGATCATTGCGCGGAACAAGCCGGCGGCGGAATGAGCCATCGAGGTCGTGGCGGAAGCAACACCGGCGATCGATTGAACCGCTATGGCCGTTGGTTCGGACGCTGGGGCGAAAATCTTTCCTGCGGCCGCTCGAATGCGCGCGAGATCGTGCTGGCGCTGATCATCGACGACGGTCTGCCTTCGCGGAAACATCGCGCGAACATTTTCAATCCCGCCTTCAATTATGCTGGCGCGGCCATGGGCAGCCACGCGCAGTATCGCACGATCTGCAGTATGGAATTCGCCGGACACTATGCGGAACGCAGCGACGAGACCAACGGTCCGCTCGTTGCGCGTAATTAGGCGCGCCCTGTCGCGCGTGGCCCCAGGAATGCGGCCACAGCCGTCCTCTCGTGTTCAAACTGCGGCTGGCGAACAGTCGCCTCGGGTTTAAGTAACGCGCCTTATTATGGCCCAGCCCGACGCTCCCCAAATCCGCCATCACTCCTCGCCGCGAGGAGGATTTTCCTGAGTGGTATCAACAGGTGATCCGCGCTGCGGAAATGGCGGAGCCGTCGGACGTGCGCGGCTGCATGGTGATCCGGCCGTGGGGTTACGCGATTTGGGAAAACATGCAGCGCCAGCTCGACGCGATGTTTAAGGCCACGGGGCATAAAAACGCGTATTTCCCCCTCTTCATTCCGCTGAGTTATTTCGAGAAAGAGGCGGCGCATGTGGAGGGTTTTGCGAAAGAGTGCGCGGTCGTCACGCACAGCCGACTGGAGTTGAATGCGGAAGGCAAAATGGTGCCGGCCAGCCCGCTGGCGGAGCCATTGGTCGTTAGGCCGACTTCGGAAACGATCATCGGCGCGACCTACGCGAAGTGGGTGCAGAGCTATCGCGATCTGCCGATTCTGATCAATCAATGGGCCAACGTCGTCCGCTGGGAAATGCGGCCGCGGGTCTTCCTGCGCACGACGGAATTTCTCTGGCAGGAAGGCCACACGGTGCACGAGAGCGAAGCGGAAGCGCGCGAGGAAACGAAGCGCATGCTGGATGTTTACGAGAAGTTCGTCCGCGATTATGCAGCGGTGCCGGTTTTCTCCGGCGAGAAATCCGAGAGCGAACGTTTTCCGGGCGCGGTGCAAACGCTTTGCATCGAAGCGATGGTGCAGGATCGGAAAGCGATCCAGGCGGGCACGTCGCATTTTCTCGGACAGAATTTTTCGAAGGCGAGCGGGATCAAATTCCAGACGCGCGAAGGCAAGGAAGAGTTTGGTTGGACCACCAGCTGGGGCATGAGCACGCGCATGGTGGGCACGCTTATCATGGCGCACGCGGATGACGATGGCTTGGTGGTGCCGCCTCGGCTGGCCGCTACGCATGTCGTTATCATTCCCATCACGCCGAAGGAAGAGACGCGCGACGCGGTGCTCGCTGCCGCCGACAAGTTGGCGGAGCAACTTCGCGCAGTGAGTTACGATGGTGGGCCGCTTGGAATCGAAGTCGACCGGCGCGATCTCGGCGGTGGGGTGAAGAGCTGGGAGTGGATCAAAAAAGGCGTTCCGCTGCGGGTTGAAATAGGGCCGCGCGATCTCGAATCCGGCAACGTGGCCGTGATGCGACGCGATCAGCCGGTGAAGGCCAAGGAGTTTCTACCGGCTGGCGACTTCGCGGGCAGAGCCGCCGGGTTGCTGGAGTCCATCCAGCAAAACCTGCTGCAGCGCGCGCAGGAATTCCGTGATGCGAATACGCGCGTGGTCAATTCGAAGGAAGAATTCTACGAGTTTTTCACGCCGAAAAATCCGAACAAGCCCGAGATCCACGGCGGTTTTGCCCTGGCGCATTGGTCGGGTGGGCGGGAAGTCGAAGACCAGGTGAAGAAAGACCTCAAGGTCACGATCCGTTGCATTCCGTTCGACGATCATGCAGCGCCAGCGGAGGCGGGCACTTGCATTTTTACCGGCGAGTCAAGCCCACGGCGCGTGGTCTGGGCGAAATCTTACTAACTTCGAAGCGCTGCACTGGACGAGACGCCTCGGTGCCATTTGAGAAACTGGAGGGGACGGTGCCCAGTCTCTTGAGCTACTGGCGGGAAGTATCGCTCGAGGTGCGCAGAGTCAGGGAGCGGGCAGGAAACGGTGCCGTGCTTAAAAGCGCCGGAGGCTTTTCACTGGTCTCCGGGGAGACCGAGAAGGAATAAAGCTCGGTTTCGCTCGGCTCGACGAAATCCGCGCTCTTAACCGACAAATTTTCGTTCATTATCTTCGAGAGTTGGCCCGCGAGGACGATAGCGATGGCGCGGGGATCTCGGGTGTAGACAGGGATCGGAAACCCGCCAGAATTTCGATCGTAACCGTAGATCGTTCCGTTCGTTTCCCAGACACAATACGCGTGGCCGGCGGAATGGTTATCAAAGCGGACCAGAAGGACTTTAGCCCAGTAATCGGGCTCCAGTTTGTGCTGTGCTTTTGTGATCGCGAGGTAATTGCACGCGGAAATCACGCACCCGTTAAGAATGACGAGGTCATCCTCTTTCGGTTCGATTAAGACGACCCGTTGCTGGCCACAGGCCGTAAGGAAGAGCAGAGCAAGGGCGAAAAGGCAACGGCAGCGAATTTTGGACATTTGCAGGAGGGAAGTGAGTGGGAAATGCTAGTTTTTCTAGCAGCTGTAGTGAACGTAGCACTTTGCGCCTTGAAATTGGAAGAGGAATTTCCGTTTCAAGACGCTCCATCACCCACAAATACTCTGTCGGGCGACCGAAACGCCAGTAAACAATCACCGCGCACGGGATATTCCCATCGATCACTTTTCCGGCGGATAATTTCCGCCCCCTCCGCTGAATGACGGCCGCCTATTTTGCAGCCGTCGCGAGCTTGGAACGGATCGCGGTTTTGAAGGCGTTAACGGTCATAGCCTCCGCGGCGCTCTCGGCTGTAGCGGCGTCCAGCGAACCTTCGTGGCCGAGGGTCGCGATATCACGAAGGGTGTCGCCATGCTCATCTGTCAGAATTTCCACGCCGGTTTGAGCATTCGGAGCGATGTGGAAACGCCCGTGCATGATACCGACCAGCGGCACAAACTGCTGCCCATTATTTTCGACAAATAGAATCTCACGATCGCCCGGCACGAACTTCGGAGTGTCGGTGACCTCCATTGTCACATCGCCCACGGTGCCCCCGAGCATTTGCAAGGTGTAGGAGGAGGACGCCTGGCCTTTCACATTTTCCGCTACGTCGAAGGTAACATAGGTCATGATGTGGCGCTGTGCGCCTTCTCCGACCCATTGCGCACGGACGTCTTTAACGGTGCCTTCGAAGATCAATTCTGCGCGTCCCACCAGTTCATCGAAGGTGGGAGGGATGACGGTCGTGGCAGAGGCAGAGAGCGCCGCGATCGAGCAGATCGCGAGGAGGAGTGAACGAGTAATTTTCATATGAGTAGGGTGTGTGGGTGAGTGTTTTTCGTTGTCTCAGATTAGTGATTTCGGATTTCCCAGTAGGTCGGCACCGTGGGAAGGAAACGTTCACCGATGTAGGTTGTTCCGCTGAGGAGCCAGATGCCGCGTTGTCCAGTGATGGTGTTTTGCCAGACCAAGTCCACCTGGCCGTCGCTGTTGTAATCTCCGGTCCCAGCGATTTTCCAGTCGATGGAAGCTGGAGGCAGCATTCTTTCGCCTGTGTAAGTGGTGCCGTTCATGAGCCAGATCCCGCGCTGACCCGTGAGATTGTTCTGCCAGACGAGGTCGAGCTGGCCATCACCGTTGAAATCGTTCACCCCAGCGATATCCCACTCAACCGGCACGGATGGGAGGAATCGCTCGCCGGCGTAGGCAGTTCCATCCATGAACCAAAATCCTCGCTGCCCGGTGATTTTGTTCTGCCAGAGCAGATCGGACTTGCCGTCGCCATTGAAGTCGCCTGCCGCGACGATTTGCCATTCGATGGAAACTGTAGGCAAGAGACGCTCGGCGATAGAGACAGCGCCATTCATGAGCCAGATTCCGCGCTGTCCAGTCGCGACATTTTGCCAGACCAGATCCGTTTTCCCGTCGCCATTAAAATCTCCCGTGGTGGCGATTTCCCAATCGGTCGAAACTGTGGGCAAGTAAATCTCACCGGAGGACGTGTTCCCGTTCATGAGCCAAATGCCACGCTGGCCGGTGACGCGATTCTGCCAAAGAAGATCTGCCGCCCGATCCTGGTTAAAGTCATTCCGGACCATGTTCTGGATTGGACCCGGCGTCGGCGTGGGCGCGGGAGTCGGCGCGGGGACTCCGTAGATGGACTGGATTCCGGCCACGTCGTCGTTCGAGAGGACCTCGCGATCGCTTGTGATGGGCGACATAACGTTGTCGCCTGAGGAATGATCCAAACCCATGCCATGACCCAGCTCATGCAAAAGTACCCGGCGAATATCTCCCGTGGCATAGCCGCCGGGACCGCCGAAACGGAGCGGGCCGCGATAGGAATCGAAAGACTGCGCTCGATTAAAAAGCACATCGGCTTCCAGGAAGGTTGAGCCCTGCGTAAAGTAATAAGTGACCGCGAGCGTGCCGGAGCCGAAGGCCTGACCAAAGACGGTATTTGAGAAGGCGACCGAGTTAACGCGATCGCCCGAAGCCACGGCGGCGGTTGAGTCCATTACCTTGGCGATCTGCAGGCGCGCCATTTTCGCGTTCCATGCGTCGACCGCAGGAGCAGCGGCGGCATTCCAAGAGGTGTTCCCATCCAGAAGCGGGCTAGCCGAGGTGCCCAAGCTAAATTGAAGCGTGAGCGTGCCATTGGCGGGCCAGCTCTTGCCGGTGGGGTTAAAAGCGCTCGCGGTGGAGAGCGAGTGAGACCATCGCCAGTAAAAGGGCGAAATAGTTCCGGGAACGGCGACGGGTGGTGAGAAGTGTGCGAACCATAAAAACCATAAAAGCAGGAAGTGTGCTCCAGGTGGCCGACTTTTTCTTTTTTTCGCAAATTTTCCCGGCCTTGCAGTGGGTCGTGCTGGCTTGGGCCGACTTTCACAGCACGGAAGGGACAGAAGCGTTAACAGCGGAACTGAGACGCACTCTGAGAAATCCCGCCCCGCCGCCGCAAATCCCGTCATGTCCTAGGGGACGATGAAAATCTGCTGCGTGTAAGGATCTTTCGCTTTATCCCCCGCTTTATAGCCGGTGACATCTACAATGCCCCCTTTTGGATCAATGCTATAAACGTACCCCGGTTTCCCCGGCACAGGCTTCGCGGTAGGGAACCGAACCGTCGTCGTCGTGCTTTTTTTGTCCGGGTGGCGGGCGTCTGTGGTCTTTACCTGAGCCCGCGTCGCGGTCGGCCGCGGTCCCGGCGTCGGGGTGCGGCGGGCGGTTGTCCGCGTGGGGGGTGCGGTCACCACTGGCGCGCCCGGCGAGGACACATCGGATATCTGAGTTCGCTGCACCGTAGTTGTGGTCCTGCGCGGCGGGTCCAGCTTGCTGCGGACGTAAGCGGCGGGCGCATCCAGAACTCGAAACGAAGTGACCGCCACGGTGCGCGCCGCACCGCAACCGGTGAGAAAAATTCCAGAGAAGAATCAAGAGCCAGGCCGGCGAGCGCATGCCGAGCATTAAATCTCTTTTTTCTGGCACCGCGAGAAAATTCACGCGTCCGGAGGCCGACGGGACGAGCAGGTCCCGCGATGTCCGCGACGAAAGCGTTCGGTAATTTCATCACGCGCCGCCCATGAACACATGAGGCGATAGACGTCGGGCTCGAGGAATTTATAAAAATGCCAGCCGCGTTCGTGGAGAGCGCTCACTAATTTTTCCGGCATCCGAAGAAAGAGCGCGTTGGCCTGCCGCGGGAAGCATCAGTTCCAATCCAGGCAGCGAAGTCAGCGCCGCCCGCGAGTTTTGCCGCCGCCGCGTTCGCTCTCTCGGCATTGCGCAGCCAGACGCCGTCCGCCAGTAGTCCGGTCCATGGCGCTGCCAGGAACCGCATTTTCGAGCCCAACTGCCCGGCCTGCTTCGCGCGATAATCGAACTCCGTCGCCAAATCGCGATTAAAAAAAACCACCAGTTCGCCTCCGCCCGCGCCGTTTTTGGTTCCGCCGAAACAGAGCACATCTACCCCGAGTTCCCACGTAATACTCTTCGGAGCGCAGCCGAGAGTCGCGATCGCATTCGCAAAGCGCGCTCCATCCATGTGCAGGAAAAGCGAACGCGCCCGGGCGAACTCCGCCACTGCGCCCAGTTCGTCGCGGGAATAAACGGTCCCCAATTCAGTCGATTGCGTCACGCTCAACACTCGTGGCTTCGGCGAATGCAAGCCGCGCTGCTTCAGAATCGTCGCCTCCACTTGCGCGAGATCGAGCTTCCCGTTTTCGCCCGGAATCGGGAGCAATTTCGATCCACCGGAGAGAAATTCCGGCGCGCCGCATTCATCCGTGGCGATGTGCGCATGCTCGTGACAAATCACGCTGTGAAACGATCTGGCTAATTGCGCCAGCGCGAGCCCGTTCGCTGCCGTGCCGTTAAAGACCACGAACACTTCGCAGTCCGTCTCAAAAATTTCGCTCGTCAGCTCGCAGACACGCTGCGTCCATTTGTCCTCGCCGTAGGAGGCCGCCGCGTCCGCATTTGCCTCCGCCAATGCTGCCCACGCCTCAGGGCAAATCTGTGCCGTATTGTCGCTCGCCAGTTCGTATCGATCCGCCGCCATGCGGAAGACTAGAGATGCTACCGCGGAAGCGCCTGCGAATTCTGCGCGTCGAGAAAGAACAACGGCCTGGTCGGGAACGGCCGACGCTCCTACACGCCGAAAGTTCCCGCCAGACGCGTTGCCGGCTTTCCGATCTTCACCCCAATCAGGAACAACCCCGAAGGAGGAAAAAGAGCAGAAGAACCGGAATCGGAATTCCCAGAAGCCACATCAAAACGTATCCCATCGCCCCTTTTTCACCGTCCTGGCCTTTTAGTTTCATATTTAGTTCTCCGCTTTCATCCATACTTCGGCTGTCCCGCTCCCGGTGCGCGTGTCAGGAACGTAATTTTACGCGAAACCGATGCCCCGACTTCCTTTCGGCAATATTTTGCCAAGAATTCGCCCCGCAGTATCGTCCCGCCCATGAGTGCTCTGCAGACGGCCACCGAACAGCGCGGTGAGCAAATTTTTCACCTCGTTGATCGGCATCCTGAATCCATTTTCAGCAAGTCCGGTTTTTACTCCAAGATGATGGCGCTCTCGATGAAGGACGAGCACTTCAAAGTGCAAATGTTCCGCTTCGTCGATGTCCTCGCCTCGCTCCGGAATTCGCACGAAATCGTGCGCCACCTCGACGAATATTTCCAGGACATGCGCAGCGGCTTTGCGCCGCTTCTGCAAACCGGCATCCGCGTGGCCAAGATCGTGCCGTGGTTCTCGAGCTGGTTCATGCGCTGGAATGTTTCCGGCATGGCGCGGCAGTTCATCTCCGGCCGCAATCCGGACGACGCCATGAAGACCTTGCGCAAAGGACGCAAGAATCGCATCGGCTTCACCGTCGATTTGTTAGGCGAAGCCGTCGTCAGCGAGCAGGAAGCGGAGGAATACGGGGTGCGCTGTCTGGCCTTGCTCGAAGGCCTCGCCGCGCAGACGCGCGGCTGGACCGATCCGCTCGGCAAAAACACGGACCTCTTTCCCGGTCGTAAATCTGTCGGTAAAAATCTCCGCCCTCTATTCGCAGATGAACCCGGCCGATCCGGCGGACGCGATCGCGCATCTCGCGCCCAAGCTGCGCCCGATCCTGCGCCGCGCGAAAGAGCTGGGCGCGTTTGTCAATTTCGACATGGAGAGCTACGCGCACAAAAACTCCACGCTCGAGCTCTTCAAGACCCTCTTCACCGAGCCCGAGTTCGACGATTGGCCGCACGCCGGCATCGTCATCCAGGCTTACCTGCGCGATGCCGAACGCGACCTGCGCGACCTGATCGACTGGGCGCGCAAACGCGGCACGCGTTTCACCGTTCGCCTCGTGAAAGGCGCGTACTGGGATTACGAAAAGATCAAAGCCGCGCAGAACGGCTGGCGTTGTCCGGTCTGGCTGCAAAAGCCGGAGAGCGACGCGAACTTCGAGGCCTGCACCCGCGTCCTGCTCGAAAACGAAGACATCGTCACCGCTGCCTTCGGTTCGCATAACGTCCGCAGCATCGCGCACGCGCAAGCGCTGGCCGACCAGATGGGCATCGATAAAAGCCGCTACGAATTCCAGCTCCTCTACGGCATGGCCGGCCCGATCAAGCGCGCTCTCGTCGAGATGGGCTACCGCGTGCGCGAATATTGCCCGGTGGGCGAGCTCCTCCCCGGCATGGCTTATCTCGTTAGGCGGCTGCTCGAGAACACGTCTAACGAAGGGTTTCTTCGCGCCAAGTTTACCGACAACGCCTCCGCCCTGGCGCTCCTGCGCGATCCCGGCCACGCTCACCTCTCCCCGCGTCCGCGCGGCCGATCGCGCCGGTTGAATTCTCGCCCGAAGTCGCGGCGAAACTCGATCGCCATGCCAAAACGGCGGACCCGTCCCGCAACGGCGCCGCACCCGAAACCACTGCCGGCGCCTACGAAAACTCGCCCGCCGTCAACTTCGTCCATCGCCAAAGCCAGGAACAAATGCGCACCGCGCTCCGGGAAGTGCGCGCCCGTTTCGGGCAGCAATATCCGCTCGTCATCAACGGCGAAAAAATTATGACAGGCTCGTTCGTGCCCTCGCTTAATCCGAGCAAGCCCAGCGAAGTCATCGGCTCCGTCGCGGAAGCGAAAATTCCGGAAGCTGAAGCCGCCGTCAAAGCCGCGCGCGAGGCCTTCCGCACCTGGAGCCGCACGAGCGTGAACGAGCGCGCCGAGCTCTTGGAACGCGTCGCCGCCATCATGGATCGGCGCCGCTTCGAACTCTCCGCGCTCGAAGTTTACGAAGTCGGCAAACCGTGGGTGGAAGCGGATGGAGACATCCGCGAGGCGATCGATTTCCTCCTCTTCTACGCGCAACAAATCCGCCTGCTCGGCCGGCCGAAACTTACCCAGCACGTCCTCGGCGAAGAAAGCTACCAGCACTACTGGCCGCGCGGCGTGGCGCTCGTCATCGCCCCGTGGAATTTCCCCATCGCCATCATGTGCGGCATGGTCTCCGCCGCCATCGTCACCGGCAATACCGTGATCATGAAACCGGCCGAGCCGTCCGCGGTTTGCAGCGCCATGCTCATGGAAATGTTCGAGGAAGCCGGCATCCCGAAAGGCGTGCTCAATTTCCTGCCCGGCCACGGCACCGTCATCGGCGCGCATCTCGTCGATCACAAAGACGTCGATCTCATCGCCTTCACCGGCTCGCGCGAAGTCGGGCTCAAGATCTGGGAAGAATGCGGCAAGACTCGGCCCGGTCAGCGGGAATTGAAAAAGATGATCTGCGAAATGGGCGGCAAAAACGCCGTCATCGTCGATTCCGATGCCGACCTCGATGAAGCCATCATCGACACCATCTACTCCGCCTTCGGTTACCAAGGCCAGAAATGCTCCGCCTGTTCCCGCCTCATCGTCATGGAGGAAAACTACGACCGCGTGGTCGAGCGCCTCATCGCCGCGGCCGCGAGCGTGCGCGTAGGCGATCCCACCGCACCCGGGCATCCTCGTCGGCCCCGTCGTCGACGAACGCGCCTACAAGCGCATCCTGGAAAGAATCGCCGACGGCAAAACCGAAGCCACCCTCGCGTATCAGGCCACCGAGATTCCCGCCGATGGCTATTTCATTCCGCCCACCATCTTCACCGACGTGAAACCCGACGGCCGTCTCGCGCAGGAAGAAATCTTCGGCCCCGTCCTCAGCGTCATCAAAGTGCGCGATCTCGACGAAGCCATCCGCGTAGCCAATAACACGCAATACGCCCTCACCGGCGGCTTCTTCTCCCGCAGCCCGGCCAACATCGAGCGCGTCAAAGCCGAACTCGAATCCGGCAACGTCTACATCAACCGCTCCTGCACCGGCGCCGTCGTCGGTCGCCATCCCTTCGGCGGTTTCAAAATGTCCGGCGGCGGCACCAAAGCCGGCGGCGTCGATTACTTGTTAAACTTCCTCGTCCCTCGCGTCGTCACCGAGAACATCATGCGCCACGGCTTCGCCCCGGAGACGACACCGATGTATCGCGCGGAATTTGGGACGCGGTCCATCAGTGCGGGCGAAGCTTCGATGCGATGAATGGAGGATGAGCGCCCGGAATTTCGCCATTTTCTGGGAGCAATACTCCTCCTCAGCGCTCGCCCGATAGTCGCCGAGGATCTCTCCAAGATTCCTGAGATCAAGTCGCGCGACGACTTCAGATGGCGACCAAACATTATCTATCCGTATGAGGCCAAACGGTCAGGCCTGACTGGGGCAGGCATCGCTATCATGGATGTCGATTCATTAACCGGTAAGATAAAGGCAGTAAGGGTGGCGAGGAGCACTGGAAGCGCGATCCTCGACCAAGCCATTCTCGATGCTTTCCGGCAGGCGCGTTTTAAAAAAGGAATGCCCAATCGCGTCCAGATGCCCATCAGGTTCACTCTGGCCAAGAGGGCGCCTTGATGGTCGATGTCTTTGCAGCTCAAAGCACGGCTCCCTACCCTTCCGTCATGAATGCCCCCCGGCTCTCGTCCCTAAAGAAAAACTTCTGCGCTGCGGTCGCCGTGGCGATCTTCCTTGCCACCAGCGCGCATGCTGGGAAACCAGACCAACAAACGCCCGCACAACTCAAGCAAGGCATCGAAGCCCGCCACCCCGCCGATTACTACAAGCTCGCCGCCCAGCTCTTCGCTGACGCTGCCACCAAGCAGGAAGCCGTCTTCTGGTTTTACGTCGGCCAGCTTCGCTATCGCTACTACCTGGCCGCGAATCCCAACCTGCCGCGCGATGGCGATCCGGCCGTCTTCAGTTCCCTCAGCGAAGTCATCGGGCGCCCGATCAACGAATACGCCGGCGGCAAACCGGACCTCTGGATTGCCGAGATCAACCACGCCCTCGAATGGGACGCCGCGCACGACAACACTTTCACCGCGAAAACGAAAGCGCCGCAGCAATACCGCGAGATTCGCGCAGGCCTCGTCGGCATGCGCGATCAATTGGCCGGGATGAAAGATAAGCTGCCGGAGATGCGCAAAAAGAACGGGCTCAAGTAAGCGGACGAAAAGCACGTCTGGCACAGCGCTGGTTAAGATCGCAAGGGCTGCGGCCTGGCCGGAAGGCGTGCTGAATCTTCTGCCTCCGCTGCGAAAACAAGCGATACTCCCGTCCATGTCCAAACCCCCGGCGCAGCTCGCGCGACGTTACCGCATCGACGATCCCAAAAAATTCCGCCTCAAGCAGATCGATCCCGGCGACACGGAAAAATACCGCTCGGAAGAAGACGTCGAAGGAACTCTGGAAGAGGGAACGAAAGCGCTCTGCGAATTGCAGGAGACGCTTTCTGCCCAGGCCCAGTGGTCGCTCCTCCTCGTTTTCCAGGCCATGGATGGGGCCGGGAAAGATGGCACGATCAAGCATGTCCTCTCCGGAGTGAATCCGCAGGGCTGCCAGGTCAGTGGTTTCCGCGCGCCGAGCGACAAGGAGCTAAAGCACGACTTTCTCTGGCGCGCTTCCCGCGACCTGCCAGAGCGCGGCCGCATCGGCATTTTTAACCGGAGCTACTACGAAGAGGTACTGGTGGTGCGGGTGCACTCGGATTATCTCGGGAAACAAGGGTTGCCGCCCAAGTTGGTGACAAAGAAAAT
Source organism: uncultured Verrucomicrobiae bacterium (assembly GCA_963762685.1). Taxonomy (GTDB): domain Bacteria; phylum Verrucomicrobiota; class Verrucomicrobiia; order Chthoniobacterales; family UBA10450; genus JACCTI01. Next base: position 686,713 of record CAVXLV010000013.1, on the reverse strand, counting down.
CTGGGCCGAGCGCTTCCAGAGCATCAACGACTTCGAGCGCCACCTCACGCGCAACGGCACAGTGATTTTGAAATTCCTCCTCCATCTTTCCCCCGGCGAGCAGCGCCGCCGCATCCTCGAGCGGCTGGATGATCCGGAGAAGAACTGGAAATTCGAACCCGCCGACATCGAAGAGCGCAAGCTCTGGGGGCACTACATGCACGCCTTCGAGGAGATGGTGCGGGAAACATCCACCGCGGTGGCGCCCTGGCACGTCATCCCCGCGGATCACAAATGGTACACCCGCCTCGCCGTCAGCGCGGTCATCATCGAGAAACTCCGTGCCCTCCATCTCCATCGCCCGGCGGTGGACGCCGAGAAAAAACAGGAACTGAAAAAAGCCCGCGCCGCCCTGCAGCGGGAGAAACGGAAGTAAAAGACCTGCCGGCTCCTCGTGGGCAGCGCCGCTGAAGCAATGAGCCCGCTGGCTTATACGATCGCGCCTCGAAAAAGCAGGGCCTCGCGGGTATCCCCCTTCGTCTAGCGAGTATCCACGGCCGTTTATCGGTCGGCAAGCAGACGCTACTCAACTGACCTCGAGTGTGCCTCCATTTCGACCGATCACTTTCGCTGCCTGCCACCCGGCGAGGCCGGAGCTTTGTCAGAGGAAAGCCGGGGGTCCACGCCTGTCAGCGTAAATGTAAAAGGCATCTTAACGGGACTGATGGTTGCGGGCTTGAATTTCGCCTTGCGCAACCCGTTCACCGCCGCGTCGTCGAGAATTGGGCTTCCGCTACTCTTAGATATGCGGACAGCGGTGACACGCCCGGTCCGGTAATCTACTTCAACCGTAGCGATGCCGCTGCTAGTGAAAGACTTCTGGCTGCGGACACTCTTGGCGGGCGCAGGCTTGTCCCCGGGAGCGCCAAAGCTCTTCTGTGCGAGCAATTGGGCGGCGGAAAGGTGGGTGCCCATAAGGATAGCAATCAATATTTTCGACATCCTATCAGTATTGGATCACGCGTTGGGCACACGCATTAAAAAATGGAGCGTGCAAAGCAATTTCGAGGAGTCCGCGACGGAACCGACCAGCCAGTAGCCGGGTGCGTTTCTAGGCGGCGCGGCGGGCATGGAGCAGGCGCCATTTTTTCACGAGACGACGGAGGCCGGCATCGAGCGGCAGGCGTTCCATTTCGTCGGGAGTGAACCAGCGGAGGTCGTGGCTTTCGGCGCTCACGGCAGGTTCGGCGTTTTCTGGCGCGATGAGGACGTAGCGCAGATCGAAGTGTTCATGCACTGGCTCCGGGCCGTGCGCGGGAATCTGGTGGATATCGAGATCGAATGGTCGGTGGGAGGCGATGATCAGCCCGGCGAGGCCGGATTCCTCTTCGGCTTCACGGCACGCGACGCGGAGGACGTCTTCGTCGCCGTCGCAATGGCCGCCGAATTGTAACCAGCGGTCGAGTTTGCGGTGATGATGGAGCAGGGCGCGGGAGCCATCGGCGCTGACGATGAGGGCACTGCCGGTGAAGTGGGCCGGGAAGCTGGTGCGGAGGAAGCAGGCGGGTGTGGAATCGAGGAGCGCCACCATGCGTTTGCGGGCGAGTTGTTCATCGGGGCGCTCGGTGAGGTCGAGCGCGAGAAGCTGCGCGCGGAGTTCGGGGCGGGTCATGCGCGGGAGTTTACTCGAAAGGTGAGCGGTAGGCGCCGGGAGAAAATGTCAGACTCTATCTTGCCTCTCGCTTTCAGAGGGCCACGGGATTATTTTGCGGGAATGAGCGAGGACGACTTCCCGAAATTGGACCGCAAACATTTTTCGGTGGCGGAGTTGGCCCAGGCTGAGGATGAACACTATTGGTGGAGCAAGACGCCGGCGGAACGGCTGGCGGCACTCGAATTAATGCGGCAAAGCATGTATGGCTACGATCCGGCTCGCACCAGACTTCAAAGAGTTTTTGCAGTCGCTCCGCTCGGGCGAAGATTGAGTATCTGCTCGTAGGGGGCTATGCCGTGGGCTACTACGGCCATCCCCGCGCAACGGGCGATCTGGACCTCTGGGTGGCGGTCGATGCCCGCAACGCCGCGGCGTTTGCGGAAATGGTGCGAGGCTTCGGTTTCGATGTACCGGAATTAACGTTGGAACTTTTCCTTCAGCCGAACCGAGTTATCCGTATGGGCATTCCGCCGGTTAGGATTGAAGTGCTGACTGGCATCGACGGTGTCCCGGTGGACCTGATTAGTTTGGCAGATCTAAAAACAAATAAGCGCGCCAGCGGCCGGCTGCAGGATTTGGATGACGTCAAGAAGCTCCCGTAAACGACCATGCTTTATGTTATCGGCACGCCGATCGGCAATTTGAATGACATCACGCTGCGCGCGCTGGAGGCGTTGAAGGCGGCGGATGTGATCGCGGCGGAGGACACGCGGCATTCGGGGAATTTGCTGCGGCATTTTGAAATCCGGAAGCCGCTCGTGAGCTATCACGAGCATAATGAGGCGATGCGCACGGCGGAGCTGGTCGGAGCGGCTGGCGGCCGGGGAAACGGTGGCGCTCATTAGCGATGCGGGCATGCCCGGCATCTCGGACCCGGGCGCGCGGCTCATCCGGGCCTGCATTGAGCGGGAGTTGCCTTACACGATCATCCCGGGCGTGTCGGCTGTTTTGACGGCGCTGGTGGGCTCGGGATTTGGGCTGGATCGATTTTGTTATCGCGGCTTTCTCCCGCCGAAGAGCGGCGGCCGGGAGCGGGAGCTGCGCGCCGCTGCAGAGCGCGATGAGACGACGGTGTTTTTCGAATCGCCGCACAAGATTAACAAGACGCTCGCCGCCGCGGCCGAGATCATGCCCGAGCGCCAGCTCTGCGTGGCGCGGGAGCTGACGAAGAAGTTTGAGGAATTTCGGCGTGGCACCGCCGCGGAGTTGCTCGCGCATTACAGCGCGCGACCGGCGAAGGGCGAGATCACGTTTCTCGTCTCGGGAAAAGGACTGAGGGATCCGGAGCTCGCCTGACGCCGCGGCGTGATGGCCGCCCTCGGGGCCCGACCTTTTGGGAGCCAGCGCGCGCCCTCCGTGCGAAGTAAATGCAGAGCGCTCGCTCGTCCGCATGCCGTCACCATCATCAACGTCTCCAATCGTCTCCCGGTCACGGTCGGGAAAAAGATCACGAAATCTTCCGGCGGCCTCGTCGCTGCGCTGGAGGGTCTTTCACCTGACGATTACAAATTAAAATGGATCGGCTGGCCCGGCGCGACCGTAGCCGACACCGCGCGGCAGGAAGAAATCGAGGAGATCCTGGAGCGCGAGCACGGCTGCATCCCCGTCTTCCTGAGCAAGAAAGAGGTCGCCGGCCATTACGAAGGTTTCTCGAATTCCAGCGTCTGGCCGCTGCTGCATTACATGCCGAATTTCATGCGCTACGACCCCACCTGGTGGGAGCAGTATCGCGTCGTCAATCAGCGCTTTGCCGACAAAGTTCTCGCGATGGCGAAGCCGGGGAATCTCGTTTGGGTGCACGATTACCAGCTCATGCTCATGCCCGCGATGCTGCACGAGCAGATGCCGGAATTGAAGATCGGCTTCTTCCTGCACACGCCGTTTCCGTCGTTCGAAATCTTCCGTTGCCATCCGAAGCGGCGCGAAATCCTGGCCGGCATCCTCGGCGCCGATCTGATCGGGTTTCACACTTTCGGTTACATGCGGCATTTCCGGAGCACGGTGCTGCGTCTGCTCGGGCTCGAATCCGAGATGTCCCGCATCCGGCGCGAGGATGGGCACATTAGCGCGCTGGGTGTTTTCCCGATCGGGATTAACGCCAAGAAATTCGAGGACACGATCGACTCGCCCGAATTCGCGCAACGCCGCGAAGAATTGCGCGCGTCCGATGCCGGCAAGCGCGTCGTCCTCTCGGTCGAGCGGATGGATTACACGAAAGGCATCCTGCATCGGCTCGATGCGATCGAGCACTTCCTCGCCGACGCGAAAGACCGCGACGCGATCAAGTTCATCTTCGTCAGCGTCCCGTCGCGGGAAGAGGTGACCGAATACCAGGAACTGCGCGCCGAGGTGGAATCGCGCGTGGGCCGCATCAATGGCGAGTACGCCACGCTCCGCAGCAGCCCGATTCGTTTCATCCATGGCTCGGTCGATTTCGTGGATCTCTGCGCGCTTTACGCGAACGCGGATATCGGCCTCGTGACTCCGCTAGTCGACGGGATGAATCTGGTCGCGAAGGAATTTATCGCCTGCCAGCGCGACCACAGCGGCGTCCTCATTCTGAGCGAATTCGCCGGCGCGGCTGAAGAATTATCCAGCGCCGTTCTCGTCAATCCCTACGACGCGCGCGCCGTCGCGCAGGCTATCACCGACGCGCTCGCCTTGTCGCCGGAAGATCGCCGCGCTGCCAATCAGCCGATGCGCGAACGCGTGATGAATTACGACGCGCAACACTGGGCGCGCGTCTTCATTCAAAGCCTGATCGAAACCGCCGAGGCCGCGCCTCTGACCTCAGAGCAAATCAGCACCGCGCTCACGCAATTGCGCGCCGTGGCTGGCGAAGCCGATCGCGCTCTTCATCGATTACGACGGGACGCTGCGCGAGATCGAGCGCGAGGCCGATGCCGCCAAGCCCACGCCCGAAATCCTCGAACTCCTGCATGAGTTGGGCGCGCGCGAGAATCTGGACGTCACCATTATCAGCGGACGGAAAAGCGACGCGCTGGAAGCATGGTTTGCCGAGTTGCCCTTCAACCTCGTGGCCGAACATGGCGCGGCGATTCGCCACCGCGGCCAGCGCGAGTGGACCCAGATGGTGCGCGGACTCAATCTCAGTTGGAAAAACGATCTTCGGAAAGTTCTGGCGCATTACGAGCAATCCACGCCCGGCAGTTCCGTCGAGGAAAAGAACACGTCCCTCGTCTGGCATTACCGGAAAACCGACCCGGAGTTCGGCGCCTGGAAAGCGAACCAGCTCGTGCACGAACTCGGCGTCTTGATGGCGAACCAACAAGTCAGCGTCCGGCACGGCCGCAAAATCGTGGAAGCGACCGCCGCGCAAATCTCGAAAGGCGCCGCCGTCCGCCTGCTTCATGGACGACAAAAAATACGCCGCCATTCTCTGCGCCGGCGACGACTCGACCGACGAAAGCATGTTCGAGATTACCGCGCCGAACTTCATTTCCATCAAAGTCGGACGGCAACCATCACGCGCGAAATACCGCCTCAGCGACCCGGCCGAGTTCCGGAAGTTCCTCAGGGAGGCGCTGCTGGATGAGGCTGAAACAAGATCGTAGGAAAGGGGGAGGGCGGCATTTCTGATGCGTCTCCCCGTCCTGCTTTCCGTCGACTGAGCGCACGCTTCCACAAGCGATGTGCAACTTTTCGGTTGCGCTTCATTTCTTCGGATGGTTAATATGCAACCATGACATTGCATATTACGGAGACGGAAGATCGGGTGGAACGCGAGATTTTGGTGAACGCGCCGCGGGCCCGGGTGTGGCAGGCGTTGACGGACTCAAAGGAGTTCGGGGAGTGGTTTGGAGCGCGGCTGGAGGGTCCGTTCGCGCCGGGGCAGACGACCCGGGGGATGAATGGATGCCATGGGGAGGATGGAATCCCGATGGAGCTAAAGGTGGTGCGGATGGAACCGGAATCGGCGTTTTCTTATACGTGGCATCCGTATGCGATCGAGCCGGGGGTGGATTATTCAAGGGAAGAGCCGACGCTGGTAGAGTTCTCGCTGGAGGATGAGGCGGCGATGGGACGCGGGTGCGCGTGGTGGAGAGCGGTTTCTCGAAAGTGCCGGAAGCTCGCCGGGAGATTGCATTCCGGAAGCATGGGCACGGGTGGGAAGTGCAACTCAAGGACATCGCGGAGTATGTCGGCGGTTAAGGCGGCGCCGGTGCGGCTGGGAACGCCGGCGATGGTGCGGCGTCAGGCGCCGGTCTTTGCGGCGCTGGGGGATGAGACTCGGCTGCGGCTACTGGCGCAGCTCTCGACTGGAGTGCCGTGCTCAATCACGGAGCTGACGGCAGGGGTGGCGATCTCGCGGCAGGCGATCACGAAGCACTTGCGGGTGCTGGAGGGGGCCGGGTTGGTGCGGGGCGAATCGCGGGGACGGGAGGTGCGGTTTGAATTGGAGCCCGCACGGCTGGCGGAGGCGCAGGGGTATTTGGAGGAAGTTGGGAGTGCCTGGGAGGCGGCGTTGGGCCGGTTGCGAAAGTTTTTGGAGAAGACGGAGGGGTAAGATGGGAAACCGGGGGAATGTGGAACGGCTTACAGCCAGCGGCGAACGCTTTGGGTTAGATCCAGATAGGGCTGGCCGAACTTGGCGGTGAGATAGCGCTCTTCGCGGAGGATAACGCCGTAGTGCAGGATGAGGGCGAGGGGGATGACAAAGAAAAGAGTGATCCAATCATTGCAGAGGAAGCCGACGGCTATCTGCAGAAAAGTAAGGCCGAGATACATCGGGTTGCGCGTGAAGCGGTAGGGTCCGTTTCGGACAATGAGGAGGGCCGGTTCGCTGGGATTCACATTGGTGCCGGCTAATTTCATCGTGCGGGCGGCCCAAAGAGCGAGCGCGGGCGCAGCGAGGAGGAGCGCGCTGCCAATAATCAAAGATGGGCGACGCTCCATCATGCGAAATGGAAAGAGGAAATGCGCGGCGATGCTGAGTCCGGCGTTGAGGAGCCAGATGAGCGGTGGGAAGGCGATGACGCCGGGGTGATCTTTCGCGCGGGTGCGCTCATGATGCTTACGGTGGGCACGTGGGCCGCATTTGGCAATCGGCGCACGGGTATTGGTGAGGTTGCGCCACCGCGGCGTGGGCGGCATGGAAGTTGCATTAGGAGACGGTGAATTTTGAAGATCGGTAAGCCGTGAGAGCCAGGAAATGTGTGACGTCCGCATAGCGTCACCGCCTTTCTAGGACTGACAGGCGCGCAGTTCCCATCCACGGAAGCGCCAAAGTGAAATGCCCGCGCCACCGCGCGGGCATTTTTTATTTCTACGGCAGCGGGATGGCGGGCGCGGGCTCTTGCTCCACCGCGGACTGTGCTTTTTGCACCATGAAGACAGCGGCCATAAGGACGATGGCGGCAATGACCTGATGCAGGTGGAGGCTGGCGCGGAAGAAGCCCCAAGTGATGCCAACCGCAGCCAGCGTTTGCATCATCTCGAAATAGCCGGCGGTGGAAGCTTTCGTTAGGCGAAGTCCTTCGAAATAGATAAGCAGCGGGATGCCGCCGGAAATGGAAGCGAGCAAAAGCATGGCGACGATGGCGGTGCCGGCGTGGGCTTGAGCCGGCAACGGGCCAGAGGGACGAACCGCGCAGTTTGCCGAAGGCGAGCAGGATCACCGTCATGCAGGCAAGACCGACCACGATGCGGAGGCTGGCGGCGAGGCGGAGCGGCACGCGCATCATCACGCCGCGGCCGGCGACGGTGGAGAGGCCCCAAAACAGGGCGCAAATGAGCGCGTAGCCGGTGCCGAGATTGAGGCCGGCTTTTTCAAAAGAGACGCCGATGAGAGTGGGATGTTCGACCGAGAGGAAGACGCCCGCGATGATGGCGATGCCAGCGTAAAGGAAGAAGCGCGGCGTGAGACGATCGCCGAAGAGAAAGAAAGCGCCCAGCGTGCTGACCACTGGCTGGAGATTGAGGATGACGTTGACGACGGTGGGGTTTCCGTTCTTGAGCGCGAGGGTGAAAAAGATGGTGCCGACCGCGGATCCGGCAAAGCCAGAGAAGAGGAGGTAGCCCCAGGCGGCGCCGTCCATTTTCCGAAGCTCGCCCAGTGCGGGCCAAAGAATCGGCAGGAACATGAGCAGGATGAGGACGTGCTCCCAGAAGACGATGACTTGCGCATCGAAGAGATCGTTCAACGGAATGCGCCACGCGCTTTCCGTGCCCCAAAGAGCGGCGCCGAGACCGACCAGCCACGGTCCGTAGGCGAGGCTGCGCGGCGGGGGTTGCTTCACGCGCTCCGTCTTAACGGGCGGCGCAGCGGTGGTCAATCGGCGTGATTTGCAGTGACCGTGCACCCGCAAACGTGTCGGCTAATTTACCTGCTGGAGGGCGGCGTGACGGGCAATCAGGCGCATGGCTTCGCCTAACAACTGCTTTCCCGGCGGAATCCGGTGCCAGGGCGAGGCGCCGGATGGATGCGGCAACGGGATGAGATCGAAGCGCCGACGGCCGCGTTTCATCTCGAAACTGCGGCCGATGATTTGGTCGAGCTTTTGCACCGGGAGAAATTGTGCGATCGCGAGTTTGCCGACGGGGATGACGAGGCGCGGACGGAGGATTTCAAATTCGGCCTCGCGCCAGGAAGCGCAGTTTCGAATTTCATCGGGCGCGGGGACGCGATCCCCGCCGGCAGCGGTTTTGCCGGGAAAGCAGCGACAAACGGCAGCGAAATAAATGCGGGCACGGGTTTCGTTTTCATCCCAGCCGCAAAATTGTTGGAACCAACCGAAGAGAGTGCGCCCAGCCGTCCAGGCAAATGGACGGCCGAGGACGGGCTCCTTCACGCCCGGCGCCTGACCGATGAGGATGATCCGGCTAACGACGGGTCCGCCCGACACGGGCGGCGGGATCATGCGCGGGCAGCGTCGGCATTGGCGCAAGGCCGCGAGGTGAGGCTCGAGGAGGCTTTGGGCTTGCGCGCGGGTCGAGCATCCTACCGGCGGAAGAACGAGACGAGCACGCTCAGGACGATGCTGAGAATGATGCAGGTGACGATGGGGAAATAGAATCTGGAGTGGCCGCGTTCGATCCGGATATCGCCTGGTAAACGCCCGAGCCAGCCGGCGCCGATCCCGCTCCAGAGCGCGAGGCCCAGAAGGACAAGAACGAGACCGAGGACGACGACGAGTTTGCCGATTTCCTGCACGAATGAACTTCTCGGCGGACGCCGCTCGAAGCAATCCGCGAAGCGCTTCCCGGCGCATCGGTTGCGCGCCGTGCGGGAAGCGGAGAGAATTCGCCCAGGAAAATGGCTGTTCAATTTCGAGATTATTACGAGACGCTGGGCGTCTCCAAGACGGCGACCGAGGCGGAAATCAAGAGCGCTTTCCGCAAGCTGGCGCGGAAGCATCACCCCGACATGGCGAAGGCGCGGGATAAGGCGGAATCGGAGGAGAAGTTCAAGATCATTAACGAAGCCTACGAGGTGCTGAGCGATCCGGAGAAGCGGCAGAAGTACGATCAGCTCGGGACGGATTGGAACCAGCCGGGCGGGTTTCAGCCGCCGCCGGGTTGGGGCGGGCAACGGAGCCGGCCGGGCGGCAATCCCTTCGGCGGCGGTAATGGCGAGGGCGTGGAATTCGAATTCGGCGGGACGGGCTTCAGCGATTTCTTCGAGGCGTTCTTCGGCGGCGGCCGCGGGCAATCGGCTTTCGGCGGCGGGAGCGGTTTCGGCCAGCGGCCGATGAGCGCGGAGCGCGGGAGCGATGTGGAGGCGGACATCATGGTGACGCTGGAGGAAGCGTTGCACGGCTCGAAGCGGACGGTTTCGCTGCGGCGGAGTTCGTCGAGCAAGGTGGAGTCGTATCAGGTGAAGATTCCGCGCGGGGTGCATGAAGGGCAGCGCATCCGGCTGGCGGGCCAGGGCGAAGCCGGGCGCGGGCGGCGGAAAGAGCGGCGATTTGTTTTTGCGCGTGCGGCTGGCGCGACATCCGGATTTCGCCGTGGAAGGGAGCGATCTGCTTCACGAAGTGCAGCTCGATCCGTGGCAGGCGGTGCTGGGGACGGAACTGCAGGTGCCGACGTTGGAAGCGGCGGGGCGGCTAAAGATTCCAGCGGGGACGCAACCGGGACAGCGCTTCCGTTTGCGCGAACGCGGATTGCCGAACGCGTCGGGAGCGCGGGGCGATCTCTATGTGGTGATCGGGTTGCGGATTCCGAAGGAACTGACGGAGCAGCAACGCGAAGCTTTGGACGCAATTCGCGGCGCTGCCGGCGGGAGTTGAGGCGCTTTGCCTCGACATGCCGATGCGGCCGGCAGCTAGCACGGGACGATGAAAATCGCGCTCGGAACCGACCACGCTGGTTATCAACTGAAGGAAGCGGTGAAGGCGTTGCTCGTGTCAGCTCGGGCACGAGCCGGTGGATTTCGGGACGTCGAGCGACGGAGCCGGTGGATTATCCGAAATTCGTCCGCCCGGCGGCGGAAGCGGTGGCGCGGGGCGAGTGTGAGCGCGGCGGTGGTTTTCGGCGGCTCCGGCAACGGCGAAGCGATGTGCGCGAACAAGGTGCGCGGAGTGCGTTGCGCCTTGTGCTGGAACGAGGAGGTGGCGGCGCTTTCGCGGAAGCACAACGACGCGAACGTCCTCTCGTTAGGCGAGCGGGTCATTCCGCAGGAGACGGCGCTGGCGGTGGTGCGCGTCTGGTTGACGACGGAATTCGAGGGCGGCCGGCACGCGAATCGGATCGCGCAGCTCGATCAGTAGGCGCGCAACGCGAGATCGGCCACGATCGCGACGAGAAAGAGCGCGCTGACGAAGGCGTTGCTCTGGAAGAAGGCGCGATTGATCGCGGCGAGGTCGAGCCGGGCGGCAGAGCGGTGCTCATACCAAAGCGCGGCGGCGATGAGCGGCATGGCGCAGAAGTAAACCGCGCCGAGACGAGCGCTGAAGCCGAACGCGATCAGCGCGGCGAACATCGCGAGGTGCAACCATTGCGCCACCTGCAGGGCGCGCGGAATCCCGAGTCGCACCACGAGCGAACGCAGGCCTTCGCGGCGATCGAATTCGTAATCCTGCGTCGCGTAGATGAGGTCGAAGCCGGCCACCCAGCAGATCACGCCGACGCCCAGAACCAGCGGCGGAAGATCGAGGCGTCCGGTTTGGGCGATCCACGCCCCGGCCGGAGCGACGGCGAGCGCGAAACCGAGAAAGAAATGCGTGGCGTCGGTGAAGCGTTTCGTGAGCGAGTAGAGGAAGATAATGGCCAGCGCCACGGGTGAGAGCAGCGCGGTGAGCCGATTAATGGCAGCGGCGGCGACGATGAATGCGAGGCTGCAGAGCACCAGGAGGGTGAGCGCCGCGCCCCGCGAGGCGAGCCGATGCCGGCCCGCAGTGCGCGGATTGCGCTGATCCAGCGACCAATCGGCCAGGCGGTTGAAGAGCATGGCCGCGGTGCGCGCCAGAACCATGCAGACGATAACGAGGAAGAGTGTGCGCCAGGCCGGCATCCCGCGCGCGGCGACGAAGAGCGCGCCCAAGGCGAAGGGCAACGCGAAGATCGTGTGCGAAAAGCGGATGAGCTGAAGGAAACGCGTCACCGCATTACCCGCGGGGACGCTGGCGCCGCTACTCATGCGCGATCTCGGCGATTGCCGTCCAGCAGAGCAGCGAGACGGGGACGCGCACGCGAGATAATCGGCTCCCGTGCGCGAAAAGAATCCGCTCGAAGGAATAGTCGAGCAGCCTGGCGAGCGATTTCCGCATCAGCTTCGCGTTCTGGCAATATTTGCCCGGCAGAAAAGTAAAGCCATGGGATTCCATATTAATCAGCGCGTCGCCGATGATGAGCGTCCCGCCGTCGGCCTCGTCGTGGAGTGCTATTTCGCCCGCCGGTGCCCCAGCGAGAGCGATCGCCGTCAAACCCGGCGCGATTTTTTGGCCGTCCGCCACAGTTCGGACATCGCACGTTTCGAGGCCAGCGCGGGTTTGTTCGTGCGCATAGATCGGAACCGACCACCGGTTGACGAAATCCGCCGTTGCTCGCGCGTGGTTTTCATTGGTGACGATGATGCCCACTATTTTTTCGCCGTCGAGCGCGTCTGGGAAGCTGTGCAATTGGATCGATGAAGTAACGACCCGCTGCCGTTTCGAGCGCGGTAGAAAACAGGTCAGCCTTCACCTGTGGATCGTAGCGATGCCAGATCGCGAGAGTGGGTGATAAGCGATCGAAAGCGGAATGCATACGGGGCGGCTCCACCTTGAACGCTGTCGACGAATGTGTCCACGCTTCGGAAGCAGCGATATCTGTAAGGCGTTGGGGTTGAGGGTTGGGCGCGGGCTGCAGGGCGGGGTTCCGGTCACCGCAATACAAGCGCAGGTCGTGCCTTCAACCGTTCTTGGCATTATAGCTGCTATGGAAAACATAGTTACCGAAACTTAACTTCTCCAAAATCCAACATGATCACATTCTCCTATCAAGCTCGTGACACCTCCGGAAAGATCGTTTCCGGAATTCAGGAAGCCCTCAACGAAGACAACGCTGTCACCAGTCTCATGAGCCGCGGGCTCATGGTCCTCACCCTTCAGCAAAAATCCGCCACCGCCCGCAAAAAGAAAAAAATCTACACGGTCAAAGAGACGGACCTCGTCCTCTTTACCCGGCAGCTTTCCACCATGGTCGAAGCGGGCATTTCGCTCGTCCAGGCGCTGACCGCGCTTTACGATCAATGTGATCCCAAACGCCAAAAAGCCCTCCGCGAAGTCATCAGTGATGTGACCACGCGCGTTCAGGGAGGCGACACTTTCCACGAAGCCATCGGAAAGCATCCGCGCGTGTTCGATCGACTGTTTGTCAGCATGGTCAAAGCAGGCGAACACGGCGGATTGCTGGCCGAGATCCTCGATCGGCTGGCTGGTTTCCTGGAAGCCAGTTCGCGCCTGCGGAAGAAGGTCAAGTCCGCCATGACCTACCCGGTCATTGTTATCTCCATCGCCTTCCTCATTACGACATTCCTGATCGTAAAAGTGGTGCCGATCTTCGGCGAAATCTTCAAGGATTTCGGCGCGAAACTTCCTGCACCGACGCAGTTTCTGATCGATCTGAGCGACTTCATGCGGAACGAGTGGTACTTCCTCATCGGCGGCTTGCTCGCCGTCTTCTTCGGTATCCGGACGTTCCTCCGCTCAAACGGCGGCCGCCAATTCTGGGATCGTTGGAAGCTCAAGTTGCCCGTCTTCGGCCCGCTCTTGCACAAAATCTGTATGTCTCGTTTTGCGCGCACCTTTGCGCAGCTCATCCGCAGCGGTGTTCCGATTCTCGAAGTGCTCGAGATCGTCGCTGGCGCCTCTGGCAATCATGTAGTCGAGATCAGCATCAAGGGAGCGGCCGAAGACGTGGAGAAAGGCGACAATCTCTCTGTCGCGCTCTCGAAGAAGCCCATTTTCCCGCCCATGATGTTGCGCATGGTCTCGGCCGGCGAATCCACCGGTAAGATCGACACCATGCTGGAGAAGATGGCGGATTTCTGGGACGAAGAAATTGAGGCCATGCTCGACGCCCTCACGTCCCTGATCGAGCCCATTTTGATCGTAGTCCTCGGAGTGATCGTAGGCGGCATCGTGATCGCGATGTTCCTGCCGATCTTCAAACTCAACGAGATCGTTTCTCAGAGCAAAGGTTAGGGAGAAGCCTAGCTCGGTAACGGGAAGGGGTGGGTCGCAAGACCTGCCCCTTCTTGCTTTTTGCTCTCTGCCTTGTGCTTCCTGCTCCCGCTCAGGCGATCACAACTCAGAGGTCGCTGGTTTCGCCACCGCTTCCACCCGCGCATACATCTCGGCGTAGATCCGCTCGATTGCCGCGCCCGGATCTTCCAGCATCATGCTTTCCTTGATCTTGCTCGCGTAGATCGCGAACGAAAACGGCGAGACCACCGGGAGCTCGCGCAGCTTCCAGCGGAACTGCTGCACGCGATCAAGGTGGGCATAGGCCTCCTCATCATCCAGAAAGGTGTGCATCGCCTGTCGGTATGCTTCCTGCAGCAGAGGATGCTCGGGCTCATGCTGCTCCAGCACGCGGAACAACACCTCCGAACTCCAGGTTAACTGCTTCGGCCGCCGCTCCCGGCCAGGAAGCCGACGCGGCACCATCAAGCCCGTTTGCGTCACCCCGCGAAATTGCCATTTCACCAGCTCCGAGCCGCGCAGCGCGGCATACAGATCCTCCTCCGCGCCTTCGCGTTCAAAGCAGAGCCGCCAATCCTCCAGCGGCATTTCCTGAAATGGACGCAGCGTGAGCAAGAAACCCGTAGTCGTCGATCGTCACCAGCGCGTTTCCGCCCAGCCGATTCTTCACTCGCCACGCCACGATCCGCGAGAGCGCATCGTTCGCGCTCCGGCCGATGAGCGAATGGAAAAAATAATGCGAATGCTCCGCCTCGCGGTAAAGCTCGATCAACATTTTTTCGCCCGCGGGAATCTCCGAGACGCTGAGCTGCGCGCGAAATTGCTTTAAGATCGCTTCCGCCGTTCGCGATCGAGATTTCATAATTCTCCACCAACCAGTCCAGCGTCGCGGCGTCTTCGGCTTCGTGCGCGAGACGATCGGCCAGATCCGCGCGCAGGTCTCGCACACCTTCCGCCAACCCAGAGGTCAGCGGCATCTTGGCCGCATTCCAGCGCGGCACCGTGGGGAGATGCCCATCGGCTCTCTCCACGTAGGCAGCCTGCAAACCGGTTTCCACCAAACGCACGATGCGGCCACCGAGCACGAAAAGATCGCCGATCTGCAGTTGCTTGATGAAATTTTCCTCCACGGAACCAAGACGGCGGCGGCGCAGCAGCACATCGACAAAACTCTCCGAGACGATCGTGCCGATGTTGACCAGAAATTCCCGCGCGATTTTCGGATGCGCCAACGAGATCACGCCCTCGTCATCCACGCGGATTTTACCGAACAAATCCGCGTACTGTTTCTGCAACGACGCGCCGCCGCCCTCCAGATATTGCACGATGCGATCGAACTCCGCGCGCGCCAGATCGGAAAACGGATACGCCCGGCGAACCAACGCGAAAACCTCATCCGCCGCGATGGGCGCCAGCGCGGCCAGGCCCACGATGTGTTGCGCAATTACATCGACCGGCTTTTCCTGGATGCGCACCGGATCGAGCGCATGCTCGCGCACCCGTTGCGCCGTCACCGTCGCCTCCACCAGGTCGTTAATGTTCGTCGCCACCAGCACGCCGTGGCTGGTTCGATTTAGCGAATGGCCCGAGCGCCCGATCCGCTGAATCGTGCGCGACACACCCTTCGGCGTCGCCACCATCACCACGAGATCCACTGCGCCAATGTCGATCCCCATCTCCAGGCTGGTTGAGCAAACCACCGCGCGCAGCTCGCCATTCTTCAGCCGGTCCTCCACCTCCATCCGCACGCTTCGGTCTAACGAGGCGTGATGAATCTCAATCTGCTTTGCCAGATCCGGAAGCAGCTCTTTCAGTCGCAGTCCCGTTTGTTCCGCAGCCGAACGAACGTTCGTGAAAACGAGCACGGAGCGCCGGCTCCGAATCAACTCTGCCAACTCTTCGTAAAGCCGCGCCCCCGTGTAACCGGCCGGCGGGTAGGGATTCCGCCGGATGGGTGAAAACACCTCCACAATCTGACGCTTCTCCATCTGTGCTTCCGCGATGATGCACTTCCGATCGGTCCCGACTAGAAATCGCGCCAGCAGATCGAGCGGCGCCGCGGTGGCGGATAAACCCACGCGACAAAGCGGTGCCGCCCCCGCGTCTGCCTGCGTCCGCAAACGCTCCAACCGCTCCAACGAAAGCGTTAAGTCCGCGCCGCGCTTGTTCCCCGCAAACGAGTGCAATTCATCAACAATGACAAACTCACAGGTCGCCAGCTGCGCGGCGTAGCTTTCCTGCGCGAGCATCACGGCCAGACTCTCCGGCGTCGTCACCAGCAAGTGCGCGGCGCGCCGTCGAAACTTCGCCCTTTCCGAAGCTTTCGTATCGCCTGTGCGCGCGTGCACGATGATCTCTTTCTCCAAACCCATCGCCACGATCGGCTCGTTCAAATTCTTCCCGATGTCGTAGGCCAGCGCGCGCAACGGCGAGACGTAGATGCATTGCACGGCGCGATCCAGCGTGCCCGCGTCCAGCTTGCGCAAAAGAAAATCGAAGATGCCCAGAAAGCCGGCCAGCGTCTTGCCGCTGCCCGTCGGCGACGTCAGCAGGATGGATTTCCGCTCCAGAATCGCGGGCACGCACAGCAGCTGTGCATGCGTGAAATTGGTATAGGTCTTGCGAAACCAACGCCGCAATCGCGGGTGCAGCCGCCGGAAGAGTTCTTTCTCCTCGGTTTTTTTAGGCGGCGCCATCCGCGCAATCTCCGCGAACACGCCGGTTCTGCCACGCAGAGTCTGCCAGCTCGGAACTACTCCGTGCAGGCCACGTTCCGCGCATCGGACCGTCCGTGATCGTCCAACGCGACGATGGTGTATTTTCCCGGGCGCGGCTGCCAATCAAGCGGAGCGTTGCGCTTGGATGAGCCGATAAACTCACGCCCCGCAAACCAGTAAATCGTTCCCACGTCCGCATCGGTTTCTGCCACTAAAGTCAGCGCCCGATCCGCGCGACCTTTGCCAGCCGAAGAATAAGCGACATCGCTCCGCGGCGAAGTGATGCGCGGCGGCTTTCCGCTGCGCGCGATTGCCTCCACGCTTTCGCCTGGCGCAAAAGGCGGCGGCAATTTTCTCGGCAAGCCCGCTTCCGCGAAAAGCTGGAGTAAATCGGACGGCCAAAATTCGGCGACCTCACGGTGCGCGTTCCCGCTGCCGTCGTCGCTGGTTCACGCGCAAGCCAGTCGCGCCATCGACCCAAATCTCCCGGTGAATCTCGCATGTGCCGATCGGAGACACGCCTGGAATGAACCAACCGCGCGCGCGATGAGCGCAGGCCGCGCTCGGGAGCTGACCAGAGACCGCGCAAAATTCCACTGCGCGCAGATTCGCATTCGGCGGCGGCTCGTGCCGCATCGGTCGCGCCGCACCGGTCGCGCGCAAGTTGTCGATGATCTGAAATAAAAGCGGCGCCGCGCAGGATCGGCCGATAAAGGCAGGGTTACTTTTGCCGTCCGCGTTGCCCACCCAAACCGCGAGCACGAAGTGATCAAAAACCGAGACCGACCAGGCATCGTGGAAGCCGTGCGACGTTCCGGTTTTCCAAAAAATCGCATCGCCTTCGCTGGTCTCGCTCACGCCGGGCCGCGGAATTTGCCCCAGCATTTCGAGCGCAAGAAAGGCGGCTTCGCGGCTGAACATCTGGCGCGGACGCTCGGGCGCATCTTTGCTTCTCAAGTCGCCGTAGCGATCGTAACTCGCCGCCATTTGCGAGAGCTCCGTAAAGCCTAACGAGGTCTTCCATCGTCACTTCCGCGCCGCCCAGCGGGAGCGCGAGCCCGTAAAATGTTTCGCTTCGCGGCAGGCGGACGTCGGCGTTGCGCAGAAACTCGTAGAGCGTCGGCTGCGTCAATTGCGAGGCGAGCGTGACCGCCGGAATATTGCGACTCCGCGCCAGGGCATCGCACGCTCGAATGGGGCCGACGAACTCGCGATCGAAGTTCTCCGGATTGTAGGCGCCGAAACTGCGCGGCGCGTCCTTCAGCATCGTCAGCGGATGGATGAGTCCTTGATCCATCGCGAGCGCATAAACGAAAGGCTTGAGCGTGGAACCGGGCGAGCGCGGACTCTGCGTCGCGTCCACTTGGCCATCGATCGCCTCGTTCGCAAAATCCGCGGAGCCGACCTGCGCCAGCACCTCCATCGTGCGGGTGTCGACTAAGATCGCGGCCGCATTATGAATTCCACGTTGGCTATGCGCGCGGACGTAATCCGCGATGCGACGCTCGACCAGCCGCTGGAGATTAAGATCAAGTGTGGACTGGATTTCGCGTTCGTTAGACTCGCGCAGCAGTGCGGTCGTGAAATGCGGCGCCAGCATTGGGCGGCGTTTGGTTGCCAGCGGAACGAACGTCGCCGCGATGCTGTTTCCATTTCCCTGCATGCGTCGCAGCAAGACGTTCCTGCGCCACTTCCAGGGACTCATTGCGGGCTCCCGGTTGCAGCACGCGCCGCGAAGGGCTTTGCGGAATCACACTGAGCGCGACCGCTTCATGCATCGTGATCTTGCGCACGCTTTTGCCGAAGTAGATCTCGCTCGCGGCGCCGGCGCCTTCGATGTTTCCGCCGTACGGCGCCAGGTTTAGATACGCTTCGAGCAACTGCGTCTTGCTGTAATGCCGCTCCAGTTCGAGGGCGCGCAGCATCTGGCTGCACTTGCCGGCAATGCTGCGCGACCGAATTCGAAAGCGCAGTCGCGCCAATTGCATCGTGATCGTGGACGCTCCGCCGCGGCCCGCGTGGCCCAGGCAAAAATGCCACGTCGCGCGCGCGAGCGAGATGGGATTGATGCCGGGATGGTCGGCAAAATAGCGATCCTCCTGGGCCAGCGTGGCCTGGATTAACTCGGGCGAAATCTGATCGAGCGGAGTGAAGACGCGGTATTTATCGTCATCTGTCAGCGCGACGTAGAGCAGCTGGCCGTTCCGATCGAAGACGCGGCGCGAGAAATTTACGCCTTCGAGCAGCGGCGGTTTTGGCAGGCAAGACCACGCCACGCCGCTGGCGAGCAGGAGTAGAGCGACCAACGAGAAGATGCGCTTCATCCTCTTCATTGTGCGTCCACCACCGTGATCTTCGCCGCCAGGCCGCGCCCGACGATGCTGCGATCATACATCGACTTCCGCATAGGGCGGCGGGACGACGAACTCGCCGCGATTCGTGGGTTTGATCTGATAGCTGATCGTGCGGGCACGATTGGTGACGTCGCCGTAAAAAACCGCGCGATCCTCGCGAAGATCGACGTAATCACAGCCAGCACTGCCGACGCCGGCCTGCAACGAGCCAGCCGCGATCTCGAATCCACCCGGCAACAAATCCAGGATGGCCACGTTGCTGATCTTCGCGATCGGAGAGACTGCGAATCGTTAGGCGCACCGTGATCGGCTCGCCGAGATGCGCGGTCTCCGTGACTTGCCCGTTGCGATCGACGAACTCGCGATAGACCTCAATCCCATGGCTGATCCGCTCCGTGGGGAGCTGCCGATCGAAGCCCGCTTCCACCACTTGATAGAACGAGCCGAGCCCCGGAGCGGGATTTGGAACGGTGAAATGCAAGCCGACCGCGTCCGCCGAGAACGGAGCGCGCCTAACGAGTTTTCCCTCCAGCGCCAGAGGGGTTCCATGTTTATCCGCCGCGAGTTCCGCGATGCTTAATTCCGGAGCGTCTTGCGCGATGTGCTGGCTGTAGCTCTTCAATGCCCACACTGCGTAGGCAGCGGAGAGCGTATTGAACTCGCCGTCGGCGATTGGCTTCACGATCTTCGCGAAATCTTCCGCGCTGATGTTCTTCAGGCGATCGGGAAAGTGGCGCGCAAGGATCGCGAGATATTGCGCGTCTGCGCCGAGCGGCTGGTAAAAGTCGCAGCGCTCGCGTTCGTCATAAGCGCCGATCTGATAGGCGGCGATCAGCTTCCGTGCGACATCGTCCTTTTTCAGCATCGACCAGGCGCCCGCGAGATACACCCCGGTCACATCGCGCTTCCAGTTTTTCTCGAACTTCCGATCGAGAGTGTCCGTGAGGTTGAGAATGTAATTGGTGGTGATGACGTCTTCGCGAGTCAGGACGTAGATGGCGTAGGCAATGATTCGGCCCTCCGCGAGGGTGCTGGGCTCGCGCGCGGCGATGGTCTGCAGATTGCGCAGCGCGTTGCGCAGAATATCGGCCGGCGGCGCGAAGCCCGCGGCCTTGGCTTCGCTCAGAAGATGGGTCGCGTAGACGGAGACGAAATCATTTCCATCGCCCGTTTCGGCGGACCAATAACCGAAAGCGCCCGTGTCGTTTTGGCGACGACGCAGGGTGGAGAAGACCTTCTCCAGCTGCTCGCTGACATCGGCGCGCTTGAGACCGAAATCCGATTCGTCGGCCAGGACCAGACGCGAGAAGGCCGCGCTGCTGATCTGTTCACTGCAACCGTGCGGGAATTTGCGTAGATAAAAATCGAGCCCGTGCGCCAGACCGAGCGGGACTGCGGATACCGTCGCTTCCAGCTCTCGGTCTTCGGAATACATCGGCCGATTAATCGCAACGTCCACGCTCTGGTTGGTGAAGTTGCCGCTGCGGACCAGGGTCATAAAGGGAGACGGAGGGCGCACACTGAGCGTCGCCCGCCGGGTGGTTTCCTGGCCATTCGCGGCCGCGCGGAAGACGAGGCTGGCAGAGCCGAGTTGGTCCTTCGCCCGGACGCTGAAAACCACCGTCGCTTCGCGGCCTTCCGCGATGCGCAGTGGCTGCGGCGGCGCCTGCAGAATTTCGAGATGCGATGACGGCTCAACCGCGAGCGCGATCTCCGCGTTCTCGCCGGAGCCGGCGACGTTGTTCGCGATCGTGACGCCCACATCGAAACGGTCGCCGGGCGCAGCCACTGTCGGCACGCTGGGCGTGATGATGAACGGCCCGCGAACCAGCGTTTCCTTTTCCGCGGAACCCGCCGCATCGGGCGCGATCGCGACCGCCATGATGCGCAATGTCCCGTCAAAATAATCCGGCACATTGTAGACGACCTCGCGCTCGATAGTGTCGGCGTCGATCACGCCCGACCAAAAGACGACCGGCTTCTCCGTGATGCGTTTGAAGGGGTTGAGTCGCTTGTCCGCGTCACCGCCAAACGCGGCCGCATTTCGCAGCACGGAAAACTCCGGAATGATCAGGTCCACGATCTGCGAGGTCTCGACCGCGAGCGCGGCCTTACGGAAGAAATGCGCGAGCGGATCCGGCGTGGTGAAATCCGTCACCTGCAAAATGCCCTGCTCGACCGCGAAGATGGCGATCCGCGCAGGCCGATCGGTTTTGTAGGAAATGGTCAGCGGCTCGCCGGGCTTCGCCAGATCAGCGGCGCGCAGATCGACGTGCAGCTTCCGCTTCTCCTTGTTCACGGTGAACGGGAGGACCGCGTAGCTGAGCGGGCTCATGAAGATTTCCTTCGAGTCCAGCGAACGCACGAACGAAACGTTCACGTAGCCCGTGCCGTCGAAGCCTTCCGGCACGCGGATGCGCTGCACGCTGCTGGTGGTGCTGCTCTTGAACCACTGGTGCGCGTAAACCTTGTCGCTTTCGATCGTGATCAAGCCGCTGCCGGTGAACGGCGCGGTGATGCTCATCTCGATTTCGTCGCCGGAGTTGTATTGCGCGCGATCGAGTTTGACCGCGAGCTCGGCGTTTTTTTCGAGTGAACGCGAGACGTTGCCGCGGCCGACCACGCAAAAGCTGAGCCGACTGACGCGGCGGCTGTCTTTGTCTAAAATTTCGAGGACGAAAGAACCGGCCGCGTCTGTCGGCAATGCGTATTGGAAACCCTGCGCGTCGATGCTGACTTCGTCGGAACGCAGCGGGCGTTCCTTTAGCGCGGACTCGAACGCGTAGTTACCGTTTTCCTTCTTCGTCAGAATTGAGACGTAGGTTTGCTCAGTGAGATTGAAGTGAAGTTTCTCCGCCGCGACTTTCTGCAACGTCGAATCAATCGCGATGAACTCGACCGCGTGCGCGCTGCCTTTGGGAACGTAGTTCAGCTCGCAATCCGCCTTATAGCCGATCACGCGCGGCAGCGAGGAAACCAGAACCGAGTTGTAAGCGCTGACGCTGCGTCCGCCGTCCGCTTCGAATCCCTCGGTTGAGAGCATCATCTCGTAGGTGGCATCGGCGAAGCGTTCGAGATCGAGATCGATGGTCGTTAGGCCATCCGTGCTGGTTAATTTTTCGCCCAGCTCAATTGTTTGCGGCGCGGGCGATTTCGTCTCATCCCGCTGCGGATCGTGGAACACGTAATCTTTGAACTGCGCGAACCGGAAACTGCCGGGCGCGAGCTGCATTCGGCTTACGATGCGGCGCTCACTGGCCGGCGTTCCGTAAAGATTCCGCAAGGCCACGAACGCGTGCACATCCTTCGGGTCGATCCAACCCGCCACGTTCTCCTTCGAAAGGCGTGTCTCGATTTTCATCCGATCGGGCAGGAATTCTTTCACGTGGAAATCCGCCTGGCCGAGGAGCGTGCCGCGTTTGCCATCGCGCACGACGTAGAGCTGGATGTGATATTGGCCGGTGGGCGATTCGTAGTTGGTTTGGAAGTTCAATTCCGCAAAGCCCATCGCGGGCACCGCGAGTTTCCGCACTTGCGCTTTCGTCCCGCGCGCATCGGTCACTTCCACTTCCAGCGGCAGGCCATCGAGCTGGCCGCGCCAATTTCGCTGTTTCACGATGCAGCCGATGTGAACCTCGTCGCCGGGCCGGTAGATGCCGCGCTCGGTGAAGACAAAAGCGTCGAGCTGTTCCGCGGAAACGTTCTCCACCCCATCGGTATCGAAGCGCGAGAAATCGAGCTCGCGATCCGCGCGATCGAACGGCATGAAGGCGACGTCGTCGCCCAGCCGCGCGACAAACGCGACCGGCTTCTTTTCGCGTTCCAGTTTGCTCACGGAGGGCAGGCTGACGCGGCCGTCCGGCGTGCTCATTCCGCTCGCGAGCGGGAGCCCATTTTTGCCGAGAATGTCCACCTGCACGCCCGCGAGCGGGTCGCCGGTTTTGATCGAGACGAGGAAGACATCGCTCGCGCCGTCCGCGCTTTTCTTCACCAGCATGCCGATGTCCGTAACGAGAACGAAGCGCCGCGCGCTGCCGTCACGCGTCGGCTTTTTCTTCACTGGGTCCCACGCGCGGGCCCGCAGCAGAAACAAGCCGCGCTCGCTCCCGCCGTCCGACGGCTTTTGCAGGTAGCCGGAGAAATCGAAGGCGGAGAAGTTCGCTTTAAAGTTGTTTTCGAGATGGATCGGCTGCTGCTCGACCGCGAGGCGCGCGATGTTTTCTTCGTCGAAACCGGAGACGAACTCGGGCTGATCAAAGCGGCCTTCCGTTTGCGTGACGAGGTGGTTGATCTGGGTCGCGGAGATGCGGGCGATGTCGAATTGAATGGTGGCGATGCCGCGCGATTTGATCGAGAGCTTGCGTTCGCCGTGCAAAGCCAGGATGCCGCCGCGTGCCCTCGATCTCGATTTCGCGGGGCAAGGCGGGGACGCGGATGACGTTTCCGTAGTCGGCCCCGAGCGGGAAACCGCCCAGCGCTTGCACGCCTTTGTCGATGCGAACAAAAAGCGCGCCGCTCTCTTCGATGGCGAACTTGAAGGCGTGGGATTGGGTTTGCTCGTGTTGCGAAGGAACGAGCTTGAGCTCGACCGGTTTCGCGCTTTTCAGCACGTCTGCGTCCACTTCGGCCGCGCTGCTCCAGCTCTCATCGCTAGACTCGACCGCGTCGCTCTCCTCTTCTTCCTCGCTGCTCTCCTCGCTCGCCTCGGGTTGCGTGGTCGCGTCCGCTGTCTTTTTCGGAAGCAGGAAAACGTGGAGCGCCTTTTGAATATCTTCCGAACGCGCGGCGGCCGTGGTTTCGATAATTAGCACCTGCTCGGGCTGGCCGTCATCGTTGCGCACGACCTGTCCGCTGGAGTTTTCGATCTTGAAGAAACTCGCGATATCCGGCACGCGCATTTTCGATTCCAAACTGTCGCGCGTGAGCGCGCCGCCCTGGGTGGTGGCGACGCCTGTGCCTACGCTCACGCGCATGAAATCTTCGCGCTCCGGCAATTGCAGCGGAGTGGAGCGAATGTAGGCCAGTCGATCGTGCAATCCGTAGGTGACGGTGAATGGCCGCCCTGCTTCGGCATCCTTGAAGACATGCGAGCCACCGACGAGCGACAGCGCAATGCGATCCTCGAAGGTGGCGTGGTCCACTTGATGCGTGAACTCAATCGTGGCCACGATCTGCTTGATCGCGGGATCGCGCGGGTCCTGGTAAAACTCCGTTTCCTTAATGGTCGCTGCGAAGGCCGGCGTATGTGTCTCGACGAAATAGCGCTCGAGCTTGATGTGCGAGGGGAAGAGTTCCTTCGCCAGAGTGACGCGGTATTTTTGATCGGCCGGCCAGTCTTTATCCGGCGTAAAGACGAGCCTGCAATCGGACACCCACGTCCACGCACCAGCAGCGGCCGGTTCCAGGCGAACGCCCGTCGCGACCGGCTTTCCGATCTGCTCCAGTCTGGCGACGGAGGTGTCGAAGGTGATGGCTAATGGCGCGGGCCGCAGTTCCGTTTGCAGCCGCGTCACCGGAATCGGCTCTACGAAAACCAGAACGCGTTTCGGTTTTGGCTGATTTTGATACCAGCGCCAGGCGAACGCGCCGCCATTCAAAGCGAGGAGCCCTAAGATGACAACCGTGCTGGAGATCAACCGGTGCGATCGGATCCGCGCGAGGGCGCGCGTCACCCAAGGCGGGCGGTTCCATGAAAGATTTCCGAGAAGAAGTGCGAGGTAACGTTGGAGCATGGGCAGTTTGGGTTCTGCCCGGAATACGGAACGGCAACGCGCGATCTTTCAGCGAAATGCAAAAATCTCGCGGAGGCCCGGAAAGTCGGGTAACACCTCACCCATGACTCGCAGCGAAGTGCTCGCGACCCGCCGGAGCCTGGTCGAACGACTGGGTGACTGGGACGATCGCAAGCGCTGGCAGCAATTTTTCGACAGCTATTGGCGACTGATCCATGGCACGGCGCGCAAGGCCGGCCTCACCGACGCCGAAGCGCAGGAGGTGGTGCAGGAGACTTTGCTCACGGTCGCGAAGAAGATCGATAAGCTGAAATACGATCCGGCAGTCGGGTCGTTTAAGGGTTGGCTCTTGCACATCACGCGCTGGCGGATTGCGGATCAATTTCGGAAACGGAAACCGGGCGATGCGGGGCCGGGTTCACCCGGATCGCGATGAAGCGCGGACGCGCACGATCGATCGCACTGGCCGATCCGGCGGGGTTCGATCTGGAGACGGTCTGGGATGAGGAATGGCGCAAGAACGTGATGAAGGCTGCGGTCACGCGCGTGAAACGCCAAGTCGATGCGAAGCAATATCAGGTTTTCGATTGCTACGTTTTCAAACAGTGGCCCGCGCAGAAAGTGGCGGCGGAATTACGGGTGAATGTGGCGCAGGTTTACCTGATCAAGCACCGCATCGCCGCATTGCTGAAGAAGGAGCTCGCGGCGGCGGAACGTCTCCCCGCGTAAATGGAAACGGAACCTTCGGGTCCAGCCGGCGCCAGCCTTCCGCGGATTCCCGATTACGAACTGCTGCGCGTGATCGGTCGCGGTTCGTATGGCGAGATCTGGCTGGCGCGCGGTCTAACGGGTGCTTTGCGGGCGGTGAAAATCGTGCACCGCAAAACGTTCGAAAGCGAACGCGCGTTCAATCGCGAGTTCTCCGGCATGTCGGCCTTCGAGCCGATCTCGCGCGCGCATGCGGGCTTCGTCAACATCCTGCACGTGGGGCGGAGCGACGCGGGCGGGTATTTTTATTATGTGATGGAGTTGGCCGATGACGAGACGTCCGGCAATAAGATCGAGATCACTCGTTATACTCCGAAGACGCTGCAGGCGGCGGATCGGGCCCCGCTGCCAGTGGAAGAATGTGTGCGGCTCGGCTTGCTGCTTGCGGAAGCGCTGGCCGCGCTGCATCGCCACGGCTTGACCCATCGCGACATCAAGCCGTCGAACATCATCTTCGTGGGGGGCGCGCCGAAATTAGCCGACATCGGTTTGGTGGCGACGAGCGGGCAGCAATCCTTCGTTGGCACGGAGGGCTACGTCCCGCCGGAAGGCCCGGGCACGCCGCAGGCGGATATCTACAGCGCAGGCAAGGTTCTTTACGAAATCAGCATGGGAAAAGACCGGCTGGATTTCCCGGACGTCGGCACGGATCTCGACACGCGGCCGGACAAGTTGCAGTTGCTGGAGCTGAATACTGTTTTGCTCAAGGCATGCGCCGCCCAGCCGAACAAGCGCTATCGCTCCGCGGAGGAATTACGCGATGATCTCGCGCGACTGGCTGATGGGCAGACGGCCAAGCGCAGCCGAGCGGTATGGGTCGTAGGTCTGGTGATTTTGCTCGCGTTGCTGATGGCGATTCCGCTCGCGCTGTGGTGGTGGCGGACGAAAGCGCCGAGCGATGAACCACTGGCGTTCGTTCAAGCCACGATCACGACGGAGCCGGCCGGCGCGATGGTGTTGTTAGGCGACCGGATGAAGCGGAGCCCGGCGCATTTTGAGGGCATCGAACCGGGTAAGTATTCCTTGCGGGTGATGCTGCCGGAGTTCGATCCGATCGAGCAGCGCGTCGAGCTGAAGGCCGGCGAAATCTTCGCGCTGCCGCTGCTTAAACTTCAACGCAGCAAAGGCTCGGTTGAGATCACGTCCGCGCCTGCTGGGGTGGAATTTGAACTCTGGCGCGAAGGCGAGACAGCTCTGCGTGGCACGACGCCCGCCACGCTGAAGGACCTACCGACCGGGATTTACGATGCGGTGGCGCGCCGCGGCGAGTGGGAACTGCGCGACCGCGTCGAGATCAAGCGCGGCGAGATGGCGCGGAAGGTTTTCGATTTCGCGACCGGCACAATCAGCATCGCCAGCGAGCCGTCGGGCGCAGAAATTTCGGTTGATGGAAAATTGCGTGGGCCATCGCCGCTCACGCTGGACTTGCTGGCAGGTCCGCACCACCTCAGCGCGCGCTACCAGGATTGGCCGGCGGAAGAGCGCGACCTGAAGGTGGAAAAAAATCAGACAGCCAGCGTGTCGTTCGAGTTCGCCAACGGCAGCGTCAAAATCATCAGCGCGCCTTCGGGTGCCAGCGTCTGGCGGGATGGCCGCGAACTCGGTTTCACGCCGCTATTGCTGGAAGATGTCGAGCCGGGGGATGTGGCCTACGAACTGCACCTGGCGGGATTCAAAGTCGAGACTTTGAAAGGGGTGGTGCGTTCGAAGGCGCAGACGTTTCTCGACGCGCGACTGGAGAAGCAGCCGACCGCGGCGCGTGCGGGGCCCTTTGAGAACTCGTTAGGCATGCGGTTCGTGACGGTGGGCGATTTTTACCTCTCGATTTGGGAAACCCGGGTGAGGGATTGGGATGCCTTTTGTCAGGCCACCGGTCGCGGTTCCGCCCCGCCCGATTTCGCACAGACCGAATACGATCCGGTGGTGAAAGTGAGCTGGCAGGATGCGAGCGATTTTTGTGTGTGGCTGACGACGGAAGAGCGGCGGCAAGGATTGATCAGCGAAGGCGAAAATTACCGTCTGCCGACCGATAAAGAATGGAGCCTCGCCGTCGGGCTCAGTGACGAAGGCGGAGGCTCGCCCGAGGAGCGCGACGGTCGGCAGAAGGGTGTTTATGCCTGGGGAAAACAATGGCCGCCACCTCCGGGGGCGGGAAATTTGGCCGATGAATCCGCCTCGCGTCGGCGTGGTCCGATCATCGAGGGGTATAACGATGGCTACGCTGCAACCGCGCCCGCGGGCAGTTTTCCGCCGAACGCGGCCGGTGTCTACGACCTGAGCGGAAACGTTTGGGAATGGTGCGAGGATCTTTACAAACCGGGCAGCCGTTGGGGCGTTTTACGCGGGGGATCGTGGGCGAACAGCAACCGGGCGGAACTGCTCAGTTCCTATCGGAATGTGATCGACCGCAACGAGCGCGACGTAATTTACGGATTTCGCTGCGTCCTGGCGCGGCCGCGCGAGAACGAGGCGAACCAGTAGTTAGGCGTTTTTCTCGCGTTCCGGATTTACCGGGAAGTGTTTGTTCTTGAGCTTCTCGGGGACGCGTTGGGTGTGCTCGGTTTCGATCTCTTCCGCGGCGGCGCCGATCGCTTCGTAGGCTGCGCGATTCTTTTTCGCGCGCGCCATGTAGCAGACGGCGTGGGCGAGGGGAATGCGCGCTTCCGGCAGACCGACAAACTCGACCGCCTGCTGAGTGGCGACGGCCAGCGGCAAGGCTTGCGCGTCCGCGAGGCCGACGTCTTCGCTCGCGAAGATGACGATGCGCCGCGCGATGAAGCGGATGTCCTCGCCCGCATGCAACATTTTCGCGAGCCAATAGATGGCGCCCTTCTCATCGGAGGCGCGCATGCTTTTGATGAAAGCGCTGATGGTGTCGTAGTGCGCGTCGCCCGCGCGATCATAGACGACCGCTTTCTGCTGGATGCTTTCCTCCGCGACTTTGAGCGTGAAAGGGATCACGCCGTTCTCGTCTGGCGCAGTGGTGAGAACGCCGATTTCGAGCGCGCTCAAACATTTCCGCGCATCGCCGTCGCTGAGCTTGGCGAGATGACGTTTGGCGTCGGCGTCCATGCGGACTTTGTGTTGGCCGAGGCCGCGTTCTTTGTCGGCCAGAGCGCGATCGATGAGCGCTTCCAGATCTTCCACGCGTAAGGCTTCGAGTTGAAAAACCTGCGAACGCGAGACGAGCGCGCTGTTGACGTAGAAAAACGGATTGTAAGTGGTGGCGCCGATCAGCCGCAAATTTCCGCTCTCCACATCGGGCAGGAGGATGTCCTGCTGGGCTTTGTTGAAATGATGAATTTCGTCCACGAAAAGGATGGTGCGCCGGCCGGAAGTGCGGCGGCGATTCTGCGCGGCGGCGACGACCTTGCGCATCTCGGCGACGTTGCTTTCCACGCCGCTGAGCTTCTCGAATTTCGCCTGCGTCATCTCGGCAATGATTTGCGCGAGCGTGGTTTTGCCGGTGCCGGGCGGGCCGGAGAGAATAACCGATGGCAACCGATCGGCCTCGATCGCGCGCCGGAGGAGTTTGCCCGGAGCGAGGATGTGCTGTTGGCCCACGTATTCTTCCAGCGAACGCGGCCGCATGCGCGCAGCCAACGGAGCGTTCGCGTCGGGCGCGGTGACGGCTGTTACTTCTGCGCTCGCGCCAAATAGATCGTCCACGCGGGAAAGTATCGGGCGCGGGGCGGCTCCGCGACTGGATTATGGAGCGCGGGAGCCGGGCACATTGCGTGCTCTGTTGAAACGCGGGATATTCGCCGCTCATGCGTAAATTTGTTCTGGGATTTTTCGTTCTGCTGTTCGCTCTCACTTCCACGAAAGCGGGGTTGCCCTTCTCCACCGTCTTCAAGGGGCGCGCCAAGTTTGATCGCTTGGTCAGCGAAGCGCGCGCGGGCAATTGGGCGGCGCTGCCGATCGGCGAACGCACGGCCATGGTGGGGAAAGCGATGCTCGGCACCCGTTATCGCGGTTACACGCTCGAGATCGATGACCGCATCGAAGCGCCGTCGGTTAATTTCGAGGGACAGGATTGCTGGACGTTTTTCGAGATCTCGCTCGCCTTTGCGCGAATGCTCGGGGATTCGATCCGAGAGTTGGTCACCGGAGCGTCTGCTCCATTACATCGAGGTGGACCGATATCGCGGCGGGCAATGCACCGGTGAGTATCTCTCGCGCCTGCATTATCTGGAGGACTGGCTGCAGGATAACGACCGACGCGGTTTGGTGGAAGATCTGACGCGCAGCCTCGGCGGCGTGCCCGCACCGCATGCCGCGCGCGAAATGACGGTGGGCTGGCGGAGTTATCGCTACTTAAAAAACAATCGCGCGCTCCTCGGCCCACTTCGCCAGATGGAGCAACGCGTATCGAGCCGCACGCTTTACCAGATTCCGAAAAGCCGGGTGGCTGCGATCGAAGCAAAACTCCGGAGCGGAGACATCATCGGGATTGTCTCGCGCGATGGCCGGCTCGTCGGCACTTCTCACGTCGGGCTGGCGCTCCGTGGATCGGATGGCGTGCTCCATTTCATGCACGCCTCCTCGCCGCGGAATTACGGCAAGGTGGTGATCGACTCCCAGCTCTCGCAATATCTCTACCGCTACAGCACGCACACCGGCATCCTGGTGGCGCGGCCGCTGCGGTAGGCTGAATTCGTTAGGCGCGCTTTCCGAAAATGATGCGGTAGATCAGGAGCAGGATCATCGCGCCTACGACGGAGAAAATAAATCCCGCGGGCTGCCCTTCCTGATACCAGCCCATCGCACGTCCCAGATATCCGGCGAGAAAGGAACCCGCGATACCGAGGAGGATGGTGATGATGCAGCCGCCCGGATCACGACCGGGCATGAGGAATTTCGCGACGATGCCGATTACGGCGCCGATGATGATGGTCCAGAGGAGTGCGGTCATGCGGGGAAGATATGAGTTTGCCCCTCGCCGCGAAAGATAAAATCTCAGCGCGGGGAAGGAAATATCGGCGCGGACGGAGCTTTAAATTCGCAGCTTACAACTGGATGATTTGCGCGCTCTTTACGTCCTCGCTGGCGCGAATCCGTTCCAGGATTTCATCGTCCATCATGGTGTCGAGATTTAGGACGGTCAGCGCGGTGCCGCCGGCTTCGTTCCGGCTGAGCGACATGGTGGCAATGTTGACGCCGTGATCGCCCAGGAGCGTGCCGATGCGGCCGACGATGCCGGGACGATCGGTGTTTTCCAAGACGAGGACCACGCCGCTGGGGCGCGCTTCCACGGGTCGGCTGTTAATGCTGACGATGCGCGGCGTGGCGCCAAAAAACGCGCCGGCTACCGAAACGCTTTTGCCCTCGGCTGCGACGGAGAGTTCGAGCAGGTCAGTGTAATCGCCAACCGCGCTCAGGCGCGTTTCGTTGACCTTAAGACCGAGGCTTTCGGCGTAGGCGGGCGCATTGACTTCGTTCACGCCGACGCCGCCGGCTTTTAGCAGGAAGCCTTTCAAGATGGAGCGCGTGATCGCGGTGGTGTCGACCTCGTTCACTTTGCCGCTGTAATTAATGTTCAACTGCTCGACGTGATGCGGCGCGAGCTGGGAGAGGAAACGGCCGAGCTTTTCGCCGAAGCGCAGGTGCGGTCCGATGACGGCGAGCGTTTTCGCATCGAGATTCGGCATGTTCACGGCGTTGCGGATGGTGCCGTCGAGGAGCGCAGCGCGAATGGATTGCGCGATCTCGATGCCCACGCTCTCCTGCGCTTCCGCGGTGGAGGCGCCCAGGTGCGGGGTGAGGACGAGATTTGGCGCCTGCCGCAAAATGGAATCTGCCGGCAAGGGTTCGTGCTCGAAAACGTCGAGCGCGGCACCAGCGACCTGGCCGCGGTGCAGAGCTTCAGCCAAAGCGTCTTCATCGATCAAGCCGCCGCGGGCGCAATTAATCAGACGCACGCCGCGTTTCGTCTGGCTAAGGCGGGTCGCGTCTAACAAGTGGTGCGTCTCGGGCGTGAGCGGCGTGTGCAACGTGATGAAGTCGGCGTGCTGCAAAAGATCCGCGAGATCATCCACCAGCTCGACCTGCAAGGTGCGGGCACGCGTGGCCGACAAATAGGGATCGAAGGCGAGCACGCGCATGCCGAAGGCGATGGCGCGCCGGCTGAGTTCGCTGCCGATGCGCCCCATGCCGATAATGCCGAGCGTTTTGTTATAGAGTTCAACGCCCTGAAAATCTTTCCGGCTCCATTTGCCGCTGCGAACCATGGCATCGGCTTGCGGGATTTTGCGCGCGGCGCAGAGCAGAAGGGAAAAGGCGTGCTCGGCGGTGGAAACGGTATTGCCGCCGGGCGCGTTCATGACGATCACCCCGCGCCGCGTGGCCGCAGCGACGTCTACGTTATCGATGCCGACCCCGGCCCGGCCGACGGCGCGCAACTGGGTCGCAGCCTCCAAAACCGCAGCGGTGATCTTCGTTTCACTGCGCACGACGACGGCGCTGAAGTCAGGAATTAATTCGATCAGCGCGGCTTCCGTCAGGCCGATTTGCTTCGTGACTTCGAGCGCGTGATCGCGTGAGAGCTCATCGATGCCGGCTTGGGAAATGGGATCGGCGACGAGGACTTTGGGCGCTTTCATGAAGGTCGATTGTAGGGCGTTTCCGGGAAAGGCCAAAGCCTCGCGCGTAACGTAATGCTTCAGGCTTGTTCGAGATGCGTGCGGGCGGCGGCGAGATGCGCCTCGCTGCCGAGGAGCAAAATCTCATCGCCCGCGCGCAATTCTTCCTCCGGCCCGGGATTGATGAGGGCAGCGCCATCGCGCTGAATGCCGACGATGCTGGCTCCGGTGGCGGTGCGGAGACGAAGTTCACCGATGAGTTTGCCGGCGGCGCGGGTTTGTTCCGGGAGACGGACGGTGGCGAGGGTGGCCTCGCGCAACATGGGCGGCAGAGTCGGCGGCGGGGCGGTGTGGCGCGGGACCGGCGCGGCGGTGAGTGTCTCCCGGAGCGCGAATTGGGCGCGGGAGTAGA
Organism: uncultured Verrucomicrobiae bacterium; assembly: GCA_963762685.1. Taxonomy (GTDB): domain Bacteria; phylum Verrucomicrobiota; class Verrucomicrobiia; order Chthoniobacterales; family UBA10450; genus JACCTI01. The sequence goes on along the minus strand of CAVXLV010000013.1, from coordinate 654,808 downwards.
GCCTCGTGAACGAGCGCTGGAGGAGGATGGCGCTGGCGGCAACGATGAGCGCCTGCGCGACGAGCAGTTTCCACGAAGGCAAAATCGTCGAGCTGAGCAGGAGGACGACGAGCATGAGGACGAGACAGCCGACAGCGAGGATCGTGTTCGCGATTACGGAACGGAGCGCCTGCGTGCTCGCGCCGCCGGCCTGGCGGGTGACGCTCATTTCCGAGAGAAGCATGGAGAGCGCGCGCGTTTTCCGGACGACGGCGATAAAGAGTGGGAGGCAGAAGAGCATGGCGCCAAGCCAGAGGCCGGCCTTCAAGCCGTCGTAGCCATAGGGAATGTCCGGCCACCAATCCAGGCCGTAGCGACGGAGGGAGGCAGCGCCGATGAAGATGCCGGAAATGAGAAGGAGATTGAGCGCGATTTGCCAGGCCCACTTGCGGACGAGACTCATGGCGAAGTTGCCGCCGGAGCGCTGCCCGAGACCGGCGACCCAGCCGGTGTAGAGGTCCAGCCAGTTCTTCAAACCAACCGGCGCCACGCGATCGAAATAGCCGACGAGGCGGTCCGAGTTCCGAATCAAATAAGGCGAGGTGAGGGTGGTGATGGCGGAGACAGCGACGGCGATCGGGTAGATGAAGCCGCTGGTGACGCGGAGGGTCAGCCCGAGGGAAGCGATGATGAACGAGAACTCGCCGATCTGTGCCAGGCCCATCCCGACCCGCAAAGAGACGCGCCGGTCGTGACCGGCAACGAAAGTGCCTAACGAGCAAGAAACCACCTGCCCGACGATGACCACCACGCTGATAATTAATATCGGCATGGCGTAGCGGGCGAGCAGTGCGGGATCGATAAGCAAACCGATGGAGACAAAGAAGACCGCACTGAACATGTCGCGGATGGGTTCGAGCAGCGTCTCGATGCGCACGATTTGGCGGGCTTCGGCGATGATGGCGCCGATGAGGAAGGCGCCGAGCGCGACGCTGTATTCCAATTGGACGGCGAGGAGGGAGACGCCGAAGCACAACCCGAGCACCGTGATGAGAAGCATCTCATTGCTTTTGAACCGGGCCACGTAACTCAAAAGGCGCGGCACGATGATCAAGCCCGCAACCAGGAGGAGACCGAGAAAGGAAGCGAGCTTCGCGATGGTGATGGCAATCTCGCGCGGAGAGAACGACCCGGTGGTCGCGAAGCCGGAAAGGAGCGCGATCATAATGATCGCGAGGATGTCTTCCACGATCAGAATGCCGAAGATGAGCTCGGCGAATTTTTCTTTTTTCAACCCGAGTTCGCTCAGGGCTTTGATGATGATCGTGGTGGACGAGATGGAGAGAATCGCGCCCAGAAAAACGCTATCCATCGTGCTCCAGCCGAAAGCCTGGCCGAGCGAGTAGCCGGCCAGCGCCATCATCAGGATTGCCAGCGTGGCCGCGATGAAAGCGGTCGCGCCGACGGCGTGCAATTTCCGCAAGCTGAACTCCAGCCCGAGCGAGAACATGAGAAAGATAATCCCCAACTGCGAAAGCGTGTGGATGGTCTGCTCGTTGTCGATTCCCGGCAGCCACGGCGTGTGCGGGCCGATGAAGACGCCGGCTAAAATGTAACCGAGAACGACGGGCTGTTTGAGTCGGTGAAAGATGATCGTCACCAGCCCAGCCGTGAGCATGACGACGGCGAGGTCGTGCAAAAAACTCAAGTCATGCGAGGCAGCGGCAGCAGGCGACATGCGACCGCAACCTTAAACTCACCTCGCCTGCGCGTCGCGCGGACGTTCGCGGAATCCGTCAGCGAGCTCGGCTTAACCGAAAATCACGAGGCGGATGTCTTCCGGTAACTGCGCGGCGACGCCGGTGACGATGCTCCCGCGCAGGAGATTGGCGAGGGTGGAGCGCTGCGAAGCGCCGATGAGCAAATAGTCGACACCCATGGTGGCGGAGAGATCGAGAATGGTGGCGGCCGGATCCTCGCTCACGGCGTAAACTGGGAGCACGCAGACGCCCCGTTTCTCACCCTGCTCGAGCATGAGCGACATGATGGCGTTGGCTTCGGGATCGTCCTGCCATTTGGCGCGGCCAGCCAGGGAAGGCGCGGCGGAGAGATAAACGGAAACCTCTTTTACGAAGAGAACGCAGAGGACGGATTTGCGGAGTTGGGCTTCATCGAGCGCGAAGCCCAGCACAGGCGTGATACCGCGCGCGGCGACCATGATTTTCTGGCCTTCATCGAGCCGCGGTGCGAGTGCGGCGGAGGCGTTCGGCGAGACCATGGCGGCGACACCCCGCGTGACGGTGACGGTCTTTAAGCCAGACAGCTTGTGCGAGTAAGCGCGCAACGCGTAGCCGACGCCCAAGCACGCAGACGGCGAAGAAAAGCGCACCGCTTTTCGTATCCGCAGCGATGGTCAATTCGACCGCGAAAAGGACGATGAAGGTGAGCCCCATGATTCCGCGCTCATACCAGCGCAGGCCGAGCCGTTTGTTCCAAGTGCAGGCGCCGAGATTGACGGAGATGGCGCCGACGACGCCGATGGCGTAAAGCCCTGCGAGGCTTTCGAATTCCTTCGTGACGGCGAGGATGACGATGGGAATCGCAACCGCGATGAAGAGCGGAAACATGGGCACACCGTGGCGGTTCAGCCTGGCCAACTGCCGCGGCATCTCGCCGTCCTGCGCCATCATATAGATGACGCCGATGAGCGCGACGACCGCGGTGTTGACTGCGCTGAAAAGCAACAAGCCGAAAACCACGCCGACGACGATTCCGATGATGTGACCGACGCCGGGCGTGACGACGAGTGAGACGTAGTGTTCGGCGAGGAAGCGCAGCATGTCTTCCTTGTGCGCGGTCAGTTCGCCGGTGAGGGAAGTGGGCAGAGAAAGCATGGCCCAACCCAGGAGCGCGGTGCCGACCACGACTTCGAACGCGACCGGGATGATGGCCTTGGCGGCGGTGCGCGCGACTTTGGGTTTCTCCGGGAGTGGAGTCCGTATCCGTCTTCATCACACCGGTGATATTGGCGACGGCTTCCACGCCGCTGAGCGCGAGGATGACGCCGACGAACGCGATCCAGGTGTGCTGGAGGTCGGCGTGCCGAGGTTCCAGATGCTCGAAAGTGAGATGCGGCGCGCTGAACGCGATAATGAGAATGACGACCGCCACCGCCGGCAACGCCAGCCACAGCGAGACGCTGCCGCTGTGTTTCGGCCCGAAGAAATTGATGACGCCGACGATGAGGATGAGCGCCATGGTGGCGATCTGCGCATAGCGCGGCGGGACGCCGAGATAACTGACGGCGGCCCATCCGCTGAGCGCGGCGGTGACCATGAAATTTGCCACCAACAGGAGCGCGCCCGTCGAGGCGAGGAAGCGACTCTGTTGGCGCGCCGCGGAGTAGACGCCACCGCCATCCGGAAAGTGCGCGCAGACGATGATGTAATTGTAGGCCACCACCGCCGTCAGCACGCAGACAGCGAGGATGATGGGGAAAGAGGAAAAGCCGGCCGCGACAAAAGCCAGACCGATGACATACGCCTTGCTCGTCCCCCAATCGCCGTAGAGAAGCGCGGCGGCGCGTTTCCAATCCACATTACGCGGACGATGGACGCCCGCGGAGGGGTCGAGAGGGAGGTCGGCCATGAGGAAAGGACGTGTCTTTTCGCGCTGATGTGCTCGAACGGGCAAGCACTTTTGCCGCCTGGCCGCCAACTGCGCGGCCACGGCTCCGGCGTCAGAGGCCGGGGGAGAAGGAGGAAGCAGTTTCGTGTTTTGCAGATGCACGACGCACTCAATCTCCGCTGTCTGCGGGAACATGTCCAAAGGTGTTACCGAGACGATGGTGAAGGCTGTTTGCAATTCGCCGAGATCACGCGCGAGCGTGGCGGGATTGCAGGAAACGTAAACGAGCGTCGCGGGCGGATGGTCCAGGAGCGCGGTCCGCGTTCCGGCCGGCAGACCCGTGGCTGGCGGATCCACGATGACGGAGGTGGCGGCGAGATCATTTTCGCGCAAGAGCTGCGCGAGGGTGAGTTCCACGTCGCCCGCGAGATAGCTCTCAGTTAGGCGTGGCGATTTTCTTGCGCGGCCGCGATGGCGAAGCGGTCCCACTCGATCCCGATGACGCGTTGGAAATTCGCCAGCAGGCGTTTGGCGAAAAATCCTGCGCCGCAGTAGGCGTCGATCAGGAGTTCGCGCGGCGGCGGGAGCATCGCTTTCACTTGCGCGACGAGCGCATCCGCCACGGCGTCGTTTGTTTGCGCGAAAATGCGCGGCCCGCCGTGCGCGCGCAAAGTAAAATGGCCTTCGCTGCGGTCGACGGCGCGCAGGTCGGCTAAGGCGACGTTCACTTCCGGCGCGGCGATGGGGCATTGCTCCACATCGATCAAGCTGTGTTCGTCTCGACGAAAATAGCCGACCACGCCGCCGATGGCGTGAACGGTGATGCGGTTGCGGTAACCGTACGGCGCGGGGGAGGGAATGATTGGCCGCATCGGCGGATGCTCGATTCGCCCCAGCCGCCGCAACGCCGACTCGACCTGGCGCGCCTTTATTTCGAGCTGATGCGCATAGTTGATGTGCTGGTAACTGCAGCCGCCGCAACGTCCGAAGTAGCGACACTCAGGCGTGGTGCGATGCGCGCGACGCTTCCAGCACCTCCACCAGTTCCGCCTCCGCGAAATTCTTCTTCTCGCGCACGAGCTGTGCGCGCACGTGTTCGTCCTCGATTGTGAAAGGAACGAAGACCGCCTTGCCTTCCACGCGCCCGACGCCTTTGCCGCCAAAGGCGACGTCGTTGATCTGAAATTCGTCGACGCGCATCGGCGACTCTAATCGTTCTCGACCGCGTCGTCGTCCGCCTTCCGCGATGTCTCAACGCGGCGACGCGAGGCTGGATAGATTCAGTAAACGCGGGTGTAGGGATACTTCGATTCGTTCCCCAGCTCTGGCGGAAATTCGGAATAGCCCGAATGAATCCAGTGCGTGTCGCTTTCCAGCACCGGGTAATACGTCCCGCGCACCGCTGGAAAGGGGAAGGTCAGCATTTCGAAGATGCCGGCCTGCATGCGGAGAACGCTCCGGCCCACGCCGCGCACGACGCCGTAGCCGGCGGCAGCGGAATTGCCCTCCGTGTCGTTCACTTTCGCGATGGTGGTGGGGAGTTCGGAGATGCCGAAGAGGAGATTGGAAATTCCGCGGCCGAGCTTGCGCGTGGGCCCTTGCGCGTTCGAGGGCGGGTCGTGGATATCTGCGCGGCAAACGGCGACGAAGCTGAGCAGGAGGGCGGCAGTGAGGAGCTTCTTCATGGGGCGTGGAGAAAAGCTAAGGACTTTTCGCGGGCGCTGGCAATCCCCGTTTTGCAGCCGCCTTCCTCAGTCTTCTTCCTCTTCCACCCGCGCGATCTCCGGCCGCCCCCGGGTGGCGCGCATCGAAAGCACAATGGTGACGGTTAACGTCGTGATGATGAAGGCGAGCGAAGCCCAATTCGGGATGTGCAAAAGATCGGCGATGATCATTTTAAATCCGACAAATCCGAGCACGAGGGCGAGGCCGGTCTTGAGATAAATGAAGCGATCGATGACGTGGGCGAGGACAAAGTAGAGCGAGCGGAGCCCGAGGATGGCGCAAATGTTCGAGGTGTAGATGATGAATTCATCCTGCGTGATGGCGAAGACTGCGGGGATGGAATCGACCGCGAAGACGAGGTCCATGATGTCGATCACGATCAGGACGAGCGCGAGAGGGGTAAGCATCCAGACGCCTTTCACTTTTACGGCGAATTTCTGCCCGTGATACTCCGGCGTGACCCGCATCCAACGGCGGCAGAAACGGAGCACGAAATTGCTCTCGAGATCGATCTCTTCGCCGTGACTCACGAGCATGCGGATGCCGGTAATGAGCAAAAACGCGCCGAAAAGGTAGAGGATCCAATGGAAGCGATCGACGAGCGCGACGCCGAGCCAGATCATGACTCCGCGCATAATGAGCGCACCGATGATTCCCCAAACCAGGACGCGATGCTGATACTTCCGGCGCACCTGGAAGTAGGTAAAGATCAGAACAAAAACGAAGATGTTATCGACGCTGAGCGAATACTCGATGAGGTAGCCGGTGAAGAAATCCAGCGCCGCGTCCGGCCCTTTCAGCCGCCAGACGAGGAGATTGAAACTGAGCGAGAGCAGCACCCAGATAATGCTCCAGATCGACGCTTCGCGAATGCCGATGACGTGCGCTTTGCGATTAAAACCGACGAGGTCGATCGCGAGGACGATCAAGACGCCGAGGTGAAATGCGATCCAAAACCAGAGCGGCACGGGCGCCTAGTTTCCATGCCGGCGGCCTTCCCGCAAACGCAAAGCGGAGGGCGCAGCGGAGTTTTCTCTGGCGGAGAAGGGCGTTCACCGTAGCTTGTTCGTCCCGAATGGATGCCGAACTGGAGAAACTCGTCGAGTCTGGAAAGCTAACTGCGAAAGCGGCTGATCAACTGGAGAAACTGAAGCCGGGCACATATTGCCTCCACAAGAGTTGGGGGTTCGGGAAGGTCGGAGAATGGAACCTCCTCCTCAATCAAATCCTGATCGATTTCCCCGGGAAAAAAGGGCACCCGATGCAGCTCTCCTACGCGGCGGAGAATCTCGCCGTCATCCCGCCGGAACATTTTCTCGCCCGCAAAGCGATCGATTTGGCGGCGATCAAGGCCCAGTTGAAAAAGGATCCGATCGGGATCGTGCGTAATATTCTCGAGAGCATGGGTGGCGCGGCCACGCAGTCGCAGATCGGGCAGTTGATGGTGGGCGATCTTTTTAACGAAGCCGAGTGGAAGCGCTGGTGGACCTCCACGACGAAGGCTCTGAAGAAAGAAGGTTTCTTTCATATTCCGACCAAGAAAGCCGAGCCGATCCAGCTGCGCGCGGAGAAGGTTTCGCGCGCGGATGAGCTGGTGGATTTTTTCAATCAAGCCCGCCAACCGAAAGAACAGGCCGCTGCGCTCGATCAGATCATCAAATTTCAATCCGAATTCAGCGACCCGGCGAAGCAATTGCAGCCGGTGGTGGACGCGATCGAGGAAGCAGCGGATCGCAACCAGCGCTTCAATCCGGCGTTCTCGGTCGAGCTGGTCATCGCGCGGGATGATTTGCTCGCGGCGTCGCCCGAGTTGAAAAGCGGAAACCCGGCTCTGACGCTGGGCCGTTTGCTCGCGGATGAAGAGCAGAAGATGGCGGTGATTTTGCCGAAGCTACCTTCCGCAAAAGAGCGTCGCGTCTTGCACGCGCTGCCGGCCGCGCTCGGACCCGAATGGACCGTGCGCGCTTTGCAATTGATGCAGTCGAATCACGCGCGTGCAGTCATGCAGATTCCGCGCGTGTTTGCGGAAGCGGGGTTGCAGGCGGAATTGCGCGCCTATTTAAAACGCGGGATTCGCGAGCATTCCATCACCAGCGAAGGCTTGACCTGGCTGTGCAAAGAACGCGCAGGCGAATGGCGCGATCTCATTACGCCGGATCTGCTCGGCGCGATTCTATCGGCGCTGGAGCGCGATCAGCACAATGAGAACAGCCGCGGCAGCAAGCTGCGCGATCTTCTCCTCGATGATCGCGAGCTGATTCCCGACATGTTTGAAGGCGCGGATAGCAGCCTGGCGCGCGACGCGATGCGGCGCTTGATGCTCACGCCTGTCTTCGATGAACTGACCAAGCGCTCCCTCCTCGCGCGCATCATCAAACTTTTCCCGCAGCTCGAAAGCGTCATCGGTGGCGAGCAAAAGGAAGGCAAAACCGAATCGCTCATCGTTTCCTGGAGCAGCCTGGAAAAGCGGAAAGCCGAGTTCGAGGAGCTGATCAACAAGAAGATCCCCGAGAACAGCAAAGAAATCGGCGTCGCCCGTTCCTACGGCGATTTGCGCGAGAATTTCGAATTCAAAGCCGCGAAAGAAATGCAGGCCGTGCTCATGCGGCGCAAAGCCGAACTCGAGATCGCGCTCATGAGCGCGCGGGGAACGAATTTCGAGAACCCGGACCTCACCCAGGTCTCCATCGGCACAGTCATTGTCTTGCGCGATCAGGAAACGAAGAAGTCCGAGACCTACACGATTCTAGGTGCGTGGGATGGCGATCCGACCGCGAACATCATTTCTTATCAGACGGCGATTGGTCAGGCGCTGCTCGGACGCAAGGTGGGCGACGTGGTGGAGCTGAATCGCGATGAGGGCGAAGCCAAGTTTGAGATCGTCTCCATCTCTCCCGCGCCCATCGATGAGTTGGATGCGGAGAAAACTGCCGACGCTTCCAACGATCTGGCGGACGCAGACGCGGTCGGCGTTTAGTTTTTCTATCGCACGTCGCGCCGGCCGCGCATCCTCCGGGTTGACGCGCTTCCTGCGTGTCTTCACAATCGGGAACGCGCGACGCCGTAAAATGGCAGGCGCATTCTTCTTATGAATGATCCGATTCTGATTGCGCAAGCCGGCGACGAGCCCGTTTACCTGCTCCCGCAAATGGCCAACCGCCACGGCCTCATCGCGGGCGCCACCGGCACGGGGAAGACCGTCACCTTGCAGACGCTCGCGGAAAATTTCAGCGCGCGCGGCGTCCCTGTTTTCATGGCCGATGTGAAAGGCGATCTGGCGGGAATTAGCCAAGCCCGGCGGGACGCACCCGAAGTTGATCGAGCGCGCAAAGGAACTGGGGATCGCAGACTACCAAGGCGAAGCGTCGCCGGTGGTTTTTTGGGATGTGTTCGGCGAAAACGGACATCCCGTGCGCGCCACCGTTTCGGAAATGGGTCCGCTGCTTTTGGGGCGATTGCTGAGCTTAAACGACACGCAGGAAGGCGTGCTGAATATGGTCTTCCGCATCGCCGACGAGGGCGGCTTGCTCTTGCTCGATCTCAAAGATCTGCGCTCGATGGTCCAGTTCGTGGCCGACAATGCGGACCAATTTAAAACGCAATACGGCAACGTCTCCGCTGCCAGCGCCGGCGCGATTCAGCGCAGCCTGCTCGCGCTCGAATCGCAAGGCGGCGACAAATTTTTCGGCGAGCCCGCGCTGGATCTGGATGACCTCATGCAGACGCAGGACGGCCGCGGCGTGATCAATATTCTCGCCGCCGACCGCCTCATGCAGCAGTCGCCTAAAGTTTACGCGACCTTCCTGCTCTGGCTCCTCTCGGAACTCTTCGAGCGCCTGCCCGAAGTGGGCGACCCCGAGAAACCCAAGCTGGTTTTCTTCTTCGATGAAGCGCACCTGCTCTTCGCCGATATCGAGAAAGCGCTCTCGGATAAAATCGAACAGGTCGTCCGCTTGATCCGCTCGAAAGGCGTCGGCGTTTACTTCGTCAGCCAAAACCCGCTCGACATCCCCGACGTGGTCCTCGGCCAATTAGGCAACCGCGTCCAGCACGCGCTCCGCGCCTTCACTCCGCGCGATCAAAAAGCCGTCGCCGCCGCCGCGCAAACCTTCCGCCAAAATCCGAAGCTGAACGTCGAAAACGTCCTCACCGAATTAGGCGTCGGCGAGGCGCTCGTCTCCATGCTCGAGGCCGATGGCAAACCCGGCATCGTCCAGCGCGCCAAGATCGCGCCGCCGCGCAGTCAGCTCGGCTCCATCACCCCCGAGCAGCGCGCCGCCATCATGAAAGCCTCCGGCCTGCAGGAGCACTACGGCACCACCGTCGACCGCGAATCTGCCTACGAAAAACTCCAGGCGCGCGCAGTCGAGAAAACGAGCGCGGCGGCTGCCACGACCGCCGCCGGGGCCGCGAAGACCGACTCCTTCTTCGGTAAAATTTTCCAGCCCACGATCGGCCCCCGCGGCGGCCGCACGGACTCCATGGCAGAGACGGTGGCCAAGAGCGCAGCCCGCGCCATCGGCAGTTCCGTCGGGCGGCAAATTGTCCGCGGCGTCCTCGGTTCGCTCTTCGGCAGCGGAAACGCAGCCGCTGATGGCCGAGAGCGAATTGGAGGGACGCCCGCCGTGGCGTCCAGAAACTGGACGGGACAGCGCCCGTCCCTCCACCGGCAAGGAGCGCATCGTGCTTCTAGATGCCTTGCGCGGATTCGCGCTCTTCGGCGTCTTGCTGGTCAACCTGCGCGATCTCACCCTCTTCAGTTTTCTCAGCGAACCGGCGCAAGCCGCGCTGCCGACGGCGCGCTGGGATCACTGGCTCGATCTCATCATGGCCGCCGTGGTGGATGTGAAAGCGTTCACCATTTTCACCCTCCTTTTCGGGATCGGCTTCGCCCTGCAAGCGGAACGCGCGGTCGCGGCCGGCGCGGGGCTGGCGCGCTTCGGCCGCCGCATGTTCATCCTCTTCGCCATCGGTCTCGTCCATGCCTACCTCCTTTGGTGGGGCGATATCCTGCGGCTCTACGCCGTCCTCGGGCTCTTCCTCATCCCGCTGGCCCGAGCCCGCGCCCGCACGCTGGCCATTCTCGGCGTTTTCATCGCCGTCTTTCTCACGCCTTTCCTGCGTCCGCTCATGAACGCCCTCCTCCCCACGATCGTTCCGGCGAAACAGGCCTCCGCCGCCGCGCTCATGGCCTTCCAAAGCGCCAGCCTGCCCACGATGTGGAGCGGCAATCTCGCGCTCGATACCTGGATGCGAATCAGCGCCTGGGGCCTCCCGTTTTACATCCTCGGCCGTCTCCTCATCGGCGCCGCCCTCGGCCGCAGCGGCGTCTTGCGCGAACCGCGAACGCACCGCCGTTTCTGGGTCCGCCTGCTCGCCCTCTGCTTCCCGCTCGGCATCGCGCTCACCGCCTTCGTCATGTTGCGCGACAACGGCGTCTTCGGTCCGATCGCAAGGCTGGTGGCGCGGCGAGATCGCGCGTGCCCTTATCCGCATCGCCCGCAGCGGCGCCTCGCTCGCGCTCGGGCCTGGCCTATGTCGCGCTCTTCGTCCTCCTCTTCGCACGCGCCGGCTGGCGGCGCTGGCTGGAAAATCTAGCGCCCATCGGACGCATGGCGCTCACGAATTACATCCTGCAAACCCTGCTCGCGCTCATCCTCTTCTACGGCCTCGGCTTCGGGATCGGGCCGCGCTTCGGCCTCGTCGGCGTGCTCATCGCAGCCATCACCATCTTCACCCTGCAACTCCTCACCAGCCGCTGGTGGCTGGAGCGCTACCATTTCGGTCCGCTGGAATGGCTCTGGCGCACCCTCACCTACGGCAAACGCCAACCCTGGCGGCGTGTTTGAGGCGAATGATTGCTTCGCCGACGGCTACAGCCCCAACCCAGCCATGCCGAGTCCGCCGGTGATCTTGGTCATCTCGGATTGGCTCAGATCCTTGGCCTGCTCGATCGCTTGTTTGACCCCGGCGAGGACAGCTTCCTCGAGAAATTCCACGTCTTCGGGATCGACGATTTCCTTGGCGATCTTGATGGAGATCACTTCGCCGGCGCCGTTCGCCACCACCGTGACTTTCCCGCCGGCGGCCTGGACCTCGACGGTTTTGTCTTCCAGCTCGGCCTGCGTCTTCGCCATCTGCTCCTGCATCTTCTGCGCCTGCTTCATTAACTTGTTTAGATTCATAATGGGATCACTCGGTGAGGGGTTTGATTTCGCCTTGAAAAATTTCCAGCGCCTGGCGGATGAGCGGATCGTCTTTGAAGGCGGGGGCGGTCGGTTTCGCTGCCGGCTCGGGTAGGACGGGCTCGATCTCGGGCGCGGGCTCCGGTGGTAATGCGACGGTCAGGCCTTCCTTTAGGCTAAATTTAATATCCCAATCGCGGCCGCTGATCTCCTTTAAGAGCGCCTGCAAAAAGTCGCGATTCCGCGGCATGGCGATCGATTCCATGGCGGCTTTTTCTTCCGGCGGGAAGCCGAGCAAAAAGTAGCGCCCTTCCTGGCCGAGCACTTTCGCGGAGTCGATCCAGCCTTTGATCAACGGTCGGCGCGCGCGAATTTGCTCGACGGCTTTCTGCCAAAGTTCCTCCAGATCGAGCGGCGCGGCGGGTGCGGTCTGTGCAACGGGAGCAGTCTCCGCTACCACCGGAACCGGTCGGGGTGGTTTCGGCGTCTCCGCCACGGGCGCGCTCGGAGCTGGCCGCTCTATTTTCAGCGTCGGACGTTGCACGTTGGGCGTTGGACGTTCCGCCTTTTTCCCCGCAACAGGCGTCTGCCCATCGCGCAACGCCGCCAGATTCTCGATCACCTCATTGAGTGTGACCTGCCCGAGCGTCTGGATCGCTTTGATCACCGCGACTTCGAAATGGAGCTTCTTGTTCGGCGCCCATTTCATCCGGCCCTCGGCGCCGGCAAATTGATCGATCAATTCCAGCAGGCGATCGGTTTCGAGCAGGGCGGATTGCGATGCGAGTGCGCTTTGGAGTTCCGGATTGAATTCATCCGCAACGGCGTCCGGCTTCACTTTGAAGACGAGCAGATCGCGCAGATACGCGATCAGATCGGACATGAGCTTCATCATGTCCTTGCCGTTTTCCGCCTCGGTATACAAGAGCTCGAGCGCGTCCGCGGTCGCGCCGCGCAGGATTTGTTCGGTGAAACTGGCGACCGTTTGTTCGCTGGTAAAACCGAAGACATTCAGCACGTCCTGCTCGGCGATTTTTTCGCCGCAGAACGCGACCAGTTGGTCGAGCATGGATTCCGCGTCGCGCAGTCCGCCATCGGCGCCTTTGGCGATGGCGTGCGCGGCCGCGGGATCGAGCGTGACCTTCTCTTTCCCAGCGATGAACTGCAGATGATCGGCGATCAGATTGGCGGGAATCCGGTGCAGATCGAAGCGCTGGCAACGGCTCAGGATGGTGGGCAAAACTTTCTGCGGTTCCGTGGTCGCGAAGATGAATTTCACGTGCGGCGGCGGCTCTTCCAGCGTCTTGAGCAGCGCGTTAAAGGCCGCGGAAGTGAGCATGTGCACTTCGTCGATGATGTAGATCTTGAAGTGCCCCTTGCTCGGCGCGTAGCGGACGTTGTCGCGCAGTTCGCGCACCTGCTCCACGCCGTTGTTACTGGCGCCGTCGATCTCGAGCACGTCGAGGCTGTTGCCGGCGGTGATTTCCTTGCAGGAATCGCAGACGCCGCACGGCTTGATGGTGGGCCCGTGCACACAGTTCAGCGCCTTGGCCAGGATGCGCGCGGTGGATGTTTTCCCGATCCCGCGCGGCCCGACAAAAAGATAAGCGTGGGCCAGGCGATTTTGCTCCACCGCATTTTTCAGTGTGCGCGTGACGTGCCCCTGCCCGACAAGGTCGTCGAAGGTCTGCGGGCGGTATTTTCGAGCGAAAACCTGATAACTCACGCGCCAATCTATCGCGCCAGTTGGAGTGCGAAAATAGAAAAGCGGAGTCGCGGGCCGGCATTGCGGTTGCGCTGCCAGACCGGAGCCGGAGATTCCGTTTCTCGCATGAATCCGATCGCTCGTTGCTTGTTGTTGTTGGTCCTCCTGGCGCTCCCGCTGCAGGCGCGCGAACCGCAGACAGCACCGCCCGCTCAGGAGACGATTCGTGCGCGCGCGCTGGGAGTTCCGTTCGACGGCGTGACCGGCCCGCTGAACGCGATCACGGACGTCGCGGGCGTGACGGTTGGCTACACGACCTTGATCAGCGGCGAGGGGAAGCTTGAGGTCGGAAAAGGCCCGGTGCGCACCGGAGTGACGGCGATTTTGCCGCGCGGCGAGGGCTCGTTTAACGATCCGGTTTACGCGGGCGTTTTCAGCTTGAACGGAAACGGCGAAATGACGGGAACCGCCTGGGTGGAGGAAGGCGGATTTCTCGAGGGGCCGGTCGTGATCACGAATACGCACAGCGTGGGCGTGGCGCGCGATGCGGTCATCAAATGGCGGGTGGCCACAGGCGGGCCGGATCCCACCGGATTTTCCTGGAGCCTGCCGGTGGTGGCGGAGACTTGGGACGGCTATCTGAATGACATCAATGGCTTCCACGTGAGGCCCGAGGATGTGGTGCACGCCCTGGAGACGGCGCACGGCGGCGCGATCGAGGAAGGAAGCGTGGGCGGCGGCACGGGCATGATTGCTTATGAATTCAAAGGCGGCACTGGGACCGCGTCGCGCGTGCTGGAAAAAAAGGCGGGCGGTTACACCATCGGTGTGCTGGTGCAGGCAAATTGCGGCCGCCGGCCGCAGCTGACGATCGCCGGAGTGCCAGTGGGGAAGGAAATTCCGGGTTCGGTTTATCCGAAGGAAGCGGCTCCATTGTCATCGTGATCGCGACCGATGCGCCGCTTCTACCGTAGCAATTGAAACGGCTCGCGCGGCGGGCCAGCCTGGGTCTGGCGCGCACCGGGACCATCTCGGGGAATGGTTCGGGCGATCTGTTCATCGCTTTTTCGACCGCAAACTCCGGCGCGGCCGATCCGGCGCAACCGACGCATTCGGTGACGACTATTCCAAACGATCGACTGGACGAGATTTTCGAGGCCACCGTGCAGGCCATGGAAGAAGCGATCGTGAATGCGCTCGTCGCCAATCACGACATGACCGGGCGCGATGGCCATAAGGTTAACGCGCTGCCGCACGACGCTCTGCGCGCCGCCCTGCGGAAATACAATCGACTGAAGCCTTAGTCCGTTGCTAGCTTCGGCGCTCATCGCGAAATCCCATGCCTGACGAAACGCCCCCTGACCAGCCCACTCCGCCGCGCAAGCAGCGGATGATGACACCCGAGCAACGTCGTTTCGTGGGGACGCCGCGGCCGAAACACGAAAGACCGGCGCCCGCTGAGCCGCCGAGCGCGCCGGAGCCGGAGGAAATCCCGGCGCCGAAAGCAGTCGAGCGTTCTGAAACGAAGACGCGCTGAATCAGTCCGAGCGCGGCGCGCCGAGTTGCCGCAACTCGAGGTAGCGGGGGAGGACAGAGGCGAACGATCAAGGCGAGGAGAAACCGCGCGGAGGCATGCTGCGTCTCGATCAGAAAGCGGCGCGCGTGCCGGAGATGCAGCGCGCGATCGTGATCATCGGCCTCCTGGTTGTCCTCGGCCTGACCTTCTTCGTCGGGGTGAAATTTCCGCTCTGGAAATATCGGATCATGTCGGCGCGCAACGCCGCCAAATTAGACAAAGGCCTCGCTGGCAAATTTCCCGGCCTCTCCGATGAAGAGCTGGTCCAGCAAGCGTTGCAACTGGAGCGGGAAGGAAAATTCCAGGAGGCGGCGCGAGCGTTTTCTCGCTGCGAAACAAAAGAATCTGTCCTACCGCGGCATCCTCGCGCGGGTGGCCAAGATCGCCTACGACCACAAGGATATGGCGACGGCCGATAACCTCTTTGAGAAGGCGATCGAGTTTGGCGAAAACATCGATACTTCGAATTACTTCCGCGGCTTGATCGCGGTGCGCCGGAAAGATTTGCCGGCTGCGATCCGTTCCTTTGAGGCAGCTATAGCGGCCGCGCCCTTCGTGGCGGATTACCACTTCTATCTCGGGGAAGCGCATCCGGCTGGATCATCATTCGCGCGATTCGATCGCGCATTATGAGCATGCTGCTTTGCTCGGGCGCGAGGAGACGGAAAAGAACGATCTGCCAGTTTAAAGTTCGGATGGCGTCTGCTGGAGGCGGCCGATACGCAGAAGGTCAAAGACGAACTCGAAACCAAAAAAGCCGCCGGCGCGCTGTCGGTCGATTGGATGCTTACGGCTGCCGCGATCAGTCTGCGAGAAGGCCGCGTGGATGAGGCGATCCCATTGCTCGATCTCGCGCGCAGCGGGGCCAAGCCCGACCTCTTCGCCGCCTGCATCACGGACGCTTATTTCATCGAGGCTTCGCACAAAAATCCACGTGTGGCTGCCGCCTGCCGGGTGCCGTCGGGCTAGGTTTGCGCACAACTCCGAGGATTCGCGGGGCGCAGAATATCCCGCGGCATTGACGATCCGCCGCGCGATGACATCTTCCCCGTTAATCGCCCGCCATGCCTGATACCGTCCCGCCCAACGTCCTGCCGCTCGACGGCGAAATCGATCTCCATGTCTCACCGGGGATCGCGAATTCGCTCAAGCGAATGACGGATGCCAAGCCGGACGCTCTCGTGGTGGATCTGGCGCAAGTGAGTTATATCGATAGTTCGGGTCTCGCCGTGCTCATCGAAGCGATGCAGACCGTCTCGGGTTACGGCGGCAAATTTGCGCTCACCGGCTTGCAGGAAAACGTGCGGCCGATCTTCGAGATCGCGCGTCTGGATCAGGTGTTCCGGATTTTTCCGGACGTGGACGCCGCGCTCGCGGCTTCCTGAAGCAGGATCTCGAGCGTCCGCTCGACGTTTCGGGCGATGTCGTAGTGCGCCGCCAGCTCCAGGATAAGGGGGCGCGCGTCCGCGCGACGTTCCGCATTCGACCAATAACGCACCGCCGCCACCGATCGCGGCGACATCGCGTGCGGGCACGATGGAGCCGTGCACGCCTTCGGTGATGATCTCGGAAAACCCGTTCGCGTGCGTCGTTATCACCGGTATCCCGGAGGCAGCTGCTTCGAGGCAGGCATTCGAGAACGGATCGTAGAGCGTGGGGAGAACGAAGAGATCGCAGGCGCGATAGAGTGTGGACAAGTCCGCGACTTCGCCCAAGAACTGAGCGCCGCGGGCGCGGAAGGCGCTGGCGTTGCCGCGTCCGGCGACGAGCAGTTTCATTTTCGGGTCGTTGATTTCTTCCAACGCGCGCACCGCATCCGCCAGGCCTTTCCGTTCCCAACCGGAGCCGACAAAAAGCAACGCGATGTCGTCAGGTGCGAGCTCGAAGAGCGCCCGACTTTCACTCCGCTCGGCTGGCGTGGAGCGGAATTTTTCGACCGGCACGCCGTTTGGCACGATGTCGATCCGTTCTGCGGGGTATCCGTAAATGCTTTCGATTTCCCGCTTCACCATGAGGGAATTCGCGATCACGCGGCGAGCGCCGCCATGTTGAAAGAGCGCTTCCTCAAGGCGAAAGAGTCGCTGGTGTTTCGAGTTGAGCGCCATGCTGAGGTGCTCCGTCAACCCGCCCGCGCGGGCCCGACGATCCATCCAGGCGCGATGCACGCCGTCGCCCGCGCGGAAGACATCGCAATGGCGGACGCGCTCCAGACTCATGATCACGTCGCAGGTTTCCTGAAGCCGCGCCGTCTCGACCGCGTCGGCAAACTGCACCGGCGTCTTCCCCGGCAAGGCGATCAATTCGCCGAACGGCCACTCGTTAGGCGGCCAATCCGGCGAGGTCACGAGCGTGGCGTCATGTCCCGCCTCGCAGACGCCGGCGGCCAGCCGTTTCAGATAAGCCTCCGCTCCGCCGCTGCGGGAAAAGCCGCGCCGGATAAAGCCGATCTTAAGATGCTTTGGGTCCATGGAAGAAGAGGTGTGCGCGGCGCGGGCTTTACTTGCCGGGAAACGCCACAATACTGGTGGGCCGATGCTCGGTGAAACTCAAAACGAGCGGCCGCCTCCGCCCGCGCCGCTGCTGCGTGCTCCCGAGCATCTGCTTTATTCTATCTTCGCCCGCATCGGCGATACCGGTCTGGAGACGGATGCGTTCGAAAAGTCACTGCGGCGTCGCATCGGGATGGCTTCCTCGGCAAGATCGTTGGTTTCGGATAATCGCCAGACGGAAATCCCAGCCCGCACATCCAGTCGCTGCAGCTGGCATCCGGCGCGTCTCATTTCATCTTCGTCGACCGCTCCACTCTATTACGGCGCGAAGAAAAAATATCTGGATTGGGTCGCGGCGCGCAGCTCGAGACGGGGGCGTTACGATCTCTTCCACAGTTGGTCGGGCGATTGTCTGCAATCGCTTCGGGTCGCGCGGAAACGCGGCATTCCCATCGTGCTGGAAATTCCCGACCTGGCATCGCGATCGAGCAAGCAGGGACGCTGCCCGACGTGCCGAACGTGTCGAATTCTGGAAGGACGGCTGCGTCCTGCGAGCGCGAACGTTTTCTGGAGGAATACGATCTCGCCGATTTGCTTATCGTCTTTTCGGAGAAAGCGGCGGAGTCGTTTCGCAGGCGCGGTTTTCCCGAAGAGAAACTTTTCTATCTGCCGCGTGGCGTCGATATCGAGCGCTTCCAGCCCGGCCCGCGGCCGGAGATTTTCCGCGTCATTTTTTCCGGCGCCCTGATCGAACGCAAAGGCATTCACCTTCTGCTGGAGGCGTGGCATCGGCTGGCTCTGAAGAACGCTGAGCTCTGGCTCATCGGCACCGTGCACGATGAAGCGAAACCGCATCTTGGAGAAATTCTGGCGTGACAACATTCACGTGGTCGGTTTCGCGAAGGACGTGGAGAACTATCTGGCTCAGGGGTCGATTTACCTGTTTCCGTCGAGTTGGAAGGCAACGCCAAGACCTTACCGAAGCCGCCGCTTGTGGCTTGCCGCTGATCACCACGCGCGAAGCCGGCGATGTCGTCACCGATGGCGTGGAAGGAATCATCGTCCCGCCGGGCGATGTGGAACAATTGATGGCGGGCGATCCTGCATCTTTACGAAAATCCGGAGGAAGTCGAGCGCATGAGTGTGGCCGCGCGGGCACGAGTTGTGGAACATTTCACCTGGGATCATTTCCGGGAACGTCTGCTGAGCGCTTACGACCAGGTGATGCAAGCCAAGCGAGGTTCCAGCGCGCAAGTTTGATGGCGTCCCCCTCCAGCGCCCCCGTAGCGGATGAATATTCTCCTTCTCCAACTCAAGCGCATTGGCGACCTGATCCTGACCACGCCCGCGATCGCGGCGGTGCGGGAGAAGTTTCCTGAGGCGAACATTTCGCTCGTTGTTTCCTCGGGCACGCGCGAAATGTTGCCGGCAATTCGGGACATCGATCGCTCCTACGTGACGCGCGGGCGGGTGCGGGACGCAGCTGATTGGTTCACCGTCGCACGACTGAAATGCGATTACTGCGTGGACTTCACGCACAGCGATCGGTCAGCCTTCCTGACCGTGCTTTCCGGGGCGCGCGCGCGCGTCACCTCCGAGCACGTGCGCCTGCAATCCCGCATGCGCGCGCTGGGTTATAACCGTCTCGTCTCTTCTTCGCTGCGCGATCGGCACACGGTCGATCATTATCTCGCTCTCCTGGAACCGCTCGGGATCCATGTCGCTGCGCCCACGTTGAAACTGCGGCTCCCCCCCGCCGCGCTCGCTGCGGCGGATCGCATTCTTTGCGAAAATAGAGTCGCCGGCGATTTCGTGCTCCTGCATCCCGGCTCGGCGCGGAGGGAAAAATTTTGGGACGCGCCGACGCTGGAGTGAAGTCATGGCGTTCGCGGCCCAGGCCGGTTTGCCCTGCCTCATGACCGGCGCCACGGGCAGTTCGAACAAGCGCATTTGGCCCAGATCAAAGCCGCTACTCGTGACCCTATCATCGATCTCTCGGGCAGCATCGGACTTGTTAACCCTCGCCGCCTTGATCCAGCATGCGCGTCTCCTCGTCACGGTCGATTCCGCACCGATGCATTTGGCTGCTGCGCTGCAAACTCCGCAAGTGGCCCTCTTCGGTCCGACCAATCCTTTGCACTGGCGTCCGCGTGAAACTCCCGCATTGATTCTCCAAGCCGGGCAAGCCGCGCCGCTGCGCGAATTTTCGCCTGAACAAAAGCCCGCGCCGATGAACCTCATCTCGACCTCACAAGTGATCGATGGTATGAAAACGCTGCTCGCAACGCCGCGAGCCGCCCCATTATGAGTGCACCTCCGGCACCCGTGAAAACCAAGCGCTCCGCTCTCGGCTACATTGAAAGCTGGCGTCGGGCCGTATCGCCGGCTCTTCCATTATGTGAAGCCGTACCAAACGCGTTTCGCGATCGGCCTCGGCTTCGGGGTCCTCTACGGCCTGATTAATGGCGCTCTGCCCCTTGTGCTCGGGAAAGTGATGGCCTTTGTCTTCCAAGGCAGCGGTCGCGTCATGACCACGCAATCGCTCCTGCAGAATCGCGACCAACTCGATGTCGGCCCGCGCATCGATTCGCTCCTCGTCCTTTGCCTCGCCATTCCCGCGGTCATGCTGGCGCGCAGCGCCTGCGCCTATTTAAACAGCTACTCCATGGCCTGGGTGAGCAACAAAGTGCTGACCGATATCCGCACGCAGCTCTTCCAGAAGATCCTCAGCCACTCGATGGATTTCTTTAACAAGGAGCGCTCCGGCGCGCTCATGTCGCGCATCACAAACGACACCCGCATGATGCAGATGGCCCTAACGAGTGTGAGCAGCGATCTCTTTAAACAACCGATCGCCATCATCTCCGGCGTGGCCGTTTTGCTCTATCTCGATTGGCGCTTCACCCTCGTCACGTTGGTGCTGTTTCCGATCTGTATCGTCCCGATCAGCCTCTACAGCCGACGCGCGCGCCGGGCCGCGAAGTCGGAACAGGAAAACATGGGCGAGATGGTGGTGACGATGCAGGAAACCTTCGCCGGCATCCGCGTGATCAAATCTTTCGCGCGCGAAGAGCATCAGGATAAAATTTTCCGCCGCAGCAACCGGCAGCAGTTCGATAATGCCATCCGCATCGTCCGCGCGATGGAATCCACTGGCCCGCTCGTTGAGACGATCGCGGCGTTCGGCGTCGGCCTGGCGCTGCTTTACGTTTATTTCAGCGAGGTAAGCGCGGCGCGTTTCCTGGCTTTGAACGCGGGCATCTTCCTGCTCTACCAGCCGATCAAAACGCTCAGCCGCATCCAGGTCATCATGGAGCGCTCCATCCAGGCCACGGTAGAGATTTTCGCGATCCTGGATTCCAAGCCCAGCATCGTGAACGCGCCTGACGCGATCGCTTTGCCCCCTGTGCAGGGTCACATCGCCTTTGAGAAAGTGGATTTTCGTTACGCGGGCGGGAATACCAACGCGGTTCACGACGTAAACCTGCAGATCCCGCCCGGCAAAACCTACGCGCTCGTCGGTGCCAGCGGTGCTGGTAAAAGCAGCATCCTCTCGCTTCTCCTCCGTCTCTACGATCCGACCAGCGGCACGATCAAAGTGGACGGCCACGATTTGCGCAGCGTGACGCAAAAATCACTCCGCGAACAAATCGGCCTCGTCACGCAGGAGACGTTTCTTTTTCACGACACCATCTTCAGCAACATTCAGTTCGGCCGGCTCGACGCGACGAAAGAGGAAGTTTTCGCCGCCGCGCGCACTGCTTTTGCGCACGATTTCATCATGGCGCAGCCGCAGGGCTACGACACCGTCATCGGCGACAAAGGCTGCCTCCTTTCCGGCGGCCAACAACAACGCATCGCCATCGCGCGGGCTTTGCTGAAAAACGCGCCCATCCTCTTGTTAGACGAAGCCACCTCCGCGCTCGATTCCGAGTCGGAACAGCAAATCCAGCTCGCGCTCGAAACGCTTTCTGCCGGCCGCACCGTCATTGCCATCGCGCATCGGCTTTCCACCATTCTCTCCGCCGATCAAATCGTGGTCATGGATCACGGCCACGTGAAAGAAACCGGCACGCACGCCGAGTTAATGGAGCAGAGCGGTTACTACCGGCGGCTCTACGACATGCAATTCAATCGCGAACAGGCCGAGCCCTCGCCGGGAGAAGAAGCGCCGCCGCTCGTTGCAGCGCTGGCGTAAAAGCAAAGCGAAGGACTGATTCCCCCAGCGTGCTGAGCGCGCGGGCGTGAGCTCGTCATTCCAAGCCGGCGAAGCACGGTCGAGGGATCTCAAAATCGCTTTCGGATCACGCCGTCTGGTTACAGCGTGACCGGCAGGCAGCGGCGAGATCTTCGGCCGTCAGCGCGGCTGGGGACGACGGGCTCACGCTTTATTCGCCGAAATGCGACGCGATCTTTCGGCATTCCTTCAGCCGCGCCAGGTGTGTCGCTTCGTCCACGACGGCGCGGAGCTGCACCTCCGCCGGCTGCGGCGGAAGTTCCACCCACGATCGGCAACCGCCGTAGCGCGCCGCGTCCGGAAAAGTCCACTGGGGTTCGCACCGGAACACGCGCACAAAGGCCAGGTGAATCCCGGGCGCGCCCTCGTAATCGAATCTCTCTCGCACCACTTCCCGCGTCAGGATATGAAACGGCTCCAGCGCGACGGCCGTCTTCCAGTCCTGCACCACGGCCGCAAATTCCAGCTTCGCAAAATATGTGATCTCGATTTCACCGTCCCGCTGCGCGGGCATTTCCGCCGACGGCATCCGCGTCTTCGACGCCTGGGCATGAAAGAAGGTCGGGAAGAGAAAAAACTCTGCGTGTCGGAATTGAAAACCAGCCCGTCCTTCCGCGATCCCGCCTTTGCGCAGGATGACGCTTTGCTCGCCCCGCCCGAGGGCCGCACAGACCAGCGCCCATTCTTTAAAACCGACGCTTTCCATTTATTTCCCCGCAAACTAGCCTGCTGCCGATGCCGCTCAAGGTCGACCTCCACACGCACACCTTCTTTTCGGGAGATGGCGTCTCCAGTCCCGAGGACAATATCGCTGCGGCCAAGGCCAAGGGCTTGCACGGTTTCGCGGTCACCGATCACAACACCTGCGACGCCGTCACCTACCTGCTGGAGAAAGGGCTCATGCGGGAAGACGGCCAGGCGGTGGATGGTTTCCTCGTGGTCCCCGGCCAGGAGGTGACGACGGATGAAGGACATCTCCTTTGCATCGGCACGACCATTCCGAATCTAAAAGGCCGGCCTGCGCGCGAAGTTTGCGAGATCATTCATGAGCACGGCGGCCTGGCCATCCCGCCTCATCCCTACGATCTTTTTCGCGCGGGCATTCGCTTTCCGGTGCTGGAGACATTGCCGATCGATGCGCTGGAAGTTTTCAACGCGGCCACCACCCTGCGCCGGTATAACAAATACGCGTTCGATTACGCGCAGCTCCGCGGTTTACCGATGACGGCGGCGAGCGATGCGCACCACTGCGAGGCGCTGGGGACCGCCTACACGATCTTGAACACGGAGGATCTCAGCGTCGCTGGCGTCCTCGCGCAGATCGTGCAGAGCAACGAACTCAGCCAGCACTATCTCACGCCCGGCGACAGCATCCGGAAGACCTGGAATAATTGGATGCGTCTCCGTCGTCGTCCCAAGCTGCCGACGGCGACGGCCAAGTTCGAGCATCTCGATCACTAATTTGGCGTGCTTCGTCCCATGGGGTTTGACCAGCGGAACGTTCCCGCCAAAGTTTCGCGAAATTTTCAGGCGTCCTGCACGTTTCGCCGTCAGTAAGATTCCATCTTCGATCCCCAGAACATGAACCTTCGCTCGCTTGTTTTCCTCCTTCTCTTTCTGCCCGCACTTGCGCCGGCCGCGACGACCATTGTCACCGTCGGCCAGAACGGGAGTAATTTTAATCCACGGCTGGTGACGATTCCGGCAGGGGACACCATCCAGTGGAATTGGGGCGGGAATAACCACAGCGTCACTTCCGGGACGGCGAATAATCCGAACGGAATCTTCGACTCGGCAATTCACAATAACGGTTTCGTTTTCTCGCGTGCCTTCACCACGGCCGGCAGCTTCCCGTATTACTGCCGCGTCCACGGCGCGATGATGACGGGCACGATCACCGTCACTGCCCCGACTCCTACGCCGACGCCGACTGCTACCCCTACGCCGACTGCGACCCCGAGCCCGACGGCCACGCCATCTCCGACTGCGACGCCGTCTCCGACGGCCACCCCAACGCCTTCACCGACTCCAACACCGACGCCCACGCCGTTCTCACAACATCCCTTGGTCTTCCCGCCCGTATCGACTGCGGCAGACGTGCCGATCAACATTCAGGAATCATTCGTCCAGATTCTAGATGGACCGCCGACCTACATGTGGACCTATGGCGGAACGTATCCCGGCCTCACGATTCGCCGCCCCACCGGCCAGCCCACCCACGTCACTTTCACCAATAATCTCGGCTCCATCGCTGGACCGCTCACGGTGCATCATCACGGGAATCACTCGAAACCGATCGACGATGGGTATGTAACGGGGTCGCAATTCCTCATCCAACCCGGCGCCGCCCGGACCTACACTTTTGATGGGACCGAGGACGGCGGGAATGAGCGGGGCGTCTTGCAGTTCTACCACGATCACAAGTTGGACGAGACCGGGATGAAGGTGTGGATGGGGCTGTCTGGCCTCTACATTCTCGATGATCCAGCGGATCCGCCGACGCTGCCTTCTGGCGCCTACGAACTTCCGTTGGTCATCGCGGATCGCCAGTTTGATGCGGAGAATCAGATTCAATATTTCTACGACCCCTCTGGTGTGGTCGGTGACAAGGTCCTGATCAACGGCGTTTACCAGCCTTATTACGACGTGGCGGATCGCAAATATCGCCTGCGTGTTCTTAACGGCGCCAACGCTCGCATCTACATTCTGAGTCTGAATTCCGGGGACGCCTTTACGCAGATTGGCACCGAGAGCGGAATGCTGCCGGCTCCCGTTTCCCGCACGGCGATCGAGATCGGACCGGCAGAGCGCGTCGATCTGGTGGTCGATTTTGCCGGCAAATTCGGACAGGAAATCTACCTCATGGATGGCTACAAAGTGGTCCCGCTTTTGAAATTCCGGGTCACCCAACACGCTACGGATAACAGCTCCATCCCCGCGACCCTGCGCCCCTTGCCCGAGCTAGGCGAGCCGAAGGTCACGCGGAATTTCAGCTTCGATTACACCAAGGGCCATTGGACGATTAACGGCCAGAGCTTTAACCCGAACCGGACCGACGCCCGGCCGGCCCTCGGCACGACCGAGCAGTGGGTTTTCACCAACCCGACCGGGAGCACCCACATGGTGCATATTCACGATGTCGACCAGCAGTGCGTGAGCCGAAATGGCGGACCCTGTTACGCGTGGGAGACCATGAAAGAAACCTGGAACGTCGGCGCGGGCGAGACGCTCGCGGTGAAAATGAAGTTCACCGATCACCTCGGCATTTACATGTTCCACTGCCACATCCTCGAGCACGAAGACGATGGCATGATGACGCAATTCGAAGTCGTCGCACCGCTCGCGCCCACGCAGGTAGTCTCGCGGAAGGTCCACGGCAGCGGCGGAACGTTTGACGTCAACCTGCCTCTGACAGGAACCGCGGGTGTGGAAAATCGCAGCGGCGGAGCGACGAACGATTATCAAATCGTCGCCACTTTTCCGATGACGGTATCGCTCAGTCAGGCCGCGGTGGAAGTGGGCACAGGCAGCGTGACAAGCGTGACGGGTAGCGGTAGCAACACCATCACCGTCAATCTCACCGGCGTCGCCAACGCACAAAACATGAAGGTCGCACTGTCCGGAGTGACCGATGGGAATACGCTCAATGACGTGAGCGTTCCGATCAGCTTCCTGGCCGGAGATGCGACCGGCGACGGCGTGGTCAACGCCAGCGATCTGGGTCAGGTGAAAAGCCAGGTGGGCGCGGCACTCAGCACGTCGAACTTTCGCAACGACGTGAACCTTAACGGCGCCATTAACGGCACCGATGTTTCCTTCGTGAAAGCGAAATCCGGGACAGCCCTGCCGGCTGCGGCGCCAGCGTTCGAGAAGCCTTAAGCCTCGCCGGCGAGCAAGCGCTGCACTGTTTCCACCTCCGAGGTGGGGGCCTGGCAGGCGAAATTCTCGCACACGTAAACGGCCGGCTTTCCCTCGAGCGGCTTCATCTCGCGCATCGCGGCCAGCTTTTCGCCGAGGAATTCCTCCCCACTTCCGCCATCCGCCAGGAGCACGATCTTGTTCGGGAGATAAGGCTGATGCACGGCGCGTAAAAGCGCGGCCGTTTCGGCGGAGGCGGGTGGACCGGCGATCACGATTTGTCGCGGTGTGGCCAGGCTTGCGTCCAGCGCCACCAGCATTTGCGGCATCGCGCTGGGCGCTCGCGTGAGCGTCGCACCGAAGGACGCGATCGTCTTTCCCGCGCGTTCGCGCATGGCCTCGTCATCGCGAATCTGCGCCAGGCGCAGGAGATTCAGTGCTGCGATGGAACTCGCGGCCGGTTCCGCGCCGTCGTTATCTTCTTTCATCCGCAAAAGGATGCTGGGGTCGTTCCCCGTTCCGCTGAAGTAGCCGCCGTGTTCGGCATCAAAAAACAGCCGGTCCTGCGTCTCCTGCAAGCGCAGGGCAAACTTCAGCCACTCCACCTCAAACGTGGCCTCGTAAAGGTCGAGCAGACCTTGAATCACGAACGCATAGTCATCCGCGAAGCCTGCCACCGCGCTGCGCCCTTCCCGGTAATTGCGCACCAAAGTTCCGCTGGTTTCGTCGAATAATTGCACGCGCACGCAGCGCGCCGCATTTTCCGCCGCGACGCGATAATTTGCGTCGTCGAGAACCTGCGCTCCGCGCGCGAAAGCCGAAATCATGAGGCCGTTCCACGCCGTGATGATCTTATCGTCCAAATGCGGTCGCGGCCGCTGGGCCCGCAGCGCGAACAAGGTCTGACGGGCGCCCGCCAGAAGCCTGCGCACTTCCGTTTCGCTCTTTCCAAAATGCTCGGCCGTTTCCGCCGGCGTGTGCCGCTCGATCAGGATATTTTTACCGACGAATTCGTGATGTGGGTCCGAGCCCGCGGGCGCATTGCCATCCGCTTCCACTCCGTAATGGAAATTAAAAAGGGCCGCGTCGTCCCCCAGCGCCTCTTCCACCTGCGCCTGCGTCCAGACATAAAATGCGCCCTCCGCGTGTTCCGCCCGCCCATGCTCAATCGTGCTGTCTGCGTCCTCCGCGGAAAAGAATCCGCCCTCCGGCGCCGTCATGTCGCGCTGCACATAATCCAGCACCGCGCGCGCGACGCTTTCGAACAATGGATCGCGCGTGATCTGGAAAGCATCCAGGTAGGCGAGCACCAGTTGCGCTTGATCGTAGAGCATTTTTTCGAAATGCGGCACGTGCCAATAGGCATCCACCGAGTAACGCGAAAACCCGCCGCCCAGATGATCGTGCATTCCACCCGCGGCCATTTTGCGCAGCGTAAACAGAGTCATTTCCAGCGCGTGTTTGCCCGCCGTGCTCTTCGGATCACGCGCATAGACGCGGAGAAGAAAATTCAGCATCACCGGCCGCGGGAATTTCGGTGCGCCGCCGAAGCCACCCTCGTGCGGATCATAACTGCGCGCGATTTGCTGATAAGCAGCAGCAATGACATCCGCGCCTAACGAATCACTGGTCTGGCTCGAACTGCTGGCCGCTTCTTGCAGGGCTTCGATGATCCGCGTCCCTTGCTCGGAGATTTTCGTCGGGTCCTCTCGCCAGGCAGCGGCAATGCGCTCGAGCACCTTCTTAAAGCCCGGCTGTCCATAGCGATCCTCCGGCGGAAAATACGTTCCGCCGACAAATGGTTTCAGGTCCGGCGTCAACCAAACGCTCATCGGCCAGCCGCCGTGCCCGGTCGTAGCCTGCACGAAAGTCATGTAAACGCGATCCACATCCGGCCGCTCCTCGCGATCCACTTTGATGTTCACGAACTCGCGATTCATGATCGCCGCCGTCGCCTCATCCTCGAACGATTCGTGCGCCATCACGTGGCACCAATGGCAGGTCGAATAGCCGATCGAGAGGAAGATCGCTTTCTTTTCGGCGCGGGCTTTGGCGAAGGCTTCCTCGCCCCACGGCAACCACGCCACCGGGTTCTCGGCGTGCTGCAGAAGATAGGGCGACTTTTCTTGTGCGAGTCGGTTTGGAACGGCCACGGGCCAGCTTATTTCACGAAGCGGCTGGCGTCATGTCCGCTCGTGCAGGCCGCTCGGTGCGCAACGTTCCACCAGACGTCCGCGCTCCAAAACGAGCACTTCATCGCAAAGCGCGTCCAGCTCTGCCACATCGTGCGTCACGTAGAGAAGCGGGATGCGAAATTCATCGCGCATCCGCAGGAGAAACGGCACCAGGCGTTTCTTTAAACGCGAATCCAGACTGCTCATTGGCTCATCGAGCAAAAGCAAACGCGGCACAGAAAGCAGAGCGCGGGCGAAGGCTACGCGTTGCTGCTCGCCGCCGGATAAGGTTTTAATATCGCGCTGCAGCAAGGGAGCGATCTCCATCACCTCCGCGACATGCGCGACGCTAAACAAGCCGTCCTCCGAGGCATCGCGAGGACGGCCGTAAATCAGATTCGCGCCGACATCGAGATGGGGAAACAAACCCAAATCCTGAGGGACATATCCGATGCGCCGCAACCGCGGCGGCAGATGGCGGCGCGATTCGTGATCGGAGAGTATTTCGCCGTCCAGAGCCACGAAGCCGGCCGCGGGATGACGCAGGCCCGCGATCAAATCGAGCAGCGATGTTTTGCCAGCTCCCGACGGCCCAAACAGACCGGTGATCGGCGCTTCCAGGACCGCATCGATCTCTAAGGAGAACGCACCCAAGGGCAGTCGCACCTCGCGCAATTCCAATCTCATCGGGTGACTCCTCGGCGCGCGATCGTTTGCCCGCACCAGACCGTGAGAAAAACGATCGCCACCGAGACCGCGAGCAAGGGCAACGCGTCCGCGTCCCGACCGAGTTGCACGCTTTGATAAATCTGGAGCGAGATCGTCATCGTCTCGCGCGGGATCATGCCGGCGACGAGCGCGGTCGCGCCGAACTCGCCCATGGCGCGCGCGAAAGCCAGCACTGCGCCCGCCGCGATTCCGCGGGCCGCGAGCGGGAATGTGATCGTAAAGAAGACGCGCCATTCACCGGCGCCGAGCGTGCGTGCGATGTCTTCGAGGCGCGCACTGACATTCTCAAAAGCGCTCTGCGCCGCACGCACCAGGAGCGGAAACGACATCACCGCGCCGGCGATAACGACCGCGCGCCAGGTGAAGACGACGTCAATTCCGAGACTGCGTTGCAAAAGAGAGCCGAGCGCTCCTCGCCGGCCGAAAAGCATCAGCAGGATGAGTCCGGTCGCCACGGGCGGAACGAAGAGCGGAAGCATCACAAGCGTCTCGACCACGGTTTTTCCCGCCCAACTCCGCCGCGCCAACAGCCATGCCAGCGCGATCCCGAAAGGTAGGATCAGAAACGTGCTGAGCGCGGAAGTCTTGATCGTAAAGAAGACGATCTGCCACGTTTCGCCGGTCATGCGGCGGACCTAGGGAAGAACGGTGAAGCCAAACTTTTCGAAGATTTCTTTCGCCGGTGCACCTGTGAGATAGCCCGCGAAATTTTTCGCGCGCGCGGATTCCGTGGACGACTTCATGATCGCCAACGGATACGAGATTTTTGGCCCTTCCGCCGCAGGAATTACCAGCGCCACCTTCACCTTCTTCGAAAAGAGCGCGTCAGTTTTGTAAACAATGCCGGCCTCGACATTGCCCGATTCCACGGCCGCAAGCGCCGCGCGCACATTCTCGGTGGGGACAATTCGAGCCTTGACCGCATCCCATAATCCGCGGCCCTGCAGATATTCCCGCGCATAAATTCCCGCGGGCACGGTTTGCGGCTCGGCCAACGCGATCTTTCGGTATTCTGGTTTCGCCAAGTCAGTGGCGGCTTGCGGAACCAGCGCGGCCTCCGTCGGAACCACAATGACCAGCGAATTAGAAAGCAAGCTGTGCCGCGAACCTGGGAGGAGGAGACCCTTTTTTTCCAGCGCATCCATCTTCGCTTCGTCGGCTGAAAGAAATACATCGGCCGGCGCGCCTTCTTCGATCTGACGCGCGAGCGTGCTGGACGCTCCGAAGTTGAAGCGCAGCGTGTCTCCGCTGGCCTTTTCGTAGCCGGCTGCGATTTCCCGCAACGCATCGGTGAGGCTGGCGGCGGCGTGGACAGTGACTTCGTTCCCGGCAAGAAGCGGCGCCACCAGCAGGCTGAAAAACGGAACGAGATGTCTGATTCTCATTCGCGTCATGCTCTGGTTTAAGGAACTCGCTTTATCCTGTCAAATATCCCGGGTGCCCGCTGCGTTGACGTGCGCGCTGATTGCGATACGATGCCGCTCTTCCGTGAAATGCGGAATCACGCCCCCTTCATGGACCGACGACGTTTAGCTAAGCTGCTGGCTGCCTTGGTGGGTTTTGTGGCCTGGTCCAGCGGCGTAACGCCCGCCCGCGCGCAATTGATCCGGGAGGCGAACACGACCTTAAACCTTTCGGAGACCGCACCGCCGGCCACGCTTTCTGCCACCGGCGCTTTTTCGAATCTTGCGACCCTCACGCCTTATCCCGGCATCGTGCCCTTCGCGCCCAACGTCGCGTTTTGGAGTGATTACGCGCAAAAGCAGCGCTGGTTTAGCATCCCGAATCCCAGCGATCGGATGACCTTCAGTGCGGATGGACATTGGACGTTTCCGACGGGGATGGTGTGGATCAAACACTTCGATTTACCAATTGAGCGCACCAATCCGAACGGCCCGCGCCGCCGGATTGAAACCCGGTTTCTGGTGAAGACTGCGACGAGCATTTATGGGCTGACCTATAAATGGCGTGACGACCAGACCGAGGCCGATCTCGTGGGGGAGGAAGGCACGGACGTTTTCTTTGATCTATATGCGAATGGCAAACCCATCGCGCAGCACTGGCAGTACCCGCCGCGTTATCAATGCCTGCAATGTCATGCTGATGTGGAGGGCAATTCGCTCGGCTTCAACACCCGGCAGATGAATGGGCCGCACGTCTATGGCTCGCAAACGCTCAACCAAATCCAGGCGCTGAGCAGTGCTGGCTATTTCACGACGCCAGTCACGGGCGTGAACAATCTCCCAGCGCTCGCCAAAGCTTCCGACACCACGCAGAGCCTGGAGTGGCGCGTGCGTTCCTACTTCGCCGCCAACTGCGTGCAGTGCCACCAACCCGGCGGCGAGAGCAACGCGAATTGGGACGCGCGGCCGACCGTCCCGACCGACTCGGCCCAGATCATCAACGGCCTGCTTAATTATACCGGAGGCGACGAAGCCAACCGTTTTGTGGTTCCTGGCCAACCCAGCCGCTCCATGGCGCTGCTTCGCATGACCGGCCAGGAGCCGCGGATGCCGCCGATCGCCACGAACGAAATCGACCCGGAAGCCATCCAACTCGTAAACGACTGGATCACGCAGTCGCTGCCTTCACGTCAATCCTTCGTGCAGTGGCAAACGCAATATTTTGGTTCGCCCACGAACCCAGACGCAGCGCCCGACGCCGATCCCGATGGGGATGGGCAACGCAACCGCGCGGAGTATTTAGCCTACACCAATCCCATCGTCGCCAGCAGCGCGTTTCCTTTACCGCAGCCGTCCACGGCGAACGCGGGCAGCGAGGTGAGGTTCCAATTTGTCCAGCCCGCGAATCGCGCGGCCGTGATCGAAACCAGCACCGATCTTAGCAAATGGACGCTCTGGGACGTGCCGGGGAACTCGCCTAAATATCCAGCGGAGGCGGCGCCGCGCACGATTGTCGCGCCGGTGAACGGGGAGCGGCATCGCGCTTTTCGCCTGCGTCTTTCGGCGCCGTAGCAAAAGCGCTGGAGGTGCTAGTCCAACTCCAGCCGCGCGGCCGTTTGCGGCGACCAGGGATTCCGCGTGAAATCGGAGTTCGCGATGGCGGCGATCTGCGCCTCGAGCAAGCGGAGCAAGCCTGCGACATCGAAACCATGTCGGGTGGGCCGGAAGGGCGTCAGATTTTTCTCCGCCAGACGAAAAAGACGCACCGCCGGCCCGAGCCGCCGGCCGTGGACGCGATGCGTCGGAAATTCGAAATGCTTTTGCAGATGGACAAAGCCGCCGGCTGCCTGGATCAGGCCCTTGAAGTACTGCCAATCGTCGCTCGTGGTGCTTAACCACAGATGCTCGAGCACATCATGCGCTTCGTAGTAACGCTGCTCGTTCCAGCAGCGAAAAAAGCCGCGGTAACACGGATGCGCGGCGATCTCGTTCGCAGTTTCGGGCACGGCGCGAACCGGCTCTGTTGCCGCCAGCTCCTCGCGCGAAACGCGAAATTCTCTCGCCTTTGGTCATCGTGTGATAGTTTGCTGCCGTCTGAGATGAGGGGCAAACCGGCACGTTTTATTTTCCAGCCGGGGAACTGCAGTCGCGGCCACCGCCGCCCCGTGGCATGACCGCGGGCCAGCTTATCATTCTCCTGGCGGTCATCGGAGCGCTCATCTTTCTCTCCGCGCTTTTCTCGGGGCTGGAGACGGCGCTGTTCTCGCTCAAGGCGCACCAACTGCGTCGTCTGGAAGATCAGCATCCTGCGCTGAAAAATTTCATCCACGCCTTTCGCGAGAATCCGCGCCGCGTGCTCAATGTTCTCCTGCTCAGCGATGCGGTGGTGAACGTCCCGCTGATCGTCCTGTGTCTTTTCCTGCTCTGGGAAGGTCCGCCGGCCGGTGAAAATCTGCCGCAATGGTTTGCCGCCATCGTCATTTTCGCGGTCATCGTTTTGCTCTGCGATCTCGTGCCGAAGGTGTTGGCGCTCTCGGCGCCGTACCGGCTTTCGGCGATCGGCGTTTTCACGCTCCGCGCTCTCATGCCGCTGCTCGGTCGGGTGGGGCACGCGCTGGAAACCGTGAGCGAGGTGCTGGTGGACCGCATCGCGCCGCCGCGCAAACGGGCGGCCATCACCGACGACGAGTTGGAGACGCTCCTGGAGATGGGGGAAGAGGAGGGGAGCCTGCACGAAGCAGAAGGCGAGATGATCCAGGAGATCATCAAATTGGGCGACAAGACGGCGAAGGATTGCATGACGCCGCGCCCGGACACGTTTTTCCTCTCGGATGACTGCACAAATGAAGAAGCGATCGCGGAGTTAAAAGCGAAGCGTCATCGCCGCGTGCCTGTCTATGCGGAAACGACGGATCAAATTATCGGCCTTCTCGATGTGAAACTTTTCCTGCTCGATCCGAGCGAGCACTTCACGGAGAACCTGGT
The DNA here is from genome assembly GCA_963762685.1 of uncultured Verrucomicrobiae bacterium. Classification (GTDB taxonomy): domain Bacteria; phylum Verrucomicrobiota; class Verrucomicrobiia; order Chthoniobacterales; family UBA10450; genus JACCTI01. The sequence continues at coordinate 622,136 of CAVXLV010000013.1, read as the reverse complement.
CGCGCCGTCGTTTGTTCCCGAGACCATGCGCGCGCCGGATTTGCTCCGCAATTTTCTCTCTCGCCCGCAAAGTATGGCCATCGTGGTCGATGAATTTGGCGGCACGGAAGGCATCATCACGCTCGCGGATATCGTCGAGGAAATCATGAGCGACGCCGCCCCGCTCGGGCAGGCCGATCTTTACATCGAGCCGCTGGCCGACGGACGCTTTCTCGTGAGTGGGAATGCGCGGCTCGACGATCTGGCGGAGCATCTTGGGATTCGAGCTCGAGGCGGATGGGATCGACACGATCGGTGGGTTGGTTTTTAACCGGCTTGGTTATCTGCCTACTTCCGGGATGCAGGTGGAAATCCCCCGCCTCGCCATCACCGTTCGGCGGACGGCTCGGCGCCGCATCGAAGAGTTGATCCTCGAAAAAACCACCAACCTCGAAGCGGTCGCAGAAGCTCCAGAGGAAGGCGCGGCTGAAGCATGATCAGCTGGCTCGCCATTTTCGGACTTTGCGCGGTCACGTTCCTGTTTGCGGGAATCGAGGCCGGATTGCTCTCCGTTGATCTGGTCCGCCTGCGCTCGCAGGTGAAGCAGAAAAAGCCCGGCGCGGCGCGGCTGGCTCGTCTGCTGCAGGAGCCGGAACGTCTGCTTGTCACCGTGCTCCTGATCACGAACGTGGCCAATATCGTGGCTCTGCTCCTGGCCACGCGCGTGGTCGTGAACTCGTTAGGCGTGGCTGGCTATTTTGTCACGGTCGCTGCCGCCATCCCCTTTCACCTTTTCGTGCTGGGCGTTCTGCCGAAGTCGCTTTTCCGGCGTTTCCCTTTCCGCGCGTTGGCGGCACTCGGCGGCCTTTTGGAGAAAACCTCGCTTGTGCTCTGGCCGGTGCTGGAAGTGGGCGAACTGCTGGGGCGCCTTCTGTCTGCGCCGCCGTCCCACGGAGGAGCGTCGCCTGTTTGCCGCGCGCGAAGAGTTAAAACAAGTGGCCGTGCAAAGCGAGCGCGAAGGCTCCCTCACTTCCTCCGAGCGGGCCATGATTCATAACGTGGTTGATTTCCGGAACGTCCGCGTGCGCGACGTCATGCAGCCGCTCGGGAAATGCCTCACCGTGCCAGCGAATAGCACCGTCGAAGTCAGTTCTGAAATTAAGCAGCACGTCCGGCGTCGATCGCTTCCCGGTGATCCACGCCGGCGAAGCCATCGGCCTCGTGAATGTGCTCGATATCCTGCTGGATAAAAATCCCGCTGCGACGCTCGCCCGCTACACGCGGCGCATCGTGACCGCGACCGGAGAATGAGCCCGCCTATCGAGTGATCCGCCGCCTGCGCGCAGCGCGCTTGGGGATGGCCGCCGTGGTCGATGCGCGCAAACGTCTGCTCGGGATCGCGACGGACGAAGAGCTGATCAAGCGGCTGGTCCAGAGCGCGTGAGAGCGGCCGCGCCCGTTCCGCTCGTTAGGCTAAAATTGCAGAGGATTGCCGGACAAGATCCGGGCCGTGTTCACGAGGGCGATGTGCGAGAAAGCCTGCGGGAAATTTCCCAGCTGCCGTTTAGCCTTCGGATCGTATTCCTCGGCGAGGAGGCCGAGATCATTGCGCAACTCCAGCAAGCGCTCGAAAAGCTCGCGCGCTTCCTCCTGCCGGCCGATGAGATGCAGGCAATCCGCCATCCAGAAAGTGCAAAGTAGAAAAACGCCTTCGTCGCCCGACAAGCCATCCGTCTTTGACCTCCGTGCGATAGCGCAAGACAAAACCGTCCTCGGTCAGCTCGCGCTGAATTGCTTCCACCGTGCCCTGCACGCGCGGATCGCTCGGCGGGAGAAAGCCGACGAGCGGCATCATCAGCAAGCTGGCGTCGAGCTCCTCCGAGCCGTAAACCTGCGTGAACGCATTCTTCTTTGCGTTGAAGCCGCGTTCGCAGACCTGCGCGTGGATGCGGTCGCGAATTTCGCGCCGCCGCTGCAAACTTTCGGGTTTCGAGAAATCCGCTCGCTTCCCCCAGCTTAACCGCGCGATCGAAGGCCACCCACGCCATCATTTTCGAATGCGTGAAATGCTGCGGATCGCCCCGCATCTCCCAGATGCCGGCATCAGGCTCTTCCCACTTCGATTCGAGCGAACTCACGAGCGCGGATTGCAATCGCCAATCCGTTTCGGTGGTTTTAATCCCGGCGCAATGGGCGCGATACATCGAGTCCAGCACTTCGCCGTAAACGTCGATTTGGAATTGGTCCGAGGCCGCATTCCCGACGCGTACGGGTTGCGAATTTTCGTAGCCGGAGAGCCATGGCAATTCGAACTCATCCAACCGCCGCTCGCCGCAGACGCCATACATTATCTGCATTTGCTCCGGGCTGCCCGCGATGGCGCGGAGCAGCCATTTCCGCCAGGCGCGCGCTTCATCCAGATAGCCGACACCCATCAGCGCCACGAGCGTAAAAGTCGCATCGCGCAGCCAGCAAAAACGGTAATCCCAATTCCGCATCCCCGCCGATTTCTTCCGGTAACGAAGTGGTCGCCGCGGCCACGATCCCGCCCGTGGGCGCGTAGGTGAGTCCTTTCAATGTGATGAGCGAGCGCGTGATCGCATCGCCCCACGGCCCCTCCGCGGCATGCAGATGCTCAGCCCACTCCTTCCAATACGATTCCGTCTCTTCGCGAGGGCGTGCTCCGGGTGCACCGCCCGCGGCGCGTCTTCGTGGGATTGATACCAGCTTCAGGACGAATGGAACGCGATCGCCCTGCTGCCACCGTGAACTCCGCCACTGTGCTCATGTTCTTTCCCATGCGTGTCGATGGGTGTGCGCAAGACCAACGCATCGGGCCCCGCGATCGCCTCCAGCCCGCCCTCGCCTTGCCGCACCCAGGGCACGACGTGCCCGTAATCGAAGCGAATGGTCAGCTCCATATTTCATCGCCACTTCGCCGCGCACGCCTTCGATGATGCGGATAATGTCCGGCGCGTTTCCGCGCGGCGGCATGAAATCGATCAAACGCACCATGCCGGTGGCGGTTTCGATTTCCGTCTCGAGAATCAGAGTATTCCCGCGATAGCGGCGGCGCGTCGCCGTGATCTTATCGTTAGGCCAAAAACGCCAGCGGCCATTTTTCCCGTCGCCTAACAGGGAAGCGAAGCACGCCCCGGAATCGAAGCGCGGAAAACAGAGCCAATCCACGCAGCCATCGCGGCTCACGAGCGCGCAAGTCTGCGTGTCACTGAGAAAGGCGTAATCTTCGATTTTCGTCATGGATATTTTGCGCGCTTATTCTGATCCGAAGCCACTGGTGAGGGTCGCTACTTCCCCGCCAACGCGGCGATTCCATCGCGCGTCAGGCGGAAAGTGGTCCACTCCTCCATCGGTTTTGCGCCCAGCTTTTTGTAGAATTGAATCGCCGGTTCATTCCAATCCAACACCGCCCACTCCATTCTTCCGCACCCGCGCTCATGAGCGACGCTGGCCAGACGCTCCAGCAACGCGCGGCCGTATCCCTTCCCCCGCAGGGCTCTGGTCTAACGAACAGATCCTCCAGGTAAAGCCCCGGTCGTCCCAGCCAGGTCGAGAAGTTAAAAAAATAGACGGCAAACCCCACCGCCTCCCCGTGCGCAAACGCCAGCAGCACTTCCGCCGCCGGCTTTTCTCCGAACAGGACTGCGCGCAATTGTTCCTCCGTGGCGACGGCATCGTTCGGCGCCCGCTCGTATTCCGCCAGCTCGCGAATCAAGCTGCAGAATCAGCGGAACATTCTTCTCGGTCGCGGGTTGAATCACAAAATGATCGGACATGACGCCCGCAGCCTAACGCAAACGCCTCTTTTTGCGCCAGCGGACCGTGCTCAGGCCGTGCGCCTTACGCAATTGATCGCGCCTTGACAATCGCGCCGAAAAAAGTCCATCGAAAAGATGCGGCCCAGCCCGGCCCACTGCACATTGAAATTCATGAGACAAAACACTGAGCGTGTTTCCTGCTCGCGGCGCTATCTCTTCGGCGGCGCCTTGCTTTGTCCCCTCGCGCCTGTTTTGGCGCAGGACGAGCCGCGCCTCGTCCCGGAATCCGCCGAGGTGAAGAAGCTCCTCCCGCTCCTGCCCGAGCCGCCCGAAGGCTGGAAAGCCGATCCCGCGGAAGGCTCCGCTGATAGCATGGGCGATACGCAAATTACTACCGTCCACCGCGATTACGTGAAAGGGGAAGGGGACGCCGCCGCCACGACCTCCATCAGCATTCTCGATTCCATCGCCAATCCCGGCTACGTCGAGGCCACCACCTCCGCCTGGAATACCGACACCTCCGACGCGGAAGGTTATGCCAAGTCGATCTACCATCGATGGATCGCCCGGCTTCGAGACGTTCGAGAACAACGGTAAACACGGCTCGCTCTGGCTCGTGATCGCGAAGCGCTACATTCTCCAGATCGAAATCACTGCGCAAGACGCGTCCGAGCTGCAAGCGTGGCTCAAGCGCATCGACCTGAAAGGAAAATCGCCGGCTATCGGTTTCACGGATGTCACGCCACGGGTCATCAACGCCCGCCGAGCTCTCCCGTGATGGCGGTTTGCCTCGTCACGACGCGCTTCCGTTGCCTCCTTCGCGCGCGCTGGCATCCTGAGCGATTCCGAAGAACCTCTTGGCCACGGATTATCACGGATGAAACACGGATTCGGAGAGGCGCAAAGAGAAGTCTTTTCTCCCATCCGTGTTTCATCCGTGTCCATCCGTGGCTTAAAAATAATCCGACCATGTCCGACGACCGTAAAACTCCCGACCAACGCGCCCAGATGACCGATCTGGAGCGCCTGCGCCATTCCGCCGCGCACGTCCTCGCCACCGCCATTTTGAAAATCTGGCCGGAAGCGCAATTCGCCGCCGGTCCGCCGGTCGAGAACGGCTTCTACTACGACGTCGACCTGCCGCACCGCATCTCGCCCGAGGACTTCGCCAAAATCGAAGCCGAGATGAAAAAGGAAACGAAGGCGAACCACACCTTCGAGCGCGTGGAAGTCACCCGCGCCGAAGCCCTCGCCCTGGCCGAAGCCGGCGAATTTGCCGCGCTCGGGCCACGTCCGGCCGCGAGCAAATTCAAACTCGATATCGTCGAGAACATTCCCGAGGACGAAAAAATCTCCCTCTATCGCAACGGCGAATTCACCGATCTCTGCGCCGGCCCGCACGTCATGCGCACCGGCAACATCGGCGCCTTCAAGCTCACCCACGTCGCCAGCGCCTACTACAAAGGCGACGAGAAAAACCCGCAGCTCCAGCGCATCTACGGCACCGCCTTCAAGAACCGCACCGAGATGGACGCCTACTTCGCCATGCTCGAGGAAGCGAAGAAGCGCGACCACCGCAAGCTCGGGAAAGAGCTCCAGCTTTTCACCTTCGACGACGACGTCGGCCCCGGCCTGCCGCTCTGGCTCCCGCGCGGCGCCGCCATCATCGAGGAACTGGAAAAGCTGGCCAAGGAAACCGAATTCGCCGCCGGCTATCAACGCGTCCGCACCCCGCACATCGCGCGGGAGAATCTGTATATAACCAGCGGCCATCTTGCCCTACTACGCGGACTCGATGTTCCCGCCGATGGAACTGCACGATCACGGCATGACGGAAGAGGGAGCCGCTGGGTGACAAGTACTACCTCAAAGCGATGAACTGCCCGCATCACCACAAGCTCTTCGCCGCGGTGCCGCACAGTTATCGCGACCTCCCGCTGCGCCTCGCCGAATACGGCTGCAACTACCGCTACGAACAGAGCGGCGAACTCTTCGGCCTCATGCGCGTGCGTTCGCTCCAGATGAACGACGCCCACATCTACTGCACCGAAGAGCAGTTCGAAGACGAGTTCCGCGCCGTCAACGACATGTATCTGAAGTATTTCAAAATCTTCGGGATCGAGAAATACGTCATGCGTTTCTCCACCCACGACCCGGCCAAGCTCGGCCAGAAATTCGTCGATAACCCCGAGCTCTGGAAGAAAACCGAAGACATGGTCCGCGGCGTCCTCCAGCGCAGCGGGATCAACTACATCGAAGTGCCAAACGAAGCCGCCTTCTACGGCCCGAAGATCGACGTCCAGGTCTGGAGCGCGATCGGCCGCGAGTTCAGCATCGCCACCAACCAGGTCGACTTCGCCGTCCCGGAGCGCTTCGGCCTCGTTTACAAAACACGCGAGAACACCGAGACCACTCCGCTCTGCATTCACCGCGCCCCGCTCGGCACGCATGAGCGCTTCATCGGCTTCCTCATCGAGCATTACGCCGGCAACTTCCCGCTCTGGCTCGCGCCCGAACAAGTCCGCATCCTCCCCATCGGCGACGAAGCCCCGCTCGTGGAATATGCGCGCAAAATTCAAAACGAACTTCGCGCCCACGAAGTCCGCGCCGAGCTCGACGCCAGCAACGACCACATCAAAGCGAAAATCTCCAGCGCCGAGCAAATGAAAGTGCACACCATGCTGGTAATCGGCAGCCGCGACATGGAAGCGAACGCCATCAGCGTGCGCGAACACGGCAAAGGCAACCTCGGCGCCAAACCGCGCGATGAAGTGATCGCGGATCTCTTGCAGAAAATCGCGAGCCGCCAATCTTGAGAACGGATTCTCGACCCGAGGCGTTACAAGCGTTCCCACTTGTGGAGGCGCGGGCCGATTACGTCCGATGAGGGCACACCGACGATGGCTCGCGGCGGCGGGCGCAGCGTTGTTTTTCCTCGCGACGGCGCGGGCCGAGGAGGGGCCGCGACAGACGGCTGCGCTTACGCTCCTGCAGATTAATGACGTTTACACGGCCGCGCCGTTGGATGGCGGGAAGGCGGGCGGTCTGGCGCGGGTGGCGGCGTTGAAGCAGCAAATCGCCGCGGCGGGGAAGCCGGTGTTGTTATTGCTGGCTGGCGATTTTTTGTCGCCTTCGGTGGCTTCGACGGTCTTTAAGGGGCGCCAGATGGTGGAGGCGTTGAACGCGGCAGGGCTGGACATCGCCACGCTGGGAAATCACGAATTCGACCTCGGCCCGGACGTGTTGCGCGAGCGGATGAAGGAGAGCCACTGGCAATGGGTGATCTCGAATGTAGTCGATGATGCCACGGGTCAGCCGATGGGCGGCGCCGCGCCTTATCTGCTGCGGAACGACGGCGGCTTGCAGGTGGGCTACATCGGTCTTTGCATCGCGGGCGAGGAAATTCCCCGCGATAAACGCCAGGGCGTCACGATCAGCGATCCGTTCGAAGCGGCGCGTAAATACATTGCGATCCTGCAGCAGGAAGGTGCGCAGGCGATCGTGGCTCTCACGCATCTGAATTACACCGACGATCGGAAACTGGCGGAGATGTTTCCGGAGATCGACGTGATCATCGGCGGTCACGATCATTTGCCGATCACCAGCGTGGTCCAGCGCACGCTTATTAGTAAAGCGGGCTCGGACTCGCGTTATGCGGCGCGCATTGATCTTCATTCCGTGAAGGGGAGCGATCGGGTGGAGCGAAATTTTGAGCTGGTCCCAATCGTCGCTGGGATGCCGGAAGACGAGGCAACGCTAAAGGTGACGGCGGATTTCGAAGGACGTCTCGGGAAGGAGATGGAGGTGGTCGCGGGAACGACCGCGACGCCGCTCGATGCCATCGCGGAGCATGTGCGCACAACGGAAACGAACCTCGGGAATTTTTTCGCGGACGCAGTGCGCGAGGCGTTGCATGCGGACGTGGCGATCATCAACGGCGGATCGATTCGCAGCAATCGGATGTTCCCACCGGGAAAACTAACGCGCGGAGATGTGTTGGCATTTCACCCCTTTGGCGGGGTCTCAGTGATGGCGGAAGTGCCAGGCAGAACGCTGGTGGCGGCGCTCAATCACGGCGTCGGCCGGCGCAACGAAGCGCTCGGACGTTTCCCGCAAGTCTCGGGACTGACGTTCAAGGTATTGTCATCCGCTCCGGTTGGTTCGCAGGTGACGGATGTGCGCATTCACGGAGAGCCACTCGAGCTGGACCGCGACTACAGGGTGGGCATGACGGAGTACATGCTGAAAGGTGGCGACGGTTACGAGATGTTCGTTGCGAGCAAGGTGTTGGTGGGACCGGAAGAGGGCGATCTGCTCGCATCGAGCCTGGAGGCGATGATCAAAGCGCGCGGCACTATCTCGCCGACCGTGGAAGGGCGCATTCAGTTCTCGGATGGAGCCGTCGCGCACGCCGACAAGCGGCCTGTGATCCTCGACACGGATATGAGCATCGATGCCGTCATGGGCCTGCTCTACCTGCTCAAGGCGGGCGAAGTGGATCTCCGCGCGGTCACTACTGTGCATGGCATGTCCGCCGTCGCCACCAGCGCTCGAAATGCCCGCCGCATCATGGAATTGACCGGGCATCGAGAAATTCCTGTGGCCGCGGGCAGCGCGAAACCTTTGCAAGGCAAGCGCGAGTTCCCTCTGGTAATGCGCACCCAATCGGAGGCGCTCGGTGGTGCCAAGCTGCCGCTGCCGCAGAGCACGCCGAGCACGCTCTCGGCCTCGGATTTAATCGTGAAAGAGCTCTCCCGCGAAGGCGAGCCGGTGACGATCATCGCCATGGGGCCGCTCACTAACGTGGCCCAGGCGTTGGCAAAAAATCCACTGATCGCGCCGCGCATTAAAGAGATCGTTATCATGGGCGGCGCGATCGGGGTGGAGGGAAACGTCTACAAGATGCTGCTCGGAATGAAGAACACCGACGCGGAATGGAATGCCTACCTCGACCCGCAGGCGCTGGAGCAGGTGTTGGCTGCAAATGTTCCGGTTCGCCTCATCCCATTGGATGCCACTCGCGCTGCGCCGATCACTCCTGCCTTCCTCGACCGGGTCCGGACTGCTCCTCGCGATCAGACCTCGAATCTGCTGCTGGCGCTGCTCGAATCAGTCAGTCCGCAAATTCAGGACGGAGTGTTTTACTTTTGGGATGTGATCGCGGCGGTGGCGGTCGCTCAGCCGCAAATCATCGGTCATCACGAGGCGCGGATCGAGGTGGTGAGTGAGGAAGGATTGCACTACGCGCAGACCCGCGCCGTCGAGACAGGCGGGCACGAGGTGCGCGTGGCGGAGGAGATTGACCTGAGTGCGCTCGAGAATCATCTCCTCGAGACAATACTTAAGTAGGATTGATTCGCCCGCACGCGTGGTGCGCACGGCGAGCGGGTGAGCGACCTATCGAAAGAGCACTGCGGCAGTCCTAGGGAAGTGCCGCTTCAGATATTCCTCGGTCTGGAAAGGAGCGAAAACGTCCTGCTCCAAAAGCTCACGCACCTTCCCGTTGTAGTCCGCAGATTGCCGACGCAAAAATGAGGCCAGTTTCTCGTCGCCTAGTAAATGCACCACAGCGGCAGCGATCTCCCAGTGCGTCTCCGCCGCGGCGCCGTCGCCCTGGAAGCCGAAGAATATTTTCAACGCTTTCGCATCTCCTCGCGCCGCCGCGCGCGCGGTCGGGTAGTAGGCGAATCCACCATGCTGCTGCGCGTATTCGTTCACCTCATCGGTCGGAGTTGTGTCCGCCAATTCCGCCATGCTCGCGTGCAAACGGATGCGACTCGAATGCATGTAGCCTTTTTGGCCCGAGCCGAGCGTGACCTTCCACCATGTCGTCTCGCGATCACTCTCGAAGTCGATTACTTCGCCATTCTTACCCTTCGCCACGATCGCGCTCTCTCGACTTGGCGCCGCGCGCAGGTTCGTGAAACCGTCTGGATCATCGATGACCCCGCGGTCGGCAAACGCGCTCCGCACCGCGGCCACGGCCAGACCGAGTCCAAGAAGAACGAATCGCCGCGCCTGCATTCGAGCGATGTCATCTCACGTGGCAGAAGATTGCAAGCCTTGCCACCGCCGTGTCGGATGGCCGTCTAATAACGCGTAGCCGCGGCCGCGTTTGCACTTTCGCTTTGTTTAACGCGGCCTGAGAAACCAGAGCCCAGCCCGACGACGACGCCCTGCGGCGAATGCTTCGTCAGGATTAATTCTCTTGACCGCGGATTAAGAAACCCGTCACCCTGCGCGCTCGTTCGCCTAACAAGTGCGACGTTTAGCCCCGTTGCCACAAACCTAAAATAAAATGAAAACAGCCCTTCGTTGCGTTGCGACCATCTCCGCCGCGCTCTCGCTCGTCACCTCCACCTATGCCGGCGTTCCGCTCGGCGGGATGACCGTCGCCATTTCCCCGGACGGCAAGACGCTCGTCGCCGGTGGCGATACGCGCACGCTCGTGATCCTGGATCCGGTTTCGCTCGAGGTGAAGAATCGCATCTGGATCGAGACCACCATCACCGATCTGCATTTCAGCAAAGACGGCGGAACGCTGCTCGTAGGCGACAGCGCCGAGCGCGTCTTGTCCTATAAGACGAGCGATTGGTCGAAAAAGAGTGTGCTGGAAAAGCGCGACCGCGTCTCCGTAGCGCGCGACGCTGACCTCTTCGCCGCGATGGAAGAGGATTACTCGAACGGCACGTCGGTTTATTTTCACGCCGTAGCCGATAACAGCGTGAAAGGCAGCATGCGCTTTCCGAAAGGCGAACGCGTCGTCGGGTTGGGGTTGAATGCCGAAGGGACCAAGGTGGGCATCGTCTTCGCGGAGAAGCCGGACGCGGCGGAAAAGAAACTCGAATACAAGGACATCCCGAAGGATTTGAAGGAACCGGCCCGGAGCGAATTCCAACAGCAGAACGACGGTAAAACCGGCCGGCTCGTGGTTGCCGAAGTCCCTTCCGGAAAAATTCTGGGCGACCATACGCTTTATTACACCACCTCGGGGTGCAATGTGGTTTTCAGCGGCGAGAAGGCCGTTCTCCTGGGCACCAGCGGCCCTCAAGCCAGCGTCGCGGCGGACGGCAAGGTGGAGCTGTTCTTGCTGCCAAATTACGGCTACGCCACCGCTGCATCGCCCGATCAGAAATTGGCGATCGCGGGCGGGATGGGCACTTACTCGCTGACCGCGTTGGATAAAATCGAGCCGGTCAGCGGCAAGAGCACTTCGCTCCCTGGGTTTCCGGAATATTTCAAAGGCTTCAGCACGAACAATGACGGACCGATCTACGCGGCCACCACGGGGTATCGCGTGATGCGCATCGCGCGGAACGGCAACGTCGAAAAAGAAGCGCCGATCAAGTAACCGACCCGAACCCAGCGAAGGAAATCATCATGGACAGCTTTACTCAAACAACATCGGAATCCTGGTTCTCCCGGATCAAATCCTCCATCGGCGGAATCTTCATCGGCTTGATCATGATCGTGATCTCGTTCCCGGTCCTCTTCTTGAATGAAGGGCGCGCGGTCAAGACGTCGAAGAGTTTAAAGGAAGGCGCTGCCGCGGTGATCGACGTGCCGGCCTCGCCCATCGATGCCGCCAATAACGGCAAGCTGGTTCATTTCACAGGAATGACCAATACCGCCACGACCTTGAAAGATCCGATCTTCGGGGTGGAAGCAAAGGCGCTGACGCTCTCGCGCGCGGTCGAGATGTATCAATGGAAGCAAACCTCCAAGTCGACCACGAAGGAAAAAGTCGGTGGCGGCAAAGAGACCACGACGACCTACGATTACGAGAAAGAATGGTCGAGCAGTCCGATCTCGTCCGCTGATTTCAAGAAGAAGCAGGGACACGAAAATCCGACCTCGTTCCCTTACAAAGCGGAGATGATGGCAGCGAAAGATGTGACGGTCGGCGACTTCAAGATTCCCGAGCGCGTTATTGAGGGACTCGGCGGCGGAAAGGCGATCACGCTCGAAGAGAGTGCGATCGCGGCAGCGCCCGGAAAAGCCACCCCAACACCCGCCGCGGCAACACCGACTCCGGCGTCGTCGCCAGTCGTAGCCACGGCCACGGCCTCTCCCTCCGTCGCCGCAACGCCCACTCCGATGCCCACCGTCGCAGCGGCGCCCGGGTCGATGAAACCGAGAGTCGAGAATGGCGCTTTCTACTACGGCGAGAATCCGGCTTCGCCGCAAATCGGGGACATGCGCGTAAAGTTCACCGCCCTCGACCCCACGGAGATCAGTGTGCTCGCTGCGCAAACCGGCAACACGATTGCGCCCTACCAAACCAAAGCCGGCCGCGCGCTCGAGACCGTGCAAACGGGTTCCGCCACTGCCGCGGAGATGTTCGCGAGTGCGCGCAAAGGAAACACCATCCTTACTTGGGCGCTCCGCTTCGGCGGTTGGCTGCTCATGTTTATCGGGCTCACCATGCTCTTCAAACCGCTCGTCATGATTGGCAAGTTTGTCCCCTTCATCGGCTCCATGATCGCTGCGGGCACGGGCTTGATCTCGTTCGCGATCGCGAGCGTGCTGTCGCTCATCGTAGTCGCGATCGCCTGGATCGTTTACCGCCCGCTGATGGGATTGGTTCTGTTCGTGATCGCGGGTGCGATCGCGGTTTTCGCGATCATGAAAATACGCGCGGCCAAAAGCGCAGCCCCCGGTCTGGCCAAACCCGCGGCCGCACGATAACAACTTCAACGCGCGAGCTGGCGTGCACGCTCCTGTGCACGCCAGCCGCCTCTTCCGCATGAAAACAAAACTGATCGTGGCCCTCCTCTGTCTCTGCGCCGGGAACGCGTTCGCCGATGGCGAATGGTCCTGTTTCAGTAATGGAGCGCTCAAGGATAATTTCATCCTTCGTTTCCAAACCGAAGAGGGGAAAGTCACCGGCACCTACACCATCGAGCGCGGTTACGGCGCCGATGGAACCGAAGAGCACGATTTTAGCGGCACCAAGGCGGGCAACGTCGTGAGCGTGAAGTTCGAGAAGACGCTTCCCGAGGAGGATGGCGCGAAAGTCTCACAAATGGAGATGACCATTCGCCAGGCGGGCGACGAGCAGGCGTTGAAGGCGAAGTCTTTTGGCGACGACAAGAAATTGCTCAGCACGGCCGACTACGAATCCTGCGAGCCAGGATTTACCAGGTTGGCGAAAGACGCCGAGCGCATCTCCTTCCCGAAGTCCGCCACGACGCTCGATCGCTCGATTGACCTCGAACGAAAAGATCAACGCATCGCGTTTTTCCTGAAGCTGCAGAAGGGCCAAAACCTTTCCGTGCATGCGCCGGGCGCCGGCATTTCGTATTTCGATCCCGAGAAGAAACGCTATGAAGAAGGCGCGGCCATCGATGATCTCAACATCGACCACGCGAAAGCGGGCGATTACTTGTTAGTCTTCAGTCCGGCTTCCGAACCGCAACGCTGCTCCGTGACCTTCACGCTTTCGGACGGCGCCAGCAGCCACTAGCGCGGATTAATTCGAGCGCTCGCTCGTTACGGTAGTGGTGTAGTCGGGCTGGACCCGCACTGTCACCTTGTTCGACCAACTCGATTCCTTCTCTGGCGCTGGGCGAGTGGAATAGGAGAACGTGACGCCATGGGCGCTGCGTTCCAGAACCGCAGCGGGCGCAGCAACCGGCACGCCGAGGTCGTGATAAATCCACGCCACCAGCCGGATCAAATCGGGGAGCGGCAGCGAAGTTTTCGGATCGAGAATATTGGCGGCCCGCATCAGCGGAGCGATGCCCGCCGGTTGCTTGACGAACGCCGGATCTCCAGGCGCGGCCGTGTTGCATCCGTGGACGACGAGCGCGCGATCTTTGAAGTCGGCGCGAAACGCGAAGACAGGGCTCAGCTGGCGTGAACTAAATGCAGTCGCCGCGATGCCCAGATCTTGAGAGTGAATGGCGATATCCTCGCGTCTCGCTCCATAGGCTTTCGCCACCGCGGCGTGGAATTTCACCTGCGCCGCACCGCGCTCGGTTTGTGTGTCGGAGTTCTGGGCTTCGCTGGCGGGGCGGCACCCGGCGATCGCCGTCAGAAGGAAGAAGAGCGCTCCCCACGTTTTCACTCGCCTGTTTAATTCCCGGGCTCCCCACTGGCGGCGTCTTTCAAAACGCGCGCGATTCCGGCGTCGTCGAGTCGGCCCACTCGAAGGTAGACGCCGTCGAAGGCAGCTTCGTTTCCGCCATACTCTTCCATCTTTGCGCCGACGACTTCGATCGTCCGCTGTCGCGCAACGAAAACCAAATTGCTCACGTCCTTCTTCTCAGGATTGCGGCCGCGATCTGAGAACCATCCGATAGGGTCGTTCCATTCTGCGGTCCCCGCGATCGCGCCTACCGTCATCTGGGACCCCATACCACCGAGATGGCGAAATGGAGTTTGTCGCCTTGCTCGTAAACCTCCATCAAACCGCCTCGCGCACTTCTCCAAATCCCGGTGAGGGAGGGAAACTCATCCCCTGCGATCCAGCGCGCGATCCAGGCGATCCGTTCGTTTGTGATCTCCGTCAGCGCCTTGAAGTATTCGACGGTTTCCTTGGGCGCGGCGGCATCCTCGGAAATTCCGGAGTAGCTCGGAGTGAGCGCGAGCTCCTCCCGAAAGGGGAGCCAGAGGCGCTGCTCTTCTCGCAATTCATCGAAGAGCGACTTGCTCAGTTTTTTCTTCGCGAAGGCAAAGTCATCGTTCAGGGCTTTGTCGGCTTTCGCGAAGGCGGCCCGCGCTTGCGGCCACGGTTTGCTTCGGAGACTCGGCCGCGCGGGAGACGTGACTATCCAACAGGAAGGCGCCGAGGATCAGCGCAGGCACAGAGAAGTCTTGCCGTTCATGGCGCCGGCGCGCTTTGTTTGATCGGTTCGCGAATGAACTCTTCAAAGCGGATGTTTTTGTCGTGCGCGTGGAGGATTCGAAAGAGCTCGTGAACAAGCGGCAAAGACTTTTCGGTAAAGCGGCTTCTTCTCGCACCGCGGTCGCGCTGCGTGGTCCGCTGATTTTGACCGCGCCTTTCTTCTCATCGAGCGCCGCCTCGATCGACAACTCGAAATAGAAGTTTGGAGTGGAGCGCGGCAGATCGATGCGTCTCCGTGACGAGGAGATCGTTCGCGCGAATCAGCTTTTGCAGATTCTCTTGCTCCGAGGCAGAAAGCGGAAACTCCTTCCGCGAGCCGCCCGAATTGCCCCCGCCATGACCCGTTGAGCTCTGCTCCCACGCGATTTTGTTCCGCTCGACCGTGATGGTTTGCGTTTCGGAACTGCTATCCTTGCTGCGCTCACCAGTCGTTAGGGCAACTTCGAGCCGCAGACTCTCGCTCGCTTCTGCCAGCGCCGCTCCGCCGACGGCCAGCAGAAGCAGTAATCCTGCAAGTTTTCGGTTCATACGGTGCTTTCTCCTCTGGGTCGGCCGCAGTATCGAGGGGCGAACTCTTCCTAATGAAGAGTGTTCATGGTGGTCCCGTCCTGGGGGCACTTGTAGATCGACTGCCGCGTATATTCGAGCACGAGCCCACACCGCGGACACTTGTATTTAAAGGTCTTCGTCGCGGCGATGAGAATGGGCGAGGCGGCGGCTGCCAGGAGCGCTGCTGCCATGATTGTGGCTGTGAGTTTCCGTTTCATCCCGGCTGTTCTGCTCGGTTACGCAGGTGAGGGGAAGTAATTTTTTTCGCGCTCGGCCGATCGTTGCTCTACGGATGATGGCCCACTCGGAAGATTCCGTTTCGAGCATTCCACTCCAGCCAGACCGGCTGTTGTTTCTGCTCAAATTCAGCGAATGACAACTCTGGTTTTTCCTCCGACTGAGGATCGCAGATCTCGAGCGCGACTTTCATTCGCGTGCCGTGTTGAGGCGGTGAGAAATGCAGGTCCAGCCCTCCCGCCGCGGACTCGATGTTGCCCGCTTCTCTATTGGCAGCTTCGAATTTCGGTCCGAGAGCAGGCTCCTTGAAAAACATTCCGGCGGAAAGCTTCGGCAAAACTTCCGCGCGCACGTCCACCCATTCGGGACCGCGCTGGCGCAGAAAAAATGTTTCGTGAGCGGTGCAAACCGGGTCGGAGATGAGATTGGAAACGACGAGCAAAGCTTCACCGCTCGCTGACTTGAAGATCGCGATTTCAAAAATCGGATACGGCGGAAACGCTTCCCCCTTGGCGGGCGCTTTATCGAGAAAGGCGATGTAACCGTTCTTTAGATCTTTGATGGTGCGCTCGGCCGTCGGTTCCTTCGCGAAATCGCCGGAATACGTCCGGTATTTTTCCGGAAGCGCGCGCAGATAATCATCCACCGTCCCTCCCTTCTTTTGCGAAAAAGCAGACGCGCTGCACGCGCAAAACAGCAGCGCCGCTGTCATCGCCCCAAGTCTGCTTCCGATCCGGCGTTTCAGTGATTTCATTAGTGACGGCTGCGGAGAGGGAGCGAATCTGATTGCCAGCACGCCCACTTCCCAGCTGAATCCTGTTCATTCCCATGAGTCACCGCCACCTTATTTCGCTTCTCCTTTCTCTTGTTGCTACGCTTTCGACTTCGCCGTTATCCGCTCAGGACGAAACCCCGGGGCCGAATGGTTTTCGTTTTCAAGTGAAAGCGGGTCTGCCCGCGGACGTGCACCTCGTCTGGGAGGGTTCGTCCCTGGCGAAAATGGAGATCCGCGCAAAGGCCGGCGGGCCGATCGTCCAGACGATCAAGGTCGGCGAATTCGAAACCGTCTCCTGTGATCTCGACCGCGAAAATCTTCCGCCGAAATGGATCGGCGCGATCGACCATAATGGCGATGGCTTCCAGGACCTCTACCTGCAAGTCGCGCAAGGCTCGTCGCCCACGTATGCCGTGCTGCTCTACGAGCCGAAGACAAAACGCTTCGCGGTCAGTAAAGCGCTTGCGGCAGTCTCCGGTTTGGACACCAGCGGCGCCGGCAAATCCGCCGCCGGCGTCAAGGAAGGCGCGCGCAAGCTGGCCGACAGTTTCGGTCTCGTCACCAAAGGCCCTAACGAAACGCCCAAGCTCTCGATCACGGGTCCGTCGCTCAAGAAAGGCGACCTCGTGGAGATCGTGCCGCACGACGAACAACAAACGATCTACACCGCAGAGATCCTCGAGCCGGTCGAATCGACCGACGACTCCGGCGGTTCGAGCTACACCCTGGATTTCCTGAAGCGCATCGATCCCGAGCAGCCGTTTCTGGGATTCGCCGTCGTGGGCGCCACGGGCGGCATCACCACCAGCGGCGGCAAAGCCAGCGCCAAAGTGCCGGGCGCTCCTGCGGGCAGCCGGGTTACTTTCCGTGTCTGCACCTCCGGCGAGGGCATGCATTTCACCGCCTGGTCTGGCAAACCGCTGAGCGGCAAACGCCTCTGGCATCGCTACCACTATCTCGGCTACGACGTGGAGCCGAATTGCACGCCGAAGGATTACGAGGAATAGCGCTTCTCTCTGGGGCGAGTTTGGCCCAGCGGATAGCGCCAAGGCGGGCCGGTCTTCGTTGAGCAAATAGGTGCCCGCCGTGATTGCAGACCCTTTCGCTTTGCCGAATGCGGGCGGCCTTCCAAGCGTTTGGTGCCAGAGCTGGGAGGTGAGGGTCGACGAACTGCATCACCGTGTCTGGCTGGCGGTGAATGGTGAGGTGCTGCAGTTTGAGCTGAGCGGCGCGAATAAGGCTCGGCGTTACTAGCTAACGGAGCAGCTCCGCCACCAGCACGCCGGCGTAGGTGCCGAGGGCGTTGCCGACGGAGCCGACCAGGATTCCAGGCAGGCGCAGATCGTCGCGGTCGAGCGCGGTGGCGAGGACACCAGCACTGGCGGCGCCGCCGATGTTGGCGTTCGAGGCGACGGAGATCATGGCCCAATCTTGTTTAAACAAGCCGGCGCCGACGAAGAGCAGGGTGCCGTGCACGGCGATGATGATCGTGACCCAGAGGAGGAGCAGTAGCGCGACGGAGCCATTCGCGATGAGCGCGGCGAAGTCGCAATAAGCGCCGATGACGGCCAGGAAAAGCAGGACGGTAAAATAGCCGAGGACGCGCGCGCCGCGGAGCTTTTGCACCACGCGGAGTTGCGCGAGGAGCAGCGCGAGCGTGGTCAGCACGAGCATGACCGGGAAGCTGGGCAATGCGCGCACGATGACTTGAGAAACGAGAAGACTGCCGGTGCCGAGCGCGAGCAAAAGGGCGAGATCGAGCACGGAAATGCGTTCGTCGGCTGCGAGCGGCTCGTCCACGGCGAGTGAGGGGAGGTGGCCGCGCCCGGCGCGGCGCGGGAACCATTTTTGCAAGAAGCGCGGGAGGAGAATCGTGGCCACGATCCAGACGGTGGTGATGATGTTATCGGCGGCGTTGATCGCGGCGAAGAGGGGGCCGTTTTTTATCATGCCGTATTGCAGCGCGACGGCGTTCAAATTCGCACTCCCACCGATGTAGGTGCCGGTAAACATGCCGGCGACGGCGAAGCTTTTTTCTACGCCGTGATTCTGCGGCGCGACCAGATGGTAGCCGACCAGCGCGCCGACGATGGTGGCGAGCGCCCCGCAGCCAAAGAGGATCAGCATGGGCAGGCCGGCTTGCCGCAAGTCGCGCAGCCGGACATCGAGCAGGAGGAAGAAAATCGCGAGCGGCGCGATGTAATTGAAAATGCCGTCGTAAAGCGGCGGCGCATCCGAGGAGGACGGGATGACGCGCAGATTGGCCAGGATCGCCGCCGCCAGGATGACGATGAGCGCGGATCCGAGCGAACGGAAGAAGCGTTTCCGGCAGAGCCACTCGGACAGCGCGACCAGCAGGAAAAGGATGGTGCAGACGTAAAGCGGATCGGCGATGAACGACATGCGGCGCAGCCTACCAGAGCAAAGGCGGCGTTGTCGCGCGCCACGAATTAAGGCCGCCTATTCTTCGATCGCTTCGATCGAAGCCGTGATGTCGTCGTATTGCTTCTCATGCGCCTTGTCGGCCTTTTCAGTCGCAGCGGTGATGATGGCAAAAAACTTTCCCTTTTGCGGCTCAAACGCGTGCACGACGACGACGAAAGCCACTCCGTCCACGTTCCCGTCGCCGCGGATCCCGGTGAACGAAATGTCGTTGCCATTTTCTTCGGTATCGATGTCGCCCGTTTCGAAGTCCTTCATCTTGATGCCGTCGGCCATGCTTTTGGCCACCAGCGGAAGAGAGGATTTCAGTTCTTCGCGATTGTGAATGTCCTTCAAATTGAGAATGGAGAAGACGAAGTCGGATTTGTCGCCAGGATCGCAATCGAGATTGCCATCCTTATCCGGCTGATACGTCCAGCCTTTCGGGAATTCGACCGTAAACGCGGGAGCGTCCGCCGGGAATTTAACCTTCCCATCCACACTCGTGCGCGCTTCACCAGCGGAGAACGCGGTCAGCAAAACCAGAGCAGCGAGAGAAAAGCGGCGGAGAGGATTCATGGTCGGCGACGTTCGACGGGCGACGGAGTGCTGTCGAGCGGCAATCATCTTGGGCGCGATAATTTCTCAGCGCCCCAGGGTGACGATGTCCCGCACCAGTCGGAGCGCGTCCACCAGCCCGCGGAGCAGCTTGCGGTTTTTCTCTTTCTGCAAAGTGCGACCCTGCGGCGTGAAGAGTTCGTTATCCTCCTGTTCGAGTTTGTTAATCTCGGCGATGGCCTGCTCGGCTGGCTTGTAGCTCGGGTTTAACTCGAGGACGGAGCCGTATTGCAGACGCGCCTGGGCCAGTTCTCCACGCAGAAAAAAGGCGTAGCCCGCCGCATTCCGCACCCGCCAGATCTCCGGGTTGATCGGGCTGCTGGTGCGCGCGGCGCGGTCGCGTTCGATCTTCTCCACCATCTCCAGAAAGCGCACGGATTTGCCGAGATCGTCGTCCCGGCGTTCGCTGCCTGCTTTCTCGTAGCTGAGCAATCGGCCCGCGTGCAGATACGAGGCCGCGCAGCGGAAATAGACTTCCGGCGGCCGATCTTCCTGCGCGAGACCGCTCCGTTCCGCTTCCGCGATCGACGCTTCGGCTAATTGGCCGGCCAGCTCGTAGGCCTCGATCGCGGCCGCTCTTTTGCCGCGGCGCTCCAGCTTGGAAGCGCGTTCGTTTTCCACGACGGCCTGCTGGTAGAGCTTGTTCGCCGGACTTGTCTCGGACTGGGCCGGCGCCATCGCGGCGGTGGAAATGAGCACCGCCAGCATGAGCATCTTTCGGAGAGCACTTCGCACGGCGTAACTTCGGGAGGCCGCGCGCGGACGGCAATGCTGGAAATTTAGCCAGCGCGTGCCGGCCGGGCTCAGGCGCTTGGGGCGAGAGAGGCCAGCGCTGGTTCTGGCGCTGGCTGCGGGCGCAAGGTGAAAGCCGGCCGGAAGTCCCACGACTTAAAACGGAGGCACGGCGCTTCCGTGAATGCACATGCCGTAAGAGGATCTCCGCGTGCGTCCGCGCGGCGCAGCCTGGGCGAAAAGGCCAGCCATAAGCGGACTTAGGTGAGCCCGACCGGCGACCTGCCGGCCCCAAGGCCCAGCGGGTGGCAGTTAGCCCCGCGCGCGGTAAATTCTTGAAGTAAAGGCGCGAAGGGCAGGGAGCCTGCTGCGTCTGATTGATAAGAAGCCGATGATGACACGACGCAAATTTCTCTCCTTAAGCGCGCTGGCTTTGCCGGCGGCGGCGGGCGCGAATGCGGCCTGGGTGGAGCCGACCAATGTGGTGGTGCGGAATTTTACCGTCACGCCTGGTGGCTCCACGCGCTTCGTGCACTTCACGGATTTTCATTACAAAGGCGACGACCGTTACGCCGCGGAAGTGATCGCCACGATCAACGCGCAAGCGCCGGCGTTTGTCTGCTTCTCCGGCGACATGGTGGAGGACAGAGCCTTCCTGCCGGCAGCGCTGAAGTTCCTGCGGCAGATTCAGGCGCCAGTCTACGGGACCCCTGGGAATCACGATTATCTGTGCATGGCGCCTTTCGCTGATTACGAATGCGCCTTCGCGGAGACCGGCGGAGCCTGGTTGGTGGATCAAACGGCCTTGCTGGCGCAGCTCGATCTCGAAATTGTCGGCCTCGCGCTCACTTCGCCGTATGTCTTGCAGCAGGCGCCGAAAGCAGCGCGCCGTTTATTGCTGGTGCATTATCCCGCGATGGCCGATCGGCTGAATGGGCATGTCTTCGATCTAATCCTGGCCGGCCATTCCCATGGCGGACAAGTGCGGTTGCCACTCCTGGGTTCGCTCATTCTGCCGGACGAAGTGGGTGGCTACGATCTCGGCTTTTATGAAACCAAGGGGGGTCCGCTCTACGTCGGCGCCGGCATTGGCACCTATCACTACCCGATCCGGTTTAACTGCCCACCGGAAATCACGGTGGTCACGATCTGACCGGAAGCGGTCGCCTAACAAGAAGTAGGAACGCGTTGCGCGAGGGCGACGGCATGCGGAATCGCGCCGGTGACGAACCCGAGACATTCCACCGCGCCGCTCGGTTTTCCGGGGAGCGCGATCACCAGCGCTCGCTCCACCACCGCGGCGAGGCTGCGGGAGAGGATTGCATTTTCCGTGATCGCAAGGGAGCGCATCCGCATCGCTTCGCCGAAGCCGGGCAGCTCGACGCGCATGATGGCGCGAATCGCTTCCGGCGTGACGTCGCGCGCGGTGATGCCCGTGCCACCAGTCGTGAGAATGAGGCCGCAACCTTGCGCGGAGAAGGCGCGGATCGTCTCCTGGATGCGAGCCATTTCATCCGGAACGATGGCTTCACTGGCGACCGCCCAACCCAGCTTTTCCGCTTCCGCTTTCAAGGCCGGGCCGCCGAGATCGTCGTATTCGCCCGCGGTGGCGCGATCCGAGATGGTGATGATGCCAACAGAAATTTGCATGCTCCATGAGAGACCAAAACGCGCGGCCTGTCATCCCGCGCCGCGCAGACGGTCGAGGGATGTTTCCGTCCCCTGGTCGCTTCCCCAAGGATAGCGTGTCGGCTATTGCATCGGCGGGATCTCTCAGTCGTCTCCGTGCTTCGCGAAGACTGCGCCGCGAGCGCGCGCGCTCGTTCCCGAGTGCGATCAGGCAAGGTCGCGCTTCGTCTTCTTCAGGAGCCGCACCTCGGAGATCGTCATCTCCTTGTCCACGGCTTTGCACATATCGTAGATGGTCAGCAACGCCACCGCGACGCCGGTGAGCGCCTCCATTTCCACGCCGGTCTGCGCAGTAGTGCGCGCGGTGCATTGCACTTCCACCGCATCGGCCACGGCGGTGAGATCGATCGACACGTGGCTCAGGTTTAAGTGATGGCAAAGCGGGATGAGCTGCGAGGTTTGCTTCGCGGCTTGGATGCCCGCCAGTCGCGCCGTGGCGAAGACATTGCCTTTGGCGATTTTGCTCTCCGAGATCAGCGCCAGCGTTTCCGCGCGGAGCGCAATGCGGCCCGCGGCCACGGCTTCGCGCACGCTCACCGGTTTGGCCGACACGTCCACCATCTGCGCGGTGCCGTCGTCGGCCAGATGGGACAAACGATCCATTCGTTAGCCGCCGATCGCCACCATCTTCCGGCCGGGTTCGTAGGTGGTGCGAAAGTCGTGCTGCTCGGGTTTGCGCTCGACCACATCGAGGAAGAAGCGCTCCAGTTCTTCGTCGCTCGCGCCCGCGCGGAGCGGTTTCATGATGTCGAACTCGAGGTAACTGCCGAGGCAAGGCCGCAACTTGCCGTCGCAGGTCAGGCGCAGCTTGTTGCAGCTCTCGCAGAAATGCAGATTCGTCATCGCGCCGATGAAGCCGATACGCTGTTCGCGGCCCGGAATTTGATAATAACTGGCGGGACCATTCGTGCGGAATTGCGGCTCCGGTATAAGCGTGCCGTAGCGTTCCTCGAGGCGACGTTGCGCGGTGCGGATGGGCAGGAAATTTTCCTCGCTCAAAACCTCCGTCGTGCTCACTGGCATGAGTTCGATGAAGCGCAGGAGAAGCTTCCGCTCGGCCGCGAACTCCACCAGCGGGATGAGCTGTTCCTCGTTTCGCCCTCGCATGAGGACGCAGTTGAGCTTGATCATCTCAAAGCCGGCTGCGCTGGCAGCATCAATCCCTGCGAGCGCATCCGGCAGGAAATCCCGGCCGGTCGTCGTGCGATAGTCGTCTCGATCCAGCGTATCGAGCGAAACATTGACCGTCCGCACGCCGGCGGAACGGAGTGCCGTCGCCATCGTTGTGGCCGATGTCGCCGACCCGGGTTGGTCGAGGACGTGGCCTCGCGCGGACCGGCCGGGGTCAGCGACTCCGGCTACAGGGCGCGCGAGCAGGGTTCCGTTTGTCGAAAGGCCGATATCATCGATGCCGGCAATCTGGCCGAGTTGCTGCAGGAACGGAAGGACGTCGCGCCGCGTTAACGGCTCTCCCCCGGTCACGCGCACCTTGCGCACGCCCAGCCGCGCGGAGACGCGAATGAGACGCAGCGTTTCCTCGAAACTGAGGATGCCTGCGCGCGGCAGCCACTCTTGTAATTCCTGCGGCATGCAATAGGTGCAGCGCTCGTTGCAACGATCCGTAATGGAAACGCGCAGATAGGAAATGCGGTGGCCGAAGCGATCTTCCATCAGGCGTGAAGGTAGAAGGCGCGGCCCGGAAGAGCAAGATGCCGTGTCCGCACGCGGCGCGCTCAGTTGACGCTCGCGCAGCGCTTGGCGTAACTTACGCGATGAAGCGTCGCATCATTCAACAGGCGCTGGCCGCCTGCGCGGTTACCGTCACTTTCTTCGTCACCGGCTGCACCACGCTGGAGACGCGCGTGCAGGAAAAGCCGGAAGCTTTCCGTGCGCTCTCGCCTAACGACCAGGCGCTCGTGCAACAGGGCAAGATCCGCGAGGGCATGTCGCACGATGCCGTCTACATCGCGTGGGGCCCGCCCAGCTCTCAGATTCCCGGGCGGAATCGCGGCCGCGTGGTCGAGACGTGGATTTATGATGGAACGACGGCGGGCGATTACGGTGGGCCGTTCTTGTACGGCTCGCGGTATGGCCACGGGATCGGCTACGGCCTGTATGGCGGGCATCGTGGACGTTTCGGCGGTTACGGGCGTCGGCATTTCTTCTACGATCCCTTCTACGACCCGTTCTTCTACAGTCGGGCCAACATCGTGCGCTACCCGGAACGCACGGTCTCGTTTCAAAACGGACGCGTGATCTCGTTCCAATACCTGCCGGCGCCGCGGTTCTACTAGGCGGCTCCTCCGATCCGCGGCCGCAGCGAAATGTCGTATTCTTCCTTCGGCCAATTCGTTCAAGCGCTCGACCGCGCGGGCGAGCTGAAACGCATCGCGCAGCCGGTCGAGACCGACCTGCTCATCGCGGAATGGGCCAACCGCGAAATGAAATCGCCCGGCGGCGGGAAAGCGCTCCTCTTTGAGAAACCGTTGATCGATGGGCGGGAATCGAAGTTCCCCCTCGCCATCAACACCATGGGCTCGACCAAGCGCATGGCGCTGGCGTTGAAATTAGACAGCATCGACGATCTCGCGCAGGAGATTCAGCTCATCCTGAAGGCGAAACCGCCCACCGATTTGCGCGAAGGCTGGAGCCTGCTCAAGCAGGGCATCAACCTGCTGCACGCGCGGCCGAAGAAAGTGAAGGAGGCTGCGTGTCAGGAAGTAGTGCATGAGCTGGACGGCACTTCCGATTTCTCCCTCCGCGACCTGCCGATTCTCAAATGCTGGCCCAAGGATGGCGGCCGTTTCGTTACCCTGCCGAACGTGCACACGCGCGACCCGGAAACCGGTGCGCGCAATCTCGGGATGTATCGCATGCAGGTCTACGATGGGCGCAGCACCGGCATGCATTGGCAGGTGCATAAGGTCGGCGCCCGGCACGGGAAAGTGTATTACGAACGCGGCGAGCGCATGCCGGTGGCCGTCTGTCTCGGAGGCGATCCCGCCTACACCTTCGCGGCCACCGCGCCGTTGCCCGATGGGCTCGATGAGATTCTTTTCGCCGGCTTCATCCGCAAGAAATCCGTCGAGTTGGTCAAGTGCAAGACCATCGACCTTGAAGTGCCAGCCGACGTCGACTTCGTCCTCGAAGGTTACGTGCAGCCCGGCGAGACCCGCCCCGAAGGACCGTTTGGCGATCACACCGGATTCTACACGCCGGTCGAGGATTACCCCGTCTTCCATGTCACCGCCATCACGCATCGGAAGGATGCCGTTTATCCCGCCACCATCGTCGGCATCCCGCCGATGGAAGATTTCTACATCGGCGATGCCAGCGTGCGCGTCTTCCTCCCGGTCTTCAAAATGAACTTCCCGGAGATGGTCGACATGGCCCTCCCTCCCGAAGGAGTTTTCCACAACCTCGTCTTCGTCAGCATCCGGAAACAGTATCCCTATCAAGCCTTCAAAATCATGCACGGCCTCTGGGGCATGGGGCAGATGATGTTCAGTAAATATATCATCGTGGTCGATGAAGACTGCGACGTGCACAACACCAGCGAAGTCCTCTTCCGCCTCTGCGCCAATACCGATCCCGCCCGCGACAGCACCATCATCCGCAATCCGGCCGATTCCTTAGATCACGCTCCGAGCGTGCAAAACGTCGGCTCGCACATGGGCTTCGACGCGACGCGCAAACTCCCCGGCGAAAACTACCACCGCGAATGGCCCGAGCTGGTCAAGATGACCGAGGAAGCGCAGCGCCTGGTCGATGCGCTTCGTCATGATAAATTCGGCTGACAGAGCCGGTTCAAGCCTTCAACCGAGGCCGGAGTTCGCAAAGGGTAACCCCACCAAGGTCTAGAACGGACGCCTTCCGCCAGCCCCCGGGTGCGACCGTGGAAACCTGCTAGGCTAACACTGCCTGGCTGTTCCGATCAGGGCAGTAGCCGGACGCGATAGAAGACTGGTGGAGCCGGCGGAGCGGGGTCTGTTAGTTGCGCCGAGCCTGTCGTGGCAGGTGTAACGTCGTCCACGCCGGCGACACTTTGCCAGCTCGCCGGGTCTTCGAGCGCGCTGGTCCGCTCCAAGCGGTAAGTATTCGTGCCTACGGCATCGAAGGTGAGCGTGATCGCGCCGCCGTTCCGCACGAGGTTCGTGACGCGTAAGGTTGGGTCGATGCCGGTTATCGTAAGAACGATACCTGACGCGCTGGCGTCACTCCGCGCGGTAAAGCCCTGACTGTTGATGGTGGTGAAGTTCCCGCCGCCGCCGGCTCTGGTAAGAATGGTAAAGGTGTCTCCGAGGTTAGGCCGGAAGCCTTTCACCAGCGTGGCGTTGAGGGCCCCAGCCACGATCGCCTGTCCCTCCACGACCAATTGGTCGTGTTCCGTGCCCGGAACATATCCTCCGATCTCGATCGCCAGCGTGCCGCCGTTGGTTTGATTGTAGGTATCCGCGATATGGAGCGTGCCGACAGAGCTGCCAGGAGCGACGGTGCCACCACTGTTGACGGTGACTGCGCCCACTGTCCCGCTACCGGTGAGCGTCGCAAGGTTGCTCACCGTCGTCGCGCTGGTCGTGCTTCCATCGACTTGGAAGGTACCGCGCTGGATCACCGTCGGGCCGGTGTAGGTGTTGGTGCCGGTGAGCGTCAGCTTCCCCGACGCTGTGGTGCCAAGGAAAGACTGCGTCAAGCCGCCGACTCCGGAGATGTCGCCACTGAATGTCGTGTCGAAGCCGTAGACTTGGATGCCAAGGCCGCCGCTTCCCACGGTGAAGTTGTTCGGGAAGCTAACGTTGCCTGTGAATTGGATGTGCCCGCCGAGAAAGGTCAGCGCTCCCTCCATGGCGGCGCTGGAGCCCAGCCGGAGAAAACCGCTGTTGTAAACTTTGGTTTCAGTCGCCGAGACGGTCCCGCCGTCTTCGATGGTCAGTAATCCGTCGCCTCCAGGACCGCCGGCGTTGCCGCCGATGAACAGGTTCGATGCTGTCGTCCATCTTGAACCCGTGCCGCTGACGACTGCTGAGCCGGAGGATCCGGAGGCAAATCCGACGTAGCCATTCCCGGCACTCGCTAGCACTCCGCCGTCGCGCACCTCGAGTGCTCCGCTGCCGCTGTTCCCGGCCCAGATGGAACCGGTGGCGTCCCATTTCGATCCTGCGCCCGTGACGAGCGCGAAAGCAGATCCGTTGCCTGTGCAATCGAGGAAGCCACGGTGGGTCAAAAGCGTCCCGCCCTGGATAATTTCCATCCGGCCCGCGGTGCTTCCCCCCACCCCGAGATCGCCCAGACCGGTCCCGCCCGGCCACGGCGGCGGCGCATGGCCAAAAATCCTTAGGCCGACGTCAGTGGACGAGCCATTACCGACCTGGACCACGCTGTTGACGAATAACTTCAGGTGGGCCGCGGAGACATATCCACCCGGCTGGATTCGCAAGGTCCCGCTGCCGCCATTCGGTACTGAACTGATTCGGGTTATTCGCGAACCCGCCCACGTGGAGGATGCCGTAGTTTTGCCAATATCCACCACCGCTCACGGTGACGGTGCCCGTCGATCCTGCGAAGGTGCCGATGGTGCTGTCGAGACGCTCGGGATAGTTGCCGTTCGAGTTTAAAGCGGCACTAAAGACAGCGCCGCCGCTGGAGATGGTTAACGTGCCGACAGAACCGTTGTTCACTCCCACATCCAGTTCCCGATAGCAGGTCCAGTATCCCAGGGACACTCCCGAGACAGTCGCCGAGCCGACGGAATTGCCGCCGCCGCCCACCCAGGCATGGTCCGATGTTTCCACCGCGCCGTTGTCGATCGTCATGGTGCCATTGCCGCTCGCCGGATAGCTGTAGCCGCCGATCGCCAGGTTGGACGTTAGGAGCACGCCATCGACGGTGAGCGTCCCGCTGGAGCCAGATTGGACTCCCAGCCATACACCTTGACTGGAACGCAGCCAGCCCTGGATAATCAAGGAGCCGGTTTGGCCATTCTTACCGACATCCACGCTGAGGGCTTCCGCGTTGTTTTGCGAAACCAAGGCCGTCCCGCCGTTCGCAATCAGAGCGTGAATACCGGTGTTCGGCACGCCCAGGCTCCAGTTGCTCGGGATCGACCAGTCGCCCAGGCTCGTGTTCTGCCACGCCGTTTCCACGAATGCGGCATGAACTCTCGGACCGGCGAGGATGGCCGCGACACAAAAGATGAACGCGCAGAGCGCGGCGGGACCCGCTCCCACACGAGAACACGACACCGTTTTAATCGGAACTGTCAAAGCCATTTCGTTGGGAGTGGTGTTGCCTCTCCACATGTTCGCAGGCCCTCAGTAGCTCGCGCGCGGTAATCGGCTCCTCACGTCCCGACATGATCGCTGATGAGCAGTTTTTTTCGAGCGAAATGCGCAGGTGCCGGCAGACTGGTGGCTTGGCGCGGTGCATGACTGGCGCCCGGGCAGTGCAAACTGCGGAGCAGGAGTACGTTCCCAAGTGCAACTTGGGAACGAGGTGATGAACACCAGCGAAGTCCTCTTCCGCCTCTGCGCGAATACCGCGACTCAGCAATCTTAGAAAACTTCAAAGGGTTCACAACGCTGTTCCACGAATAAGCCGACAGTCCGTATTGCGCGACGGTGGTCGCGTTGACTGGAGGGTGCAAAAGGGGTCAGGGCTAGAATCTCGGCATTTATTTTTCCTCAGGCGGTGACCGGCGCGGCGGCTTGAATCGCGCGCGCGTCGGCCGAAGAGAGGCAGAGGGATGAAGGAGGAATTATGAAGTTTTCGCTCGCTTGAGGATTCTGCAGGCGCCTTTCCGCTCTTCGACTCGCTGCCGGCGACGGCTGGGCTCACGAACGCGGAGGCTTTCCAATTGAGACTGAAACACGCGCTCGCTTTGCTCCCAGTGCGGCGTCCCTAATTTTGTGCACGGCGGCAATGCGCTGTCAGACACCGCCAGCCGTATCTGAAACAAAGAAAAACGGGTTGACCCGGCTTGCGCCAGATCAACCCGCTCAATCTTTATGT
Source organism: uncultured Verrucomicrobiae bacterium (assembly GCA_963762685.1). Taxonomy (GTDB): domain Bacteria; phylum Verrucomicrobiota; class Verrucomicrobiia; order Chthoniobacterales; family UBA10450; genus JACCTI01. The sequence continues at coordinate 593,500 of CAVXLV010000013.1, read as the reverse complement.
CCGCTCTGCTTTAGGGCTTGCGGAAGACGCGTCCGGAAGACGGGTCACGCACGAGGGCGCCACGCGGAATGCCGCGGGTATCGACGAGCGAATTTGGAGGATACGGGCTGCGGACCAAACCGTTCCCGGCACGACGGCCGTAGGGGTAGTAGCTGGTTTCGTGACCTTCATAATATCCGCGCTCGTCGGCTTCGACGGCTGCGCCGATGAGCGCGCCGGTGCCGGCTCCGATCGCTGCGCCGACTGCGGCTCCGCGCACGGTGCCGGTGGAAGCGGCGCCGAGCAATGCGCCTGCGCCGGCCCCGATGCCCGCACCCTGTCCGGTGGGAGTATCACATGAACTAAGCGCGAGGGCTCCGAGGGCCGCCGCCGCGACTGCAATAGTGCTGAATTTTTTCATAATTTATTTTTATTGAGGAAACGTTTGCCCTACGAGCTGAATCGCTTGTGCTAGGGCGAACGAGTCTATTTGTGACGAAAAAATTGCCGCAGTATTCATGGGGAGCGGTCATGCGCCGGCCAGACGCCGCAAAACCAGGAGGCCTTTGGCCAGGCGGCTGAGGCGATATTCCTTTTCGAAAACGCGGAAGCCGTCCGCGCTGATCCGCTCCAGCAGCTTGCCGTAAACCGAAGCCATAATTTCGGCTGCGATCATGGAGCGGCGATCTTCCGGGGCAGGAGCGAAGCCGCGGAACGATAGAAACCACGCGCGCGTTCCGTCTGAAATTCCATGAGCGCGTGGAAGGCTGCATTACGCACTCCATTGGCCAGATCTGCCTCGGAATAATGGAAACGCTCCATCTCGTCCTGCGGCAAATAGACGCGGCCGAGTCGCATATCTTTGCCGACATCGCGGATGATATTGGTGGTCTGGAGCGCGAGCCCGAGCTCGATCGCGTATTCGCTGGCAGCGCGGATTTTTGTAACCGAAAATCTCAATGCTGACGAGGCCGACCGCGCTGGCGACGCGGTAACAATAGAGGCGCAGCGCCTCCCAGTTTGCGTAACGCGACTGCGTCAAATCCATCTCCACGCCGGCGATGATCTCCTCGAGCATGGAGGGCGTGAGCCGGATATTTTGCGATCAACTCCCGCACGTCCGGCGCGAGGGAATCTTCGCCGCTTGCGGGAGCGGAGAGCCAGTCGCGCCACGCCGCCAGGGCCGCGGCTTTATCGGAGGTGCTGGTTTCGGTGGAGTCCGCGATGTCATCAATGATCGCGGCAGAAGGCGTAGAAGGTCGTGATATCGCGCCGCTGTTCCTTGCCTAACGAGACAAAAGCGAGGGCGAGGTTCGACTTGCTCTGGCGGGTGATTTTCTCGGCGTCCACCAGCGAACCGTAGCACAGGCGTCCCGCTTGTGCGGCGAGGTGCCTTCGTCGTTCGCCCTAATAGCGGATCCAGGTCTCGCGGTCGATCCGCCCGGTCTCGCATTGCCGGAAAAGACAAACCCAGGAAGCGAGCAGCCAGCCGGTGACCAGGCCGCGCAGGCAAACGTAGATCACTTTCCAAAGAATCAACGCTGCCACGCGATCGGCGATGCCGCCACGGAGAATGGCGTCGATCGCTGTGAGAAGGAAAAAGTGCAGAGCACAGATGAGGAAAAACCACGCCAGCCGCATGGGATTTTGGCGGAGGAATTGCCAGTGGGCGCGCAGAGCGGCGAGCAGGCTTTCATTATGCAGCACGAATGAGATTTGCACGGAGCAGAAGGCGAGGAGCAGCCCGCTCATGATGTAGCGGGCGGCGTCCTGATAATCGAGCACGCCGGGCAGGTTAATGAAGTAGGCCAGGAGGAGCGGCAAGCGCACCAGGAGCAGGCCCACCAGGACGACGAGGCCCGCCCATTTCAGCACGTAACTGAAACGGCGCACGGCGAATTGAAAAAGCGCCTCTTCGGTAAAGCTGAGGCCTTTGATCCAGGCCAGCGCGACCGTGATGAGATAGACCTGAATGTAAACGCCGAAGAGATATTCGAAGATCGACGCGACTACATCCACTGTGGCCGAAGTCTGGAAAAGCAGCGCATCCGGCAGGACCGCGCGCCAGGCGGGCAGGCGCAGATAGACGACCGCTTTGAAGAGCGACGCGATCGCGCTCAGGACGACGATTACATAGATAAAATAACCGGAAACACCGAAGCGCTGGCGCAACGCTTTCCAGAGCGCGCCATGCAGCCCGCGCCAATTTCCGAGCAACAGCAGGGCCGCGATAATGGAGAGGGGATAGGTGGTGGTGGCGTTGTCGAAAATGCCGGCCACGCCTTCGAGCGCCGGCAGCGGAGTTTCCTGCCACACGTCCACCAGGCGGGGCCAGCTCCACTCCGCGATTGTGGCCAGCTGGTGCGGATCGAGATCCGATATTTGCTGCAGCGGCGTGAAGGTGGCGAAACGGAAAACGGAGTAGGCAAATCCGAGGACCGCGAAGGCCAGCCAGATGCGCTTGAAGCGAATGATGCACCGAAAGCCATCGCGCAGCGCGAGGTGGATCGGATTAAAAAAAAGCACCAGCCCGTAGCCGAGAGCCAGTCCGATTATCGGAAGTAGGCGCGGGACGTGTTCGGACATCGTGGATAGGGGAATTCAGTTAACCGCAGAGAGCACGGAGGACACAGAGAGATGCCAGAAAATTCCCTTCGCTCTGTGCCCTCTGCGGTGAATCCACGCTCTATCGGATCAGACCCCAGTGCCGCGTGAACGGCCAATAAACAATCAGCCCCCGACCGACCAGGTTCTCCTCCGCCACCGGGCCCCAATAGCGGCTGTCGAAGCTGTTGTAGCTGTTATCGCCCATCGCGAAATAATGCTTGTCCGGCACGCGGAAGGTTTGCTCCGGCTCCGACATGAGCGTGCCGGAGTTCCCGTATCCGCGATAGCCATTTTGCGCGCTCATGACGCGGGAAAATCCCACGCCCTGCGCGAGCGCGCCGTTCGCGTAGAGGTTCGGCGGTTGGATGCGCAACTCATCGTTAGGCAAGCCGACCAGACGTTTGATGTAAAACGGCGCGCCGGTTTCCGGGTCCGACTGGATCATGGAAATGCCGTCCGTCCGGAAAACGAAAACATCGCCGCGGTGGGGCTTGACGAAATTGTAAGTAAACTTGTCCACGAAGACCTGATCGCCGGTGTCGATCGCGCCCCGCGCGATCACTTCGCCCTGGCGATAAATCCTTCCCGGCGAGACCCCGAAATCCTGCCGCAAAGTATCGGGCGAGGCGTAGACCAGAAATTTTTGCCGCTGGCAAATCACGCGGGAGAAGGTGAAGAAGAAGCCATACTTCTGCGGCACGATCTGCATCACGCGATCTTCCGCCTGCGAGACGACGTCGATATAATTCCGCCCCAGCACCACGAATTCGAGGGCGCGCTGGATGATATTCGGCGGCGGCTCCGCCATGGGATGGCCGATGATGCCATTGAGCGTGGGCTGCATCGATCCGGTCGGGATCTTGAAGGGCTGCAGAAAATAAGAACGCACGCCGATGGCGACGATGATGGCCACGAGGACGACCTCCACGTTTTCCCGCCAATGCGATTCCCACGTCACCGGCGTGAGCTTGTGCAACTTGCCGTCCAAGTCCTCCGCGGCGGCCTTGATCCCGTCCGAATTTTTCGCACGCAGGGCGGCGTCCAGAGCGGTGATTTTCGCTTCGATCTCCGTGCGATCGGTCTCGCTCAAGATGTCCTTTTTATAGCGCAGATATTTCTGCGCATGACGCAGGAGGAGCTTGCTCTGCTTGACGTGGCGGGACGAGAACATGGCCGCCACGCTACGCAATCAGCAGCAATTTGAAACCGAATTAGCAGCGCTGCGCCGCCCCTGCTTGACACTACCCAGCGCGACAGGCGACAACCAGCGCCTGATGCAATCCGCCAAGCGCCTCTCCTCCGCCGCTCCGGAAGGGACGGTCGCGTTGTTCTTCATTCAGATCTTCGCCACGCTCGGCTTTGCGGTTCTGTATTCCACGCTCGTCCTCTACGCGACGAAGCATCTCCAGCTCTCCGCGAAAGACGCCACCCTTTTGATGGGCGTCTTCGGCGCTTTCAATTACGGCCTGCACCTTTTCGGCGGCTATCTCGGCGGGCGCTTCCTCTCGAATCGCAACCTCTTCGTGGGCGGGATGGCGTTGCAGGTCATCGGCTGCGCCTTCATCTCGCTCGGCACGCTGGCCATGTTCTATCTCGGGCTCGCTTTCTTCCTCACTGGCAGCGGCCTCAACGTCACCTGCATCAACATGATGTTGACCCAGCGTTTCACTTCCGACGATCCGCGCCGCGAGGGTGCCTTTCTCTGGAATTATGCTGGGATGAACGTGGGCTTTTTCGTCGGGTTCACCGCGGCCGGTTATTTCCAGGCGACCGAGAGCTACTCGCCGCTGTTTATTTTCGCCACCATCGGCAACTTCGTCGCCATCGTCCTTGCCTTCTTCAATTGGAAGACGCTCACCGATCGGAACACGCCGCTGCTCGAGGCCACGCCGTCGCAGTTCCGCATGCGGCAGCTCGTCGGACTCCTCATTCTCATCGGCCTCGTCCCCGCTGTCTGGCTCATGCTGCAGCGGCCGGGCGGCACCGAGATTTTTCTCAAAGGAATCTGCGCCGCCGTCGCGCTCACCCTCATCTATCTCACGGTCCGCCATCGCGATCGTCGGGAGCGGCGCAACATGACGGCCTACCTCATCCTCACGGTCGGCTCGCTCATGTTCTGGTCACTCTACCAAATGGCGCCCAGCGGGCTGCAGCTCTTCGCCATTCACAATGTCGACCTCACCCTCGGCTCCGTGGAGATCCAGCCGCAGTGGATTCAAAATATTAACACCGTCAGCATCGTCATCGGCGGGCCGCTCCTGGCGGCTTGGTTTACCCGCCTGCGCGCGCGCGGCTGGAACATCGATGTGCCGAAACAGTTCGCCACCTCGCTCGTCCTCATGGCGGTCGCGTTTCTCATCCTGCCGGTCGGGATCAAACTCGCTGGCGGCGATGGCCGGAGCGCGTTTGTCTGGCTCTTCGCCAGTTACGTCCTGCAAAGCATCGGCGAACTGCTCATCTCGCCGATCGGTTACGCCATGATCGGGAAACTCGCGCCAAAGCAATACCAGGGCGTGATGATGGGCTCGTGGATGCTGGTGACCGGCCTCGCCTCTCTCTTCGCGGGCGACTTTTCGGGCATGATCCCCGAGCCCGCCGGCACCACCGCCATCGCCACCAATCCCGACTACGCCATCCTTTTCGCCAAACTCGGAGCCGGCAGTCTCGCGGTCGGGATCGCGCTCATCGTGCTCAATCCCTTCCTGCGTCGCCTCATCACTGACAAAGCCGAGACCGACCCCGCGGCCGCGCCGCTTCCCAGCGGTCCCGCGCCGGTCGCGATGTAGAGCTCGCGACGTTCGACGTTCGACGTCGTTCAGCGCTTCTTCCGTCCCGCCTCGTACCCATGCTGGAAGCCATCCTTCCACGCCATGGCATTCACGCGGGCGTTCGCGTCTCCTTGTTTGGTAAAAGCTGCCTCCGCCAGATTGTGTAACGCAAACGGCCGCAGCTCCGGCGCACCAGCCGGCTCCGCCTTCGCCGCATCCATCCCCACGGCATAACCCGCCCGCTCATCCGGCGACCGGCCCGTCGCCGCGCGCGCGGTGAAGAACGCGACCGCCCCGCAAACCACGAACGCCAGCACCGCCATGGCCACGAAAAACCGCATCGGTTTAAATTCCTTGCTCATTTCCGAACGACACCAGAAGCCTTTCGCCTTGGCAAAGGTTTCTGCCCGCAACGCTCGCAAAAGCGGGCGCTAGTCGCACGGCTCTCGCCAGCGGGGCATCATCGTTCCCATTTCTTGCACGGGTAACGCGCCATGATGAATGGCGGAGGAAGCCGCGCGCGGCGCTCTCATTGCGTTCGCTCGATTTTGTGGGCGATGCCGTCTATGGGAAGAACGTGAAGACAATTGTATTTGGCCTGGCTTTTCTCTCGATCGTGACGCTGGCAGGAGCGGAGGAAGCGACTCCTGTTCCGGCGCCGGCTGATGTGGCGGAGGCTCCGGCGGATGCGGAGACGACGGTTTCGGGGTTGGCCTCGAAGGTGATGGAGCCAGGCGCCGGCAAGGCACATCCGGGCAAAACCGATCTGGTGAAAGTGCAATACACGGGCTGGACGACGGACGGCAAAATGTTCGATAGCTCGCAGACGAAGGGGAAGCCGGTGACGTTCCCGCTCGATAAGGTGCTGCCGGGTTGGACGGAAGGAGTGCAGCTGATGGTGGCGGGCGAGACGCGGCGGTTCTGGATTCCGGAGGCGCTGGCCTACAAAGGCGCGGAGGGACGGCCGCAGGGGATGCTGGTTTTCGACGTGAAGCTCATTTCGTTCGACCGGCCGCCAGGGGTCGCGCCGCCGGATGTGAGGTCGCCGCCGTCCGACGCGGAGAAGATGGGCAGCGGGCTCTCGTATCTGGTGCTGAAACCGGGCAGCGGAAAGCATCCCTCGCGGAGCAGCAAGGTGACTGTGCACTATTCCGGTTGGACGACGGACGGGAAGATGTTCGACAGCTCGGTCGCGCGGGGCAAGCCGGCGACCTTCCCAGTGAAGGGCGTGATCGAGGGTTGGACCGAGGGTCTGCAATTGATGGTGGAAGGCGAGAAGGCGCGGTTCTGGATTCCGGAGAATCTGGCTTACAAAGGGGAATCGCCGCCGTACGGGATGCTGGTGTTTGAGGTCGAGCTGCTCAAGGTGGAGTAGCGGCTGCCATGGCCACGACAGGGCAGAACGGCTGGAAACTGAAACGCTGAAATCGCTGGGGGCTGCCGTATGGTGCGGCGTTGCACTACGCGCTCGTCGTTTTCACGGCCATTTCTTTTTTGATCTATGGAGTGGGGTGTTTCATTTCTCGGGGAACGGCCGGGGAATTTGAGCGCTACGGAATGACCTCGCTGCGGCTGCTCGTGGGCAGCCTGCAATTATGCGCCGTCGTAGGTTTGCTGGCGGGGTTTCGTTTTCCGGTAGTCGGTCGCGCGGCGGCGCTCGGGCTGACGCTGATGATGATCGGCGCGGTGGCAGTGCGTTTTAAAATTCGGGACACGCTTTGGCAGACCGCGCCGGCATTCTTGTATCTCATGCTGAACGCCTACCTCACCTTCGCGCCCTGGTAGGCGCGCGGCCTCAAAGCAGAACGATCGCGACGCACAACGCGAGCACGAGGAGCGCGGGCGCTGATTTTTTGATCGGATCCCGCACTTTGAGATGCATGGCGAGGGCGCCCAGCATGAGCAAACCCAGGCCAATCGCTGCTGGGGCGGCAAGACGCGGGATCCAGATGGCAACCAGGAGGGTGAGCGCGAGGCCCACCTTCAACAACCCGACCACGCACATGACCCAAAACGGCAGCCCGTAGGAGGCAAACTCTTCACGCAGGGTGCCCGCGTGACCGCCACGAAACGGGGTCCGCTGGCCCGAGCGAAGCAGCCAAACGTTCAAAATTCCCAAGGCGACAATGACTTGCAGGACGATCCGTAGTATTTGCACGATGTCTGGGAGACTGTGCGTTGCCCGCTGCCATCACAAGATAATCCGCGGGCCCATGGCACGGCTCGTCGGGCATGCCAAGGTCAAAACAAGCGCAGGGGCACACTCGGCTAAATCCCTGTATGCTCTGCGATCTTGGTGTTGCTGAAGAGGCCTTCAGCGTCAGTCGATAAATCACGCTATGGAAATACGACGAAATGGAACTCAGGCGTCCGCGCCCGGCCCCGCCGATTGGTTTACCGGAAACGTGCGCATCGATCCGTTGTTCGAAACGCCAGAGCCAGCGCGGATGCGTTGCGCGAGTGTGACCTTCGAACCCGGCGCCCGCACCGCGTGGCACACTCATCCGTTAGGCCAAACGCTGGTGGTCACGGCGGGATGCGGTCGCGTGCAACGCGAAGGCGGAAAGATTGCGGAGATCCGGCCCGGCGACGTCATTTGGTTCCCGCCAAACGAGAAGCATTGGCACGGCGCCGCGCCGACCACCGCAGTGACGCACATCGCCATCCAAGAGGCGCTCGCGGGGACAGCGGTTTATTGGTTGGAGCAAGTAAGTGACGAGCAATACGCAGGCTGAATCTGAAGGGTCGCGGGGAACGGCCGATAAACCGCCGGACGGGGCGCGCTTGAAGCGGAAGCGGCGATCGAGTGTGATGCGGGGATGAATCGAATCCTGGCCGGCTTGTTTCTTCTCGGCCTTCTCGCCGGTTGCGAACGTCACCGCAGCGAAGCCATCGTGCTGGAGAAGGAACACATCGCTGCCCGCCCGCCCACTCCTACGCCCGCGCCTTCGGTGGAGCCGGCTCCGAAAGGGGAGCCATTACCTGAGAGCGCGGAAGCGGAGGCGGACGCAGAACCGGCCCTGCGCGAGATGGCGCCGGACGAGATCGCTGTCGATGGCGTGGTGATGAAAGAGGCCCTGCGCGGGACCGAGCAGGATCCTCGCGCTCGAGCGGAGGAGCAGTGGCTCCTGAAAGTCCGGACGACCGATGGCGGACGGCTTTTTAATATTCACGCCGATCGCGTCCGCTACGAGAAAATCCAAATCGGCGAACGCGTGAAAGTCTCCTATCGCGTGGGCAAATACACCCGCACGGTTTGGACCGCGGATTTGGAGTAAAGGCGACAAACGTTCCCGCGCCGCTGGAGAGAGATCAGCGCGATGTGGCGCGCGCCCGACCGCCGGGCAGGGCAGTTCCGACGGCAGCCTTTCCGGCGCCGACATCGGATGCATTAATGGCCCCGCTGAGATTAAAATCGGCGCGGAAATTCACGGCATCGAGCGTTTGGCCGACGAGCGCTTTCGTCTGGCCGACATCGGACGCATTCACGGTGCCGTTTCCGTTGGCGTCGGCGAAGAGGAAACGCGCGGTCAGCGTGGTCGCGGGCAAGACTTGGGAGAAGTTATCGGTTACGTTAGCCAGCGTTAGGGTCAGCTCCTGCGCATTGGCCACGTCGATGAGGTTAATCGTCATGGTGTTGCTGCTGAACACCGGTGCGCCTGCGATATTGCCGATTCCGGTGGAGATAGTCGCGTTGCCGCTGAGCACAGGATTTGAGAAAGCGATGACGAGAGTGTGGGCGCCCGTGGTTCCGCCGGTCCGGCATTCCACGTCGGAGACTGGGATCTGGAAGATACCGGCAGAACCGTGAGATTTTTCCGAGACCGCTGCCGTCACCGCTAATGCGGGCACCGGAGTGCGAATGGTGAACCCGGTGTCTTTTACCAACGTGACATAGCCGGCGCCGATGTTCGCATCGCCGGTGGCGGCGCCGGCCACACGGATGAAGGCGAGATCACAAACGTAATCCGTGCCCGGTTGGAGCGTGCCGGCGGGCAAAGTGTAGGAAGTTTGCGTGGCGGGAAAGGGCGCCAGGTTTACGCTGGAACCGCGGATCGCGAACTGGATCAAATCGGCAGCCTGCGCGTTTGCAAATGCCCCCCAGACGAAGGTGTAAGCAAGTGCTGGATCGAGCACGAGGACGCTATTTTGCCAATCGCCCGCGGCCACCGTGAGGCGCGGTGTGGTGGGATAAGCGAAAGGAAAAAGGAAGATCGTGCGCGTGAAAATGCCTGCAGTGGTGTTGATGCTGAGGTTGTAATTTCCGCTGCCGTAAGCAGCGTCGAGCAGGGCCTGCGAGGCGAAGGTATCCAGGATGGAAAAATCGGCGCCCATCGCTGTAAACATGCGCGGACTGGAGCTGCCGGTGAATGTCATGCTGGCGCTATTAATCGTAGCCGTCCCGGCATTGATCAGGCCGCCGAATTGGAAGGGCTGCGTGGCATTCGCGACCGGTGCGGCCGAGCTGCTCTGCTGGTAATTCTGGATCTTGCCTAACAAAAACCGCTCACGCTTTGGCCGGAAGCCGCGGGAGCGGACAGGGTTGAAACAAAACCGAGAAGCGAGAGGGCGAGCGAGGCGAACCGGGCCGTGGGGGATTTCATGAGCGGGGACTCATTAGCAATCCGCGCCCGAAAAAAGCAATAAACTTCTCCCATCACTTAGGCAGCAAACAAAAAGCCGCCGGAGCACTCCTGCGCTCCGACGGCCTTTGTTAATCTGCCAGCAGGCGCTCTTAGCCCATGCCGAGAGCCAATAGCGTGGGTTCATCGATCACTGCTGTGGCCGTGAGACCCTGGCGCGATTGATAACCGACGAGCGCTTCCCGGGTCAAAGGCCCGAGCAGACCGTCGACCTGCCCGCGGTAGTAGCCCATGGCCTGCAGAGCCGCCTGCACGTCGGCAATGATGCGATCTGGAGGCACCGCACGCTTCCCAACATAGATCGGAGCGTCGTAGGCGTAGTATTCCGCCGAATTATCGTAGCCCCAAGCTGGATACCAGTAGCCGTTATCGAAGTAATAATAGCCGCCGCCGACCAATTCCACTCTCTTGAATTTCGAGCGGTAATACTGCTGGTCGTGACGCTGCGCGCGGTATGAGCGATACACCTCATACTGCGGCCCTTGCCACTGATTGGCGCCCTGAATTTGATAGCCCGCTGTGAAAGTCACAGCTGGAACTTCTCGAGGGCGCGGCTGCGCGCGAAAGTTCGCGTGCTGTTCCTGAATCTGTTCGATCTGCTGCGGTGCTGGCTGTTTCGCCGTGGCATTAGCCGGAGCGGTTCCAGTGGTAGTGGTAGCTGTGGTCGAAGTCGCTGGCGTCACCGTGGCAGCTGCGGCTGGGGTGGCCGTTCCGCCTGGAGTGGCGGTTGCGGTTGCGCTGCGCGCTGGCGCTCGGGGCTGGAGTGGCGGTTCCAATAGGCGTCATGCTCGCAGCGGGAGTCGCGGTTGCGGCAGGAGTGCTGACAGCGGCCGGAGTGGCGCTCGCCTTCTCCTCGGCTTTGGCGTCTTTTACTTCCTTCTTGGTCTCAGCCGCAGTGGGCGCGGTCGCGGTGGTTTCAGTCGCTGAAGTTGCGTTGGCTTTGTCCTTGCCCTTCGCATTCTTCATCTCCTTTTTGCTCTCTGCGGCCGCAGCGGCAGAGGCTTCCGGTTTGGCACCAGCCGCGGCGTCAGGCACCGTGGCGTCTTCTGTCTTGCGTCCGCGCGCATTTTTCAGATTCGTCTTCGGCATGTCCGCCTTCGGTGCGGCTTCCGCTTTTTCGGTCTTCGGAGCGGCTTCGGCCGTGGAGCTCTTCGCGCTCTCGGCGACCGGCTTCGTGGTCATTTGGGGCGGATCTTTCTGCGTGACCCGTGGGTTTTCTTTTTGTTTCGTCGGTTTGGCCTCGGCCTTCTCCGCAGTGGCGGATTTGGTTTCAGGCGCGGCTGTCGTCTCTTCCGGCTGTTGCGCAAAGGCAGCTCCAGCCAGCAGCAGGGTGCAGCACAGTGTTAAACTTGTTATTTTTTTCATATCGAAGTGTTTGGTCGTTGGATGGCGGCGAAGTATTCACCGCCAGCGAGAATGAGTTGTCCCGCAGGGGAGCAATCGCATCCGTCATACACACTTCGTGCGCCAGCCCTCGGCCGGTTCCCTTGCGGGTGAATCCAGGGAGTCGCGGAATGCTACGATTTCAGCACTTCGATGAAGGCTTCCTGCGGGATATTGATGCGGCCGATGCTCTTCATCCGCTTCTTTCCTTCTTTTTGCTTCTCCAGGAGCTTGCGCTTGCGGGTGATATCACCGCCGTAGCATTTTGCGGTGACGTCTTTGCGCAATGCGCTGACGCTTTCGCGGGCGATGATTTTGCCGCCGATAGCGGCCTGAATGGCAACTTGATAGAGCTGATTCGGGATGACGGTCTTGAGCTTGGCGGCGAATTGGCGGCCGCGGGCTTCCGCGCGGTCGCGATGGACGATCATGCTGAAGGCATCGACAGGCTCGCCGTTTACGAGGATGTCGAGCTTGACCAGCTTATCGGCGCGATGGCCGGCGTGCTCGTAATCCATGGAGCCGTAACCGCGGGTGATGGACTTAATCTTGTCGTTAAAGTCGACCAGGATCTCATTCAGCGGCAGCTCGCAATGGAGCATGACGCGGCGGGTATCGAGCGTCTCGGTGTGGTCCATGGTGCCGCGTTTCTCCATGATGAGCTGGAGGATATCGCCGATGGATTCGTTAGGGCAAAGGACGTAGGCGCGGACGATGGGCTCACGGATTTCATCGATCACGCTGGGATCGGGAAGATGGGCGGGGTTATCGACCAGGATGAGTTCGCCGCGAGTGGTGAGGATCTCGTAAATGACGCTGGGCGACGTGGCAATGATGTCCATGTTGTACTCACGCCGGAGCCGTTCCTGGATGATCTCCATGTGGAGGAGGCCGAGGAAACCGCAGCGGAAACCGAAACCAAGTGCGACGGAGCTTTCGGGTTGGTAAACGAAGGCAGAATCGTTTAGCCGCAGCTTCGCGATGGCGGACTTGAGATGCTCGAAATCCGCGGTGTTAATCGGGTAGATGCCGCTGAAAACCATCGGGTGGATTTCCTGGAAGCCGGGGAGTGCTTCCTTCGCGGGATTCCGTTGGTCGGTAATGGTGTCGCCGATCTTGATGTCGGCAGTGGTTTTGATGTTGGCGATGAAATAGCCGACATCGCCCGCGCTGAGTTTATCCTGCACGAACATCTTCGGAGTGAAGACGCCCACTTCCTTGATCTCGTAGCGCGAGTCGTTGTTCATCATGCGCACGGCCTGGCCGGCGACCATGGCGCCGGACATGACGCGCACGTAAGCGACGACGCCGCGGTAGACATCGAAGACGGAATCGAAAACGAGCGCGCGGAGAATGTCGTCTTTCGGGGCGGTGGGCGGTGGGATGCGCTCGACCACGGCTTCGAGGATGTCCTCGATGCCGATGCCCATTTTGGCGCTGCAATCGATCGCTTCCTCGGCCGGTATCTGCAGGATTTCCTCGATCTGCCGATGCACGCTGGGAATGTCGGCATTCGGAAGATCGATTTTGTTAATGACCGGGACGATGGTGAGGCCTTGCTTATGGGCGAGGTGGACGTTGGCCACGGTCTGCGCTTCCACGCCTTGCGCGGCGTCCACGATTAACAGCGCACCTTCGCACGCGGCCAGCGAGCGGGAGACTTCGTAGGCGAAATCGACGTGGCCGGGCGTGTCAGAGAGGTTGAGCCGATAGGTCTTCCCGTTCTTCGCCGTGTAACGCATCGCGACCGGGTGGGCTTTAATCGTGATCCCGCGCTCGCGTTCCAAGTCCATGGAATCGAGGAGCTGATCCTGGCGTTCGCGATCCTGAATCGTGCCCGTGCGCTCGAGCAGGCGATCTGAGAGCGTGGTCTTCCCGTGATCGATATGCGCGATGATGCAGAAATTGCGCGTGAGCTCGATGGACATGGGGGCAGCACTATGCGGGCGCGGGGAGGGGAGTCAATGAAGCCGGCTAAATGACGGGCGTTCCGGTCGTGGGGTGCGAGGGAAGCTCGACTGGGCGGCCGATCCGTTTGCGTGCGAGCCGCGAGTTTTCGCGCTGCCGGGGAAAAGTGACAGCGGCGTTACCTTTCCCGGGTTGCATGGCGGCAAAGAGCCGTTATGCACGATACGTATAAACAGCCATTTCAGACTAGAAACCGATTATGACGATCAAACACCTCTCCCGCGTGGCCGCAGCCCTGGCCTGCGCCTTTTTCGTTTCAGTGACCGTCGAGGCGCAGCTTCCTAGCCCGTCACCGAGCGCGAGTCCTTCTCCGAGTGCGAGCCCCTCGCCGAGCAGCGAGCCCGTCACCGAGTGCGAGCTCCGTCGACCGAGTGCGAGCCCTTCACCCAGCGTGAGCCCGACGCCCCTTCCAAGCTGCAACCCGAGCAGCCTTTGCGAGCATGTCAATTAGCGGTGGAGGCGGTGCATTCAATCCCAGCACGTTGAATATCAACGCCGGGACGCAAGTGACTTGGACCAACACTGGCAGCTCACGAGCCAGAGTGCGGGATTTCGGCCATGTTTACTTTGACAGCAACGATCTTAACCCGGGACAAACGTATTCCTTCACGTTTTGCATCGCCGGGACCTATCAGATCGAAGATTCTCGAAGTGGCGTTCAAGGAACAGTAGTAGTTACGGGGGTCGGACCGTCTCCGAGTCCGTCGCCGAGCGTGAGTCCGTCGCCGAGCGTGAGTCCGTCTCCGAGCGTGAGTCCGTCGCCGAGCGTGAGTCCGTCCCCGAGCGTGAGTCCGTCCCCGAGTGTGAGTCCGTCCCCGAGCGTGAGTCCGTCACCGAGCGTGAGTCCGTCCCCGAGCGTGAGTCCGTCCCCGAGCGTGAGTCCGTCCCCGAGCGTGAGTCCGTCCCCGAGCGTGAGTCCGTCCCCGAGCGTGAGTCCGTCCCCGAGCGTGAGTCCGTCGCCGAGCGTGAGTCCGTCCCCGAGCGTGAGCCCGTCGCCGAGCGCGAGTCCCTCACCACAGCCGGGCTGCAATCCGTCAGGCGTCGCCATGGTCACTGTAGCGGGAGGCGGCGGATCGTTTAACCCGAACTCTCTCAATCTCCCGGCCGGAACGCAGGTCACGTGGACGAACACGGGAAACAGCCGCGCCCGCGTGCGCGACGTGAATCACGCCATTCTGGATAGCGACGACCTGCAATAGGGTCAGTCCTACTCTTTCACCTTCTGCTACAATGGCGTTTACCAAATAGAAGATCAGCGCAGCGGCGCCCGGGCGACGATTACGATCACGGGCGGCCCAAACCCCAGCCCAAGTCCTTCGCCGAGCGCGAGCCCTTCGCCGAGCGCGAGCCCTTCGCCGAGCGCGAGCCCATCGCCGAGTGCGAGTCCTTCACCGAGCGCCAGCCCCTCGCCAAGCGTGAGTCCTTCGCCGAGCCCGTCGCCCAGCCCCGCGAGCTGGCAGCTCTTCGACAGCGCGAATCCAGCCAGCACCAATAACTACCTCAAGGGTGTCGCTCCTCTGGCCAGCAACGATGCCTGGGTGGTCGGTTATTATTCGGATGCCGGCACTTTCAAAACCCTCGCGATGCACTGGAACGGCACGGCTTGGACGATTACGCCCACCGCGAACCCCGCCGCCGGCGCCAACCAGCTCAAGAAAGTCGTCGCCATTGCCGCGAACGACGTCTGGAGCATAGGCGGCCACGGCCAATCCTACACCATGCGCTGGAACGGAAGCGCCTGGGCGCAGGTCCCGCTGCCTCCGATCACCAGCCAGGGCTCGAGCGGAGTCACGAACTATTTGGAGGACATAGCCGCTGTCTCCAGCAACGACATCTGGATGGTCGGCGCAGTCGATTCCATGGACGGCAAGACCGCCACTCTAACGATGCATTGGGATGGCGCACAGTGGACGCAAATCCCCAGCCCGAACGTGCCCGACGCAGGTCGCGGCAACGCGTCGCAAGGCCTTGAGTCCGTGGTGGCGCTGGCTCCCAACAACGTGTGGGCCGCCGGTCAGTACCGCAGCGGCGCTACCATGCGCACCTTGATCATGCATTGGGACGGCGCGCAATGGAGCATCGTGCCAACACCGAACGGCCCGAGTGGCAACGGCTGGCTGCACGGCATCGCGGCAGCTTCGGCTAACGACATTTGGGCGGTCGGTGAATACAGTTCGACCGCGAAAGAGGCAGTCGCGGCGGCGCGATCCCTCGCCCTGCATTGGGACGGCGTAAGTTGGACTGCCTTCGCACCGCCTAATCCCAGCGTCACGGGCGTGAACCCGCTGCAAAGCGTGGTCGCTCGCGGGCCGAATGACTTCTACGCCGTCGGCTCGTCAGAAACGGTTGCCGATGGTTTGAATACGTTCGTGGCGCGTTGGGATGGCACGCAATGGACGCAATCCGCGAGCGAGAATCCGAATGGTGACGGCAGCGGCTGGAATCCGTTGCTCGATGTGGGCCGCGACGCGCAAGGCGAACTCTGGGCCGTGGGTAAAAAGCAAACTGATTTCGCCAGCGCGAACTACACCCTCGTGCAACGCGCCGACCCGGCGCCGACGGCACTCACCGCCACCGGCGTGGTCTCGCGCAAGGTGCATGGCAGCGCAGGGACGTTCGATATTAACCTGCCCGCGGAAGGTCCTATCGGCGTAGAGAGCCGACTTCCGACCAATGGCGAATACACGCTCGTCTTCTCCTTCTCGAGCGAGGTGACCGCCGTGGACGTCACGAAGGTCGGCTCCGGGGTTGGCAGCGTGTCGAGCGCACAGGTGGGCCCGAACCCGAACGAATACACGTTGCGTCTGACCGGTGTGGCCGACTTGCAACATCTCGTCGTCAGCCTGGAGGGAGTGCATGGCGTGGGCGACCTCCTGCTTGCCTCAGCGGTCGCGCGCATGGATGTGGTGGTCGGCGATGCTAATGGCAGCCGCGCGGTCAATTCTTCCGATGTCGGAATTGTGAAAGCCAACGTTGGAGCCGTGCTCACGACCACGAACTTTCGGGCGGACGTGACGGGTAACGGCTCAATCAATTCCTCCGATGTGTCGGTGACGAAGAGCCGGTCCGGCAGCGGATTGTAGCGCGCTGATTTTTCCGAACTGCGGTCCGGCAATGCTGGGAAAGAGCATTGCCGGATCGGTTCGTAAATGTTAACCAGTCCCGCCATGCGCAGGCTTATGCTGATAACCGCCAGCGGCACTGTGACACACGAGTTGGCGGAAGACGTGATCACGCTCGGACGTTCTCCCGAGAATGCGATTCAGATCGATGATCCTTCGGTTTCCGGTCGCCACGCCCGGCTGGAGATAGCGGAGGGCGAGTATCACCTGAAAGATTTGGAATCGACCAATGGCACGCGCGTCAATGGCCAGCCCATCCAGAGCATTCTCTTGCGCCCAGGCGATCGTATTCGTCTGGGTAAAGTGGAAGCTTGTTTCGAATGCGAGAGCGGCACTGTGGCGCAACCCCCGCCTGTCCTACCTGCCACTGATGCGAAACCGGCGGAAGTGAGCGCGCGGCCGGCAGATTTTGGGAACGCGTCGCCTTTCCCGCGTCGTCGAGCGCAGGCTGATCCGGTGCGCACGGCGATTTACGCGGCCGTCGCGGTCGCGGTTCTGGCGTTTCTCGCGAGTATGCTTGCGCTCGGCTTAATGCAGCCGCCGGCGCTCTAGCGACAACCGATCACTCGGCGCGCTTAGAGACGACACCTTTGCAATTAAACGCTAGTGGAGCCCGCGCTGCTTCAGTTCCCACACCCGAAGAGCGGCCAGGATGAGGCTTTTCGTTCGTGTGAGCGTGCCTACTGCGGCCATTTCGCGTTCCACCGGAGCGCCCGTTTTACCTGCCACTGGGTGCTTGCGAGGACGGCCCCGCGGCCGGCCTTTGGCGCGCGGGCGCATGGCTGAATCGCTGACTGGGAGATGACCGCTGCTGTTCATAATTTCTATAAAAGCAGCTTCCACGCCACCTCCTTTTCACGAGGGGGATCCAGCATCGCCACGCCCTCTCACAGACACCGGGAAACCGCTTGTGCCTGCCCACGTTCTCCGGTCAATTACCGCCGTCATGGCAAATAACAAACTCGGATGCCTGAGCATTTTTCTGTTCGTTTCGCTCTGTGCCAGCCTGGTCTTGAATCTGTTTCTCACCTTCGCGACCTTCAGCCGCCTCGGAGGCAACGCGCAGTTGCAGGACGCGCGGCCACATTTTCGCGAGGTGGTGATCGATCGAGCGCAAAAAGGCAGCAACGACAAGGTGGCAGTGATCGCGTTGCGCGGGCTGATCAGCTCCTCGCTACCAGGAAACGTCGGCGATTCAATGGTGGACGATATGCGCTACGCGCTGGAGCAAGCGCGGGAAGATGACAATGTGCGCGCCGTGGTCCTGGAAATTGATTCGCCCGGCGGCGAGGTGACGGCCTCGGACGTGATCTACAATGCGGTGGTGCGCACGCGCGCGAAGAAACCGGTGGTCGTCTATATGGATTCGGTGGCGGCCTCTGGTGGCTACTACGTGGCTTGCGGTGCGAGCCATTTGATGGCGAACGAAACCACGATCACGGGCAGCATTGGCGTCATTATTCAAACGCTCAATTACGAGCAGCTCTTTAATAAAATCGGACTTGCTTCCGTGGTTTTCAAAAGCGGCAAATTCAAGGATATGCTCAATGGCGCCCGACCGATCACCCCGGAGGAACGCGAGTATGTGCAGGGGTTCGTCATGGGCACCTACGAAAAATTTCTCGGCATCGTGGCGACGGAGCGAAAGCTGAACGCCGATGCCTTGCGCGGTTCGATTGCGGACGGCCGCATCCTCTCCGGGCGCGATGCGCAGGCAAACAAGTTGATCGACGAATTGGGACAGATCGAAAACGCTTTCAGCAAAGCGCGCGAACTCGGCCAGGCGCCGGGTGCCGCGATTGTGAAATACGGTCCGCCGTTTAGCATCGGCCGCATTTTCCGCGCACTGGGAGAATCGTCCCCTTCGAAGATCGAAGTCACGCTGCCGAAACAGTTGCTCCCGCAACTGGAGTCGGGGCACGCCTATTTCCTGCCGGGCTATTACGCTCCGTAAGGTTCCTGTCGATCATGCCCGAGGGCTTCCTGACGGTCGTCGCCGCGATCATGAACCTGCTCTTTCTCGGAGGCGGGGTTTATATTTACCTGGCCCTCGTCCGCCAGATCAGCGCCACCGCGCCAGCAACACTAGCGGAAGGGGAGCGAACCTTCGGCCGACCGGAAATTTATCTTTCGCTCGGCTTGTCCGCGCTCTTTTTGTTTAACGCCTCCTCGTCCGCATCCCGAGGCGAGAAGTTCTCGATGAATGCGAATGAGTTGATCGCCAACATCCTCGTCGCCGTGGCGCTCTTTCTCTTCGTGGCGGCATTTCTAAAATTCCGGGGCTTTTCCGTGGAAGCGCTCGGGGGTTTTTCCAAAGTGCCCGTCTGGCAGGCCATCTTGACCGGGGCAGTCCTTCTTTTCGCGGCCTATCCGTTAATTTTCGTGGCCGACCTGCTGACGCAGCGCGTTCTGAACGTTCCGCCCAGCCGGCAGAGCATCGTGGAGATTTTCGATGGGTCGCAAACACTGCAGCAGCGCGTCCTAATTATCATTTTGGCGGTGGGAATCGCACCGCTGGTAGAGGAATTTGTCTTTCGCTTTTTTCTTTATGGCGTCGTTAGGCGCTATCTCGGGCGTTCGGTCGGAATAGTCAGCACCGCTCTTCTCTTTGCGGCGGTCCATGCGCATCTGCCGTCCGCCTTGCCTCTTTTCGTGCTCGGAGCCTGCCTTGCGCTCGCTTATGAATGGAGCGGTTCCATTCTCGTTTCCATGGCCATGCATGCGCTCTTTAATTCGATCACGCTAACGGCGCTGGCGTTTCCGGAATTGATTCAACAATGAAGCTGCGGCAGCTCGGCGAAGAGCGGCTTTTGCAGGGATTGCTGCCAATGCTCTCGCGACAGGCGCAGCGGGGGAAGGTGGTGCTGGGTGCGGGAGACGATTGCGCAATCTTGGCCGTGGAGGAGAAGCAGTTGCTTTTGTTGAAGACGGATTGCGTGGTCGAGGGCGTTCACTTCACGCGCGAGGCCAAACCGAGCGCGGTGGGATGGAAGGCGATGGCGCGGCCGTTGAGCGATTTTGCAGCCATGGCCGGCGTGCCGCAATTTGCGCTGGTTACCTTGATCCTTCCGGCCGCGACAACGGCGGCGTGGACCAAGGCGCTTTACGTTGGTCTAACGAAAGCTGCAGACGCCTTCGATGTTGCCATCGTGGGTGGCGAGACGAGCCGGATCGATGGCCCCGCCGCCATCTCAATCAGTCTCGCGGGTAGAGTGGAGAAGGATCGCTGGATCTCGCGCGATGGCGGAAAGGCGGGCGATTTAATATTCGTCACCGGCCGGTTGGGCGGATCGCTGCGCGGTCGGCATCTCAATTTTATCCCGCGCGTGCATGAGGCGCGCTGGCTAACGGCGCATTTTCAAGTGAACGCGATGATGGATTTGAGTGACGGGCTCGGCGCGGATTTGCCGCGGTTGGCGCGGGCGAGCCAGGTGGGCTTTGAAATTGACGAGGCCGCGATCCCGCGGACGCGCGGCTGCACGGTCGCGCAAGCGATCTCGGACGGCGAAGACTACGAACTCCTGTTCGCGCTGCGACCGCGCGAGAAGACGGCGCTCGAACGAAAATGGAAGAGGCGTTTCCCGAAGTTGCCGCTGACCTGCATTGGACGTCTAACGACAGAAGCGAAACCGCAAAATCCGAAATGGCGCGCTGGTTATGATCACTTCCAGTAGTCCGGAGGAAACAGCCGCCGCCGGTGCGAACTGGGCGCGAGCAGCGAAGGCAGGCGACGTCTTCGCTTTGCTGGGCGATCTGGGCGCAGGGAAGACGCAATTTGTGAAGGGATTTGTCGCGGAGATGGGGAGCGATGGTGAAGTGACGAGCCCGACGTTCACGCTTGTGCACGAATATACCGGCGGGCGTTTGCCGATCTATCATTTCGATTTTTATCGGCTCGAAGGTGCGGACGCGGTCGCCGGGATCGGGTTCGATGATTATCTCGAGGCGGGTGGGGTTTGTCTGATCGAATGGGGCGATCGATTTCCGGAGCTGCTGCCCGCCCATGCCGTTACCATCGCGATCGCGTCGCAGAGTGAGACCGAACGAAGCATCACCGGAAGCCGCGCGCCGTGAAGACTGTTGCCTTTGAGTTATCGAGCGGGGTAGGCAGCATCGCCTGGTGTGGGTCGGGTGTGGCCGAGCCATTTCTGGAGCGTTTCCCTAACGACCGGAAACATTCCGGCGTCTTCTTCGAGAATCTACGAGCGAGTCTGAAACGGTTCGGCCAACCGGAACGCGTTGTGGTCGGGCTTGGACCTGGTTCCTACGCTGGCACGCGGATCGCGATCGCGACTGCGACGGGACTGGCGGCCGCGACGGGCGCGCGTTTGCGTGGTGCAGCTTCGTTGCGCGCGATGGAAACCGATGTCCCGGAATACGTGGTGATCGGCGATGCGCGGCGGAATTCCTTCTTCTTTGCGCGAGTGTCCGGCAGGCAATGCGTGGACGGCCCGTTGCTGACGGATGCGCAGGAATTAGGCGACCGCTTGCGTGGAGTCGCGTGCCCAGTTTTTACAAGCGAGCCATTGATCGCGTTTCCCGCGGTCGAGGTGCGGCATCCCTCGGCTCTGATCCTGGCGAAGCTCGCTGACGATCTCACGGAGTCGGCTGCGCAACCATTGGAGCCGATCTACCTTCGAGCACCGCATATCACTTATCCGAAAGTGGTTGGCTGATTTTCTCAAGATGACGAACTCTGCGAAGACATCGCGTTGTTGGGCCGAGATCGATCTGGCGGCGCTGCGGCATAATGCGCGAGCCGCGCGCGAGCGCGTAGGAGCAAAGGCGGCGCTGCTCGCGGTCGTAAAAGCGAACGCCTACGGTCACGGCCTGTGCGCCGTGGCGGAGGCGTTGCGCGATGAGGCCGAACTTTTCGGCGTGGCAAATTTGGAGGAGGCGATCGAGGCGCGTTCAGTGGTGCCACACCCGGTGATTGTTTTGGGACCGGCGCTGCCGGAGGAACGGGCCGCGATTGTTGAACGTGGCTTCATTCCTTCGATTTCAAGTTTCTCGGAGGCAGAGGAATTTAGCCGCCTGGCGAAGGGGTCATCGGTGTCGGTTAATTGTGCAATCGATACCGGGATGGGTCGGATGGGAGTCGACGAAGCGGTAGCAGCGGTGGAGTTGGGCAGGATCGCGGCGCTGCCTAATCTTGTTCTGCACAGCGTCTCGACCCATCTGCCGAGCGCGGACGAGGATGAAACTTACACGCGCGAGCAGCTCCAGCGCTTTTCGCTTCATCTGGCCGATCTGCGGCGAGCGCTGCCAGGTAATTTCCGGGTGCACGTCCTCCCCAGCGCGGGCGTGCTGGCCTTCGCGGATTCCGCTTATGACATCGTGCGCGCGGGTCTCATGCTTTACGGATCATCGCCGAACGCACAGTTCCAGAATTTGCTGCGGCCGGCTCTGACGTGGAAGACGCGGGTCGCGCTTCTGCGCGAAGTCGCAGCGGGAACTTCCGTGAGTTATGGGCGCACTTTTCTGGCCCCGAGGGCAATGCGAGTAGCGACTTTGAGCGCGGGCTACGCGGACGGAATTCCGAGGTCGCTTTCGAATCGTGACGCCGCGGTTTTGATCGGCGGTCGGCGTTGTTCGCTGCTCGGACGCGTCACCATGGACCTGACGATGGTGGACGTGAGTGCAGTGCCGGAAGTTGCCCTGGGCGATGAGGCGGTGCTCATCGGACGTCAGGGCGAGGAGGAAATTCTTGCCGCCGAAGTGGCAGAGCGCGCTGGGACGATTGCCTGGGAGGTGTTTACGGGAATTGGCAGCCGCGCGGCGCGCGTGTATGTGTGAGGGCGGATGTTTCAGATCATCTTCAACGAGTTGAGTGCAGCCGAAATGTCGACGCTGCCGAAGATGCTCCAGCTCGATTTGCTGGCGGAATTCCAGATTCTCCCGACGGAGTTGGATAACCTGGACGCCAGTAAATTTGGCGTGATCGAGCGGGAAGGGAAAAAACTCTACCGTTATCGGGCGAAGGACTACCGCATCTATTTTGAGAAGCGTGAGGAGGGCATCACGGTCCACCGCGTGCTGCACAAGAACACATTTCGAGATTTCCTCTTCCGCAGCAAACTGCCCATGGCGGAAGATGATCAGCTAGGGAAGAACCGCGAGTTCTGGAAGCTGATCGAGCAAGGCGAACGGACGCGGAAAGCCTGACGATTGACGGGAGAAAGCTCGGGGAAGACTGCGCTCGGCAGCCCGTAAACTTCGGACCGCCAGCAAGGGCGGACGCAATTCAATCCGCCGGCAGGGCAGAAACGCCCGCAGTCTACTTCATCAACAAAACCGACCGGCTGCGCTTGATCTCGCGCGTAATCTTGCGGTGCATGTGCGCCGGCATTCCCGTGACACGACGTGGCAAAATCTTGCCACTCTCGGTGACGAATTTTCTCAGGAGGTCGGGGTTTTTGTAATCGATTGCCTCGGTGGCGATATCAATCCGGCGCCGCGGCATGGTGCGATTGGCACGGCGGAAAGCGGAGCGGCGTTTAGCGGTCTTGGGTTGCATGAGTGATTAGCGGGTTTCGCGATGCAGGGTATGCCGCTTCAGGAAAGGATTATACTTTTTTTTCTCCAGCCGGTTCGGCGTGCGCGGGCTTTTCTTATTCCGGCTGCTCATGTAGCGGGACACGGGCATGCCGAGAGCTTTCGCTTCCGTGCATTCCAAAGTGATGATTTCCTGGGCCATACTGATTAATCCTTGTTGTCGTCGCGATCACGATCGCGGTCCGCTTTCGACTCTTCTTCTTCGCCGTCGCCACTGTCATCGTCCGTAAGGCCGAAAAGGGAAGTGACGGATTGGCGGACACGCGACGCTTTGTTTTGCTTCTCAAGCTGAGATTGGCATTCGACCGTGAAACGCGCGAACGGAATCGCTTCCAGCCGGGCGTGCATGATCGGCTTGCCGGACATTTCGCAAACGCCGTAGGTTCCGAGTTCGATCCGTTTCAAGGCCTGATCGATTTCGTAAAGAGCGTCCTGTTCCTGTGAAAGAAGGCTAAGGGCAAAGTCGCGATCGTAAGCGTCGCTACCGGCATCGGCCTGGTGCATACCGAACGCAGAAGCTTCGCTGCCTTCCGCGCGGGAGCGGAGATTATCCTTCGCCACGCCGGCCATGGAATCCACCATGTCGTCGCGGAGTTGGAGGAGCTTTTCGCGTTGGCCGTGCGTGAAGGGATCGAGCTTCCGCTGCTTGTGATTGTTCCCGAGAATGGCCTGGGTGGTGGTCAGCTCCTTGCCACGCTTGGCATGGCCGTTGGCAGCGGTCTGGGGCTTGGTCGCTTTTGTAGAGGTGGGCTGTTTCGGAGCGGGAGCAGCTTTCTTTGCTGGGGTGGACTTCTTGATTGCCACTGGCTTCTTCGCCGCGGCAGCCGGCTTCTTGGCTTTCGCCGCGAGGGCCTTCTTGGGAGCCGCCTTCTGGGCTGCCTTAGGCGCTGCTTTCTTGTTCTTGGAACTGGCCATAAAATTTCTTTCGCTCTGCTACGATTCCCCGGGTCAAAGCGGACGCATACTTAAGAGCATATCTCGGACGGTGCAAGGGGAGAATTCCCTCTGAAAGCGGGTCCGAAATCGCCCATTTTAGGGCTGAATTTTCAGGAACTGGCGCTGGAATATCGGCGGAGCGCAAAATTCCAAAAAGTCCGTGAGATTAGGAGTGCGATCGCTCCAGCAGTTACGAGATGCACCATTAGCCAAAGCGGATCAGAAAGTGGTTTTATCAGGAGACGCGCGGGGATGTTCGCCACGATGATTACCGGAATAATCCAGCCGAAAATAAAGCGAAAGACGCGCGGGAAAATCACATCTGGGTAGCGCGCGATTTGCAGGAAGTTGAAGTAGCCGTAAACCAGCCCCTGCGCGCGCACGATCCAGAAGCTCACAGCCGCCAGCGTGAGCATGATGGAATAATGCACCGCCACGCCACACGCGAGCGCGATGAGATAAAGCACGATCGCCCCGCCGCCCGGCATGATCTGCAATTGCGACAGCGAAACAATCACGACCACGCCGCCAAGCAGTGCATTAAGCACGCTATCGAGACCGAACTGCTTCGTGGAGACCGCGAACTGGCTATCGACCGGCAGGAGCAGGAGGGAATCCAGTTTCCCGGTGCGCACCAATTCCGGAATGTTCGCAATATTGACGAAGAAGAACGCCTGGAAAAGCTGCGCGATGATCTGGTGAGTGCCGACTAAAAGCACCACTTCCCACTTCGACCAATCGCCAATGCGATCCACCTGCCCGAAGATGATGCTGAAAAACGCGATCTGTCCCACAAACCACAGCACTTCCACGATCAGCCAAAGAATGAAGTTCGCCTTGAAGCTCATCTCGCGGATGAGCGAGTTGCGCAGCATGATCGTGTAGATTTCGAAATAGCGGCGCATTGGCAGAGTCTCCTGTAACCGAATCGCCTTCCCTCCGGTCATTAGCAATCATGTCTCTTCCGCTTTTATGAAACGTTTTGCGTTTATCGGCCTCGCCCTGCTGTTGCTGGTGACGGCTGCGTTTGGTCTGCGGCAGTGTCGCAGCGGTGGGGCGGAAACTTTTCAGACTGCGGCGGTCATGCGCGGTTCCATCACCCAAGTTCGAAAGGGCTGAGCACCAGGGGACGGATCAGGACGATATTGTAGTGATGCCGTTTACCAGCGCACTCAAGCGTGTGACTGGCGGCACGACGTTGCGCTCGATAAATGTGCAGGTGGCGCAGCAAAGCGATCTCGCGCCCGCACAACAGCAAATCATTTCGCTCCTGCGACAGCGCCACAACATTCGCGAAGGGCGCGACGATGATTTCACGGTGCGCAATCAGGAAGAAATCGCGGAAGCCGCCACGGCGACTTCGCGCGTAATGACTTTGCTTCTCGGAGCGATCGCGGGCGTATCGTTAGTCGTGGGCGGCATTGGCATCATGAATATCATGCTCGTGAGCGTGACGGAGCGAACGCGGGAAATTGGCGTCCGCCTCGCCGTCGGTGCGCATGGGCGCGATATCCTCACGCAATTTCTGATTGAAGCGCTGGCGTTGAGTTCTGTCGGTGGCCTAATCGGAATCGCGCTGGGTTTAGTCACCTCACAAATTCTTTCCGTGGTGGCGAATTGGCCCACCCAGATTTCGTTCGGCTCGATCGCAGTGGCGTTCTTGGTCAGCGCCGCGGTGGGCGTGTTCTTCGGATTTTATCCAGCACGCACGGCCTCGCGCCTCGATCCGATCGAAGCATTGCGCTACGAATGACGCTCCCTCGCGGTCTCTACGGTCAGAAGGTGCGCTTGGATCGCACTGCCGGCCTTAGTTGCAATATTTCTGGAGAGCGCATTCTCTGCTGGCGTGCGGTTTTGACTTTCTGTATGCGCAGTTGAGGCTCGCGCGATGACACAGCCCAATCGTTTCCAAAAACTGGTCGCCGACGCGAAGCAGCGCATCACTGAGATATCGCCCGCGGAGACGCGCGCGCAGGTCGACGCTGGAAAAGCTGTCTTGTTCGACGTGCGAGAAGCGAGCGAGTGGGACGAGGAACACGCGGTCGGGGCCCGGCATGCCAGTCGCGGCACGATTGAGATCAAAATCGAAAGCGAGGTGCCAAATCTGGATCAGCCGATCATTTGCCATTGTGGTGGCGGCGGACGCTCTGCTTTGGTGGCGGATAATTTGCAAAAGATGGGCTACACGAACGTGAAGTCGATGGCCGGGGGAATGGAAGCGTGGAAGGAAGCGGGACTTCCGGTCACTTCCGAATAGCGCGCCTGTTTCTCTTTCCCGATCATCCTCGCGCTCATGCTTGGGTTGGGATTTCATGGCGTCTGGTATTCCGAGCATGAGCGAGAGCCCGACTAAAAAGAAGCGCGCCTGGCTGAACCGCACCGTTCTCGGGGTCGGACTCGCCTCGCTTTTCAGCGATTGGTCGCATGAAATTGCGACTGCGGCGATGCCGGCGTTCCTCGCCTCGTTAGGCGTGGCCGCGGCGTGGCTCGGCATTATCGAGGGCGTCTCCGACGGCCTGGCCAGTTTTGCGAAGATGGCGTCCGGTTATTACACCGACGGCTGGCGGCGGCGAAAACCGATCGCGGTGGCCGGGTATCTCGCGACCGCGTTGGGCACGGCGTCGTTCGGGCTGGCCACCAATGCCTGGCACGTGCTCTTCGCGCGCGCGGGCGCGTGGCTCGGGCGCGGCGTGCGCACGCCGGTGCGGAAAGCATTACTGGCCGCGTCGGTTCCGCGCGAAGCCTACGGTCGCGCGTTTGGATTGGAGCGGACGATGGATACGATCGGCGCGATCATTGGCCCGCTCACCGCGCTCTTCATTCTCGAAGCCACGAGCCACAATTACCGCGTCCTTTTCGCCTGGACGCTTCTGCCCGGGCTGCTCGCGGCCGCCGTGATCGCGTTCCTGGTAAAAGAGAAAGAGCGCGCACCCGTGCCGCACATTTCCTTTGGCGAACGTTTGCGTCTTCTCCCGAAGCCTTACCGAAAATTTCTCACCGCGGTAGGGTTGTTCGGTGCGGGAGATTTCGCGCACACGATGTTGATCCTGCTCGCGACCCAGAAACTCACGCCCACGCTCGGGCTCGGCCGCGCGGCCAGCGTCGCGGTTACGCTCTATGTGTTACATAATATTTTCTACGCCGGCTTTTCCTTCGTGGCCGGTTGGCTGGGCGATCGCTTACCGAAGAACCTGGTGCTGGCCGGCGGCTACGCCCTCGGAGGAATGATGACGATCGCCATCATCGTTCTGCCCGTGAGTCTTTGGACGATGGCCGCGATTTTCATCGCGGGCGGCATTTACATCGCGATCGAGGAGACGCTGGAAGATTCGATGTGCGCCGAACTGGTGGAAGAGCGCCATCACGGCATGGCTTTCGGGGTTCTCGCAACTGTGAACGGTGTGGGCGACTTTATTTCCAGCATCGTCGTCGGCTTGCTCTGGACAGCTTTCGGGACGGCGGTCGCGTTTGGCTACAGCGCGGCGTTGTTTTTCCTGGGCGCGATCGTGGTCGCGCAGGTTTCAGCGCGTCCCGGAAGTCGTTAGGATTTAGACAGGCGGGCCTGCAGGAAGGTCATCACAGCAGCCTCCACCGAACGGAGATCAGGCAAATTTTCTTCCAGCGCTTTCTCCGTTTTACGGCGCAGCCCATCAATCATCTCGCCGGAGAGGTAAGTTTCGAGCACATCAGGATGCACATAACATTTCCGGCAAACGGCCGGCGTGTTGCCTAATATTTTCGCGACAGCGCTGACGGCATTCTTCACATTCGCTTTCGCGGCGGTCTTCGTTTCCGCAGGACCAACCGCATTCAGCGCGACGGCCGCGAGAACCGTTCCGGCCCAGGTCCGAAAATCTTTCGCGGTGAAATTCTCGCCCGTAATCTCCTGCAGATAGGCGTTCACATCTTGCGACTTGATATCGCGCGCTTCGCCTTCCTCATCGAGGTAGGCAAACACTTCCTGGCCCGGCAAATCCTGCACTTTTTTCACGATTCGGCTCAGGCGGCGATCGGCCATATCGACCTCGTGCATAACGCCGCTTTTCCCGCGGAATTTAAAGCGCACCGTTGCGCCGCTCACCTCTACGTGATTGTTCCGCATGGTCGTTAGACCGTAGGATTTGTTGTCGCGGGCGTATTCTTCGTTCCCTACGCGAATGAAGGTGCGCTCCATAATGGAGACGATAGTCGCGAGCACTTTTTCCTTGGGCAATCCTCGGCGGGACAGGTCGGCTGCGACGCGCTTGCGGATTTTTGGCAAGGCGGCGCCGAAGATCACCATCCGGTCATACTTGGTCTCCTCGCGCGCTTCGCGCCATTTCTCATGATAGCGATACTGCTTCCGGCCGCGCGCATCGATGCCCGTCGCTTGCAGATGGCCGTTCGCGGTTGGGCAAATCCAGACGTCCGCGTAGGCCGGCGGAACGGCCAGGCGGCGGATGCGCAGGAGGCGATTCTCGTCCGTAATTTTCTTACCCGAGGTATCGAAGAACTCGAAATCCTTCCCCTTTTGCTTGCGCGTGTAGCCGGGTTTGTCGTCGCTGACGTAGCGCAGGCCGGCCTCCTCCGCCGCCTCCACCGGATCAGTAACGACTTCGAGGTTGGCGATCTTTTTCTTCTCGCGAGCGACGACGGCGGCAGTAGGCACGCAGGAGATACGCGCGCGGAGGCTTCCAAGGTTGCCTCCCCGAAAAGCTTCGCGCTAGGCGCCGTAGCTTTTGGTGAATTTTTTCCGCGACTCCGCTTCTTCGGTCGGTGGAGTGGGAGCGGACGTCGTCTCCGTTTCCGCGGCGGCGGCGACGTCAGTGGGTGCGGAGAGCGAAGGCTCTGGTTCTGCGGCCGGAGCTTCCGACTTTCCGCCACCGGCGCCGCTGCGCGAAACTTCCACGAAGGCCATCTGCAAATTAGCCAGCGTGTTTCGCAGCACGGACGTCTCTTCTTCGCTGAGATTGCCGCGGGTCTTCTCCTGGATCATCGCAAGCTGGTCGATGAACATTTTTGCGACCTCGAGGTTCACTTCTCCCTGACCGGTTTGAGGATTGGGAATTTGCCCGAGGAAAAGAGCGGCGTTCTGCGCCTGCATCATGACGAATTCGATGAAGCGTTGAGTGAGTTCGCCGGATTGCGTGGTGGTTTGGATTTCGGCCATATTATTCTTTCGAAATTGCGGATGTTTCCACGGGTCTGACCGTGACGATGACGCAGGGCTGCTGTTGAAAATATTTCTCCGCGACACGTTTTACGTCCGCGACGGTGACAGCCTCGATCTGCTTCTCGAGCTGTTGGTAATGGTTGAAACCGAGCCCGTAGAGCTCGTCCAACCCGGAGATATAGCCAAACGAGTCGTTGCTCTGGTTGGTGATCTGTTGCTGGCCGATGAGTTTCTTTTTCGCGCGCCCTAATTCCACCTCGGTCAATCCTTCCGTGGCCAGCTTCCGAATTTCATCGAGCAGCGCAGTCTTTACTGGCGCGAGCTTTTGCGGATCGGTCCCGAGATAGAAGGCGAACATTCCCGGCACGAGGCCGAGCATCTGGCTGGAGCCCACGTAGTAGGCGAGCCCCATTTGTTCGCGGATGCGGATGAAGAAACGCGAGCCGAGATCGCTGCTCGCTTCGTCGATCAATTCCAGCGCAAAACGATCCTCGCTCATCATGTCCGCGCCGCGATAGCCGACCATGAGCACGCCCTGCGCTTTATCCTGCAAGCTTTCGACTTCGATGGTTTTCGTGATCGGCTCGTTCGGCTGCGCATCGGTCAGGGCCAGCTCGCCGGCCTTCATCGTCCCAAGGGTCTGCTCGAAAAGCTGGCGCACGTCCTCCGCTTTCACGTTGCCGAAAACGGAGATGACGCCGTTTTTGCCGACGAGGTAACGGTCGCGGAAGGCGAGCAAATCTTTCTGCGTCAACTTCGGAAGCGCGGCCTCGGAGCCTTTGCCGCGCAGACCGTAGGGATGGCCAGCGAAAAGCGCTCCGCGAAGGAGATTGCGCGCCACGGAAGTGAGATGCTCATCCTCTTCTTTCAGCGCGGCGAGGAGGACTTCCTTTTCCCGCTCCACCGCTGCTTCCGGCATGGTGGCGTTTAAAAGAATGTCGGCGAGCAATTCGCCGCCGGCGCGCAAATCCGGCTGCGTCACTTCCAGCGAAATGTTGAAGCTGTTGTTGCCCGCTTCACTGCCAATACTGCCGCCGACCGCTTCAATGGTGTCGGCTATTTGTTCGGCGGTGCGAGTGGTCGTGCCTTTCAGCAGCACCTTCGCCATGAGTTGCGTGATGCCGTTGGTCGCCGCCGTTTCCGCGAGCAACCCGCCGCGAAACATCGCCGTCATGGAGATAAGCGGCAGGCGGATATCTTCGCGCACCAGCAGGCGCAGGCCGTTGGACAGCTCGAGTTTTTGAATTTCACCAGCTGCGATCGGCTCGGCCGCCGTCGCACTGGCGGCGAGCGTTCCCGGCGGATTCAAAGTGACGACAGTGAGATTAGCGGTGTGCAGGTAGGTGCGCGCGACGCGCGCGATGTCCTCCGCGGTGACGCGTTGTGCTGCGTCCAAGTATTCGCGGGTGAAATTAAGATTGCGGGTCAGGAGCCAGTTGGAACCGAGGTCGGACGCCTGACCGCGCATGGTCGTGAGGGAACCAAGATGATGGCTGAGAGAGATTTTCTTGGCCTTCGAGAGTTCAGCGCCCGTGACGCCGTTTGCTTTTACTTCCTCGACGATTTGCAAAAGCAATTCGTGAGTCGCGGTGCGTTTCTCCGGTTCGGTCATGGCGTCGATCCCGAACAAGCCCGGTTCCCCCGGCGTGTAGGAGAACGCCGAAACGCCGAAGGCCAGTCCCGCCTCTTCCCGGACCTGCCGGTAAAGCCGCGAGCTGCGCCCGTCGCCTAAAATCGTCGCCAGCAAATCGAGCGCCGGGACATCCGGATGAGTGACTTCAGGAATGTGCCAGGCGAGCGAAAGGCGCGTGAGTTCCGTGGCGAATTCCTCGTGCGCCTCCCGCAGCCCGAGCTGTTTGGGTTCCGGCGGAAGGTAGACCGGCTGGAGCGATTTCGCGGGGTGACCCTGGAAAAGATCCGTCAGTTGCCGGCGGATCTCTTTCGCATCGACTGCGCCCACAACGACAAACGTGAGGTTGTTCGGAACGTAACGCGTTTTGTAATACGTCATCACCTGCTCCTGCGTGAGCTGATTAAAGACGTCGAGCAAGCCGATGACTGGCAGACGATAGGGATGGCGCTGGTAGGCGGTCGCGAAAAGCAATTGCCCGGAGACGCGATCCGGATCGTCAAAACCCATGGCGAACTCGCGTCGGATCACTTCCTGTTCCTTCGCGTATTCCTCTGGCGGCAGAGTCGAATTCATCATCGCGTCCGCGAGGATATCCAACGCGGACGTCACGCCCGCCTTCGGCACATCGATCCAGTAAACTGTGCGATCAAAAGAGGTGTAGGCGTTGATGTAACCGCCGACGTCCTGCACGGCTTGCGCGATTGCATTCGCCGGACGGGTTTTCGTGCCTTTGAAAAGCATGTGCTCGAGCAGGTGCGACATGCCCGCGCCGAGATGCGCGTCTTCATTGATGCTACCCGTGGCGCACCACGCCTGCACGCTCGCGACCGGTGCGCTGTGATCTTCCTGCACGATGACGGTGAGCCCGTTCGGCAGGACCCATTTCTCAGCGGAAATGGGCGGGAAAACGATGGCGGGAGAACTGCCGGCGGCGGTGGCTTGGAGTTGTGCAGGAGGAAGCATGAGCGAAATCGCGTCGTCAGATTTTCAGACGCAGCGGGAATCTACGACGCCTTCGGCGCAGGCAAGGCCGGAGGGACGATTTTCGCAGGGCGCTTCTCGGGGGCGAACGGTTTCACGAACGCCTCCTCGAAATCGTAAACGCTCTTGAAGTCTTCGATCGAATCCTCATCCGTCTTCCCGAAAATGCCGGCGCCGATGAGATTAAAAACCATATGCCCGATGTCTTCGCAGCAGGTGATGCCCCAATAGGACAAGACCGTGACCACCATCGGGCCAAACTCTTTCAGCGCGTATTGCCGAACCCCCTGGAGCAATTCCGGACCGGCCACGTGGCGCACGGGGCCGCCTTTGATCTTCTTCTGCTGTTTCGTGGTGTAATCGAGGGCGTCCCGCAAAAAAACATACGCGTCGCGACTATAACGCGGATCAGTCGCGATGATTGAGTCGAGCGCTTCCGCGAATCCAATTTTCTGCATGCAAGGTGGGCGCGTTTTTTCAGAAACGCAGGTCAGAATACGCGGCATCCGCCGTGCAGGCAACCTTCAGGGAAAGCGGCAGTTTCCAAGCTCGAAGCTCCGGATGATCTCCCGGCGCGGGCTCGAAACTTTCTCCTATTTGTCTGACCAAACGGCGAATTCGCCGCTGCCCGGCGCCTGGAAATGGAAACGCCGGCCACCCGGAAAATTGAAGATATCGCGCGAGATCTTTCCGCCCAGCCGAACCACTTCTGCCCGGCTCATTTCTAGTTCCTCCGTGTAATAAACCACCAAAGGACAGGCGGCAGCGGACATCCAATTATCTTCGGCCGTAAAAAATCCGCCAGCCATCCGGCCATCATCGAACGCGGCGTAGTCCGGTCCGTAGTCTTCGAAGGTCCAGCCGAAAAGCGCGCTGAAGAAATTCTTCGTGGCGCTCAGATCGCGGGAAGGCATTTCGACGTAATCGATCTTATTCGGCAGTGATTCGTGCATCGGCTTTGGTTTTAGAATTGTGTCTCGAGCGCGTCGAGATAAACCGAAATCGGATCGCGTCGGCGCGGGAGGGGTTCGGAGGCCGCCTCCGCCGCCTGAAGATATTCGCGGAAACTCCCGCTCGCCACGCGAGCTTGCGTGGCTTCGTACCAGTTTAAGTAATCATCGATCTCGCTCATCCGCCGGGTGAGATCTTCGCGATTGGCGCGAAGCTCTGCCAGCTGGCGGGCTTTCGGCAGTTTCCGGCGCAGAAGTTGCGCTGCCACGCGCTGATATTCCTGCACGATGGGCGCATAAAGCGGATGAGCGCGGCCAGCAAGAGTGAGGAGGTCCCCGGTTAACCGGCCTAGATCCGCGCTGGCGGCCGGATTGCGCCGAAATTGCGCCGCTTCTTCCAAGGTGTAGACGTTCGTTTTCTCGCCTTCCGGCACGCTGATCCGCAGGATTTCCGTCAGGCGGCGGTTGGTTTCGTCGCAAGTGAGCGAGCGATAGGGTTCGCTTGTCGCCAGACGTGCCACGCTGCCACGCCAAAGTTTTTCCAGCTGCTCGGCGTCGTTCCCGAGCGTCGGAAAGTGCGCCGTCAGATCGCCGAGCGGATCATTCGGCGCCCGGTTCAGATCGGCCACGTACTGCTGCAGTCGCGCGCGTCCGGCCGGGCTCTCGATTAGCAGAGAAATCAGCGCTGCGGCGTAAGCGCAGTGCACAGCGCGCGAAGGCGAATCGAGCAGGTTGCGTTTTTGTAGCAGGAATTTTGGCAACGGCATCACCTCGCCCGTTTGCGCGGTCCTGAGTAATCTGGCCGCTGCGGCTCTTTCAGTCTCATCAGCAGTGAGGACGAGCAGCCCGTCGAGCAGCCAATCGGGCGGTTCCACATAAGTGCTCCCGGCCGGAAGATCCGGTTGCGAGCGATAAATCATCTCGAGCAAGACGGCGCGGAGAAGTTCGCGCTCGATCTCTGGGGCGCGGACATCTGCTGGAATGCGAAGATTGAGCTGAAATTTCAGCCCTGCGCCCGTTTGATTGACCCGAAGTTGCGCGACTTGTGCGCTGGGATCGCTGAGGTCCGGCGGTTGGGCATCGATGACAATCGGCGTCCGCCATTCATCGCGCGCGCCCAGAAGTTCCAACGCGGATCGTTTCCCGTGCTCTGCGAGTTCGCAGACGACCCCGCGCAGTTGGGCGTCCGGTCCGTAGACGATGAACTGACGCGAGCTGCTCACGCTCCGCTCCGCCGGCATGATTGCGCGAGCCGGCGCCGGCCACATGCCGAGGAGGGCAGAGGTTAGAACGGCACAGCGGGCGAGAGACATTGGAACGCTCATTTATCTGGAGTGGCCTGGTTTCCGCGAGAATGAAAATGCTGCTGAGCGAGAAGGGCGTTTTCGCGACCAACCACCGCCGTCTGCAACTTTTCCAGAACTGCGGAGTATAATATGGAGAAGGAAATACTATGAGATTACACACATTAATGGTCATCAGCGGAATCGCTTTCGCCATGGTGACAGTTCCGGCTGCGAACGCGCAAAGAGGCCATCGTGGTGGGAATGCCTCCGCCAGAACCGGAATGTCACGCCCTAGCGCGATCGGATCGGGCGCTCGTAATTTTCAAGGTGTAAATACTCGCGGGAGCCGGCAGTTTTCCGGCAGCCGCGGCACTCGTTTCGGCAACGGCAGTGGCCGGCATTGGCACGGAAATCGTGGAGGGCATCGTCACTGGCGGCGGGGGTATTATCCCTACTACTCGTCCTATCCTTACGGCTATGGGTATGGCTACCCGTTCTTTGGTTCGTCCTTCTACTACGGGGGCGCGTATACGCGTTCTTCGTCCTATAACGACGGCGGCGGCTCGATCGTTGTGGCGGTGCAACAAGAGTTGGCACGCGCTGGCTATTATCACGGCACGATCGACGGAGTCGCTGGAAGCGGGACGCGGAGCGCTATCCGACAATACGAGCGCGCGACGGGATTATCCGTGGATGGCAGGATTGATTCTGAACTGCTTTCGGCCATGGGGATTCGTTAGACCCACGGCAATCAATGAAAGTGGTCTAAGGCGATGAGCCCGGTGATGTCTCGACCGTAGGAGCGGCTGCTGCTGGCGCTGGTGCCTCGGGGTCCGGAGCGATCGCCGCGCCGGGCTTCGCATTGATCACCAACATCTTTGGATGCAGCTCAATTCCGCCGAGGCGAGCGACAGACTTGATTTCGCGATCGAAAACCGTCACGGCGTCGGAAAAGAAAACGCCGCAATATTTCATCAACGACGGATGGATGGGCATGTGGCCGACCTTCCCGCCAGACATGCGAGCCACCACCGCTCCTCCTTGCACCAGCGGCGAAAAATTAGCGGTAGTGTAAACTGAAAAACCAAAAAGAGAGCGCTCGACTGTTCCCGTAGCGAACCCCTCGTTCAGTTCCACCGTCGCTCCTTCAAATTGCAAATAGCTGCTCAGGGCCTTGCGTTTGCTTTTAAGCCGACTGGAGACGTAGGCATTGAGCTGCTCTTCCGAGTATTGCAAAGCGCGGCCGCCCACTGGGCCCAGTGCCGCCTCTTCCAGCTCGAGGTTGATCTGCGCCGACAATTCGCTCAGTCCGTCGACTTTTCCCCTCGTTTCCGCCGGCCGGAGCAATTGGATGATCGCCGCGACCAACATCGCCCCGAGGACTAACTTGGCTCCCTGCTTGAGCTGATGACGAAAGCGCGCGCCTTTTGCGTCGAATAGAGCGCGCAGGCGGCGCTGCGTTTCCTTTGGTTCTTCCGCTTGCGCTCCCGTCTTCGCGACCTTCGAACGATCGAGCCGGGCGCCGCATTCGTGGCAATAAATGCGCGCGATCTCGTTTTCGTGCCGGCACTCAGGACAGATTAACTTCATTCCTTGGCCGCTTTCGGTTTTGCTTCCGCGGGTTTAGCGCTGGAGGCGGGGGTGCTGCCTGCGCTCCCGCTTTCCTTATTGGCGGAAGTTTTTTCCCCGCCCGAGGGCGCGGATGCGGGCGCCTCTTTTTTCGCACCCTCTTTGTAATTATTACTCCGGTAATCCGTGATGTAGAACCCGGACCCCTTGAAAATAAGCCCCGCGCCGGTGCCGAGGAGTCGCTTCACCTTCCCGTGGCCCCAGCGCTTCTGTTGGCAATGCTCCTTCGGGCACTCGGAAAAGGCTGAATCGCGCATCGATTGAAAGACATCGAAGTTTTTGCCGCATTTCTCGCAGGCGTATTCGTAAGTGGGCATGGGAAATAAGGTGCGGCTGGGAGCG
Organism: uncultured Verrucomicrobiae bacterium; assembly: GCA_963762685.1. Lineage (GTDB taxonomy): Bacteria > Verrucomicrobiota > Verrucomicrobiia > Chthoniobacterales > UBA10450 > JACCTI01. The sequence goes on along the minus strand of CAVXLV010000013.1, from coordinate 557,566 downwards.
GGCCACTGTGGCTGAAACTAAGCAGAATTCAAGCCGACACCCCCGGCCCGGGAGGCACCGAAGTGTCGACGGCATGGTTTGACTTTCCACGCCTTACGTTTAAAGAAACCTTCGCTTTTTTCCTACTATGCACCGCCTCATATCTCGTCTGTCGAAAACTGGTTTCTGCGCCTTCATCGCGGTGGCTCTCGTCGCGTGCGACGAAGATCCGCGCATGGGTTCCACGCAGTATCTCGGGGGCGTCTATGGCCCGGGAGCGACCGCCGCGTCTGCGCCGCAGGATAGCGTTTCCTATTGGGACGGAGATGGCGTGTCGGGCAAGGCTTCGGTGAAAATCTCGATCTCGGAGCAGCGCGCCTATTTTTACAAAGGCGGTAAGCTGGTCGGCGTCTCGCAATTGTCGACCGGTCGGGAGGGTCTTGGCACTCCGACAGGAAGCTATAAAATCACGCAAAAGGATAAAGACCACGCCTCCAATCTGTACGGTGACTATGTGGATAGCGCCGGCAATGTGGTCGTCCCGAACGTTTCCGTGAACAAAGATCCCAAGCCACCCGGCACTCAGTTCAAAGGCGCGCCGATGCCGTTCTTCATGCGGATCGTCGGTGGCGTGGGGATGCATGCGGGTTACCTGCCGGGCTACCCGGCCTCGCACGGCTGCATTCGGATGCCGGAATTCATGGCGGAGAACTTCTTTAATGCCGTCGAATCCGGCACGCCTGTCACGGTCACCAACTGATCCTGCAAATGGACCGGTCTCGGGACTTGCACTTCCGATTCTCGCGTAGCATTCTCGGGCGCCTGCGGGATTCATGATCATCATTACTCGGCCCAGCGCCACGGAAGAAGAGATCGAGCAAATCGTCGCGCGGGTGCAGGAAATCGGGCTGGAAGCCGAGGTCAGCCGCGGTGCTTCCCGGGTCATCGTCGGGGTTGTCGGCCCGGAAGAATTGGTGGGTGATCATTCCTTTGGCTCCATGGCTGGAGTTGAAGCGGTCGTGCCCGCGAAAAAACCCTACCGCCTCGCTTCTTTTGAAGCGCGGGGAGCGGCTTCCACCGTGGAAATCTGTGGGGTCAGCATCGGTGGGCAGTCCGCCATTGCGCTCATCTGTGGTCCTTGCTCCGTGGAAAGCCGGGAGCAGATTCTCGCCATCGCCCGCCGCGTGGAAGATGCCGGCGCCAGCATTCTCCGCGGGGGCGCTTTCAAGCCGCGTACCTCTCCCTACAGCTTCCAGGGTTTACAAGAGGAAGGCCTGCGCTTCCTCGCCGAAGCTCGTAACGAGACCGGCCTTCCCGTCATCACCGAAATCATGGATGCGCGTGATCTGCCCCTCGTAGAACGCTACGCGGATTGCCTCCAAATCGGCGCGCGCAACATGCACAACTTCTCCCTCTTGAAAGAAGTGGGCCGCAGCCATCTCCCGATTCTGCTCAAGCGCGGCTTTAGCGCCACTGTGAGCGAGTTCATCATGAGCGCAGAATATATCCTGAGCGGCGGGAACGAAAATGTCATCCTCTGCGAACGCGGCATTCGCACTTTCGAAACTGGCACGCGCTTTACGCTCGATCTCAGTGCCGTCCCGATTTTGAAATCGAAGACGCACCTTCCGGTTGTCGTCGATCCCACTCACGCGGTCGGCCTGCGCGCCTTCATCCCCCAAATGTCGCTCGCCGCGATCGCGGCCGGAGCCGACGGCATCATGCTGGAAGTGCATAATGCTCCGAGCAGCGCGCAGAGCGACGGCGAGCAAGCGCTCACGCCCGAGATGCTGGGCAAGCTGGTGCCGCGCTTGCGCGCCGTTGCGAACGCGATCGGGCGCGATTTGTAGCGATTATTCGCCGCTGATTGAACTCCGCCGCAAACCGGCGAAGCATTGCCGGTGCAAAATTCCGTCGGCGACCGCATCCTTGAGCGTGTAGCAGGGGCGGCGGCCATCGCGCCGCAACTTGCGGCCTTGGCGCAGAAGGCGTGGCCGGTGCGCTTCTCGCATGTCACCGCTCCGGCGCAGTCTCTTCTCGTCGCCACGATTGCACTCCAATCCGACAACACCCTCTGGGTTGTCTGCCCGACGGTTCGCGCACAGGAGACCCTCTATGAGAGTCTCGTGAATTGGAAACCAGGTGCCCTCTTTCTCCCGGAAGCGGAGTTTGCCGCGGTGGAGAATATTCTGCCGGATCCGGAGATCGCCGCGGAACGTTTGGCGCTCCTTAGCCGCGTTTCGCGGGAAACGGGACCGCATCTCATCGTTGCCACCCGCGCCAGTCTGGGGCAACCGGCGCCGAAGCTGCGCGCCTTGAAGTCGGCCGCGCTCCGGATCAAACGCGGTGCGCACCAGACGATGGACGAATTGCTCATCTCCCTGGCCAGTGCTGGTTACGAGCGCGTGGCGCAAGTGACGACGCGCGGTCAGTTCGCGGTTCGTGGCGGGATCCTCGATCTCTTTTCCTGGCAGGCGCAGTTGCCGGTGCGCGCGGAGTTTTTTGGCGACGAGATCGAATCATTGCGCGAGTTCGATCTCGATACCCAAACGTCGGTGCGGCAATTGCAATCGGTCGATTTGCTTCTGGGCTCGGTGGAAGAGCAGCGCGGCACGGTGCGGGACTACATCGCAAAGGATCACGTGCGCATCGTCCTGGACCCGGAAGACGATGACGAAGCGGAGATTCTCATCAGCGAAGGCTGGCTCGCGCAAGGCGACGCGGCAGAAGATTACGCGGGCGCGTTTCAGGATTCCGACGTGGCGGAGTTTGCCGTTGGTGACTTCCTGCTGGTGGAGGCGAAACGCGCGCAGTTCGCCGCTCGCCTCGCGCAATGGCGTGCGGCCGGCGAAACCGTCGTCATCTATTTCCAGACGGAGGGCGAGATCGAACGCTTTCGCGAAATCATGGACGCGAAAAGCGGCGCGCTGGAGGGCGTGGAACTGGCGGAAGGAACGCTGGGACGCGGTTTTTATTTTCCGGCTGGCAAGTTGATCGTGCTCTCGGCGGCTGAACTCTTCGGCCGTTCCACCACGCACGGGAGGCGCCGACTGCAGCGCGCCGAACAGCAAGCGCGCAACCGCGCGCAAATCGATTTCAGCGAGCTAAACGAAGGCGACCTCGTGGTTCACCTGGAGCACGGCGTGGGGCGTTTCTTGCAACTCATGAAAGTGCCGGCGGTAGGCGGCGGCGAGCAGGAAGTTCTTACGCTGGAGTTCGCGGATGAAGCAAAGCTCTATGTTCCGCTGGAGCAAGCGTACCTCGTCTCGCGCTATGTCGGCGTGGGGAAACGCTCACCGACGCTCAGCTCGCTGGCGGATGCGAAATGGGCGCGCGCGAAGAACAGCGCCGCCGCTTCCATTTTTGATTACGCCGGCAAGATGCTTGTCAGTCCAGGCAGAGCGGGAAACGCAGCTCGGCCACGCTTTCGGCCCGGACACGAAATGGCAGCGCGAGTTCGAGCACTCGTTCCCGTTTCGCGAAACACCGGATCAACTCACCGCCATCGCCGCGACCAAAAACGACATGGAACACGCCCGCTCCATGGATCGCCTGATTTGCGGCGATGTCGGTTTCGGGAAAACCGAGGTCGCAATTCGCGCGGCGTTCAAGGCGGTGATGGAAGGCAAGCAAGTCGCCGTTCTCGCGCCCACGACAGTGCTGGCGCAGCAGCATTTCGAGACCTTCCGCCAGCGCATGCTCGATTACCCGGTGCGAGTCGAAATGCTCAGCCGTTTCCGTTCGCACGGCGAGCAAAGAAGGTGCTCGAGCTCTTGCGCGAAGGCGGCGTCGACATCGTCATCGGCACGCATCGCCTCATTTCCGGCGACGTCGTCTTCAAGGATCTCGGGCTGGTCGTGATCGACGAAGAGCAGCGCTTCGGCGTCCTGCACAAGGAGAAGTTCAAGGAGCTCTTCAAGCTCGTGGATGTGCTCACGCTTTCCGCCACGCCGATCCCGCGCACGCTTTATCTCTCGTTGGTCGGCGTGAAAGACATGTCGACGATCGAGACGCCGCCGCTCAATCGGCTGCCCGTCGAGACCGTCGTTTGCGGCTACGACGAGCGCATCATTCGCGACGCGATCAATCGCGAGCTGGAGCGCCAGGGCCAGGTTTATTTCCTCCACAATCGCGTGCAATCGATCGAGAAAGTGCGCGACCGGATCGCCGAACTTTGCCCGCGGGCGCGGGTCGAATTTGGCCACGGCCAGATGGACGCCGACGACCTCGAGTCGGTCATGGCGCGCTTCGTCGCCGGAAACATCGACGTGCTGGTTTGCACGACGATCATCGAGAGCGGCCTCGATATTCCGAACGCGAACACCATCATCATCGATCGCGCGGACCGCTTCGGGCTGGCGGATCTTTATCAACTGCGCGGGCGCGTCGGCCGGGCGGAGCACAAGGCCTATGCCTATCTCCTGCTTCCGCGCGAGATGATGACGGTCGGCGCGGCGCGGAAACGGATCAACGCCATCAAGCAATACAGCTCACTCGGCGCGGGTTTTCGCATCGCCATGCGCGACCTGGAAATTCGCGGCGCGGGCAGCATCCTCGGCACGGCGCAGAGCGGCCACATCGTGGCGGTCGGCTTCGATCTTTACTGCCAGCTTCTCAAACAGGCGGTCGCGCAGTTGAAAGGCGAGAAGTTCAAGGCGCGGCTGGAGGTGGAGGTGCGGCTGGATTTCGTCGCCACGAACGAAGCTGAATTCGTGCAGTCCGGAACCGAGCACGCGGCGTGCCGGCATTCATCCCCACGACCTACATTGGCGACACCACCCTGCGCATCCAGGCTTATCGTGCACTCGCGCAAATCAGCACGCGCGAGCAGTGGGATCGACTGCGCAAAGACTGGCGCGATCGCTTCGGCAAGTTCCCCGCCGCGGTTGACAATTTGCTCGTTCTGACCGAAATCAAACTCGCCGCCGCCAAAGCCGGAGTCACCCGCGTCGAAGTGCGGGAAAGCAAATTGATGCTGACCCGCCGAGGGGATTTTATACTTGTAGGCGGCAAATTCCCTCGTTTAAGTACCGGTAAGATCGACCGGAGCCTTGCGGAAGTACTCGAACTAACCAGGAAGATTTGAATTCATGATTCGTCAGTTTTTTGTCGCGCTCGCCGCGATGGCGGTCCTGGCTCCTTCGCCTCTCTGCCAGGCCGTGAATGCCGCCGAGGAAGGGGCCGCGCATCATCGATGGCATCGCGGCGATCGTGAATGGCGAGATCATCACCTATTCGCAGGTTCGTTCTCTGGTTTCACCCCGCGAACGCGCTTTTGCGTCAGCAATTTTCCGGACAGGAATATGAAGCCAAGCTGAAGGAATCTGAGAAGCAGGCTCTCCAGGATCTGATTGATCGCGAGCTCATCGTGCAGTCGTTTAAAAAAGAGAAATTCGCGCTGCCAGATTACTTCGTGGAGCAGCGCATGAACGATATCATCCGCGAGAGTTTTGGCGGGGACAGGCAGACGTTTATCGAAGCCTTGCGCGCGCAGAATTTTTCCCTCAGCGAGTTTAAGAAAAACGAGTTCGAGAAGATCATTGTCTCGGCTATGCGCGGGAAGAACGTGAACCCAAACATGGTCGCGTCTCCGGCTCGCATTGCGCAGTATTACAAGGAGCACCGCAAGGATTTCACGAGCAAAGAAGAAGTGAAATTGCGCATGATCATGATTCCGAGCAAAGGCGCGGAAGGGAACTCTGCCTCGCAGAAGGCGATGGCGGAAGAGATCGTGGGCAAGCTTGCCAATGGCTCGGATTTCGAACGCATGGCGCAGATGTATTCGGAAGATAGCACGCGCGATCTCGGGGGCGATTGGGGCTGGATCGAGCGTCAGACTCTGGCGGGACCGCTGGAGAACGTGGCCTTCAGTTTGCCGGTGGGCAAAGTGAGCAAGATCGTGGAACTGGGCGGGAATTATTACATTCTCAAGGTCGATGAAAGACGGGGCGGGGTGACCAAACCTCTGGCCGCCATCCGCGAAGAGGTGGAGAAAAGAATTCGCCAGGAGGATGCGCAGCGCCTGCAGGAAAATTGGCTGGCGGGTCTGCGGCAGAAGGCCACCATCCGCACTTTTTAGTGGCGCGAGCTTCCCGCTTACGAATCGGCGTCACCCTCGGTGATGCGGCCGGCATCGGGCCGGAGATTGTCGCCGCCGCTTTAAAGTCACCTGCGCTTCCTGATTGCGATTTTGTCGTGGTGGGGGACTACCCGGAGGTCGAACCCGGGAGCCCGACTCCGGAGACAGCACATGCCGCCGCGGCCGCCTTGGAAGAGGCCGTAGCCGCGGCCATCTGCGGAGATCTCGCGGGCGTGGTCACGGGGCCCATTCACAAGGCGCGGATGTATGAGGTCGGTTTCGAATTTCCCGGCCAGACGGAGTTTTTCGCGAGTCGCTGCGGCGTGGAAAATTTTGCCATGCTCTTAACCGGCGGTGCGTTGAGCGTGGCGCTTGTCACCACCCACATTCCGCTGGCGCAAGTTTCAGATGCGCTTTCGCAGAAAGAAATTGTGCGCGTAGGAGGATTGCTTTTCGATTTTCTCCGGCAACGCCTCGGCCGCACGCCGCGAATTGCAGTGGCTGGTTTAAATCCTCACGCCGGCGAATCAGGCGCGCTGGGGACGGAAGAGAACGCGATCATCGCACCCGCGGTCTCCGAGTTGAACGCAGTCCACCGATCTCCGACTCCGGAGCGCGCATTCTTCGCTGGGCCTTTCTCGCCGGATACGGTCTTCTATCACGCTGCCATCGGCGAATGGGACGGAGTGCTTTGCATGTATCACGATCAGGGCCTCATCCCGCTCAAACTGCACGCGTTTCATGAAGGCGTGAATGTTACTCTCGGGTTGCCGTTCCCGCGGACCAGTCCCGATCACGGCACGGCCTTCGAGATCGCCGGCAAAGGGATCGCGCGGCCGGACAGTATGCTCGCAGCCATGAGACTGGCGGCCGACTTGGCGGGTCGTCAATAACCCGCCCGATCGCGGAGCGTGATTGCGTGGCTCGCGGGTGATAAGGCACGTCGTAGGCCAATCACTCGCCAACTCCGCGGTTTCGCTGTAATTCAACAGCCGCCCTAAATGCAGCTCGCCAAATACACCGCCGTCTTCAAAATCGGCCTGCAAAACACTTTCGTTTACCGCTGGAATTATCTTCTCCGCGCTGTCTTCGGGCTCATCCCGCTTGCGGGCACCGTTTTCCTTTGGCGGGCCGTCTTCAACGAAAAAGGCGGTGGCATGCAGGGCTACGACTACGGGTCGATGATCTATTATTACCTGCTCACGATTCTGGTCTCGAACCTCGTCACGCCGACGGAAGACGAGTGGCAGATCGCGTCCGACATCCGCGAAGGCCAGATCAATTCCTTCCTCACCAAACCGCTCAACTACCTCGCCTATCGTTTCAGCATCTTTCTGAGTGGCCGGCTGGTTTACACGGTCGTCACGATTGTTCCCATCGCGCTTATTTTTCTCTATTTCCGCGCGCATCTCACCTTCCCGGATAACCCGCTTGCCTATCCCGCGGCGTTCCTTTCACTTTTGATGGCGGCGATGATTCAGTTTTTTATCACCTACAGCATCGCCATGATGGCTTTCTGGATTCTGGAAATCTCGACCATCGTTTTCATCATCTACTCGTTCGAGTACTTCCTCGGCGGTCAGATGTTCCCGGTCGATATCATGCCTGCGGGCGTGCAAGCGGTCATGAAGTGGCTGCCGTTTTACTACGAACTTTTCTGCCCGATCGCGATCTTCCTCGAGCGCTTAAAAGGTGGAGCCATGATCGAAGCGCTGCTTATTCAAGCAGGCTGGCTTCTGGCGACTTGGGCCACCGCGCATTTCATGTGGCGACGTGGACTGGGGCACTACCAGGCAGTCGGAGGCTAGGCGGGAAACGGCTTACCGCTCACGCCTTGCCCGCGGTGTCGGTGTGGGCGCGCTGATGCGCGATCTCCGCTGACGTTTTGTCTGCGGGCGCATTGTGTTTTCGTCCGAAGCAGCGGCCGCCCCGTCCGCCGGGTATTTCTTCGTGCTCGGCCAAATAAGCCGCCACGGTTGCGTCTTCACGGTCTGCGTCAGGTCTTTCACATTCGCGCCTGTCGCCGTGAGATCGGGTGCGAGTTCGTCCAGGGCCGACTTCAGTTTTTCGGAGGACTCACGGAAATTTTGCAGCGTAATGTTGAGGTTATCACTCTCACTGAGATCCGAGGTGATTTTGTTCAGGTTGGTGCTGATTGAGCTCACGTTTTTTAATGCCAACTGCAACGGACTCTCCGTCGAGGTCATGTTGGTCAGGTTCTCGGCAAACGTGCGCATCTGCGCCAGAGCCATGTTGAGCTGTGATTGTTCGTCCGTGATTTTTGCCAGGTTCTGCGCGGTGGTCTGCAGTTCCTTCATCGTCTTCGTCGCCTCCGTTGCCACCGGCTGCACGATGTCGAGCATCTTGGCGATGGATTCCCCGAAATCCGGCACCCGCTCGCCGGCGAAGGTCTGCCCATCCTGCGCGCGACCGGAGGCTTCGTTGCCAGCGGTGAAATCGATCGCGGTCTCGCCCAGGAGACCGAGCGTGATTAGACGCGCGTGCGCGTCCTTGTAGACGATCCCATCCTGATCGACGCGCACATCGATGCGGGCTTCGTATTTCGGTTTGGTGCTGGTGGAAGCCGGGGGCGGGCTGGCGCTCGGTGGGCGAATGGAATCCGCCGTCGCCTCGGCCTGCGCGGCCTCATCGCGCGAGACAGGGGAATGCAATTTTTCAACCTGCCCAATCTTGCGCCCCGCGAGCAAAACCGGCGCGCCCAGCTTTATCCCGGCCGCGTTATCGAGATAGATTTTATAAGTAACGAGCGGCTTAAAAAGGCCGGGTGCGCCCAGCAGAATGAGCACTGCCGTCAAAACGGCGACCGTGGCGAGCACGAGCACGCCTGTGAGGATTTCGTTACGTCGTACCTGCATCTTCAGTTCCTTCCAGGATGGGACCTTCCGTGCTCCCGCTCAAGAATTGTGAAACCACCGGGTTCCGCGATTGCTGGAGCTGCTCCGGTGGGCCCACTTCGATTATCTTGCCGCGATAAAGCATCGCCATTTTCGTAGCGATGCGGAAAGCGCTGTCCATTTCGTGCGTGACGATAACGGAGGTCACTTTCGATTTCTCGGTCAGGTCGATAATCAACTCATCGATCACTGAACTGATCACGGGATCGAGTCCCGCCGATGGTTCGTCGAAGAGGATCAACTCCGGATCCATCACCAAAGCGCGCGCCAGGCTGATGCGCTTCCGCATCCCGCCGCTTAACTCGGAAGGCATTTGCTCCTTGGTCGCCGACATCCCGACCATTTCGAGCTTTTCGTCCACGATTCGGTCGATCTCAGCCGGCGTTTTGCGGGTCAATTCCTCCAATGGCAAGGCAATGTTATCGCGCACATTTCGCGAACTCAGGAGAGCGGAATATTGATAGACCATTCCGATGTGCGTCCGGATTTGCTGCAGCTTCCGGCGCTTCAGACGCGAGACTTCGAATTGCTTAAAGAAAACCGCGCCGTCCGTCGGCGGGAGAATCCCCAGGATGAGGCGTAAAAGAGTGCTTTTGCCGCTGCCGCTTTGACCCATCACCACCAGGCGATCGAGCGGTTCGACTTCCAGCGAGACGCCATCCAGCACGATTTTTTCATCGAATTGCAGCCGCACATTACGCAGCTCCACTACCGGTGGTTCGGGCGCGTCGCTCACGGAAAAAAGACGACGTAGATGATATTAAAAACGGTGTCGAAACCGATCACAGCCGTGATCGCGGTCACGACGCTGGAAGTCGTGGCCGTGCCCACGCCGGCCGCGCCGCCTTTCACATTCAGTCCACGGAAGCAGGCGATCGCGGCGATGAGGATCCCGAAGAGGAAACTTTTGAGCACCCCGGTGATGATGTCGCGGATGAGGAGGCTGTTGAGGACAAGATCGTTGAAGTAGACGAAAGCGATGTTGAAATAGGCATTCGAGATCAGAGCGGTGGCTACGATCGCGGCCAGGCTCGAGATGATGGCGAGACATGGCATCAAGCAAAACAACGCCAGCATGCGCGGCGCGACCAGAAAGCGCAGTGGGCTGATCCCCATCGCCTCGATCGCTTCTACTTCCTCCGAGACCTGCATCGTCCCCAGCTCCGCGGTAAACGAGGCGCCGATCCGCGCGGCCAGCATGATGCCGGTGAGGAGCGGACCAAGTTCTCGCGTGAACGCGATCGCCACCAAACCCGGTACGAGCCGTTCCGTCCCGAAGCGCTGCAGTTGATAGCCAGTCAGCAGCGCCATCGTGAGACCGAGGAAAAACGAGACCATCGCCACCAGCGGAACCGAGCCGACACCCGCGCGCTCGGTGTGCCGGAAAAAACTGGAGGCGCGAAACGGCACCCGACCGCGGCGCACATTATCCGCTGTCTCCGTGATCGTGTTGATGATGAACCAAAAAAGTCCGCCGATCTCTGCCAGGAAATGCTGCCCTATCTGGCCGACGCCCTGGACGATTTCCACTGGGTTGGTCTCGAAAGAGCGGTTGCCATCCGCATCCACGGGATTCGAGCTCGACATCGTAATCGGGAAGCTGCCCCACTTCGTGAGGGGGGAAAGAAGAAAGTCCGCGAGGTGGGTTGCAGCCCGGCGCTGGTTTTGCCGAGCGAATGGGGGTAAACAAAAACGGCCATGCAACGCAGTCATGATTACACCCAGCTTCTTCGTGGTTGGCGGGCGGTGGCGCGCGCGGTGCGATCACGGCTGCAGCCTTTCGCGCTCGCGGGGAAACTGCCGCTCTATTATCTGCGGACCGGGGCAGTAACGGATGCGAACACGATTTACATTTCTGCCGGCATCCACGGGGATGAAGCAGCGGGGCCGGCCGCGCTGCTGGCTTGGGCCGAAAAGCAGGCCGCGTCTTTGCGGGAGCATCCGTTTCTCTTGTTCCCCTGTCTCAACCCGTGGGGACTGATCAATAACAGCCGCTACGACGAGAAAGGCCGCGATCTAAATCGGACCTTCGCCGCCAAGCGCCCGCCCACGCCGGTGCGCGAACTTTTGCGATTGATCGAGGGCCAGCGCTTCGCGCTCTCGCTCACGCTGCACGAAGATTACGACGCGACCGGGTTCTACGTTTACGAAGTGATGCGGCGAGCGCCGTTTTGGGGCGAAGACATTTTGCGCGCCGCGCGGCCGCTCATCGCGATCGATGCCCGCGCGACGATCGATGGTCGGCACGCGCGCTCGGGACTCGTTAGGCGTCAATTCAAGCCGCACCGTTTCCCTGAGATGCCGGAATCCATTTACCTGCACAAACGACATTCGTATCGCACCTTCACCACCGAAACGCCCTCGGAGTTCGCGCTCGAGACGCGCATCGCCGCGCACGTGGCCACAATCGAAGAATTCGTGCGGCTGGCTAAAGTTTCGCCGCGGGTGGGAAAGGCTTGGAGATAAAATGGAGCCGTCTAAACTCGGGAACTTTCCGCCGTGACGTTGCCTGCTTTCTCCCTTGTCATCCCCGCGTATAACGAAGCGCAGCGGATTGGCCAAAGTTTGCAGAAGATTCTGCAATACCTGCGCGCAGAGAGTCCTGGGAGCGAGATCATCGTGGTCGATGACGGTTCGACCGATGCGACGGCGACGATTGTGCAGGAGCTTTTTCGAGATGCCGGCGGGATTGCCACATCGCTGCTCCAGCACGCGCCGAATCACGGCAAAGGCTGGGCTGTGCGCGCGGGCCTGAACGCGGCCACGCGGCCGGTCGGCCTTTTTTCTGATGCCGATCTGTCGACGCCGATTACGGAAGCGCCGAAGTTGCTGGAGCCGATCTTTGCCGACGAAGTGGACGTGGCGTTCGGCTCGCGCGCGCTCAATCGCAAACTCATCGGCGTGCGCCAAGGGTGGCATCGCGAGCAAGGGGGGCGGGTTTTTAATCTGGTCGTGCGGGTCGCAACCGGCTTGCCGTTTTGGGATACGCAATGCGGATTTAAGGCGTTTCAGCTGGAGCGCTTCCGGCCCATTCTCGCAAACGCGGAGAGCGATGGGTTCGGTTTCGACGTTGAGCTGCTTTATCTGGCGCATCAGGCCAACTTGCGGCTACGCGAGGTTCCGGTGCGCTGGGATCATAACGACGGCAGCAAGGTCAGCTTCCTGCGCGACAGTATGCGGATGCTACGGGAGATCGTGGCTTTGCGGGGACGCTCTTAGCGAAAGCCGCGATCGGCGACGTTGGACCTCGAGCCCCTCAGCGCTGCGCTTCGATCAAATCCGCGAACTGCTCGAAGAAATAGCCAGCATCGTGCGGCCCGGGCGCGGCTTCGGGATGATATTGCACGCTGAAGACCGGCAATTCGCGATGCCGCAGACCTTCAACCGTCCCGTCGTTTAAGTTCACATGCGTCACCTCCACTTCCGCCGGGAGGGACTCCGCCTCGACCGCAAATCCATGATTCTGCGAAGTGATCGAAACCTTGCCAGTCCGCAGATCTTGCACCGGCTGGTTGCCGCCGCGGTGTCCGAATTTTAGTTTGAAAGTGCGCCCGCCGAAGGCGTAGCCGAGCATCTGGTGGCCAAGGCAAATCCCGAAGATCGGCGTCTTCCCGATCAAACCCCGCACCGCTTCGTGCGCGTAGTCGAGAGCACTCGGATCGCCCGGCCCGTTTGAGAGAAACACTCCGTCCGGCTTAAGCGCGAGCGTCTCCTCTGCCGTCATGTTTGCCGGCACCACCGTGACGCCGAAACCCGTCTGGCGAAGACGCCGCAGGATGTTTTCCTTCAACCCGTAATCGTAGGCCACAATCTGATGCCGCACCGTCGGCAAAGCCTGGCTCACCACCTCATCCGCACTTCCGCTCGCAGCCGACCAAAGAATGCTCAGCTTGTCCTCTGGATCCCATTGGTAGGGAGCGGCCGTGCTCACCTCTTTGACGTAATCCATCCCGATGACTCCATCGCCGCGCGCCGCTTCTGCGATCGCCTCTTTTTGGGACATCGCTTCCGTCGTCAAGCACGCCTTCATCGCTCCGCGTTCGCGGAGATGCCGCGTTAGTGCGCGGGTATCGATCCCCTGGACGCCTGGGATTTTCCATTCGCGCAGATACTCATCAAGCGAGCGCTCCGACCGCCAATTACTGGGGACTTCCGTCAGCTCTTCAATCACGAATCCGCGCACGTGCGGTCGTGCGCTTTCCTGGTCGAGCGTGTTGGTTCCGTAATTTCCGATGTGCGGATACGTCATTGCCACGATCTGGCCGCGATACGATGGATCGGTCAGGACTTCCTGGTAGCCGGTCATCGAGGTGTTAAAACAAACTTCACCCACCACGCGGCCGGCCGCGCCAAAAGATTCGCCTTCGAATATTCTTCCGTCTTCGAGGGCGAGGAGAGCTTTCATGCGGATTGGGGCAGAACGTCGAACGCTGAACGTCGAACGTCCAACGTGGAATTAAGAAAAACCATTTCGCGGTGTCTTTCGCTCAGCGTTCGCTTTAGCGTTCGACGTTCGACGTTTCGGAGGAGAAAAGAAAAAGGGCTCGATTTCGCATTCACGAAACCGAGCCCAAGATGTTTTTACCCCGCCGGTGCCGTTTAGGAGGATATCCCGTTCCCTTTCGGTAACGGGCGGGTAACCATCGCAGGAGCGTCTGACTTCCAATTAAGGCATGCCATCTTCTCGCTACGAACTAGCCCCCTTGGTAACTAAATATCGGTCCGGGAATCACACCTGTAATCTCGAACACTGCAGGGTAAAATTTGCTGCGATCTTACGACCGCGAAATTTGAAAGAACTATTCGCGCAATTCTGCTCCCAATTCGCTCTGCAAACGCCCGCGAATTCGGGTGTGAACCACGTTCACTTCATCGTTCGTTAATGTCCGGGTTGGGTCCCGATATGTCAACGTGTAGGCCAGAGATTTGCGCCCCGCGCCGATATTTTCGGACTCTTTCCCGCTAAAGAGATCGAAGAGCCGCACACCCGCCAAGAGCGATTCTCTCGCGCCGCGAATTGCATCCTCTATTTGTCCATGGCTAAGCGTTTCCGGAACGATCATGGCGATGTCGCGCGAGACCGCGGGAAACTTTTCGATCGGCTGGAATTTTCCGCCGCGGCGCGTTTCCGCGATCGAGCCAATTTCGATCTCCGCCAGGAAGACCGGCGCACCCGCCAGACGACCCGCGAGGCCGATGACTTTATCTCCGGAAAGAACCTCCGCGGCGAGGGAGTAGCCGGACGCTTCCGTGCGGCGAAAGCTGAGCGCGGGCAAAGCCAGCATCTCGATCGCGCCCTTGAGATCGAAGAAATCGAGCGGTCGCCTGGCCGCGGTGCGCCAATGCGTTGCGCTGTTGATGTCGCCTGAGAAGAGCAATGCGAGAACCCGCTTTTCAGTCGCATCCGGCGGGAGATAGACGCGGCCCAACTCGAAGAGGCGGACACTCGTTGCGCCCATGTTTTGATTGCGCGCGAGAACGTCGAGCAGCCCGCGCGTCAGGTTCGGCCGCAACGCGACGTGATCTTCGCTCAACGGATTCTTCAATTCGACCGCGCCGCCGGCCGTCGCCATCGCGTCGCGCGGAATGAGCGCGGACGTGCGGACCTCATAGATCCCTAATCCGATCAGACGTTGGCGTAAGGCGGCTTCGAAATCCGCGCGACGGTCGGCAGTGCTCACGGGCATGAAGGTGCTGCGATTCGAAGACGGAATTTTGTTGATGCCGTAAACGCGCACGACTTCTTCGATTAAATCGACTTCGCGTTTGAGATCAGCGCGATAACTCGGGATTTGCCAGGTGCTGGCCTCGTCCGATTTGTTGACGATCGATAGACCGAGGCGCTCAAGGCTGGCGTTCATCTCGGCGCGTGGAATCGACACGCCCAGCAGTTGGTCGCAGCGATGATGCCGCATTGTGACATCGGCGGGAGCGGCTGGTAAGTCACCCGCCACGGCAGTGTTGGCGGCGGCTTTCCCGCCGGCGATTTCGGCGATGAGTTGCGCCGCACGCGCGGAAGCACGCAAGACCATTGCGGGATCGACCCCGCGTTCGAAACGGTAGCTCGCGTCGCTCGGCAAATTCAAAGTGCGCGCCGTCCGACGAATGCTCGAGGGAAGAAAGTAAGCACTTTCCAGGAGGATATTCCGCGTCGTTTCCGTCACCCCCGTGTCTTCGCCGCCCATGACGCCGCCAATGGCGACGGCGCGCGCGGTGTCGGCTATCATCAAATTGTCGGGCGTGAGCGGATAAGTTTTGCCATCCAGCGCGAGGAATTTTTCGCCGGCCGTCGCGAGACGAACGTGAATGCCGCCTTCCAGCTTATCAGCATCGAAAGCATGCAGCGGCTGCCCCAGTTCGAGCATCACAAAATTCGTGATGTCGACAATGTTGTTAATCGAACGCAGGCCTGCGGCTTCGAGCTTGGTCCGCAGCCATTCCGGGCTCGGGCCCACGGTGATCCCTTCAATTCTGAGGGCGGAATAAAACGGACACTCGCGCAGAGCGGAGAGCGTGATGCTGTCATCCTGCGCCGTCGGAGGAGTCGTGATCTCCGGCAGGCGCGCCGCTTTGGCGGTCAACGCGCCGATTTCGCGCGCCAGGCCGACGTAGCTGAGCAGGTCGCTCCGGTTCGGCGTGATCTCCACATCGAGGATCGTATCCGGCGGGAAGAGGGAACCGATGGGCGCGCCAATTTGCACCTCCGGCGAAAGAATGAGGAGCCCGTCGCTTTCCTCCGAGACGCCGAGCTCGACTGGACTGCAGAGCATCCCTTGCGATTCCACGCCGCGCAGTTTGCTGACTTTAATCTTGAGGCCGTTCGGCAGGGATGCGCCGGGGAGCGCGACGGGGACTTTGTCGCCGACTTTGTAATTTTTAGCGCCGCAAACGATCTGGCGTTTGGGATTCGTCCCGTCGTCCACTTCGCAAACGCTCAGGCGGTCGGCGTTCGGGTGCTGGGTGGAGGCGTTAATTTGCCCAATGACGACATTTTCGAGATCGAGTCCCCGATGTTCGATGCCTTCGATTTCCACGCCGGCAAAAGTGAGGAGATCGGCGAGTTCATCGACACTCACCGGCAGTTCGACGATTTCGCGCAGCCAGTTAACGGAGAATTTCACGCGAATTGCCTCAGGAAGCGCAGGTCGTTCTGCGTAAAAAAGCGGATGTCGGGGATATCGAACAGAATCATGGCGAGCCGATCCATGCCCAAGCCGAAGGCGAAACCGGAGTATTTCTCGGGATCGTAAGCGGTATCGCCGCGGGAGCGGTTGACCTCTTCGTAGACCGCCGGATGCACCATGCCGCAGCCGCAAAGCTCGAGCCAGCGCTCGCCGCCTTTGAGGGCTTTCGATTTCACGTCCACCTCAAAACTCGGCTCCGTGAAGGGGAAGAAGTGCGGACGAAAACGAATCTCCGTTTCCGCGCCTAACAACTCGCGCAGGAAGAATTCCAGCGTGCCTTTTAAATCAGCCACGCTCACGTTTTCATCCACGTAAAGTCCTTCGATCTGGTGGAACTGCGCGCTATGCGTGGCATCCACTTCATCGCGGCGGAAGGCGGCACCGGGAGCGATCACGCGCATGGGCGGTGGGCCGGCCTGCATGGTGCGGATTTGCACCGTCGAAGTGTGCGTGCGGAGCAAGCGGCCATCGGGCAAATAAAATGTGTCCTGCTCATTCCGCGCCGGATGATCGGGCGCGGTGTTGAGCGCATCGAAGCAATACCATTCCGTCTCTACATCCGGGCCCTCGGCCAGCGCGAAACCCATCCGGCGAAAGATCGCGATCGCGCGATCGAGCATCTGGGTGAGGGGATGAAGCGCGCCGATTTCGGCCGGCGTGCCCGGAAGGGAAAGATCGATGTCGGCTAACGAGCGGGCTTCTTTGGCGGCGCGCAGGGTTTCGCTGACCTGCGCAATCTCTGCGTTAACGGCAGTGCGCGCTTCGTTGAGTAATTTGCCGACAGCTGGCTTCTCTTCCTTGCTCAGCGACTTCATCTGCTCGCTCCACGCGGAGATGCTCCCGCTGCGGCCGAGATAGCGGACGCGGAGCGCTTCCAGCGCGGACTCGTCGGTCGCGGCGCGAACTTCGCTCACGGCGGAGTCGCGCAGTTCTTCGAGTGGATGGGGCATGAGAGAACGAACGTCCAACGCCGAACGTTGAACGTCCAACATCGAATTAAGACGCTGTCGCCACGTCGCTGCGTGGACGCGCAATTACGACGCCTCGTCGTTAGGCCGTCTTTTTCTTCGCCTCGTTCGACTTGTTCTCGAGCGCGGATTTCACCTGGCCGACGATACCGGCGAAGGAGGCTTCATCCGTGATCGCGAGGTCAGAAAGAATTTTGCGGTCAAGGCCGATGTTGGCGGCTTTGAGGCCTTCCATAAACCGGCTGTAGGTCAGGCCCTGGGCGCGGACGGCGGCGTTCAGGCGCTGAATCCAGAGATAGCGGAAAGTGCGCTTGCGCGTTTTCCGATCGCGATAGGACCAGTACTGGCCCTTCATGGTCGCGTCTTTCGCGTAGCGGAAAAGTTTGGAACGACGGCCGCGGTAACCCTTGGCTTTGTCGAGAACGCGTTTGCGTCGCTCCCGGCTGGCGGGCGCGTTAGTGGCTCTTGGCATAATGTAATGTCCCGCCTGGGCGAGACTCCTCTTTCAGCGAATTGTTTCCTTGGTTTAATGAACTGCCCGACCTCATTCGCTGAGTTGGCTCCGTAGGCGGGGCCAGGTTGGCAGAACCTCTGCCGCAGGGTTGCGACAGGGCCGGGAAAATAGACGGCTCGCCCGCGATGGCAACTTTTTATCCGGCCCGGAGGCACCCTGCGCTTTTTCGGCTCGCGGTGGCGGGCTGGACTCCTAGAATCGCGCGATGACCTGGATCGCGCGACATCGACGGCTCGTGCTTGCGTTCATCAGTGTCTTTTGGGTGGGTGCGGTGGTCGCGGCGCTCTGGAATCCGGACGCGCCGTTTCTTTCGGCGGTGGGACACGGCGAGCAGACTTTCGGCGATCTACTCCGGCGCGACGGGCGGAAAACTCCGACGCGGGATGACCTGGTATTTGTCGGCATCGATCAGCAATCGCTGCAGCTCGACGTCGTCTCTGCGGAGGAAATCGCCGCGAGTCCCGCCTTCCAACTCATGAGCGAACGTCCGTTCCCGTGGTCGCGCAAGATTTGGCCGCTCTTGCTCGATCGCTTGTTCGCCGCGGGCGCGCGGTTGGTCATCTTCGATATGATTTTTAATCCCGAGAACGATGGAGATCCGGCGTTCGCGGAGGCGTTGAATCGTTATCGCGATCGCGTGGTGATCGGGTTGAACTACGACGCGCAGGCCGGGGCTCTCATCGGCCCGAATGCGACCTTGATTCCGGCTCCGGCAGGACAGGATGATCGCGTGGGGCTGGTTAATTTTTGGGCTGATCCGATCGACGGAAAAGTCCGGGCAGCGCGGTTCTTTATTTCTGATCGGCAGCTAGTGGGATGGCCACCGGCCGAAGGGGAGCCGATTTACGCCTCTCTCACCTCGCGCGGTCTGAAAAAGTTGGGTCTTGAGAAAGAAGTCCCAAACGACCTGGAGGCTCATCCTTTCCGTTTTTCGGCGGCGGATGCCTACCAGCCCATCGAGCTCTGGAAAATCTTTCTCGATAGTTCGTGGCAGGGAAATCTCGGGGGCGGGGCCGCGTTTAAAGACAAGATCGTAATCGTAGGGGCTTCGGCCCAAGTGCTGCACGATGTCGTCGATACCCCGATGTCGCCGAGCACGCCGGGGCCAGTTTTGCATTTGCATGCGCTCGCGGCTGCGATGGCGCGTGAGTATTTGAGCTACGGCTCGGCCTCCGTGGGATATGTATCGCTGGCAGGCGCCGGCCTGCTCGCGTGGGGCCTGATCGCGTTTCTGCGCCGGCCGCTCCTGGAACTCATCGCGGTCGTGGCGCTGGCGCTGGGGTATTTATTGCTGGCCCGGGTGCTCTACGACACGCAGGGGCTCTTCATCTTAACCGTGCCGGTTTTGGTGGCGTTCGTCGGGAGCAGCGGCTCAGCTTTGGGGTTGGATTACGTTTTGGAGCGCCGGGAAAAACTGAAGACGCGCCGTACTTTGGAGCGCTATGTCTCGAAGAATCTGGTCAAGGATATCCTGGATAATCCGGCCAGCTTTTACAGCACGATGAAGGGCGCCCGTATTCCCGTGACGGTGCTCTTCTCCGATTTGATCGGCTTCACGACTCTGAGCGAGCGGGCCGATCCGGAAGAGCTCGTTAGGCAATTAAACGAATACCTGAGCAAGATGGTGGGTGTGGTTTTCGCGAACGAGGGGACGCTCGATAAGTTTATCGGCGACGCCATCATGGCGGTTTGGGGGAATGTGCAGAGCGCCGGCCCGGCGGCGGATGCGAAGGCGTGCGCGCGCGCCGGGCTGGGGATGCGTCAGGCTTTAGTGGAACTGAACGAAGGCTGGCGGAAGGAAGGCCGCATGACGCTCGGCATGGGAGTGGGGATTAATCACGGGGACGTCCTGGCGGGCAACATCGGGTCTGGCGATCGCGCGGATTTGACCGTGATCGGAGACTCGGTCAACCTCGCTTCGCGGCTGGAAGCGCTGACGCGGAATTACGGAGTCGATCTCCTGGTGGGCGAAGGCGCGGTCGCATTAATCAAAGACGATTTCCATCTGCGGAGCGTGGCGCGGGTGCAGGTGAAAGGAAAAACGATCCCGGTCTCCATCTCGACTTTGCTTTGTGAGAAGGGCGCAGATTACGACGGGGAGTTTTTGAAATGGTTGGAATCCTACGAGGAGGGAATCGTGAAATTTCGTGGGCGGGAGTTTGCCGGCGCGCGGGCTTTGTTTGAGCGCTTTCTCGAGGTTTATCCGAAAGATGTGCTGACTAAAAATTATCTCGAGCGGGCGCTGGAGTACGAGAAAAATCCGCCGGACGAAAATTGGAACGCGGCGGAGGTCTTCACAAAGAAGTGAAGGGGCGCACGGATACTTGAACTGGGCGTGTCATTCCTCCAGACGACGAGATTTTTCCGGAGCGCGACGCTTTGTCCGTAGCCAAAACGCGACGGCGCGCGTAAAGAAGCCCGCGTGACTGGCGAACCGCGCAATTTCCATTTCCTCGGCATCTGCGGCACCGCCATGGGAGCGGTGGCGGCGGCGTTGCGCGAACGCGGTTTTACCGTCACCGGCTCGGACGAAAACATCTATCCGCCGATGTCCACGTTTCTCGAGAAGCAAGGGGTGAAATTGAACTCCGGTTATCGCGCGGAGAATATCCCCGAGGAGGCCGAGGTGATCGTGATCGGGAACGCGATGACGCGCGGCAATCCGGAAGTGGAGGCAGTGCTCAACCGGAAGCTTTACTACGCTTCGCTGCCGGAAGTGTTGCGGCAATATTTTCTGCGCGGGCGGCATAATCTCGTGGTCACCGGCACGCATGGGAAGACGACTACGACCTCGCTGCTGACCTGGATCATGAGCGAGGCCGGCTTCGACCCGAGCTACATGATCGGCGGCATCCCGCGGAATCTCGGGCAAGGCGCGCGGTTTAACGACTCGAAGCATTTCGTGATCGAAGGCGACGAGTACGACACCGCGTTTTTCGACAAGCGTTCAAAGTTCATCCATTACCTGCCGGAGCTCTTGATCGTGAACAACATCGAGTTCGATCACGCGGACATCTTCGAGAATCTGGAGCAGATCAAGCGCAGCTTCCGGCATCTTCATCCGGCTCGTGCCGCAGAATGGGATGGTGCTGTTCAATGGCGACGATCCGAACTGCGTGGACGTGGCGACAGAATCTCCGCGCCGCTGGTGGCGATCGGCTTTTCGGAAAATTGCGCGGAGAAGATTCGCGAGGTGAGCTACAGCGCGAGCGGATCGAAATTCTCGTTAGGTGAGGAATCGTTCGAGGTCCCGCTGATCGGCGAATTTAATGTGCGCAACGCGGCCATGGCGATCACAGCGGCGCGTTTCTACGGTGCGCCGCTGGAGAAAGTGCGCGCGGCGCTCTTGAGTTTCGAAGGAATCGCGCGCCGGCAGGAAGTGCGCGGTGAAGTTGGGGGCGTGACGGTGATCGACGATTTCGGGCATCACCCGACGGCGATCGCGCAAACGCTCACGGCCTTGCGGCACCGCTATCCCGGGCCATCGCTTGTGGGCGGTTTTCGAGCCGCGTTCGAACACGACGCGGCGCGCTGTCTTGCAGCAACCGCTGGTGGAAGCGCTCAGCGCGGCCGACGGGGTGTTCCTTTCGGAGATCGCGCGCCTGGAGCAGATTCCCGCGGACGAGCGGCTCGATCCCGAAGCGGTCATCGAGGCGATCGCGGAAGGCGGGCGGCCGGCGTTTTACGAGAAGGACGCGGCGCACATTGTCGAGCGCCTCGTCCCGTTATTGCAGAAGGACGATGTCGTGGTCGTCTTCAGTAATGGCGGGTTCGATGGCATCCACGAGAAGATCCTCACCCGTCTGAAGCGCTAGCCGCGGACCCTCCTCGTCTCCGCCGCTTCGGATGACGAAGCCGCCGTTTGTCCTATTTCTCCGCCGCGGAGCTGTGATCGTGCACAATGCGCCAGCCTTCTGGGCGCTTGCGGAAGAGGAGCGTGAAACGGCCGTGCGGCTGGTCTTTTTGACGCGTCAACCTCCAGCGCCCGATGACCAGCGCCGCCTCGGGCGCGAGCGGCGTGATCTTGACCTCTGAGAAGGTGAGGACGCCCATCTGCGCGCGCGTGCTGTATTTCTTTTTGTAACGATCGCGGACTGTTTTCCAACCCCGCGTGAGGGTATCGCCCCCGACGAATTCCGTCTGCGCATCGCGCGCATATCCGGCCATATAGCCATCGATGTCGCCACGGTTCCAGGCGGCGGCTTGCGCGGCTAGAACCGCACTGATGTCGGCTCCGACGCCGGTGGCAGCGAAACTGGTGGAGGCCAAGACGAGGAAGGTCGCGAGAAGAACAAACGACGGGTTCAGAAATTTCATCATTGAACGTTGGATGTTGAGCGTTGGACGTTGAACGTTTCTGCTTTGGAAGACATCGCCCGTCAAACCCGAACACCGATCGAAAGCGCCTCTCACCGCGGAGGTTGACCCCTGCGATCCCGCCCGCTACATAAGAACCCGTGTTTCGCCCCCTGTCTCTCGCGGCCACAGTGCTGATCATCGCCAGCTCCGCTTTCGCGCAGCTGCCGCCTCCTACTGCCTCCGTGGCGCCGGGAGCGACCGCGCCGCCGGGCGCGCCGGATATGGTCACGCTGCAGTATCCGAACAGCGATGTCGTGGACGTCCTCCGCCTCTACGAGACCCTCACCGGCAAAAAGCTGATCATGGACAATTTCGTCCAAGGCAAAGTGAACATCTTCATCGCCAAGCCGGTTCCGCGTGAAGAAGCGATCAAGATTATCGAGATCAATCTTCTCCTGAACAAATACTCGCTCGTCCCCGCGGGCGGCGACTTGGTGAAAGTGATCGGCACCGGGCAAAATCCACGCGGCGCCGGCGTTCCCATCATCTCCGACGAAGACATGATCCCGATCGGCGATCACGTAATCAGTTTCCTTTTTAAGCTCCGCTTCGCCGATCCCACCGAGCTGCAACAAGTGCTCGGGCAATACCTCTCGCCGCCGCAGCCCTACACCTCTTTTCTGGCGCTGCCTAAATCCTCCAGCATCCTCGTGACGGAAAACTCCAGCGTTATCCGGAGCCTGGTCAACATCATCAATCAGGTGGACATCCCACCGGCGGAAGTGGTGAGCGAATTCATCAAGCTCGAACGCGCCGATGCGAGCAAGGTGGTCGATATGTTGAAGGAAGTCTTCGACAAAGGGAACCAGCCGCCCGGAACGCCCGGCGTCCCCGGAGTGCGGAACGTCCGTCCCGGAGTGCCCATCCCGCAGCAAGTGCAGCAACCGGGTTCGTTCGAAGTGAATGACTTCAACGGCCTGACCGGACTGTCGGAAGACTCGATCGTGGTCGGCAAAATCAAGATGGCCGCCGATGTGCGGACAAACCGCATTCACGTCATCACGCGCCCGGTCAACATGCCATTTGTGAAGCGCTTGATCGGCGAGTTCGACGCCAATATTGATTTCGCGAAACCCGTCACCCGTCCGCTGCGTTACATCTCAGCCGCAGACGTGCTGCCTGTGATCGTGCAGACGTTGACTGAGCCGGGCGAGGACGGGGCCGGTGCGGCGGCGCAACCAGGCGCTGCGCCGAATCCCAACCAGCCGCCGCAGCAGAATCGGAACGCGCAAAATCGCTCGGCTTCGAATGAATTTGGTTCGAGCGGCGGTGGGAGTCAGAACTTCTCGGAAGAGTTGTCGACGCAAGCCGTGGATACCACGCCACAAGCGGTCACAATCGGGAACGCGAAGATTATTGCCGATCAACGTGCGAACACGATCATCATCCTGGGTAATCGCGAGATCGTGGTCAAAGTGCAGAAGCTGCTCGACGAAATGGACGTGAAAGCGCCCCAAGTTATGCTGAGCACGGTGATCGGGACGCTTACGCTTAACAATACGGAGGAATTCGGTGTCGATCTGCTGCAACGCTTTGTAAAGTTTGACCCATCTAATCCCGGGGGTCGCGGCGGAATCGCGGCTACCCGGCGGACGACCTCTGCGGGATTGGCCAACCCATCCGATCTTCTGAATTTTACGCAGCTCGCCACGGCTGCTGCCACGGGGGGATCGAGCGTTTATGTGAACGCAGCGTTTGGCTTGACGGCGATCGTGCGGGCGCTCGATTCGACGGGACGTTTTAAGACGATTTCGCGCCCAACCATTTTCACCAGCAATAATAAAAAGGCGATCATTGCCTCTGGAACGGAAATCCCGGTGCCTGTAAATACGATCAGCAGTGGCACTGGCGGGGTGATCGGAGGGCTTGCGCAACAGTCGAACATTCAGTTCAAAAAAGTAGCGCTGCAGTTGGAAGTCGTTCCGCTGATCAATTCAGAGAAGGAAGTGACTCTAGATATTCTGCAGAAGCTGGACGAGGTGGCGGACCGAGTTCAGATCGACAATAATCTCATCCCGACCATCGCGACGCGCTATATCAAGACGACTGTTTCGGCGCCGAACTGCTCCACGCTGGTGCTCGGCGGTTTGGTGACCGATCGGAAAAGCCGGTCGCTCGATGGCATCCCAGTGTTGGGTCGATTGCCGCTCATTGGCGGCCTCTTTCGGCAGACGGGCAAAACGAAATCACGCGAAGAATTAGTCATCTTGATGCGTCCTGAGGTGAGTCTGACGCCGTTGGATCTGCAGCGCCTGCGCCGTAAACAGGAGGATAAAACTCATTTTGGCCCAGAGCTGAACCAAGACGATTGTCCCGACTGCCCGCCAGGTACAGATAATAAGGATTTAACTCCGCCAGATCTCCCGGATTTGCCGGAGAGCAAGTAAATGCGCGCGATGAAAATTATGCGTATCGCCTTCTTCGTTTTTGTCTTCGCGTCTTTCCTTGGGAGCCAAGTATTCGGAGGCGTGCCGTTTGTTTATAGTGATGGGCTGTCACCACGCGATGAATGGGGAAAGCTCCATCAAAGCTCCAACGTCCTGCCGACTGATTTGGAGCCGCGTTATTCCGTGCGCTTCCATTATTATTTCAAAGGCGCGCGGACGTTGCAGAGCGATCCCGCCTACGTCGCAGCGGTGCAGACGGCATTGCAGCGACTGGGTTATTCCTGTGGTGAAATCGATGGTGTCTTCGGGACTGAAACTGCGGATGCGATCATGCGGCTGCAGAAGAATTACGGCTATAAGCTGACAGGCACGATCAACGTGGCGGTGCGGCGCGCGTTGTATTTGCCGTAGCAGATCACGCTCGCGCATCTTCCTCGGCGCCGTTGCCAGTGGGGCGCTTTTTCCGTCATTCCGAGCCGCGGAGACGGCTGAAGGATTTCGCAATTCGGGTTACGTTTTCCTTCGCCTGTGGGCGTGGCCGGCAGTGTGTCGCGGATTTCCCTGTAAAGGAACAGGCGGGAGCGTGTGGGAAATTCCTCGGCCGTCGGCGCGGCTCGGGATGACCTGCGCGCATCCGCTGCAAATGCAAAGCCCAAGCGTGTGAAGGTCGCCGTTGCGTTGCTGGAGCACGTATGTGGACGCGGTTTTTCCCTCTTCCCAACCTCTTGGAATCTTCCGCCAGCGGTGCGATAATCGGCCAGCATGAATTCCGCGCTCGGGCAGTCGCTCATTGATCTTCTCGTCGCTAGTGGCGTGCCCACTTACGAGGAAGCGGTCGAGCTTTCGTCAAATTTAAACGGCGGTTCGTGGACCACGCAGGTGCTCGATTCCGGGAAAGTGGATGAGAACCGGTTCCTCGCGGCCATCGGCCAGCAGTTCCAAGTACCGGTGGTGGCGATTGATGCCAAGACGATCGATCGCCAGACGCTCGGCATTCTCCCGAGCCGTTTTGTTTTTCAGCATCACATCCTGCCGATCGAGCTGAAGGAAAACGCGATCGTGCTCGCGACCTACGATCTTTTTAACTCCGTGGCGCGGCAGCTGGCCTCGCAGTTACTGAAGAAGCCGGTGGAATGGGTGCTCGTGCCGCGCGCGCAAATCCTGCGCGCGATGAAGACGCTCTATGGCGTGGGCGCGGAAACGTTCGATGAAATCCTGAAGACGAATCGCGCGTTCGAAGCGGACCAGGATATCGAGTCGAGCACCGATCTGAATGCCGATGATCCCGAAGCCTCAGTGGTGAAATTTGTGAACCAAATCATCCGCGAAGCGATCGTGGAACGGGCGACTGATATCCACGTCGAACCGCTGGAAGACGATCTGCGCATTCGTTATCGCATCGATGGCATTCTGCACGAGGTGGCGGTGCCGCCGCAATTGCGCGTGCTGCAATCGGCCATCATCTCGCGCCTCAAGGTCATGGCGCACATGGACATCGCAGAGCGCCGCTTGCCGCAGGATGGGCGGATCAACTTGCAATCGAACTCCGCGAATATCGACGTGCGTGTTTCGACCATCCCGACGGTCAATGGCGAGTCGATCAGCTTGCGTTTGTTGAGTCGCGATCAGCAGCATCAGCAATTCGGTTTCGAGCGCCTGGATTTGAGTCCCGCACACTCGCGCACGATTGAGGCGCTCTTGCAGCAGCCGAACGGGATCGTGCTCGTTACCGGACCGACGGGCTCGGGGAAGTCGACTTCGCTTTACTGTTTCCTGAGCAGCATTAACTCGGTGCAGCGGCGTATTATTACGATTGAGGAGCCGGTGGAGTATCGCTTGCCTGGCGTGTCCCAGATCGATGTGAAACCGGAGATCGATCTCACTTTCGCGAAAGGGCTGCGCCACATTCTCCGCCAGGATCCGAACGTGATCATGGTGGGCGAAATTCGTGATTTCGAGACGGCCGAGATCGCCATCCGCGCGGCCATGACGGGGCACTTGGTTTTCAGCACGCTCCACACGAACGACGCCGTGGGTGGCATCACGCGTTTGCTGGATATGGGCGTGGAGCAATTTTTGCTCGCATCGACGGTGCGCGCTTTTCTCGCTCAGCGTTTGGTGCGGACGGTGTGTCCGGATTGCGCGCAGATGGTGGAATATCCGTCCGAGTATCTGGCGGAGATTGCCTTTCCGGTTTACGAGCTGGGCACGCGTTTTCTGCGCGGGATTGGTTGCGATAATTGTCGGCAGACTGGTTATCAGGGGCGCCTGGCGATTTACGAAATCTGCGTCATCAATGAATCGATGCGTCGCATGATTGTGCAGAAACGCGATGGCGGTGAGTTGAAGCAAGGCGCAGTCGCGCAGGGGATGCAGACCTTGCGTCAAGACGGCTGGCGGCGGGTCGGCCAGGGCAAGACGACGATCGAAGAGGTGGTGCGGGTGACGCAGAATGATGAGGTCATGTCCGAGACGTCGCCGGAGAGTGTGCCGGCGGGCGGGTAGAGATAAGATCGGGTTGAGGCAGGATTTCGAAGCAATCGCCGGCCTTCTCGGCCGTCTGCGCGGCTCGGGCTGACGATTTAGCGCGCGGAGGATCGCATGGCGCGGATGGCTTCGGTGTAGTCGGCGGTTTTGAAGATGGAGGTGCCGGCTACAAGGACATTTGCGCCGTTTTCGACGCAGAGGCTGGCTGTTTCCGCATTGATGCCACCGTCGACTTCGATGTCCAATTCGGACTTGTTAGACTCTTTCCACGTCTTGGCTGCGCGCACTTTTTCCATCATCTCGGGGCGGAAAGCCTGACCGCCGAATCCGGGATGCACAGTCATGATCAGTAGAAGGTCGATCTCGCTGAGGAAGGGCTCGATGACGGTGAAAGGGGTGGCGGGATTGAGCGAAAGGCCAGCGCGACAGCCGGCGGCGCGAAGAGCGTGGAGAGTCTTTGCCACGTCGTGGTGGGCTTCGGGTTCGACGTGGACGGTGATGGAGTTCGCGCCTGCTTCCATGAACCGTGGCGCGTAATGATCGGGCCGCTCGATCATCAGGTGCACATCGAGCGGGAGTTTGGTGTGCTTGCGGACGGTGGCGACGAGGGCGGGACCAAAGGAGATGTTGTCCACGAAATGGCCGTCCATGATGTCGAGGTGGAGCCAATCGGCGCCGGCGGCTTCGATGGCGTGGACTTCGTCGGCTAATTTCGCGAAGTCGGCGGCGAGGAGGGAAGGCGCGATGAGCGGGGTGGGCATGGGGAAACGTCCAACGTCCAACGTTCAACGTCCAACGCTTCAATTCCGAGCCCGCTCAGCGAAGTGGCCCTTCGCTGGTAAATGATCGATGCTGAGCCATCGCGGCCGAAGGTTTCACCTGCGAGTGGCAGCTTTCCCTTGACGTTGCGAGGCATCGTTTCTAGATACTCTGCGTTTCAGCCGGTTGGGGTCGCGCCCGCAGCGCACTTGAGCTGTTTTGGTTATGGCAGAGGACGGGCCCGACGGACTGGGAAGCGTTTCAGCGATCTCTCTTATTCATGTTTAACGGACTTTTTGGCTGGTTATCCAGCGACATCGGCATCGACCTGGGCACAGCCAACACGCTGGTTTACGTCAAAGATCAGGGAATCGTCTTGCGCGAACCGTCCGTGGTGGCGGTGCAGGCGGGGACGAACAAGGTGCTCGCGGTGGGCGATGAGGCGAAGCGCATGCTCGGGCGCACGCCTTCTAATATTGTGGCGGTGCGGCCGTTGAAAGATGGCGTGATCGCGGACTTTGAAGTGACGGAAGCAATGCTGCGGCATTTTATCACCAAAGTGCACAATCGCCGCGTGCGGGCGCGGCCGCGGGTGGTGATCGCAGTGCCATCCGGCATCACGGAAGTGGAAAAACGGGCGGTCCGCGAATCCGCCACTCACGCGGGTGCGCGTGAAGTTTATTTGATCGAAGAGCCGATGGCAGCGGCGATCGGCGTGGGTCTGCCGGTGCAGGATCCGGCGGGCAACATGATCATCGACATCGGGGGCGGCACGACGGAAGTGGCGCTGATTTCGCTCTCCGGCATTGTCTTCAGCCGCAGCGTGCGTGTGGCGGGCGATGAGCTGGATGAAGCGATCGTGCAATACATGAAGCGTGCGTACAATTTGATGATCGGCGAGCGCACGGCGGAAGAGATCAAGATCAAGATTGGTTCCGCTTATCCGAGCGAAAAGGAGACGAGCGTGGAAGTGAAGGGTCGCGATCTCGTCGCGGGATTACCGAAAACTCTCATGATCACTTCGCAGGAAGTGCGGGAAGCGCTGCTTGAGCCGATCTCGACGATTGTGGATTCGGTGCGGATCACGCTCGAGCGTTGTCCGCCGGAGCTCTCGGCGGATTTGGTGGATCGTGGATTAGTCCTGGCGGGCGGCGGGGCGTTGCTCCGCGGTTTCGATAAGCTTTTGAGCGAGGAGACGGGTCTTCCTGTCCATGTGGCGGAAGATCCGCTGAGTGCGGTCGCGGAAGGAACCGGCAAGTGCCTCAATGAAATCAAATTTCTTCGTCAAGTCGCCTCGACCGATCGGTCGTGGCGGTGAGAATAAGCGCGGAACGCAAACCTCGGATTGCGGTGCTGAGACAAGCGGCGCGATGACGAGCAGTCCTTTCGTTTCGCGCTTTGCGTTGCGCGTTTCGCGTTGCCCATGAACCGGTCGAGCATCGTCGCGCTGGTCTTGTTTGCCGCGGTCCTCGGCTATTTGATGACCTTCGGCCCGGAGAGCACGCGCAAAGTGCAGTCTGGGTTTTATCAATTGATCTCGCCGTTTCTCACGACCGGATCGAGCTTCGAAAAGCAGATTACTTCTGTGCGGCAAGGTTTGAAATCGCTGGAGGAGCTGGAAAAGGAATCGGCGCAACTGCGGGTGGAAAATCGGTCGCTGAAGGCGACGAACCAAGCCCTGCGCGATGTCGAGCGGGAGGTGAATCGTTTGCGTCTCGCGCTGGCTTATCGGGAGCGTTCCGTCTTCCGTCTCGTGCCGGCTGAGATCGTAACGCGGGACGCCTCCACCTGGTGGCGGACGGTCACAATCAACCGCGGTAAAGACGACGGGATTGAGACTGATATGTCGGTGGTGACTGATCAAGGGCTGGTCGGTAAAACCACCACAGTGAGCGATACGATTTCGGTCGTGCTGTTGATCTCGGACGAGAACTGCCGCGTAGCCGCGAATGTGGAAGGCTCGCGCGAGCAGGGAATCGTCTCTGGCGAACGGGTGGCAGGTGCATTGACGCCGTTGCTCAATCTAAATTTTCTTTCCAAGCAAGCGAACCTGCAGCCGGGGCAGAAGGTTTACTCATCCGGCGTGGGGGGAGTTTTTCCTTCCGGGCTCTTGGTGGGGACGGTCAAGGAATACAAGGTGCGTGACCTCGATGGGCAGGCCCGAATCAATCCCGCGGTGGATCTTTCCAAGCTCGAAGACGTCTTCGTGGTGGCTGGCCGAAAATGATCTTTTTCGCGATCCTTCTCGTGCTGGTTTTTCTCGCGCAGATCATCGAGCTCTTCATCCCGCCGTTGGAATGGATGTATAACGCGCACGTTTACATCGTGCCGTTGGTGGTTTTCTACGGAGCGATGGCTCTGCCTTTTCCACTCATGCTGACCCTGGCAGCTTTCGCGGGGTTATTGCTCGACGCGCTCACGATGCAGGTGATCGATGCGCGTGTTGAAATCGCGTTTGGATGGTCAATACTCATTTACGCCGTGCTGGCGTCCATCATGCATGGGCTGAGGCCGTTGTTCATCCGGGGGCGATGGGAGGTTCATTGCATCATGAGCGGAGTTTGCACGTCGCTCATTCTTCTTTCGCAATATCTCATGATCACTTTCCGCCGGGGCTCGATTCTATTCACGCCGGAAGCGTGGTGGCAGATCGGCGGGCCGGGCGTGCTGGCTATGATTATGGCGCCTTTGATGTTCTGGCTGCTGCATACGATCGGGCAGGCGACGGGTAATCCATTTTTACCGGAACGGGAAACCTACTGATGAATAGACGGCGTTTTGGGCATCGAGTGCGCATTCAAATCCTGGGAGTTTTCATGCTGCTTGGCTTGGGCGCGGTCGTAGCCCGGCTCTGGTGGGTGCAGGTGGCGCGAGGTGCAGATTGGACTGCGCGCATTCGCGGGAGCTCGGAACTCACGGTGCGCATTCCCTCGGTGCGAGGCGAGATTCGGGATCGTAACGGCGTCACTCTGGTGCAGAACCGCGCCAGCTATGAGGTCGATTTTTACCTACCCGAAATGGTGAAGGGATACCGGATGAAAATGGGGCGTCCGCCGGTGACGAACTATCGCGCCACCATTAACGGCATGCCGAAAGACATGACCGAAGCCGATATCGTGAAGATCGTGAACGATGGCGTGGTGCCGCGGCTCGACGATCTGGACCTGGCGCGCGATTACAATGCGAACCGGCTGCAAAAGCATTACCGCACGAACACGGAGGTCCCGTTTTCCTACATCAAAGACATCGATTTTGAGACGATGGCGAAGTTTTCCGAGCATGATGTGGGCTTGCCCGGCGTGGACATCGCGATCAAGCCGGTCCGTTCCTACGTTTACGGCGCGCTGGCGGCCCACTTGTTAGGCTACGTCGGTGCGCCGGATGATACGAATAAGGAGGAGGCGCGGAAGTTTACCTTTTATCAAGGCGACGTGGACGGGAAATCGAACATCGAGAAAACGATGGACGAATATCTCCGCGGCAAACCTGGGATACGCTATCTGCGCCGTAACGCGAAGGGCGCGATCGATGGTGTCCTGCGCGAAGAGCCGCCGCAAGCAGGCGCGAACGTTATTTTGACTTTAGACGCGCGCTTGCAGTCGATCGCCGAGGAAGCGCTGCGCGCGGTGGGCCGCGGTGCTGCCGTGGTGGTGGATCCGAATAACGGCAACATCCTGGCAATGGCTTCCGTGCCGTCGTTTGACCCAAATACGTTTATCCCGAGCATCAAAGTAAAAGACTGGGACGCACTGCGGCAAAATGAGGCAAATCCTCTGATCAATCGCGCGGTGAGCGCCTTCCCTCCGGGTTCCACTTTCAAACTGGTGACCGCGCTGGCGGGTTTGCGGAAAGGAATCGGAAATCAGCGATTTAACTGTTCCGGCGGCGTGAGCTACGGCGACCATTATTTCAAGTGCTGGATCGGCGAGAAAGGTGGATCGCACGGCACGATCGGGCTTTCGGATGCGATCAAAGTTTCATGCAATGCCTTCTTTTATCAGTTCGGAAACGCAGCCGGAATCAATGCCATCGATGAGACGGGTGAAACCCTTGGCCTGGGCAAAGCCTCGGGCATCGAGATCACCGGCGAGCAGCCCGGAATTTTGCCCGGTCCAGAATGGATGAAGGTGAACTATCCGCGCGAAAAATGGTCGTCTGCGTACACGGCCAACGTCTCCATCGGACAGGGCTTCGATTTGGTCAGTCCGATGCAGTTGGCGATGGTCTACGCCACGGTGGCTAATGGCGGCGTGTCGTATTACCCGCGCCTGGTCAAGAATCTGGTCGATGCTGAAGGTAAAACGCTCATCGACAATCAGGGCCGGCCGATCATATCGCAGACACCTAAAGTGCACGGCGATTTGCGCACGGATTTCTCCCCCGATCAGATCGAGATGGCGCGGCGTGGCTTGTGGAAAGTAGTCAATGAAGGTGGTGGAACTGGTGGGCGCGCGCGCCTTCCCGGAGTGGAGGTTGCCGGTAAAACTGGAACGGCGCAGGCCATGACGGACGGGAAAAAGGACACGATCGCCTGGTTCGCCTGCTTCGCCCCTTACGATAATCCGAAGTACGCCATAGCCGTCATGGTCCAGGGCGGTGCGCACGGCGGCTCAGTCGCGGCGCCGATTGCGACGAGGATTTTAGAGCGCGCGCTAGCGATGGACGAGGGCAGATTCGAACCGCAATTGGCCTGGTTAGCGCCAGCGCAAAAGGCGAATCCCTTCCAGATGATCGAGGCCGTCGATTTCAAAGACTCAGGGCCGAACGTTCCCGGTGGGGACGAGGAGAACTTTGCGCAATCTGATAACGCGACTGTGCAAATGGCTGCTTCCGACGCGACGCCGGATGTGGAACCCGAAGCCGACGCGCGCGGCCGGGTCGAGCCCAGAGCGCAGCGGGCCGCCCGCGCCCGCCCGGCCGCTGCCCTGCCACCGCCTCGCAAGCCTAACTTTTTTGAACGCCTTTTCGGTGGCGGCAATCGCCGGCCCCAGCCCACGCCGCCTCCTGCGCGGCGTCCGGGTCAGCGGAGATAAAAACCCTCGATCATGTCTGCGCTTTTCTCTCCTCGCCCGCGAACGCTGGGCGTGATCGCACAACCATTTTTAATTTATGATAGAAAAAGTGAAACGGATTTTGGGTCTGGCCACGCGCAAAACGGGCAACAAGCTCGTCATCAGCGTGGAAAAACTGGAGCGTCGCGTGGCGCTCCTGGAGGATGGCCGGCTGGAAGAATACAGCGTCGAGCGTAACAGCACGCGCAACATTGTTGGGAGCGTTTACAAAGGCCGAGTTAAGAACATTGAGATGGGATTGAAGGCGATGTTTGTCGACATCGGCTTCGAGAAAAACGCCTTCCTCCATTTCTGGGATGCGATTCCCGCGGCCCTGGATAGCGGCATCGAAGAAATTGATCGGCCGGATAAACGCGGACCGTCGAAAAAGCGGATCACTGCAAAAGACATTCCGAATATTTATCCGGTCGGGGCAGAAGTCATCGTGCAGGTCACGAAGGGGCCGATCGGGACGAAAGGGCCGCGAGTGACCACGAACCTTAGTTTCGCGGGACGCTATCTCGTCTTCATGCCTTACAGTGATCGGAGCGGTATTTCGCGCAAAATTGAGAACCCGAAAGAGCGGGATCGATTGCGCAAGATCCTCCGGCAGCTCGAGATTCCCGACGGGATCGGCGTCATCATCCGGACGGTGGGCGAAGGCCAGCGTGCACGTTACTTTGTGCGCGATTTGGCATTTCTGGTGGAGCAATGGGCGCGGGTGGAGCAGGCCATCAAGGAAGACCGGGCGCCGTGTCGCGTCTTCGAAGAGCCGGATTTGGTCGAGCGGACGGTGCGCGATTTTCTCACCGATGAAATCGATGAAGTGATTTGCGACGATCGCGTCGCGATCGATCGAATGAACGAGATGGTCGGCCAGATCTCGCGTCGGGCGCGCAACCGGATTCAATATTACGACGGCGCGGCTCCGGTCTTCGAGACCTTCGGGGTGCAGAAGCAAATTGACGATGCCTTCCACCGGCAGGTCTGGCTGAAATGCGGGGGGTACATCGTCATCGATGAGACGGAAGCGCTGGTGGCGATCGACGTGAACACGGGTCGCAACAAGGGTGGACGCGATGTCGAGAAAACGATCCTGCAGACGAATCTGGAGGCGGCGGACGAGATCGCGCGGCAACTGCGCTTGCGCAATATCGGCGGTCTGATCATTGGCGATTTCATCGACATGAAGAGCCGGAAAGATCAACAGGCTGTCTTCAATTTAATGCGCGATCGGCTGAAGCGGGACAAAGCCAAGACTCATGTGCTGCAGCTTTCAGCATTGGGTCTGATGGAGATGACTCGCCAACGGGCGCAAGAAAGCCTGAGCGATTCAATTTACGAAAATTGTCCGTATTGCCAGGGGCGCGGCGTCGTAAAAACCTCCATGACCACCAGTGTGGAGTTGCATCGAATGCTGAACACCGTCATGCGCAAATACCAGGACACCGTCCACGAAATCCGGGTGATTCTGAATCCGGATGTTTTGAAACGACTGAAGGAAGAGGATGAAGACCTGCTGGTGGAACTGGAGCGTCGCTATGCCGGCCGGCTCTTGTTCCGGGGCGATCCTGCCTATCATCATGAAAAATTCACGGTCACGGACGCAGGTAGCGGCGTGGAATTGAAACCATAAGCGTGGGGGCCAGTTCGCTGAGGAGCATTCCAGAGAAAAAAACCCCAAATTTCGCTGGCAAACGTTTCTTTTTCTGCCAATGTCGGCGCCATCTAAAGACGTTTTAATTGCGTCTTTTGATACCACCGGTCCCCGTCGTTCTGCGATAGCCGGTCTTAACCCAAAACAAACAGGAGCAACAAAATGAAAAAACTAACCTTGACCTTTTGCGCAGTGGCAGCGGTCGCTTCGGCCGCTTTGGCCGGCGAAACCTACTCGGGCAAAGAGATGAAACAGGTGGAACAAGCCCCGTGCCCTTCGTGGTACGCGGACAACGAATGGAACGTCGGCATTTCGGGCATCTACGGTGCGAATGTGAATGGCGACGACAACAATAATAACTTCTTCTTCGACGACAGTTGGGACGACGGCTTCGGCGGTTCTCTCGACGTGAAGTACTTTTTCCGTCGTTATTTCGGCGTTGGTATTCAGGGTTTCGGTCTGGCAGTGGATCGGAACGACAATAACAACTTCTTCCGCAACAATGACGACAACGACTTCGTCGGCGGAGTTCTCGGCACGTTTACGTTCCGTTACCCGATCCCTTGCAGCCGTTTCGCGCCTTACGCGTTCATCGGCGTGGGTGGATACTTCCAGGGTGATGACAACAATAACAACAACACCCGCTTCTTTAATCGTGATGAGGACGGCGGTAAGTTTATGGGTCAGTTCGGTGCCGGCTTTGAAGTTCGCTTCACCCCGCACATCGGTTGGACCAATGACATCAGCTTCAATGACGTCGAAGGCGGCGATGATGATTTCATCATGGTTCGCACCGGTCTGAACTTCGCGTTCTAAGCGAGCAGAGAGCTAAAATTACAAAACGCCGGGAACACTGTATGTGTTCCCGGCGTTTTTGTTTTGTACGCCAATGTCAGTGGCCTTAAATCGGACGCCTGAGACCGATCATTTTTCCGACGTAAGGAAGGAGCTTATTTCGGACAGCGGCTTTCGACCGATGTCGGGCACTTGCGCGTCCTCGGTCGGATATCCAACCACCAGCAGCAGAAAAGGTTTCTCATGCATCGGGCGGTTGAGGATGGAGTTCAAGAAACCCATCGGGCTCGGAGTGTGAGTCAACGTAGCCAGCCCGGCGTGATGCAAAGCAGCGATCAGGAGGCCCGTCGCGATGCCGACGGACTCGGTGGCGTAGTAGTGTTTCATGCGGCTACCGTCCGCGTTGAAGCGGAAGGGCTGGGCGAAAATCGCGATGAGCCAGGGTGCCTTCTCCAGAAACGACTTCTCTGCATTGGTGCCGAGAGCGGATAATGCTGCGAGCCATTCCGCCGGCGCCCGGTGCTGGTAGAATTCGCGCTCCTCGATTTCTGCCGCCGCGCGAATCTCTCGCTTCATCGCCGGATCGCTCACGGCCGCGAAATGCCAGGGTTGCATGTTTGCCCCACT
Source organism: uncultured Verrucomicrobiae bacterium (assembly GCA_963762685.1). Lineage (GTDB taxonomy): Bacteria > Verrucomicrobiota > Verrucomicrobiia > Chthoniobacterales > UBA10450 > JACCTI01. Next base: position 521,805 of record CAVXLV010000013.1, on the reverse strand, counting down.
CGGGGCGGTGCCGGCTGCGCGAAGGCAAAGCTCGATGACGTCGCGCGGCACCGGGCGATCCGAGAAATCGCGCACCGTGCGGCGGCTCTCGATTTCGCGATGGAAGGCGGCCGCACGCCTGGCCATTTCCTCGTTGGAAAAGGTCGGCCGCGCAGGCAGGGGAATGAAGCGCGGGCTGCTCACGGCGACAAGATTGCATGGAAACGATGGCGGAGGAACTCCGGTGCGCGTGGTTTGCGAACACTGCCGGTTCCACGAAGTTGGCCGGATGTCGTTTGCGAACACCCTGGACAGTTTAGCTTTCGAAAAATCGTCCACTGTCCGGCGATTTGAGCGTCTTTTGGCGCCGAAAACGAATGCGGAATTTGAACAGATCGCCCAGGAGGCACAGGCGCTGACGCGGCGGAACTTTGGCCGCACGATGCGGCTTTTTGCGCCGCTTTACCTGTCTAACGAGTGCATAAATAATTGCAGCTACTGCGGCTTCTCGCGCGACAATCCCATCCTGCGGGTCACGCTTGAGCTGGCGCAAGTGGCGGCGGAAGGAAGACATCTGGCTGCGGAAGGTTTTCGTCAGGTGCTGCTGGTCGCGGGCGAACATCCGAAGTTCGTCAACGGGACTTACATGGCAGATTGCGTGCGCGCGTTGGCGCCGGATTTTTCCTCGATTGCGATTGAGGTCGGACCGATGGAAACCTCGGAGTATGTGCCCCTGGTTCAGGCTGGGGCAGAGGCTTTGGTAGTTTATCAGGAGACGTATGATCGCGGCATTTACGCCCAGATGCATACCTCCGGGCCGAAGCGGGATTTCAATTGGCGGCTGGATTGCCCGGAACGCGGATACGAGGCTGGTTTTCGCCGCATCGGGATTGGCGCCCTCTTTGGCCTGGCGCCGTGGCGCGAAGAAGCGATCGCGCTGGCCGCGCATGTGGAATATCTGCTGAAGCGGTGCTGGCAGGCGCAGCTCAGTGTCAGCCTGCCGCGTTTGCGGCCCGCCGCGGGTGGATTCGAGCCGCTTCATTCGCTTTCGGACCGTGAACTGGCGCAATTGATCTGCGCGTTGCGAATCTGTTTTCCACAGTTGGGCATAGTCCTGAGCACACGCGAGCGCGCCTCGCTCAGAGACGCTCTGGTGCCCCTCGGCATCACGATGATGAGTGCCGGCAGCCACACTGAGCCTGGCGGATATACTGGCCAAGGTGCGGAAAATCTCCACCAGACGGTGCGCGGTCGGATTGTCGCGCCCGAGTTCCAGGAAGGGAGCGATCGGGTGGCGACCGGCCAATTTGAGATCAGTGATGAACGTGCGCCGGCCGAGGTTGCCGCGGCTTTGCGCGGGCAAGGCTTCGAGACGGTCTGGAAGGATTGGGATCAAGCCCTCCTCGCCTCATGAAAGTTTGGCTGAATGGCGAATTAGCCGACACGCGCGGCGCGGCAAACGTGGCCGAACTCGCGGGACGGCTGGGTTTCCCGGCCAATTCTGTCTTGGTGGAGCACAACGGCGTCGCTCTGCATCAACGCGAATGGCCGGACCGCCTGTTGGCGGAAGCTGACCGGATAGAATTTATCCGCGTCGTCGCTGGCGGCTAAGGACGATCTGACTCCGCCATCGATGTGCGGTTGCTCAAGTCTCGCTCTTCACGACCACCCGCATGCCGTCCGTCGAAACGACAGTGACGACGGTGTTGGCCGCGATAAAATCGCCCTCGGTGACAACATCCAAAACGTGATCATCAAACCTGACCTTTCCGCTCGGTCGGAGTGTCGTTAGGGCAATACCGGTCGTGCCGAGGGCAATTTTCGCCGCGGCGGCGAAAATGCGCGGCGAGTCTGAGAGAGAAGGTCCCGAAGGGATGTCGGCGGAGAGGACAAAGCGGCGGTAGATGTTAGTGCGTGGGAGAAAGCGCGCGAGCAAAGCAATTCCGACCGCAGTGGCGAGCAGGGCGATGAGCAAATTCATAACGGGGCCGAGCAGCATCCCGCTGGAGGGCAGAAGACGCTGACCGGGATAACGATCCACCATCGCCCAGAGCAAGGCGCCGAGCATGAGAAAAGCGCCGAGTGCCCCGAAAAGAATGGTGCTGTGCGCGAAAATAAAAACTTCCGCGAGGACGAGCACCACTCCGAGGACAAAAAGCCCGGCTACTTCCCAGCCGGCGAGCCCGGCGAAGTAGTGGCCGAAGAAGAAGAGGCCGAAGCAAATGGCGGCGAGAATGCCGGGCACGCTCGCGCCCGGAATCTTGAATTCCAAATAGGCGAAGATCATGCCGCCGAGCAGAAGAAGCGGCGCCAGCGAGGTGATCCAAAATGCGAGACGCTCAAAGCCGGCTGGTTTCACCGAGACGATTTCTCCCTTGAGGCCGGCCTTTTGCACGACCTCCGCGACGGAGTCGGCGATGCCTTCCGCGAGGACTGGTCTGCCGTCGATCCGCACCGCCGCTTCCTGCGCGGTGAGGGTGAGCAAGGTGCCTTTCGGATGAATGATGCGATCGCCGATCTTTACTTCCTTCTCCTTGTCCATGAAGGCTTCGCCTACGTCTGGGTTGTGACTGTTGCGATTCGCGGAGCCGCGAATGAGAGCGGACCAATAAGAAATCGTCTTGTCGCGCGCGGTTTTCCCAAGATCTTCGCCGGAAGATTTGATGGGAGCGGCGGCACCGATGGCACTCACCGGGGCCATGTAAATGTGCTGGGTCGCGAGAGCGATGAGGGCGCCCGCGGAGCCGGCATTGGTGTTGATGTAAGTGTAGGTCGGAAGGTTGGCGCGATTGAGAAGTTTAGTGATTTCCTCGGCGCTATCGAGTCGCCCGCCATAGGTATTCATTTCGAGAATGACGGCAGCCGCGCCGGCGCTTTCCGCGGATTTCATGATCCGGCGGAGGAAAAGAAACATGGGTGGCGAGACTTCGCCTTCGAGCGGCAGGACGACGATGCTGCCTTTCCTGATTTCCTCGCGAGCGTGGAGGCGGGGTGCCGCCACGGCAAGGCTGGCGAAGAAGAGAAGGGAAAGGACGAATGATCTCATGGCTCGTGGGAAGGTTGCGGTGGCGGGCAGGGCGGCCTGCAGCTAATTTGCCATCCGCCGCGCGGCAGACGAGCCAAAAGCGAAACGCATGGGCAGCATCCCCACAGAAACGATCGAACAAATCGCCGCGGCCAACGATATCGTGGACGTTATCGGTTCGTATTTTCCGCTAAAACGCGCGGGCTCCACCTTCAAAGCGCTCTGCCCGTTTCACCAGGAGAAGAGTCCCTCGTTTACGGTAAATCCCGGCCGGCAAATCTTTAAATGCTTCGGCTGCGGGGCGGGCGGGAGTGTGTTCCGATTTTTAGAGCTCTATGAGCACCTGAACTTCCCGGAAGCGGTCAAGAAACTCGCAACGCGTGCCGGGATTGCGGTGATTGAAGAGCGCAATGCGGATGGCAGTGACGATCGGCAACACGAGACGCGGCGGACGTTACTGCAAATGCACGCGGAAGCGGCGGAATGGTTTCACGAAAATCTTTTGAAACGCGAGTGGGCGAAACCAGCGCGCGATTATTTGAAGCAGCGCGGGATCGATCGAAACGTGGCGGCGGCCTGGCAGATCGGGTTTGCGCCGGATTCGTGGGATGCGCTCTTAGGTTGGGCGCGAGAGCGCGGGTATCGGCGGACGGAAATTTTGCAAAGCGGCTTGGTGAAACCGCGCGATGACGAACGGCCGGACGGCGAAGTCTACGATCGTTTCCGTGGTCGCATCATGTTCCCTATCTGCAACGACACCGGGGAGGTGATTGCATTTAGTGGACGGACGCTCGGGAGCGATGCCGCCACCGCCAAATATCTAAATTCGCCGGAGACGCCGCTCTTCCGGAAGGGCAACGTTCTTTTTGGGCTGCACAAAACCAAGCGCGCGATCATCGAGGCGAAAAGCGCGATCGTGTGCGAAGGCCAGCTCGATTTGATCACACTCTTTGAGGCAGGAATCACAAATGTGGTCGCGCCCCAAGGAACGGCGTTCACGGAGCAACAGGCGCGCACTTTGAGCCGGTTCGTGGAAGAGGTGGTGCTCTGTTTTGACGCAGACGCGGCGGGGCAAAAGGCGGCCGAGCGTTCGCTGGAAGCGCTGCTGCAAAATAATCTCATGGTGCGAATCGCGGAAATGCCGGCAGGCGATGATCCAGATTCCATCGTGCGTCGGGACGGGAAAGAAGCTTTCGAACAACGCATTTCCGCTGCGCGCGATTTCTTCGATTATTGGATCGAGCGAGAGGTCAGCGCGGCCGATTTGCGAACCATGGGAGCGAAAATGCAGCTGGCGCGAAAAATGGCCGAGACGGTGGTGCGCGTGCATGATCCGATCATGCGCTCGGAAGTGGCGAGCCGGGTGGCGACGCGCATCGGGGTGACGGTGCGGGATTTTGAAGGGCTGTTGAAGAAACCAGCGCGCAGTTATTCGCCGGAGATCCGAGAAGCGCCGATCGTCGTCGCTCCGGCGCCGCGACACGATGTGGCCATGCTTTGTCTCCTGGCTCTGCGCGATACGGATGCGCGGGTGGCGTTACTGAATGAAGATTGGCGCGAAGTCTTATCGCAAACGCCGGATGCGGAAATGTTGGTTCGAATTCTGGAGGGTGATCTGCGACCGGAAGATCCGGCATCGGTCAACGGTTTTATGTCGGAGCTTGCGCCCGGCGAGGAGGCGTTGGTCTCTTCTTGGTTGATGCAGAAGATGCCGGTGAATGCGGAAGCGGTGGCGCGAGGCTGGTGGGCCGGGCTGAAACAGGCGGTCATCCGACGACAACTGCAGGTCGCGGAGGGACGATTGAGCATCCCGCGATTAAGCGCCGGAGAATTGACCCGATTGCAGAAACAAGTTGTTGACCTCAAGATGCAGCTCGGTGAACTTTCCGCGGTTTCGCCTGCCCGTGTGCTCGACAATTAAAAGATTGGTGAGAGGGCAGTAACCCGCGCGAAAAGTTGGGGTTAGAAACGCAGAATTTTCTCTTAGAGCACCAAGACTTGGCTACGCACGCAAAACGCACGTCATCGGTCCGCCCCGTCCGCAAGAAGCCTTCTGCGCGCACGAAGTTGGCCCCGAAAAAGTCGGACAAGAAGACAAAGTCGCGACCGGTATCCAAAGCGAAAACGAAGCCGAAATCAGCGCCCAAGCGCGCGCCGGTAAAAAAAGTTAAGGCGATCAAACCAGCGAAACGCGCGACACCGCCAGAAGAAGTGCCATCGCCTTTGATCATGGCCGCGACGGCTGGCGATATCCAGGGTCGCATCCGGGAGCTGATCAAGCTCGCGAAGGAGCAGGGCTACCTCACTTTTGACGACTTAAATGAGGCGCTTCCGCAAGACGTGACGGATGCGGATGAATTGGACACCATTTTGACGCGGCTGCGCCGGATGGAGATCGATATCATCGAGGCTTCGGAGGTCGACCGTTACAAAGACGGGAAGAAAGATAGCGACGAGGAAGAAGAGGAAAAACCGGAGACGAAACTGGACATCCTCGACGACCCAGTCCGGATGTATCTGAAGCAAATGGGGCAGGTTCCGCTCCTGACGCGCGAACAGGAAGTGGAGATTTCCAAGCGAATCGAGGAAGCGGAAAGCATGGTGCAGCGGCTGGTTAATCGTTTTGGTTTCATAGCCCAGGCGCATCTCGATCTGGCGGCGAAATTAACCGAAGGCGGCGAGCGTTTTGACCGCGTGATTCTCGACAAAAAAATCGAAAGTCGGGAGCGCTATATGAAATTGCTGCCGCGCCTGTGCAAGCAGGTGGAAAAGCTGAGCGCGGCCATTGAGGTTCAATATGGCGTCCTGCTGAGCGCGTCACGGGAAGACGCGAAAAAGAGGAAGGCATTCCAGAAATCGGTCGCCACTTTGCAGAAGCTTTACCCGAAGTTCTATTTCAAACAGAAGGTGACGGAAGAGTTCGTGAACCTGGCGGATGAGAAATTTCTGCAGCTGACCAAGCTGCAGGAAGAGATGGCAAAGCATCCGCGCGAAACGCGTGAAGTCACCGCTCGGCGTGAAGTCGCGTGCGCTTGAAACCATGCTTTGGCTCTCGCTCGAAGAATATGTCGAGCAGTATCAGGAGTTGAAAGCTTGGCTGAAGAAAGCGCTCCGCGCGAAGACCGAGATGGTGGAGGCGAATCTGCGCCTGGTCATTTCCATCGCGAAGAAATATACGAATCGCGGCCTCTCCTTCCTCGATCTGATTCAGGAGGGAAACATGGGTTTGATGAAGGCGGTGGAGAAGTTCGAGTATCGCCGCGGCTATAAATTTTCGACCTATGCGACCTGGTGGATTCGGCAGGCGATCACTCGATCGATTGCCGACCAGGCGCGTACGATTCGCATTCCGGTGCACATGATCGAGACGATCAACAAGCTGATGCGGGTGCAGAAGCAGCTGGTGCAGGAATACGGTCGTGAGCCTTCGCCGGAGGAGGTGGCGGAGGAAATTTTGCTGCCGGTGGATCGCGTGCGCGCGGTCTTGAAGATGGCGCAGCAGCCGATCTCGCTGCAAGCGCCGGTGGGCGAAAGCGAAGAAACGAATTTCGGCGATTTCATCGAGGATAAGGGCGCGGAAAACCCCAGCGATATGACGGCGATTGTTCTCCTGAAAGAGAAGATCAAGGACGTCCTCGAGACGCTGACGGAGCGCGAACGGCAGGTCCTGGAGCAACGGTTTGGCCTGGTGGACGGATACAGCCGCACGCTTGAGGAAGTCGGCCGGCAGTTTCGCGTGACCCGGGAGCGCATCCGGCAAATCGAAGCGAAGGCGCTCCGCAAGATGCGTCATCCCACGCGCATCCGACAGCTCGAAGGCTTCCTGGAAGCGGCGGAAGTGTAGGCGGATGTTGGGTCGGGAAAACGCCGACGTTATGCAACTTTCGCGGTCGTGGCCTGTTCAATTCCCGAGATGAGACGCGAGGATGATCAAGCACTGTGGGATTTGCTGGGCAAAGCCGAACAGCCTCCGGTCGTGTCGCCTTTTTTCGCGCGGAATGTTCTGCGAGAAATTCGCCACGTGCCGACTTGGCGAGATCGATATTCTTCCTGGCTTTCGTCGCCTCGAGTGGTCTCGGTCTCGGCCGCAGCGCTAGCGATCATGGCGGCAATAGGATTGGCAGTGCATCAGACTGCCGAGAGCCCGCGGGCGGCTGTTGAGGCTGAGCCGTTGCCCGATTCTATCGCGCAGTTGGATGCGGTCGACTTCGAGGTGGTGGCGGATCTGGACGATTTGATCGCGTTGGAGGAGGATGGTCTGTGGACGGACTCAGACGTTTCTACCCTCTAGCTGCTGCCGTGGCTTTGTGGTTTTCCGTTGGCAACGCGCTGGCGCAACGGCCACCTCTGCAGTCACGCGGGCAACACTCTGGAATGGAGCGCGGTCCGCTCCAGTTGCGCCAGGGAAATCAGCGTTGGCGGGAAATGTCGCCGGTGGATCGGCAGCGTCTTCGTTCGAATGCGGAGCGTTGGCGGCAGATGCCAATGGAGACGCAAAACGTTTTGCGCGCGCGTGAACTTGCGCGGCAGCAGCGGCTCCAGCGAGACGCGGAAGCGGCCCTGCGCGACTCGGGGCTGCAAATTGAGGCGGAAAAGCGGGCGCTTTTTGAGCAGCGTTACGTGGCAGAGCGGAAGCGGATCGATCAGGAACTCCGGCGCGAATTGCAGGAGAAGAGAAAGCGCGAAATGGAGCCAGTGGTGGAACGTCTAAAAAAAGAATTCGCGCGACCTTCTCCGGCTCCATAAGCGACCTCGAGGGCACGAGCGCCGGATGCCCCACCGAAGTGCCTTCGGAGAATGCGGCCACTTCGAATCGTGAAGCTGAATCGCATTCTCCTAGAATCACAAAACGCCTTTCAACAGCGCCTTGTTGCAGACGTTTCGGGTTCTTCCCTTAATCGATGCACGCCAGCCGCGAGAACAAAAAAAGAGCCGGCGGGACGAATCCAGCCGGCTCTCCATATTAACGTTCGCGCTTAGTAGCGACCGCCATGGCGCACGCTGCACGCATAACGGTGCCCGTGCCTGTAATGGAAATGCCGGCGCACATAAACCCGCCGCGGACGATAGTGGCGGCGACCGTAATGGACGCGCTCGTATCCATAATAGGGCGAGCCGTAATAAGGCGAATAACCTGATCCGTAGTATCCGCCGTAGCCGACGCCGACCGGGACGCCGACGTTAATGCCGACGCGGACTCCAGCCTCGGACCTCGGCGCGGAAACGAAGCCGAAGCCAACGACCGCGATTGCAATGATGAGAAGTTTTTTCCAGTTCATATTTTTCCTCCTTGGTTGTGGTAATTGAACAAGGAATACGACGGAAAGTTTCGCCCATTATTCAGAAACAGGATTTCCGTAGACCGGCTTCCCGGTGAGGAAAATATTCGAACCAATCTGCTCATAGACCGGGTCGAGCAGACGCGCTGCCTCGATCGTACTGCCAACGCCGCGACCGCCGAACGCGAGCGTGGGTCCGCCCGTCAGCAGCGGGCCGAGATAGATGCGCAAGCGATCGATCAGTCGCGCATCGAGCGCTTGTCCCAGGACATCGCCGCCGCCTTCGATCAGGACGCTGGTCATTTCGCGACGTCCCAGTTCGGTCAGCACGGTTTTTAGTTTCTGATCGCGAAAAACCAGTGTGCGGTCGGCGAAACGATCATCGAAAAGATGAGACCGTTTAGGCAAATCCCCGGAGCGTGTAAGAACGACGCGCCACGGTTGGCGTTTCGCCGTCCCGCTGCGGACGGTGAGGCGCGGGTTGTCTCTCCGCACCGTTTCTGCGCCCACGAGGATGGCATCCACTTCGCTCCGAAAGCGATTGGCGTGTTCGCGCGCGGCTTCGCTCGTAATCCAAGACGGCTCTCCTTCGGGCCGCGTCAATCTCCCGTCCAGGCTCATGCCGCACTTCGCGATAACAAAAGGCCGTTTGGTTTGGATCCAGTGATTAAAGGCCTCATTCAACGCGACACATTCGCGCTCCAAGATGCCGACACGGACCTTGATGCCCGCCGCGCGCAACACCTCCAGGCCGCGCCCGCCGTGTCGCGGATTTACGTCGATCGCGCCCACGACCACTTCCTTGATCCCGGCAGCGATAATCGCCTGCGTGCATGGCGGCGTCCGGCCGGTGGTGGAGCAAGGCTCCAGGGTTACGTAAAGAACGCTGCCCTTGCGGACCGGCGTCTCCGCCGATCGTAAACAAGTCACTTCGGCGTGGGGCTTGCCCGCACCTTCGTGATGACCTCGGGCAACAACCTTCCCGCGCACAACGAGCACGGCACCGACTGCAGGGTTGGGACTGGTGGCGCCGACGCCTTTTTGCGCTTCGCCCAGAGCGAGACGCATGAAGCGTTGATCAGCGGCAGCGTCCACGAAGGAGAGATAAACGGTGAGAGCCTGCTCGGCAATCGATGGTCCACCCGACCGTGCATGATTGGCACAGCGTGAACAAATTAGCCGTCACGCTCCGAGACATCGCGACTCAGCCGACGAACGCCACCGTGATTGCAGAGCCCCGCGAAAACGGCTGAAAATCAGACGTTTGGAGTGATGTCGATGAAGTCCATGTGCACTGGCACCGCCCTAGCTTTTAGAGACGCCGCAGCAATTTCACCAAGAAAGGAACAATCAAAATTATGAGCTTAATTCGTTACCAAACTCCTGATGTATCGCTCTGGCGCTCATTCGATCGCCTGGCGAATCTCCGCGACGAGTTCAACAGTCTTTTCGACGCGCCCACCTGGCCGAGTCACGGTCGCCAACAGCTTTTCAGCGGTTGGACGCCAGCGCTCGATCTCTACCAGAGCAACGACGATGTCGTGGCGGTGGTGGAACTCCCCGGCATGAACAAAGAGAACATCGAAATCTCTTTGCATGACGGAATGCTGACGATCAGTGGCGAGCGCAAAGATGAATCCGCGGACGAGGGCAAGAATGACAGCCGCACCGAGCGGCTTGTGGGCAAGTTCCGCCGCAGCATCACGCTGCCGACGCGCGTGGATGCCAGTAAAGTGAACGCTTCCTATAAGGACGGTGTCCTCACGGTCACGCTGCCGAAAGCGGAGGAAGTGAAACCGAAGCAGATCCAGGTCAACGTCGACTAACCGGATCGAAATCAACTTGGAGAAAGGAAAAATATTATGGACACAATGGTTCGCGAAAATCGCAAAGACAGTTCCGCCAACGGCCAGCAGGCGAACGAGAAATTCGTCTCGCCCATGGCCACCGTGCTGGAGAATGGCGACGGCTATACGCTACAGGTAGAGATGCCCGGCGTGAGCAAAGAAGGCCTCGAGATGTGGGTCGAAAATAATGAGCTCACGCTCGTGGGGCGCCGTTCGTTGCCCGCCATCCAGGGCACGATCATCCATCGCGAATCGCGGCGGGAAAATTTCCGGCGCGCGTTCGAGTTGGATCCGTCGATCGACACCGGAAGGATCGATGCGCGGATTGAGCAAGGCGTGCTCACCTTGAACCTCCCGAAAGCCGAGCAGGTCAAGCCGCGGAAAATTACGGTCTCATAAGTCAGAAGTGTGCTGGGTAAGTAAGCCGCAGAGCGTAAGCTCTGCGGCTTTTTCTTGGCGCATTTCTTTTAGCCGAAACTCCACTTTTCTCCTTGGCGGCTGAAGCCGGCCGACGTACCTAGGGGGACTGCGTTATGGCTGCCAAAACTGAAGAAAAAACCAGCGAAGATAAGCTGATCGTCGCCCGGAATAAGAACCTCGAGCTCGCGATCCAGCAGATTGCGAAAGACTACGGCGACGGCGCGATTATGCGTCTGGGCGATGAGAAAATTGTCGACATCGATGTCATCCCCACGGGCAACATTCTGATCGATCGCGCGCTCGGCGTCGGCGGCTTCCCGCGCGGGCGCGTGGTGGAAGTTTACGGCCCGGAATCCTCCGGCAAGACAACGCTCACGCTCACCGTCATCGCGCAGGCACAGAAGCGCGGTGGGCTGGCGGCCTTCATTGACGTCGAGCATGCGTTGGATCCGCAATACGCGCGTCGTCTCGGCGTGGACATGGACGATCTCCTGGTCTCGCAACCAAGCTCGGGCGAGGAAGCGCTGCGCATCGTCGAGACCTTGGTGCGCTCGAACGCGCTCGATGTGATCGTGCTCGATTCCGTCGCGGCCCTGGTGACCAAGCAGGAACTCGAAGGCGAGATCGGCGATTCCACCGTGGGCGCGCAAGCCCGCTTAATGAGCGCCGCCATGCGCAAGCTCACCTCGTTGATCTCTAAAGCACGGACCTGCTGCATTTTTACCAACCAGATCCGCGAGAAAATTGGCGTGATGTTTGGCAACCCCGAAACGACGCCCGGAGGCAAAGCACTGAAATTCTACGCCAGCGTCCGTCTGGATATCCGCCGCATCGGCGCGATCAAGCAGACCGATGGCGTGGTCACCGGCAATCGCACGCGCGTAAAAGTGGTGAAGAACAAAGTCGCGCCGCCTTTTACCGAAGCGGAATTCGATATCATGTACAACGAGGGAATCTCGAATACCGGTGCGCTTCTTGATCTGGCGCTCGAGAAACAAATCGTCGAAAAACGCGGCTCGTGGCTCAGTTACAAGGGCGCGCAGCTCGCGCAGGGGCGCGATGCCGGGAAAGAGGCGTTGAAAAACGATCGCGCGCTCTACGAAGAGATCGAAGCGGCAGTCCTGGCCAAGCTCGACGAAGACAAAAAATAGCGCACTGCCATATTAGCCGTCCCGCCTCGGCCCGCTGCGGCGTCCGGTCCAGATGTGCAGGATAATGATCGCGGGGAGTGCCAGGCCAATCCCGAGATGCGACCAGCTCGTCCAGGAGCGCCAACGTTCGTCGCCGAAGTAGTAAAGTCCGTATCCGCTCGCGGTGAGAAACGCAAAGACTGCCAGCAGCGCGGTGCCGTTGAGCCGGTTGCGCCGCGCGTGCCAGGCCGAGCGCACATGACCAGGCAGCAGCGTCCCGAGCACAAGGAGAATCAGCATTGCGCCAGCGCCGTGCAGTTTCAGCATCCACGGCTCCATCGGTGAGCGGGCGGCGAACTCGTCGATCGGCGCCCGCAGGTAATGCAGCCACGCCCAGACCGCACCGGTGAGGTAAAGCGCCACCGTTACCGAGTAGAGCCAGGCTCGGTGTTGTCGGCTAAGTTTGACGGAATTGCGGCGCATCAGCGGAGAGGACACGCGGAGTTCGTCCTCGCTGGAGCAGAACAGCATCGGCCTGGCATGCGCGCAAGATAGCGCCCGATTGCTCGCCACGCGCCAGCACAATTTTCGTGAGCGCGTCCGCAGTTAAACAATCTGGAGCGCTTACGGCCACGCTGATATTTTTAGCCAGCGCCTTTCGGGTCTGGCCGTGGACGAGTGGGCTGACGACGACCCCGCCGTAATTCCTTCGACTGAAATAAACCCCCGAGGAGGCGATCGCGCGATTCCGTAAAGAGACGACGCCCGCAGCGCTGCCGGGACGCGCCGGATCCCGGAGAAAAACTTCCTGCGCTTCGTCTCCGAAAACGCGGAGATCACCGCCTGCGTTGACGCTCCCGTTGGCGATGCCTGCGTTTTGCAGCGCTTCGACCGCACGATCGACCGCGAACCCTTTTGCGATCCCGCCGAGATCGATTGAAAGCGGACGCGCGAAGCGCACCATTCCATCAGGACCGAGAATGATATCGCGGAATGTCGCCGCTGGATCAGTCGGATAACCTGCGGGCAAAAAACCCCACCGACTGAGCAGCGGAGCAATCGTAATATCGAAAGCGCCTTCACTCTGCACTGCGAAATCCTGCGCTCGCTGCAGGACCTGCCACGTGCCGCTCATGACGCGCACGGGGCGGCGAAAGGCCTCCCGGTTGAGCAGGCTGACATCGCTGGTCGCCTCGTGAAAACTCATCTCCGCCTGCACGTGCGCCACCGCTGCAAAAGCCCTCGTTAGGCCGGCGCGCACGTGGTTCTCGGTCTCGCCTTCCGCGCAGATCTCGACAAATGTGCCGAGAAGTGGGCGCGCCCGTCGCAATTTAACGAAGCGCGACATCGTGGAGAGCGAGCAGCCGGCGCACACCGTCCGCAATGTGCCGGGACGAGAGCGTAGCGCCGCTGATGTTCTTGATATCCTTGTCGAGGACGAGCGGCGCGGCCTTTGTTTTTCCGGTGAATTGCGCGCGCCACTTCGGATCGCGAATCTCGCCGCCGTAACTCTCGCGGTATTCCATGATTTCGATTCCGCGGACCGAGCCGTCGGCATTCAGTCCCACCGCGTAGGTGATGAATTCGTGTTTGCCGATCACCTCATCCACAATGAACCAGCCGCCGCCGCTCACTTTCCAAACGCGCTGCTCGTTCTTCAGCACGCGGACGCGCGCTTGCTGCTCGATCGCTTTCCGTTGCGCCGGAGTGAGCGTGACCGGCGCGGCGGTGACACTCTTGCCCGGGAAGATTTCCTGCTGCGCCTGCTCGGTCGATAAATAGGTAACGGCAAACGCCGGCGCCACCAGGACCGTGAGCGGCAGCGCCGTGAAGAGAAATTGCGAGGGCTTCATCGAGGTCGCTCTTAAAAATTCACACCCACCTTGAGGCGGAAGACGTTGCGCGCTTCTTCGGCAAAAGTGACGCCGGAGACATCCTCATCCACGCCTTTCCCGTGCACCTGATAGTTCCAGGTGAAGGTGGCCCACCAGCGCTTCTGCGCGTAGTGAATCGTTGGCCCCAGGAAAATGCGGCGATGCTCGAAGAAGTAGAGGTCAAAGAGCGGATACTCCGCCCGCATGTTTGCCTCCACGCCTGCGAACCAATTAGGCGCAAACCGATACATCGCTCCCGTCGCGATCTCGTAGGAAAATTCACGCGGATATTCTTCCGCCGGCTGTTTACCCCAGACCCACTCCGCCGCGACGTTCAGCGCGAGAATGAGGGTGTCGTCGAGGAAATCCTTTTGCAGATCGATCTCCGGTTTGAGGAAAAAAGCGCTCTGCTTCAGGCCGCCGACTTCATCGTTCCAGAGGTACCCAGTCTCGACCCGTAACGCCAGGCCGATGGGATCTTTGAATGGACTGAACACGCGGTATTTTGCCGACGCTTCAATCCCGCCGAAGCGAAGGCTGTTCACGTCATCGAGCTCAGGCACGTTCTTGTTATAGAAATAATGGTTCACCGTCGAGATGCTGGCCTGAAGCTGATCGGTGAAGCCGTATTCGATCTCCGTGTCGAAATCCGAACCGTAGTAAGTGCCGCTCTGTTTCCCCGTGCGCAGCGTGAGGAACTGGTAAACTTCGAACTTCCCCTTCGGCAGCGTCTCCGCGCCGCGCACGAAACCCCAAAGTTGTTCGTCCGCCCGCGCCTCGCTGGTCGGCAGAGCAAAGGCCAGAGTCAGCCCGGCCATGAGCGCGCGCCGGAGGAATGTATTTTTTTTCATCTGCGCCAACAGGTATCAGGCTTTGGCGCGTCGCGCTGCCGGTCGGTTGCCATTTATTAGCGGCTCGTTGCGCAGCGAAAAGCCGCGCGCCACGGTCGAGCACGCCGCGCCTCGGGGATGAAAACTTTGCGAATCGCGTTAACCTCCCATTCGCCCATGACTTCTGCCGAGATTCGCCAATCCTTCCTCACCTTTTTTCGCGAGAAACAGCACACCATCGTGCCTTCCTCCTCGCTTCTGCCGGACTCGCCGAACCTCCTGTTTACCAACGCGGGGATGAACCAATTCGTGCCGATCTTCCTCGGTCAGCAGACGCCTACCTGGAACCCCGCGCGCACCGCCGACACGCAGAAATGCATCCGCGCCGGCGGCAAACACAACGACCTCGACGACGTCGGTCTCGATACCTACCACCACACCTTTTTCGAGATGCTCGGGAACTGGAGCTTCGGCGATTATTTCAAAAAGGAAGCGATCGAGTGGGCGTGGGATTTGGTCGTTAGCCGCTGGGGTCTGCCGCCGCAACGTCTCTACGCTACTGTTTACAAACCCGGTCCTGGCGACCCGAGCGAGTTCGATCAGGAAGCCTACGATCATTGGGCGCGTCTCTTTACCAAAGCGGGTCTCGATCCCGCGGTGCAAATCGTGAACGGGAACAAGAAGGACAACTTCTGGATGATGGGCGACACCGGCCCATGCGGCCCGTGCTCCGAGTTGCACGTCGATCTCACGCCGAAGGGCGATACCAAGGGCGCGCTTGTGAACGCGGGTGATGCGCGCTGCATGGAGATTTGGAACCTGGTTTTCATCCAGTTCAACGCGAATCCCGATGGCAGCTTCGTGCCGCTGCCAGCGCGCCACGTCGACACCGGGATGGGGTTCGAGCGCGCCGTCTCCATCATTCAGGGGACGAAAAATTTCACCGACTTTAGCGGGACGATCTCGAATTACGAGACGGACGTGTTCCGCCCGATCTTCGACGAGATCGAAAAGCTCAGCGGCAAGAAATACGCGAGCACGCTTCCGCCCGCCGGCAGCACCGGAGAGAACGCGCAGGAGAAAATAGACGTCGCCTTCCGCGTGATCGCGGATCACATCCGCACGCTCAGTTTCGCGATCGCCGACGGCATCCAGCCGAGCAACGAAGGCCGCGGCTACGTCCTGCGCCGGATCCTTCGTCGCGCGGTGCGCTACGGGCGCACGCTCGATTTCGAAGAGCCATTTTTCTTCAAACTGGTGGAGGTGCTGGTGCGCTCGATGAGCAGCGTTTTCCCGGAGCTAAAGGCGAAGCGGCAGGTCATCGAGGAGACGATCAAGCGCGAAGAGGAATCCTTTAATCGTACGCTCGATAAAGGGATCGCGCTTTTCGAAGCGGAGCAGGCAAAGAGTGCTGGCAAAATCAGCGGCGAGTTCGCCTTCCGCCTCTACGACGAGCAGGGTTTTCCGCTCGATCTCACGGAATTGATGGCGCGTGAGCGTGGGCTCGCGGTCGATACCGAGGGCTTCGAGAAATTGATGGAGGAGCAGCGCGCGCGGGCGCGTAAGGCGCAGAAGAAAACCACGATCGAACTCGCGGAAAGCGATACGCGTGCGGCGACTCATTTTCTTGGCTACGAGCTCGACCACACCGGCGCCGACGTCGTGGAAGTGACCGCGGTGAAAGGCCGCGCGGCGGTCATCTTGAACAACTCCGTTTGCTACGCCGAGATGGGCGGGCAGGTGGGCGACCGCGGTGTGCTCGAGAGCGACGGCCGCACGTTTGCGATTACCGACACGCGCAAGACCGGGAACACCTTCGTGCATTTCCTCGAGGGCGAAGAGGCGCCGGCGGTGGGCGAACACGTGACCATGCGGATCGACCGGACGCGGCGCGGCGCGATCGAGCGGCATCACACCGTGACGCATCTCCTGCATTGGGCGCTGCACGAGCTCGTGAGCCGCGAAGCGGTGCAGAAGGGGAGCTACGTCGGCCCGGAGAAATTGACCTTCGATTTTTCCAGCGCGGCGCTCACGAAAGAGCAGGTGCGTGCGGTTGAGAGCCTGGTGAACGAGCGCATCGCGGAGAAGGCGCCGGTTTCGTGGACGGAGGTTCCATACGCCGAGGCGAAGGGGCGCGCCGACATCCAGCAATTCTTTGGCGACAAATATGGCGACGTTGTGCGCGTGGTCCAGATCGGGGGCGCGCCTAACGAGTTAAACGGCTACTCGATGGAGCTTTGCGGCGGCACCCATGTGCGCGACACGGGCGACATCGGCGGCTTCAAGATCGTCAGCGAAGCGGCGATCGCCGCCGGTATCCGGCGGATCGAAGCGGTCGCGGGCGAAGAAGTCGCGCGCTGGGCCGCGGGCGAGGCGGAGCGGCAGGACGAGAAGTTTGAGTTGCTGGCGAAGAAGAAGCCGGGACTCGCGCAGTTGCCGGTATTTCTCGAAGGCGACAACGCGGCCGCAGTGCAATCGATCGAAACGCGCGCGGCGCGTTTGCAGCAACTCGAGACGGAGGTGCGCGATTGGGAGAAGCAGAACGCGAAGGCGGCGGAGGGGGAAATGCGTCAGCGCGTGTCCATCCTCGCGCAGGAAATGGCGGCGGCGCATGCGGGCGCGGCGTTTCTGGTCGCGGAAGTGCCGGAGGCGGATGGTGCGTTGCTGCAGCAATTAGCCGACACGCTGCGAGACAAGTTGAACGCTCCGATCGTTCTGGCCGGCGCCACGAACGGCCGCGTGGATCTAGTGGCAGTGGTGCCGAAGGAGCAGACGGCGAAGGTTCGCGCGAACGAGATCGTGCAAAAGATGGCGGCCATCGTGGGCGGTAAAGGTGGCGGCCGCCCCGACGGCGCGCGTGGCGCGGGCAAAGACGCCGGCAAAGATTGGCGAAGCGCTGGAAGAAGCGCGCGGCCTGCTCACGGGAGCGTCGTAAGCGACGCCGTTGCGTTCGTTAGTCCGGCAAAAGCAGCGTGACAAAGGCGGTCGCGCCAATGCCGAGACTGAGCACGATGAGGTAAGCGAAGCCGCCGAGGAGAAACTTGGACGTGCTCATGAACCAACCCTGCCGGTAAACCCGAAAGATGGAGGCAAAAACGAGCCCCGTGCCCAGGATGCAGAAAGCGGCGATGACCAGCCCTTCGAGCACGCCGCCAGAGAAGCGCTTGGCCCCCATCGCGGCCAGGACGGTGACGACGACGGCGAGATAAACAAAGCTGTGGATGTGCAGGGCGTAAACGAGATGCTCGATATAGAAACGGCGCTGGCGGAGGTAGAGCACCTTAAGGATGAAAGCGAAGAGCGGGATGCAGCAAAGCATCATGGTGGGGACATTGCTCCGAAGCGTTTCCAGGAAGAGCTGACCTTTGCTGCCGTCCTGGCCGATCTTACTTTTGATGCGGTCCTCCATCCATTTCTCGAAAGCCGTGTTCGCTTTGTCGGGGTGGCCAATTTCATCGCTATCAAAGGTGACAAATCCGTTCTTCTCGAGCGGGAGGTTCTCGGTGGGGCTGGCGTCGTCTTCGCCGGCAGGCAAGAGCGGGCCGATAAAATCTGGGGCGGCGGTCGGCTTCGGTGTGGGCGAGGCATTGGGCACGCGCCGGAGGGCTTCTTGCGTGCGCTCGCGCTCGTTGGTCGCGTCGGCCACGGTCACTCCGGTCGGGCGTTTTATTGCGCCACGAATGATCTTTTGCTCTTCGCGAGTGAGGGCGCCTTCCGGGCTATCGAGGCGCGTGCGGGCCGCTGCTATTAGTGCACGCTGTTCCGGCGGAATCGGAGAATCTTCCGCGGTGAGTTTCGCGATGGCCGCGTCGAGGGCGGCGCGATCTTCCGCGCGAAATTCGGGCGGGCCGCTGGTCTGGAAATTAAGCAGCTTGGCAATGAGAAAAAAGGTGATGCTGGCGAGCAGGTACAGTCGCAGAGGATGGACGTAGCGTGCGCGTTTGCCGGAGTTGAAATCGTTCGTCAGCTTCCAGGGTTGGGCGAGCAAGACGCCGATGGATTTGAAGAACTTGGCGTCCCAATTGAAGAAAGAATCGGCCGCGTCAGCGAGGATATGAAGGAGCGAGCGGTGGTAATCGACGGCTTGCTGGCCGCATTTTGCGCAATACTGGCCGGTTAATTCCGCGCCGCAGTTTTCGCAATGAGTAAGCGGTGCGGGCGGAACTTGCTTTTTGCGGCGAAAGAAACCTCGCGGTCCGCCGATCTCCTCGGAAGCAGCGGCCGCGGCGTCGCCGAGAATAAACTGGGTCGATTCGTCGGGCATGATTCCTCGGCGAGGCGTTATTTCACGGCCGCCCAGACGCGGTGGACATCGTCGTGATCTTCCAGGGTTTGCAGGAACTCGCCGACCTGGGTGCGGTCCTCCTCGCTCAATTCGGGAAACGTCTTGGCAAGGTAACCGAGTTCGCTCGTGACAACGGTCCAACCGTTCGTGGTCAGCCATTGCGAGACCGCATGGAGATCGGTGCGCTCGGTCGTGAATTGCGCGCCGTTTGCGCCTTCCGGAATGTCCTCGCTCGTAGCGTGAGTGAGCGCCTCGACGTTCTGCGCGCCGGCTTCGATCGCGGCCTCCTCGAGGTCCACCGTCGCCTCCGGATGATACGCTTCCACCAGTCCCACGTGATCGAAGAGAAATTTGTTGCTGCCCGGAGTGCCGAGCTGGCCGCCTTTTTTAAAGAGGACGCGAATTTCGGGCGCGGTGCGGTTGTTATTATCGGTTAAAATTTCCACCACGATGGGGACCTTATGCGGGGCGTAGCCTTCGAAAACGACGTGGTCCATGACCAGTTTTTCCCCGCCGATGCCGGCTCCTTTTTTGATTGCGCGCTCGATCACATCTCGCGAAACGCTGGCGCGCCGTGCCTTCTCCAAGGCGGCGAAGAGGCGGGCGTTGCCGTTCGGATCAGCGCCGCCCAACTTCGAGGCGACCATGATTTCCTTCACCAGTTTGCCGGTGACCTGGCCTTTTTTTAATCCGGCGACTTCCCGCTTTGCGTGCAACCATTGGCGACCCATGGAGCGGGTTTAACATGCGGCCGCGAGAGCGACAAGCGCTCTGATTTCCGTTTATTCGCGAAAGAGGAAAAGCGCGCCCGTGAGCACGAGACCGATGCCGACGAGCAAGGCCGTGCTTTCGACGAAATAAGTGTAGGCCATGAGAATCAAGCCGATGAACATCGGCTTCCAGGCGTGCATCTTTTTGCCATAGACCATGGCCACGAAGCCGACCGAACTGAAGATGAGCCCGGAGAAAAGTTGTGCGCCGGTGAAGGTGGGCATGCCGGCTATATGGAGCTAGTGCCGGGCCACGCCCCGAGATCGTGCGCAGGCGTCTTCGGCACGAGGAAAGCATTGACCGCGGATGCGCGGGAGTGCCACGATCTGCGGCGTCCTCCGCGCAATCCACCCCGTCCGCCCGAAAAATCCTGATGGCTTCTAAATTATTCAAAACCAAAAGTCCCGAGCTGCTCATCCGCGAATCCGAGGCGCCGGAGCGGCTGATGAAGCGCTCGTTAACCGCGTTCGACCTGACCTGTCTCGGCATTGGCGCGATCATCGGCGCGGGAATCTTCGCGCTCGCCGGGACGGCGGCGGCCGGCGAATCCGCGCGGATCGGCGATTCGATCATCAAGACGCCGGTGCTCAATTTCATCATCTCCTGGATGCAGGGGAGCGATCTTGTTTTCGGCCGGCCGGCGGCGGGGCCGGCAGTGGCGTTGTCGTTTGTGATCGCGGCGATCGCGTGCGGCTTTGCGGCTCTTTGTTACAGCGAACTGGCGTCGATGATCCCGGTCTCCGGGTCCGCTTACACCTATTCCTACGCGACGCTGGGCGAGATCGTGGCCTGGATTATTGGTTGGGATTTGATTCTGGAATACGCCGTGGGGAACATGGCCGTAGCCGTCGGCTGGTCGGGATATTTCGTGCAACTCCTGGGAAATTTACCCTTCGGTCTGCACTTAAGATTTCCGCTCTGGTTGGTAAGCGATCACACCACCGCGCAGACGATCATCGACAAAGGCGGGGCGGCGTTGAGTGACTATTCGTCGACCGCGATCCCGATGATTGCGGGCTATCCGATTGCGATCAATCTCCCGGCGTTCCTGATCGTGGCCGCGGTGACAATGCTGCTTATTTATGGGATTCGGGAAAGCGCGACCGCCAATACCGCGATCGTCATCGTCAAATTGGCGGTGGTGGTGTTCGTGATCGCGTTTGGTTCGTTCATGGTGGCGCCGGAAAACTGGCACCCGTTTATGCCCAGTGGCTTTGGCGGCGTGATGAGCGGGGCGGCGATTGTGTTCTTCGCCTTCATCGGGTTCGACGCCATCTCGACCACCGCGGAAGAAACGAAGAATCCGCGGCGCGATCTCCCGATCGGCATGATCGCGAGCCTTGTGATCTGCACGCTTCTTTATGTGCTGATGTCCTTCGTCCTTACCGGGATGAAGAAATACACGTCCTATCTGGGCGATTCCGCAGCGGTGGCGACGGCTTTTGCGGCCAAGCCGTGGGCGCAGGCTTTAATCAGCGCGGGCGCGTTGGCCGGGCTAACGTCGGTGCTGCTTGTTTTCCAATTGGGCCAGCCGCGCATCTTCATGGCGATGGCGCGGGATGGTTTGTTGCCGCGTTATTTTGCGCGGATTCATCCCAAATATCGCACGCCGTATATCACGACGATCTGGACGGGCTTGGTGGTCGGCGGCGTGGCGATGTTTACCGACATTGGGTCGTTGGCGGATCTGACGAACATCGGCACGCTCTTCGCGTTCGCGCTCGTCTGCATCGGCGTGATCGTATTGCGGCGGACGGATAAGGATCGCCCGCGGCCGTTTCGCGTGCCTTTCGTTCCACTTTTCCCCATCCTCGGCGTGCTCTTTTGCGTGGCGCTAATGCTGAGCCTGCCGATTGAAACGTGGGTGCGTTTCTTCATCTGGCTCGCGCTTGGCCTGTTGATTTATTTCTTCTATGGCGCGGGACACAGCCGCCTCCAGCGCGGAACGGATACGGGCGACACGGAGGGCATCGTGCCGCCCGTGATCAAGGCTGACTAAAAAAACAGCCGAGCTGGCTCGTTAGTCTTTGTCCGATTCGTCGTAGAAGAAAATATTCACCATCAAGGTGATCCCCGCCGCGGCTGCGCCGAGGAAAAGCAGAATCGCCAGGCCCGGATAGCCCCAGATTTGGAAGCTTGTTTCCACCCGCATCATCATGGCCGCGCCGACGATAAGCGCGGCGATGATTAGTCCCACGGTGATGCGGTTCGCGACTTTCTGGAAACCGACGATGAGCGTTTTCTCGTCGATCGCATCCACGGAAACCTTGAGTTCGTTGTTCGCGACGGCGTCGAGGATTTTGTTTATGCGCGCGGGAAGACGTTGCAGGAGATCTTTTAGTTCAAGGACGCCGCTGAAGAGATTCCCAGGCGATAAACTCTTCATCAAGCGTTGCTGCATGATCTGGGCGGCGTTGCGGCGGATGGACGCGTTCGGATCGAAGTCTGGCGCGATGGTGCGTCCGACCTGATCAAGATTAAGCAGCGTTTTTCCGAGCATGGTGAGCTCGGAGGGGACGCGAATCCCATTCTCGCCAGAGGCTTGCGTGACCTCGAGCACGAGACGCCCGACCTCCATTTGGCCCACGGTGGAACCCTGCTGCCGCATCACGATGTCGCTGATTTGCCGGCGGAATTGCGTTTCGTCGAACTCGTCTTTCTTGTCGCCGATTTTGATCGCGATATCGCTGGCGTCATCGCCGCGGCCTTCCGCGATCGCGAGCAAGAGCTGGAGCAATTGCTCCTGCAAATTCGGCATGATGCGACCGACCATCCCGAGATCGATCAACGCGATGCGATATTCGTCCGTCAAAAAAACGTTCCCGGGATGCGGATCGGCGTGGAAGAAGCCGTGCACCAAAATCTGCTCGAGATAAGCGCGGAAAACTTCTTCGGCGAGCGCAGCGCCATCGAAGTCCATCCGCCCAAGCGCGCTCACGTCGGTGATCTTCCGACCGTGGACGTATTCCATCGTGAGCACGCGCGAGCTGCTGTAATCGGCGATCGGCTGCGGCACGACCACTCGTTCAAAGTTCTGAAGCTGTGCGTGCAAGGTGACGAGGTTGTTTGCCTCCTGCCGGTAATCGAGTTCGCGCAGCAGGCTCTTGCGGAATTGGTTCAGCATCTCGCCGAACTCGTAGCGCTTCCCGAATTCCGTGTGCGCATCGAGGAACTCGGCGATCTCTTCCAGCGCATCGAGATCTTCAGTCATGCGTTCGCGGATGTTCGGCCGCTGCACTTTCACCGCGACTTGCCGGCCATTCCGCAGGCGCGCGCGGTGCACCTGGCCGAGGGACGCGGCGGCGATGGGGGTGGATTCAAATTCCGTAAACGCTTTCGATAAGCGCACGCCCAATTCGCTCGCCACGATCTTTTCCACCTCATCGAAGCCGAACGGCTCCACTTTATCCTGCAACCGGGTCAGCGCCTCGATGTAGGCTTTCGGCATCATTTCCACGCGGGTGGAAAGGAGTTGGCCAAGCTTTACGAAAGTGGGGCCGAGTTTCTCCAAATCATCCGCCAGTTCGCTGGCCTTCGCTTCCTCCGCGGGAGTGGCGCGTTGCTCGGCGGCCAGGGTTTCCTCGAGGCCGCTCTCCTTTACCAGATCGGAACGCCCGTATTTCACCAGCAGCCAGGCGATTTGGCGGTAGCGATTGAGATGCTGTGGTTTGAGCGAGATGCCCATAAATGAGAAAAGATGCCGGCCGCGCGTGGGCGCAGCCGGCATCTTAAGAACGGATTTGGCGACCTCTCTGGCCGCGCCAGATTATTAGGCTTTCGCCGTCGCGAACGTCTCTTTGTCGTCCACGTCCAGCCAGTCGAAGAGGGTGGTGGTCTTCGGGTCGAGATTGTAAACGGCGACCTGCTCGACGAACCAATCGCGTTTCTCCGGATTTTCGTAGGGATTGGCCTGCATCATTCCGTCGCTCCACGCCTTCACTTCCTCGGCGGATTTGTTGTCGCCATGCGTGTCGAGCCACTTCGCCATTTCCTCATCGCTCGCGCCTTTTTCCACTTCGGCTTTGAAATCATCGGCCTGCACGTTTTTGAAGCCGAAAAGCATGTTGTCCAGCGGGCAATCGAAGTGGTAATCGCCGAGATTTCCCCAGAGATGGGCGCGGCATTTATCGTAGGTGCGCGCGAGGATGACGTATCCTCCTACCTGCGTCTTCGCACTGCGCGGGGCTTCTTTTGTTAAATCTTTGCCAGTTCGGTCGTTGTTCATGAATCGACGCTAGTTGGCGAAGGTCGGCACGGCAAACCGGCGAAAGTTTTTCACAGCTCGGGAGCAGCCCATCAGCCCGCGACATCCGTATTCCCTGTATCTATGAGTGAAAATAAAGAAGTTATCTCCACGCTGAACAGCCTGATCGAAACCCTAAAGGACGGACAGGAGGGCTTCCGCCAGGCGTCCGAGGCCGTGAAAGACTCGCAGCTCAAGACTCTCTTCAACGAGTTGTCGATGCAGCGTTCCAAGTTTGCGGGCGAATTGCAGAGCCAGGCGATCCAACTCGGTGAATCGAATCCCGAGGATTCCAGCAGCACCGCCGGAGCGCTTCATCGCGCCTGGATTAATATGAAGTCCGCCGATTACGAGCCAGGACGATCATGCCATCCTCGCCGAGTGTGAGCGGGGCGAAGATTCAGCCGTGGCGGAATACAAAAAAGCATCGGAAGCCGAATTGCCTGCAGATGTGCGCAGCATTGTTTCGCGGCAATCGACCGAAGTGAAAGCGGCTCACGATAAAGTGCGAGCTTTGCGCGACGCGCGGAAATCGAGCTAAGCCAAACGAGCGGTTTTGCTCGTCGGTAATTTACAGGCGGATCGCGCGTGGCGCGGTCCGCCTGTTTCTTTTGACGGGCTGAATCGAAGGGCCGCACGGCGTCGGTTATCCCGAGCCGGCGCAGCACGGTCGAGGGACCTTCCGATTCGCTGCTGAACGCGCTCTCTGGGGAGCGTGACTCCGTCGGTGTCGGCGAGATCCTTCGGCCGAAAGAGTTTACACCCTCAACCAGCTCCGAAAACCGCGAGCGCTGTAGTAGGATTGCGCGCCGTTGTGGCAGATGAAGACGCGGCCGTAGCGGCGATCGCCGAAGAGTGCCCCGCCGAGCTTTCTGAATCTCGGGCGGAGTCTTGACCCAAGTGGTCGTTTTAAGATCGAACTCACCGAGCTTTTGCAGCTCGTGATATTGAGCT
This sequence comes from uncultured Verrucomicrobiae bacterium, assembly GCA_963762685.1. Taxonomy (GTDB): domain Bacteria; phylum Verrucomicrobiota; class Verrucomicrobiia; order Chthoniobacterales; family UBA10450; genus JACCTI01. Next base: position 497,168 of record CAVXLV010000013.1, on the reverse strand, counting down.
TCGTCCAAAAGCTCGACGCCCATGGCGGTGGCCATGTCGATGGCGGTGTTCTTCGGCCGATGCTCTTTGCGGGACTCGAGGCCGGCGCGATCATAGCAAACCGCGACACGGCCTTTCGGACTTTCCGGCGAGCAATCAAAGAAGATGTATTCGCCCGTTTTTTTATCGTGGCCGATCACGTCCGGCTCACCGCCGGTGGCCTCCATCTCATGCAGCGACCAAAGCTTTGCCGCGTCCGCTTGCAGACGGGTCCGCACTTCCTCCCAATCGAGGCTTTTGTGCCGGGCCACGTTTTTCTCGAAACGCTCCTTTAGGGTTTTGATGAGCTGATCGCGTTGCTTCGAGGAGAGGTCCTTTTTTACTCCAGTGTTTTTCATAGAGGGATGGCTTGGCTCGCGGGCTTGGTGCGGCGGGCCTGCAGAAACCGCCAAATCTGGCGCGCGATGAAGAGCGCGACCTGACTCAGGATGGCGGTGCCGATTCCAAAAAAGTAAAATGCGCCCAGCCAGACGGCGACGCCGAGGAGAGCGAAGATGACTCCGGCATACATCCAAAATCCCGAGAGGATAATCACGGGCACGAAAACAAACCGCACCGTGCTGGCGTATTCCTGCATTTCCGCCGGCGGTCCGTAAATGTATCCCAGCACGGGAATGCTCAGGATGAGATGCGTGCAACGAAGGATGGTGCGTTTGGTGCCTTGATTCATAGCCTCTGTTTGGGAACTCGTGGCGCTGCTGCTGCTGGATCGAACGGCTCTACAACGTCTCGGAATTGATTGAGGAATCCGTTCTGTGAGCGAGGCGTTTTCGGTCGGCGCCTGCCGTGCCGCTACGAGAGATCATGCGGAAGGAAAGACTGATGTGTCAAGAGTGGTGGGACGGAGATGCGGAACGCTAATGCGAGCGCGGAATGGAGGATCTGGGCACCGGCTTTTGCTTTGGGAATTGGTCAATCGCGAATGCGAGTCGTTCCTAAAAACTCGACGAGTTGACCCGCCGGAAATGGATTGAGCGCGCGCGTCGCTTTTGTTAGGCAAGCGGGAGCGCGTGCTAATTTTATGAAATTGAAACCCCTCTTTTTTCTCCTGGTCCTGGCGGCTCTCGGCACGGAACCGCCCGCATTCGCCCAGGGCAGCCTCACCCCGCCCGGCACGCCCGCGCCGACGATGAAGACGCTCCAGCAGTTGGAGCCGCGCACGGATATGAATCTGCTCACGGGCGATGCGACGGCAGTGGCTGTCATTAGCAGTCCGGGCTCATATTACCTCACCTCCGACCTTTCCGGCGAGAGCGGGAAAGATACGATTCGGGTGATCAGCACTGGAGGCCGGATCACGATTGATCTAAACGGCTTCGCGCTCACCAATACGGCCGCAGGCCGCACTGCGATCGTCCTGCCACCGGGGAGCCCCTCCGTCGTCATTCGCAACGGAACCATCCTTTGTTCCGGCAGTAGCTCGACCAAGGCAGTCGGTGGTTCGAGCCTGCACGTCTCTTGTGAGAATCTCGCGCTCGTCGGTTTCAATGGTTCCACTCTCCTTTCGTTAGGCGACGATTGCAGCGTTACGCGCTGCACGATCACAGAAGGAGGAATCACCGCCGGTCTGCGCTGCGTGTTGCGCGAAACGAAGATCCAGAGCACGGGCGAGACGACCATTCTTCTCGGTGCCGACTCGCAGGCTGTCGCGCTCCAGTTTACCTCCGACCGGGGAATGTTGACCGTAGGCAAACGGAGTCTGCTGGCCGATTGCCAGGTGAATATCGTCACAGGTCCGCCGGCTTTCTTCGGGAATGCGGCCGTCGTTACGACCGATCAGGGTGCGGTCGTGCGTAACTGCACCATTACCGGCGGTAATGTGGCGGGTCACGCGCTGCAGGTGGCCGCGAACTCCCTTGTTTCTGGCTGCCGGATTTCCACCGTTTTTCGGGATGGAATTATCAGCAGCGGGGCGGCGAACGTCACCGTCGAATCGTGCGTGGTCCAGGGAAACGGACGGGACGCGATTTTTCTCGGACCGAATGCGCGCGTGCGCGATTGCACCGTGGCCGGGAGCGGAACCGAAGGGATTGAGGTCGGTGAAAATTCGATCGTCACCGGGTGCACGGTGTCCGCCGCCGGAGGCAGCGGCGGCATTGTTTCCGTGGGGGAAAACGTCGAAGTCTCCCATTGCGCAGTCAAAGGCGTCACCGCTGGCTCCGGCATTTCGCTCTTTAGCGGCTCAATCACGGACTGCACCGTGACCGGGACAACCAATGGCCCGGGCATTCAAGTCACGCAGCGCTCGATCGTGGCGCGTAACCGCAGCGAAAACAACGGGGTCGTGACGACAAATCCCCAGCCCGGCATCCGCGTGACGGGGCCGAATAACCGCATCGAAAACAATCAACTCGTGAACAACGCAGGGTTTGGCGTCGAGATTACAGGCGCTCCCGCGATCGGTAACCTCGTCCTGGGAAACAACGCTCGCGGGAACAGTGGTGGTGCTTCTCAGTTCAGCATCGTCGCCGGTAATGCGGTCGGCGCGTTGGTCCCGCTCGCAAACACCGCGACGGATACTCATCCGGCCGCCAATTACGTGCCCTGACAACGAACCGGGCGTTCGTTCAGGAATGACAAAAGATTGATCCGGTCGCCAGACGTCCTGGGTGGACGCGGCGGGCCAGCCACGCCTCTCCCATAGTGAGGGGCATACCGGAAACAACAGCGCTGGGATTCAGGCTGGAATCCAATTGCCAGGGTCGTGCGGGTTTGTTAGGCAAAAGGGCGCCATGAAGATTGCTTTCCCGTCCCTGTCACGTGTTTTTCAAATCGCTGCGCTCCTGCTTGTCTCCTGTGTTCTCGCTTTCGGGCAGGGATCGCTCACGCCACCGGGCGCGCCTGCGCCGATGATGAAGACCTTGCAGCAGGTGGAACCGCGGATCGACGTGGCGACGCTGCCCGGGTCGGCCACTGCGGACCACACGATCAGTCAGTCTGGTTCCTATTTTCTTTCATCAAACCTCGACGGGTCGAGCGGCAAGGATGCGATCGAGATTACGGCCCCGGGCGTGAATCTCGATTTGAATGGCTTCGTCCTTACCGGGTTGGCTCCGAGGGTGGCGATTCGGGTGCTGGCGGACTACGTCTCAGTGCGCAACGGCACCATTGGGGCGGGAAGTATCATCACCACCGGCGATTTTCTGAGCTGCGAACAGCTCTTGTTTGCAGGGAACAATCTGAGTGGGGGGAACAGGTTGCGGGTCGAGAAATGTCTCTTCGATTTCGGCTCGAATCTGACCGGAGGCTCGGGCTGCACGGTCGCGGATTGCAAGCTCGCGACCGGGAGTAAAATCAACCTGGGCGCTCAGGCCACGATCGATCGATGCACGGTCTTCGGAGCTTCCGGGGTGGGTGTGCAGACAGGTGCCGGCGCGATCATCACGAAGACGCAGGTGACCAGTTCAAATGGGTCTGGGTTTGTCACCGGCACCGGCGGGACCCTGACCGATTGCATGGCTATCGGGAATACCGGTGACGGTTTCGATGCGGGAGCCGCTACGAGCATGAAAGGCTGCGTCGCGAACGGCAATCAAGGCTCATTTGGAATGCGGGCCGAAATGGGGAGCAGCTTAAGTCACTGCGTAGCGGAGGGAAATAATGTGACCTTCGGGATCAGTGTGGCGTCTCGGTCGGTTGTCTCGCATTGCGCCGCAGTGGCCAACACGAGCAACGCGGCCGTATCAGGAGGCATCGATGCTGGAGGGGAATCGACCGTCCTTAATTGCACGGCCAGCATCAATACCAATGCCAATGCTTCGCTCAATGGTTCGACTGGCAGCGGGATCGCGGCCAACAACAGTTCCACGGTCAAGGATTGCAACGTCACGGGCAATACGGGCGACGGCATCCGGGTCTCTTTCGACAGCCAGGTGATCGGGAATAATTGTGACAGCAACGGAGCGGGTGCCGGCGACGGAGCGGGGATCCATGTCACCTCCAGCGACACGCGGGTGGAGAACAACAACGTCACCGACGGTGACCGCGGGGTCGACGTGGATACCTCCGGCTGCGTCATCCTCCGAAATACCGCCAGCGGGAACACGACCAACTGGGACGTCGCCGCTGGAAACGTGTTCTTTGCTGTGAGCGCCGCGACCACTGCATCCGCTGTGACCGGCGCCAGCGGTGGCGTCTCCCAAGCGACGACCGATCCAACCGCTAATTTGAGCTATTAAAGATGAACGATCTTGGATTGCTGCACGAAAAATTCCATCCATGAACACTGCCATTCCCGTCGTGAAAACTTTAATAATTTGCGCGGTCGTATTTGCGCTTCCTTTCGGGGCACGCGCTGCCTCTACGATTAACCCGGGCAATCCCTACAGCTACGGTGCGAACATTGGCTGGATGAATTGGCGCGCCAGTAGCGCGGACGGCGTCGAGATCGGCGAGTATGTCTGCTCCGGAAACATTTATGGCGCGAACGTCGGCTGGGTTCACTTGGGTGACGGAACGCCGACGAATAACATCCAATACTCGAACGCATCCGCCGCAGATTTTGGCGTCAACTATTCCATCGATCCCGCGCAGCCGGGCTACGCCGTGCTCCGCGGCTTCGCCTACGGCGCGAACATTGGTTGGGTGAATTTCGAGAGCACGGGGAATCCGCGGCTCCGTTTCACGGACGGGAATTTCGAGGGCTATGTCTGGTCGGCTAATTGCGGCTGGATCAATCTCGGGAACGGCGCCTTTGTCTTGAATACGCTCTCGGTCACGCCCGGAATCGACACCGATATGGACGGCATGGCGGACGCCTTCGAATTCCAATTTTTCGGCAACCTCGGGATGAACATGACCACCGACACCGACGGCGACGGCATGAGCGACGTGCAAGAGTATTTGGAAGGCACGAATCCGCTCAACCCGAGCGATCGGTTGCGCATCACCTTGTTCAACACCAATCCCGGCGGGACCAATTCGCTCCTCACCTGGACGAGCAACGCGTCGCGTCTTTATCAAATCGAGGTCAACCCTGACCTGCTGCCTAACCACTGGACGAACGATCCGAATCTCGGAGTCATCACGCCGAGTGTGGGCGGGACCACTTCCCGGAACGTCGCGGCTGCGTCGGCCAGCAAACGTTTCTACCGCGTGCGCGCCATTCGGCCTCTGCTTCCGACACCGTAGCGCGAACGCCGCGGTTTTGGCCGTACGACTCGAAGCGCGCGCGCTCCGGAGGAATGGCATTGGTGCTTCTCGAAGAGCTCACATGCCAGAACTGACCGGTGGAGCGGCTTGCGCGAGGCCGCGGCGGGAACGTTCGAGGTCAAACTCGGTCTCGACGTTGCCAGGATTCGCAGCCACGAGCGGTTCCAGAATCCGGATCGACTGCCGGTAGCGCTCCGCGGCCGCCGCGGCGTTGCCTTGCGCCTGATGCACGCGGCCGGTGATGTAATGGGCGTAACTCAGATCCTGTTGCGCTTCGCGATTCGACTGATCGGCGGCGGCGAGCGGTTCTTCGATTGCCAACGCTCGCTCGCAATCCTCCATTGCCTGCAGAAGACCCTGGTTCGCAAGGACGCGGGCATACGCGCGCGCGATCAGACCATCGGCGATGTTGCGGCGAATGGAACTGTTCGCTGGTTCCAGACGCAGCGATTCTTCATCCAAACGCAGACGGCGAGCGTGGAGCGCAAACGCTTCCTCGATCATGGCCTCGTCGTTGATCCGCGGCCCCAATTCCGACAAAATGCTCGCGATGCGCGCGCAGCCTTTGGCTACGCGCCGCATGTCCGGAACGCTGGTTGCATGGGCCGCGAGGAGCTGCTCGGCCGGGAGAAGTGCGGCGCGATAATGCTGGAGCGCCGCGCGATAAGCATCGAGATCACCGCGCTGGTGGTTGCCAGCCTGGATCGCGTCCCCGAGGCCGAAATAACAGGCCGCGATTAGCTGCCGCCACTCGTCGCTGCGCGCGGGGGCATCGCGCAGCAATTGTTGGAGAAGGTTAAGGGCCTCCGCGCTGTTCTGACTCGCCTTCGTTAGCTCGCCGCCCCGCGTTTGGACGGCGGCAAGATTCACGTGGGCGCGAACGAGCGCGTGACGCGCGGCGGACTCCGCCGAGCCATTCTCGCGCGCGGCCCAAAGGCTCGCGATCTCCGCCGCGCGGCCATAGCTGCGGGCGGCCGCCGCGGCGTCGCCCAGGTTGGCAAAATAAGGGCGCCCCTGCACATCGCCCACTTTTAGGTAAGCATCCGCCAGCTCGAGCTGCAGGCTGCGATCGCCTTCCGCTTCGCGAGCGAGTTTATCCAGATATTCCAGGGCACGAGTCACGATGAGCTGCCGCGCGGCGGTGGCACCCGGGAGCGTGGCGATGGCATCGTGGAATTCGAAGAGAAAGGAATTCGCGAGCTGGCGTACTTCCTCGAAATGCAAGTGCGCGCGGCGCGCTTCTTTACGAGCGCGGTCCGCGCTCCACAGGCTGATGGTGGTCCCGAGGAGAAGAGCGACGACCGCGATCGCGCCGGCGGCCGTGGCGATTTTATTGCGGCTCAAAAACTTTGTCGCCTGATAGGCAAAAGTGATCGGACGCGCGGCCACCGGACGATCTTCGAGATGACGGCGCAGGTCTTCCGCGAAGGCGGTGACGCCAGTGTAACGACGCGCAGGTTCCTTCCGGAGGGCGGTGAGAAGGATGTTATCGAGATCGCCGCGGAGACGGCGACGTAAGCGGGGATCATCCACGACCTGGCTGGGCCGAGCCGGGGGCGATTCCCCAATGACGCGCCAAAGTGCGCTGGGCGGAGGATGCGTGGTTTCGAAACGATGCGGAGAGCGGCCGGTGAGCAGTTCGTAGAGCAACGCGCCTAACGAGTAAACATCGCTGACTGTCGTGACGACTTCTCCGCGGACCTGCTCGGGCGAGGCATATGCGGGGGTGAGGCGCTGCTCGTGGGGGATGGTCTGCTGGAGCGCGCCGTCCTCGAGCGCGAGCAGCTTGGCGATGCCGAAGTCCAGCAGTTTCGGTTCACCGTCCGCGGTGACGAGGATGTTGGCCGGTTTGAGATCGCGATGAACGATGAGGTTTTGATGCGCGAACTGCACGGCGCCGCAGATTTTCAAAAACAATGCCAGCAGATCGGGAACGGAAAGATTTTGTGCTGAGCAGTAATCTGTCACGCGCGCGCCGGAGACGTATTCCATCACGAAATACGGCAAGCCATCGTCCGTCGTGCCGGCGTCGAGCAGGCGCGCGATGTTAGGATGATCGAGACGCGCGAGAATCTCACGTTCGGCGCGGAAGCGGCGCAGGACTTCATCGGTATCGGTGCCGCGTTTCAGGAGTTTGATCGCGACCTCCTTCTGGAATTCATCATCCGCCCGCTCCGCCAGAAAAACTGCGCCCATCCCGCCACGACCCAGTTCCCGCACGACCCGGTAGGAACCGATCCGCCGACCCGCCGCGTCGTCGCTCGGTTCTTCCTGAGCAAGCCGGGCCCCCTCGGCGCAGGATTCGAACCGCTCCAGCGATCCGGCGAGAAGAGATTCCGCTTCGCGCAAGAGTTCGGTATCGTCTTGGCAGGCCTTCGCTAAAAATTTTGCGCGTGCAGCGCCGTCCGCAGTTTCGAGAGCACCGCCGACCACGTCTTTTACTTCCAACCAGCGCGCAGGGGTCATGGCAACGCGAGGCGAAACTACTGGCGCCCGATTTCGCGCTCCAGCCAGAGCTTTGCGATCGCCCACTCGCGCTTAACGGTCGCGGACGAAATGCCGAGGACTTCGGCCGTTTCCTCGACACTGAGCCCCCCGAAAAAGCGGAGCTCGACGATTTGCCCCTGCCGCGGATCCATGGCTTCCAGTTCCTGCAGAGCAGCCTGCAAGGCTGCGGCCGGAACGTCGCGCTGATCGAAAACCTCGAGCGCCCGGTCGAGGCTGAGTTTGGGAGCGCCACCCCCTCGCTTCGCGGCGCTGCGCGTTTCCGCATGGTTCAGCAAAATCCGCCGCATCATGCGGGCCGAGATGGCGAGCAGATGGGCCCGACTTTGCCAATTCGGCAAGCGTTGCTCGAGCAGGCGAAGGTAGGCTTCATGCACGAGAGCTGTGGGCTGGAGCGTGTGTTCCGGGCGCTCCTTTCGCAAATAACTGCCCGCCAATCTTCGCAGATCTTCGTAAACGTGCGGGAGCAGCTCCGCGAGCGAGGCGGCTTCGGAAGCGGGCAGGGCGGCGCGAGCCGCATCGGAGAAACTCGCGATCAACGCATCTATTTCGGCTCCGTCGTTTGCCCCCACTTCATCAGCCCGTTGCACTCCTTTATCCTACTTTCTTTCAATAAATTCGTCACTCACGAAAAGTTTCTGAGCCCGAATTGGGCCTTTTTCCGGCGTAATAGGGAAGGCGCGCGGTGCGCTCACAACTCAGCATCTCTCAGAACCTATGGTCCACTTCTCCACTTTGCGGCGCGCCTTCAACTTTTTAGCCATCGCCACGCTCGTTGCCGGCAGCTTCGGTCCTTCGCGGCCAGCGGGTGCGACGGAAGTCGTGCCGCTGAGTTTGACCGAGACAGTGCGACAGGCGCAGACAGTAATCGTTGGGCGCGTCGAATCACAAAACACGCGCTGGGGGACTGAGGCCAAACGCTGGATGCAGACCGACTACACCATCGCGGTGGAAGAGGTGGTGGCCGCGGAAGCGGGGACGGAGCCAATCGGCAGAACCGTCGTGGTGACGTATTGGGGCGGCACACTTGATGGCCAGACGCAGGCGGTTGCCGATTGCCGGCTGCCACGGATTGGTGAGCGCCTCATATTTATCCTGGCCGATGGCTGGCAAAGGAACCCCGGCTTCTCGCCCGTGGTCGGTTTTAATTACGGCCTGCTCAGTATCGCCGTAGCGGAAGATGGCGAACGCGCAATCGTGCGCGATGCAAACGGCACACCCTTGGTGCGGCGGGACGACAGTTTGATCGGATGGCGCGGCGCCTCTCCTGTCGGCGACGCGAACTCTGTAGGGGTCGAGTTGTCTGAATTCATCAACTGGGTGCGCACGAACTTTCGCGCGATCAAAGCAGCACCTTCGGAACTGCCGCCGCAGTCGTCGGCAAAGGTGGACGCAAATGATCCGCGCGCGCTGCCTATGTTTTCCAAGACGCCCCATGATCCGGCGCTCGAATTTCGTCTGCCGGCTCTCGTGAAACTGGCAGCGGCCCCAGACGGCGTGAATCTTCCGTCGGAGTCACCGATTCCTCCGATGGTCGCCGTGGGTGGCTCGCAGCCCGATTATGGTTTTACGGCCAAAGCGAATCGGCCGATCACGGTAAACAACTTTCGAAGCACGATAACCCCTTGGTCGCCGGTCGATCAAAATCTGCTGGCGAACTGGAATCAGTACACAGACATCTATCGGATCGCGACGAATCCGACCGGGAGTTATGCCTGGGGGGATAACGTGTTCGATCTCTCCGGTTTCCCAACCTCGAGCCAGCTGCAAGCCACCTATGGCCAGCCATGGCCGTCGTCGGTGATCGCATACTGCTTCTCGAATACGGTCAACAACGTCATCGTCGAATCCGATATCGCGTTGAATCCCGCGTTTACCTTCACTCTCGACGACGAGTCGGTCTACAACGGCGGGAGCGCCAGGAGTTTCCGGCAGGTGATGATGCACGAGATGGGCCACATGTGGGGGCTGAACCACAACTTCGATTTTCCCTCGATTATGAACGACTCGCAGGATGTCTTTCGGTTCTTTGGGTTCCAGTACATGGACGATGCAGAAGCGACCAGGGCCGCTTATCCATCGGCGATCATCTCGCGGACCGACCTCGCTATTTACCTGCGGTATTCGACCGGCACGCAGTCGATCACCGACGCGAGCTACCCTGGCATTGTGGCTGCCGGCAATTCCTTCACTGTCAGCAACTACCATGTGGAAAATGTGGGCTCGACGACGATCGCGACGCCGACGGTGGAGTGGTATCTGACGACAGCGCGGAATTTCGGCACCAGTTATTTCCTGGGATCAACGACGTATGGTTCGCTGGCGCGTTTCCAATATCACGCCCCATCGAATGTCGCGCGCAGTCTGACCGTCCCGGCGAATGTGCCCGTCGGGCTCTACTATCTGGCCGCTTTCATTCGCAACGACAGCAGCCCGCAACAAACAACTTTCCCGTTTAACAACGACTCGGCGTTTAGCCGGACGCGCATGTCGATCACGCAAGCGACTGGTTCGTTGCAGGTGACAATCAATCCCGCGGGCGCGGTCAGCGCCGGAGCGCAATGGCAAGTGGACGGTGGCACGTTCCAAAACAGTGGTGCGACCGTGAGCGGCCTCGCGGCTGGGAATCACACCGTAGCCTTCAAGCCGATCACTGCCTGGAGCACGCCGTCAAACCAGACGGTGACGGTGTCGGCAAATAGCACCGCCACCGCCAGCGGGACCTACGTCGTGCAGAGCGGTTCTCTGCAGGTGACGATCAATCCGGCTGGCGCCGTAAGCGCCGGCGCACAATGGCAGGTCGATGGCGGGGCTTTCCAAAATAGCGGAACCACCCTGAGCAATCTCTATGTGGGGACTCACACGCTCACATTTAAGCCAATCAGCGGCTGGAGCACCCCGTCGAGCCAGTCCATCACGGTCAACGCGAACGCGACCTCGACCGCAAGCGGCAGCTACGATCCCATTGCCTCGACGGGCTCATTGCAAGTCACGATCTCGCCGGCTGGAGCCGTCAGCGCGGGCGCGCAGTGGCAGGTGGACGGAGGCGCATTCCAAAATAGTGGGACCACGGTGAGCAATCTTTCCGTGGGAAATCACACGCTCGCCTTCAAGGCGGTCAGCGGTTGGACGGCGCCCTCAAGCCAAGCCGTGACCATCAGCGCGAATACGACGACGACTGCGAGCGGCACCTATGTCGTGGTAGCGTCCACTGGAGCGCTCCAGGTCACGATTCTGCCTGCCGGCGCCGTGAGCGCAGGCGCGCAATGGCAGGTCGATGGCGGCGCCTTCCAAAACAGCGGCGTGATCGTGAGCAATCTCTCAGTTGGCAACCACACCATTTCCTTCAAGCCGATCAGTGGCTGGACCGCGCCGACCAACCAGATCATGCCGGTGACGGCGGGCACAACGAACAGCACGAGCGGCACCTACGTCGCGGCGCCGGTCTTCCAGCTCTTGAGCGGGTCATCGATCAAGACGCACGGCGCCGCCGGCACTTACGGCATCAATCTGCCGCTAACCGGGACCCCCGGCGTCGAATGCCGCTACGGAGGCGCAGGATCTGGGTTCCATTCGCTGGCGTTCACATTCAGCAACAACATCGCGACCGGCTCGCCGACGGTGACGGCAGGCAACGGCGTCATCACCAGCTCGTCGGTCAGCGGCAACGTGATGACGGTGAACGTGGCGGTGACCAATGCGCAGCGGCTGACCATTGACTTCAGCGGCGTCACTGACAACGGCGGGCAGGTGCTGCCGACGACGCCGGTCACAATCAGCTTCCTCGTTGGCGATACCAACGGGAACGGCTTGGTGAACGGGTCCGATATCGGCCAGGTAAAAGCCGCCTCTGGGCAAGCGGTCACGAGCACAAACTACCGCCTCGATTTGAACGTGAGCGGCGGGAGCATCGGCGCCTCGGATATTGGCCTCGTGAAATCCGCGTCCGGCACTCAGCTGCCCTAAGCCGGGCCCGCCCCGGAGAAAACCGCAACCGGATCAACGCTAAATACCCGGCCCGAAAGCGGCGCAACACTACGATCTCTCGGATTGCGTCCAGACCGTTTGGGTTGCCTCCGGCAGCCATACCAACAGCTTCTCCATCTCCACCGGCCATCGTCGCTCGCGCCACGCTCTCATCATCGGCCCGCAGAAATTATTTCTTCACTCACGAAAAATTCTTTGAGCCCGTTTCGGATTTTTTCCGGCGTTGGTTGAAAAGGCGCGGTGCGATGATGCGCGCTAAATCGCCCCGTCATCCCACGCGTCCGACCCTATGAACATCCGCCAGACCATCTGCAAGTAACGGACGTGGATAACCGGCCCAACCACCCGGCGAAGCGCTTTTACCGCGCGAGTGTTCCTTGAACCGAACAAACTTTACTGAACCCAAAATCGTTAATCGCCGATTCGTCCCATTAATTGTTCAGTTCGCCTCATCAATATTGCAAATCCGTCCGCTAAAACCTCTTCCCGTATAGATTAAATCCTGCTCTACTTCATTTTTCCGGACGCGTAGTAATTGTGCGCCACGGACAATAGAACCCCTATGAAACATTCCTTCCTCCTCTCCGCTCTCGTTGCCGGCAGTCTTTTCGCGCAGACTGTGGGCGCCCAGTCCGTCACCACGGAGCCAGTCGGCTTCATGACCGATACGTTGCTGTCCAATTCGGACACATTCATTTCTCTACCCTTGGTCCGGCCAGCCGCTTTCGTAGGCGGCATCCAATCCACCTCGGGCACCACCATCACGGTGAGCGGGAATCCGTGGACCGCGAATCAGTTCGTCTATGCCCCGGGGACGCAGCCAAATCACTATTACGCTTTGATCGGTCCCGCGACCGCAGCCAACCCGAAGGAAGGTCATACTTTTCCCATCACGGCCAATGGGACCAACACCCTGACCGTGCAACTGGGCCAGGATAATCTGACCAATATTCCCGCGAATGCGCAGGTCTCCATCATCCCGAACTGGACCTTGGCGACCGTTTTCCCGGCCGGCGACCAGAACGTTTCTTTCACGCCGACGACCGATTTGGCGCAATTCAAAACGCAGGTGCGCGTGCCAGATGTTTCGCAGATCGGCACGAATCTCCCGTACATCACCTATTATTTCAGCAATAACGCCAACGGCTCCGGACAGGTGGGCTGGCGGCTGCTGGGCGATAACACGACCGATCGTGGCGACGATGCGCTTCTGCCCGATAGCCATTTTGTGGTGCGCAATCTGAACGCCGCGCCGACGCTTCCGCTGGTTAATTTGGGTGGTGTTCTTTTGAAGAAGGTCACCACGCCGTTGGTCACCAGAACAGGCGGCCCTCAGGATAATCCCGTCGGCCTTCTGCGCCCGCTCGATGTCGCACTGAATGCGACCGGCTTGAAGTTGTCGGACGGATCGTTCCGTGCCGGCGATAAACTGCTTCTTTACAACAATGCGGTCGCTGGCTTCGACAAGCTCCCCGCTACCTACCTGCAGGATCCGGCGGCACCGAACGGACCTTGGCGCCTGGAAAATGATCCCGTCGTGAACCGCGATCGCGGCGCCGACGTCATCCCGGCGGGCGTGGGCTTCATCGTGCGCAAGGCCACGGGTAACGGGCAGCCCGATTTTTGGACAAACAGCTTCCCCGTCCAGGCGGTCAGCGTCGTGTCGCGTAAAACGCATGGCGGGGTGGGTGATTTCGACCTTCCGCTGCCTCTCTCCGGCACGACAGCGGTCGAGAGCCGCGCCAGTGGCGGCACCCACAAAATCGTCTTCACGTTCCCAGCGGCAGTCACGTTTTCCGGCGCGGCTGTCACTTCGGGAACAGCGAGCACCGTCAGTCCCTCCAGCCCCACTTCGAACGTGGTTGTGGTGGACCTCGCCGGGGTGACGGATGTCCAGTCCATCACTGTCACGCTCTTCGGGGTCAATGATGGCACGAACACGAACAACGTCGCAGCGCGGATGCGAGTCATCCAAGGCGACGCCAACGGCAGCGGCTCGGTCACTGCCAGCGACGTCAGCCAGACCAAGGCCGCGGCGGCTACGGGAGCCGTGACACAAACGACATTCCGCTCTGATGTGAATGCCGGGGGCACCATTAATGCCACCGACGTTTCCATCGTAAAAGCGAAGTCGGGAGGCAACGTTCCCGATGCTGCGGGAGAAGGCGACGCAGCAGAGAAGCTGACTGCCTCCACGCAGTAGGGGTCAGCAATCCGGGTGCGGGGGCTCATCGCATGTCCCCGAAAGATGCGCGGATGATTAGCCTTCGCGCGTGCAAAGACGTGGGTTAGGTTCCGGCCATGGAATCCATCCCTCTGATTATCGCCGGCGTCGTCCTGCTTGGCGTCTTCATTCTCTTCATTATCGTCTTTCGCTTTTTCAATTTCTGGCTGCGCGCGCGCCTCGCGAATGCGCCAGTCGGCCTCTTTAAAATGTTCGGCATGAGCCTGCGCAAAGTCCCGGTCGGCCTGATCGTCGACAGCCGCATCACCGCAGTGAAAGCCGGCCTTGAAATCGCACCCGAACCCCTCGAAGCGCACTACCTGGCCGGCGGCGATGTCGGTCACGTCATCCTCGCTCTCATCGCCGCGGACAAAGCCGGCATTCCTTTGGAATTCAATCGGGCCTGCGCCATCGATCTCGCCACCAAAGGCACCGGTAAAACCGTCCTCGAAGCCGTGCGCACCAGCATTAATCCGAAGGTGATCGATTGCCCGAATGCCTCCATGGGCCGGCAGACGATTGATGGCGTCGCGCAGGATGGCATCGGCGTAAAGGTAAAAGCTCGGGTCACCGTGCGTTCGCACCTGGACCGCTTCGTCGGCGGCGCCACGGAAGAGACGATCATCGCGCGCGTGGGCGAAGGCATCGTCAGCTCGATCGGCTCCGCGCCGTCCTACAAGGAAGTGCTGGAAAATCCCGACCGCATTTCCAAGACCGTGCTCGCGAAAGGCCTCGATAGCGGGACCGCTTTCGAAATCCTCTCCATCGATATCGCCGACGTGGACATCGGCGACAACGTCGGTGCCAAACTTCAGACGGAGCAGGCCGATGCCGACAAGCGGGTCGCGCAGGCCAAGGCGGAAGTTCGCCGCGCTGCTGCGGTCGCGGTCGAGCAGGAGATGCGCGCGAAGACGCAAGAGATGCGCGCCAAAGTGGTGGAAGCCGAAGCGCTCGTCCCCCAAGCCATGGCCGACGCCTTCCGCTCCGGAAACTTTGGCATCATGGATTACGTGCGCATGAAAAACGTCGAGGCCGACACCTCCATGCGGGAAGCAATCGCCAAGGGCGACAAGAAGACGACTGAAGGCACGTAGGCGTTCGCGCTCCCGAAGATGGAAAATTACCTCTTCCTCATTCTCGTTGCGGTTGTTGGTGTCATCCGCTGGGTCCTGCAAGCCGCGGAGAACAAGCGGAACGCGGAAGGGCAAAAGCGCGGACCTGTTTTGCCCACGGGATCTTCTTCTTCGCCAGCGCCGAAACGTGCTGCTGCTCCACAATCCGAGGAAGAACGTATGCGTAAATTTTTCGAGGCGTTGGGCGTACCCACTGCAGGGACGCCGCCTCCTCGCGTCCCACCTCGTTCCGTCACACCGAAGGTTGCGCCCCAGAAGCGAAAGTTTCTGCCGGTGGATCCGTTTCCGGTTCCTTCGGCTCGGCTAAATCAGCCAGCACCGCCATTGCCCCCGGTGGTCGTAGCGCCTCCGCTTGCTTCCAGCGGACGCGTGCCTGCTCTGCCGCCTCCGCCTCTACCCACACCTGCGACCACCGTTTTTCGCGCGTCGCCTGGGCTGCCTGCGCCGGCCGCGGAGTTCGAGGTGCACGAAATCGAATTGGACCGAACCGAAAAAGAGACGGCGGGTCTCGAGAGTTTAGCGAGCCGCCTGGCTACACCGCAAGGGCTGCGGGAAGCGATCGTCTTGCGGGAGATTTTTGGTCCGCCTCGCAGCATGCAACCGCTGACTTGAGGCTCAAAGCGAACGCACTTTTACCTGCACTTCGGCGGTGCGTCCGGCCGCATCCGTAACGCGCAGCAGGTGTTCGCCGTTCCTGGCCTCGGCCACCATCCGGCCTTCCACTTCAGCGCATTTCAGCGAATCGCTCGTCCAAACCAGACGCCCACTGCCGGAGGCGACCAGCGGAATCTGCCCGCTCGAATGCACATCCGGATCTACCAGATAAATGCTGCCGGCCAGGGGCGAAGTGATACGCAATTCCGGCAGCGCCGAAGTCTGGCCTAACGAATTCTCCGCGCTCGCCAGCCACCCGGCATACTCCCCGCCGAGTTTCACCTTTCCCGTTGCGTCGTAGTCGCCAGGCTCTTCCGCGGCAGGAAGATCGCCCGCGATAAACTTTTCGCGCACACCGCGCCCATCCTCATCGGCGAGGAGTTTGCCCGTGAGCGGGTGGACGTTGCGTTCGACGATCTGCGCCGGCGTGGGGTACCAACTCGTTCCGCGCGTGACGTGGAGATGATCGAAAATCCCGTGCAAAATCGGCCCGGCGCCGGTTACGCCGGAGACTGCATGCATGGGTGCGCCATCGAAATTTCCCACCCACACGCCAACCGAAAACTCCGGCGTAAATCCAATGGTCCAGTTGTCCCGGAAATCCGTGCTCGTGCCTGTTTTACAAGCTACCGGATAATCGAATCGCAGGGCAGAATTGATCCCGAAAGAAAGAGTCCTCGCCGAGTTGTCACTCAGGATATCGGCGATTTGCCAGACCAGCTCGGGCTTCGAATACGGACGCGAAAACGAGGGCGCGTCCTGCAGGACACGCCATGGGCGGAACTCGCCCAGACGCGCAAGGCTGGCGTAGGCGTTTGTCAGTTCCAGCAGACGTGCCTCGCAATTTCCGAGGGTGAGCCCCAGTCCGTACACTTCCGCGGGATGGTTCAGTGTCGTTAGGCCCACCGCCCGCAGACGATCCGCCAAAGCCGTGGCCCCGCCCGCTGCGAGCAAAACTTTCACGGCCGGAATATTTAGCGAGCTCGCCAGGGCAGTGCGGTAGCTCACCGGCCCGTAGCACCGCCGATTGTAATTTTCCGGCCGGTAGAAACCATCGTGCGCGGGAAAGCTGGTCCGCACATCCGCGATCATGCTGGCGGGAGTCGCGCCGCGTTCGAGCGCGAGGAGATACGTGAAGGGCTTGAGCGTCGAACCCGCGGAACGTTTGGCCCAGGCGCCGTTCACCTGACCCGTCCCTGGTGCGAAATAATCAGCGGAGCCGACCAGCGCAATCACGTCGCCGCTGGCGTTATCGATCACGACTGCGGCGGCGTCGTGCACGTTGTGCTCGCGCAAGAGCGCCAGACGGTCGCGCAAAATTCGCTCCACCTCCTCCTGCAAACGAAGGTCGAGTGTCGTGTGCAACTGCGTGCCGGTAGTCTCCGCGCTCTCCTGGAGCACGAGGCCGGCAAAATGCGGCGCGCGGAACGAACGTCGCGGCGGCTGCAGACGGAGCGGCTCCGTCCGGGCGGCCTCTGCGGTTTGGGAATCCAGCCAGCCATTTTCCGCCATGCGCCGGAGCACGACGGCCTGGCGTTGCTGCGCCTTCTCCAACGCCTGATGCGGATTTAGCCGGCGCGGATTACGCGGCAATCCCGCCAGTAGCGCCGCCTCGGCCACGCTCAAATCGGCGACCGGCTTTCCGAAATAGTAATCGGCCGCGGAAACGAGGCCGATGTTCAGGTTGCCGAAATCAACGCGGTTCAAATACTCGCAAAGGATCCGCTCTTTCGACCAGGCGCGCTCGAGCTGCAGGGCGGTGATGGCTTCGACCAACTTTGTCCGCCAAGTGCGCGGGCGGCGTTCACCGATCTTGACCAGTTGCTGAGTGATGGTGGAGGCGCCGGACGTGATGTGTCCATGCGTGAGTCCATTCGTTAGGGCGCGAGCCGTGGCCAGCCAATCGACGCCGCGATGTTGGTAGAAACGCTTGTCCTCTGCTGCCAGCACGGCGTGGAGAACGCGCGGTGGGATATCGTCCATCTTGAGCTCGCGGCTGAAACGCTCCTCCACCCGCGCTTCGCGCAAGGGGATGCCGTGGCGGTCAAGGAGCGCGAGGCTTTGAAGCGGCGGGCGCAGGAGAGTGGGCGGGATGGGGACGAAGCGCAGACTGACCCACGCGATGAGAACGATCGCGCTGCTGCTTGCAAGAGCAGGGAGGAGAAAGCGTCTCATGCGCTCCTCGGCTGCGTAGACACCGTTTCCATTATTCCAACGGTTGCGCGCTCACGCGCTGGGTCTCGGTCGTGCCAAAACGCTCGGGATGATACATCTCTTCGATCTTCGCCGCGGGCGCGAGGACGTCGCCGGCGGCCACCACGCGCGCCAAATACCGCAGCGTGTGGCGGCCGGGATTCAAGAGATCGACGAAAAAGACCGCACGATCCT
The DNA here is from genome assembly GCA_963762685.1 of uncultured Verrucomicrobiae bacterium. GTDB lineage: Bacteria > Verrucomicrobiota > Verrucomicrobiia > Chthoniobacterales > UBA10450 > JACCTI01. The sequence goes on along the minus strand of CAVXLV010000013.1, from coordinate 479,087 downwards.
CCCGTAATTCCGCGTGATCGCTGATCCACTCCTCGCCGAGCGCTTCGCCTGCGAGCACTTCCTGCGATTTGAAGGCAGGATTGATCGGCGCGAGCACGCTGGGCAGTGGATCCTCGAGCGCAACATAAGTGGCGCGGCGACGGCTCTCGACATCCAGCGTGACGAGGACGCGATCCCCGACGCGGAGATTCTCTGCGCTCGTTAGGCGGCCATCGTCGCCGATCTTGGCGTAGCGCCGTTTGAGGGAGTAGCCCTGTTCCTGGCGCGGCTGTTCCAGCGTTTTCGGGCGTGCCGAAACGGTGACTTCTGAGAAAACCTGACCGCCGGTTTTGGTCAACGTCACCGGCCCTTGTGCTAAGGCGGGCGTGATCGAGAAAACGTTCGAAGTCAGCGGGGTGGCGGTCGTGAGGGCGAATGTTTTTGTCGCGGCTGCCCATGCGACTGCCCCGGAGGATTCGCGCGGTCCGGTCTCGACCGTGCGCAGATAGGAAGCCAGCGCGAGGAGCGACCAGGCGTTGCCCTGCGTGGTGCTCCAATGGCCGTTACTGCGACGGGCGAAAAGCTCTGTCGCGAGCTGATCGACCTTGGGCGCGTGCGAGTTGGCTTGCGTCCAGGCGAGAAGCTGGAGCGCATTTTCGCGAGTGATGGAGCCGAACCATTGTTCAATGTAGGCGGTGTCCACGCTCGGGCCGGCGAGGAGTTGCTCGACCAGAAGCTTCGGCCCTTTGCTTTCCAAAATAGCCAGCGCCACCAACGCGCGATCTTCGGCGCTGAGGCGGTCGCGCTTTTGACTTAGGAGAACGTGGTAGGCCGGCTCCGCCATCTCCGCGACCGCGAGAGTGTAGACGGCCAGGCAACGATCCGATAATCCAAAACCGGTCGAATCAGCGGCCGTGCCACGAAGTTGATCGCTGAGATATTTAAGCAGCCGTTTGAATTCCGCTTCTGGCACCGCGTAGCCTTGCTTCTTCGCCAACGCCAGACCCAGACCACCGTAAGCGCTGCCCCAGAGCATCGATTCGCGTCCTTGCGGCCAGTAGCTCAAACCGCCATCGCTGGTCTGCATGGTCATGAGAAGGGCAATACCGCGGTTGATCGCCTGCGCGATTTCTTCGTCGGATTTCGCCAGCTCCGGCAAGGTGGCGCGCAGATCGCGCACGGTCAGCCATGGCAACATGCTCGAAGTGGTCTGCTCGACGCAACCGTACGGATAGTGCAGCAACTGCCGCAGCGATTCACGCAGTTCGCCGATGCGAGTATTCGTTAGGCTGACCGTGACTTCGCCCGTGCCTTCGGCGATTTGTGGGTTGGTGATACGGAAGAGCTCCGCGCTGTCGCCCTCCACGCGCTTCGTTTCCACCTGGCGAATGAGCGGTGCGGGATGGCCAAGATTGATCTTCGCTTCCACCGCGTCGCGCAGTTCGGTGCCGTTCGTGGCCGCAAATTTCACGCCCCATTTCCAGCGACTCGCCCCGGTTGCGAGGACCTCAACCGGGAGATCGACCGCTACCGACTGATGCGCGCTGACTTTGATCTGCTTCGTTTCTCGTTCGCCCGCACGCGTTCGTCGACTTCGAGCAGGACGTCCGCGGTTCCCGCAAAATCGGTTGTGTTATGCAGCACCGCGCGGAGCACAAGCTTATCGCCCACATTGGCGAAAGCCGGCATGGCCGCTTCGATCATGAACGGTTTGTTGATTTCGATGGCCGATTCGCCGGTGCCGAACTGACGCTGCTTCGTGGCCGCCACCGCGATGATGCGGTAGCGCGTGAGGCTATCGGGCGCCTTGAACTCCGCGCGCGCACGACCTTGCGCATCGGTGCGGAGAGTGGCGTTCCAGAAAGGCGTGGAAACGAAATTGGTCCGCAGTCCGTCCAGGAGGCTGGGCCCGCCTTTGCCGTCACCAATGAGATAACCTTTGTTTGCGAAATCAGCGGCCGGCGCGTCTTCGCGGAGCAGAGTCGGGAGGGTGAGATATGTGGAAACGCCGAGGCCGCGCGGTTGGTTGAAGAAGGCCAGCGGGTCCGGCGTTTCGTAAGCGGTGAGGCTGAGCACACCCTCATCGACGGCATATAAAACGAGCTCGGCATCTGCGGCTGGCTGGCCGGCGGAATTCTTCACCTCCGCTTGCAAGACGACCGTATCGCCTGGCTTGGCCAAAGGAGCGCCGGGTTCGACTGAAAGGCTGAGTTTGTTTTTCGGCTCAGCGATTTTTAAGTTGGCGTAACCCACCCGATACTCCGGCGTTTTGATTTTGCGCGGGCTGTCGTTCGCGCCGCGCAGGAGCATGACGGAGACGAAAATATTCGGTCCATCGGTCGCGGCGATAGGCACCTGCACGGCAGGCGCGTTGCCGGTTAACGAGACGATGAAACTCCGCAAAACGCGATCGCGTTCCACGGTGACGAGCGCGTCGCCGGCGATGGGAGTTTTAACCAGAAGCGTGGCCGTTTGCCCCGGTTCGTAGCTGTCCTGGTCCGGCACGAGATCGATGACGTAGGGGTTTTGATAATTCCAATCCGTCTCCGCCTCTCCGGAGACTTCAAAAACCAGCGACGTTAAAATGTCGTGTCCGCCGGCGTCTTTCCCGACGGCTTCGAGCAGATACTCACCGGCTTTGCCGGCTACGGCTGCCTCAAGTGTTGCGACTGCAGGTTTGCGGTTTTCGCCGAGTCCGGGTGCACTGGCGAGGTCTCGTTCCCACAGCTTTTCGAGGTTCGGTTTGCTCTCGAATTCGCTCGTCTCGCCGGCGGTGGCGAGCCGATTGGTCTGCCATTTGATCCGACTGAGGCGGATCTTTGCCGTGACTGAAGCATCGAGCGGTTTGCCGTCGGTTTTTACCACGATCAATTCGATGGGAAGCGGTGTGCCCTCGGTGACGACGGAATCGAAACGTTTGAGACCAAAATAATAATCGGAGCTGTGCTGGACGAAGGCTCGCGAAGCGGAAACGGTCTGCTGATTCAGATCGGTGACTTCGGTGATCAGCTTCGCCGCGCGCGGCTGTGGTGCTTTGGGATTTACCGGTAACGACGTGGCGATCTGCGCGCGGCCGTCGTCTTTAATTTCGACCTCGCCCTGCGCGTTGTATTGCGAGACGCGATCAAGCGCGCGATTGAGACGGAAATCGTAGATGGCGTTGTTGAAGGCAAAGGTCGTTAGACCTTCCGGCGTGAACGGGTCATCGCGCGCCACAAGCGACCAGGTGAGCCTGGCTTTCGAGAGCGGTTTGCCCATGAAATATTTCGCGACGATGGGCAAGGCGAGCTGCGTGTCGCCGATGGTTTCCGGTGGCTTCGGGATGGTGATCTCAAACGCGTTGGGCTTGTATTGCTGGACTTGGAAATAGACAACGCCACCGAGCCGTTCGCCTTTTTCGCCCGCGGCGATGATGCGATATTTCCCGAGCGAACCTTCCGGAAGGCTAATTTCCTGGGCAAAAGAACCGAACTCCGAGAGCGTGACTTTTCGCGTTAAAATTTCCTGTTCCTTCGCGTCCGTGAGTGTGAGCGTGACTTCTTTGCCGGCCGGAATGGGCGGTTGATCGTCCTGCGGATCACGCGCGTAACCTTTGAGGTAAAGCTTATCGCCGGGCTTATAGACGCCCCGCTCCGTGAACATGAAAACGCTCTTCGTGGAACTCGGATCGCTCTCGTAAGCGGAACTCTCCTCGGTTACGCCGAGGCGATAGAGCGGCAAGGCATTCTCGCCGCTGGAAAGCGAGATCAGATGGGAGTCGTTATCTCCGCGCGCGAAAACCCAGCGCGCGTCCGGGTTCTGCGCGAGCTGCGCGTGGCCTTTGGCGTCAGTGGTCGCCTCTGCCAGGACTGCGCCTTCGCCATCGAGCAATTGCAAACGGAGCCCCGCGCTTCCTTTGCCGCTGGCGAGCGAAAAGCAGTGGAGAAACGTGGACGCGCGATCGCGTTTCCAAATCGCACCCAGATCGGTCAACTGCACGAGCGTCTGCGTGCCGACGCGTTTGCCACCCGGCGAGATGGGGTCAACCGATTCGGCGGTGAGGAGAACAGCGCCATTTTTGTTTGCGCCTAAAATTTCATTCCAAGGGAGCGTGACGGTTTGCTCGGCATCGACCGGGCCGGCGGACGCGATTTCCTTCTCCCATACCACCGCTCCTGGGAGGCTCTCTGCGCTGATGCGGGAGTAGGACTCGTCAGGCAGGTCGTTGTTTGGCTCGTGATATTTGTCGTAGGCTCTCACCGCCGTAGGAATGGCGTCGCCAGCGAAGAGTTTCGCGGTCACGCGGACACGCGGAACGTTGAGCGCGAGCAGGCGCATCTCGCGCGCGCCGCCGGCCCATTGGTGAGTGGAGAAATCGAGAAAGTAGAGACGGGAGGCGACGCGCTCGAAGGTGACCTCGTTCGCGTAAGCCGCACTCAGCGTGACGGGTTCGCGTGCGGGCAGGCCGGCTTTCAGACTAAAACGATAGCGGGTTTCGAGGTCGAAATTTCCCTTCAGCGTGATCGTCGTTTCTTGCACGGAGATTTTGAGATCAGGCAGCGCGGGCGAAAGGGTGAACCACTGGGCGAACTCTTCCGGCGTCATTTGTTCCGGGAGGGCTTTGTTCAATTCGAGAACAAGACGGCGGCCATCGGTGCGATTGCTTTCTGCCTTCAAACTCGTGACTTGAAACGGTTGCACGGTGCCGACTTCGATTTCTTTCGCGGTGGCGTAATTTGACTCCTCCGTCAGCGGCGGGCAGGCCGGCGTCGAAGACGAGACGCCAATTAGTGCCGGGCGTGAGTGGCTTTTCCGGGGCGATGTAGAGGACGTTGCCGCGCGGCGGCGCTGGCTTGGCCAAAGCCTCGCTGGGAGCGGTGACGCCGTCTCCTCCTCCTCCTTCTTCTTCTTCGCTCGCAACCGGAAGGCCTTGGGGTTTCTCGCCCCAGATGGCAAGCGACCGGTCGTCGCTCTGATAGACTGGGAACGCGCGGTCGCGAATTTTCGGATCGCCCGCCTGCTCGACGCGAGCGGCCACGCGCGTTCCGGCGGCATTGACGTAACGGCAATATTTCGTGGCCGTGGCCGCATCGACGTTCGCGTTGAAAAGGACGAGGAAGCGCGGAAAAACGGTCGCGTTATCGCGATCGATATAGCCGACTGCAGCACTGCCTTTCACGCGCATCGGAGGGGTGGCGGCGGTGCCTAAGATCGTCGCGCGCACCGGCCGATTGGCCGCATCCTTGACCGCTCCGCGGAGGGAAAACTTGAATTTGGTTCCCAAGGGGAGAACGCCTTCCGGGACGAAGGTGCCGCTTTGTTTGCTCAACCAAACAAAACGACCGGCGACCGGCGGGTCGATCAGGAGCGGCGAGACGGCGGCGGTCTGGCCGACCTCATCCGCCTTGATCATCTCCGTGGCGAAACGCAGTTCAAAGGTGCTGTTTGGATCAAGCGTGAGGGATGGAAGAAGGAGTTGGACCGGGGAATCAGCGGCTCGCGCTGAAAAACTCAGAGAGAGAAAGAGGGCGAGGAAGAGGGAACGATGCACCCTTGGAATACGTTCAGAGGGCCGGACTTCTTTCAATCATTTTCCTTTTACGAAAACTGACTGAATGAGGCGTCGACCTCCGGGTAGCGGCCCGCGTTTGAAAGGCAGGAAGAGACTGGCGCAATTTGCGCTTGCGCGAGGGCGCGGATGCGGGACGATTAGCCCGCTATAGCCGGCGTGGCGGAATTGGCAGACGCGCTAGACTCAAAATCTGGTACTCGCAAGAGTGTGTGGGTTCGAGCCCCTCCGCCGGTAAAATCTCCCTGTTGGCGACGTTTTGAAGGCTGTCGCCAAGCGGCTCGAATCCCGAGCCTGCGCGGCGCCTCTCCCAGCCAGATCGCGCGCGGCTATCTCCCGACGGAGACGCCATCGCTCATCTGGGTCCTGTTGCCGCCTTTTCCCTTCAGCACGCCCGACGCCATGACCGAACCTTCTTCCACCCAGCGGCCACCCATATTGCTGCCAGTTTCCTGCGGCTGCCAGACCATGCGCTTGCCGTTCATGATTTTGACTTTGGAGTTTAAATTATGAGCCTTTTCGCCATCGGTGACCTGGCCGGTAATCCCGACGCCGCTGCCGACTTTGATGCGCATGGCCACGCCGCCTTTGCTAAAGGTTGAACCGGAGACCGCTTCGGAGACGGTTTTCTGTTTTCCCGCGGCAACGACCAACGCGTAATTGCCGCTAAGAGCGCCTTTGGAGTTAAGCTGCACGGTATACTCGCCCGTAGGCAAGGTGGGCGTGGCAAAGGAACCGCCAGAGGTTTTTCCCTTATACGCGAGCTTGCCGTTCGCATCCGAAACCATCACGTCCAGCGTGGGCATCTCAGAAGCGAAAGCGGTGGCCGCCAACATTGCCACCGCAGGAAAAAGGAAGAAGGAGAGGGGCTTTTTCATAGAGGCGCGAGAATATTCGAGTCCTGGGAGAGTGACCAGAAAAAAATCAACGCGCGGCGTCATTCACGGCCATAGCAACGTCTGCGTCAGTTTCGCAATCAAAGCGCTGACAATAATGAGAAAGAAGATGCGGACGAAACGGCTGCCCTTTCGGATCGCGAGGTGAGATCCCACGGTCGCGCCAATAATGTTACTGACGGCCATGGCGGCACCGATTTTGTAGAGGAGCTGCCCCGTGGAGGCGAAGTAAATGATGGAGGCGAGATTGGTGCACCAGTTGATCGCTTTCGCAGAAGCGGAGGCGGAGAGAAAATCGAAACCAAGCACGCCCACAAAGGCAAAAATGAGGAAGCTGCCCATGCCGGGCCCGAAAAAGCCGTCGTAGAATCCGAGGACCGAGCCGATGAGAAGCGCGATCCAGCGCGCCTTGCGGGGGGCGTGTTTGGGTTGATGAATGAGACCGAGATCCTTGACGAGGAAGACGTAGATCGCCACCAGCACGAGCAGGACCAAAACGAGCGGGCGCAGGATTGCGGGATTAAGCAGCGTGACTGCGCGCGAGCCGAGGAAAGCGAAAACAAAGGCAGCGACGGCGGCAGGCGCGACCGCGTGCCAATCAATCGTGACATGCCGGGAATAACGCTGCATCGCCATGGAGGTGCCGAAAAAAGAGGCAAACTTATTGGTCCCGAGCAAGGTGGGAAACGGCACACCGGGCATGAGCAAAAGAGCGGCTGGTAATTGAATGAGACCGCCACCGCCGACCACGGCATCCACAAATCCGGCGGCCATGGAGAAGGCGCAGAGAAGGAGCAGTGTGGTCATGCGCGACGCCTTTAATCTGCCGATGCAGTGGCGCCGTCAAAAGATCGTCGCGAAAAAGCGCGTGCTTTTGCGCCGCAAGACGAAGAGAAGAAGCCATGCGCCGGCTCCTCTTGCTTTTCCTTTTCGCTGCTACGTTTGCGTTGACCGGTTGCGGGACGGTGGGCGATCTCGTCACCACGAACATTCCGACGCGCCACACGGGCCGCGCCTCCGTGGTCGTGAAGCTGCACGAGCAACGCGCTTATCTTTACCGCGGGAAACAGGAGGTTTCCGTCAGCCGCATTTCCAGCGGTCGTGAAGGTTACCGCACCCCGACGGGTCGCTTCCGCGTCCTTCGCAAAGACGAAGATCACCGCTCCAGCATCTACGGTGACTATGTGAATGCTTCCGGCCGCGTGGTAAAAGCGAACGTCGATCGCCGGCGCCAGAGTAAACCCCGCGGCAGTCGCTACCTCGGCGCGCCCATGCCTTTTTTCGTGGAATTTTCACCTAGCTATGGGCTGCATGCTGGCTATTTGCCGGGCGAACCGGCGTCGCACGGCTGCATCCGCATGCCGTATTGGAAAGCGCGCCAATTTTACAACGCCGTCCGCATTGGCACATCCGTGACGGTAAAGCCTTAGCGCCGGCGAAGCGGGGAAGTGGTGCTCGGGGGGGGACTTGAACCCCCATGCCTTGCGGCATACGCCCCTCAAACGTACGTGTCTGCCATTTCACCACCCGAGCAGGTGTGCGCGAATCGCGCGGCCCCAAACTTAATCAGGAACGCAGGAAAGCAAGAACGGAGCGCGGCGTCGTCTTCCCTGGTGATGGTGCTGTTGCTGAGGCGAGATTGAAAATGTTCAGCCGCGCCGTGCCGCCGCTTGAGATCTTGAATACTTGCATGATCCGGGAGGCCGGCGTGCGTGCCACGTGCTGCGGAAAATGGTGGCATTATTCCCGTTGATTCGCAGGGTATGAAAGGGATCGGGAGCGACGCCATCACGCCGGATGACAGGCAAACCGGTGGAACCGTGATCGATCGTGATCGGATATCGGTGCCGTTGGTCGCGAGGTTGATGATGTCGTGCTGAGCGTGCGAATTCGCGGTATTGATCGCACCTTCAAGCCCGCGACATCGCCATCGGCCATGTGGAAAGTGGCGCGTGCGTGCTCAGCGCGGCGGCGAGAACGCGGCGACTCTCGGAAAACTAAAAATCGGCCACGATCTCATCTTTTGTTTTCTTAGAGCGGGTCTGTTGAAAGGGTATTTGGGTAGGAGCCCGGTCCCGGAAAGCCCGCCGCACTGATGTGCGACGGGCTCCCGGCAAACCGGGGCCGCAGTGCGCTTCCTTAGCGGCCGCCGGAGCTACCGCCGGCGTGCTCTGGAGCGCTGGCCGCGGTGCGCGAGGCCTGTTCCTCGGAGAGCGTCTCGTGGCGGCGCGCATATTCGATCCCCTTTTCCTTCGGTTCTCCGAAGAGTTCCGGATGGAGATAGGCGCCGCGTTCAACGCCGGTTTTTTCTTCTTCCACTGCGATGCGATGGGCGTCGGCGTAAGCATCATGCCGGACGCCGGTGACCTGCCAGGACACTTTCACGTTCGGTTTGTCGGTCTTAATGACGAACGTGTTCTCGGTGATTTCACGGGCGACGAGGGCCTGGGCGAAATCTTCTCCGATCACGGTGAGCTGGTAGCGAAAGTCCTGGTTCAGGGCAGTGAAGTATTCCGGCATGGTGACAACGGCTCGGCCATCCTTGCCGGTCGTGGCATTCCCATCGTAGATGTTTTTCATTTCGGGCGATTCCACGAAGGAGTGGGAGAGATACTTGTTCGCGGGATCCTGAGGGTGATCGATCTTGAACGAGCCGGCACTTTTGCTGAGCGTCCCGGCGACGGACACGTTTCCGGAAAAAAAGCCGGCCAGGCCGCCACCCGTGGCCAAGCCGTAAACGCCCACGCCGGTGGTGGTTTCTCCAAAGACGCCGCGGCCCGCGCCAGAGACGTTCCCGTAAACGCCATAGCCGGAGCCGTTCTGAGTACCCCACACGCCGATCCCGGTACTCGCGGTACCCTCACTAATACCGCGTACGCCAGTCGAGAACGCGCCCGCCGTGGTGCTAGACATAACGCCTCTCACGGCGACGGAGTTCTGGACGGAGCTCGAGTTGTACGCCTCAAGCATGCCGTTCCCAGTTCCGGTGCCGATGTTGCCGGTGACAAAGAAATTATCGCCTCCATCAAGATTATTGGTGAAGATGCCAACCAGATCCATCACGAGGTGAGTGCCAACGCTCGTGAAGACTTTGACTGAGCCATCGGGCGCCAGGGGCATCACGATTTCATTCCCGACCACGGTGTTGGGGCCGCTGGAATTAATTGAGGAAGCGACGGGCTGCGTGGCGTTGCCGGGGTAGATGGTAGCGAAGCCGGGGCCGTCCTGGTTGACGAGGGTGACGTTCACGACCATGGCCGTTACGCCTGGTGGGAAGCTGTTACCGCAGAGGCCTGCGAAGCCGCCGACGTCGAGGTCGAAAGTGCGCGTGGAGCCCGCGACTAACTTTGGTCCGCCATAGATGCCGTTGGTAGTCCGAGTATCGACCATGCGGCAGGGCTCGAAGCCTTGATAAATCGCCGGGTTGCCCACGAGCGTGTGGTTCTGCGGCAATGGCACGGCATCCACCGCGTCGGTGCCGGATGATTGAGCTGGCTGGGCCTGCACAGTGAGGACGACAAAAGCGGCGGCGGCTCCGAGGAGGGCTAAGACGGCTATTTTGCGCGTGGTAGGGGCCCACTGGCGGCCGGGTTGCACTTTCCCGGTGGAAGAAGTGAGATGGAGGGTTGTTTTTTTCATGGTGTTTTATTGGTTCTATCTTTGGGTTTCGGCGGAGAGTGAAAGTTTCAAAAAAACGCGACGCGGCGGTTATGGTGGCAAATTTGTTCCCGAAGCGGCTTTGACTTGGCCGATATCGCTCGAGGTGATGGCGCCGTTGGCATTGACGTCCGCGCGGAAGTTGGCCGCATTAGCACTCTGACCGGAGAAGGATTTCGTCTGGCCGATGTCGGATGCCGTCACCGAGCCATTCCCATTTGTGTCGCCGACGAGCAGGTTCATCGGGATCTGCACGTGGCCCGTGGCGGAGCCGACGGTGACGTTCTGCAGCGTGATCGTAAGTCGCTTGCCAGCGGGCGTGGCGTCGGGGATGACGGTTAATGTCGCCGCGGAGCCGTTCACGCTAAAGCCACCGGGCGAACCCCCGCCGCTAACGGTGAACCCGCCCATCGTCACTGGTCCCGCAAAGTTCACAATCACCTGATGGCTGGAGCCGCTCCGGCATTCGACGCCCGGCAGGCCCGTCAACGGCAGGGGGATGTCGAAGGTGCCCGCGCCGCCATGAGCTTTCCGGGAAACCGCACTCATCACTGTAGGCGCGCCGGTGCCGTCGCCGAGCAAGCGCGCGACCGCAAAGGCGCCGGCTGATTGACCAGCCACAACCACACGGCCCAGTCCGTCGAGAGCGATGGCCTCCGCGAAATCATCGCCCATCGGCGGGAAATCAAAGGTAACGCGTCCGGTGTTGCCGAAGCTGTTATCCAAGGTGCCGTTGGTGTTTAAGCGCACGAGCGCGAAATCGTCGTTTGCTCCGGTGAAACTCAAGCCGGCCAGGAGGATGCGGCTCCCTTGCAGCGTGACCGCGACGGCGATATCCTCAGCCCCGATTTCGATGCTGGTCGTTCCATCTCCGGCGAAGGTCTGATCGAGCGTCCCGTCGCTGTTGTAGCGCGCCACGGCGAAGTCGTTTCCGGCGCCGTTTGCGGCAAAACCAGCCGCGACGATTTTGTTCCCATCGAGAGTCGCAGAGAGCGCGCCGTCATTGCCGAGCAGGATCGGGGTCGTGACGCGTCCGTCGAAGCTGAAGGAAAAGTCGAGCGCGCCGTTCGTGAGGTAACGCGCCAGCACGAAGTCACTTTGGCCGCCGTTGTAGCTCACTCCGGCGAGCACGATCCTGCCGTCTGGCTGCAGGACGATCGCGCTGGCTTGGTCGAGCCCGTCACCGATCGCGGTGGTGACCTTGCCGTCCTGATCGAAGGTAGGATCGAGCGCGCCATTCACCTCGTAGCGCGCCAGCGCGAGATCCGTCTGCGTCCCAGTGGTGGCGCTCCCGGCGACGAGGATCTTCCCATCCGGTTGCAAAACGACGGCGAGAGCGTTGTCATCCCCTGTCCCGATCGGGGTCTTGATCACGCCGTCGGCATTGCCATCGCCATTAAAGGCGGGGTCGAGCGAACCGTCCGGCAAAAAACGCGCGAGGACGAAATCGCTGAACGAGTTATTGGCGGAAAAGCCCACGACCACCAGTTTCCCATCGGGCTGTAAGGCCAAGGCGGACGCGGCGCTGCCCTCAACCGCAAGCGTGACGCCGTCCCCGGAAAACGACAAATCCAGTGTGCCATCTTCATGGTAGCGGGCGAGCGCGAATTGGCTGGACCCCTCGGTGGTGCCACCGGCGAGGACGATTTTTCCGTCTGGCTGAATCACCATCGCGTGAGCGCCCACCAGCAGATCACCGATATCGTCCACCACGACACCGTCTCCGCTGAGCGAAGGGTCGAGCGCGCCGTTCGCAGAGTTATAACGCACGAGAGCGAAATCCCCATCCGCTTCGCCGATCACAGTGATGGCGCCGCTCTGGAGAACCATGTCGTAACCGTCATCCGAATCTGTTCCTAAATCCGTCTCGGCGATGCCGTCACCAGCAAACGCTGTGTCCAGCGCCCCGGACAGGAGCAACTTTGCCACCGCGAAATCGTACCCTGTCGCCGGTAGTTGGGCGCGGCCCGCGACGAAGATTCGAGTGGCTCCGCCCGACGGGGTGGATTGGAAGGTGAGATCACGGGCCTCGTCGGGTCCGGTGCTGAGGCTTAGCACCAATTGGCCATCGCCATCGAAGGAGGAATCAGGCGTTCCGTTGAGGTTTAGCCGGACGATCCCGATATCGTCCCCGGCGCGTCCCACCAAAACGATTTTATCGGGATTGCTCCCCGTGAAATTTCCCTTTTGAATTCCTACCGCACTCGCGAACTCGCTCAGCGTCGGCAAAGAGATACGCGCCTCCCCGTTTAACCCGAAAGTGGGATCGAGTTGTCCGTCGGCAGTCAGCCTATTCACGGCGAATGAGCAAGTGGTGAAGAGTGAGCCGGCACAAACACCGCCGGGATAAAGAAACTTCCCGTCCGCCTGGAGCGCCGATTTGCCGCCACCGATATCGCTGCCGAGCCCCGCGATCCCGTTCCCATTTCCAAAGCTGGGGTCGAAGGTGCCATCACCAAGTAAACGGATCGCGACGCGTCGGCCATTCACCATGATCCGGCCGTCGCTCTGCACGATGAGTGCAGCCCCGGCCACATTCGGAAACGGGGTCACGATGCCATCGCCACCGCCGAAAGACGGATCGAGCAACCCCTCCGGCGTATACCGCAAGACGATCATATCTAGCGCGGACGCGTTCTGGACGCTTCCCGTCACCACGATCTTGCCATCCGCCTGGACGCGGACAGCGTTGGCCGCACCGCTCTTGTTTGGAATACGGGTAATGACCTCTCCGCTCCCTCCGCCGAAAGTCAGGTCCCGCGTTCCGTCGGAAAGATAGCGCACCAGCGCGATGTCCGAGACGGTGAGGAAGTTTTCCTGGCGCTGCGTTGAACCCACCACCACCATCTTGTTGTCAGATTGGAAGACGAAGTCGCGGGCGAAATCTGCCGCGCCCCCAAGGCTGGTCCGGACCTTTCCGTTGCTGCCAAAACTTGGATCCAGATCGCCGGGGGCGGCGGTGAGCGGAGCGGCCGCGTTGAGGAGCAACGTTAAAATCCCAAAACAGGCGCGATAATTCTTCATGTCTGCCTAGTTAAGGCAAAACGGGAGAAAACATTTCACGTGGCGGCGACGCGCTCGTCGCCGGTCTTTCGCCGATGCCGCTTTCCTGCGCCGTCAGACGGCGCTTCAGCGTTCGCCGTCCAGCCCCGCCCACGCGCCGGACTGGATGAAGTTGGCCCAGTAGAACGGATGGAGTTTTGGATCCCGCGCGAGCAGATCGAGTTGCACCCGCCGGAGCGATTCGCCGCGGCCCAGCCCGGCTTTGAGATTTTTGTAATAGCCAGCCATTAACCGCCGAGTCGAGTCATCGCTGATCGGCCAGAGACTCATCACGACCGATTCCGCGCCACCGAGCACAAACGCGCGGCGCAAACCGTAAACGCCTTCGCCGTTTTTTACTTCGCCCAGACCAGTGTCGCAGGCGGAGAGCACGACGAGCTTTGTGCCCCACAGGTTCAATCCGGACGCTTCCAACGCGGTCAGGATGCCGTCATCGGTCGGCGCGTTTTGGCCGTGGGCATTGGCGTTGGCCAGGGCCAGGCCCGAACGTAAAAGCGGATTGGCTGTCGCCTCTTTTTCCGCTGCTGGCGATTCCGCGAGAAAGAATCCGTGCGTCGCAATGTGAAGCAGGCGCGGCGCTTCGACTTTCTTCAACGCTGCTTCCGTCGCCGCCGCACCGCTGAGGAAAAGCGCATCCGGGAAGAGCGCTTGAATTGAACGCGCTTCCCGTAGGGTGCCGGGAAGAGGGGCAAAATAGGTTTCGGACAGATTGCTCGCGGCGGTGACGCTTGATCGGGGGCGATCGTTTCCGCGCGCGCTGGTCGCGGCCAGCCTGGGCGAGGCGCCGAAGCGCGGGTCGGCGATCACCAAATCTTTGCTCCTGCTTTCGCGCGCGACCTTCAGGCGCAACAAATCGCGTCCACTCGTCAGGTAAGTAAACGCGTAGCGTTTCACGAGATGGTCGCCCTTCTCATCGACCAACGATTCGAACGGGAGGAGATTCAATTCGCCATCGGGCGAAAGGAGCAGCTGAGTTTCCTCACCCAAATGTGCGCGGATGGGCTGCATGATCGTTTCGTCCAAGGCGCGCGCCAGTTCCCGCACATCACCGCGCTGTGGATCGCGCAAGGCCTGGCGAAATGCTTCGACCGCCGCCTCCAACTCTTTTGCCGCTCCCAAGTCCAAACCTTGCGGCGGTCCCTCGCGGCGCACGACGAACACGCCATAACGCGCTTCGCCTAACGACTCGCGGTCGCTCTGAATCTTCGGATCGAAGGGCCGGTAGACGACGAATTCCAACAGCGCCGCCGTCTCCGGAATCAAAGTTTGCACGGCGTCGAGAGTCACGGTCTGCGTTTGGGAGCGGAACTGCGCGCTGCGCTGGCTGATCTCCGCTTCCAGTTTTTCCTTCTTCTCTTCCAACTCGGCGATCGCCGCTTGATCGTCGGCTGTGGGCGCCTTCTGCGGCCCGCCGAGGGCGAGGCGCGCCAACTGCGTTCTTGTTTCATTCAATTGATCGAGCAACGCCCGATCCTGCGGGTCGGCGCGCTCGCGCAAGACGCTGAGCGTATCGGTCATCGCATCGAGGACGCGCCCCTTGCGTTGTAAAACGATGAGCGCGGCGAGGGCGCTCGCTTCCGGATCGGTCGGGGCCAGCTGCAAGTTAAGAGAAATCGCTCGATCCGTACGCAACTGGATCGTTTTAAGATAAGCGAGCTTCTGTCGTTCCGAGCCGGTCGCGAGATTCAGATCGAGGCTGCGCTCCACAAAAGTCTCCGCCCGTTTTTGAAATTTAATCGCGTTAGGCAAGTCCCCCACCAAGGCATAGGTGCGGGCGATGCTGCCGAGCGCGAAGAGCGTCACGCTTTGGTAGGGGCCGGCGGTTTTCTCCAGGATGCGGAGGGCGCGCTGGCTTAACTCCAAAGACTTCTCGTGCTGGTCTTGCACGCGGGAAAGATTGGCGAGGTTATTCAGGATAAAGGCCACGTTGAAGTGCTCGGGCCCGTGCGCATTTTCCCGCAGAGCAAGAGCGCGCCGATAGACCTGCTCGGCTTTGCCAAACTCCTTGTTGGCCGTCGCGGTGATTCCCATGTTTTGGAGAACGCCCGCCACCTGAAGATGGTCCGGGCCGTAAAGCTTTTCGTAAATCGCCAAAGCGCGCTGCAAGAGTCGCTCGGCCCCAGCATAATCCTGCCTCTGGTGGTGAGGATGGGCGAGGTCGCTCGATAATGCGGCGTAAAGCGCGCTCTCCGTTTCCTGGGCCTGGTCCAAAATCGCAAACGCTCGCAGATATTGCGCCTCTCCTGTCTTTGAATCGCCGCGATTGACATTTAGCCGCCCGAGCCCCTGCAGCGTCTGCGCCACCCGCGGATGGTCCTTCCCCAGCGCCTTCTCTTCAATCGCAAGCGCGCGGCGTAGAAACTGATCGGCTTCCGGCTGCGCGCCCAGCGTCACGCAAACGTTCCCCAGCCATTGCATGGAGGAAGCGGTGTGGAGATGCTCTGGGCCCAAAGTTTTTTCCAGGCCGGCGACGGCCCGGGCGAAGGACGATTTCGCTTCCGCGTAGTTCGAGAGGCTAAGAAGAATCTCGCCCCTCTCTTTAATCAGCTGCGCGACCAGGGCGTGATCCGGTCCGAACACTTTTTCCGCGAGGCCGCGCGCGTTTTCGATCGGCAGCAGCGCTTCGTTATCCTTGCCAACGGCATGCAGTCGGGCGGACTGCGCGCGCAATTTTCGCGCTCCGTGCAAGGTGCGCTCGTCCTCGTTAGCCGCGCGCACCTCCAGGAAACGCAGCTCGTAGCGGCCCGGCGGCGCGTTTTTTAAAACCGTTCTGACCACAAGCGTGGCGAGCCCGGGAGCTTCTGCCACCACAGCGATTTCTTCCGCGCCCTCGGGGCGAACTTCGTCATCGAACTGAGCGATGACCTCACCGTCCTTGCTCATCAATTCGACCGCGACATCGATGCCACGCTGCTCCAGCCGGAGAGCCGCGAATTGGTCGCGATCCAACTTGATTTGGTAGGTGTGCGTTTGCCCGCCGGCGATTTCCTTTTCGACCGCGGCACCGAGATCAAGGGCCACGGATTCCGTGGACGTCTCGGCCCGGGAACTGATGCCGACGGCGAGGCAGAAGGCGATTAGCGAGAGCGCCGTGTACTTCATCGGCGCCAGCTTACTGCATCTGGGCCCGGAATGGATAGTTGCTAATGATTTCTTCGCTTCCTCCCAGGCCGATGCCCGTTACCACCAGCGAATAGATTTGCGCCTGCACAAGCTGCGCAGGGAAGCGCACGGCGAGGCGGGGCTTTCGTTCTGTGTGCGTCGCCTTAAGCCGGTCGCTGCGCCAGAATTCGGTCTCGCCCGTGTCATCGGCCAGCGCGACGCGATAGCCGGCATGATCGTCGGATTCCAGTTCCAACTGAATCTCGATCGCGCCACCTCCTCGCGGAATTGAAAGCGTCGGTACTCGAGCGCTGGCCCGCGACGGAGGCGCCAGAACGAATGTTGCCATGAGCTGCTTGTCCGCGCGGCTCGAAAGATTCTGCAGGGTCCACCAGCCACCTGTCGCCAACAGAATTACGGCGGCTGCGGCCAGGCTCCAGCGCAAGATTAGACTTTGGTGCGAGATGCGTGGCCGGGATAAAAACCCCGCGGTTCGTGACCCTGCCACCTTCCGCTCGACCAAGGTTTGGAACGCCCGGGCAAACTCCACTTTCTCGCGGCGACGCGGCGAAGCCAGGTAATGCGACTCGAAGCGTGCCAGCGTCGCTCCCGTGAGTCCGCCCTCGACGTACGCATCCACCAGATTTTGCTCCGTTGCGTTCAACTCGTTCGCGAATTCTGCGTCAGCCACGCTCAAAGCATCGAATCGCTCTGTCTCCGCTTCGGGCAAAGTGCCCAGCAGGTACTGAACGATCTCCGGCGCCCGATCGCTTGATTCACTCATTTCGAGGAACGCTTCCATTTCACATCTATGAGACGAACTCTACGAAATCGTTTCATCGTGGGTAAGGCACTCGCGCACGCAAAGCTCAAGCTGATCGCGGATGCGGCAGGCGCGAATGGCGAGCGCGTTGGCGGTCATGCCCAACTCTCTGGCTTGGGCACGACGATCATCAATTTTTTCTCTCTGTCTCCCGGAGTAATAACGCAAGATCAGCTCTTTATTCTTAGGAGCCAACCGGCTGGCGCATCCTTCGAGACAGGTCCGCATTCGCTCCTCCCTTTCCCGAAAGTCTGGATTCTCGCGCTCGGTGGCCGTCTCCATGCGCTTTTCGGTGCGAAACTGCTGCTCCTTTGTTCGTGTGCGCAGATGTTCCAGGAAAACAAAACGCGCGGTGGTGTAACAATATTTCGCGGGCGTGTGGGTCTCGACCGCACCCCCGTCCGTCAGCCAGCGCGCGACTCGGTTTATGGTCTCGTCGGCCAGTTCATCCGGCGCCGCGCAGTTCTTGCGATCAAAGTAGGCCACGAGCCGGCGGCGCATTTCCAAATACGTTTCGCCCTCCGAATCGCCGCTCGTATCCAGCCAGCGCAGGAACTTGTGGAGGGCTTCCGTCGTTAACGACCCATCCTTCTGTAGTTTTGCGTTTTGCACGGAAGCTAGAAAGGAAATGCCAGTCGGCGATCTAAACAGAAACACTTTTCCCTCGAAATGATATTTGGCGGGCGAAATGGGCGGGACAGATAAACGGGCCGGCGTTCTCGTTTTCTTGAGGTCAGTGTGTCGCGAGTGAGGGCCGCGATAGAATTAGAAAGCCCGTCGCACGGTTGGTCATGATGTTTCCATTGTAGATGTTCATCATGTCCGGCGATTCCACGAAGGAATGGGAGAGAGATTTGTTCGCCGGATCCTTGGGCTGCGAAGCCGCCCTTCGTCGCATTCGGACGTTTCGTTCGTTCCCTTAGAGGGGGAATTGCGTTACCTGTGGCAGAGATGGCCACCGCGGATTGGATCAAGCTCGATTTGCATATCCACACTTTGGATGACCCAAGGGACACGCTCGATTTTTCTGCGCACGAATTGTTGGAACGCGCGCGTTCCCTTGGCATTGAAGTGCTGGCGATCACGCTGCATGACGCGGTTTTCGATCGGCAGGAGGTCTTCGCGGATGCAGCGGCGATGGGAATTTTGTTGTTGCAGGCCGCAGAGATGCGGCTGCAAGGCGCTGATATCGTGGTGCTGAACGTGACGCCGGATGAGGCCGCGGAGTTACGGAATTTTGACGATGTGCGCCGGCTGCGAGCGCGGCGGGGAGACACGCTGTTTACTTTCGCGCCGCATCCCTTTTACATCAGCGGCGGTTCCATAGGGGGGCGCCGTTTGCAGGAGAATATCGATTGCTTTGACGCGATCGAGATCTGCCATTTTCACAAAGGCTGGTTCGATCGCAACCGCCCGGCGCGAGCGGCGGCGGCGCGGTATGGGAAGCCGCTCCTGGCGACTTCGGACGCGCACGAATTGCAGGCTTTTGGGGCGCATTACACCAGCGTTCCACGTCCGGCGGAATTAACACCGGAGAGTGTGTTTGCGGCTTTGCGGAGTGGGAGCGGTCGCCTAACGAGCCCACCGGCGAGTTGGCTGAACATCGTGCGGACGCTTTATTTTATCTTCATCGCGCATCCGTGGCGAGGGAGGAAGAAACGGGCGGCGTAGCCAGCCGGCGGAGAGGCGGTGAGGGCGACACGACGTTCTTGAATTCGCTCCGCAAACATGGAACAACCTTCCGGAGATGAGAACGCTCGCTTCTATTTTGCTGCTGCTGGCTGTCGTTTTTAGCGGGTGCAAATCGCCCGCGAAAAAGCCCAAGGATAAAAAGGCGGTGGCGCAGGCGAAGAAGGATTCCCAGACCACGGAAGACAACGCGGATGTGGATTTCCAGGCGTTTGTGGGCCGGCTGCGCCAGGCGGTGGACGCGCGGGACATGAATACGCTGGCCACGATGATGACCACCGATTTTGCCTACGCCATGGGCGGGACACCGGAGACGGATAAGAAGGGTGACGGCGTCTTCCAATATTGGGATGAGAAGGGGCTGTGGCCGGAGCTGTCCGGGATCCTTTCGGAGAAGTTCGTGAAGAAGGAAGATTTCATGGTGGCGCCTCCGCAATTCGCCGATCCCGTGGTGACGTATGAGGGATATCGCGCTGGCATTCGGCGCGTGGGTGGGAGTTGGAAGTTTGTTTACTTCGTGAACGGTTGATTCCTCAAGGTGGAGACCGGCCGTAACGCAGCTGCGGGCGAAGCCGGGCTCGGTCTGCCCCATCGGGCGCCGTTTGTTTTCGTCCAGCGATTGCTGGCCAATGAGCCGGGCGTCTCGGCGGATTGCTCGATGAAGTTCGCGGCGGACGATCCGATGTTTGCCGGCCATTTTCCCGGCAATCCGCTCGTGCCCGGAGTGATCTTGACGGAGGCCTTGGCGCAAACCGCAGGCATCGCGGCGGCCTCCGGTTATGCGGAAGATGCGCGTCCGCTTTTCCTGCTCTCCGCCATCCGCGGAATGAAGTTCCACCGCGCGGCGCGGCCGGAGGAAATGATTCGTCTGCGGGCCGAGAAGTTGGCGCAGGTGGATGACTTGGTGCAATTTGCCGTGAAGGCGACGGTGAACGAGGTGGCGGTGGCAGAGGGGCAACTGGTTTTGTCCATCGCGCGGGAATGAAACGGCGCCTTTCGTCCTCTTACGTAACGTGAACACTTCTCGCATCGCGATCATTATTCCGGCCTGCAACGAGGAGGCCTGCATCGGCCCAGTTCTCGAAGAGCTGCTGGCGGTGGTGGATGACGAGCAATTCGTCGTCGCCGTCGGCGTGAACAATTCATCGGATCGCACGGCCGAAATCGCGCGGCAGTATCCGGTGATGGTGGTTGAGACGGCGCGCCGCGGGTATGGGCATGGCTGCCAGGCGGCTATCGATGCGCTGGAGGAGGTGGATCCAGAAGTGCAAGCCTACTGCTTCATGGCGGCAGACGGCGCGAGCGATCCGCACGATTTGGCCCGCCTGGCCGCGGCCTACGAACAGGGCTTCACGATGGTGCTGGGCGCGCGCACGTTCCGCAGGAGCAATTGGCGCGCAATGACGTTCCCGCACGTGCTGGCTAATTTCCTTCTCGGCACTTGGTGCGGGGTGCTGACGGGTCGCTGGTTTGCGGACTTGGGGCCCTTGCGAATCATCGAACGACGGCTCTTTGAAGCGCTCGCGCTGCGGGAAATGACTTTTGGTTGGACGATCGAGGCACAAGTAGGCGCGGCTCTGCGCGGCGCTGCCCTCATTGAAGTGCCGGCGCACGAGCGCGCGCGTTTGGCGGGCGAACAGAAGGTTTCAGGCGTGACCTGGCGGCGCAGTTTTTCCATCGGGTGCCGTATTCTCGCGGCGGGCTGGCGGGCGCGGCGGCGTTACGGCCGGGGCTTGCCTGCGACGATTCGCGAACGGGTATCTTCGTTGGTGCCTCAGTCTGGCGCGTGAAAAGCAAAGCTTGCCTAACGAGTCTTTTGACCGTCAGCCTGGGCGCGCTGGCCTTGAGCGGTTGCAGCATCTTTTCCGGGAAGCCTGCTTTACCGCGACACGCGGCCATGGAGACGCGCGCGGCGCCGAGCGCGGGGACGGATTACGCAGCGCTGGTGGCAAATGCAGAGGTCGTTTATTTCCCCGCGGAGCGGGTGGCGTTTGGCGGGCGATCGGAGCCTTCGGCGCAGTTGCTGGACGCCTTTGTGCAGAACGGCGCGCCTTTTGCCATCGGCTGGGATCTGCTGGATGCGAGCCAGCAACCCGTGCTGGATGCGTTGCAAACGGCGACTGGCAAAGCGCGAGAGGAAGAGATCCGGCGTCTGGAAGTGGCGGGAAGTGGACGCGCGCGCGAGCATCTCCGCGCGGTCTTGCGCGATGAACGACTGGTGGCGCTGCGGCACCTCGCGCTGGGTTGCCTGCCGGTTTTCCTGGCGAAATTAGAGACGCGCGAGCGGCTGACTCTTGAGGAAGAAAAACAACTTCCGCGAGGCTACACGACGCCGCCGGGCGGGCTGGAAGCTTTCAGCGAACGGCTGGCGCGCGGGGAAGCATCCGGGCGTTCATTCCGGGCGCAGGTCGTGGCGCAGCAATGCGCAGCGGAAGAAATCGTGCGCCATTTCCGTGCTGCAGGAATGCAGAGCAAGCTGCTGGTTTTCCTGCGGGCGAGCGACTTGGAAGCGGGCCTCGGGGTGCCGCGCTATGTCGCGCAGAAGCTGTCGGTGCGGCAGTTGGTTCTCGATTCGAGCGGGACGGCGGTGACTCACGCCAAATTATTGACTCTGCGGGATTGAGTCGGACGTGGCTTCGACGTCGTAGATGGCGCCCCAATTTCCCGAGGCGACCAATTTGGCTTCACGTTCCCAAGGGCGGGTGCTTTTGGGATAGTTGCTCTTTTCTTCGCGTCCCCAGAAAAGGTAGCGGACGCGGAGCTGGCGCGCCTCCTTTCGCCAGTCTGGACTTCCGTTCATGAGCAGGCCGAGCGAATCGGAGACGCGTCCGTAATCGAAGCCTTGCGTCCACAGGTGCCCGGGATAACCGAGAACCAGCTTCCGTCCCTGCAGGAGGAGGGGATGGTTATAGGTGGGATGGGCTGCGTAGCGGGCGGAGGCGGGGAGCTTTTGCGTGATCACGCCCACGGCATCGAGCTCGGCCCGGTCGGCAAAGCCGTAACCAGCGGGCTCATGCAAGAGGCCGCCGAAGAGGGAAATGAAGCCGGAAGCAAAGAGCGCAAAGCAGATCCCAAGGCGCACCGGCAGGTCCCAGCGGGCGATCAATTCCCGCCAAAGAAATGGCACCGTGATCAGATAGGCCCAAAGGATGAGTTTGATATTGTCCCAGCCCCAAGGCGCGGTTTTGACGAAGAAAGCGAACAGGAAGATCAGCGCGGCTGGAATCAGAAACGCAAAAGCCGGGCTGCGCTGGAAAATAGCCGCGAGCAGGGACCACGCGTGTCGGGCCTCGCCGCCGATGGAAGTGGGAGCCGCGGTGGGTTTGTTGGACGGTTCGGAGCGGCCGGCTCGGTAAAGGAGGAGCGCGACAAGTAAGAGCACGAGCGGGATGAAGATCCCGAAGTTCTCGAACCAGAAAAGGAGGAAAGGCCGCTTGAAATCGTCCACGGTTTGCACCCAGCCGGGCTTCCATTCCATGAGCGAGCGCGCTTTGAAATGGTCGGTAATCATCCAGACCAAAAAGGTCGCGGGCAGGAAGGAGACGCCGGCGACGAGGCCCAGCTGTTTCTTGATTCTGGCGTCGCCAAAAACAAAAAGGCAGGCCGCCACGATGCTCAGGGCCATGAAGGTGTGGAGATGGAAAAATGGCATCGTGGCATAAAGCGAGATCTCGACCCAGAGGGGCAGGGGAGGCGCAGTCTTCGCGGTTTCGTGCTCGTTCGACAGGGAAGTGCGTTGCGAGAATCTGGCGCGCCATTGGTAGAGAAGGAGCAAGGCGGCGGGCAAGGCGTAGAGCAGGCCGCGCTGGGTGACGAACATCGCGAGCGGAAGGCTTTTCCATGCAATCGATTTGTCGCCTTGATAATCCAGGAATGACCAGGTCTGCAGAATCTGGAAGCCGGCCGCGCCCCCATTAAAAAGGAAAGCGGCGATGCCGAAGGAACCGCCCCAGCGGTAGAGCGCGTAGAAGGCCGCGAGCGAGCCGAGCAGACCAGTCCAGAGCAGACCGCGGTGAAGGTCGCAGCCGAGGAGCAGGAGGAGGCTGTTGAAGAGATCGGTGCCCGCCGGATAGCGCAGATGACTGAAGACGTAGATCGGATTCTCCGGCCAAAGTGGGACGCCGCTGGCGAGATTGCGGATGTAAGTGAAGTGCAGCGCGAGATCGCCGAGGTTGTTTGGCGATTGCACTTTCAGCTGGTTGCCATCGATGAAAATCAGCCAGCAGAAAGCGCGAAAAGCGAAGAAGCCAAAGCACCCTGCGAGCACCCAAAACCAAACGCGGCTCCACGGTCGCCTAACGACTGACGTCGCCTCCGCAGAGTCGCCGGTCGTAAGAATGGCCCAGACGGCGAAGAGCGCGCCGAGGAGGGTGGCGAAGGAGGCCACACCGCGTCCCAGGCCGCCCGCCAACAGGCCGAGCAGGAGTGCGGAATACGACGGAGAGATTGACGAAAGTGAGCCCGCCCGCCAGCCACTTCATGGCGCGGGACGCGAGGCTTTGCCCCATAAGATCCGGGGCGCGATCTTTGAAGAAATTCTTAAAGACGGTGGCGCTGAGGTAAAGTTTCGAGGGATCCTGGTAGGGGCGGATCGTGAACGGCATGGTGTAGTAGGCGCGCTGCAGCTTTCCCTCGACCTCGGCGATTTTGTCTTCCTGCACGAGAAGGAAATCGGCGTCGAAGGTAGAAGGGAGATTATTGTTCTCGTAATAGCCGATGCGCGGGAAGTCGCCCAGGATCCAGGGAAGAGGATAGGCGCTGGTGCGGATGATGTGGCCCACGAGTTGGTAGTAGGTGGGCTTTTGGTGGGCCAATTGCAGCAGCGGGCGGGTCAGTTTGTAGATGTCGTTGTATGTCTGGACGTAGACGTAGGGTTCGGTGTCGTCGGTGTATCTGAAATAGTTGAGCCGGATGGAAAATCCGAGCGAGACCGCGAGTGCGATCCCGGCAGCGGCGAGACCGAGGCGACGGAAATTAGCCGGCACGCTCATCACGGCGGCGCCAAAAAGGAAGAGCAATGGCCAGACGATGCTGATGATGCACCACGGGGTTTTGTAGTGCACGATGCTGTAGGCCATGAGCGTGCCCACGCCGTAAATCGCGAGGTAGCGCAGGCTGATTTCGCGGAACATCTGGCAGAAAAGGCAGGCCACGAGCCCGAGCGCGATTGCAGGCTCGTAGCGGCCAATGAGCATGAGCCAGTAGTGCCATGGTTTTTCGTGGCCGTTGCCGTTGCTACCGGTCTCGAACCAGGTGCCGAAGGTTTGGTAGAGGCCCTTTACGCCGCTCCAGTTCATGAACGTGCCGGAATAGAGAAACACGATCGCAACCATGCCGACCACCAGGAGCGCGATAAGATCGGAGTAGCTCCAGGTTTGCCGGGCGGGGCTCGTGTTCTCCGCCGGCGTGATTTTGTGGGAAATCCACGCCACCAGCAGCGCGATCGCGGCGCATCCTACGTGGATGATATACGTCTCCTTCGTCACGATCATCCCGGTGAGACCGAGGCCGAGACACCAAAGATAACGCGCGGTGCCAAATCTCCACAGACCCAGTCCGCCAAGGATGAAGAGCATCGAGAAAAGCTGGAGCCAGATCTCGTGGATCGAGTAGCGCCCGTAAAAGACAAATCCAGGCGAAATCGCCATCGCCAGCGCGGCCAGTCGGCTCATGGTGCGCCCGACGAACGGCTCGAATTTCAAGGTTAACCAAACCGCCGCGATGCTCCCGAGCACCACCGGCATGCGCAGCACCCAGATGCCTCGCCCGAAAAGCGTCTGCGCGAGGAACAGAATGTAGAAGTGCAGGGGCCCGTGGTAATTGGTGGGATCGTATTTGTAGAAGCCGTTCTTCGTCATCTGATCGACGAACCAGCCGTTAATGCCCTCATCGAAATGGGCGGGCTTCATCCCGAGCAAAAGCAGGCGCAGAAACGCGGCCAGAGCGATGATCAGCCACGGGGTCCAATCCACCGTCGCCAACTGCGCGCGCCATGTTTCGCGGCGATCGTGGGCGGCGAGAGATTCTGCTCGCGCAGCTTCAGCGGCGCTGCTATTACGCCCAGTCATGCGCATTCTAGTGACCGGTGGCTGTGGATTCATCGGAAGCAATTTTATCCGCTACGTTTTGCACCATTACAATGCGGCGGAGGTCAGCAACGTGGATGTGCTCACTTACGCGGGCAACCTCGCCAATCTGGACGGAGTGGTGGAGCAATACGGCGGCCGTTATGAGTTTTTCAAGGCTGATATCGCCAATACCGATCAGATGGACGCGCTCCTGAGCGAGCATCTTTTTTATGCGGTGATTAATTTTGCCGCCGAATCGCACGTCGATCGCAGCATCAATTCGCCGCAAAATTTCATCCACACCAACATTGTCGGCACGAGCGTGCTCCTCGATTGCGCACGGCGTCACGGCGTGCAGCGTTTTGTGCAGGTCTCGACCGATGAAGTTTACGGCTCGCTAGGCGAATCGGGTCGCTTCACCGAGCAATCGCCGATCGATCCCAGCTCGCCCTATTCCGCGAGCAAAGCCGGCGCGGATTTGATCGCGCTCGCCAGTCACAAGACCTTTGCGCAGGACGTTGTCGTCACGCGTTGTTCGAACAACTATGGGCCGTATCAATTTCCCGAGAAATTGATCCCGCTCATGATCATCAAGGCGATGCGGGACGAGCCGCTTCCGGTTTACGGAGACGGTCAAAACGTGCGCGACTGGATCCATGTGGAGGACCACTGCGCGGGCATCGTGGCGGCTCTTTTCGAAGGGAAAGCGGGCGCGGTCTACAATTTCGGCGGGAATAGTGAAATGGTGAACCTGGACGTCGTGAGGCTGATTCTGGATAAGCTAGGCAAGCCGCACTCGCTCATCACCTACGTGACCGATCGGCTCGGTCATGATCGCCGCTACGCGATCGATTCGTCGTTCGCGGAGAGAGAATTAAGCTGGAAACCGTTACACGATTTCCGCCAGGGCCTGGAAGCGACGATCGACTGGTATCTGAATAATCGCGCCTGGTGGGAGCCACTGCTGGCGCGCGCAGAGCGCTATTAGCTCTCGCCAAGAGGCGGCTCAAAAGCGACCGACACCGTGGTGATAGTGATGGGTGAGCTTGTGCAATGCTCACGCCCGAACTGCATTACAAACTTGTCAGGGTAAAAAGCGTGACTGCATTTCCGCCAGACGTTTAGATGGGTTTTGAAACCTTCCACCCTTATGAAAAAACGACCCAACTCCCAATCCGCGTTCTTTTATCCGCGTGTCTTGATCGGTGCGCTCTGTTGTTTTGCCGGGATCGCTTTGGCGCTCTTCGCACTTCGCAGCGCGTCAGCGCAAGGCCGTAACCCTGGCACCCCAGAGGTGAGAGCTGCTTTCCGCGGCGTCGCCCCAGTGGTGCGCTTCGACGTCTCGCCTGCCCTGCGCGATATGGCGGTCATACCGCCGGGACCGGGAAAACTGCGCGAGAACGAGGATCGCGATATCGTTCCCTTCAAAGTTCGTTTCGCCCCGGAGTGGGATACTGTCGTTCAGACCACGGTTGGCGGGAAAGGCGCGCCCGGTGGGACGGAGATCGCAGGACCGATTGTTACGTTTAACGGCCAACCCAACGGCAGCGGCGTGGCCCCGCCCGACCCGAACGGTTCGGTCGGCCCGAATCACATCGTGACGATGGCCAACCTGAGCTATCAGATCTTTAACAAGACGGGGACTTCGCTCTTCGGTCCGGCGGCAACGAATACGCTTTGGGCTGGTTTTGGCGGACCCTGCCAGACGGAAAATGCGGGCGACCCGGTTGTCCTTTATGATCGGATTTCCGATCGTTGGTTCCTGTCCCAGTTCACCGCCGCCGGTCCGAATTACTTCTTCTGCGTCGCGGTTTCGCAGACTCCCGATCCAACCGGCGCCTACTACCGGTATGCTATTTCCACGGGGACCAATTTCCCCGATTACCCGAAAGCGAGTGTCTGGCCGGACGCGTATTACATTAGCACGCGCGAGTTTTCCGCTGCCGGTCCCTTTGCCGGTGTGGGCGCGTATGCCTTGAATCGTGCTCAAGCCGTGGCCGGCAATCCTGCCGCGGTGGTTCTCTCGTTCCTGGCCGCGCCGAGTCCGGCCTATATCGTCGGGCGACGGTCTTTTGCCCGCTGATCTGGATGGGCCCGACGTTGCCGCCAGCCGGACGGTCCTGTTATTTCATGGGGTCCCAAGACAACAATGGCCCTTATGGAGCGCCTTCGGACGGGTTGACCTTGTGGAAATATCACCGCGGATTTTGTCACTCCGGCCAACTCGAGCTTCGTCCTTGTGAACACCATCCCGGTTGCCCCATTCAATTCCATCCTGGGATTATGCGGCGGCACTCGTTCCTGCATCCCGCAGCCGGGCACGACGAATCGCCTCGATCATCTGGGCTACCGCCAGCGTCCCTTGTTCCGTTTGGCCTACCGGAATTTTGGCACTCATGAATCGCTGGTCACAAACCAATCGGTTTCGGGTGGAACGGGGCCCAGCGGAGAGGTTTCCGGCATTCGGTGGTGGGAAGTGCGGAGCCCGGCCAGCAGCCCGTTTGTCTTCCAGGAGGGCACTTATGCCCCAGGCGTGACCGACGGTATTCATCGCTGGATGGGCAGCATCGCGATGGATGGCGAAGGAAACATGGCGCTTGGCTACAGTTCCGCCAATGCGGCAGTTTTCCCGAGCGTGTCGTATACGGGACGTTTCCCGGGAAGCCCGCTGGGAACAATGCCACTGGGTGAAGGCACTATTGTCGCCGGCACCGGCTCGCAAACGGGCGGAGGCAATCGCTGGGGCGATTACACTTCGCTCTCCATCGATCCAGTCGATGACCTGACCTTTTGGCATGTCAACGAATGGGTGCCGACGACGAGCGCTTCTGGTTGGCAAGTTCGTGTCGGTAGTTTCAAGATCTCCACCGTCCCGACGAATATTCTGAGTTCTGGCGGATCGTATCTGAACTCGGCCGGAGCCAACGGCGTACCCGATCCGGGTGAGAGCATCAGCGTCGCGCTTGGGGTGAGAAACATCGGCGGACCGGGTGTCATCTGCACCACCGGCGCACTCACCGGAACCTTGCAGGTCAGCGGTGGCGTGACGGTGCCCTCGGGGCCGCAGAACTTCGGCGTGATGTGCGCGAACGATCCGGCCATTTTCCGCAACTTTACCTTCACGGTCGATCCGGCGTTGCCATGCGGAAGCACGGTCACGGCTTCCTTGAAGTTGACGGACGGAGCGACGGATTACGGCACGTTTACCTACCAGTTCGTTACCGGCAGCACGGTTTCGAACAGCGTGCAGAACTTCGACGGGGTCACGGCGCCAGCATTGCCAGCGGGCTGGACGTGCGACTGCATCGGGCAGCGGAATTGCGCCGACGACAGTGACGGATTTCGCGGACACTGCTCCGAACTCGGTCAAGCTTTCGGAAGCAGCGACCGTGGGGTTATCGGAAGTAACTTCGGCGCCGATCGCGATCACGAGCGCAGGGGCGAAGTTGAGCTTCCGGAACCAATTCAACACCGAATCGGGCTTCGACGGATTAGTGCTGGAAATCAGCATCCCGACGGTGGCAAGCGGAGCCTTCCAGGACATTCTGGCGGCTGGCGGAAGCTTTGCCAGTGGCGGGTATAACTCGACCTTGAGCACAGGGTTTGCCAATCCGTTGCCCGGGCGGATGGCATGGACGGGATTGTCCGGAGGGTCGGCGGCGGCGCCCACCTTCATTACCAGCGTAGTGAACCTGCCGGCAGCGGCGGTGGGCCAGAGCGTCATGTTCAAATGGCGCCAGGGATCGGACAGCAGCGTAGTGCCGGCGACCAATCCCGGATCGAGAATTGATACGATCACCCTGGTTTCGACCGTATGCGGCGGGAGTGCGCCGACGGTGAACTCGGCCGTCTCGCGCAAGACCCACGGAGGGGCGGGCGACTTCGACGTGAACTTGCCGATCGTGCCGGTCAACGGGGCGATCGGGATCGAACCGCGCAACGGCCCGGCGCACACCATCGTGGTCACCTTTGCCAACCCGGTCACGGTGAGCAGTGCCGCGGTGACGGCGGGGACGGGAATGGCGAGTGCCGTGGTCGCGGGTTCGACCGTGACGCTGAGCCTGACCGGCGTGACCGACGTGCAACGGTTGGGGGTAACCTTAAACGGAGTCAGCGATGGGGTTAACGTAGGCAACGTCATCGTCCCGATGGGGGTGCTCAACGGCGACGTGAATATCAACGGAGGCGTCACCGGAAGCGACGTCAGCCAGACGAAGGCAGGCGCTGCGACGGGCACAGTCAATGGGAGCACCTTCCGCTCGGACGTGAACGCAGGGGGCTCGATCAATGCGACTGACGTTTCGATTGTGAAATCGAAATCCGGCGGCGTGCTGCCTCCTTAAAGTGAAAGAGCGCGACGCCGCTGATTAGGCGTCGCTTCGACAGACCCTTGGGATGGTTCGCCGTCCCAAGGGTTTCGTCGTTTCTGCGCGGAAGCGGAGGTGAGGAAAGCTCATGCAGTTCCCGAGAGGATGCGCTTCCTGAGTTCGCCCCGCGCAGGGGGCATCGTGGGAGCTTTTGACGGGGCTCGCAGCTTAGCCGACTGCTTCTCGTGCCGACGCCTCCCAAAATCCTGATTGTCGGCTCTGGGGGGCGCCTGGGTGCGGCTCTTTTGCGTTCTTACGCGCGAGACTTTAGCGCCTCCGGGCTTTCTCGAGGTGACCTCGACCTGGCCACAGGAGAACAGATGGGCACGATCCTAAAGTCGCGTGATTTTGATTTGATGATCAATTGCGCCGCGCAGACCAACGTGGACCGTTGCGAACGAGAGCCAGCCGAGGCGTTTGCGCTCAACGCGGAGGCTCCTCGTGTCCTCGCAAACATTTGCTCGCAGAAAGGCGCTCGGCTGATTCATATCAGCACGGATTACGTTTTCGATGGCGAGAAATCCGAGCCGTATCTCGAAGAGGATGAAGCACGGCCAATCAGCGTTTACGGCGAGTCAAAGTTAGAAGGCGAACGGCATGTCTTGGCTGAAGGCGAGCAGCATCTGGTTGCGCGCGTCTCGTGGGTCTTCGGGCCTGACCGACCGAGTTTCATCGATTGGGTAATCGACCAGGCGATCGCGAAAGAATCAGTCGAGGCAGTGTCCGATAAAATCTCCACCCCCAGCAGCACCGTTGATCTTGCCCAACTCCTGCGACCCCTCTTCGCCTCTGGAGTTGGAGGCATGCTCCACTTGTCGAACCGGGGCGCATGTAGCTGGCAGGAATATGGTCAGTGGGCTCTTGATTGCTGTGTGGAGGAAGGATTACCGCTGCGCGCCCAAACCGTGGGCGCGATCTCGTTGGCGCACATGACACAATTCCTCGCGCGGCGCCCGCTTTACACCGTCCTTTCCACTGCCAAATACGCGAGCATCACCGGCACGCCACCGCGGCCCTGGCAGGACGCGGTGCGCGATTACGTGCGCGAGTCCGTCGCGCCACGTTTGCGGCAAAGCAGCGGGCAAGCTTGAGACTGCGGGGGGGCAGTGAACTCCGCCTGGCGAAAGTGATGCGAGCAAACGGTCTCGTTACGGAAGCACCGCGCCCGTATTCGACTTCACCAAGCCCACATCGCTGCTGTTGATCGCACCATCGACGGTCACGTCTGAGCGGAAATTTCCGCCGCTGACCGTTCCGCCTGAGAGCGCCTTGACCTGGCTCACGTCTGACGATGAGACCGTGCCGTTATTTGAGACGTCGCCGATGAGGACATTAAAATTGCCGGTCACACTGGCGCTCGCATTCCCGGCGCTGTCCTGCACATTTGTCAGCGCAATTTGCAGGCGCTGTGCGTTCATTACGCCGGTCAGGTTCACGATGTATTCGTGCGCGTCGCTGCCGATGCTGCTGCCAGTGACACTGCCGTTTCCGCTGGTGACCGTCGCTCCGCCGGCACTGCTAAGAGTATTCGCGAAGGTGAAAACGACCGTGTAGTTCCCGCTGGCGCCGCCTGTCCGGCATTCCACCCCGGTGCCGCCGAGGAGGTCGATATCAAACGTGCCCGCGCTGCCGTGCGTCTTGCGCGAGACTACGCTGGAGACGGTAACCGGCGCCGCTGGCAGCGGCCAAACGTAGGCGCCGCGTCCACGCGTCCAGACAGAAAGCGTGGTGTTGCCGCGATCCACCTGCAGATCCCAGATCATGCTGTGCGGCATCCCGTTTTGGAATCGGTTCCAGACCGGCGAGGCCACGGTGACGTCGTCGGTGTAATAAAGACCCCAGTCCGTTCCGGCGAAGATCTGTTTGGGATTGCGCGGGTTCGCGATGATCGAATCCACCGGGATGTCCGGCAGGTTGCCGGTCTTATTCGCCCAGGTGAAGGACGCGCAGTCGGTGGCACAAACGACTTGGAAAACGTGTCCGGGGGTCGTCGGCGTGTTCGCGTTGAAGCCACCCACGGCCGCGTAGCCAGTCGGAGCCGTGGTCGTAGTTGGATCGAAGGCGACATCGAGGATGGGCCGATTCGGAAGCAGGGTATTATTATCCGTCACGTTCACCCAGATGGATTGATTCGACCCTGTTCCCATATTGCGCCCGATCTGGACGTTGCCGTCGTTGGTGCCGACGATTACGACCGATTGCATGGCGGGCTCGATCGCGAGCTGATTGATGTAGGAACGATTGCCGAGCGCCTGCTTGGTCAGATTCGCCGGGCTGTTGACATAAAAGCTCGGGGTGGCGGCTGCGCCCGTGATGGTTTCCCACACGCGCACTGTTCCCACCACGAGGTGTCCGCAACCGGTGGTCGTGCCGGCCGGGCCGCAATCATTCGCGGGATTGTTCAGGTCGCCCTTATGAATTTCATAGGGCAACACAAACGATTGCGTGTCGGTCGACCAGGGCCGTGCAATGGCGCTCCAGGTCGCGCCCGATGCGGTGCAATTACTGACGCAGCGGTTGAGCTGGCCGCTGTTATTGCCCTGCCAGAAACGCAAATTCGTTCCCGTGCCGACAGGATCGATGCGGGCGTAGAACCCGTCACCGCCTTTGCCCATCTGCCATTGCACTGGTCCCGTCGGTGAACCGGAAAACGTCGCCGAGGCGGAGCCGTTATCCTGCGCGCCGCCGTTGACCTGCGGAGCGGCAGCGGTGGCGAAATTGGCGCTGATGTCACCGGAATAAAACTCGATCGTGTTCAAGCCGCTCAACATGTGGAACCAGGTCGGATCAGTCGCGATGGTGGCCAGATCGGCATTCGTGGTGCCATGCACGCCACCATCATTTCCGGCCAGGAGGACGCTGGACGAACCCGGCACAAAAGCCAGCGCGTGCTGATCCACGTGAACGGTCGTCCCGCCGCTGTAACCGCAGGTCACATCGTTCCAGGTGGGATTGCCGTTCTGCCAGAACCAGACGTCGAACGTGCTGAAGAAAACGCGATCGGGATTATTCGGATCGACTGCGATGGCTTGGTCATACCAATTCTGCGGATAGTCACCCGCGCCGCCGGTACAATTGAGAAGCGAAGCGCCCGGCGAGCCGGCAATTTGCGTCCAGGTCGCGCCCCCATCGGTGGAACGATAAGCGCCGAGCTGACAACCGGCCGCGTTGTTGCAGCCGCCGTTCGCATTCGGCCGGATGGATTGAAGCTGCGCGTAAATGTAGTTTGGATTGCTCGGCGCCACTGCCATCTCGATGCGGCCCACTTGATTGCCGGCCGTGGGACTGACATAAATATCGCCGCTGGTGGCGTTGAGTCCGGTCCAGCCATTATCGTTGCGTGTCACGGGAGTGAAATCTGCCGGGCAACCACTGATGGGGACTGTGCCCTTGTAGATCCCGTTCGCGCCGTTCTGGCCAAGATTGTATTGCACGTTGGTGGCGAAACCGCGCACGCCGACCGCGGCCAGGATGCGCGTGCTGCCGCCCACGTCATCCAAGATCAGACCGGTGATGTCCTGCCGCATCGTATCGAAGCCATTCGTCGCGCACGGTCCGGTCCAGTTGGCACCGCCGTCGTTCGAGATGTAGAGACCGCTTTTCGTCCCCGCGAGGACGTTGTTGCTGTTCCGCGGATCGACTCGCACCTTGCCGACTGCGTTGTATTGCGGGAATTGGCCGGCTGGTTGGATCAGAGCCGGGCCGAAAACCTCCGCGCCGAGCAAGCTCCAAGTGGCGCCGGCGTCCGTGGATTTGAGAACGCCCTGGCTGCCCTGGGCAAACGACCCGTAGCTTTGATCGCCCGTGCCGGCGTAGAGCGTGTTGTGATTATTCGGATCGATCGTGATCGAATAAATGGAGATCGTGGCCAGGAGCGGATCATCGGTCACCGCGCTCCACGAAGTGGTGCTGGTGCAGCAGTTGGTTGTTTTCCAAATGCCGCCGCCCACGGTCGCGACATAAGCGACGTTGGTCGTGACCGGATCAATCACGATGTCGTTCACGCGGCCTTGGGTCATTTGGTAATTGAAGCAGCCCGAGCACCCGGTCATGCGCATGGGTTGCGGCCCGAGGGCGGTGAAATTGGTCGGATCAAGCACGAGCGGTGATTTGCTACGGGCGAAATCAATGGTCTGCCCGCCAGCCGGCACACTATTCGCGATCGACGCGTCTTGCGTCGCGGCCGCGCGTACCCATGCGGGATCAAAGACGCCCGTGGGATATGTCAGGCGGTTGTTCCAGTCTTCTTCGATCGCGTTGAGATCTTCCGCCTTCTCACCTGGCACCGGCATGTAACGCGCCGGCTCTGCCTCGGCCTGCGACACGGCTGCGCGTGGCGGCGCGAAGCTGGCCAGAGCGAGCAAAAGGCCGGACGCGCAAAAGGCGATGGCAAAGAGCGTGCGCCAGCAGCGACGAGCCAGCCTCTGCGTTCGCGCGATTTTGAGAAAGTGATTTCATGGCGCGGATGCTGTCTGGTCACATCATTCGTGGGAAGCATTTTGATGCGCAATCTTCTCGAGGTCGTCGGGCTGGTCGGGCCGCGCGCAAGTTTGACAGTCCTCGCGTCCCCCTCTTCACTTCTGCATGAACTGGACCGGTAAATTTTTTCTGGGCGTGTTGCTGATCGGTATGACCTCTGCGCAAGCCCAACTCACCTGGGAAAAAAAAGAGATCGAACTCAATCCTAAAGCGGGCGACGCGGAAGCGGTCGCGCACTTCAAGTACGAGAACAAAACGGACAAGACGATTAACATCAAAAACGTCCGCACCTCCTGTGGTTGCACCGCGGCGGCGTTGAAGAAGAACGACGTCGCGCCGGGCGAGTCGGGTGAAGTGACGGCCACGTTTAAGATCGGGAACCGCACCGGCGTGCAACAAAAAACCGTCACGGTGGAGACCGATTCGGCGGCGGAGCCCACGACCAATCTTCTGCTCAAGGCCACGATTGCGGAATCGGTCCAGGTGCAGCCAACGTTCGTTTTTTGGGAAAATGGGGAAGCCCCCACGCCCAAGAAAATTGTCATCAGCGGCGGCAAAGATGTGACCTTAACAAAAGTGGACGTGACCTCTTCTTCGCCCGACTTCACCACCAAAGTGGATAAGGGCGACAAAGCAGGCGAGTTCGTCGTCACCGTCACGCCGGCCGACACGAAGAAGATGAGTTCGGCGACGCTCACGATAAAGTCGGATCTACCGCAGGTGTTTTACGCCACGGCGCGTGTCACCGGCCCCGCTGCGGCGGGTGGTTAGGCGTCCGTAATGGGATTGTTTCTGCGCCAGGCTCTGCTTCTGCTGGGGCTGGCTGTGTTGCCCGCGCTGGGGCAGGCTCTCTATTTTGGAGAACGCGCGCCCTGGCAGGCGCCCGCGGTCGCGAAAGACGAGGTGGAGCTTCCTCAGGCGCAGGCTTGGGGCGACACCGTCATGTGGGTGGACGCGCGGCCGGAAGAGCAATTTGCCGCGCAGCACATCCCGAATGCGGTCCTCCTCAATGAAGATCGCTGGAACGAGTTGCTCCCGCTGATGCTGAACGCGTGGTCGCCGAACAAGCGCGTGATCGTTTACTGCAGCAGTCAAAGTTGCGCGGCGAGTCATGGCGTGGCCAAGCGGTTGCGCGAGGAAGCTGGCTTGCCGGAGGTTTACGTCTTGCACGGAGGCTGGGAAGCTTGGTTGGCCAATAAGCAATGAGCGCACGTCACGTCCAGTCGCCCATCACCAGCGCCAGCGCGGGCTCGGCGGGCCCCCGTTGGTCCTTCCGCTTCGTCGTCGCCTTGATCATTGGCGTCGTCTTCCTTTATGCCGGCGCGCTGAAAGCGGCCGATCCGGTCAAGTTCGCGAGCGATATCCAAAACTTCCACCTTCTCTCCTGGCCGCTCGGCATCCGGCTCGCGTTCTATTTGCCGTGGCTGGAAATTTTATGTGGGGTCGCCCTCATCACCGGCTGGTTGCGCAAGGGTGCGGTCGGAATTCTGACCGCGCTCATGCTGGTTTTCATCGTCGCGACAGTGGCGGCGAGAATGCGCGGGATCGATCTGGACTGTGGCTGCTTCGGCAAAGCCGCGAAAAATCTGCCGTTTGC
This sequence comes from uncultured Verrucomicrobiae bacterium, assembly GCA_963762685.1. GTDB lineage: Bacteria > Verrucomicrobiota > Verrucomicrobiia > Chthoniobacterales > UBA10450 > JACCTI01. The sequence continues at coordinate 443,819 of CAVXLV010000013.1, read as the reverse complement.
CTGGCATCTGGTGATCGATTTCGCCCTGCTCTTCGGTTTGCTCGGGCTGTGGTTTACGTCCCCGCGCCCAGTGCCGCGGATTCGTTAGGCGTCGCTCTGCTCACTCCCACTCGATCGTGCTCGGCGGCTTGCTCGAGATGTCGTAGCAGACGCGGTTGACGCCTTTGACTTCGTTGATGATGCGGGTGGAAATGCGCGCCAGCACTTCGTAGGGCAGGCGCACCCAATCGGCCGTCATGCCGTCCTGACTTTCCACCACGCGAAGCGCAATCGTGTTCTCGTAGGTGCGCTGATCGCCCATCACGCCGACCGAGCGCACCGGGAGCAGCACTGCGAAGGATTGCCAGACGCGATAATACCAGTCGGACGCCTTCATTTCGCTCGCCACGATCGTGTCCGCATCGCGGAGAATTTGCAGACGCTCTGGCGTGACTTCGCCCAGGATCCGCACTGCCAAACCCGGCCCGGGGAAAGGTTGCCGGTAAACGACTTCCTTCGGCAAACCAAGTTGGAGACCGGCCTGGCGCACTTCGTCTTTGAAGAGTTGCCGCACCGGCTCCACCAGCTGGAAGTGCATCTTCTCCGGCAGCCCGCCGACGTTGTGGTGGCTCTTGATTACGTGCGCGGGATTTCCGCCGATGGCGACGCTCTCGATCACATCCGGATAGAGCGTTCCCTGCGCGAGAAATTTGTAGCTGTGACCATGCGCGCCGCGCTCGGCATCCTCTGCCAGCAGTTCTTCGGTCGCGTGCTGGAAGACATCGATGAATTCGTTCCCGATAATCTTCCGCTTTTGTTCGGGATCGGTGATGCCCACGAGCTTGGCGAGGAAGCGCTCCGAGGCGTCCACGTACTTGAGCTTAATGTGGAAATTTTCGCCAAAGACGCGCTGGACCATTTCTTCCTCGCGCTCGCGCAGAAGGCCGTTGTTCACGAAAATGCAGGTCAGTTGGTCGCCGATCGCCTTGTGCAAAAGCGCTGCCACCACGGAGGAATCAACGCCGCCGCTCAGTCCCAACACCACCTTCTCATCGCCCACTTGCGCGCGAACTCGCGCGCAAGCCTCATCAATGAACGAACCCATCGTCCAATCCATCGCGCAGCGGCAGATGTGATAGACAAAGTTTTGAATGATCTCCTTCCCGCGCGGCGTGTGCGCGACCTCAGGATGAAATTGCAATCCGTAAAGCTGCTTCTCCGGATGTTCGATCGCGGCGAACGGTGAATTCTCCGTTTGCGCAGCGGAGCGGAAGCCTGCCGGCAAAGCGGTGACCTTGTCCCCGTGACTGTTCCAGATGTCGAGATGCTCACCGATCCCCGCGAAGAGTTCGGAGCCTTTCCCCACCTGCAAAGTGCCAGCGCCGTACTCGCGCCGGTTACTGAATTCCACCTGCCCGCCTAGATGCTGCGCCATCAATTGCATGCCGTAGCAAATTCCCAGCACCGGAATGCCCAGCTCGAAAATTGCTGGATCGATCTGCGGCGCTCCCTTGTCGTAGACGCTGGCCGGCCCGCCGGAGAGAACGATCCCATTTGGCCTCGAAGCCGCGACTTCCGCAGCCGGGATGTCAAAGCGGACGATCTCCGAATAAACCTGGCACTCGCGAATGCGGCGCGCGATCACCTGCGTGTATTGCGAGCCGAAGTCGAGGAGGAGAATCTTCGAGTGCGCGGAGGGCGTGGACATCGGCGCCGGTTCGCTAGAGAGACGCGCCGCCGCGCGGTTTCACGTATGGATCATCGGAGCGGTCGAGCCCTTCATTGAGCTGACCTTCGCCCCGGATGCCGCGTCCCAGCCGGTCCTGCAACTCTTGCGTGGTGGGGCCTTCGTTGGCGCAACTGCAGAGCCCGAGCGTGCCCGCGCAGAAAAAGGCGGCCAGCAAAAGTTTCACGGCGCAAGAGTAGAGGGATGCTTTCCCATTGCAAGGAAATCGGCGGTCGCGGTTGCCAATTCGCCTTTTGAGCGAAAGACTCGCGGCGATGATCGCGCCGGAGGTTCTGCTGCAAGGATATCGGCTCGGCGTTTTCCCGATGGCGATGGAAAACGGCGCGATCGAATGGTTCTCTCCAGATCCGCGCGGGATTCTGCCTTTGGCGGAATTTCATGTCCCACACGGCCTGCAACGGACCTTGCGCAAAAACAGATTCGAGGTTCGCTTCGACACTTCCTTCTCCGAAATCATGCGTCGGTGCGCGGAGCGGTCGGAGACTTGGATCAACGAGGAGATCATCGAGAGCTACACGCGTCTGCATACCTGGGTTCCGCGCATTCGGTCGAGACGTGGCTGGACGGTAAACTCGCGGGAGGGCTCTACGGCGTGTCGATTGGTGGCGCGTTTTTCGGCGAGTCGATGTTCCACGAAGTGACCGACGCCTCCAAAGTGGCGTTATGCGCGTTGGTCGATCGGTTGCGCGAGAAAAAGTTCCTGCTCCTCGATACGCAATGGCTCACCCCGCATCTACAGCAGTTCGGCGCGATGGAAGTCCCGCGTCGACAGTACATGCACTTATTAACGCGAGCCGTCATCCTGCCGCGGAACTTCGGCGAGCGGGGGTAGCGCCGGCGAGCTGGACGCTTGCGCTCCATGCAGATTCTTGCATAGTGACGGCCCGGTTCCAGAGGCGCGCGGCGCGCGCTCCAGAGTCCCGCGGCTGAGTAGCTCAGTTGGTAGAGCAGTGGACTGAAAATCCACGTGTCGGGGGTTCAATTCCCTCCTCAGCCACCACTCGCCAACCCCGCAGGCGACGGGGGCACCCGGCCGCGTTACGGTAATCTCCGGATGAAAAAGATCGCCGTTTCGTTTTTCCTTATGACCACTCTTCCTGCTCTGGCCGGGGACGCAGTTTCGCCTGAGTTCGATGAAGCGGCCGCTGCGCGTTTCGCCGATCTGGCGCTGCACTGTGCGCACAAAGAGTATCCAAATAAGATCAGCCACGTGCTGAACAGCGCCGCCGATGTCGCGCCGCCGCATCAGCTGACGCCCGCATTTTATGGGTGTTACGACTGGCATTCGTCGGTGCACGGACATTGGCTGCTGGCGCGGTTGGCGCGCAAATTTCCTCAGGCAGCTTTCGCCGCGCCGGCGCGCGCAGCGTTAAAAGAAAGCCTCACCGCCGAAAATCTGAAACAGGAAGCCGCCTATCTCCGCGGGGAGGGGCGCGCCAGTTTCGAGCGTCCTTACGGCCTGGCGTGGTTGTTGCAGTTGGTTGCGGAATTGCGGGAGTGGGACGATCCGGCCGCGCGCGAGATGCTGGCAAACCTGAAACCGTTGGAAGACGTGGCGCTGGAGCGGTTGCAGACCTGGCTCCCGAAGCTTTCGCATCCGGTGCGGATCGGCGAGCACGCGCAAACGGCCTTCTCGCTCGGGCTTCTGCTGGATTACGCCGGCGTTTCGGCTAACGAGCAGTTCGCCAGGCTGCTGCGAGAGAAAGCGCGTCAATTTTATCTCGCCGATAAAAATGCGCCCCTCGCTTATGAGCCATCGGGCGAGGATTTTCTCTCACCGGTCCTGGGCGAGGCGGATGTGATGCGCCGCGTGCTCGCGCCGGCAGAATTCGCAAAGTGGCTGAAAGAATTTCTGCCGCAAATTCCTACAAAGGCGGACTCGTCCTGGTTGCCGGTGGCGGTCTCGCCGGATCCGAGCGATCCGAAGCTCGCTCATCTCGACGGTCTAAATTTGAGCCGTGCCTGGATGTTGGAAGGCATTCTCGCGGGGTTGCCTAATGATGACGCGCGTCGGGCCGCTTTAACAGCCGCTGCGCAAGCGCATCGGCGCGCCGGCTTGGCGGCGGTCACGGGCGAACATTACGAAGGCGGACATTGGCTGGGCAGCTTTGCTGTCTATTTAGCCAGCACGCGCGGACTCCCGGCGGAAAAGTCGAAATGATTCACGTTCTCGATACGGAGCAGTTGGGACGGCGGGGGATCATCGCCGCGACCGCCTTGGAAACGACGGACGGGCTGGCTCTTTTCGATACCGGCCCGGAATCGACGTTCGAAAACGTCGTGCGCGGATTGGAAGAGTCAGGGCGCTCGGGCTGAGGATGTGCGGCATGTTTTTTTGAGTCACATCCATTTCGATCATGCGGGAGCGGCCTGGCGTTTCGCGGAATTGGGCGCAGCGGTTTACGTGCATCCGCGCGGCGCGCCGCATCTGCTCGATCCGTCTCGGTTGATCGATTCCGCGCAACGAATTTTCGGCGATCGAATGGAGGAACTCTGGGGCCGAGATCGCGCCCGATTCCGGAAGAGCGCCTCCGGATTTTGCAGGATAACGATGTTGTTCGAGCAGGTGAGTGGGAAGTGCGCGCGCTCGAGACGCCGGGCCACGCCAGTCATCATCACGTTTACCATTGGGGCGACACTGTCTTCGGCGGAGATATCGCTGGGGTTCGCATCGGTGGCGGCCCGCCCATCCCTCCCTTCGTGCCGCCGGAGTTGCATGTGGAGTCGTGGCTGGCATCCATCGCCAAAATTCGCGCGTTGCAGCCGACGGAGCTCTACCTTGCCGCACTTCGGTCTGGTTTCAGGGTCGATTAATGCGCACCTCGATGCCTTGGAGGAGCGTGTTTCTCGCTGGTCGGATTGGTTGCGCGAGCAGATGCGCGCGGGAGTCGACGAGGTGAACCTGGTTCCAGCGTTCGCCGAGTACGAGGCAACCGACTTGCAGGCGAACGGCGCGACGGCAGCGGAAGTGGAGGATTACGAAACAGCCGACCCGAGTTACATGGCGGTGAGCGCCGCGACGCGTTACTGGCGAAAATATCACCCTGCTTAGCGAGGTCACATCGACGGGCGACTACCAACCGACTGTGGCGGCGCCCGCGGGGTCGCGTTTCATCTTGGTGTCGAAGAGACGGTGCAAACGCCACGAAGTCGCTTCGCTGCAGAAGGCAGGATCGGCCTTTGCGATCATCACCTGAGGCGGAGAAGAGGACCGAAAATGAGCGCTGCCGCTCTATTCTCAGTATTCAGACTCGCGCGGAGCCGCCCCGTCTTCGGGAAGCGGCTTCGTCAGATCTTCGTGCATGTGCCCGGATCGCTTCAGCCGGTTGTGGCGGAGCAGGGGCGCAGCCTGACTGGGAGCAGGGGGCGCGGGTGCCGGAACAACAGGTTCAGGCAGCGGCGCGACCGGCTCCTCGGAGAGCTGCTGCAATTTCGAGCGATTTTTCTGATTCCGCGATGGTTTCAGGCGAAACGACGAACGCTTTTTGTCATCAGTCGGCGAACTATGCGGGGTATCACTCACTTGGGCGAATCTTTGAGTTGGGGGCTGGAGACGAGAACGCCTGCGGGCGAAACCCACTATGACGCGCTGCCGTGTTTTGTAAAATCGCGCGTGCGGCGAGCGCTAGGCCGAAACGCCGGCGAGCGCGCGCGCCGTCGCAATCAGATCGTCTGGACGGACTTAAACGTTTCTTCAAACGTGGAATAGAGCTCACGATGCTGCGCTACGCCGCGTCGCACGACCGTCTTGAAGTTTGCCAGGTCGGCGATGTTGACGATCTGGTCCACGCTTTGCACGAACGCGCTCATGGCATCGTTGGTCGCGTGGCGGTGACTCAGCAGAACAACGAAATGCCGGCGCCGCTCGTGCTCCTGGCAAGCGGGTCAGTTCGCGCAGGATCGGATTATTCTGCACGGTCGAGCCTTTGAAATTCTCATAGACGACCACCACGTGATAGCTGTAGGTGCGCAATTTAAGCAGCACGTCTTCCTCGAAAAGACCGAGATGGACTTTGTAGGTCAGGTCGATTAACTGCGGCACGACCAGCTTCTGGTATTGCTGGTGATCGATGCAGACGAGCGCGGTGTTGTCGCCGAGGTCGAAAAAGGAATGATCGGATTCGGAGCTCATGATGGATGGCGTTACCTGAAGGCGTTGGCGGGGAGGTCGAGGCGGAGACCGGATTCGAGATCGTTATCCACGCCGCGACTTTTTTGGATGAGATCGATGCCGCGTGTGACCTTGCCTTTGCGAGAAGCAGTAAAGGGCGGCCGTTTCGTCGCGTGATCAAATCGTTCTCGTAGGCAGTCGAGGACGGATTGGTCGAAAGTCATCCAGCCGAAAGGCGAGCTGGCCTCAATGATTTCGTAGAAGCTGCGGTGCTCGTCCTCGCCGAGGGCGATGGTTTCTTTGGTGCGCAAATTGTTCCCGAGGATCTCGGTTAACAAGTAGCGCCCGCCGCCGATTTTGGGCGCGAGACGTTGGCTCACGATGTAGCGCATGGTGTCTGCGAGACGCATGCGCAGTTGCTGCTCTTCGCCGAGCGAGAATAAACCGAGGATACGATTGATCGCCTGGCCGGCGTCGACGGTGTGCAGTGTGCTCAGGACCAAGTGACCGGTTTCTGCCGCCATGAGCGCGACTTCCACGGTGGCGCGATCGCGCATTTCGCCAACGAGAATGACCTTGGGCGCCTGGCGCAAGGCGGCGCGGAGGCCGTTCGGATAATTGTTAAAATCGTGCCCGAGTTCGCGCTGGTTGAAGGTGGCCTTCATTTTCGGATGCACGAATTCGATCGGGTCTTCCAGTGTGACGACATGGACGGCCTGCGTCTCGTTGATCTCATTCAAGAGCGCGGCGAGCGAGGTGGTCTTACCGCTCCCGGTGGCGCCGGTGAATATAATGAGGCCGGTTTTTTCTTTCGCGATTTCGCGGAAAATGGACGGAAGCCCGATGGAATCGATCGAGGGAACCATGCCTTCCAGTTTGCGCAGGACGATGGAGAAATGCCCCTGCTGCCGAAAAATGTTTACCCGGAAACGCGCTTCATCGCGCAGCGAGTAGCTGCAATCGCAGGAGCCTCCGGTGAGATAATCGTAGATGAGCCGACGATTTCCCTGCATGAGGGTGAGGGCGATCTGCTCGGTCTGATAAGGCGTGAGCGCCTGGATGGGCGGATCGATGTAAACGGGTTTGAGCTCGCCGAAGTCTTCTACCTGCAGAGGGTGGCCGACGGAAAAATTGAGGTCCGAGATGCCATCGTAGGTCTTCAGCATCGCCGAGAGGATTTGGTCTAAATCTGGGCTTCTCATATAAGCGGATTCTTTATTCCTCCGTCATGTCCGCAGGCGGTTCCTTCAGGAAGGGGCGAAATTTTTTCTTGTCGATCGCTTTGTCGTAGGCTTCCTCGGGCGAGATGCGGGTGTGCCGGAGATGCTCCATGATCGCGTCGTCGAGGGGCTGGTTGCCCTTCTTTTTCCCGACCTGAATCATGCCGGGAATCTGGTGAGTTTTTGCTTCGCGCACGAGGTTCGCGATGGCCATATCGACCACAAGGATTTCCAGCGCGGCAACGCGGCCCGGTTTATCGATCCGCTTGAAAAGATTTTGCGCGATCACGCCTTTGAGCGATTCGGCCAGGGTGGCGCGAATCTGGTTTTGCTGGCTGGTCGGGAAGACGTCGATGATGCGATCCACGGCCTTGGAAGCGCTGGAAGTGTGAAGCGTGCCGAAAACGAGGTGACCGGTGGCGGCGGCGGTGAGCGCCAACTCGATGGTCTCGAGGTCGCGCATTTCGCCCACCAGCAGGATATCCGGATCTTCCCGCAAAGCGCCGCGCAAGGCGGATGCGAACGAGCGGGTGTGAATCCCGACTTCGCGATGTTGCACGAGGCAATTCTGGCTGCGGTGCACAAACTCGATCGGATCTTCGACCGTGATAATGTGATCGTGACGCTGGAGATTCGCGTGATCCATCATCGCGGCGAGGGTGGTGGATTTGCCGGAACCGGTGGGCCCAGTGACGAGCACGAGACCTTTTTTGAGCAGCGGGAATTTTCTTAGCACTGGAGGCAGACCCAGCTGTTCGCAGGTCAGGACGATGGAAGGGATGAGACGGAAGACGGCGGAGAGGCCGTATTTTTGCTGAAAGAAATTGCAACGATAACGCGCCACGTTTGGAACTTCGTAGCCGAAATCCACGTCGGAAGTTTCTTCGAAGACTTTGATTTTCCCTTCGGGCGCGATCTCATAGACCATCGCTTTCAGGTCGTCGTTCTGCAGCGCGGGATAATCGACGCGCACGAGCTCGCCGTTAATCCGCAGCATCGGCGGGTTGTTGGTCGCAAGATGGAGATCCGAAGCCTTCTGTTCGGCCATCAGTTTAAAAAATGAGTCGATCCGAGCCATGGAGTGTAAACTTTTGAGTAGCTAAATCAGTGCCACGGAAGGCGCCGTCTCTGAGTCATTGGTCCAGCGGCATTTACCGCAGCGGACTGCGGGCCGCGTCGAGGGTGGAGCGGACCTGCGTGAGCAATTTTTCGCGCGCTATAGGGTTTCGGAATGAAGCCGCGCAAGCCGAGCGCCAGCATCGCGCCCAAGTTTCGTTTGCTCGGCGAAACCGCTGCTGAGGACGACGTTGACCGCCGGATTGATGGCCCGCAGTTCGTCGAAAACGGCGTCGCCATCCATCACCGGAAGAAAGAAATCGAGAATTACGAGGCCGATTTTCTTCCCGAGCCGCCGATAGATTTTCAAGGCCTCGAAGCCGTCTCGGGCCAGGATCACGCGATAGCCTTCCTGAGTCAGCATGTCTGAGGCGAGCTCCATCACTTCCACTTCGTCGTCGACCACCAGGATCAGTTCGCGTTCGCCTTGGGGATTGCAGGATTTGAATCTCCACTTCCGCCATCGGCGCAAGCGCGGGCTGCGGCCGCTTTCGGCGGCGACAACTGGGCGATCATCTCGCTGACCGCGGCGACGGAGGCGCTTGGCGGACGGGACGACGGTGAAGGGGATGGGTCCCTGCCTGGCCGGCGCGCTTTTCGTGGCCGGCATTTGCGTGACGCTGCGCGAGAGAATCGAGGAGGTGACGCGATCGAAGAGAGCCTGGGCAGATTTCGTCGCCAGTTCCACTCGTTCGCCGAGGACGTCGATGTAGTTGTATTCGCCCTTGTGCTGCCGCGCGAGGTCCGCGTATCGCGAAATCTGCTGCAACATCGAGTTCAGTTCGGTCGAGGTAGTGGCGATCCACTTGAGGTCTTCGTGGTCGAGCATATCAGCGGAAATGGAGCGACTGCTTTCGCCGCCGCCTGCACGCTGGAAAGCGCGTGACACCTGGCGAAGGCGAGACATTTTGAAACCTCATAACCGCCTTTGCATAAGCACGGTTTATACCACAGACGATTCTCGCTCTAACACGCTTTCACGGTGTAAGTTCAGTGGCCGCCCTCCGGGCTGCATTCTCGAAAAAAATGCTCACCTTCATGCGAACCAGCTTTCGCACCGGACTGCTGGCAGGTCTGATCGGCGCGATCGTGCTCGGGCTTTATCTCTTCCAACTTTGGGACGCGGAAAACCAGGTGCGGCTTCACAGCGAGCACCTGCTGGTGGCATTGGAAAAAAAGCAGTGGACCGCGGTGAACGAATTCCTCGATCCGACTTATGAAGATCAATGGGGGCACGACCGCGCGCTGGTGGTGTCGCGCTTGCAGCAGATCCTGCCTTACGCGCGGAATCTGCACATTCGACCGCGCGAGGTGATCGCCCAGGGAGCGGATGGCTCAGGGACGTGGCGGGCACGAATCACCCTCGAGGCCGATCCGAATGAAGTGAGCGCGTTCATCCTGTCACGTGTCAATCCGCTCGCCGAACCCTTCACGCTTACGTGGCGGCACGCCTCGCGGAAACCGTGGGATTGGAAACTGGTGCGCGTTATAAATCCCGCGCTCGAGCTGTCCGCCGCGGGCAGTTTCTAGCGCCCGGGGCGCTATTTGCCCAGCGAAGTCCGCAGTTCCGCCTTCGCCGCTTCCACTTCTCTGCGGCGTGGCATGGCAGAGCAGCAGGCCGCGCAGACGATCGCCCTGATAATAGCGCGCGGTAAATTTCTTCTTCGCGTGCGTGCCGTCCATGTCCACCCGCGTCGGTTGCAGGCTGAAGTCACCGATGAAATCAAATTTCAGATCGAACATCTCCGTCCAGAAATACGGAATCTGCTCGTAGCGAATCCGCTTCTTGCCCGTGATGTTCGAACCCGCGACCAGCCCTTGCTCGCGCGCATTTTCCCAATGCGTCTGCCGTCGCACTCCGCCCATTAAGCGGTCGGGATAAAACGCCAGATCGCCCACCGCGTAGATGCCTTTCTCTTCCGTCTCGAGGTATTCCGTCACCGGCGAACCGTGCGGACCGGAGAGCGGCGTATTGCGCACGAGGTCGAGATTCGGTTCCGCGCCGCAGGCGACGATGGCCACGCCGGCCGCCACGCGATCACCGCTTTTCGTCTGGATGTTGCGCAGGACCGTCTTGCCCTCGAAGCCATTCAAACTCTGATTCAAGAGCAACGTCACGCCATGCTTCGCATAGTAGCCGTTGATCCACGCGCCCGTTTCCGGATCGACGTAGCGATTCAGCAGATACTGATTGCGATGCATCATGCTGACCTTGAATTTCAGCTGGCGCAGACTCGCCGCCACCTCGCAGGCCAGGAGACCGCCGCCGATGACGACGACTGTTTTCTCCAGGCTCGCCATCTCGCGCAGAGCGAGCGCGTCCCGCGTCGTCCGTAGATAAATGACGTTGCCGAGATTCGTCCCCGCCACCGGCTGGACGAACGGGGCGGCTGCCCATCGCCAGGCAGGCTTTGTTAAACTCAATCGTCTCGCCGTTGCCGAGAACCGCCAGGCGGCGCTCGATATTCAGCTGCGTAACCATCGCGCCGAGGCGGGTCTCGATTTTGTGCTTCCCGTACCAGCTCGGCTCCACATGCGGCAATTTCTTCACCGATGGCACCTTCTCGCGCAGGAAGGCTCTTCGAGAGCATCCAGCGCTGATAAGGAAGAAAAATTTCGGAACCGACCAAGGTGACGCTGCCCCGCTTGTCGTACTTGCGGATGCTTTCGCAAACGCTGCCTCCGGCAATGCCACCACCGATGATAAGATAATCGCGCTGAATCATGAACGAGCGATGACGATAAGCCCTCGCGGCGCGCTGGCGAGGCAAAAATGCATGTGACTAACGAGAGGGCGTTCTGGAGCTACCCCAGCACCGCGCGGCAGATTATGACCGACGCGACCACGCCCACGAAGTCGCCGATCAAGCCGGCCGGAATGGCGTGCCGGGTTTGTTTGACCCCGACCGAGCCGAAATAAACCGCAGCCACGTAGAATGTTGTCTCCGTGCTGCCGTAGATCGTCGCCGCCATAAAGCTGACCAGGCTATCGCCGCCGAATCGCTGCACGACATCGGTCAGAAGCGCGAGCGTGGCGCCGCCGCTCAGCGGTCGCATCAGAGCCAGGGGGAGAAGATCGGGCGGGAAGTTGAACGGCGAGAGAATCGGCTCCAGCGCCTGCTTCAGAAGATCGATGCCGCCCGCGCCTTTGAACATGTTAATCGCGACCAGCATCGTGACCAGAAACGGAATGATCCGCAACACCACGCCGAATCCCTCCTTCGCGCCTTCCACGAATTCGTCATACACCTTCAGCCCGCGCGAAAGCGCGTAGAGCGGGAAAAAGCTGAGCAGGAATGGAATCGCGAGAATGGAGAGGGCGTTAACCGAGCGCACAAAAACGCCCTGGTCCGCCATTTCCGGCGGCAGCGGCAACTGGAAGAGCAGGGGGAAAACTCGGCGGAGAAATAGCGCGATGAAGAATATCGCTAACAAAATAAGCAGCGAAGTCGCCCAGAGCGGCGGCTTTCTTAATGTGGGCGCGGCCACTGGATCTGGATCAAGCGAGCGCGCCGGAGAATCATCCACCACAGGCGATTTCGTATCCGGCGAGTCTGGACGCGGCGCGCGGAAGAGCGGCAACTTTTCCAGTGTCTTGACCGCGATCAACGCCGCCGCCGCCGCGCAAAATGTCGCGAGTAAGGCGGTGCCCACGATTGCCGTCGGACGCGTGGAACCGCCGGCCGCCAGGATGGCGATCGCCGTCGTCGGAATGAGCTGCACCGAACTCGTATTCAGGGCCAGGAAGGTGCACATCGCGTTGCTTGCCGTGCCGGGCCGCGGATTGAGATGTTCGAGATCGCGCATCGCGCGCAAGCCGAGCGGCGTGGCCGCATTGCCGAGCCCGAGCATATTCGCCGCCATGTTCATGAGCATCGAGCCCATCGCCGGATGTTCGGGCGGCACATCGGGAAAGAGCCGGCGCATGACCGGACGCAGGGCACGCGCGATTCGTTGAATCAAACCCGCGCGCTCCGCCAGCCGCATCACACCCAGCCACATCGCCATGATGCCGATGAGGCCGAGCGCGATCGTGACCGCCGTTTTGGCGCCGTCAAAGGCGCCATCGGTCACGTCTTTGAGCCGATCGTTCCAGCCGCCGATCGTCACTGCGAGCAGGACGAGCGCGAGCCAGATGTAGTTAAGCACGGCCTTCTATAGCAGCCGCCCACGCGAGCAGGAAAGTGATTTTGTCGCGCGCGGTGGCCTTCAGTGCGCCAAGCCGGAGGGCAGGCGCGGCGAGGAAATCAGGCGGGCGAATTCTTCCCAGCGTTTTTCCGGCGCAGCCGCGGTGCCGCCGTGCTTCTCGATGTGCGTGCGCACGAGATCTTCGCCCAGATTATAATTGATCACGTAGCTGCGGTATTGATCGATGAACTTCATCCGTTGCTCCGCACGCTTCGCATCCATGAGCGCATATTTTTCCAACCACGCCCGTGCGGCCGCGGCATCGATCTCGCCGTTCAGATAGCGTCGCGCGGCCTCGTTGCCGGCATAGCTCAAATCCTCCGTCATCGCCTGCACGGCGTAGTATTCCTCCACTCGTTTGGGGTCCAGACCGGCAGCGGGAAACAACACCTTTTTCTCGAAGTCCAGTCGCTCCGCCTTTGTCATGACCGACTTCCTTGCCGAAATTCGCTGTGCCCTCCGCGATCAGCGATTGCGGAGAAAAAAGCGGATAAACGGAGAACTCCACCCAGCCGCGATCGCGCACGAGATTTTTCTCCAGGAGCACGTTGTAAACGTGATGGCCGGGATAGCCTTCGTGCGCCGCGAGATCGACCGCGCGATCAATGTAGACCGGCAAGTCCGTGTTCACCTGAATGAGGCTGCGATACGTCCCCTGATACCAATTATAGCCGCCCCATGATTTTCCGGTGACGTATTCCACCGTGAAGCTTTCGTTAGGCGGTAGCGTAATGTGCGCCAGCGTGCGCGCCCGGCATTCCTTAATCGCGAGCTGGAAGACGGCGTCGAGTTTTTCGCGTGGGATAACGAAGTCTTTCCGCCACTCCTCGTAGCGTTGTGCGATCGTCCCTGAGCCCGGTAGTTTTGTCTCCAACTGGTCGAGAATTTTCTGGAAATGCGCTTCCGTTTTTGACGGCGCGACTGCGTCGTAGAGCGCGCGCGATTCTTCGTCGAATTGCATCTTCTCGCCCTCCAGCATGCGCACGCGGGCGACGAGCGCAGAGAGTTGTTTGGTCAGGTAATCGAGCCGCAGATGTTCGATCTCCGCTTCCGGCGCTGGAAGCTGCGCGACGCGACCAACGAGGTTGATCGCCTCCTCGCGAATCGCAGGCAGCGGAGTCTTCTCGATCTTCTCCTTCCACTCCGGCGGCCCGTAGTAGGCATCGACGTAATCCTTATCATGCAGGCCCATGGCCAGGACGAGTTTCACATATTTTTCCGCGATCTGTTCGGCCTCGCTGGGAGGCGAATCCGCCGCGAGCGAAAAGTTTATCGTTGCCCACAAAGTCATGCCGAGGAGGAGGGTCGTTTTCATTAGAGTGATAAGCGCATGCCGCCCTTCGGGAGGGCGCGGGCGCGAGCCTCAGCTTTGCTGGCCTCTTCACCGCGACCAAGCGCGCGGTATTCTTGCGCCAGCCCTGCCCAGGAAGAACCATTCCGTGGCATCAAGCGGGTGGCTTTTTCAAACGCATTGGCCGCATCGCGATGCAGCCCGCGCTTTTGGTAGGCGAGCCCCAGGTGTTGCCAGACCGGCGCGTAATCGCTTTTCAGATCAGCGCCGCGCCGGAGGTGGCTGATGGCCTGATCAGTCCGGCCGACTGCGTAGAGGCAATAACCGAGCTGGGCCTGAATGAGAAAATCTTTTGGCGCAAGGCGTTCGGCCCGTTGCAGCGGTCCGACCGCGTCGGCGATGCGATTGAGATTGATGAAGCCGAATCCGACGGTGGCCTGGATGGAGGCGTCTTGCGGAGCGAGGTCCGCCGCACGCGCCAAGGCGGTCTGTGTTTGTTTTGGATGGCCGAGAGCGTTCTCCGTGCGCGCCAGGATCGCCCAGGACGAAAAAGATTGCGGATCCACTTCCGTGGCGCGTCGCGCCGCCGCAGCGCTCTCCTGTTTGCGGCCCAGCCGCTCGTAGCAAACGCTGAGAAACATCCAGCTCACACCCTGCTTCGGGTCGAGTTGAGTGGAAGTTTGTAAAGGTGAGAGCGCTGCCTGAAATCGACCCTGCGCTCCTTCTGCCACTCCCAAGGCGAAATGTGCGAGCGCGAGTTTAGGTTCCAGCGCGATACTTCGGCGGAGCGCGGCGACGGCTTCCGGGGCTTGATTGGCGGAGAGCGCGATGGATCCATGCGCGAAGTGGGCGACGCCGCTTTTCGGGTAACGCTGGACCAACTGGCGCGCGGCGCTCAGCGCGCCGGCCACGTTGCCGGCTGCCATCTTCCTGGCCATGTCCTGCCCGATGGCATCCTGCAGGGCCGGATCATTCGCGCGCACACTCGGGGCCAGTCGTGGTTTCACCAGCTTCTCTGGCGGCGGCAATTTCCTTAACAAACGGTCAATATTAGGATCCTGTGCCTGCGCGGGGACGACGCTGAGTAGGGCGAGCGCAAGCCCAAGACTGAAACGAAGAATCATCGCCGGGACACTAACCAGCCGCGCGGTTAAATTCCAAGTTCTTCTCCGGTTGCCCGTGCCGGAATCCACTGCTAGACGCTGGCGATGCATTTTCGCGCCGCCGCCTACGCGCTGGTTAGCCTTTTTTTCTTCGTCTGTTTAACCTCCAGCTCAAGCGGGTTCGCCAGTGTGGAAAGTGACCGACGGCAAGGGCGGCACGCTCTATCTCGGAGGTTCCATCCACGCTCTTCGCCGCACGGACTATCCGCTGCCGCCCGCTTTTGAGGTGGCTTTCAAAAAATCCGATCGCCTCGTTTTCGAGGACGAAGAAGGGAAGAAAGAAGCGGCGCAGATCTTCAAGGCGGCCGAGTATCCGCGCGGTGACAGTTTGAAGAAGCATGTCGATCCGCGCACCTACGCCTACGTGATCAAAGTCTTCTCGCTCCTCGGGGTCGCGGAGGCAGCGGTGGCCAAATATCGGCCATGGGCTTTAACCATGATGCTTTGGTCGCCTTCGAACGATCTCGGCGTGGATGGACATTTCCTCAAACGCGCCCGTGCCGCCGGGAAGCCGGTGTCCGGTTTGGTCAGCACGCGGGAGCACTATGCTGTCTTCACTGGCTTGACGGATCGGCAGGCGGAAGGCGTGCTCCTGTTAAATTTTATCCCGCGGGAAAGTGCCTCCTTCGATCAGATGATCAGCGCCTGGAAGCGGGGCGACGCCGACCGTCTCTGGCGCGAAGCCCACGACGGTTATGCGGATTATCCCGCTTTCGGCGAACGCTTGCTCGAAGCGAGGAATCGGCGCTGGATGCCGAAAATTGAAGGCTATCTACACAGCGGGAAGAACTACTTTGTCATCGTCGGCATGGGACATCTGGGTGGCCCCGGCGGATTGCTCAAGCTGCTCGGGCAGCGCGGCTATCAGCTGGAACAGCTGTAGCAAAGTGCGTTCGTCACTCCGCGCTTTTGGGTAGAGCGAAGGCGGAACCTAAGCCTGCAAAAGCGTCGCGGCGTGCTTGAGGGCAGACTCCGTTTGCCCGCCGAGCATGCGGGCGATCTCTTCGCGGCGTGCTTTGCTTTTCACTGCGCGCAATTCGGAATGCGTCCGGCCGTCCACGACTTCTTTCGTGACGACGAAATGCGTGGTCGCGCAGGCTGCCACTTGCGGCAGATGCGTGATGCAGAGCACTTGATGATTTTCCGCCAGCGTCCGCATTTTCGCGCCGACGGCGTTGGCGATTTCGCCGCCGACGTTGGCGTCGATTTCGTCGAAGACGAGAAGCGGGATTGCATCCTGCGCGGCGAGGGAGGATTTGATCGCGAGCATCAAACGCGAGATTTCGCCGCTGGAGGCGATGGCGCGCAAAGGCTTTGGCGGTTCGCCGGGATTGGGGGAAAAGAGAAGTTCCAGCGCGTCGATGCCGGTGGCGCGCGGATCGGGCAGCGGGCTTAATTGAGCTTCAAATTCTGATTGGCGAAAGCCAAGGTCGCGCAGGTTTTTTCGCACCGTCTCGGAAAGTTTTGGTGCCGCCTTTACGCGTAATTTCCGCAACGCCGTCGCGGCCTGATTCATCTCGCTCCGCGCGGACTCGATCGCGCCCGCAAGGCGCTCCAGTTCAGCGTCGCGGCCCTCGATTTTGCGCATTCGTTCCGCGGCCCGTTCACCAGTCGCGATGACCTCGGCCAAAGATCCGCCATACTTTCGTTTGAGTGTTTCGAAGAGGGACACGCGTTGTTCGAGCGCGGCGAGCTGTGCGGGATCGAGATCGAGACGTTCGACGTATTGGGTGAGAGAACGCGCGATCTCGGAAAGCTCCACCACGGCATTCGCGTGGGCTGCGGAAAACTCCGCCATCGCCGGGTCCAGCTTTTCCAAATCGCGCAGGAGACGCTGGCTGTCGGCTAATTGCGCCAAAACAGAATCGTCCGCTTCCGCAAGACGTCCCGCCACTCCGCTCGCCAATTCGATCAGGCGTTTGCTATTGCTCGCCAGTTTGTAGCGCGTCTCGATTTGTTCTTCCTCGCTTGGGTCCAACTGTGCCGTCTCGATTTCGTGGGCCTGATGTCGGAGCAATTCGAGCTCCTGTTCGCGCGCCGACTCCGCCGTGCTGAGTGAGGCATGTTCGGCGAGGAGCGACTGGAGCACGCGGAAATGCTCCTGGTAATTAGCCAGCGCCGGCCCGGCGTGAGCAAACGCATCCAGCAAATCCATCTGTCGTTCCGCGGAAAGAAGCGATTGGTGATCGTGCGGTCCGTGCAAGTCCACGAGATGGTCGCCTAACGACTTCAAGACCACGAGCGTGGTCGGCGAACCATTGATGAACTGCCGGTTCGTGCCCGCGCCGGAAAGGGTGCGCTTCAAGATCAGCTCGCCCTCGCAGCCATCCACGCCTGCTTCGGCCAGAAGCGGATTCAGCCGTGCCAATTCCTCGCCCGCGAAGACCGCCTCCACCGTGCAGAGATCCGCGCCAGTGCGGATAAGCGATTTATCGGCGCGTTCCCCCAGAAGCAGCTGGAGCGCACCGATGATGATGGATTTGCCCGCGCCCGTTTCACCCGTGATGGCCGTGAAGCCGGGCGTCAACTCCCACGTCAGTTCCTCCACCAGCGCGAGGTTTTTGATGCGCAGGAGATTGAGGACGGTGGGCATGGGAGAGTTGAGAGTTATTGGGCCAGAGTGGAGAGTGCTCGCTCGTTCTGGACTCTCCACTCTCAAATAACAGCTCTCAAATCAAGGTCACCTTCCTCGGGACTGGGACTTCGCAAGGCGTGCCCATGATCGGATGCGATTGCGCGGTCTGCCATTCCGACGATCCGCGCGATAAACGACTGCGCTCTTCCATTTACATCGAGACCCCAGAGTGCGCGTGGGTCGTGGATACGGGCACCGATTTTCGCACGCAGGCTCTGCGGGAAAATATCCGCCGGCTGGACGCGGTGGTCTTTACGCATTCGCACACGGACCACGTCATGGGCTTTGATGATTTGCGCCGCTTCGGCGCGATCAAAGGCTACATGCCGGTGTATGCATCGCGCGAAACGATGTCCGATCTCGAGCGTGTTTTTGAATTCGCCTTCAAGGCGACCAATCCTTTTCCGGGTTACTTGAAACCGGAGCCGCACGTTATCGACGGGCCTTTTTTTCTGGGCGAAACGGAGCTGACCCCGCTGCCTGTTCCGCACGGGCACACGATGGTGAATGGTTACCTCTGCACGCGTGGTGGGAAAAAGCTGCTCGCGTATTTGAGCGATTGCAGCGCGGTGCCGGAGCCGATTGTGGAGCAGATTCGTGGTGTGAAAGCACTGGTGATTGATGCGCTCCGGCCGAAGCCGCATCCGACACACTTAAGCGTGGGCCAGGCGCTGGAGGTCGCGGATCGTGTCCAGCCGGAAATGACTTACTTCACCCACATCGCCCACGAATTATCGCAAGCTGCGGAAGCGGATCTGCCGCTGCGGGCGCGCATCGCCTACGATGGGCTGAAGCTGGAATTATGAGGGCGCGGGCGTTTTGGATCGCTGTCCTCGCGGCGCTCTGTTACCTGGCCCATGGCCTCACGCGGGGAACAGTCGCTGGCCGATGCGACCATTGTCGTTTACAACCGGGACGTGCCCGATTCCGTGGCGCTGGCAAAGTTTTACGCAGAGAAACGCGGCATCGCTCGCGATCATCTCGTGCCTCTCGCCTGTTCGAAAGACGAGGAAATCAGCCGGGCCGAGTATGAGAAAACCATCGCTGGACCCCTGCGTGCGGTTTTTAAGAAACGGGATTGGTGGACGCTGGAGGAGACGGGCGGCCCGCCGGTCGCGGTGAGCTTTTCGAAGATTCGCTTCGTCGCCTTGATGAAAGGGATGCCGTTAAAAATTCGTCCCGCGGAAGCTGCGGCGGACGGGAAAAAAGCGGAAGGACCTGTCAGCGGACGGAACGAGGCCTCGGTAGATTCGGAGCTCGTTTTGCTGGGACGTTTCGATGTCTCGCCTTTCGGGGCGGCGAACAATCCTTACTTCCAAAGCTATCGGCGTATTCTGGAAATCCCGAACTTGCCCCTGCTGCTCGTGGGCCGGCTTGACGCTCCCACCGCCAGCACCGTGCGGCAGATGATCACGGACGCGATCGAAACGGAAAAGGAAGGGTTGTGGGGCCGCGCCTTTATTGATGGCGCTCATAACACCGCGGCCGGCTACGAAATTGGAGATCGCTGGCTGGCGGAGATCGTCGAGCAGACGAGGAAAGCGGGCATCCCCACCGTTTATGACAACGTGCCCGAGCTTTTTCCCGCGGGTTATCCGATGAGCGATTGCGCGCTTTACTACGGCTGGTACGCGGGCGGAGTCACCGGGCCGTTTGTGCAGCCGGGGTTTCGTTTCGCGAAAGGCGCCATCGCGGTCCACATCCATTCCTTTAGCGCAAATACCCTGCGTGATCCGAACGCAAACTGGGTCGCGCCGCTGCTGGCGAAGGGAGCTGCGGCCAGCATTGGCAACGTTTACGAACCTTATCTTCAGCTCACGAGTCATCTCGAGATTTTCAATGACCGGCTGCTGCACGGTTTCACCTTTGCGGAAAGCGCATGGATCTCCATGCAGGGTCTTTCGTGGATGACGACCATGGTGGGTGATCCGCTTTATCGACCGTTTGCGAGTTGGTTGCAGCTCGACTTGAAAGCCGACGACGCGCGTTCGGCTTCAGACTGGAAAATGTACCACGATTTTGCGGTGAAGAATTCGGCCCTTTCTCCGGCGGAGTATCGCACGAGCGCGCGCAAAGCTGCGTCCCGCGCGCAAAACGGGGCCATGATTGAAGACCTCGGGTTACAAGAGTTAAAAGATGGGCACGAGGCCGAAGCGATCGGCTATTTTCAGCAAGCCCGCACGCTCTATCAGAAGCGGGAGGATATTCTGCGCGTGGTTCTCCAGGAAGCCGACCTCTGGGTGAAACAGGGGAAGCCGAAGCGCGCCGCGGAGCTCTTGCGAGGCGTGATCAAACTCATCACGGACGGGCCCACGGCGGAATTGCTAAAGCAGCGGGAGAGGGAATTAAGCAGCGCACCCGCGGGCGCACGCCCCTAACGAGTCTTAACGCCGAATGATCCCGCGCTCGCTCGTTTCGATGAACTCGACGATCTGCGTGATCTCAGCGGTGACGGCTAATTCCTGGCTAACCGCTGCCAGCGCCTGACGTGTGTTGTAATTCGACCGAAATATCAATCGGAACGCTTCCTTGACCGATTTGATGCTGTCAGGCGAAAACCCTTGGCGCTCCATCCCGATGACATTCACCCCGCGAATCTCCGCCGGATTGCCATCTGCGATCATGAACGGCGGCACATCCTG
Source organism: uncultured Verrucomicrobiae bacterium (assembly GCA_963762685.1). Classification (GTDB taxonomy): domain Bacteria; phylum Verrucomicrobiota; class Verrucomicrobiia; order Chthoniobacterales; family UBA10450; genus JACCTI01. The sequence goes on along the minus strand of CAVXLV010000013.1, from coordinate 423,727 downwards.
CACGATTTTCGAGCAGCCACCCGTGATCGCGAGCCGGCCAATCCGGCAAAACTGGTGCACTGCGGTCAGGCCGCCCATAACCGCGTGATCGCCCACCTGCACATGCCCGGCGAGGGTGCCGTTATTCGAAAAAACGACGCCGTCGCCCACGGTGCAATCATGCGCGATGTGACTGTAGGCGAGGAAAGTTCCGCGGCTGCCGATGCGCGTTTTTCCCTCCGCGCTGGTGCAGCGATTCACGGTCACAAATTCGCGGAAAACATTCTCGTCGCCGATCTCGAGATACGTCGGCTCGCCCGCGTATTTTAAATCCTGCGTCTGCTGCCCGATCGCACAGTGGGCGAAGAATTTATTACGCGCGCCCGCCTGCGTGGGGCCGCTGAGGGTGACGTGATGTTGCAGCCAGCACTCCTCACCCAAGACGACCCCTGCACCAACGATGCAGTACGGACCAATCACAGTTCCGGCGCCGAAGACAGCGCTCGGATCGACGATGGCCGTTGGATGAATGGTAACGTCGGAGATCATTTATCAAGGAAGGTGAACATGAGTTCGCCTTCGGAAACGACGGCATCGTTGACGCGGCATTGGCATTTCGCTTTCGCTAGGCGGTTGCTGCGCGCCTTGAGCAATTCGGCATGGATAAAAAGCGTATCGCCGGGGAAAACTGGCTTGCGAAATTTCACATCATCCGCGCTGACAAAGTAACCGATCCGGCTCGCGCTCTGCGTGATTTTCATCATCAAAATGCTCGCTACTTGCGCCATCGCTTCCACCTGGAGCACGCCCGGCATGACCGGATGTCCTGGGAAATGTCCGCCGAAGTAGGGCTCGTTAATCGTGACCGATTTAACGCCCACGATTTTCTTGTCGCCCTCGAAGCCGACGATCCGGTCCACCATCAAGAACGGATAGCGATGCGGCAGGATGCTCATGATTTGATTGATATCGAGCCCGCCTTCGCCGGCTGGGAAAGCACGTGGCTGCAAGGTCGGTAGCGTCTTGGCATGCTCGCGCACGAGCAGGCGCGCGAGTTCCGCGTTTGGCCCGTGGCCAGGCTTGATCGCGATCACGTGCCCGCGAAGACGGTGTCCGCAAAGCGCGAGGTCGCCGATGATGTCGAGGATCTTGTGGCGCACGAATTCGTCCTGAAAACGTAACGGTTCCTTGCTTAAAACAGATTCGCCGCGCACGACGATCGCGTTTTCCAGACTGCCGCCTTTGATGAGATTTTTCTCCATCAATTGCTTCACGTCTTCGTAGTAAACGAAGGTCCGCGCCGGCGCGATGTCGCGTTCGAAAATGGCGGGCGTGATCTCGGTGGAGAGAAACTGCGTGAAGCGATTCTCCGGTCCCATCTGCGTGCACGAAATGCGAAATTTATCGTCCGGGAACACTGCCAAAAGGGAGCCGCTCTTCGTCTCCACATGGATCGGCTCTTTCACGGTGAATATCCGCCGCGGCGCTTCCTGCGGCACCACGCCGGCTTTCTTGATCAACTCCACATAACCGGTGGCGCTGCCATCGCCGATGGGCGGTTCGTTCGCATCCATCTCGACCGTGGCGTTATCCACGCCCATGGCCGAGAGCGCCGAGAGAATGTGCTCCACGGTGTGCACGCGCATCGCGCCTTCGCCGATCGTGGTGGCGCGCTCCACGGTCTTCAGGTTTTCGATCTTCGCGTCGATCGTCGGCTCGTCCTGCAGGTCTTTGCGTTTGAATTTTATCCCGTAGTCCACCGGTGCTGGCTGCAGCCGCAGCGTGACCTTCTCGCCCGTGTGCAGGGAAACGCCGCTGAGACCGGCAGATTTTCCGAGGGTATGTTGCAGTTCTGGTAGCGCAGCCATAAGCGCCTAACTAAACAAAGATTCCGCCGAGTGACTAGCGGGACGTTGAGATGCTTTCGGCAAACCGCTTACGCGTCGAGGTGGCACCAATCAATTTCCACGCGCTGCCGCTGCGCGAAGCGATCGGTGTAGAAGAGCTCTTTGTGCTGGCAGCCGTGCTCGTGCACGAGCTTCGTCACCTTCACATCGAAGCAGCAATATTCCGCGATCTCCATCAGCCGCCCCTCGCGCCACCAACGGATCGCATCCAGCCCGACCGCGGTTTTTTGCACGCCGAGCGTGGCGTTTGCGATCGAATCGAGCGCGAGGCGATGGCCGAGCCGCTGTTCCACATCCAGCATCAGATCGGCCGTCGGGAGTTCGTGGATCAAATCCAAAACGGTATAGCCCATGAGCACGTGGTAATCGAAATTGAGCACGTTAAATCCGACCACGAGATCAGCCCGCCGGAGGCGCTCGACGAGATGCTGCACGCGCGCTTCGCTGAAGACTTCGTAGCTGCCGGTGGCAGTGCTGAAGACCACGCCGACTGACATGCGCATGTTGCCTTTGCGATCCCAACCGCCTGCATCATTCGCGGTCCGCTGCGTTTCGAGATCGAAGTAAACGATGTCGCGCGGCATCGATTACAGTGTCGGCAGAGTCGGCTATTTCAACGCGAAATGCTGCTCATTTGTTGCGCGCTGGGACGCTGCTTGCCGAAAGCGGATGCCTTCTACTTCAGCTCCACCTCACCGCAATCGAATGCCATCATTTGGTCGAGCGCGTGCACGCGGAATTGCTCGACCACCGCTTCGTCGTCCTGGAAGACGTCGAGCGATTTCGCGTTATTCGGTGCAAGCAGGACGCGCTTGATGTTGGCCGTTTCACTGATCGTTTGCAGCGGCAAACCATCCGCCGTCTTCAGAAAACTGCCGTCCATGTCGTAACCGACCGCGATCTCGACTTTCGCGCTGCTGTCTCTTTCCAGCGGATTCGGGCGCAACTTGATCGTGACTCGCTCGACGCCCGGTGAAGCGGGACCGAGCGCGGGTTTCCCATCCACAATCGCGAAGCCTTGGTGGGCGACGATCTGTTTTTCGAATTCCACCTTCCAATCGGAGACCGCCTTTTTCGTCGGATCGCTCGCGGGATTGGTGGCCACCAAAGTCAGTCCGCGCACGCGCTGTCCGCTGGCGCTTTCTTCCAGGAGGAAAACCTGGTCGGCGGCGTTCGAGGCGGTGACAATTTTTGGTGCTGGATCGCCTGCGGCAAAAAGCATCTGGCGCAGAAACGTGCCCTCAGCCGCAAACTGCTTCAGCGCCAAATCTTCCGCATTCGCGTTCGCGCGGTCGATCACCCAGATGGTGCCATCTTTACCGGTGGCCGCCGATTGCGGAGCGATCAGGTTCGGCCATGCCACCGGCTCCCAGCCGTCGGCCTTCTGCAATGACACTTTTCCATCCTGGACGCGGACTGCGCTGCGCTCCGGCATGAAACGCTCGTCCTCGTGTTCCGTGTCCACCTCGTCTGACAACTCGCCCTGCAGATTGCACTTCGCGGAACCGGTTTCGCCGCTGGCGAGAGTAACGATCATCGCGAGGTCCGCGTCCGCGATCAGTTTCAGGTTGTGTACTTTGAGCAAGTGCGGAGACGACTCGTCTGTGACCCAGTCATTAAAGAAAAAGCCGACCCCATCCACGCCGATATCGCCCACGGCGTAACCGCGCGCGTGATATTTCCCCGGTGGCAAAGCTTGCCCGGCGTCGTCATTGCCGTCCCAAGTCGTGCTCAGCGCATCGCTCCCGACTTCAAAATCATCGAGGTCCGCTTCGCGACTGCAGCACGCGCACCAGTTTTCCGGCGGCGTCCCAAATCCCGAGGCTGATCGTGCCGTCGAGCGGGGGTGGAACAAAACGAAGACGCACCGCGCGCACAGGCGGCTCGATGGGAGAGGGTGAGGAGCCGGGGGTGGGGGAAGGCGTCGGCGTTACTTGTCCCGGGGCGATCGCAGTGAACGCGAGCGCGCACAACGCGGAGGCGCCCCATCGTTTCGTTAAAGGTAAGAACGCCATGCGAGATTCGGAAACAGATTATCGCGCTCTTCGCATTCGGAAAGGAACATCCCATCGATCTCCCCGGCCTCGAGCTCAGCGTAAAGGGTGTTGAAACGCGTGACATGCGTTTCCACCCGCCGCGTCGCGTAAGGCTTCGCGGTTCCGTTTCGAATGAGGAAAGCCCAATCGCTCGCTTGCATGAGCAAAAGCTCGCGCGCCATCTGTCGGAGCACTCGGTCCACGAGCTCATCGGTTGTGGCGGCATGCGTGCGCGCTATTTCCGTCATGCGCCGTGCGGCGGCGCGCAGGTGGGGATAAATCCAGGCCGTGCTTTCATCCAGCCAGACCTTCAGATGACCGCTCTCGCCCCAACTTGACGCCGCCGGGGCGATCACTTCCTGCGTCGGGTTGACGGGCGAGGTATTCGCTCGGCGTCGTGAGTTGCAATTGATCACGCTGCGCTGCGACTGCGCGGAGGAAATGCTCGAGAAAAACCGGACCCTCATACCACCAATGCCCGAAGAGCTCGGCATCGAATGGCATCGTGAGAATCGGCGCAAAATCAGCGTCACGCAGCGGCTCCAATTGCCGCAGTCGCGACGCGAGAAAATGCTCCGCATGCGCACGGGCTGCAACCTCAGCGGTCGTGCGCTGGTAGAGTTCCTTCTCGGGCCCGCGGCTGGTGACGCGGTGGTATTTCAGTCCGGTAAAACGGGGAATTTTAGACGACGAATCAGCGAAGACGTAATCAGCCGGAAGATCGAATCCGAGATCGCGATAAAAATCGCGGTAAACCGGGTCGCCTGGATAACCGATTTCCGCGCTCCAAACCTGGCGGCTCGAAACCGGATCACGCGGAAAGGCGGCCGGGCCCGCGGGAGTGAAGCAAGGCGCGTAAACCGCGCGTTGCGGCCGCGGCTTCGCCAGCGCGAAGGCATGCGCGTCGACGACAAACCAGCGTAGGTTTTCCTCTTGTAAAACGTCTTCAATCCCCGGCGCGTAGGCGCATTCCGGAAGCCAAAAACCGCGCGGGTCGGCGTGGAAGAATCTCCGATAATGCTCGCAACCGATCTGAACCTGTGCGCGCATCGCTTCCGGCGTCTGCCGCCGAGTAGAGGAAGCAGGCCGTGGGTGGCCGCAGAAGCGCTCAGCTCCAGCACCCCGCATCGCGCAGACGGCGAAAAACGGCCAGCAGATCGCAATCCCACGCCAGATATTGCCGGCGCGTTTCCGTGAAATTGGCGTGATAAAAACGCGCGAGTTCGTGGAGGGCGGGTCGTGCTGCGTCCGCTCCAATTCCTCTTTCCGCGAGCCGAATGGCGCGATCGAGGTAGCGTCGGTAACGCGCGCGCAACAGTTCATCGTCCAGCATCGCGCAGAGCGGCGGCGTGAGGTTGAACGTGAGCCGACAGGCCACGCCATCGCGCTGCAAGCGCTCCAGCATAACGAGCAGCGGGATGTAGCTTTCGGAGATGGCCTCGAAGAGCCAATCCTCCTCGAAAAATTCGTCGTGCTCCGGATGCCGCACGAACGGCAGGTGCGCGTGCAGGACGAGAGCGAGAGAACCGGAGGCACGCGCACGCTTCCAGACCGAATGCTTTACCCGCAATCCGAGCGCGATGACTGCGCGAATAGTCGAAGAACACTCGCGGGCGTCATCTCCGAGCCGCGGTTGCCGTGAACCTTTCCGACGGGAGAAGATCCCTCGAACTCTCGTTTACAGCGTCCGGCAGAAATCCTGAAAGCGATCGAGGCCCTTTTTGATGATGTCGATGCTGGTCGCGTAGCTCAGGCGCACGGTGCGATCATCGCCAAATGCGATGCCGGGAACGACCGCGACGTTGGCTTTGCTGAGCAAACGATCGGCAAAATTGGTCGAGCTCAAGCCGAGCTGGCTGATGTTGACGAGAATGTAAAACGCGCCGTCCGGCTTCACGGCGGTGATGTTCGGGATCTTGGTGATCCGATCGAACATGTAGCCGCGGCGGAGATTAAATTCATCGCGCATATCAGCCAGCGGCTGCTGGTCGCCTTTCAAGGCGGCGATGGCGCCGCGCTGCGCGAAAGAAGTCGCGTGCGAAGTGCTGTGGCTTTGGATGTTATCGACCGCTTTCGCGATCGCATCCGGCGCGCCGAGGTAACCGAGACGCCAGCCGGTCATCGCGTAGGCTTTGCTGAAACCATTGACCGTGATGGTGAGGTCGTAGGCTTCCTTCGAAAGCGAAGCGATGCTGGTGTGCTTGATGTCGTCGTAGGTCAGCTTCTCGTAAATTTCGTCGGAGAGAATGTAGATTTCTTCCTCGGCCGCGACTTCGACGATCTTCTCCAGCTCTTCCCGCGTGTAGACGGCGCCGGACGGATTGTTCGGGCTGTTTAAGATCAACATCTTCGTCCGCGGCGTCATCGCGTTTTCGAAATCTTCCGCGCGCATCTTCCAGCCGTTTTTCTCGGTCGTCGGCACGATCACCGGCTCCGCGCCGGCCAGCCGCACCATGTCGGGATAGCTGACCCAATAAGGGGAGGGGATGATGACTTCATCGCCTTCCTGGCAGGTGGCCATGATGGCGTTGTAACAGGAATGCTTCGCGCCGTTGCTGACGACGATCTGGCTCGGGCGGTAGCTGACGCCGTTATCGGCTTCGAATTTTTCCGCGATCGCCTGGCGCAATTCCGGCAGCCCGGCGCTCGGCGTGTATTTGGTAAAACCAGCCTGCAACGCGGCGATGGCCGCTTCTTTGATATGCTCCGGCGTATCGAAATCCGGTTCGCCCGCGCCGAAGCCGCAGACGTCCAGCCCTTCGGCTTTCATCGCCTTGGCTTTGCTGTCGATGGAGAGCGTGAGAGAGGGAGTTAGCTGCGCGGCGCGCTCGGAAATTTCCATGGCAATTTGGGTCGGGTTAGAGGTTTGCAAAACGGGCCGGCAAGCTATTGGCGACCGTAGAAAGATTCAATCAAAGCTTTGAAGTTATTCTCCTCGACCTGGATGATTCCCATCTCGCGCTGAGCGTTTTCCGCCGAATCGGAGGCGTGCGCGGCGTTGACCATGATCGATTGGCCAAACTCCTTCCGGATGGAACCCGGAGGCGCCTTGCTGGGATCGGTCGGGCCGAGGACATCGCGGATTTTTCGCACCGCATCCACGCCTTGGTAAACGATCGCGATGCACTTCTCGGAGCCGGGCTCTTTCTTCTTCTCCGCGGCGACTTCGCTGGGACGGCCGCCGGACATGAAGGCGACCACATCTTCCCATGCGCTGCGGCCTTTTTCGGCGCCGAGTTTGTCTTCCAGCACCGGTAAGACTGGACCGTAGAATTCCTCCGCCTGCGCCACGCTCATGCGGTGGACCTTGAAGCCGATAATGGAGAGACCGGTCTGCGAGAAGACCTCGATCACGCCGCCCGGACGCATGTTGGTGAACTTGAAATTGTCCGGCTTGATCAGGACGAGCGTCTTCTCGATCTTCGTGCCCGGCCGGGTAAGTCAGGACTTTGTCCAGAATGCCGCCATCAGCGTCCGAATGCTCGGCCCAAAGTTGGAGGTCTTCCTTCACTTCGGCTTGCGTCGATCGCGGTCAAAACAGCCGGCTCGAAATAGGTCACCTCGCCGGCGGAAGTCGTGATGTAATCGCCGAAACGTGTCGCGCACCGTCTCGCCGCTGGTCCGTTCATTCACGATGTGGCCGACGGTATCGAGCGTCTTGCGCACCGCGTCCGGTCCGCGGAAAACCAGCAGCATCACGCGCGGGCGGCTGCCGTTCACGGTGCCGGTAAAATTTTTCGCCACGTACTTGCGCAGCAGCTCCTGCGTGGCGCGATGGCGCGGCTCGGTTTCGGTCACGATCGTGTCCGCGTAGCGCTTCACCAGCTCCTGGCTGGGAGCAAACATGCGCGCGCTCACGAGGTCGAGCCCGGTGCGAGCGATTAAGCGCGAAATGATGCCGCCGGTGCGCGATTTGCGCATCGAGTAGGGTGTGAGGATGACGTAGGAAAGTTCTTCGGCCTGCATAAAATTGGTAGCGCGGTCCGACAGGATCAACCGCGTGGATGCAGGAAAGACCGAAGGCCCGCTAAGGGTGACGGGGAAGGTGCTTTTGGGGCGGGTTGCGCGTCAACTGCGATTTTCGTGATTCACTCATCCTTTTGACCTGAATTTTGGTCGAAATTCGATCGAGGAAGATCGGATGATGATCGAGGTCCAGAAGAAGAGATGACGTCAGCATCGCGATCCATTTGCCGCGCCGCCGGACCGTTTCGACGCGGAAGCCATTCGCGCGGAGGGCTCGCCGCACCGACGGTTCCTGGGTCCGCATCACGCCGGAGAAGATCAGGCGACCGTCGCGGACGAAGAGCCTTCTTGAACTTTGGCAAGCACAGCGATGAGCAGCTCGGAAAACAGATTGGCTGTGATGACGTCAAACCTGCCCGCGAGAGTTCGTGTCACATCCGCTACGCGGAAATCTATCCCGCGGATTCCGTTTTCCCGCGCGTTCCATTTTGCGGTTTTGATCGCGAGCGGATCGTTATCGATCGCGCAGCACCTTGGCGGCCCCAAAGCGAGTGCCCGCCATGGCCAAAATGCCCGAGCCAGTTCCCGCATCCAGCATGCGCCAGCCTGCAGGCAGGCGACGCGTCGCGCCTTCCAGTAAACGCAACGACATCGCCGTGGTCGCATGTTCGCCCGTGCCGAAAGCGGTGCTGGCGGGAATGACCAACCGGGGCGTGGCAGGTGCCGCATCGGCGGTTTGGCTGGCGATTGTTAATCGTTTTCCGATTCGAAGCGGCTTGGTGCGGTGCGCAGAAAACCATCGCGCCTCCCAATCCTCCGCCAGGCGAACAACCGACCCGCCCAAGGCGGATTGCAGGTCTCGCGCGATCGCGTGGTTTGCGCAGAAAAACTCGATCCGAAGCCGGGCTTTTCTCGGGTCCTCGATCACGGCATGCGTGCCGCCTGTCACCTGTTGGAGCGCGTCGCTGTTGGCTTCCAGCCACGCAGTGGTCACCGATTTTTTCCAGATAAACTTGGGCGCTCCTCCAGGCATGGGGCTAACCTTTAGCGGTGAGCGACCTTCATTTCATCCACCAGTATTTCCCGGGTGCGGCCCGGAGTTCACGCGTGCTGCTTCTGCTGCACGGCACCGGCGGCGACGAGAACGATCTTCTGCCGATCGGCCGCGAACTGGATCCCACGGCGGCGCTCCTGAGTCCGCGCGGCAAGATCTTGGAAAACGGCGCCCCGCGTTTCTTCCGTCGCCTGGCCGAAGGAGTTTTCGATGAAGAAGATGTGGTCCTGCGCGCGAACGAGCTGGCTGATTTTGTTGCCGCAGCGGGCAGGCATTATGAATTCGCGCCGGCCCAAATCACTGCGGTCGGCTATTCAAACGGCGCCAACATTGCCGCCGTCATGATGTTGCTGCGCCCGGAGGTATTCTCGGCGGCGATTCTTTTCCGAGCCATGGTGGTCCTCTCGAATCCGCCTCCTGCAGACTTGGCACGGCAGCCGCATTTTATTAGCGCTGGTCGCCACGATCCGATCATCCCGTCGGAGAAGGTGGAGCGGCTCTCCGAATTATTTCAAAAATCTGGCGCGCAGGTCACATTCCAGATTCAGGAAGCGGGCCACGGATTAATCGGGAAGGATATCGCGGTGGCCCAGCGTTGGCTCGCGTAGGCAGCGCGGAAATGGAGCGGGTGACGAGACTCGAACTCGCGACGTCCTCCTTGGCAAGGAGGTGCTCTACCACTGAGCTACACCCGCATTTCCGCCTGGCCCTTCCCGGACAGTGAAGGCTGGAGCGGGGAGCAATAATGTCCAGCGGCGCTATCGCGCGCAAGGCTTTTATGGAACGCCGCGTCCCCGCTCGTAGGCCGACGATCCGCAGGTCGAAATTTGCCGACACTCGCGCCAGCGCTGGTTGTTTTTCCATTCCGGTCGAAAATTCCTGAATCCAAACGCCTCGCGAGCCGCATCTCACTCCCAAAGGACCAATAATGAAAATTACTCTTGTCATCTCCATCTGTTCCGTCGCGCTGGCTCTGGCCGCGCTCGGACAAACGCCTCCTCCGCCCGCACCGCCGGATGCGTCCACGCCTGCTGCGGTCGCCGCGCCGACAATCGCTCCCGCTCCCCCGGCGGTGGCTCCGGTCGCAGCTCCATCCGCCACCGTCGCGGCCAGCCCCGCGGATGCGGATGATCTGGAGAGTCGGATCGAAAAAAAGGTGAAGCGGGGCGTCCATATCTCGATCGGCGATGATGAGGAAAAACGCGAGGCGCGCCGGCGTGATCGCGATCGCGACTCGGACGACCATATCCAAATCCACGGCTCCGATGTCGGCGATGGCGCCCTGATGGCGATCCCGATTGTCGGCATCATCTTCACCACGCTCTTCGGCGCGCCGGTCATGATCGTGGGCGTGATCATGTTCTTCAGTTATTGGAAGCAGCGCCAGCTCCACCGCACCGTCCGGATGATGGTGGAAAAAGGGCAGCCGGTGCCCGAGGGCCTCTTCGCCGTCGCACCCGCATCCCCGTTGAAACAGCGCTCTGATATGCGCCGCGGCGTCGTGCTCATGATGGTGGGCCTCGCGCTCATGATCTTCTTCGGGGCGGTCAATGATTGGGAAGGCGGCGCCTGGGCGCTGGGTATCATCCCGTTCCTCATCGGCTGCGGCTATCTCCTCGTTTGGAAACTTGAAGCGGCGAAAGTGAACGGCTGGAAAGCCAGTACCGACAATCCTCCTCCGCTGCCCTAACGTGGCGGAGTGTCGCTGACAGATGCAGACCTCGTCGCCCGAGTCCTTCTCGATGATGACCACCATGCCTTCTCCGAATTGGTGCGGCGTCATCAGTCGGCGGTCCGGGGTCTGCTTCGTCAACTTACCAGAACTGATGCCGCGCTCGCCGATGATCTTGCCCAGGAAGCCTTCCTTAAGGCCTTCAAGAACATCCGAAGCTTTCGGGGCGAGGCGAAATTTTCCACCTGGCTCTATCGCATCGCCTACAATTGTTTCCGCGAAGAAGCGCGGAAACGGAAAGAGCTGGTCGGGATTGATGAAACCCGGCTCGAGGCGGAACAAGATCCGCAAACCGTTGACCCCGCCCTGAGACAGGATCTGATGCACGCACTTTCTCTTTTGCCGCTGCACGAACGCACCGCCGTCTTGCTTTGCTGTCAGAACGGCCTATCACATGATGAAGCGGCGCGCGTGCTGGATATTCCGCTCGGGACGGTGAAGACGAATGTCTTGCGCGGTCGCGAGAAATTAAAGAAAACGCTGGCCGTCTGGGAAAAAAACTGAGCGCGATGGAAGAGCAACTGGAGGAAGATTGGCTTGATGCGAGACTGCGCGAGGAAGCGCCGTATCTCGACGACGCCGGCTTTACCGCGGGCGTCATGCATCAGCTCCCAGCGCGCCGGCAAAAGCGCGCCACGCGCGACGGTTATCATCGGCGCGATCGCGTTTGTGTCTTGCGTGGTCGCCTATTTTGCCTCAGGCGGTGGGGCGTTCCTCGGCGAGGGCGCGGCATTTCTGGTGGCGATGCCGATTGTGACGCATCTGTGCCTTGGCCGGGTTTTGCGGCTTGCTCGTCATGGTCTTCGGCGACCGCGGCCGCGATGCGGACGACGCGCCAGCCGCGCCTGTAGCCGCGCGCCTGCTCCACATCGCGCGCGATTTGCGCAGTCAGCGCTTCGATGCTTCTCGAATTTTTGTTCGGCGCGCAGGTAGCGGTCGAAACGCACCTCCACTTCTTCGCCGTAGATTTCCTCCTGCAGATCGAAGAGATGAAGTTCGAGCAGCCGTTGCGGTTTCTCGCCGCTTACGGTCGGGCGGACGCCGAGATTGGCCACGCCGCGGAACGTCATGCCATTTAGTTTTGCCTCCGCCGCGTAGACGCCGTTGGGCGGAAATTGCTCGCTGTGCGCGCTCAGGTTCGCGGTGGGAAAACCCAGTTTGCGGCCCAGCTGCGCGCCGCGTTCCACCGTGCCGACGATGGTGTATTCCCGGCCTAACATTTCCGCCGCGCGTCTCGAACTCACCCGCTTCCACCGCACTGCGAATCGCCGTGCTGCTCACTACCGCGCCTTTCACTTCCACGGGCTTGATTCCGACCACGCTAAAATCATGCTCCGCGCCGAGCTTCTGCAGTAAAGCGAGGTTCCCCGCGCGATTCTTCCCGAACGACCACTCATGGCCGACGCAGATCTCACGGAGCGGCTTCGCGCTTTCGACCAATTGCCGAACGAAATCTTCCGGCGCGGTGTTGGCAAATTCGCGGTCGAAGGTGATCACCAGCAAATGCTCGACGCCGAGTTCGCGGATGAGCGCGATCTTATGTTGGGTGGCGGTGAGGAGTCGCGGCGCCTTCTCGGGCCGGAGCACCTTCGTGGGATGCGGATCGAACGTGACGACCACTGGCGTTCCGCCTCCTCCTGCGCGTGGCGCGCGGAAGTGGAAATGACCGCTTGATGCCCGAGATGGACGCCATCGAAGACACCGATCGCCGTGAAAAGCGGCCCGCGCAGATCGGCTAATTCCCGAATGGAGCGCAGGACTTGCATGGAAAAGCGAGTTTAAGCGCCGCGCATGCGGGACACTTCCGGCAGCGTGAGGATGCGGCCGAGAATATCCACCGGATCCAGCGTCTTCAACTCTTCCACCGTGATCGCTCCATCCACCAGAAAACGTCCCGAGCGCGTCCGCCGCAATTCCTTCAAGTGCGCGCCGCAGCCCAGTTCCGCGCCGATATCATGAGCATACGTGCGCACATAGAAACCTTTGCTGCAGCCCACGCTAAAATCGATATCCGGCGCTGGCGATGCGCTGGATCGAATAATTGTAAACGTGCACCAGGCGCGGCTCCCGTTCGACCACTTTGCCCTCGCGCGCCAGTTTGTAGAGTGGCACGCCGCCTTGCTTGATCGCCGAAACCATTGGCGGCATTTGATAAAAATCGCCGCGGTATTTCTCGAAGGCCGCGCGCACCATTTCTTCGTTCAGCTCCGGCACCGGCTTCTCTTCCTGAGTATCTCGCCCGCGCGATCCTGTGTGCTGGTGCGTCGCGCCGAGCGTGAGCGTGCCAGCGTATTCTTTATCCTCGCTCATCAGCAGATCCTGAATTTTCGTCCCGCGCCCGAGGGTGAGGAGAAGAAGACCAGTGGCAATGGGATCAAGCGTGCCGCAATGACCGACTTTCTTGATCTGGAGCTGCCGCCTGACGAGCGCCACGACATCGTGCGATGTCATGCCCGCGGCTTTATCGACGAGCAGGACGCCGTCAGGAGTTGCTGTTAATGACATCGCGCGTCGCCTTCAAAATTTTGTCTTCTGCTTCCGTTAAAGTTCCGCGCAGTCGCGCGCCGGCCGCCAATTTATGCCCACCCCCGCCGAACTGCTGGCAAATAGCCGACACGTCCGCCGTGGCATTTTTCGAACGCATGCTTACGCGGACTTTCCCTTCCGGCAGCTCTTCGAAAAAGATGGCCACGAGCACGCCTTCGATCGCGCGCAGGTGATCGATCAACCCCTCGTTATCCTCAGGGAGCGCGCCGAGGTCGCTTGCTACTTTCAGAGTCAAACTGAAACAGGCGATCCGCCCTTCCGCTTCGAAGCGCATTGTGCCCAGGAGCGCGCGCAGTAATTCCACGCGCCGCCGCGGATAGCTCTCGTAGAGCAACTGGCTCATCCGGCCTACGTCAACGCCGCGCTTCAGCAGTTCACCGCCGATTTCAAAGGTTCGCGCGGTCGTGTTCGGATATTGAAACGAGCCGGTGTCAGTCGAGATGGCGACGAAGAGGTTTTCCGCGATCTGCTGGTTTATCGGGAAGTTTTGCGATGTGAGCAGCTCGAATAAAATTTGTCCGGTAGCCGGCGCGTTCGAATCGATGTGCACCAGATCTCCGTAACGCGGATTGCTGATGTGATGATCAATATTGATCCATTTTTCCGTTTGGATCGCGTCCGCGGTCGTGCCGAGGCGAACCTGCGTGGCCGTATCCAGCGCCACCGCGAGATCGAAGGTTTGCGCTTCGGTGGGCGGTTGCGTCGGAGCAATTTGCTGCCCGGCAGGAAAGCGTATTTCTCCAGCATGCCATCTTCGTTCCAAACGGTGACCGTCTTGCCGAGTTCACGAAGCGATAGGCCCAAGGCAAGCTGGCTGCCGTAAGCATCACCATCTGGACGCACGTGGCTCAAAATCACGATGCTTTCCGCGGCGCGCAGGGCGTCCCCGATCTCGGCGAAGCTATGATTCGCGTTCATCGTCAACCTCCTCTTCGGGCGGTGAGATCTCCTCCAAAATCTCAATCACGCGCGCGCCTCGCGCGGTGGAGTTATCGAGATGGAAAACCAGGTGCGGCGTGAATTTCAGCACCACCTTTTTTGCCATCTCCGCCTGTAAATGCGTCCGCTCTTTTTCCAGCTTCTCGATTACCGCGGTGCGCGATCCCTTTCCCAAAACGCTCACGAAAACGTGGCCGTTTTTCAGGTCAGGCGTGACGTCCACTTGATTGATCGTCACGAGCACGTCATCGAAAACCATATCGCGCGTGATGATCGTGCTCAGCTCGCGCCGGACGACTTCGTTCACGCGGAGCATTCGATGTTTCATGGGTAAAGCCGGCCTGCTGGAGGCCGGACCGGGATTGACGATCCCGGCTACAGTTTCTGCGCGACCTGCTCGAGCTGATAGCACTCGATGATGTCGCCAACTTGATATTCGTTGAAGTCGCCGAGCTTGATGCCGCACTCGAGGCCGACCCGCACTTCCTTCACATCGTCCTGGAAACGGCGCAGCGTCGAAAGCCCGCCATCGTAAACCGGCTGGCGGCGACGCAGCACGCGCGCCCGCGCGGTCCGCGCAATGCGGCCATCGGTGACGAGACAACCCGCCACGATTCCCTTGGTCAGCTTGAAGACCTGCTTGACCTCCGCGTGACCGATCACGGTTTCGCGATGCTCCGGATCGAGCATCTCGGCCATGGAGTCTTTGATCTGGTCGATCAACTCGTAAATGATGCTGTAAAGCTTCACCTGCACGCCTTCGCGTTTGGCCGCGTTCACCGCGTTGCTTTCGACTTTGATGTTGAATCCGATGACGACGGCGTTCGATGCGCTCGCAAGCAGGATGTCGTTTTCCGAAATCGGACCGACGCCCGGAGTGCACAATCTCGAGATCGATCTTCTTGCTCTCGATCAACTCGAGCGCGCCGGTTAAGGCTTCGAGCGACCCCTGCGCGTCGCATTTCAAGATGATACGGAGATTCTTCTTTCCGTCGGCCGCTTCGAGGAGGCTTTCGAGCGTAGCGCGTTGCGGCGTGCTGAGTTTATCGGCGCGTTTCGCTTGCAGGCGTTCGCCGCTGAGCGTCTTCGCGTGGCGCTCGGATTCCATCACCAAAAGCTCGTCGCCAGCATGCGGCAGCCCGGTGAATCCGAGAACTTTTACCGGTGTGGATGGGCCGGCTTCCTTCACGGGTTTGCCGTGGTCGTCGATCAGCGATTTCACCTTGCCGCCGTAATCGCCGCAAATGAAGGGGTCGCCGATTTTCAACGTGCCGATCTGCACAATGACGGTCGCAGTCGGTCCGCGCCCGGCTTCCACCTGCGCTTCGATGACCGTCCCGCGCGGCGTGGCCGTGGGCGAGGACTTCAATTCCATTACCTCCGCCTGCAGCGCCATCATCTCCAGCAGGTGGTCGATGCCGGTTCCCTTCGTCGCGGAAACTTCGCAGACGATCGTGTCGCCGCCCCAGTCTTCTGGGCTCAGTTCGCGTTCCTGCAATTGCTTTTTCACCCGATCGATGTTCGCCCCGGGAATATCGATCTTGTTGATCGCGACCATGATTTTCACATGCTCGGCCGCCTTCGCATGATTGATCGCCTCGATAGTCTGCGGCATCAGGCCGTCATCCGCGGCCACTACCAGCACCACGATATCGGTCACGTGCGCCCCACGAGCGCGCATCGCGGTGAAGGCCGCGTGACCAGGCGTGTCGAGAAAAGTAATACGCGAGCCTTTGTATTCGACCGTGTAAGCACCGATGTGCTGGGTAATTCCGCCCGCTTCGCCCGCGGCGACGCGCGTCTTCCGGATCGCGTCCATGAGCGACGTCTTGCCGTGATCCACGTGGCCCATGAACGTGATGATCGGTCCACGGGTCTTGAGTTCTTCTTCGGTCTCGATCACCGGCGGAGGCGGCGCCACGACCACTTCCTCGATCTTATGGACACCGCCGCCCTTTTCGCGGCGTTCCATTTCGAAGACGAAACCGTGCGCTTCGCAAACCTTGGTCGCAATATCGGGCTCGACCGTCTGGTTCTGATTGGCGAAAACGTTCAGCTCCATCAGCTCACGGATCAGGACGTGATTCTTAATCCCGAGCTGCGTTGCCAGATCATGCACGATGATGGGCGGCTTGATGTGAATGATCTTTTGTTCCACCGCGGCCTCGGCGGCGGGGGCATCTTCCGCGACCCCTTCGACCGGCTTCTCCTCTGGGGCAGTCTCGACTATCGGAGGAGGCGTCGGCGCTGCGGGCGCAGGACCGGAAATCAGATCAGTTACCTGCGGCGCCACGCGCACGACCGGAGGAGGCGTAGGCGGCTCTACCTTCTTCGGCGGAGCCGGCTCTGGCGTCTTGATGATGCGGGAAATGGGCGGCAGGAAAGAACGTGTGGTGGGCGCGGTCCCCTCGGCGCGTTTTGGGCGCGGCTTCTTTTCGTCAATTAGAGAAACGGACTCGACCGGCGCCTTCCTCGGCGCAGCGGGTTTCTCGGCCTCAGCCGCCGCGGCGGCCGCCGCAGCAGCAGCGGCACGGGAACGAGCCGCCGGAGTGGGCGCGATCGCGATGCTGCGGGCGGTTTTTTCCGCGGGCGCAGCGGGTTCAACTTTAGCCGGCTTGGCCTTGATGCTCGACGGCCGGGAAGGCACGGAGGCAGACTTCGCCGATCTCCCGGATTGGGATTTGCGGGCGGTCGTCTTGCTTTTCGTTTTGGTCGGCATGTTGATCTAAAAATTGGGTCATGGCTCCGGGAACCCCACGGTGGGCCATTTAAGTCGTGGCGGCTTCGTCGCGCGGAACGGCGGCGTGGATCTCTTGAGCCTTCGCCTCGTCCACCGCGAGAATGTCCACAAAATCGGAAACGTCGGCATCGCGCAATCCTTCCAGATTGGTGAAGCCGGATTTAACCAGCGTGAGCGCCTGTTCCTCCGTAATCGGGAGCGCGCCTTGCAGGCTCTTCGCGGCCTGCTCCACCTTCTGCTCGACGGCATGGGTCGCAGAAGTGTCCTTATCGATATTGATTTCCCAACCGGTTAACCGGGAGGTGAGACGGGCGTTCTGGCCTTTTTTACCAATGGCGAGCGAAAGTTGATCTTCGTCGACGGAAATCTGGACGCTCTTTCTCTCCAAATCGAAAACGAGATTCTTCACCTTCGCCGGCTTGAGCGCTTCGAGGACATATTCCTTCGGATCGGAGCTCCAGCGGATGATGTCCACTTTCTCGTTGTTCAACTCGCGGACGATATTCTTTACCCGCGAACCGCGCATGCCGACGCAAGCGCCGACCGGGTCCACTTTTTCGTTCGCACTCGTGACGGCGATTTTCGTGCGATAGCCGGCTTCGCGCGCAATGCCGCGGATCTCGACCGTGCCGTCGTTGATCTCGCTCACTTCGAGCTCAAATAAACGGCGGACGAAATTTGGATGACTGCGCGAAACGATAATCTCGGGTCCGCGGATCCCGTTCTCCACGGCGACGACGTAAGCCCGCAGGCGATCACCGACATTATAATCTTCCACCACCACGCGTTCGCGTTGCGGCATGATGGCTTCAAATTTTCCGAGATCGAGAATCACATCCGAGCGATCAAAACGGCGGACGGTCCCGCTCACGATCTCGCCCGCGCGATCCTTGAACTCTTCGTAAATCATTTCCTTCTCGACCTGGCGGATGCGCTGCATCATCGCCTGCTTCGCGGTCTGCGCGGCGATGCGGCCGAAGTTCTTCGGCGTCACTTCCACTTCCACCTCTTCGCCCAGTTGCGCTTCGGGTTTGAGCAAGCGCGCCTTGTTCAGAGAAATTTCGTCCGCGGGCGTGGTCACGCTCTCGACCACAATCAACTGCGCGAGAGCACGGATGACACCGGTCTTCGGATCGATATCGATGCGCAAATCGCGCGACGCACTGACACTCTTTTTCGAGGCCGAGAGGAGGGCGTTCGAAACGGCTTCGAGCAGGATATCGCGTTTAATTCCGCGCTCCCGCTCGAGGTAATCCAGCATGGCGATAAACTCGGCGTTCATAAAAGCATCGAGCCCGCAGACGAAAAAGAGTGGGACACTGGCTCCCACTCCAATCCACCGCGGACTAGGGCGCTACCGTAGGTTCGCGAACGCGCGTCGTCAAGAGCGGCGACGGTGCGCGGGCCGGCGGAAAGGGATGCGCCGCACGGACATGGCTGCCCGCAGCGGATTTCTGAAAGGCCGCCTATCGTTTCCGCAAACGACGCCCCGCCGCGCCCACGATGAGCGCGCCGAGGCCGAAAATGGCGAGCGTCGAAGGTTCCGGGATGCTCGCAAACTGCAGGAATCGTCCGCCACCAGAATAGATGAGCGACGAGGTCTGCGTGGTCACATCATAGATGCTGACGCCCGCGCCGCTCGTCCACAGAATGTTCCCGTTGCCTAATTGATAAACCCCGCGCGCGCCCGCTGCTGCGAACGATCCGAGAAGGTTCCCATTGTTCGGATCCAGAAAGGCGATGTTGTTGGAACTGAAACCGGCCGCGAGGATGGAGCCGTTACTGGCGAAGGCCAACTGCTCCACGAAATTCAGTGACGCGGTGTTGTGAAATGTGCCTACCGAAGTGCCGGTGAGTGTGAAACGGTGAATATCGTCATCGGCAGAGGACGAGCCTACCAGGATGCCGCCTTGATGGCTGAGGATCGAAAACGGCGAAGGCGCCAAGCCGCCCGTGGGAAAGCTCCCGAGCAACGTGCCTCCCAGGCTATACATGACCACTGCGTTCCCCGGCGCTCCGTTGGCTGTGCCGGCGTTGGTCACGTAGACCGTGTTACCGATCAAAGCCATGCCGCGGACGTTATCGAGGCCGGTGATCGCACCCAGAAAATTACCTGTGAAGTCATAGCGGGCCACGCGGTCGCCTATTTGTTCCGAAACCCAAATTTCACTCCCCACCTGCAGGGCGTGGATCGGTGTGGCATTGGCCGCGAGCGCAAACATGTTGGAGGTGAGCACGGCGCCACTCATCGGATCAAAAGCAACGAGGCGATTGTTCGTGCTATCCGGCATGAGGATGAAGCCTTGGGCCGAGGCATGGAAGACGCCGGCGAAGAAGAGAAGGCACGCAGCGAGAAGGAAAGTGATCTTTTTCATGATTCGGTAGCGCGTTTGTCGCAAGATAATCAGAGCGGGGCAATGCAAAACGGCCTCGGCGGCGTGTGCTCGTGACCGACCGCACAGACGCCATTTATCCGGCAGTAGACGTCGCCCGGGGAACGTCGAGAGTCCCGCTGTGCCCCGCCTGTATACATTGGTAGCCGTGGTCGCGGTTTGGGGGCTGATTTATCTCCCGGGGCTCGGCACTTTGGAAATCAAAGGCGAAGAGGGTCGTCGCATTCTTCCTGCGGTCACGATGCTGCAAACGGGCAACTACCTCGTTCCCTACGTGGGGAGCGAGCCCTACTTTACCAAGCCGCCCTTGATCAACTGGCTCGTGGCCGCCTCTTTTAGAATCACCGGCCGGCATAACGAGTGGTCGGCGCGTTTGCCATCGGCGCTCTGCGTGCTCGCAGTGGCGCTCGCTTTCAGCACCGTCGCGCGGCGTCCGCTCGGTGCGAATGGCTCGCTCATCGGCGGCGCTCGTTTGGATGACGAATTTTGGCATGGTGGAGAAAGGGCGCTTGATCGAGATCGAGGCTCTGTATGCGTCGCTTACGGGCTTGGCCTTTATCTGCTGGCTGAGTTGGTGGCAGGAGCAACGTTCGCGCTGGCTAACGTGGACGGTGCCGTGGATTTTTCTCGGGCTGGGAATGCTGGCGAAGGGGCCGCTGCATCTCGTCTTCTTTTACGCGGTCGTGGTCGTCGGTCTTGTTTCGTCGCGGCGAGCTGCGGGCGCTTTGGAATCGCGCGCATCTCTCGGGCCTTCTGCTTATGCTCGGCCTCTTCGCGGCTTGGGCGATTCCGTGCTTGCTGAAGATGCAAGGCAGCGAGGTTGCGCATGCCTGGACGCGGCAGTTCTCCGGGCGACTGACGGGCGAGGATTTCAATTTCGGTGGATGGATTTTGAACATTCCGCGCGGGCTGGGGTATTTTCTTCCCTGGACATTGCTGCTGCTGTTTGTGCGGAGAAACGGGAACGTCGAACGTCGAACGTCGAACGCCGAACGGGATGAGCGAAGGCGTTGGTCTCGGAAGTTCGGCCTTCGACGTCCAAACTGGCCTGGCCTGGGGGATCGGGATTTCTTTCCTCGGCGTGAGCCTGCTGCCTGGATCACTCGCGCGCTACACGATGCCGTTGCTCGCGCCAGCGGCATGGTTGCTGGCTTCCGCCTTGTCGTCGTCCCGTCTCGAACTTCCGGCTTGGCTGCGTCTGCGGCGACCGATGGAACTGCCCGCCGACTTGCGTTGGCCGGCCCTTATCGCCGCGCTGGTTTGTGGAGCGATGCTCGTCTACGCCGTGGCCCTGATGCCGATGCTGCGGAAGCGGGAGAAGGTGAGAAACATCGCCGCGCAGATTAATGCTGTCCTGCCAGCGGGCGCCCCGCTTTATGCGATCGACCCGGATTATCAGCCAGCACTTTTCTATGTGCGCGATCCAATCGTTTATCTTCCGCGCGTTAGCGATCTGCCGCCCGACGCGCGTTTTCTTCTGGTGCAGCCGGCTGATGTGGCGGAAGCGCTAAAAGGAGGCCGTATTCTGACGGAGGCGCGTGACTACCGAAAAAAACAACTGATCGTCATCGAACGCGCGTTGCTTCCTTAGCGGGCGAATTTGACAATCGAGTCAATCGTTAGCAGGCTAACGATCTCTTGGAAACCGACGCTGAAATCGAACGCTTGGGCTTGTGCCTCAACGAAACCGCGCGCCTCTGGCGGACGAAGCTCGATCAACGCCTGCGTCCGCTTGGTCTCAGCATGGGCAAGTGGACCACGCTGGCCCATCTTTCGCGCGGCGGCGATAAGCTCACGCAAAAAGCACTCGCGGCCCGGGTCGGAATTGAAGAGCCGACGCTCGTCGGGATTCTTCATCGTCTGCAGCAAGATGGCTGGATCAAGCGACAGGGGCACACAGAGGATCGCCGTTGCAAGACCGTCCATTTGCGCAAGCGCTCGACCGCGGTGCTCGAGCAAATCTTTCAGACCGCCGGAACGCTGCGTCGAGAATTGCTCGCGGGCATTCCCCGCGGCGATCTCGAAACGTGCGTCCGCGTGCTGTCCCAGATCCGCGAGCGCGCATTAGCTGCACCCAATGGGGAAACCGGAGCGAAGAATTCTGTAACCAACGCGCGTCCGGCGCGGTCTTAGTCATGATAACGAGGCTTCTCCACCTTCGACGTTCGCTTGCCTTCACTAATGTGGTGGCCCTGGCGGGCTGCGCCTTTGCCGTAGTCGGTTGCAGCAAAAAGGAGGTCTCGAAAGAGCGACCGGCCCGCAATGTCTTCGCGGCCAAGGTCGAGACGAAAGACGTTCCGTTTTACCTTGATGAAATTGGCACCACGACCGCGTTCGAAATGGTGCAGATCAAGGCGCAGGTGACCGGGCAAATTATCTCCCGCGAATTCAAAGACGGCGGCGATGTAAAAAAGGGCGATCTACTTTTCAAGATCGATCCGCGCCCTTACGAAGCGGTTCTCGCCTCAGCCAAAGCCGATCTCGCGCTGGCGCAGGCCAATCTGAAGCGACAGAAAGTGCTGGAGCAAAAAAACGTGACGGCGACGCAAGAGCTCGATACTGCGATCGCGAACTCCATGCGCGCCGAAGCAGCGGTAGCGGCGGCGCAGGTGAATCTGGATTTTTGCAGCATTCAATCGCCGATCGATGGGCGGGCCGGTCTGCGCAAAGTGGATGTAGGCAACGTCGTGAATCCGGGGAGCGAACCGCTGGTGACGGTGCAGGGCATAGATCCGATCTACACCGATTTCACAATCTCAGAGCCCGACCTGCCGTTGGTGCGGAAATATCTGGATAATCCAAATCTGAAAGTCGTCACCGATGCGTCGGGCGATAACGTAGAGCCGCGCTCCGGGAAGCTCTATTTTATCGACACGGCCGTGCAGCCCGGCGCCGGCACGATCAAAGCGCGCGCGATTACTCCGAATCCTGACCGCGCGCTCTGGCCCGAACAATTCGTGCAAGTGCGGCTGATTCTGGACATCCTACCTGCGGCAAAAATGGTCCCATCGAGCGCGGTCCAGATCGGACAGAACGGGCCGTATATTTTTGTGGTGAAAGACGATTCCACGCTGGATTTGCGGCAGATTAAACCCGGGCAGGTGCATGGTGATCAGACCGTGATCACGGAAGGCGTGCAGCCGGGCGAGATGGTGGTCACCAGTGGACAGCTCCAGCTTTCACCCGGCACCAAAGTAGTGGTGAAAGATGCGACGCCTGCCGGTGGCGGCTCACCCGCACAACCGGCCAGCGCCATTAACTGACGATGGGTCCGCGCGAAGATCGAGAAGGCGAAGATGTTCCGCGCGTAGGGGACGATGGCGTTTTAATGGAAAGTTCGCCTCCGAAGAGCCACGCGAAGACACCCGGCAAGCTCGTGCAGTTTTCTTCCGGGCTTTCCAAGCCTTTCATCGAACGGCCGGTGATGACGATGCTCCTGACGGCTTCAGTGATCGTCTTCGGCGTTCTCAGCTACAATTTGCTGGCGGTGAACGATCTGCCGGCGGTCGATTATCCCGTCATCGATGTGGGCGTTTCCTACCCGGGCGCGAATGCGGAGACGATGGCGAATACCGTCGCCACGCCGCTGGAAAAAGAGTTCACGGAAATCCCTGGCATTGTCTTGAGCACCAGTTCGAGCGGGCAGGGGCGCACGAACATCACCCTGCAATTCGATCTCGGGAAGAGCATCGATGCGGCGGCGACCGATGTGCAATCCGCCATCCAGCGCGCGAGCGGACAGCTGCCGGCCGACCTGCCGAGCCCTCCCACTTTTTCAAAATCCAATCCAAACGACTCGCCAGTTTTCTACGTCGCCCTAACGAGCGACACCTTAACCGACGGCGATCTCTACAAGTATGCCACCTCGCAGGTTTCGCAGCGGATCAGCATCGTGCCGGGCGTGTCGCAGGTGCAGATTTACGGCGTTAAATCTGCCATTCGGGTCAAGGTGAATCCGGGAGCGCTCGCCACCCGGAACATCACCTTCGATGAATTATCCGGCGCGATTCGGGCCGGCACTTCCTATTCCGGCGTGGGGCAGTTCGACGGGAAAACACGCTCGTTCGTTCTGCGACCGAACGCCCAGCTCGAAACCGCCGAGCAATACGGCAGCCTCATCATCAAGCGCGGCCCGGACGGCGCGCCGATTTATTTGCGCGACGTCTCCGAGGTCACAAATAGCGTCCAGGACGAACGCCTTTCCCGGCATTTCTTTGCCCGCGGTTTCAATCCGCCCGCGTCCACCATCGTAATGGCCATTTCGCGCCAAGCCGGCGCCAACGCGGTCGAAGTCGCGGAAAGAATTCGCGAACTACTGCCAAAGCTGAGCCAGGAACTGCCCGGCTCGATCAATCTCATCACGGTGCGCGATCGCGCGCGTACGATCGAGCGCTCCGTGCATGACGTGGAGGAAACCCTCCTCATCGCCTTTGTGCTCGTGGTGCTCGTGATCTTTGTTTTTCTCGGCCGCGCCGCGGACACGATGATCCCGGTGGTCGCGCTGCCGCTCTCGCTCTTGATCACTTTCGTCGTCATGTGGGCGCTCGGCTTTTCCGTGAACAACCTCACGCTCATGGCGCTCACGCTGGCGATCGGGTTCCTCGTCGATGACGCAATCGTTTTTCTCGAGAACGTGGTCCGCCGCGCGGAAAGCGGCGAGTCGATCTACAAGGCTACGCTCAATAGCGCCGGCGAGATTTCGTTCACCATTCTCTCCATGACGCTGTCGCTGGCGGCGGTCTTCATCCCGCTGGTTTTTATGCCGGGATTGCTCGGCCGAATTTTCCGCGAATTTGCCATCACCATCATCGTCGCGATTCTCGCCTCGGGGGTCGTCTCACTCACGCTCACGCCCCTTATGTGTGCGCGGATGTTGCGCGAACGCGGACCCGGGCACGTGAAGTCGTGGATGGAAAAATTCACGGAGCGTTTCTTTAATCCGATCGTGCGTTTCTACAGCCGCACGCTCGATTGGTTTCTGGATCACGGCTGGCTGGCGGCGCCGATTCTGGCGCTCTGCGCGTTTGGCGTCTGGTTCTTTTTCACCACGCTGCCGTTTACGCTTTTACCCACGGGCGATAGCGGATCGGTGCGCGGTTTTTTCATTGTCGCGGAAGGCGCTTCGCCCGAGCAGCAGCGTCTCATTCAAGACAAACTCGACCCAATTTTGCAGGCTAATCCGGCGGTCGATAAATATTTCACCGTGGCGGGGCGCGGTCGCGGCGCGGCCGGAATTTTCACCGTCCTGTTTTTGAAAGATGCGAGCCAGCGGCCGCCGATTGAAAAAGTGGTGGCGGATTTGCGCGCCGCTCTCGGCGGAATTCCGGGCGTGATCCCGACGCTGAATCCGGAGCCCGTATTACGGATCGATGTTGGCGGAACCGGCAGCTCGTTCGGGCGCTATAGTTACACCTTAAGCGGCATCAACCCGACCGAGGTTTACGCGGCCGCGGAAGCCTTGACCGAGAAGTTTAAGGACTTCGATGGCTTCGCCGGCACGCCGCGGAACGATCTCTTTCGCAACACGCCCAACATCGATATCGATATCGATCGCGAGCGCGCCAGCCTTTACGGCGTCTCGACCACCAAGCTGCAAAATCTTCTGCGTGCTGCCTATTCGCAGAACTACGTTTACCTCATCAAACAGGCGGATGATCAATATCAGGTCATCCTGGAAGTAGCCGACAAAGACCGGGCGAATCCGGAGGATTTGCGCCAGCTTTACGTCAAGCCGGAAAACGAGCAAAAGCTCATCCCAGTGCGCACGCTCACGAAGTCTCGCACGGAGCTCGGCCTGCAGGCCGTCAATCACACCAACCAATTCACCAGCGTCACGTTCGGTTTCGACACGAAAGACGGCGTCGCGCTCGGCGATGTGACGAAGTTCATCGAGAAAGCTGCGGCCGAAGTGGTGCCGCCCACCGTGAAAGGTGAGCTGCAAGGCGAAGGCCTGGTTCTCCAGCAACTCTTCACCGCGCTGCCCTTTCTCGTCCTCGCGGCCATCTTCGTCATGTACGTCATCCTCGGCATTCTCTACGAGAGCTACGTCCATCCGATTACGGTGCTTTCCACCTTGTTCCCCGCGGTCGTGGGCGGGTTGCTTACCCTTTGGATTTTTAATTTCTGGGACAAAAACTCCACGCTCTCGCTTTACTCGATCATTGGTTTGTTCCTCCTCATGGGCATCGTGAAAAAGAACGGGATCATGATCGTCGACTTCGCGCTCCACCGACTTGACGAAGGCTACGACCGCCGGACCGCGATCCACGAGGCGAGCGTGGAACGTTTCCGTCCCATTATCATGACCACGCTCGCGGCGCTCATGGGCGCTGTCCCACTCGCGCTCGGCTATGGCGCGGATGGCGGTTCGCGCCGACCGCTCGGTTTGGTCATCGTGGGCGGGCTCATCATTTCGCAATTCATCACGCTCTACATCACGCCGGTGATCTATCTGGCGCTGGAGTGGTTCCAGGAAAGCGTGCTCGATCGCATTCCTTTCCTACGCAGCGGCCACATGCATCACGAAGGCGCGGATTCTCCCAAGCCCCGGCATGTCGTCGAAGAGCCAGCGGTCATTGGTTGATTCGCGGAGCGGGGCTCTGCGGCGCGGGAAAGTTTAAGCCCGCAGCCCGTGTGCGAATGTGATCTCGCCGTAGATTTGGCGCCCCGGGAGCAAGACCCGACGATCGCGCGCCCAGTCTTTTCTATCGACCTGCTGATCTCGGCTCGTTAGGCTGAGTTCCATCGATCATGAGATGGTCTCCTGAGATGCTTCATCGCTTGTGTCCCGCCGCCGGGCTGTGCGTGGCCGCGGCGCTTATTTTGGCCGCTTGCGAAAACGAAGCGGGCGTCACCGCGAGCGGAAGTTTCCCGGATCAAAAGCTGGATAAACCGAGCGCCGCCAATTCCGGCGTCGTCCTGGCGTGGCGGAAAGGATCGCAGCCGACCGAAGGCCGGGTGAACGAAATCTCAGTCGGCGACACCGTCATCGTGCGCGTGCGCAATCTGGATGGCTGGCTTATCCGGATGCTGAACACCAATCGCCTGAGCGGGGAGCCGGACATGTCGCCGGAGCAGCACGCCAACTACGCGCTCTTGCGCAGCATTATTCCAAAAGAAAGCACGTCGGCCGAAGTGCTCAGGAACTTGGAAGCGGCCGAGCGGCCCGTGCTGGCTGCCAATCCCGCGCTCTCGCCGACGCCCGCGCCGTCCCTCCCCGCAACGGCCGCTCCGAAGCAAGTTTCCGCGAAAGATTTGCGCGAAGCTGACAACGCCTATCAGGCCCTCTTGTTCACGGTGAAGCGCAATCTCTTCCTCGTGCTCAACAACAGCCAGTTCCATGAGTTGAAAGCGGAGAATCCGGACGAGCACGCGATTTCGCAGGCGTCGCTTCAGGCCAACCCTAACGACACCATTCATCAATTTGAGTTTCGGTTGCGGCGCCGGCCCGGTGACGAAGAGGCCTGGAGCAAGCTCTACGATGGGACGAAGGCGATGCACGATGTCCGGGTCAGCTTGGGTCTGAAGTTGGATGGGAGTATTTTCATGCTCGATACCGCGGTGGTCCCGCAAGCCGCGCAGCCGCTGCAACGCGTCCGTCTGGAGCTCTTCCGCATCACCTGGCTTTGGAGCACCGTGGCCTGGCTCCTCGTGCTCCTGGCGCTCTTCATTTATCTGGGAGCGACCACGCCGCTTCTGCGCGATGGAGATTTGCCCATGCGCGCGGATGGCTGTCCGCAGTTCAGTCTCTCGCGTCTGCAACTGGCGTTCTGGACTTATCTGGTGGTGGGGGCATTTCTGGTCATTTGGTTGGTGACGGATCGGCTGGATACTTTGAATCCGACTGTGCTCGCTCTTTTAGGCATCAGCTCGGCCACCACTTTCGCCTCGAAGCTGGCCAGCATGGTGACGCTGGAGGGCGGGCACACGCGGATGGAGCCGGCGCGCGCGGCCCGCCGTCACGAACGGGTGGAAGAGCTGCGCGAGCGGCTGGCAAAGGAATTGACCGGCCTAACGAGTAAAGCGGAAGCGCTGGAGCGGGCCGCGTCCCACTCAGCGGCCGAGGAAGCGGACTTGGCCACCATCGGCGTGCGCATCCAGCGTTTGCAGGATGATCTCGAGTATCTCGGTCACAACCGGCTGATCCGTTTCCTGATCGATCTCTTGTCGGATAATGGGCGCGTTACCTTGCATCGGATGCAGATTGTGATTTGGACGATCGTGCTGGGTGTGGTCTTCATTGCGCGGGTAAAACGCGAGCTGGCCATGCCGACCTTCAGCGAAACGCTGCTGGGCTTGATGGGCTTGAGCTCGCTCACTTACGTCGCGCTCAAAGTGCCCGAGCTGAAAAAAGTGGAGGCCGATGTGACGGCGGCCGGAAGGGCAAAGCCGCCGGTAAACGAGCGGCGGCCAAAGAGAGTGCGCGGCTTTAGTTCTCCGTCCCGCGCAACTCAGCCAGCTTTTTCTGCGCGCGGCTCACGTCGGCGCGGCGTCCGCTGCCGAGCGCGAGGAGCTTCTTCTGCCGGGCGAGATTTCGCACCGCGGCTTCCAGTTCGGCGCGCTCGCGTTCTTCCGTGGCGGCGGCCGGCGGCGCGCGCCGCTTCCGCCACCTGATTTTCGCCGGAGCGAAGTTGCGCCTCGATCTCCACCACCTGCGTCTCCGCTTTTTGTTCGGTCAAATGCGCCCGCGCTGCTTCCAGCCGCGCCTCGGCCAGTTTCGCTTCCAGACGCACAACTTTTAGCGCGCGTTCTTCGCTCTCCACTTTCGCGATGATGCCCGGCGCGAAACATGCGCTCGCCCGAAGCCGCGTTTCTTTTCGCGCGGGCGAGATCCGCTTCCAGTTTTGCCAGGTCCACCTGCTCGGGCGTGGCGGGCAAATCCGGCTCCCCGTTCGCGCTCCGGCTCGGAATCAGAATCGGCGGCTCGATTTCCATCGCTTGCGTCTCATCAGGCAGGGGCAGCGCCTCTTCCTGCGCGCGCAAGCGGCGAGCAGGCGAGCGCGAGCAGCAATGCGCCGATCCACCATCTCATGGCCGGGAATTTATCACAGCGCACGGGCGTTTGGCGATGCCGCGTTTTAGAGCCAACCGCGGCGGCGGAAAAACAGGTACGGCAGCACCGCCGAGATCAGCATGAGGAAGAGCGCGAACGGATAACCGTGCGGCCAATTGAGCTCGGGTAAAACGTGAAAGTTCATCCCGTAAACGCCCGCGACCAGTGTGGGCGGAAGGAAGACGAGCGCGGCGACGGAAAGAATTTTGATGATCGCGTTTTGCTCGTTGTTGATCATGCCCAGGGTGGCATCGAGCAGGAAGCTCACTTTCGAAGAGAGGAAGCTGGCGTGATCGCTTAACGAACTCAGGTCGGCCGTGACCGTTTTCCAATGCCCGAGCGGTCCGTGGATGGTGCCGGATTCCTTGCACGCTTCGCGAAAAAACGCCACCAGCCGACTGAAGCTGACCAGGCTCTCGCGCGCGCGTGAAACCAGGTCGCTGACCGCGCCGATGCGGCGCAGAACTTCCACGAAATTCCGCTGCCGCGCCCGGCGCCGTTGCCCGCCCGCGCTGCGCTTGAGATCGGCGTGGAGGCGCGCGTTGGCGTAGGCGCGTTCCGGATCGAAGACGCGCAGCGAGATGGTATCGAGATTGGTGCCGACGCCTTCCAGGATATCGGCGATGCGTTCGATGATGGCGTCGATCAGGCCGGCGAAAAACTGAAAGTTCGTTTGGTAACGATCCAGATTCGCTTCCCGTTTTGTCACGAAAGAGCGGAACGGCGCCGGGTCGGCGTAGCGCAACGTGACCAGCTTTTCGGGCGAGAAGGATGAAGGTGACGGCGGAGCTTTCGGGCTGCGCCGTGTCGGCGCGGGTCAAAACCGTGGCGGTCAGAAAGAGGACGCCGTTTTCCTCGTAAAGCCGGCTGGATAATTCGATCTCCTGCATCTCCGCCCGCGTCGGAATGTTGATGCCGAGCGATGCTTCGAGGGTTTTCTCCTCTTCCTTCGTCGGTTCGAAGAGATCGATCCAGACCGCGGCGCGCGTCAGCTCCGGGCATTGTTCCTGGTCGGTAAGCTGCATCCCGGGCTTTCCGGGAGCATAGAAGTTAATCATGCGGGCGTAGGAAGTGAGCGACGTGGCTAGCACTTTCACGTGGAAAACTGCGCGCGCAATTCCGGCGGCACGCGCGTCGGCCGGTTGGTCTCGGGATTAATCGGACACCAGAGCGTGCGCGCTTGCGCCAGGAGTGAGCCGATCGCGCGCGCGCAGGATTTCGGTGAAGCGCTCAAAGGTGAGGCGCGAGGCTTTCCCCACCCAGGTGCGGAGGAGGATCTCATCGCCGGCGAGCGCGGGAGATTTGAAATCGATCTCGTGCCGCAGCACCACCCACACGATCGCTGCTTGAGCCTCCGCGGAAGCCAGCGCTTCCCAATGCGCGGTCGCCGCGTCCTGCACCCAGCGGAGATAGACGGTGTTGTTGACGTGCTGCAGCCCGTCGATGTCGGTGGGAGCCACCCTAACGAGCAGTTCGAAGGCCGTCGTCGAGGAATGAGCGCAGTCGCAAGTCACGTGCGCGGTTTACGCGCGACAAGGCGGCGATCGCCTGCTCGCAAGCCGGGGCCGATTCATCCGCGCCGGAGACGGTCGCGTTGAGATCGCGGAGAAGTCCGTCCGTGCAGTCCATAGATCCAGCCGTGCACGATCAATTTCTGCCCGCGTTCCCAGGCGTCCCGCACGATCGTGGTCTGGCAGACGTTCGCCACCTGTTCGATCACGTTGAGTTCGCAGAGCCGATTGGCGGCTGCGGTTTCGTCCGTCAGTCGCGCCAGATGCCCGGCGTGTTTCTGATGCACGTCCTGCAGGTGCCGCAGCCAATTGTCGCTCAAGCCCAGGCGGTCGCGCCGGAAGGCCGCGCGCACTCCGCTGCAACCGTAATGCCCGCAGACGATGATGTGCTGCACCTTCAAGAGATCGACCGCGAATTGCATGACCGAGAGGCAATTGAGATCCGTGTGCACGACCAGGTTGGCGATGTTCCGATGCACGAAGAGTTCGCCCGGCAGCAGGCCGACAATTTCGTTCGCCGGCACGCGGCTGTCCGAGCAGCCGATCCAGAGATAGCTGGGCGATTGTTGTCCGGAAAGTTTGCGAAAAAAATCCGGATCCTGCCGCGCGGATACGACGAGCCCAGGCTTGATTGCTTTCAAAAAGATGATCGAGCGTACGCATGCAAAGAAGACAGCCGACGATGGCCTGTTGACACAAGCGCAGACTGAGCCGCCCGCCCGCCGCGTTATTCCGTAATGGAAACGCCGATCTCCGATCTCAGCGCATCGTCCAGATAAAGCTCGCAGCCGATATCGTGCCCGGGGCCCAGCCATCGTTCGGGCGCGCCAAAACGAAGCGCGCCGCCGAATTCTCGCTCGCGTGATCTCAGTTTCGTTTTCGTCCACGACGAAGTTCGGCTCCGCCACGTCGCCCACGTCCTCCACCACCCAGGCGACGCGCACGATGGAGTACAGCTTCAGATTTTCGCCGCTGCCAATGGACGTAAATTTCGGCGCGTCCGACCGGAAAGTCGCGACCGGCGGGCCCATCGCGTTCCGCGGCGACTTCGAGCGTCAAGGTTGGGCTTTGGAGCCGGCGTCGAATTGGCGAGCGAGATCATGGCCGAAGGCGGCGGCTCCGGTGTGGGCGGTCCGGCTTGGAATTTCGTCAGCACGGTC
Source organism: uncultured Verrucomicrobiae bacterium (assembly GCA_963762685.1). Taxonomy (GTDB): domain Bacteria; phylum Verrucomicrobiota; class Verrucomicrobiia; order Chthoniobacterales; family UBA10450; genus JACCTI01. The sequence goes on along the minus strand of CAVXLV010000013.1, from coordinate 392,711 downwards.
GTCACGCGGCTCAGCAAGCGTCCGCCCGGTCCCGCGCGTGGTGGTGACTTCTTGCACAAAACCGGTGCCCGGCGCGAACCAGCGATCGATGGAAATGGAGAGCGGCCACGGCTGCTCGCAATGCAGCTTGTAAGCGCGGAATTCTCCCGCCGGCACGATGACGGTTTCTTCCGCGCCCACCTTGAAGACCTGATGCATCGTCGTGCCCGCGACGTCATCGTCGAGTTCCCATTTCGTGCCGACCTGGAGCGGGATGGGGAGCAAAACGCGGGGCGGCTTAAAAGTGGTCACCTCGCCCGCGGTCGCGCGGCGGCCATGCATGAGAACGCCGCGATCGTCGACGGAAATGAATTGGACTTGGATGAGTTGGTCGTCCGCTTTTGTTTCCAGTCGGAGCAAATCCTTGCCTCCGATATTTTCTTCGCCGGCGACGCGGATGGTGAAGCGGCTCGGTTGCCGCGCCGGTTTGGGCATATTCCCAAGTGGTGCCGACGGTGTGTGGGAAGAAACGCATCGGCTTGGGCGCGTGCGGGCGAGGCAGACGAAGAGGAAAAGAAAACGATGAACGCGCAACGTCCAACGTCCAACATTCAACGAGGAAAAGGGCGGCCGGACGGTCATTCCAAATTGGACGTTGGATGTTGGACGTTGAGCGTTCGGCGTTTTCTGCTATAGAAAAATCCGGAGTCTACGGGGCTCGAACCCGCAACCTCCGCCGTGACAGGGCGGCGCTCTAACCAATTGAGCTAAGACTCCTCCCGAAAAAGGAAGAGCAGGGTAGGTCGCACCCCCGGTTGCTTCAACCTCTTTTTCCCGCGCGGCGAACGAGCGTGGACGCGCCATTCGCATCCCTCCGCCGGCTGCCCGCGTATCAAATCCCGAGCGCTGTTTGCGCACGCGCCCTGGCAAAATTATGCTTCGGTGCGACGGTGGGCGGACTCCGAATTGCCCATGACCAATCAACCAGACGATCTCGAAAAATTCGGCGCGGTCGCGGGCCGGGAAGGGCTGAGCGTGCTGCAGGCGTTCGATCGCTTCGTCGCCCTGGTCGAGCCGCGCGATCCGCTGCGCGAGCGATCTGCTCGCCTTGCGCGAGGGCATTGCCGACCAGGAGGAGATGATCAGCGACGCGCGCGGCATGATCGAGAAGCTGGAGGAAGTGATCAAAAAGGTCACGTCGCCCGCGAATCGGATCGGCACTTTTCTCGGCAGCCCTGCGCGCAACACCGCGCAAATCGTGGTCGGCGGCTCGGATTATTTTTGCAATGTCGATCCGCGGATCGATCTCGATGAGCTCAAGAAAGGCACGCGGGTTTTGGTTAACGAAGCCTACGTCATCGTGGGCGATCTCGGTTTTGAAAATGCGGGGCCGGTCACCAAAATCACGGAGGTGCTGGGTGAGCGATCGGCTGCGCGTGGGCGGCGAGCACGGCATGCAATCCACCATTCTCGAGCGCTCCGCGCCGCTGCTGGAAACGGCGCTCAAGACGGGCGACGAAGTGCGGGTCGATTCCAGTTACCGCGTCGCGCTGGAAATGCTGCGCGTCCGGAATCGCGCGAGCATTACCTCGATACCGTGCCCGAGTTGCCGTGGGAAAAAGTGGGCGGGCAGGATGAGGCGTCTGCAGGCGATCCGAGGACGCGATCGAGTTGCCGCTCCTGCACGAAGAGCTGTTCGCGAAATTTAAACACGCCACGCCGAAAGGCTTTCTCCTTTACGGCCCGCCGGGCTGCGGGAAAACGCTCATCGGCAAAGCGACCGCCTACAATCTGACGCGGCAATTGCGCGAAAAAACCGGCGAGGAGATGAAGGAATACTTCATGCACGTGAAAGGGCCGGAGATCCTGAACATGTGGGTGGGCGAATCCGAGCGCATCGTGCGCGAGATCTTTGCGACCGCGCGCGAGAAACGGCGCGAAGGCTACATGCCGTTTCTCTTCATCGACGAAGCGGAGAGCATCCTGGGCACGCGCCGCGTCTGCGCGGCATTCCAGCATTCTCTCCACCCTCGTGCCGATGTTTTGCTCGGAGATGGATGGGATCGATTCGTTAGGCGACGTGGTCATCATTCTCGCATCTAATCGCGCGGACTTGATCGATCCGGCGATCCTGCGACCGGGCCGAATCGATCGGAAGATCAAGGTCCAGCGGCCCAACCGCGCCGGCGCGCGCGAGATTTACCGCATCTATCTCACCGACGACCTGCCCTACGACGGCGCGCTCCCGAAAGAATCCCGCCAGATGGGCGCGACGATCGACCGGTTGATCGATCGCCTGCTGGAGAAGCAATTCGCGCGGCGGGAGGAAAATAAATTTCTCGAGATCACGCTGCGCAGCGGTCGCAAGGAAACCGTTTATCGCAGCGATTTGCTCAGTGGGGCGATCATTGCCTCCGTCGTGGAACGCGCCAAAGCGAGCGCAATCAAGCGCGCTATCGCCAGGCCGCAGGAAAATCACGGCATCAGCGAGAACGATCTGCAGGCTGCGTTCAACGCCGAGTTTTCCGAGAACGACATCTTCCCGCCGACGGAAATGGCGGACGATTGGTTTAAGCTGATCGATTACGATCCGGAGAACGTGGTCAAGATCGCGCCCGCCCGCGCCGCCGCCGCGAAAGCTGCAAAGACATCGCCGTCTGGTGTCATCTAGCGCGCGCTAAATGAAGCGCGTTTTCGGTCTCGAAACGGAATACGGCATCACCATCGCCGGCGCGGAGACGGTGGATGTGGTGGCGGAGTCGATTGAGCTGGTGCGCTCCTACACGGAACGCGGCGCGCTCATGAAATGGGATTACGCGCTGGAAGATCCGCACCGCGACGCGCGTGGATTTCGCGCGGCTGAGCTGCTGCAAGACACGGATGAATCCGCCTATTTCGAGATTGATCGCAACCGGCCGCTGAGTTTTCAGGAGATCAAAAGCGATCTGGTGCTGGCTAATGGCGCGCGTTTTTATAACGACCACGCGCACCCGGAATATTCCACGCCGGAATGCACGACGCTGCAGCAACTGGTGGCGCACGATAAGGCGGGCGAACGCATCCTGGCAGAGTGCGCGCGGCGTCGGACAGGGAAGCTGGAGGACGGACAGGAGGTCCGGCTTTACAAGAACAACACGGACTTCGTGGGCCACAGCTACGGTTGCCACGATAATTATCTCATGCGGCGTGAGGTGCCGTGGCCGCGCGTGGTCAGCGGGATGATGCCGTTTCTCGTCACGCGCCAGATTTTTGCGGGCGCGGGTAAAATCGGCCTCGAAGCAGAAAGCGCGGCGGGTGAACCGGGAGTGTATCAGATTTCACAGCGCTCGGATTTTTTCAGCGTGCTCGTGAGCATCGATACGATGAACAAACGGCCGCTGATCAATACGCGCGATGAGCCGCACGCTGACGCGCACAAGTATCGGCGTTTCCATGTCATCATCGGCGACTCGAACATGAGCGAGTGGGCGACCGCGCTGAAGGTGGGCACGACTGCGTTGGTGCTGGCTCTGGTGGAAGCGGGAGCCGCGCCGGAGATTGAGCTGGCGCAGCCGATCGAAGCGCTGAAAGCGATCAGCCGGGACCAGAGCCATCAATGGAAGGTGGAGTTGCGAGACGGTCGCACGATTTCCGCGATCGATTTGCAGCGGTTGTATCTGGATGCCGCACGCCAACTGGTGGAGGACGAGGAAACGGCCTGGCTCCTACGCGAGTGGGAGCAAGTTCTGCACGACCTCGAACGCGACGTCTCGTTAGCCGGCGATCGCGTGGATTGGGTGGCGAAGAAGAATCTGCTCGGCGCGTTGCGGGAGGCGGAAAATCTCGAGTGGAGCGATCCGTGGTTGCAAGCGATCGACTTGGAATATCACAACATCGATCCGGCGAGCGGCTCTGCAATTCGACCTCGTGCGCCAAGGCGCCATGCGACGCATCGTAAGTGAAAAAGAGATCGAGCAGGCTTTAATCCTGCCGCCCGAAACGACGCGCGCGTTTTTCCGCGGGCGCGCGGTGGCGAAATTCGGCAGCGCGATCAGCGCGTTACAATGGGACGAGATCGTCTTCGCGGAAGGGAAACGGACGCGGCGGGTGGCGCTGCCAGAACCGCTGGAGGATGCGCGGCTTTTGCAACTTAACGCCCTGGTCACGGAGGCCACGGATTTCGAGGAATTTTTCCGCGCCTTGCATCGGCCGGAGTTCTCCTGACAGCGCTCGTTAGGACCAAGTGATCAGCCGCAACTCATGCGCCTGCACGAGATGCGGATGAGTGGGGACAACGCGCACGCTGAAACCATACATGCCACTTTCGCGCGCGGGCACGGAGCCGTGGTAGAGATACTCGCCGTTTCCGCCTGATTGCTCGTCGCTTTGGTAAAGCGGCGTGACCGCGGGATTGCGCACTTCATCGTTGTCGGCTTCGCCATGGTACGCCTCCACGCGGACGTGTTTTGGATCCACGGCCCCGAGGTGGACCCGCGCCGAGACGAGCAGAGCTTCACCAACGAGGATGTTATGTCGGTTCTCGTTTCCGATTTGCACATCGGAGACGCGCACTTGCGACCAGTCCTGCCGGATGCGCGCTTTCCATTGGCTTAAATTAATCGCCGCGCGGCAGTCATCGCGGGTGAATTCGGCCTGCGCCATTTCCGCCGGACGATAGAGGCGCTCGGTGTATTCCCGAACCATCCGATGGGTGTTGAAAACCGGAGTGACGCTGCGGATGGATTCGCGCATTAACTGCAGCCAGGCGAGCGGAAGCTTGCCGTCGGGCTTGGCGTAGTAGAGCGGGATGATCTGATTTTCCAGCAGCTGGTAGAGGCTGTTTGCATCCACTTCGCTTTGGTAATCGACCCCGCCGTCATCGATCTCGGGTCCGATGGCCCAGCCATTTTTGCCGTTGTAACTTTCGCACCACCAGCCATCGAGCACGCTGAGATTGAGACCGCCATTCGGCGGCAGTTTCATCCCGCTGGTGCCGCTGGCTTCGAGCGGGCGGAGCGGATTGTTCAGCCAAAGATCGACGCCCTGGACGAGGCGGCGCGCGATGTAGGTATCATAGTCCTCCACGAAAACGATGCGGTTTTCGAAACCTTCCTGGCGGCTGAATTGGTAAACTTCCTTGATCAGCGCCTTACCGCCTTCGTCGCGCGGATGCGATTTGCCAGCGAAGATGAATTGCACCGGACGCGTGGTGTCATTGAGCAGGCGCGCGAGCCGTTCCTTGTCGCTAAATAAAAGCGCGCCGCGCTTGTAGGTGGCGAAGCGGCGGGCGAAACCAATCGTTAGAATTTCCGGGTCAAGGATCTGGTTGGCGCGCCGGAGGGCTTCCATCGATTCGCCCACGCGGGTGCGGCGAAGACGGACGCGCTCCCGCACGAACTCCACCAAGCGCAGCTTTAATTTCTGGTGCGTTTCCCAAAGTTGCGCGTCGGGAATATCCATCACCCCGCGCCAGAAATCGTGATCGGTCAGGCGTTCTTCCCAATCGCCCAGATACTTGGTGTAGAGCGCGGAAAACTCCGGCGCCATCCAGGTCTTGGTGTGAATGCCATTGGTGATGCTGGTGATCGGAACTTCCTGTACCGGCACGCCATGCCAGACATCTTTCCAAAGCGAACGGCTGACCTCCCCATGCAATTTGCTCACGCCATTCGCGTGTCGGCTCGCACGCAAAGCGAGGATCGTCATGCTAAAGGGATCGCTCTGGTTGACGCGTGTCTGGCCGAAGGAGAAAAGCTCCTCGAAAGGCACGCCCAGTTCATTCGCGAAATCGCCGAAGTAGCGCTTCATCATCTCGCGCGGAAAGGCGTCGTTGCCGGCTGGAACCGGCGTGTGGGTGGTGAAAACATTCGCCGCCGCAACCACTTGGAGGGCCGAGTAAAAATCCAGATTCTTTTCTGCGCGCAGGTTGCGAATCCGCTCCAGCGCGAGGAAGGCCGAGTGGCCTTCATTCATGTGAAAGACGTGGGGTTCGAGGCCGAGCGCGCGCAAGGCCCGCACGCCGCCAATCCCGAGCACCATCTCCTGGCGGATCCGCATTTCCAGATCGCCGCCGTAAAGTTCCGCGGTGATGAGCCGATCTTCCGGCGTGTTTTCCGCCACGTCGGTATCGAGGAGGAAAAGATTGATCCGCCCGACGTTCAGTTGCCAGATCTTTGCGAAAACTTCGCGGTCAAGAATCCGCACGGAAATGAGCACGCGCGCATTTTCCCGCCGCACTTCCCGGATCGGAAGGTGGTGGAAATTCTGGTTCAGATTGACGGCCTGCTGCGTGCCTTCGCGATCAATCTGCTGTTTGAAATACCCGTGGCGATAAAGCAATCCGACGGCGACGAAATTGAGGTCCAGATCGCTGGCCGATTTGCAGTGATCGCCCGAGAGAATTCCGAGCCCGCCGGAGTAATTGGGGATCGATTCGTGAAAGCCGAACTCCGCCGAAAAATAGGCGACCGGATTTTGCAACGAACTGCCGTTCCCCTTTTTCCCGTAGGTATCCTGCCGTGCAAGATATTCGCGGAAAGCGGCGTGAACAGCCGTCAGCTCCCGAAGAAAGTCCTCGTCCTTGGAAACCTCGATCAGGCGCGCCTGTCGCGAGAGTTGGAGCATGCGCACCGGGTTGTGATTCGTGCGCGTCCAGAGTTCCGGATCGAGATGGCGGAACAAGCGCCGCGCGGAGGGTTCCCACGTCCACCAGAGGTTGAAGACCATCTCGCGCATCGGTTCGAGCGCGGGCGGGAGCGTGGGGATGACGTTGTAAGTGTGATACGTCGGCATGGGAAATCGGTGTCTTAGGGAGGGAACGGAGGCGGGATTTTGTCAGAATTATCGAGCGGAGCAAGTGTTCCGTAGCCCGCGGGCGGTTGATCTATTGGCTACCACGCCTCCTTCTCCGGCGCGAGCAGAAGTCCGATCCATAAGCCCGCGATAAATCCGCAGAGATGCGCCGCCATGCTCACTTGCGGGGTGAAAAAATCGAAGGTGGTCTGAATAATGACGATGGCGCCGATGGTAAGCAGCCGCCGCCGCGCCATCGGCAATTGATGGTTTCGCAAGAGCAACCCTGCCCACGCGCCCACGACGCCCATGACCGCACCCGAGGCGCCTACCAGCAGGCTCGATTGTGTCCAACCGAACCGCCAGAGCGTGACCACGCCCGCACCCGATCCGAGGCCGGCGATCAAATAACAGGCGGCGAAGCGGACAGAGCCGAGCGCCTTCTCCAGGCTCGGGCCCAGCACGTAGAGGGCGTAGAGGTTAACGAGCAGATGGGGAATGCCGTAATGCAGGAAGAGTGCGGTGAGCAGGCGCCAATATTCGCCCCCGGTCAGGACCGCGGACGGCTCCAGGCCGCCTAGCCGGCTGAGGGTGGCAGAATTTGTCGTGCCGCCCATTTTCCATTCGAGGAAAAACATCAAGGCGTTGAGCACGATGATTAGGCCGACGACCGGGCTGGGCCGACTCGATTCCGGCGCGAGCGCGGAGCGACGTCGGAGCGCGAGATTTTTCTCGAACCGGGCCACGGTTGTTTCTGTCGTGGGAGTGAGATGGGCGCGTGGATCCATCCCGGGACGAAGACGCGCGGCGACGTCGGCCCGGAGGAGGGCATTTTTGCTCTGCTGTAACGCCGCGAGACGCGTGTGTGCGGCCTTCATGGAACCAGCCGCCAGCTCGGCGGTGCCCATCCAAAATTCAGCTGTCTCAGCCGGCGCTGCGGCGAAGCGCGTCTTCAACAAAAGCGCGACCGCTTTGATGCGACCCGTAAAAGCGAGCATGGCCAGCACGCTCGCGTCAAAGGTGCCCTGATGTTGCGGCGAGGCCAGCAGGCGCGGCGCGCGTCCCGCCACTTGATGAACCAGATCATCGAGCGCGCCCGTTTCGCCCAACGCGCGAAAATACAGCGGCAAAACCACAGGCTCGCCTCCCAAAGTGTCCAAGGGCAACGCCTCCCGGCACCAACGCAACAAGCCTGCCCAATCGCCGCGGATGCGGTAGCTCTGCGCGATCACTTGCAAGCCGGCGCGGTCGTGGTCGCTGCGAAGGCGGCCGAGTAATTCGGCAGCCTGCTCCGTTTCGCCGTTTTGCGCTGCTTCCATCGCGCGGAGGAAAAGCAGTTCATGGCGCACGGTCGCGACTGGATGTAACCAGCGCAGAACAGAGACGACCAAACGTGCCGCACCGTAACGTTCCGCCACGACAAGTTCGGCCTCTTTGCGCAGGCCAACGGCCGGAAGAAAGAGCAGGAGAAGCCACGCGAAACCGCCGATGTATCCAGCAAAACGCGGGAAGACGAACCACGCCAGCACTGTGACGACGAGCACCGTGACGGCCGCGCCTTGCCACCCGCGATTCAGTGCAGCGCGCGGCGCCGTCCGGACCAGCACCACGACGGGCGAGAGCAACGCGAGAAGGAGGAAAATTCGGTTAAGGTCGAGCACTGGTGGCGGAGCGTGATTGCTTTCTGCGTGGGAAACGCTCAACGTCCGACGCTCAACGTCTAACGTCCAACAGGGGAAGCCAACGCGCATGAAAATCAACCTCACGCAATATCTCGATGTCACCTCGTCATGGTGTTTCTGGGCGCATCCGGCGTGGGAGGAATTGCAAAGCCGCTACGGCGACCGCGTTTCGTTTCAATGGAAGATCGCGCTCATGGATGCGAATGCGCTGCCGTACCTCGCGCGCGCAGATGGATTGGTTCTACCGGCGCAGCGGGATGATGATGCGCTCGCCGGTGATGTTGCAGTCCTCGTGGCATGAGATCGGGAACACGGAATATCTCGCGCCGAATGCCGTGGCCGAAGCAGCGCGCGACATGGGCGTGATCGATGATCGGGTGCGGCTGGCTTTGGCGCGGGCGGGTTTGCTGGAAGGCCTGCAAACCGGACGATGGGATATCGCAGCCGAAGTCGGGGCGAAAGCGTCCGGTTTGGAGAAAGCGAAGCTGCTCGAACGCGCACGCCTGCCGGAGATCGAGCAGCGGCTCCGCGAGAGCACGGCGGAGTTTCACAAATTGCAGGTCAACCAGCGACCCACGTTTCTGATCGAGAGCGAGATCGGCGATCGCGCCATTTTTTCCGGCTTCGCCAAAGCCGCTCCGATGGCCGCCGCGCTCGACGCCATGCTGGACGATGCCGTCGCCTACGCTGCGCATGCAGCCCATTTCGGTTCGCCGCCATTGAAGTGATGGCCGTTGGAAGACAGATGACATCTCGCTTGAAGCCCATCGCCTCGAATGGGTGAACCGCGCGGCGTCCTCACCAGATTCGTCTTGCTACTGCAGCCATGTTGCACTCAACTTCCCGCAATCAGCGCCAGGGCGCCGGTTCGCAGTCGCGGGAGTCGCATCCGCGATGGTGAGGAGTGTTCGGGGCGGGTCAAACCGCGGGGGAAAGATGCGATAAAAAGAAACACGGCGCCGCGGTTCACTCCCCATGTCGCCGGCTCGGAGCTAGATCTACACTGCAACCACAAACTCGTGTTAACGGCCGGATTCGCGCACGCGAAATCCGGGTCATCATGGGCGCTTCCGGCGAACAGCTCGGCGTCATGAAATTGTCCGATGCGCTGCGCAAGGCGCAGAGTCTTGGGCTCGATCTCGTGGAGGTGGCGCCGACGGCCAATCCGCCCGGTCTGCAAAATCGTCGATTTCGGAAAGTTCCGTTACGACATCGCGAAGCAGGAAAAAGAGAAGCGGACCGCGGGAACGAAGCTGAAGGAGATCAAGTTCCGCGTGAACATCGACGGGCACGATTACATGACGAAGATCCGTCATGGCGAAGCCTTCCTCGACAAGGGGAACAAGGTGCGAGTGCAGTTGCAATTCCGCGGCCGCGAAATGGCGCACCAGGAATTCGGCATGCAGTTGATGTATAAGGTGCGCGACGATTTGAACTCGATGTCGCAAGTGGAGATGGAGCCAAAGGCCGCCGGGCGAAACATCACCATGACGCTTTCGCCTTTGCCGGCTGCGCGACGCAAACGTCGCTTCTCGGTCGAAGCCGATGACGCCGATGCCGAACGCGAGAACGAGTCGTCTGACGACTCCGACGACGCGGAGGAGTAGCCGACTGTTCGCCGCCACGTCTCCGGCGCAGACGCGCAGGGGATTTAGACGGCTGGCGCTTCTGCGGTTGATCTGGGTTCCGGTGCTGCCGGAGTTTCGATCAACTCATTCACGCGCGTGATCGCCACCGCGCGGCCCGTGGTCTCATCGATCGTCACCACCGCGCCGCACAACCGCACCGCACCTTTCGCGACCGGAAACGGCGCGGGCAGATTCGAAATGAAATCGCCCCACGATCGGATCGATCGCGCGTCCGAGAATCGATTCCGACGGCCCGCACATTCCGGCATCGCAAAGAAACGCCGTCCCGCCCGGAAAAATCTGTTCGTCCGCCGTCTGCACATGCGTGTGCGTGCCGATCACAGCCGACACGCGCCCATCGAGAAAGCGCCCGAAGGCGATCTTCTCGCTCGTGGTTTCGCCATGCGCATCCACGAAAATGACCTTCGTCTCCTCGCGCATCTGCGCGACGGCAACGTCCAGAGCATCGAACGGATTCTCCAGAATCGGCTGCATGAACGTGCGCGCCTGCACATTGATCACGCCCACTTTTCCCTTCGCCGTTTCCAGAATAATCGAGCCCGCACCCGGCGCGCCGGGCGGGTAATTGATCGGACGCAGCAAGCGCGGCTCCGTGTTGATGAAGCCGACGATATCCTTCTGGTCCCAAATGTGATCGCCGGTCGTGATCACGGAAACGCCTGCGCGCAGCAGATCGATCGTGATCTTGGAAGTAATCCCGCGCCCGCCGGCCGCGTTCTCGCCATTCACGATGATGAAATCGACCGCGTGTTTTTCTTTCAGCGCCGGAAGCTGCGCGATGACGGCGCTGCGTCCGGGTTCGCCGACGATGTCGCCCAGAAAGAGAATCGTCAGCATTTTGCGAACATGGTGTTAATTAGGACGAAATCCAATTTCGCGATGGTCCCGCCTTCTTCAACCACAGTCGTCCTCGTCCTCTTTGTCCTCCTCGTCTCTCGAATCCGCGTCTGCCGCAAACCTCAGCCCGCTCGCCGACACGCCCGATTGGACCGCGCTGGAGAAATTTCAGGAAACGATCACGCACGACGAATTCGTGCATCTCTTGCGCGACGTTTACTGCACTCGGGGCGTCAGCGAGGAATTGCATCCGCGTCGAGCCCGATTCGGCCAAAATCTTAACCGACAAGGAAAAACAGGAATGGTTCACCCTCCGTTTCGCGGCGGATGAAGCAGCCGCCAAGCCGGCTCCGCGCCCTTGGAAATCCGCGAAGAAGCTTTCGCACATCTCGCGCTTTCGCGAATTGAAAGGCCTGCACATCGCGCTCGATCCGGGACATCTCGGCGGGAGTTGGGCGCGGATGGAAGAGCGTTGGTTTCAGGTGGGCGACAGCAAGCCGGTCACGGAAGGCGACATGACTTTGCTGGTGGCGAAAATCCTCGCGCCGAAACTCCGCGCGCTCGGAGCGAAGGTTTCTTTCGTGCGCGACAAAACGCAGCCCGCCACCTCGAAGCGGCCAGCGGATCTGGAGGAAGTTTCGAAGAAAATCCTCCTGCGCGCCGGCGACGCGCATCCTCGCGAAGACTACGCCGGCCCGGACGATCCCGAGAAAGAGCACACCGTTCGCTGGCACAACGAACTCCTCTTTTATCGCAACAGCGAAATCCGCCAGCGCGCGGAGCTGGTGAACAAGGAGATCAAGCCCGACCTCGTCATCTGTCTGCACTTCAATGCCGAAGCGTGGAACGAGCCGACCAAGCCCACGCTGATCGATCGCAACCATCTGCACGCTCTCATTAACGGCTCCTATCTCCCGCCGGAGATTGAGTTCGACGATGAGCGTTTCGAAATGTTGGAGCGCCTGCTCAGCCGCACGCACGCGGAGGAAGTCGGCCTCGCGGAAACCGTCGCTCAGGCGATGGCGCGGCGGACGCAATTGCCGCCCTATCAATACACGACCGAGAACGTGACCCCCATCGGCACGAGCGGTTACGTCTATTTGCGCAACCTTCTCGCCACCCGCATCTACAATGCGCCGGTCATTTATCTGGAGCCGTATGTCATGAATAGTGACGAAGTTTTCTGGCGCATCCAGGAAGGGGATTACGACGGGATTCGCAACGTCAACGGCCGCAATCGCCCCAGCATTTATCCGCGAGTATGCGGTCGGGGTGGTGGATGGCTTGATCGAATATTACCGCGCTGTCCGCAATTAAGCAGCCGACAAGAAATCGATCGCGTCGCGGATATTCTCCAGCGTCACGTCGCGCGCGAGATGCGCCGAGCCCAACTGCGGGCTGACCACAAAACGCACTTCGCCGCGTTCGAATTTCTTGTCGGTCAAAACAGCCGACAAAATTTCCGCGCGCGAGATATCAGCCGGCAGTCTTGTCGGCAATCCGAAGGCCTGCAGGGTCGTGATCACCTGTCGGCGTTCCGCGTCGGAGAGGCCTGCTTTCCGCACCGAGATTTCGCAAGCGGCGACGATGCCCAGGCTGATCGCTTCGCCGTGCAGAAAGCGTCCGTAACCGCTCGCCCGCTCGATCGCGTGGCCGATGGTGTGGCCGAAATTTAAGATCGCGCGCGCGCCGGAGACATCCGTTTCATCGGTGCGCCACGATGGCGGCTTTGATCTCAATATTGCGCGCGATCAGGTCGGCTAAGTCGCAGTTCTTATCGCCAAGCAGAGTCGAAGAGCGAGGCGTCGGCGATGACGGCGTGTTTGATGATTTCGGCGTAACCCTGCTTGAATTCGCGCTCCGGCAGCGTCTCCAGCGTCGCCACATCCGCGAGCACGAGCGCCGGTTGATGGACCGCGCCTAACAAGTTCTTTCCCTGCGCGGTGTTCACCGCCGTCTTCCCGCCGATCGCGCTATCCACCTGCGCCAGCAGCGTGGTGGGAATCTGCACGTGCGGAATCCCGCGATGATAAATGGCCGCCGCGAATCCCCCCAGATCACCCACCACGCCGCCGCCCAGCGCGACGACGAACGATGTCCGATCCAACCCCGCCGCCGTCATCGCGTCGCAAACCGAGCCGACCTGCGCGAGAGACTTCGCGCTTTCCCCAGCGGGAATCGTGACCAGCAGCGGCTCGAAGCCGGCCTCGCGCAAACTGGCTCAGCGACCGTCTCCGCAAAGAGCGGGGCCGTGGTCGTATCCGCAACCAGCGCGCAACGCGGCCCGCGCAGGCTCTGTCCGATCAAGGGTCCCGCATTGCGCGAGCAAATCGCGGCCGACCATCGCTTCGTAACGCGCTCCGCCGACCTGGATGGAAATTTTTTTCAAGGGTAAGGCGGGGCGGTCGAAGTTTGCTCGATCGCGGGAGAAATTGCGCTAATTCCCCGCGTTACGCGAAGGGAGATCGCTTGACCCATCGCAGCGATTCCCGTCTATATATAGGGACATGACTGATCCCGTGAACCCCGTCACGCCACCGCCTGCTCCGGCCTCCGGACCAGGAAGAGCGCATTCGGGCACGACCGGTCTTCCTTCCAATGTCGCGGCGGCGCTGGCCTGCATTCCCCTCATCGGCGGCATCATCTTCTACGTTCTGGAAAAGCATGATCAGTTTGTGCGCTTCTACGCCATGCAATCGATCATCTTCGGTGGCGCCTGGATTGTTTTCGTCATCATCTGGAATCTGCTCTACTTCATGCTCGCGCACATCCCCGCGCTGGGCTGGATCTTCGGCATGTTGCTTTGGTTCATCTGGACGGTCGTGAACATCGCGGTCGTGATCATTTGGATCATCGCCATGATCAAAGCCTTCAGCGGCGCGATGTGGGATATTCCCTATATCGGTCCGATGGCGCGGAAGCAGGAAGACGGCGCCAGCGCAGTCTAACGACAACGCTCTCATTCGCGCGCCAGCAGCTTGACCACGATCTCGGTCAGGATCAGTTCGTGATCGCGCTGGCTGCTCACGATTTGAAGATTCGCTTCCAGGCAAGCTTCCAGTCCGTCCACTAACTGCGCCGTCTGGAAGCGATGCGCCGACATCGCGGCGATCCCGAGCGCATAGGTGTTCACGCTCCCGTCCTTCTTGCGCGGGAGATGCTCCGTCGCGCTGGCCGGCAGCCGATTCACCGTGGAGATAAACGAGAACGGCGCCGACGGCCGCGACAGGCGGTGCCGCTCCATCAAATCTTTCGCGAGCAAAAGATTTCGCACCGTCGGCAAAATCGCCACGAGCAGAATGCCGATCGCGCTCTCGCCCTGGTCGAGCAGGCTGCGCACGAGCTCGAGCGCGCGATCGAGATCGCAGGCCGCGAGCGCGTTGCCCAATTCGAAGATCACGCCCGCGCGCGAGAGCGGCACCAGCGTCCGCACTTCCTCCGCCGTCACGCTGCGCCCTTCGCCCACGTAAAGGTCCAGCTTCTCCAGCTCGTTCTCGATCTGGCGCGTATCGCCGCCGGTCAGAAGCACGAAAAGATCCAGCGCCTCTTCCTCAAAACGCATCCCGCGCGTCCTTCGCCCGACCGCGCACGATCTCCGTCGCCTCCTCCTCCCAACCGCTGCGGCTGGCGTCGAGTTTGTCGATCACCTGCAGCCCGGCTTGTTTCGAGAGCGCCTTGTAAAACGAGCGGCGCTTATCCACTTCCGTCGCGCTCAGGAGGAAAGTAATGTCTGGAGCGAGCCCGGCCGCCAGGACCTCGCCCAATTCCTCCAAGGCGCCCTGCACCGCGGCCGAGCGGCCGATGACGGTGTCGCCTAACGAGTTGGCGTTCTTGAGCCAGACCAGCTTGCCGCCGAAGAAGGGCAGCGTCTGCAAAGCCTCGATCGCCAACCGCACCTTCGCGGCTGATTGTTCGGAGTTATCGCCCGCGCCATCGATGATTTCGAGCCCGAAATCTCCCGCGTCCGGAGGCGTCAACTGCGCCGCCAGCTCGGCGGCCACGCGTTTCACTTCGCTCTCATCCGAGCCGACGACGGCATGAATGTGGGACGCTGCGCGGGTGGCTTTCGCTTTCGGCATCGGGCCGGTAGTCTGGCTGTGATGCGGCAGGCGCTCAAGCGATTCGGAACAGCGCGACCGTTACTCGCTCGTCGCTTTGGTCCCATTGTCGGCGCCTGATGCGTAAACCTGGAATTCTGCTTCCAGCGCGGCCACGCTGGCGAATTGCCCGGAGTAATATTGGAGGACCGCGGGCGCAAACGGCTGATGCCGGCTCAGCGCATCGAGCAGCCCGAGGAAGCTCGCCTTGTCCTTCCCGGCCAGGAAACGAACCAGCCTTTCCGCTTGATCGTAGAACACATTCACGCGTTCGGTGTCGGTCGGATAATCCATCGTCACGAGCGCGGCGAGGGGGAATAACTCCGTCGTCGCCACCCTTTGCGAACGCGGCCTCGCCAGATAACCGCGCGCGCGCTGATAGCTCGCGTGCGCGTTCGAGGAAGCATATTGCGCGAAGCCTTCGTCCAGCCATCGCGGAATGCCGAACGGATAATAGCGATGCATGACCAGGTGCACGATCTCGTGTCCCAGCGTGTTATCCGAGAACTTGTAAGAAGGGTCGCGCACGATGAACAAGCTGCCCTGGGAATGAATCCCGCCCGTCCATTTCTCCAGCTGCCCCGCACCCTGGAAAGCGCTCCAATCCTCTGGTCGTTCGAAAATATAGATGTGCGATTTCGTATCGCCTGTGGGCGGTTCGTGTCCCAGTTCCTTAACCACCACGCGGTAATAAAACTCCGCCTCCACCGAAACCGGCGTGGCGACGTAACCGTGGACGAAATGATAAATGAAATGCTCCGTCTCCGCGTGCTTCCAATCCTGCGTCCGAATTGCCAGCGCCTTTGCGCTCAACGCATTCGGATCCTGCTGACTCAAGCGGGCAAATTCTACCTCCGGCAGACCTCCTAGTTGCGCCTGCACGCCGCTCGTAGAAAGCACGAGGGCGTAGACGAAAATGCAGGCCGCTCGAAGCATCATGCGTTGAGGCAGAGCTACATTCGTGCGAGCGGTCGGAAAAGCGCGGCGCCGATGAACCTATGGAAAAAAGAATCACCTGCGCGAAGAGTCCACCGGAAGTAAAAAAGCAGGCGGCAGCTGCGTGCCGGATTGTGCCTTGACCGTTCCGATATCCGACGAATTAATCGAGCCGCCGTTCGTGGTCACGTCGGAGGGAAAGTTAGCCGCGGTGACGGTCTGGCCGGAGCCGGACTTGGCAAGACCGATGTCGGAAGCGGTGACGCTGCCATTGCGGGTAATGTCGCCTAACAAGACCCCAAATAAGAGCGCGAGGCTGCCCTGCGTCGCGCCGAATGCCACATTGTTGAACGTAATCCCGAGTGTCTGCGCGTTGGCCACCCCGGTGAGATTTAAAGTCAAGACGGAGCCGGTAATGCTGAAGGTGCCGGACGCTTGGTTGTTGTTACTCGCGACGAGAAGTCCGCTCGCGCTGACCGGCCCGGGAAAAGTAAGGACAAGCTGATGGCTCATGCTCGCGCCGGCGATGCGGCATTCGATCCCAGCCGCGCCGCTGGTTGGTAACGCGAGATCGAAAGTGCCGGACGTGCCGTGCGTCTTGCGCGAGACG
The DNA here is from genome assembly GCA_963762685.1 of uncultured Verrucomicrobiae bacterium. Lineage (GTDB taxonomy): Bacteria > Verrucomicrobiota > Verrucomicrobiia > Chthoniobacterales > UBA10450 > JACCTI01. The sequence continues at coordinate 376,150 of CAVXLV010000013.1, read as the reverse complement.
ATTGACGAAACCGGAACACCGGCGCTCAGCTCGAACGCGCCGATGTCGGTTCCGTCAGCGCCGAAGGCGTTGGCAATTTGGGGCAAATCCCGGGTCCGTCCCAAGCCGCGCTGATCGGTCATTAGGCTAAAGCCGCTGCCCTGATCAATCGCCGGACTGCTCGTGAGCAACGCCATCGTGTCGGTGGGCCCTCCATTATTGGTCAGGGCCGCGAGCTGCGCCTGCAGCGGCGCGGCCGTGGTGCCCATCTGATCGCCGGTCGCATTGAAGCCGCTCGCGAAATCCCCCACGCCGATCAGGTTGTAGCCTTGGGAAATGAACGTGCCCTTCACGTCCGGTCCGGTGTTCCCGATGTTGCCGGCGCTGATCGTAGTGCGCAGGGTGCTGCTGGAAGTCGCCGTTGTTTTCCAGGCCGCCGCTGGCCTGGCCGGGCTCGCCATCGTCTCTCGGCATCGGACCCATGCCGCCCGCGCCGCCCACGCCCGTGTTGCCGGAAAAGGTCGAGGCCGTAACCGTCATGGTGTCGCGATTGTAAACGGCGCCATTGGCCGCGCCGCCAGTGCCGCCGTGGGCGCCGGTAGCGATGCTGGCTCCTCCCGGTCCACCGGTGGCGGTGTTGTTCGCGAAGGTGCAGTTATTGATGGTGAGCGTGCCGCCGGGGTCGTTCTCGACCGCCGCACCCTGGCCGCCGCCGCCCGTGCCTCCCGTGGTAGTCGTGCTGTTGAAACCACGGCCGCCCGTCGCGGTGTTGCCGGCAAAGGTGGAGCGATTCACGGTCAGGATACCGCCATTCAAATTAACGATCGCGCCGCCGCGGCCGTTGCCTCCTGTCGTCCCAGAGATTCCCCCCGAGGTGTTGTTGCCGCCGACGATTTGATTGTTAAGAAAGGCGCAATCATTCACCGCGAGCGTGGCGCCGTTGGATACTGCTCCACCGGCGGCGGGGGTGTTGGAAGACAAGGACGCGAAACGTCCATCACGAATCGTTAGGCCGGAAAGCGCGCTGGTGCCGTTGCTAAAACTAAAGACGCGGGTCGTGTTTCCACCGCTCAAGGCCAGAACGCGCGCGCCCGGTCCGTTAATCGTCACAGGATTATTGACGATCAAAGTCCCGAGCGGCGAGCTGAGTGTGATCGTGCCCGTGATATTGGCCGCGAAGGTGATCGTGTTTGCGTCGCTGGCCGCGTTCGCCGCCGCGATCGCTTCGCGCAGACTGCAATCCACCCCGCCGCAAAATCCGTCATCCTGATCGGCCGCGTCATTGACGACAAAGACCGGGCCGCCTTGCCGCGGATCGTTTCCCTCGAAGGCTCCGATGTCGCTCCCGTCGCTGCCCGGGCCATTCGGAAACGGTGCCAGGTCTCGCGGACGAAGAAATCCCCGCTGGTCAGTCGCCACGCCGAAACTGTAGCCGCGATCGATCCCCGGGCTCTCGGCCAGGAGCGCGATCGTCGCAGTCGGACCGCCATAATTCTGCAAGCCGAGCGGGTCGATTCTTGGGTTGGTGCTGATCTGGTCGTTAGGCCCGATTAAGTTCCCGCCGCCATCGCCCGAGCTGAGATTGTATCCGGACGAAATGATCCGCACCCGATCGTGCCCGGGGTTGGTGCTGTTGATTAAAGCGGAGGCGTTGAAGAGACAATTCCGTAAAGTAATCAGACCGGTGGGCGCGTCCCCGCCCGTGTACGTTCCGGAGTTGAGCACATCGGTCAGGTTAAAGGTGCAGTGGGTCAGCGTCATGATGGCGTCCGTCGCGCCCGCGCCGCTGGCATTGATGTTATTGAAAATCCCACCGCCCTGCGTGCCGCCGCCCGGATTGCGCGTGTTGTTGTCGAAAGTGCAATTCGTCAGGTCGGCGATGGCGACGTTGCCGAAATTGTAAAGCGCGCCGCCCGGCCCGGCGACGGTGTGATTGCCGTTAAACGTGCAACTGGTCGCGGTCAGGGTGGTGCTGGTTTCGACTGCGCCCCCGCGATCTGCCTGGTTGTTGCTAAAGGTGCAGCCCGTCAGGGTCAGCGATCGCCCGCCCTGGCTGATCGCGCCGCCTGAATCGTTCGTGATGTTATCTGCCAGCACACAATTGTTCAGCGTCAGCTTGCCGTCGAAATCGAGCCGGATCGCGCCGCCACTGGCCGTGACCGCGGCGCCGCGCTGAAGCGTCAAATCATTCAGCGTGGTCTGCTTGTTCGCGCATTGCGTAGTGCAAGCCACGAGCAGAATGCGAAAGGTCGGCGTGCCCCCTGCCGTGCTCCGCTGAATCACGCTCCCATTGCCATTAATCGTGAGCGCGTGGCTGTTGTCCTGCGCGACGACCGGCAGACCGTTGGCGCCGAAGGTCGTGTTATCCACCACGGTGAGGGTGTAAACCCCGCCCACCGCGAGATTGATCGTGTCGTCTGCGTTGTTCGTGCTGCTGGCGTTGAGCGCGGCGACGAGGCCATTCGGCCCGTAGACGTCTCCGTTCGCGACATTAAACGTTGCGCCCAAGCCTCGCTCCGAAACGAGGACGACCGCGATGACGGCAGGGACCAGGCGCAGCGAAAGTCTCATGGCGAGGCTCGAGTCTCCTGCAAAAGCGAGATTTCTGTCAATGACGGCAGTGCGGCGGCGCTGGCTCGGTAGTCCGGAGATGTCTGCTTACACGCGCGAGCCCCGACGCCGTGGAGTTCCGCCTCCGCCACGGGAGGAATATTTCACCGGCCGGCGTTTAGGCTCGATCTTGTCTAGGCCGGTGCCGCTTTTTACTTCCATGATTTGATCGCGCAATAAGGCGGCGCGTTCGAATTCCAGGTTCGCGCTGGCGCGTTGCATGTCGTCTTCGAGTTCGCGCAGGAGCTCAGTGAGATTGAAATCGCCGCCGGCTTCCTGCACGACACTCGCGGCGATCTGGCGACCTTTCAAAATGGTGTGCAGGCTTTCCTGGATGGCGCGCTTCACGGTCGTGGGCGTGATGTTGTGCTTCTCGTTATACTCGATCTGCTTGGTGCGGCGGTAATCGGAGATCGAGATGAGCGCCTGCATGCTTTGCGTCATGGTGTCGGCGAAGAGGACGACCTCGCCATTGATGTGACGCGCGGCGCGGCCGGCCGTTTGGATGAGCGAAGTCTGGCTGCGGAGGAAGCCTTCTTTGTCGGCATCGAGGATGCAGACTAACGAGACTTCCGGGAGGTCGAGGCCTTCGCGGAGCAGGTTAATGCCGACGAGGATGTCGAAGTCACCCGCGCGCAGCGAGCGGAGGATTTCCACGCGCTCGATGGTGTCGATATCGCTGTGCAGGTAGCGGACTTTCAGGCCGACATCGCGCAGGTAATCCGAGAGATCTTCGGCGGTGCGTTTGGTGAGGGTGGTGACGAGGACGCGCTCCTGCGCTTCCACGCGTTGGCGGCAGAGCTCGATCGTCTCGTCGATCTGATTTTTCAGCGGCTTGAGCGTGATTTTCGGATCGAGCAAGCCGGTGGGACGGATGATCTGTTCGACGACGAGCGGCATGCCGGGCGTGTGGACGTTGAACTCTTCGATCGGCTGATCGGTGCGGGAAATGGGGGAGGCGGAGGCGTCCTTCTTACCGCCGCCAGCGACGAGGAAGGGCACGGGCTCGTCTTCGCCGATACGCTCGCGTTTGTGCGGGAAGTAGCCGGTGTTGCCGACCACGCTGTTCTTGATCTCGAACTCAGCGGGCGTCGCGCTGACGTAGGCAAGCTGATTCGTCATGCCCATGAATTCCTTGAAATTCAGCGGACGGTTATCGAGCGCACTGGGAAGACGGAAGCCGTATTCGACCAGGACGGTTTTGCGTGATTTATCGCCTTCATACATCCCGCCGATCTGCGGGATGGTGGCGTGGGATTCGTCGATCACGAGCAGGTAATCTTTCGGGAAAAAATCGAGGAGAGTGAACGGCTTTGAACCCGGCGGCCGCCCGGAGAGATGGCGCGAGTAGTTCTCGATGCCGTTGCAGAAACCCATTTCCTGCAACATTTCCAGATCGTATTCCGTGCGCATTTTCAGGCGCTGCGCTTCCAAAAGGCGGCTCTGCGATTCAAGCAGGATGATGCGTTCGTCGAGCTCATTGCGGATGGAACTGAGCGCTCGATTTAGCTTATCGGCGGGCGTGACGAATTGCTTGGCCGGGAAAAAAGTGATGACGCCGAGTTGCTCGCGGGCGTGCCCGGTCAACGGGTCGAAGCGCGTGATGGCGTCAATTTCGTCGCCGAAAAATTCGAGCCGGATGGCTTCTTCATCCGCCGTGGCAGGATAGACTTCCACCACGTCGCCCCGCACCCGGAATTTTCCGCGCGCGAATTCGATATCGTTGCGCCCGTAAAGCATATCGACGAGCCGGCCGAGGACGGCTTCGCGGGAGATTTGCTGGCCTTTTTTCACCGTGAGCAGCATGCGCAGATAATCTTCCGGCGAGGTCACGCCGTAGATGCACGACACGCTCGCGACCACGATGGTGTCGCGCCGCGAAAGCAGCGCACTGGTAGCGGCGAGGCGAAGGCGCTCGATCTCCTCGTTAATCGACGAATCCTTCTCGATGTAGGTGTCGCTGCGCGGGATGTAGGCCTCGGGCTGGTAGTAATCGAAATAGCTGACGAAATACTCGACCGCGTTGCGCGGGAAGAATTGTTTGAACTCGGAGTAGAGCTGCGCGGCGAGCGTCTTGTTGTGCGAGATGATCAGGGTCGGGCGATCGATTTCCTTGATCACGTTCGCCATCGTGAAGGTCTTACCCGAGCCGGTCACGCCGAGGAGCGTTTGGTGCTTGTTCCCGGCTTCGATCGACTTCAGAATCTTCGCGATCGCCTGGCCTTGGTCGCCGCGCGGGGTGTAGTTCGATTCGAGCTCGAAAGGCATTGAGCACGGTAGCACCGGCGAGATGCTTAGACTACGCTGGCGCTCGCCCTCATGGATCTGCGCAAATTTTTTGCCGAGCTGAAGCGACGCAACGTCTACAAGGTCGCGGTCGCCTACACGGCGGTGGCGTGGCTTTTGATTCAGGTCGCGCACGCAGGTGCTGCCGTTCTTTGAGGCGCCTAATTGGATTGTGCGGCTGTTGATCGTCTTGTCGGCCGCGGGTTTTCCGGTCGCGCTGCTGCTGGCGTGGGCTTTTGAGATGACGCCGGAAGGAATTGCGCGCACGGACGATCCGACGGTGCAGACGCGGCGGGCGCCGACGCGGGAATCGCTGGTGGCTCCTGCTGACGGTGCCAGCGGTGCTGGGAGCGACGACATTGCTTTGGCTGAGGCTCGATGGTCCGCGTGAAACGAAATCGGCGGCGACGAGGCCGGTCGCGGAACAGGAAATCGATCGCCGTTTTGCCGTTCGAGAATCTGAGCGCGATTGCCGATAACGCCTATTTCGCCGATGGCGTGCAGGATGAAATTCTGACCAACCTGGCGAAGATCGCCGACTTGAAAGTCATCAGCCGCACGAGTGTGATGCAGTATCGCAGCGGCGCGCCGCGGAACCTGCGCGAGATCGGCCAGCAACTCGGGGTGGCGCATTTGCTCGAGGGCAGTGTGCAGCGCGCCGGGAATCGGGTGCGCGTGATCGCGCAGTTGATCGATGCACGAAACGACGCCCATCTCTGGGCGCAAACCTACGATCGCGATCTCGCGGATGTGTTCGCGATTCAAAGCGAAATCGCGCGCGCGATCGCGGAACAGTTGCGCGCGAAACTCTCGCCACCGGAGAAAGCGGCGATCGAACGAGCGGCCACGACGAATCTGGCGGCGTACGATCTCTATCTGCGCGCGCAGGATATCTTCGCGCATAACACGGACACCGGCGCGGCGGAGAAGGGTTTGCCGGAAGCGGCACGATTGCTGGATGAAGCGGTGACGTTGGATCCAAAATTTCTGACCGCCTGGACGCTGCTCGCGCGCATTCATGGAAATATGTATTCGCAGGCTTTCGATCGCACGCCGGCGCGGCTGGAGCTGGCGCACGCGGCGGTGCAATCGGCTTTGCGGCTGGAGCCGGATTCGGGCGAAGCGCATCTGGCTTTGGCCGGCTATTATAACTACGGGTTCCGGGATTTTGTGAAGGCTCGCGCGGAACTTGCGATCGCGCGGCGCGCCTTGCCGAACAGCGCGGAAATTTACGAATACACCGCGTACATCGAGCGGCGCGAGGGGCGTTGGGAGGAAGCGACCCGCACTCTGCAACGCGCGCTCGAACTCGATCCGCGCAACTTTCGTATGCTGCAGCAGATGGCGTTGATCTACGAAGCGCAGGCGCGTTACGCAGAAGAAGACGACGTTTATCTGCGCGCGTTGGCGATCATTCCCGGGGATCTGACGACACGGCTTTTCCGCACGGAAGTGCAGATTTTATGGCGGGCAAATATCCGGCCCTACCAGGATTTTCTGGCGCAACTCGCGGCCGAGAATCCCGCGCAGGCAGCTGACCTGGAGGATGTGACCTACTCGTTTTGCGAGCGAACGGAGCGCGCGATGACGAGGACGTTGCGCGCTTATCCAGGCGAAGGCGTGGTGATCAACGGGACTCGGTATCCGCGAAGCTATTGGGAAGGCGTGGCCGCGCGTTTTCTGGGCGATGACGGCGAAAGCAGAGGCGGCGTTTACGGCCGCACGTCGCGACGTGGAGGCAGCCATGGCCGGGCAACCGGAATCCGGCGCGGTGCTGAGCTTGCTTGGATTGATCGACGCGGGCCTGGGGCGCAAAGAAGATGCGATGCGCGAGGGGATGCGGGCGTGCGAGTTGGTGCCGATTGAGCAGGATTCCATCAATGGCGTCGCGTTTGTGATCAACCTCGCGCAAATCCTGGCGTGGGTGGGCGAGAAAGAAGCCGCGATCGATCGGATCCTGCAAGCGGAACGCGTTCCAAACTATCTCGGCTACGGGCTGTTGAAGTTAGATCCCGTTTGGGATCCCCTGCGCGGCGAAGCGCGATTTGAAAAGATCGTCGCGTCGCTCGCGCCGAAGGACGGGCCGCCCAACGCTCCGTAGCGCGCGGACCTACGGAATGATCGGATCGTCCGCGGTCCACATGACTTTATCGGGACCGGCGGAGCGGATTTCCATGTGATTCTTGGAGAGCTGATGAAAGAAATAAGGCGTGCCCCAACCGTCGATCAGTTCGCCCTTTTCATTGAGCTGCGCGCCTTCCGGTGGGCCGAGCTTGGCGTGCTTCGGGTTGTCGCCCATGACGGCGGCCATGATTTCGGCGTTGGTACCGACTGGGTTTTCGCCCGCGATGCTGCGGTAGTCGCGGATCATGAGATTGACTTGATCGAGCGCGAGCATGGCTTGGCCATCAGGGGCGGCGGTGGCGCGACTGCTGATGAGGCGGCAGGTGCAGTTGAAGTGGTGTGAGCGGGTGTCGAACCGATTAGCGGCGTGCTGCTCAGTTGAGTGTTCGGCAGGATGGCAGCTTTATTCGTGCTTGAAGGAGCAGGCGAATGAACGGCACGCGTGGAAGAATGGACGCGCGCTGAGCCGCGGCGGCGGGGCGATTTGCGGAACGCACGCAGGGCGTAGGCACACACGAGAGCGAGCAGGATAACGAAGACGAAGCCTCGCAGGAAACGCGTGCGCATGGGAAGATGGTCGGCTCGTTAGACCATGAAACCGAGATCGGGCACGGCGAAGCGGCCGAGGTTCGGAAAGACGGTGCTCATGTTCGTGCTGCTAACGCCGAACCATTTCGCGAGGGTGGCAGCAAATTGATCGACCGAGGTGGTCGGAATCCAACGGCCGGTGCTGGTATCATCGGGACCGCCGACGGCGAGGGTGGGCCAGGTGCCGAAGGTTTTTCGGCCATCAACGGCGCCGCCCATGACGAGATGGTGGCTGCCCCAGCCGTGATCGCTGCCCAGCGCGTTGCTGGGGAAGGTGCGGCCGAAGTCGCTATTGGTGAAACTGGTGACGCGTTTCTCGAAATCGGCGTCGCCGTATTGGCCGCCGATCTTGTGCATGGCGGCCTGGAAGGCGTTCATGGATTGGCTGAGTTCGGCGAGGAGGTTGGCTTGGGAGCCGAGGATGGCTTGTGCGGGCGTGGGGTTCTGGACGCCGGCGTTGTTGGTCTGTCCGGAGTGCGTGTCGTAACCGCCAACCTGGCAGAAGAAGATCTGGCGTTTCATCCCGAGGCCGCCCTGCGCAGCGTTGCGATAACCGGCGTCGATGATTTTCGCGATCATCTTGAGCTGCGCCATCAAGCTGGAGGTGAAAGTGCCGCCGCCGTTCGGGACGACGATGCTGGGGAAGTTGGCGGCGACATTAAAGTAGCTGGCGAGGAGCGGGGAATTCGCGAGCGAAGCGGAGAGATTGGAGCCGGTGGCTAACGAGTGGTCGAGCGCGAGCGCGTAGTTTTGCAGGAGCATGTTGGCCTGCAGTTCGTCGATGCCGAGGATGCTGTTGAACGCGGCCTGGCGGGCGGCGTTGGCGGGGCCGGGCAGGGAAAGGGAAACGACGCCACCGGTATTGACGGAATACTGCTGCACCACGCCGCCGACTTCGAAGGTGTTGGCGCCGGCTAACGAGATGGCGAGGGAAAGGACGGAAGTGTTGCCGTTATGCGGATTGAGGGTGTCGAGGAGATCGGCGCAACGGCCGCCCCATCCGGTGGAGGGCGGACGGTCCGGGATCGACGTCTGCCATTGCGTGACCTGATCGCTGTGGGAGAAAAGCTGGGGTGGTTTGGCGACGCTGCCGGATTGGTATTGCGCTTTCGTGAGTGGATAAACCAGCGTGCCGGTATTGAAGAGCGCGGCCAGTTTGCCGTTGTTGGTGTTGCCGTTCACCGATCGCGGCGTGCCGTTGAACATCCCCTGCAATTCTGGGCAGGCGGGATGCAAACCGTAGGTGTGGCCATCGCCGTTGAGGACATTGAGGGCGAGTGCGCTGGCGGGGCCGCCGTCGGTATTCGGAATCGCCAAAACCGGAGTGCGGATGCTGGCGTAGCTGGCGTATTCCGTGGGGTCGGTGGGAATGAAGAGATTGTTCGAGTCGTTCCCGCCGGAAAGGAAAATGCAGACGAGCGCTTTGTAGTCGTTAATCGGACCCTGCGCCATGGCGGCGCTGATGAAGCGCAGGTCGCGGATGGTGTTGGTGAGCGCGACGGTCCCGAGCGCCGCGCAGGCCGCCTGGCGAATGAATTTCCGCCGGGTGGTGAAGGACGAGAAGTGTTCCGGTTCCATGGGCGAAGGCTATCTTTGAATGGCGTATTCCGGCGAAGCGAGGATGAGGTGGACGACGGCCCGGACGCGATCACGCATCTGGGTGTTGGTGGGCGTGGTGTAGGGGAAGTTGGTGGTGTTGGCGGTGAAATTAATGATGGCCGTCTTGGTCGCGGCGGTGAGCTGGCCGCCGGTAAGCAGGTCGCCCAGCGCATCGACGAGCGCGGGGATGGCGGCGTTGGAGGTCTGGCCCGCGGTCATGTACGGGCTCAGGTCCATCGTGATCCGGCTGTCGCCGCCGCGATAACTTGTTAGGCCGTTGGCGTTACTGGAGGAGAGAATGGCGGAAGAGATCGCGTTCGTGAGGGTGACGACGTTGGTGTCGGTTGTGAGCTGGAACTCCGGGGTGGTGACGTTATTGGCCGCGAGGTTGCCGGGATATTTGTAGTCGGGGAAAAAGTAATTGAAGACGGTGGGAGCGTTTAGCGGGGTCTGGGTGAGATCGCTATCACTGAAGCCGACGTTGTATTTGCTCTCCTCGAGTTTCACGCTGCCGGAGCGGGTGAGCGGAGGCGGGACGAGCGGGTAAAGGACCGAGGTATTGAGGGTCTCTTGCGTGAGGGTGGAACTGGGAAGCACGATCGTGAAATGGTCTTCATCGACGATGCTCGAGACCGTGAATTCGGCGTCGCTGTTGACCGCGCCGGAGGCAGCCGGGAAATCGAGCCAGACGTGATCGTTCACTTTCAGGTTGTGATTACCGAAGGTGCCGACGGTGATGGTGGAAGTGGGCGGTGTCCCGAGGTTTCGCACGGCGTAGCCTGCGGTGAGTCTGGGGATCAAGGCGGCGCCGCTGCGCGCGGGCACGGCGACGGGATCTTCCGTGGTTGTGACGGTGAAGTGGGTTCCATCGGGGATACTGGCGACGGAGTAAAGCCCGTCGGGCGCGCCGCCGGAGGTAAAATCGAGGTAGACTTTCGCGCCGATATTACCAGGCGCGGCGTTGTTCACAGTGACCGTATTGGAACCGACGACCTGCGTGTAAGTGGTGGCGAGCAGGCCAGTGGCGGCGACGGAGAAAGTGAAGGTGGTGGGAGCGGGACTGCTCAAGACGGTGTAGGCCTGCGAGCTCGGATTATCGAAAGGGATGGGAGTGTTGCCGGTAAAATCGAGGAGGACAGAGTTATTCGCCGCCAGGAGATGAGGCGTGCTCATGGTGATCTGAAGTGAAGTGCCGCCGCTCTGGGTGTAGGAGCCGGCCGTGGTGAGCGACGGGAAAGCACGCGCGGGGCCGGTAAGGCGGAGAAGCGGTTCGCGTTGTTTGCCAGAAACGTTCGCGAGCGTGGCGGGCAATGAAGTGCTACGCGCTTCGCCATCGAGGAGGATGGCTTTGATCACGGCCTGCATGTTGCCGCGGACATGTTGCGCAGTGCCGTCGTCGTTAAATTTTTCGACCACGCGATGCAGATACGCGGGGCTGGGATTGCTGGTGACGAGACGCTGAATGAGCTGACGGCAGACGAACGGTCCGACGCTGGCGTTATTGAACATGCTGTCGAGCGCCTGCTCGAGATTTTGCAGGCAGTAAGTGTCAAAAGCGACCTGCGTGGGATCGGCTTCGCTGCCGGGCGTGGGCGCGGCGAAGAGATTGTAGCCGCGCGCAGCGGGGAGGACGGCGCGATCGAGGAGCTGCTTGCTGCCGAGTTCGTGGCGCGTGGGCACGAGGACCATCGGGTCCAGATAATTGGCGGCGGGGTTGAATCCGGTGGGGAGACGGCCGTTGCCTTGCAGCGGCTGGCTATAATTCCAGCCGGTGAACACGCGCGCCACGCCATCGACCACTTTCTGGTCGTAGGTCGCGACCAGGCCTCCCTGGGAGTCGAGCACGAGCGAGCCGTCCGGCCAAAGGCGATTCAGGCCTAACGAGAAGAGCTGCATGATCTCGCGGGCGTAGTTTTCGTTCGGATGCAGGCCGGTGAGGAGGCTGCCGTTTTGGTTGCCGCGCATATCCAGGTAAATGCCCATAGCCGGCGTGAGCGTGACGGATTTGAGGATGTCGCGGAAGTTGAGGAAAGAGGAGTCGAGCAGCGCATCGTAGAAGCTGGCGAGAGCGCGGCCGTTGTTGTTCAAGGGCCCGACATCGGAGACGACCATGATCTCGCTCAAGGCAAAGGCGACGCGCTGGCGAAGTTGATCTGGGGCGGTAATCGATTTTCTCCACCAAGCATTAAACGTGAGCGTGCTGGGGTAGAGATTCGTGGGATCGGAGTTCACGTTCGCGAGCACTTCCGGGACAAGGCGTGACGGCGAAAGCGTGTACTGGTAGTCGAGCCAGGCGGCGTAGCCGTTCGCTTTCACGTAGGCGACATCGGCTGGACTGGCGCCGAAAGTAGCCTGGTTCAGGAAGCGCGCCGCACCCGCAGTGGTGCTGGCGGTGGTGGGATCGTAACCGGGATCCGGCTGCAAAACGGGCGGGCTTTGCGAACCGAAAACGAGGCCGAAGTTTCCGCGAATTTCGCCCGCGGGGTAGTTCACGCTGTGGATGTTGATGTAAACCTTGCCCTGCTGAACAAGCGCGACGATTTCTGCGGCGGAGAGAGTCCCGATGGCTTCGATGTTCCAGATGTAACCTCCGTCGGCCGTCCGCAATTCCGGATGGAAAATGTCGGCGTCGTCGATATCGAAGATGATCTGACTTGGGTGAGTGCCAGAGACCTCGCTGTGCAGGTGATAGCCGGTGCGCGGTGATCCGAGGCCGCCGTATTGGAAATGCAGAATCGCCTGGGTGTTGTCGCTATTCATCCGCAAGTTGGCGGAGCCCACCGCAGTCGTTAGGGAAGAACCTTGCGGCGCCATGTTGGTGGCGTAGAGCGTGCCGGGCGTGGTGGAAGCGGCTGGATAATCGAAAGGCCAGAGAACGTAGCCGGGGAGGATGCCGGTGTTGTTGGCGATGGGGTTATCGGTCGTGCCGGTCGGGTCTTGGAACCACGCTACCGCGACGTGGTCGGCCGGTGTGCCGGCGCCGTGATTATGCAGCACCTCGTAGTAATATTTCTGGCCGGCCACGAGCGCGAGCCAGGCCGATTTTTGCTTCGGTTGCGCGGCGTCATTCCAAACGCCGGGCCCGGTGCCGGATGTGGTGACGAAGGCGCGGCGGACCTTGCTCACCGGCTCGCCGTCATTGGAAATCCAGAGCTCGGCGGCGCTGCTGGCAGCGATCCAGAAGTAGTAGTTCCCGGTCGCCGGAGCGGTAAAATAACCGCGCAGCCGCTCGGCGGTGTTGTCGGGGTAGACCGTGTTGTCGGCGAGCGAGACTAACGAGTTGTCCGTGCTACTCGGTGGCGTATTCAGCGGGATATCGGCGATGGTCGGGCCGGTCACGCCGCTGGTCCAGATTTCGCGCGTGACTGCATTGCCGGTGTTGAGAATCTGGATTCTGAGGACGGAACTGCCGGTGCCGAGGTTGTTGCTGGCCACGAGCGCGACCTGAAAATCTCCCGCGACGGTCGGCGTGCCGCTAATAACGCCGGTCGTTGGATTCAAGGTCAGGCCAGTCGGCAACGCTCCACCGTTCGCGCCGAGCGCATAGGTGGTGGCGATGTTCGCTGAGTTGCTCGCCGTGACGGCAAAATTAAACGGCTGGCCGAGAAAACCGACAGCACTCAGCGCGCTGGTGATCGAGGGCGGCGCCGCAGTGGTCGTGTCTGGATACAGTCGCGCGGTCGGAATGATCTGGCGGACCTGATTCTCGCTATACCAATAAAGATGCGCCTCCCGACTGCCAGTCGACTGGTAGTATTCCATTTTGATGTCGTAGGCGACGCCGGCCCTCAGATCGATCGCGCCGACCCAATCGGTCGCGCCTTGGTTGATCCATTTGTCGATGATCAACTGCCCATTAATCCAAAGCTTCACGCCATCATCGGTGCGCGTATCAAAATAGTAGGTCTCGGTGTATTGCGGCTGCACCTGGCCGAGCCAGCGGACCGTGAAATAGGTGGTGTTCACGCCCGTGGGGAGGACGCCGGCCGTACTGAAATTGAAATCGACCGTGGCGTCATTGCGGGTGGCTCTGAGATTTGCGGGCAGGAAAAGATTTGGACTGTAGCCGGCGTTGATCGCGCTCGAGGTGGAGTTGTAATAATAGCCGGTGAGACCCGTGCCCGTGGTGGTTCCAGCGGGCAAGATGACGACGCTCGCGCTGCTCGGCGACCCGACGGTGTGGCTGCCGCCGGCCACGGCTTGCAAGGTGACGGTGGCGTTGCTGCGGCGGGCAGGATTCGCTTGCGGAACGATCGGCACCTGCACCGTGCTGACATGCGGCAGGAGCGTGACGGAGCTGGGCGCGAGCAGGTAATCGGTCCCTTCCACCGCGGTTCCGCTCTTAAGCAGTGGCACCGTGATTGAGCTGAAATTCAAAGTGCCGGCACGGCTCACGGAAATCATGCCGGAGCTGGCCGGTGGAGTCGCGCTATCGGGCGGCTGCGTCGTCGAAGGTATGGTCGCGGTCAGAGTGACGATGTTCTCATGCGCAAGCTGGCCGGTGAGGGCGGTGTGATCATCCAACTCGGCGCCATTGGAATGTGAATCGTCCGGATCGAAATCGACCACGATCTCTGCCCAATCGCTCACGTTATCGCCGTCCGTGTCCACATCTTGCACTGCGATGCGGTAAAACGCGCCGGGCACTTTCGGCGCCACGAGAGTCCTGGAAGCGTCGTTGCCCATCACCTGGACCGCGGGCTGAAAAGCCGACCAACTGGCAGGTGCGTTGAGCGTGGTGGTGAACTCTACACGGTAGAGTTTTCCCTTAATGCTGGGGAAGGTCATCGAGACCGTAGCGGCGTCCGCCGTGAGGGCGCTCGTGCCGAGCCTGGACGTTGCCTTAAACGGATCCGTGCCGGCGCTGAGTTCGGCCTGATTGGTCAGACCGTCCGCGTCCGTATCCTGGCCGAGCCAGATGGGATCGTGCACCTGGGCGTCGGTGAGCCCGTAGAGCATCCGCCAAACGGTTTTGTTGATCTCAGAATCAAACCCGGGGGCGGCAAAACCAGTGGCCCGCGAGGGCGGTTAGGCCGAGGGCGAGGATGACGGCGGCGAGCCGCGGAGGGAATGCTCGGGAGGAGGATTTCACAAGTTGGCCGATACCTGCTGGGCCGCGGAAGCCACTCACCGCAGCGTATCCGCGCACAGTTGCCAAAAGAAGCAGATTCTTGGCCCTGAGGCTTCAATTCTTCTCGAACTCCACGCTTGACGCGATGCCGCGAAAGTAGCGAGTCTCGGCGCTTCCATTTTCGCACCTCGCGAAGCGGAACCCTCTCTTATGAAAAAACTTCAGTTCGATTCTCGCGCCATGGCCCCCCTTCGTTTGCTCGTGGCTGCCACCCTGTTTTTCTGTGCGCTCGCCTTCGCCGGCATCGCGTTTAGCCAATTCAAAATGAAGACCGCGAAAGCGCCCGATGCCGTCGATCCCGATATGCGACCGGGAGCGGGCGAGGAATCTGAACTCGAAGGCGGCGAGTATCTCGCCAAACGCGAAGCATTCATCGCCCTTTTGCGCGGATTCGATCCCGCCAAACCTTTCGACCCGGCCGCGCGCAGCTCGGGCGAATGCGTTGATGGATCAGCAAATGACCGCATTGCAAAACGCGCAGCGCGACGCAGCCGGCACCGACTCTACGGTCACCATCCCTGCTTGGGTCGAGCTCGGGCCAAACCCCATCCCGCTTGGCCAAACCCAGACCACCCGCGTGAGCGGTGAGCGGGCGCATTTCGGCGATCGAGATTGACCCGACCGATGCGAACAAAGTTTACGCCGCCGCGGCGCAAGGCGGCGTTTATCGCTCGCTCGATGGTGGCGCCACCTGGATGCCGATCTTCGAAGGCGCGCAATCCCTTTCCATTGGCTCGCTCACGCTGGATCCGGCAAACGGCTGGCTCTGGGTAGGGACGGGCGAAGCGAATGGCTCGGCGGACAGCTACGCGGGCGTCGGGCTTTACCGAATCGAAAACGTCAACACCACCGCGGATCTCGTGGGCCCGATCAATCCGATTCGCAATTACACCAACGCGAGCGGCAATCCGGTGAGCGGCGGTTTCTTTAGCGGACGTTCGATCAGCAAAATCGTGCGCGTGCCCGGCGATCCGAACACGCTCTTCGTCGGGGTGGCTGGTGGCATCATCGGACTCGGCGCGACGACGCCGTTTGGTAATAGCGTGCCGCCTCTGGCCATGCGCGGTTTGGTCCGGCTCTCGAATGTGCAGGGTCCAGCGGCTGGGATTACCGGCGCGCGCATGCCCGTCAGCACCACGGATACCGGGCTCGGGCTTTGCCTGGACCAGCCTTGCACGGTCAACCGCAGCGCAAACGACCTGGTGCTCGATCCGCAGGACCCGACCGGCAACACGGTGATCGTTTGGTTAAACGGCACGAACGTGGCTGGCGACGGCGGAATTTATCGCTCCACCAACGCGATGTCGGGTTCGCCGACATTTACCCAGACCTTTGTCACCACCTCCACCACCACGAGCAACGGCCGCGGAGAATTGCGTGCCTACGCGCGGGGCAGCTCCTCCATCATTTACGTGGCGAGTGGCGAAGTCTCCACCGGCACCATCTGCAACTCCGGGACGAATTTCGGCGCGCTCCGCCGCTCGGATGATGGCGGGGCCACCTGGTCCGCCAAGCTTTCCGGCGGCGGCGGCTTTTGCGCCGGCCAGTGTTTCTACAACATCGGTTTCGACGTCCTCCCCGGTGCCGCGACCACGACGGACAAGTTGATGCTCGGCGGCAATGTCCGCAGTACCAACTGCGCCAAACAGCAATCCACCTCGCTCGACGGGGCGACGACGACCTTCGTGAACAATGACGACACGACCCACGCCGATACGCACGTGATCAAGATTGCGCCCTCCGATCCGAATATCGTTTACCGCGGAGACGACGGCGGCGTCTGGAAGTCCACCAATGGCGGCGTCACCTGGTCGAACCAGAACAACTCCACGCTGCGTGCGACGCAATTCCAGAGCATCGCAGTCCACCCGACCAATCCGAACATTTCCCTCGGTGGCACGCAGGATAACGGCACCAACATGCTGCTGAGCAGCGGCACGGCCTGGCTCCACGCTGTCGATGGCGATGGCGGGTTCGCACTGATCGATCAGAGCACGCCGAACACGATGTACAGCACGTTTTTCAATCAGCTGAATTCGCAAATCGGCTATTCCCGCAGCACCACGGGCGGCGCTTTCGGTTCCTGGACTTTCCTTGGCTGCAGCGGAAGCGGAACGACCAATGGCATCGCCTGCAGCTCGGCCGCCACCACGGCGGTGAATTTCTATGCTCCCACCGCCCTCGGGCCCGGCACGCCGAACAACACCATTTACATCGGGACGGATCGTCTGCTCCGCTCCAGCACGCAGGGCACCGGCAACGTCACCGTCAGCCAGGCACCACTCGTTAGTGGAGTGGCGGTCAGCGCCATCGGCATCTCGCCGCAGGACGATAACTATCGCTTCGTCGGCAATAACAATGGCGCGCTCTGGTTTACCACCAGCGGTTCCTCCACCCTCACGAATCTTGATCCCGTCGGCACCGGCAGCGTCATCCCGGATCTCTACGTCTCGCGCCTGGTTTTCGACCCGCAGAATAGCAACACCGCCTACATCGCGCTCGGTGGCTACGCGAATGGCACTGGCTCCGCGCAATCGCATGTTTGGCGGGCGAGCAACTTGAACACGACGCCAGTCCTCACCGCCATCAATGGCGCGGGCATGACCGGCCTGCCTGATGTGCCGATGAACGCCTTCGCCGTCGATAGCAACGATCCGGCGAATCCCGGCGTCTCCGTCCTCTTCGCGGGCACGGATATCGGCGTTTTCCGTTCGATCGATAATGGCGCGACCTGGGCGCCATATGGCACCGGGTTCCCCCGCGTGGCCGTCTTCGACATGGCGATCCAAAACGTGAAACGCGTTCTCCGCATCGCCACGCACGGTCGCGGGATGTGGGAGATTCCGCTTAACCCATTAACCGTCACGAATGCGGTGTCGCGCAAGACGCAAGGCGGCGCCGGCACCTTCGATATTCCTCTTCCGCTCGGCAATGCGACGCCATCGGTCTCGAATGCCGGAACGGCGGCGCCAGTGGCGACTACACGATCGTGGCGACCTTCACGAACAACCTGGCGAGTGGCTCGGCTTCCGTTTCCAACGGTACCGGCAGCGTCGTTGGCAGCCCGACCTTCTCGGCCAACACCATGACGGTCGAATTGACCGGGGTGACGGATATCCAGCAGATCATGGTTTCGCTCAGCGGCGTGACGGATACCTCCGGCCAAACGCTCCCGAACCTTGTCCGTGCCCATGAACGTCCTTGTCGGCGACGTGAACGGAAACAAATCCGTCAATGGCAGCTGATGTTTCCGCCGTGAAAGCAGTCTCCGGTGGCGCGAGCGACCGCGTCCAACTTCCGCGCCGACGTGACCGCTGAAGGCTCGATCAACAGTTCCGATATCGGGCTAACCAAGTCGCGCTCCGGCAACTTCATCCCTAACCGGAAGGAGACGACGCCGGGCCGCCGACACAGGCGGCTCGGCGGTTCCGTTTCGCCGTGGCGAGACCAGCTGGCATACGGAGTCTTCGACCAGATATGGCGGAACACAAGAACGCCGGGCCGACCGCCGAGCGCGGCGATCGGCCTGATCAACAGATTCTCGACCGTTTGTAGTCGGCGCCGTCCTGGCCGGCTTATTGCGTGGATGGCCAAGGTAACGGAGTCTCTGCTGCGAAGCCCATCTGCCTGTGAATCTTAAGAAATTTCTCGCTGAGCTGAAACGGCGGAACGTCTATCGCGCCGCGGTCGGCTATTGCGCGGTGAGCTGGCTGCTCATCCAGATCGCGACGCAGGTTTTTCCGTTCTTCGAAATCTCGAACTCGACGGTGCGACTTGATCATCGTGATCTCGATCGCCGGATTCCCGATCGCGATGTTGGTGGCGTGGCTTTACGAAATCACGCCAGAAGGGCTGGTGCGCGAAGAAGACGTCACCCCGGCAGAACGCCGAGGCATCGGGCGGAAGATGGATTTCATCATCATCGGCGTCCTGGCCCTGGCGGTGGCGCTGCTGCTTTTTGATCGCTTTCGTCCGGGCGCGGTGCCGGCGAAAAGCATTGCGGTGCTGCCGTTCCAGAACCTGACCTCGGACAAAGAAAACGAGTTTTTTGCCGACGGGATTCAGGACGATATCCTAACGAGTCTTTCGAAGATCAGTGACCTGAAAGTGATCAGCCGAACCTCGACGCTTTCGTATCGCGCACAGGAGAAGCGGAAGCTGAGTGAAATCGCCGACGCGCTGGGCGTGGCGAATATTTTGGAAGGGAGCGTGCGCCGCTCGGGCGATCGCGTGGTGGTGAATGTGCAGCTCACGGATCACGCGGAAGCGGGGGCAGTTTTGGGCGGAAAGGTATGACCGGACGCTGGAGGATTCGCTGGGTTTGCAGGGCGAACTGGCGGCACAGATCGCGAAGACGCTTCGGGCGAAACTTTCGCCGGAGGAGAAAGAGCGCGTGGCGCGGAAGCCGACCAACAACGCCGAAGCCTACGCGCTTTATCTGCGCGCCTTTGAACTCGAACATCGGCCGGACACGCTCCTGCGCGACTATGAGGAAGCGGAGCAACTCTACCGCCAGGCGATCGTGCTGGATCCGGATTTCGCGCTGGCCCATGCGCATCTCGCGTCCACTTGCGCGGCGATTTTCCACTTTCATGAGCCGCTTGAGAGCTGGGCCGTCGAAGGCGCGGGCGGAAGCGGCGGCGGCATTGCGGCTGGACCCAAATCTGGGCGAGGCGCATTTCGCGCAGGGGTTGTGTCTCTATTGGATGGATGAAAACTACGAGGCCGCTTCGCAGGAGTTTACGATCGCGGCGCGGCTTTCGCCTAACGAGTCGGATATTTCCGCCTTGCTCGCGGCCATCCAGCGCCGCCAGGGAAAATGGCAGGAAGCGATCGCTTCCTATGAGCGGGTGGAGAAGCTCGATCCGCAGAATGCGAACGTGGTGCGCAATTTGGTTTACACCTACTCCGCGCTTGCGGCGATGGCCGGAAGCAAGCCGCGCGATGCAAGCGCTGGCGCGCGCTGGCGCCGGACTCGTTAGTCGCAAAGAGTTCAGGCCGGCTATCTGGAGTTTTTTCAAGGGCAACGGCACCGCGTCCTTCAGCGAAATGCTGGCTGGGATCGGACCGGAAGTGGATCCCGACGGCGGGAGTCACCGGTTGCCGCTGGGATGTGGCGATGATCAATCGTGATTTTAACGGGGCGGAGAAGGCGTTGAAAAAAACGCCGCTCGACCGCGTTGGACTATCTTGAATGGGGGTTCGACTCCGAAGGCCTTGCTCCTGGGATGCACTCTGCTGGCGCGCGATGGGCTGGAGGCGGCGCGGCCGACCTTGGAGCGGGCGCGGGCGGAGTTTGCCGCGGCTGCAGAAGGTGGCGCCCTTGATTGCGGAATCGCACGCCAATCTGGGACTGGCGGCGGCGTTTCTTGGGCTGAAGGAAGAGGCGTTACGCGAAGGTCGACGGGCGGTGGAATTGAAGCCGATCTCGGAGGATGCCGTGGATGGCGCGACCATGCTTTGTTATCTGGCCTTGATCGAGGCGCGAGTGGGAGAGAACGACGCGGCGATCACGCGGCTGGAAGATTTGCTGAAAACTCCGGGAGCGGTCGACAGCACGTTTTATAGCGTGACGGTGAACGATCTGAAGTCGCGCTGGGAATGGGATCCGCTGCGCCATGACCCGCGCTTCGCGAGGTTGCTGGAAGGGAAACGCTAACTCATCGTCAATTCGCGAAAAGCGCGGCCGAGATGACGGAGCAGATCGCTGGGCACGAAGTGTTTGCTCGCTGGCGCCGCGGTTGAAAATGGAAATTTCCGCGGCCCGGCCACAAACCCACGCTCCCAGGCGTGCGGCGTCGAATGGTGAGAGCTTTTGCGCGATGAGCGCGGCGCAGACTCCGGTGAGCACATCGCCCATCCCGCCCGTGGCCATGCCGGGATTTCCGGTGGTGTTATAGCTCAAAGGCTGAGTCGCGTTCGGCGATGATGGTGCGGCTGCCTTTGAGGAGGAGAGTGACGGGATATTCGCGCACAGAATGCCAGCGCCTGCTCTGATCGCGGATTTTTCTTCGGCAGGAAAGAGGCGCTTCATTTCGCCGGGATGCGGAGTGAGAAGGCGCGGGCCTCGGCACTGGCGTCAGGATCGATGGGTCTCGAGCCAAAAGGTTAAGCGCGTCTGCATCGACCACCATGGGCTGGGTCGACTCTTCGATCAGCCGCCGGATTTCGGTCGCATGTTCTTGACCCAATCCTGGACCGATGGCCCAGACATCCACGGGTTCGTCAGGAGGGCGGCGTAGGAAGAAATCGGTTTCACCATCACCTCCGGCGGAGCCGCGGACGCGACGATCGAGTAAATGTCTTCGAGGACGAACAATTCCACGAATCCCGCGCCCCCGCGTAAAGCTCCGGTGGCGGAGAGGACGGCAGCGCCGGTCAGGCCCTTGGATCCTGCCACCACCCCCACGCGGCCAAACTGGTTTTTGTAGGCACCGAATTTTCGGCGCGGAAGAAGTCGGCGCAGCGCGTCGGCATCAGCCAGCACCGCGTCGCTTTGCGCGGGAGGACAAAGACCGGGCAAGGGAATGCGCTCGATCCGGCCGACGAAATCGAGGGCCTGGTCGGCGAAGAGGCCGTGTTTGGCGAAACCAATCGTTAGGGTAAAATCGGCGATGACGCAATCGGCAGCCGCCGCACCGGAATCGCCATCCAGGCCGGTGGGGAGATCGATCGCGAAAACGAAGGCATTCTTCCGACAGACGACGGCGGTTGATTTCCCGGCAGGCACTCGCGACCGGTTCGCGCAGCGGCAATTTGGCGCCGAGGCCGAGCAGACCATCGAGGATCACCAACGGGCGGTGAGATCTCGCATCGTGGTCCTGGTCTAACGAACGCAGTTTTTTGCGAGCCAATTCGCCGCAACTTTCCTCCGGGAAAGCGAGATGGAGCTCGATGCTCCATCCGCGCTCCTGCAGAAGACGCGCGGCGGCGAAGGCATCGCCGGCGTTGTTTCCTTTGCCGGCAAAGACGAGGCAGCGGCCGGGATGTGGGAAGAACTTCTCGATCGCACGAGCAATGCCCGCGGCAGCCTGATCCATGAGATTTTCTGCCGTGCTGCCCTCGGCGAAGGCTGCCTGCTCGGCGGCCAGCATCTGGGCGGAAGTGACGACCACAGATTCAGGATGAGAGGCCTGGTCGGTTGTCATTGGCAAGACCTGCCGCCGGGAACGGGCAGCGGGCGACTCTAGCTTTTCTTCTTCTTTTTGCCGGAGCTCTTCTTCTTGCTGGAGCTCTTCTTACTCGAGCTTTTCTTACGAGAAGAACGCGAAGACTTTTTGGATCTCCTCGATCGCTTCGAGGAACGTTGCGCGCGCGGAGCCGCGCGGACGAAGTCTGGACCGGAGATGTTCTGGGGCAACACTTCGGACGAAGCGGCCGAGCCCCGGTTGAGCGGCTTGTTCATCGGAGCGCGCTGTCCCTGGAGGCCGCGCGCGATCGCTTCCGCTAATTTTTGGCGATAGCTCGGTTGGAGTGCGTAGCGGCCTTCCATGGAATTGGTGAGGAACCCGCATTCCACGAGCACGGCGCGATTATTCGTGCGGCGGAGGACGAAGTAGCCGCGGCGGCGGATCCCGCGATTTTCGCTCGGCGCGATGGCGACGACATTGCGGTGAATGTTGGCCGCAAGTCCCGCGCTATCGCCGCGGTAGTAGTAGGTCTCGATTCCGTTTGCGCCCTCACGGTTGGCAGAGTTGAAGTGGACGGAAATGAAAGTGGCGCCGCGATAGGAATTCGCGATTTGGGTGCGCTGGCCGAGCGGGATAAAAACGTCGCTGTCCCGAGTCATGATCACGCGATATCCGGCGGCTTGCAGAACTCGTCTTGAGACGTTGCGCGACATCGAGCGTGAGCGCTTTTTCGCCGATGCGCTGACGCGGCACGCCGCCGCGATCAAAGCCGCCGTGGCCAGCATCCACGATGACCGTGCCGGAAGCGGCGCGAGATTCCAGAGTCGCGCTCAGGAAGAGGACGGCACAGAGAAAGGCGAGAGTTTTGGAACGGTTTAGGCGTAGGAGAAAAAGTGGCATTGCGTGCAGAGAAATTTATTCATCTTCGGGCGGGGCGGCCGGTCTGGTGGAAAGCTTCGGACCCGAGCGTTTGACATCCGGGGCGACAGTTCGTTCGAGCATGCCTCCGCGAACCGCGATAGCGCCATCTGGGCCGCGTCGCAAACGTGGGCGCGTTTTTGTTTCCATAAAAGTGGCGTGCGCGATGAGCTCGCCATTGAGGCCGACGCGGTTGTAAGCCCATGTGCGCGGCGCGGCACAGTGGAGGACGTGGAGGAGATTCTGCGGGTCGAGTTCCATCTGCGGTTCCTCGGCGCCGACGGTGCGGCCGAGCGGAAAGGTGCTGTAAACGGCGCCGGTGGTCTTGTCTTCCACGCGCACGTAAAGCGAAGTGTGATCGGGGAACCGATTCGAGAGAATGGAGTATGAACGGACGTTTCCGTGGGCGGCGACTCCCTCCGGGATGCCGACGGTGCGCTGCCAGATGGGGCGGGCATCGCCGACCTGAAACGCGCGCGAAGGCGAGTAAAAGAATTTGTTGAGATCGGCGAAAAAGACGTGCGCGCGTGCGTGGTAGGTGGCGAGTTCCTGCACCGGGAAACGGCTGCCGAGGTTGATCTTGCGCGTGACGGTCTGACCAGGATCCATCCGCAGCGGCGATTCGCCTTCCTGCTGCATGGGAGTGAGCACCTGACCCTCACCGGCCGTGACTTCAAAACCGAACCATTCGTGCCCGCCATCGTCGCGCAGTTCGACCGCGCGACCGGCGAGATTGGTGATGGTGACGGTGGCGATGAGCGGCTCGTAGGCGACATACTGGAGCCGCTTAAATTTCAGATCGAGCTGGATTTGGCCGAAGGCATTCCCGGCGAACGAGAAGAGGAGAAAGAGGAAAGCCGGGAACCGCATGGAGCGCTTAGAATATCGAGAGGAGTGCGAGATGAAAAGCAATGTCGGGCGGATTGGTGGACACCGGCGCTGATTAGCTGCGATTTCCAAACCAGCGGCCGGTCTTCGACGGAGGACTGGCGGGGGCCGGCGGAGCCTTTTCGGTTGCGTCGGAGGCGCTGCCGACGCTTTGATCCTTACGGCGATTCACCGCCGCGATGACGGCGTCATGCCAGGGCACTTTGATCGAATCGACCGGAGCGCGCACGGTGTAATCGTAGGCAAACTCCACCGCCTCCCAAGGCACGATTTCATATAACGCTTCCGCGCCGCGCGCGGTCCCGCGCTCGGCATGCACGATGCGTCCGCTGAGCAAATAAACCACCGCGGTCTGCGTGCCCCGAACCAGCTGCACCGCACCGCTGCGTCCGCTGAGGCAGCACATTTGCAGGACATCGAGCGAATGAAAAAGATCCATCCCGGTGGAGCGCTGCGCTTCCGCGCGCTCGATGGAATTGAGCAAACGTTCTCCGTCGATCGGTTCCGGGAAAACTTTCGTCCCGGGGATGTCGAGCCGCTGTTCTTCCGCGGCGTAATCCGGCAGGAACATCGTCTGCAAGCCGGCAAACGTGTCGCTTAAAGTTGCGGCTAAACGGAGCCCGTTCACGTCCTCGCCTTGCAGTTGCGTGATGAGAAGCGAGCAACGCGGGACGCCGCGCGCCCAATCGATCGCCGCGCGATCGGAGTTGGCAAAACCGCAATGATGCTCGGTGTAATCCTTCACCATCCGCACCAACTCTTCGCCAACCTCAGCGTCGTGGTGGACGACGAGCAATTGCATCACGGATTCGCCAGGCTGAGCGGAGGCGGGAAAAGATTGAGGAGCTTGGTCGGTTCGGCCCGCACGTCCTGGAGTTGATCCATGTAATAAACGCGGACCTGATAGCCGGCATACTTGCGATTCGAAGAACCGGTTGCGTCCGGCTTCTTCGCGGTGCTGGCTTTGCGGCCCGCGGTGGGCGGAGTGACAGCCGCGGCCGCCGCGGCCAGCGCCGCTTCAGTAGAGAGCGCGCCATTTTTCAAACGAACGTAACCGACCGCGAGAATTTCCGGGTTGGTTTCCTTCCAATCGTGATCTGGCGTGACCCATTCGTAGTTCACTTCGGCATCGGTCAGCGCCACTTTGTTGTTCTCGACCGTGTCGTAGAAATAGACCTGAATCTTCACTTTGGTGTGATCGATGAGGGTGCTGGAACGCACCTTCACACTTACGCGCAACGTCAGGTTGGTCTCAGCATCCGCGTCGGGATTTTCGGTGACGCTCGCTTCCGTGATGCCGAAAGTGGAGCCGTCCGGAATTCCTTCCGGATTGCTGCGCATGGCGCCGGAATCGAGGGGCGAGACGCCGGCGAAACCAGGGCCCGCGGAGGCGGCCGATGGGGTCGCCGGCGTGGCGCCCACTTTGAGTTTCATGTCGGCTAATTCGTAGAGCGGCCCCGCCGCCGGCCCGATTTCCTGGATCTTCCGCCAGGTTTCGTTCGAGCGATCGAAGAGCTCCATCGATTCGTAAATCATCGCCATCTCCGCCCAGACGCGCGCGTTTTGCGGATCGCGTTCGGCGGCTTTTTGCAAGCGATCGAGCGCGTTCGTGGTATCGCCGCGTTCGCGCAGTTGGCTGGCTTCTTTCAGCAACTCTTCGCCGACGGAGAGAACGGCGTTGCTGGGAGTCGCGTTCGCGGTGGTGGACGTGGGCTGGCGCGGCGGAGTTCGACGTTGAGCAGTTTGAGTCGCGGGCTGTGTCACTGTCGCAGCGGGCGGAGCCGCGGCCTGCCGCCGGGCCCGGGCCTGCGCGCCGTAATGCAGCGCGACGGCCAGCAATTCCCCCACGCCAATGATGATGGCGGCTGCGACCGCGATCGTAAAAGTCTTATCGGGCCGGCCGGGCGAGGAGAACAGAGTCGCTGCCATGGTGCAGATGTTCGTTCTTCAGACGCGTGGGTGTCAAACGCTGGGGCAGGCGGAAGATCCGACGCGCTCGCGGCCGTGTCGGCTAACGAGAGATATCCGTCTGGCTGAGAATCTTGAAGCTTTCGCCGCGGAGCACAGAGGAGGCGCAGTCGGTATCGTCCACATGCAAGGCGAGGGCGGCGAAGCCGCGCGGACGCGTCATGAGCGGGTAGGTAAAATGGACATTCACCTCCGCCATGAGAAGCGCGGCGAGGAGTTTCGCGAGCTGGCCGGCGACTTCCGTCATTTCCACCACCACCATCTCGCAGACGCCGAACGGGATGTTGTGTTCGCCGAAAAGATTGTGCACCAAATCGGGGTCGCTCACGACGATGCGCGCGATCGCGGAATCAGTGGACTCGGCGATGCTGAGCGCGACGACGTCGACGTGGTTGGCGTTCAGGAGCTTCACCACTTCCAGCATGGCGCCGACTTTGTTCGGCAAGAAAACGGAGAACTGGCGGACGAGCGGGCCGCCCATTTTAGAGGTGGTTTCGGGAAGATCGACGGGCATGTGAAAGAAGGTTGAGCGGCAGGCTCGCACGAGAGCGACGGGCGCGCACTATGTCACCGCGCGGGTTTTCTTGGCAAACGGATTTTGGGTTAAACAGGGACGAGCATTTGCGACCTCAACGCGGCACGCCGGCATTGGTGCGCGCGAGGTGCCTTTGGGCGAGATCGTTCATGCCGACGTTCCGAAGACGGAGTCCGAGCATGAGGTGGTAGAGGGGATCGGGCGGCGTGCCGGCCTCGGCGGCGCGTTCATAGGCGGCGGCCTCGACGGGTTGGCCGAGAGCGCGGAGGGCGCCGGCAAGCTGGATGTTTGTGAGAACGAGGCGGGGATTCCGGCGGACGGCGTCCTGCCAGACGTCGATGGCTTCGGGCTGGCGGCCCATGCGCCAAAGGGCTTCCCCTTTTTCCTGGCGAGCGAGGATGAGATCGGGGCGCTCGGCGAGAGCGGCGTCGAGGTTGGCGATGGCCTCCTCGAACCGTCGCAGGCGGCTCTGGAGGGCACCACGGTAATAGAGAGAGAGCGCTTTGCCTTCGCCGGTCTGGCTGGCGGCGGCGCGGCCGAGGAGGTCGATGGCGTTTTTGGCGTCGCCATCGAGGTATTCGAACCAAGCGAGCTTGGCGAGGGAATCGCCGTTGCGGAAAAGGCTGAAGCGGGCGGCGCGGCCGAGAGTGGCGGTGCCACGGGCGATGGCGGTTTGATCGGCGGGCGTGAGGAAGGGGCGGGGATCGGCCTGGGCGAGGGCGAGCTCGTCGGGGATGCGGAGGGTTTGGAAGGCTTTGTCGCCGGCGTTTTCCTGGTAGCGGATGAAGGCGCTGTGGGCATTGAGCGCAGTCCAGGAGACGGCGAAAAACGCGAAAACGAGGCCGGCTTTTTTCCAAACTCCCGCAGACTTGAGAATGAAGTGGTGGAGATAAACTTCGCGGGTGGTGAAGAGGCGCCAGGTTTTCAGAGCGAGGAAAGTGGTGACGGAGGCGACGCCGAGCGCCATGAGAAACGGCACGAGGCCGTAGACGCTGCGCACTCCGAGGAAGGCGCCGAGGAAGATGAGCAGGCTGGCTATTTCCTCCGGCCAGGTGAGGGAATAATGGCGGGTGATCTGTCGAGCTTTGGTGGCTTTCGGGAGGGCGAAGGCGGGTTTGCCGAAGCCGTAGTAGAGGGCGTCCTTCGGGCAGACGCTGATGCAGTCCATGCATTTCATGCAGCCGGGATCGACGACCATGCCGTATTGCTTGACCTCGGCGTGGACGATGACGTTCGAGGTGCAGACGGCGGTGCAATGGCCGCATTGTTCGCAGGCATCGGTGACGCGGATTTTCGCGGGCGAGACTTTATCGGCGAGGACGAAGAAACCGCCATACGGGCAGGCGTAAGTGCAAAAGCCTTTCATGCCGAGGAAATAGACGGTGACGAATCCGCAGATGAAGAGGAACGGGATCGCGACCGCGACGGACGGGAAGGTGGCCCAGAAATTATCCGTCACGAGATGGTTTGTGAACGGAGGAAGGAGCGGCCCGGGTTCCGGCGCGAAGAGGAATCGGTAGGCGGTGGGCCAAACGAACATGTAGAGCGCGGCGATGAGCGGGACATAGAGGAGGAGGCGGGCGCGGAAGGGCTTTGGCGTGATGCCTATTTTTTTCAGCAGCCAGGCGCAGAAATCCTGGAGCGCGAGGATGTGGCAGCCCCAACCGCAGACGAAACGCCCGAAGATAATCGTCCCTAAAATGGCGAGGGTGAAGAAGATGAAGCCGGCGTTGATCATCCCTTTCTGGAGCGTGTGCATGGTCTCCGACGGCTCGATCGGCGAGATTGTGCGGCCCGTGAACCACCACTGGAGCACGTGCGCGATCATGAGGAGGTTGAGGAGAATCAATGCTCCCGCCCGCCATGGAGCGGCCTTTGATTTGCGAATCTTCGCCACGGCGCGCGGCGCGGCCTTGCCGCGTTCCACCACGGGCAGGGGAGCGTTCTTAGCAGGCGTGGGGTGGCAGCTTTTCACGATATTCGGGCGCTGGAGCCGGACAATGTCCGCGTTTTTGATCGCGCTGGAAAAAGTTTAACATTTTTTCCGACTTCGCGCTGCCTGGTTTGCATCGATCGATGTCCCCGAATGAAAATCACGCGCTGAAAAATTTTCCGATTGCGCTTGCAAAGGTTTTGAAAACCGACCAAAACGCTGTTTCTTCTTTCGGATCCTAATAACGGATTCGCTCCCATAGGTCCTCGGATGATTGTCCGCAGGGCCTTTCTAGTATCGGACTCAGCCTGAACCCTCAACTTGGTTGCCCCAATGAAAAGAATTATCACCCACTTCATCCTTCCCGTGGCGACGCTTATCGGCGTTGCCGCAGGGATTTCGATCGCGCAGAACGCTAAGGAAAACACGGAGACTGGCACGTTGGAGACGTTGATCGTCACCAACGGGACCGTCGCGATGGACCTCGATCTGAATCGCTTAAACGGCGCCGGGTCGGCTAAAGCCGCATCGACGACAACGCTCAATTTCCAGACCATCACGGATTCGTTCCTCCCATTCCTCGTCCTGAACGGCGAACTGCGGGGCCCGACACAGGGCACGATCGCCTTGAAAACGGAAGACGCGGCTGCATTGCCAGCGCAGCTAAACGATGCCCTGCATCGGTTGGTGTTGGAAAAGGGCGATGGCGGACAGTCTTACGACCTCGCCGTGCGTGACGGCAAAACTGGCTTCGTGTATTTTACGATCGAAGGCCATCACTACGACTACGACAACAAGACGAAAGTGTTGCGACTGACGGAGGGGCGTCTGCTCGTTTCGTCTGATTTCGCGAAAAACATGGGCCGCCCAGCCGATGCGGGCACGCAGGCCGGTACGATCTCGATCACGGGCAACATGCGGCCAGTGCAAGTCGACCAGGTGGTGAATGGCGATGTCACCTCGTCCGTTTTGAAGGGAACTGGCGCGCAGCCTGAAGCGGGAACGGTTCCGGGCCCGGACGTGGTTGTCGGTGATATTCTCAGCGTTGAGCAGGCGCAAAGTGGTGCCGTGAATGGCTACGTGGGCTTGGGAATTGGAACGACTTCCTGCAATTACGGCGTCGTGGATTTGAATTGGTTTCAGATGCCGAATCCCGATCACCCGGTCATCCCGCAGAATCTTTATCGGATGAGCGGCGGAGCCACCAACAATGAGCGCTTCGAACAAATCGGCCAGTCATGGATGAAGCACGCTTTTACTGCCTTGACCCAAAACATTTGCGGCCTGGGATGTAATGGAACCGGCGGCACGCATCTCGGCTCCGGCTGCTCCGATCCCTACACCGCGAGTTTGAATTATAGCCAGTCCGGCATCGGCTCCCGCGCGTGGGTGAACCCTTTCACTGGCGTCTTCCCGAGCACGGCCCGCGACCACACCGGCCACAGCCACACCAGTGTTTCTCACCGCCTGATGGTCGCGGTGAACGATCTCGTGGCGGCACAAAACCCGGGCGCGACCTATTACGCGGAGGCCCAATACGTCACTCCACATGAGTATGCCTGGTGCCAATCGCATCCTGGCCAGTGCAACATGTATAACAACGTCTCTTCCCGGCAGTACACTCCCACAGGGACGACCACCTTCACCTTCGCCGCCAACACGTCCACCCAGCGGACCAAGCCAGCCATCACGTCGTGGACCGGATCCACGCAGGTCGCAATCGAGCCCGCCCCGGGCGTCGATGGCATCGGCACCGTGGGCTATAAAGTGACCAATCCGTCGCCTGGCGTCTGGCATTATGAATACGCGATTTACAATCAGAACATCGATCGCGGGATCCAATCGTTCCGAGTTCCGCTCGGTTGCGGAGTTTCCGCGAGCAACATCGGTTTCCACGCTCCGATTAACGACGCAGGTTTTGCCAACGACGGGACCGCAAACAGCGCCGGCATCAGCAACGCTGCCTGGACGACAGCGCAGACCGCAGGTTCTCTGACGTGGAGTTCGGAAACGTTTGCGCAAAACCCAAATGCGAATGCCTTGCGCTGGGGCCTGCTTTTTAACTTCCGCTTCGATTCCGATCGTCCCCCCGTGACGACGAACGCCACAATCGGCTTTTATAAAACCGGCAGTCCCATTCAGGTGGCGATCCAAGCACCGCAACCGCAACCGTGCGCGCCTCTTACCTCGGTCTCGGCCGTTTCGCGGAAGCAGCACGGCACCGCCGGCACCTTTGATATTAACTTGCCGCTCTCTGGTGAGCCCGGCGTGGAGTGCCGCAGCGGTGGGGCCAGTAATGCGCACACCGTGGTCCTGACGTTTAGCAACAATATCGCGAGCGGAACCGCGGCGGTGACGCAGGGAACGGCTACGGTCGGGAGCCCTGTCATCAATGGAAATACAGTGACTCTGAATTTGTCGGATGTCGCCGACATCCAAA
Source organism: uncultured Verrucomicrobiae bacterium (assembly GCA_963762685.1). Classification (GTDB taxonomy): domain Bacteria; phylum Verrucomicrobiota; class Verrucomicrobiia; order Chthoniobacterales; family UBA10450; genus JACCTI01. Next base: position 346,021 of record CAVXLV010000013.1, on the reverse strand, counting down.
GAGTGGACTTGGGCTTAAGCAATGTGACCGATGAGTTCGACCAGACGATTCCGTCCATGACTGTGAGCATGAACGTCCTCCTCGGTGACGTGATCGGGAACAAGCAGGTCAACGGTTCTGATATTGGGATGACGAAAGCCACTTCTGGTCTGACCTTGGACAACACCAACTTCCGCGCGGACGTCGTCGTTTCCGGGGGAGTCAATGGTTCTGATATTGGCCAGGTGAAAGCGGCTACGGGGCACTTCCTGCCGTAATCCTGGTCGGATAACTTCACGAAACGTCGCCATCAGCGTGCTTCGGCATGCGGTGGCGACGTTTTTGTTTTTGCCAATAGCGGCGAATCCGCTGAGCATCTCGCCACCGTGGCTTTGACGCGATTTCTGCCGAGGGAAAAGCCTTGGCGCATGGCGCTGCTTGGCGTGGTTTTTCTGTTCGCTGTGACGCGGCTGGCAAACGTGACGGCGTTCCCCATCTTTAACGACGAGGCCATTTATCTGCAATACGCGCAGGTCATGCACGAAGACTGGGAGGCGAACAAGTTCGTCTCGATGAATGGCCAGTATAACGACTGGAAACCGCCGCTGCAGTTTTGGCTGGCGGCGCCGTTCATCCAGCTGGGGAATGATCCCTTAGTGGTGGGGCGCCTGGTGACGATTGTTTTTTCATTTGCGGGCTTGCTCGGTTTTTACGCCTTTGCGAAGGAGATTTTCGGAGAGGCGGAGGGCGTTTTGACCGCGTTCCTCTATCTGCTGTGTCCGACCGTCTTTCTGCATAACGATCAGTTCACGGCGGAGAGTTTTCTGTTCTCCACGGCGCCGCTTTTTTATTGGACTTTGTTGCGGGCCACGCGCGCTAACGCGGAGCGATGGCTCTGGGCAGCGGCGGCGGTCGGTGCGGGTGTGACGCTCCTTTTGTTGAAGCAATCCGGCTTTCTCATCATGATTCTGGCGCTGGCCTTGCCGATGGCAAATTTTGGCCAGGCGGGACGACGGAACTGGAGAACTTGCGCCCTTGATTTCGTGTTCATCGGCGCCGTGATCGTCCTGGCTTTCATCCTGGCTAAGCTGGCTTTGCCTTCTGAATTCGATGCTACGCGCGCGCAGTTCGACCGCAGATGGGTGATGACTATGAGCGAGCTTTTGCGCCTGCCGTTCGACAATTGGATCGCGAACGTGCGCCTCGTTGGCCACTACGTCGGCGCTTACTATTCTTGGGCGATGCCGCTTTTATTAGCGCCGCTGTTTTTTGCCACGATCCAAAAGCGTCGAGGCCCGGAGATCGCCTTGTTTGCCATGGCCATTGGCGGCGGCGGCGCCATCCTTGTCATGCTGCGCGGGTTTAACGAATACATGTTCAATACCGCGGTCATCGCGCTCCTCCTTCCACTCCTGGCTCGTGCCCTGATGCAGGCTGCGACGATGACCAAGACAGGCCGGGGTCGTTTTTTTCGTTTCGCGCTCCTCGCGCTGGGCGCATGCACGATTCTGCATTGGAGTTTTCAGGCCGCGTTGATGATGACCGCGCCTGGCCGCTACATTGCGCGGAGCACGCCTTGGGCGATCGCCAATTATCTGAACGGCTGGCCCACGGGCTTCGGGGTGGCGGAGGTTGTCGATCGCCTGGCCCAAATTGAGGGACCGGGCGTCATTCTTCTCGACCCGCAATGGGGCAACCCGCGCACCGCGCTTGAGGTGTATGCGAAGCGACGTTTCCCGCAGCTGAAGATTGTGCCGATGGGACGCGAATTTATGGACCCAGCGCAAGCGCAACAAATTAAAGCGCGCGCGCAAGGTTTCGCGCCGGTGCGGTTGGCGATTTTCTCCGCGAATCATTATGGTGCACGGGCGGTCTGGCAGGAGATCATCGGCCGTGAGATGTGCTCTGAGCGCACGGAAATAAAGGGCGACCCGCGACAGATGCCGATCGTTGTTTGCCGTTTCTAGACAGGTGTCCGAGGGCCACGCGCCGGGTTGGTTAGACCTGTTCAAGTCTCGCTTTGCGATTAAAGTCGCCCGCGATGGACGAAGAGAATGATCTGATCGCGCAGCGTCGGCAAAAGCTGGAAAATATGATGGCGCGCGGCGTGGTCGCGTATGGCTCAGCTTTTGCCACCTCGGGCACGATAACGGAGGTGCGAGAGAAATTCGCGGAAGGCGAAATCTTGCGCGTGGCGGGTCGGATGACGGCGCACCGCGACATGGGTAAAAGCCATTTCGTCGACCTGCGCGATGCGACGGGACGGATCCAGGTTTACGTCCAGACGAAGGAACTCGGGCCGGAAGTAATGGAGATTTTCGCCCTACTCGATCTGGGCGATTTCATCGGCGTCGAAGGCAGCTGTTTCACCACGAAGACGGGCGAGCCGACGCTTAAAGTCACATCCCTGCGCGTGCTCGCGAAGGCCCTCCGACCGTTGCCGGAAAAATGGCATGGGCTGCAAGATGTGGAGGCGCGGTATCGGCAGCGTTATCTTGACTTAATTACGAACGAGCGTTCGCGGATCGTCTTTGAAAAACGGACCCTGATCGTGCGCGAAATTCGGCGGTTTCTGGAAGACCGCGGTTTTCTCGAAGTGGAAACGCCAATTCTGCAGTCCGTGGCTGGCGGCGCGGCGGCCGAGCCGTTCCGCACGCATCACAACGCGCTCGGGCTCGATCTTTATCTCCGCATCGCGCTCGAGCTCTATCTCAAGCGTCTGCTCGTGGGCGGCTACACCAAGGTCTTCGAGATGAACCGGAACTTCCGCAACGAAGGCATCTCCCGTCGGCACAATCCTGAGTTCACCATGCTGGAAGCCTATTGGGCTTATGCCGACTTCGAGCAGATGGCGGATTTGGTGGAAGAATTGATCTGCCACCTCGCGGAGAAAGTGGCGGGCGGGTTGCAAATCGAGCATCGCGATGCCGAGAACAATCTCATCCGCACGCTCGACCTCTCCCGCCCTTGGCGCCGCGCCCGTTATCGCGATCTGATCCGCGAGATCGATCCGAAATGGTTCGAGTACAATGCCGAGGAACGCCGCGCGCGCTGCGCCGAGCTCGGGGTCCAGATTAGTCCGCAGATGGCTGATTACGAAGTCACGCAGCAGGTCTTCGAAAAACTGGTGGAAGAAAAAACCTTTGATCCTCTCTATGTCACCCACTGCCCGAAAGAGCTGGTGCCATTGGCGAAGCAAAACGTGGAGGACGACTCGCTCGTGGACGTTTACGAATTGATCATCAACGGCCAGGAAATTTCCCCCGGCTACAGCGAGCTCAACGATCCGGTCGTGCAGCGGCGCCGCCTTCTGGAACAGGCCGGTGAGGAAACGCAGAAGCTCGACGAGGAATTTCTCCTTGCGCTCGAGCATGGCATGCCGCCCGCGGGCGGCATCGGCATCGGCGTTGATCGACTCGTGATGCTATTGACGGGCGCGGAGTCGATCCGCGATGTCATTCTTTTCCCGCTTTTGCGGCCGAGAAGAGAATAGCGTCCCATCCTCCGGTGCGGGCGGAAGGGACCCGTGCTATGATGGCCCACAATGGAAACGCCTCAGATCACAGCCTACTTAAAGACTCAATGCGGTTGGAGCGCCGGAGTGCGCGCGGTGCTCGCGAAATACAACCTCCAGTACACCGAGAAAGACATCATCCAGAACCCGGCTTTTCGTTGGGAGATGGAAACAAAGAGCGGGCAGCCTTTGTCGCCTACGCTCGAGATCAACGGCGAGATGGTGCCGGATGTGAGTGGCGAGGAAGTGGAACAATACCTGATCAGCAAGAATCTGGTGCAGGCCAACGCGGCCGATGCGGGGGTTCCGATCGATGCGCCGTGCTCCGATGAAGAGCATGCACGGCAAGCGGGCGCGGTGAAGTTGCGCCTCTAAGTTGGCAGCTTTTGCCTTCGCTCCGAGGGCATTGCGGATTGGGTTTTCTTTTCAAGACGATGAAATTTTTCGCACGTCGCGTTTCCGCGCGCGGCCGAAAGAAAACCAAACTGCGCTGGGGCTGGAAGCTTCTCCTTCTGGCCGCGGTGCTCGCGGTCGGCTTTGGTCTGGTCACGTTCTATGCGCTTTGGGCGCAAACCTTCGACATGAAGAGGGTGGGCGAGATGCCGGAGCGGAACACGGTCTTCGATGTGGATGGAAAGATCTACAGCCGCCTGGCGGGCGCGAATCGTTTGATCGTCCCGCTGAATGAGGTGTCCCCACTTTTCCTCGACGCGCTTTTGGCGCGCGAGGACACCCGCTTTTACCAGCACGGAGGGATGGATGCGCGGGGTCTCTTGCGCGCGATTTATCGTAACATTACCAGCGGCTCGGTGAAGGAAGGGGCGAGCACGATCACGCAGCAGTTGGCGCGCAATAGTCTCCCGCTCGGCGGACGAAATCTGAAACGGAAGATGCTGGAAGCGATGGTGGCGTTGCGGATCGAGCGGGAATTCTCAAAGGAGAAGATTCTCGAGGCCTATGTAAATCGAATCTATTTTGGGTCCGGCTGCTACGGGGTCGAGACCGCATCGCAAGCGTACTTCGGCAAGAACGCATCAAAGTTGAACCTCTCGGAAGCAGCGGTGCTGGCTGGGTTAATCCGGAGTCCGAATCGCTTTTCGCCGTTGAAAAATCCCGAAGGCGCAGCCGCGCAACGCAACGCCGTGCTCGAGCGAATGCTGGAGTTGAAGAAAATCACCGCGGCGCAGGCCCGGGAAGCCAGGGGAACGAAGATCGCGTCCAATCCCCGCCGCATTCCGCAGATCCAGGAGAATTATGCGATGGATGCAGTCCAGCGGGACCTCAACGTTCTCCTCACCTCGGAGCAAATTGATTTCGGCGGCCTTTATATTTACACCACGCTCGATCCGACGGTGCAAACAGCGGCGACCCAGGCGCTTGAATCCACGCTGAATACAGTGGAGCGCGGCGGCGGTTTTCGGCATCCCACGAAAGCCAGCTACAAAGCACCTGCCGAGGGTGAGGACGCGGCGATGCCGTATCTGCAGGGCGCGGTGGTCGTGATCGACAATTCCAGCGGCGGCATTCGCGCGCTGGTCGGTGGGCGCGATTATGGCGACAGCAAATTCAATCGCGCGCTCGCGCCGGCGAACCGGCAGGTCGGCTCGTCCTTCAAACCTTTCGTCTACGCGCTCGCTTTCAGCCGAGGTCTGCTTCCAGGCTCCATCATTGACGATGGTCCGATTCAACCAGGAGAGATTCCGGAAGCGGGTAGCTGGAGTCCCGGCAACTCTGACGGAAAGTTCAATGGGCCGCAATATGCCTCCTACGGGCTCATCCATTCCCGCAATACCATGAGCGTGCGTGTGGGCGCTCGGGCCGGCGCGGCGGACGTGCAGAAAGAGGCGATGACCTTGGGCTTGGGCAATAATATCCCGCAAGGCGCAGCGATCTATATCGGTTCGTTCGAATCGAACCTGAAGGATCTCACTTCGGCTTACACCACTTTTCCGAATAACGGGAAGCGCAAGCAATCCTACATCATCGAGCGGATCGATGATCCGGATCACAATCCGATTTATCGCGCGGCGCACGTGTCCACGCAGGCGATGGATGCAGGCGCCGCCTGGATGACCTCGCAGATCTTGGAAAAAGTGATGACGGAGGGAACGGCTGTGCGTTCGCAATCCCTCGGTTTCAAAGGGGTGCCAGCGGCCGGGAAAACGGGCACGACCAATGATTACAAGGACGCGTGGTTTTTAGGCTACACCTCCGCTTTGACCTGCGGAGTTTGGGTGGGATTCGATCAACCGCAAACCATCGTTTCGCGTGGCTACGGGTCCACCTTGGCGTTGCCCGTTTGGACTTCCACGATGTTGAAGGCTGGCAAAAGTTACCCGCCACAGTCTTTCGCCGCACCGGGACCGTTGGTCCGCGCCACCTTATGCTCGGCCTCCGATAAACTGGCGACCAATGAATGCATCGCGCAGCGTGCCGCCTACCAAATTACGCTGCCCGCTGAGAGGGTGCCGACAGGCGCGTGCCAGGTGCACGGCGGCGCGCAGACGCAGTTGGCGCAACGCCTCGATGAAGCGAAGCAACGAGCCGAACAGGTCCCGAACCGGGTCTTTCAAACCTTCCGAAGATTTTTCGGACGAAAGTAACCGCCCGCCCGCTGCGCACGCGCGACCCCGCACCGGGGCGGAGTCGCGCGCGGAAGCGTGTTAGTTCAGAAGGACCGCAGCGGCTTGCATCGCCAACGCGATTGGCCAAGCGGCTAAAGCCACAATCACACCGAAAAGAGCGCCTTCGAAGCGCGACTCACGATTCGCCTCTGCCGAGAAAAATCCCTGGCTGAGGGTGTGGAAGGCGGGTTCAAGCACCACCCGGTGCAAGCCGGGACGGGCGGTGGATCCACCACGCATGGTTGGGGTGGACGTTTGGAAGCTCCAGTCAGTGACCGGACGCTGGCTGATTTGTGCAGGGCGCACCGCCCCGCTCGACCGACTCTGTCGGTTAAGTTCGAATGTAGGTTTCATGTCTCATCGCGCGCAGATTTCGAGTCCTGCACAATCTTTCCGCCGCAGGCTTTTCCGCCAAACGGCTAGCTATTTTATACTGCGGACTCCTCGAAGAGCCCGTGGCCGACATCACTGTGTCGATAGCTGTTGAGACTGAATAAAAAGCGCCCTTCACGGGGAAGCCTAGCGCTCACTAACACAAGCCCAACAACTGAACCGCCGTTAGTATCAGCAGATTGCGTGCTATGTCAAAGGTCGCCGGTCCACCGCGCTGCGATTGGCAGCGCTCAGCGGAAGCCGCCGCGGGTGACGACGTCTTCGTCCAGTTCGCTGCGCGCGGACTTTTTTGGCTTTTCTTTCGCAGGTTTGCCTTTTTCTTTTGCCGGTTTGGATTTCGCCGTCCGCTTGGGCCTGGCGCGGTCGGCGCCAATTTCGGTGCCCATGCTGCGGGGAATGTTTGTCCCAGTCTGCGGCGGGCGTGCATTGGATCCGCGCACTGAGGTGTTGCGAGGCTTTGCAGGCCCAGAGGAAGAACACCCACCTGTGGCAAAGGCCAGCAGGGAAAGGAGGAGAAGTGCGGACGGAAGGTTTTTCGAGAGGATGAACATGAGGGCAAAGGAGACCGATTACCGAGCCCTTCTATGCGGATCAGCGGCGCGCGACAAGCGCAGACTTGCGAATGAGCAGCGCGCTTGCGAGGCCCATGGCTCACGCGTGTTCGCGCCCGGACGCGAGGTTTTTGCAATGTGGCCCATCTTTAGCCGGCGCAGGAGAGCGGGTGAAGGGAATCGAACCCTCGTGTCCAGCTTGGGAAGCTGGCGTTCTACCATTGAACTACACCCGCGGAAGAATCTCGGATTGTGGAATGCGGAATGCGGAATGCAAGCCGCGAAACGTCATTGCCAGGAAATGATGTCGTCTTGGGAGTTGGAGGATGTTTTGGCTCCATCGCCCCCTTGCTGATTTTTCCCTTTGGACCACGCGATCACGCCCTGCCGGATTTTCATGGCCCCGGCTCCGGAATCCCGGTCGTAGGGATTCACCACCTTGTTATCGTAATCGGCATCAATCTTCAGTCCGTAGGTGGTTCCGAAGGGATCAAAAAAATCGCCGCTCGCTTCTTTTATGCCGCCTTTGGTGGGTCTGGTCTTTCGCCGCAGGCGGCGAAAGGAAAACAATTTGTCGGCTATTCACGATCGGCTGGCCGGTCGCGCGCAGCTCATTGAAAATGCCGTATGGTTATCGGCTCCGCCTGGGCAGAATGACATCGTCGCCCGCATCCGACCGGATACCGCCCGTAATCCGTGTAAAAGGCATTCACCGCGGTCACGATTTGCACCAGATCGTTCTTCGCCTGCGTCTTGCGCGCCGCGCTCTGGACCGACTGATATGCGGGAAAGGCGATGCCCGCCAGGACGGCAATGACGGCGATCACCACCAGGAGTTCGATGAGAGTGAAAGCGCGCGGGGCTGAGGACATGAGCGAAGTCTGGACAGAGCGCGCGGAGGGATCAAACCCACTTTTCCATTTGCTCGGGAAACGGGCAGTGCGCGCAATCGGAATTGTCCTGCAAACAAAAGTCTTCGTAAATTTGCAGCAGGCCTTGCTGATTTGCCACCGTGCGGGCGAAGGCCTGGCCCCGGGCCTGGCCGCCGAAGAGCCGGGTGACGGCGGTCTCGAGGCGTCGATTACTCAAACGCGCGGGCAGGCTGGCAAATGAGGCCCAGACTTCTGCGCCCTGCGCGGCGAGGAAGGGGAGGGCGACGTTCGCCAAAATCTCCGCGACCCGGGAGTCGCCCACCAAGGCCATCGGCTTCGCAGTGGGATCGGACGTGAGGGTATAGTGGTGATTCCAATAAGGATGTTCCAACCCTCGCAGGAACCGACGAAGCGCAGGTGCGGGATTGTCTTCGCCTAACGAGCGCCGCAACGCTGGCCAATCGCGGGCGATTTCTCGGAGCGCGGCCAGGCGGCGTTGCGGATGATTCAGCGGGCGCGCTCCGCCGAGGCGCCAGATTTGCTGCGGGTAACGCGATGCGCTGCATAGCGTCGCGTTGCGGCCACCACTGCTCCCAAAGCTCGCGCAAATACGCGCGCGTGCCGGATTCGAAAACGGAAAGATCGGGCGCCGCGAGAAACCCGGCCAGGCCAAAAAGTAGCGCCTCCGCCTCTTTTTTCTGAGCGCGCAGAGTGGCAAGCGGAAGTCGTTGTGCGAGCAAGGTGAAGGGGAGTTTGTTCTGTTTGTATCCAAGAGCTGCCGCCACCTCCTGGAAAAGCGCTTCGTCCGCGCCGTGACATTCCATCATGGTGCGGAGCCGTTTCGCTTTGCGTTGGAAACGAAAACGCGCGGCTCCTTCAAGAACGCTGCGGACGCGCGCTTCCGGCAAATCTTGCAATGGCGCCTGGCAGCGCCCAGGCCGCGCGAGCGGGACATTGACGGAGAGCGTCTCGGGGAGCGCGGCCAAGTTCACGCGCACTTGCAGCACGTTCCGATGGGATCGGGTCCGGCTGAAGAAGGTGTGCTCACTCGCGTGGACGAAGACGTGAAGGATCGTTTCCTCAAAACTGGGATTGATGGCGTGCCCATGCGTTTCCCAGCTCCGATCCGAAAGATCGAACTCGATGCTGCCATGCAAGACTGCACCGTCATCCAAGCGGATGGCGGCGCTTTCGAAATCCGGCCCGGCCTCACGATTCCAGACGCCGAATTGCACGATCTCGATCTCCTGGCCGCAGACGCTGCGAAATTGCCGCCCGAAGTCGCCCGCGAACCAGCGCGCCTGTAATTCCAACTCGTTAGGGTTACGCGGTGTCGCAAACAGCGCGCGTTCCCGCACGCGCCCGCGAGTGCGGAGCTGCTGGTAGCGATCGGCGAGAGATGGAGCCGACACGCGCGCCCTTCGGGTTTAATCCTGCAGCACTGGCACTGGTTCCTCGACCTCTTCCGCCGAGGGCATCGGAGCTTGCAAGCGAGAACGAAGATACTGCGTGATTTCTTCTACGATCGGCCCGCTGGAGCGGGGAAAGATGAAGAGGTAACGCGGACCTTTCCCAGCGGCAGGAAAGATCGCGAGATTCTCGGAAAGAAACTTCGGTTCGCGCGCCACCGTCATCCCTTCGAGCGGGATTGTCTGGGCGAGGCCGCTGCCTTTTCGTGCCACGAAAACGAGCCGGCGCGGTTCTTCATTTGAAGCGACGAGCGCGCCGAAAAGGTTGGCGGGAATTCGCCGTCCGCGACCGCTCAGGCAGGGCGCAGCCCATGCGATGGTCTCGCTCAGCACAGTGTGATTGCTGAAGATCTCATGCAGGCTGGCTGGCAAAGTCGTGGGCAAAATCTGCGGGTCGCCGGAATCTGCAGGGCCGTTTAGTTTTTTGAAAATCAGCCAAATCTTCGCCTTCATCGCGCGCAGAATCTTCGGCGCGAAAAAGAGAAAGGCGGCGAGCGCGAGGACGAAGACGCCTAACGCGAGGAGGGGATTGTAGTAGACCAGCGTCAGCCCGCCCAAGACGGCCGCGTCTTCCGCCAGGCTGACGCCAATATTTGAGAAAGGTTCCGGCGAAGCGTTCACGGCAAGGCGGGAGGACGCCTTGGCGGTGTGTGCAATGAGGCTGGTGCCGCCGGCCAGGAGCACGATCAGGACATCGAAGGTGGGCGAAGAATGCCCGAGAACGCGGATGGCTAAAAACGCTCCGCCAATCGGGCGAATCACCGTATGCACGGCATCCCAGGCGGAATCGACCCACGGAACTTTGTCGGCCAGGAATTCCAAGAAATAGAAAATGCCCGCGACGGCGAGAATCGCTGGATGGCCGAGGACTTCCAATGCCTGATATTGCGGCGCGAGCGCGATCCAGTGCTGGTTTACGGCCAGACCGGTGACAAAGACGGTCAGGTAAAGATTGATGCCCGCGAGCGTGGCGAGCCCGAGTGCAACCCCGAGGAGGTTGAGCTGTTCCACGCGGGAAATATGAGACGCGGGTCGGGATTGTCACGCGCTTTCCCGGGTAGGAATCACCACGCAGACGGCTCCCTGGTTTGCGTTTCCGCAGCGCCGCTGATAATTCCAGCCATGCTCGATATCCGTCTCATCCGCGAACAGCCGGAGTTTGTGAAAGAGCGCCTCGCGACTCGTGGCGGAGACGACGCGGCGCGCATTGACGAGTTGTTGGAGGTGGACGGGGAGAGGCGGAAAAATGAAACCGCCCTGCAACATTTAAACGGGGATCGTAAACGCTTGAGCAAGGAGATCGGCGGAAAGCGCAGTCGCGGTGAAGCTTCCGAGGATCTGGAACGGCAGGTGCGCGAGATCGGCGAGCAGATCACGGCATTGAATGAGCAGACCGTCGCGAGTGAGGACAAACAGCGCGATTTGCTTCTGCACATTCCCAATTTACCCCACGCCGCTGCACCGCTCGGCCAGGAGGCGGCGGATAATCCGGTGCTGCGCAGTTGGGGTGAGAAACCCGTCTATTGCGGGGGCGGTGCAGGATCACATCGCGATCGGCGAACGGCTGCGCTTATTTGATCTGGAGCGAGCGGCGAAGCTGAGCGGGAGCGGGTTCATCTGTTTTACCGGAGCCGGCGCGAAGCTGGAACGCGCGCTGATTCAGTTCATGCTGGATCTGCATTCGCAGGAACACGGTTATCTGGAAATGAGTCCACCGTTTTTGGTGCGGCGCGATTGCATGGTGGGCACCACGCAGCTGCCGAAGTTTGAAGATGACATGTATGGAATGGAGGAGAACCAGATGTTCCTCGCGCCCACGGCGGAAGTGCCAGTGACGAATTTTCATCGCGAAGAGATTCTTGCGCCGGCGGATTTGCCGAAAAAATTTGTCGCCTACACGCCGTGCTTTCGCCGGGAGGCGGGCTCCGCCGGACGTGAGACGCGGGGCATCATCCGGGTGCATCAGTTCGACAAGGTCGAGCTGGTGAAAATCACCACGCCGGAAACGTCGTACGAGGAACACGACGCGTTGACCGCGAACGCCGAACGAGTCTTGCAGTTGTTAGGCCTGCACTATCGCGTGATCGAACTTTGCACCGGCGATCTCGGCTTTGGCTCGGCCAAGACCTACGACATCGAAGTCTGGTCGCCGGGGCAGAACGCGTATTTGGAAGTCTCGAGCTGTTCCAACTTTGAGGATTTCCAGGCGCGCCGGATGAACGTGCGTTTTAAAGATGCCGAAGGAAAAAATCGCTTCTGCCACACTTTGAATGGCTCGGGGTTGGCCTTGCCCCGCCTCTTCGCCGCGCTGATCGAAAGCGGTCAGCAAGCGGATGGCTCGGTGAAATTGCCACCAGCGATCCAGCCCTATTTCGGGGCCGCGGAGATTCGGCCGGCTTAGCTAGCCGTCGTCTGCGTTGCGGAAAAGATCGAGCTGGCCGGAATCGGGCTGGGTGATTTCCAACGGCGCTGGCAGCGTGAGAGAAAATCCCAGCCGCTCCGCCAGCCGCTGGCACGTTTCCGGGGCAAAGCCTTCAAAGTGGTTGTTCACGAACGCCCACACACTGCGCGACTCTTCGAGATGGCGTTCGATTTTTAGGGCCCAGCTCTCCAGCGCGGCCTCGCGTTTCCAGAGCAATTTCCCGTAGCGATGCACCCGCTCGCCGGCGCCGTCGTACTTCGTCCCGTAATCACCCAGAAGTCGAATGTAAACGAAATCAGTCGTGTGCGGCCATGGCTCAAAGGGGGCCAGATTGCGCTCGTGCAGCGGGCTGGTGTCGGCCCAGACCCAGCAGACGCGATGCTTTTGCAGGAGTCGGATAATTTGCGGCCGATGCCAGCCCGGATGCCGGAATTCTATCGCATACCGAAAGTCACGAGGCAGTTGCTCGAGGAAATTACCCAGCGCGGCTTTTCCTTCTTTCGGGGCGAAGGAGGGCGGCAATTGGATGAGAATAACGCGCAGCTTTTCCGCGAGCGGCTCCATGACGTTGAGGAAAGCTTTTAGTTCCGAGCTGCAATCGTGCAGGCGACAAGCGTGGGAAATGGCCCGCGGCAGTTTGCAGGTGAAGCGGAAAGAGGCGGGCGTGCATTCCGCCCAGCGCAAGACGGATGCTTCCGCAGGCGCCTGGTGAAAGGTGGAATCGAGCTCCACCGCGGGAAAATACTGCGCGTAATATTCGAGCCAGCGTTCCGGCGGCAGATCGGCCGGATAGAACGCGCCGTGCCATTCCGGAAAACTCCAGGCGCAGGCTCCGAGCCGAATTTTTTGCTGGGCGAAGAGGTTCAAAATAGAGGTCCGATCTGATTCGCAAATGCGCGGTCGGAGGAGGGTGCCTAACTTGACGGAAGGCTCAAGGTTATCTACCCTGCCCGAGCCGATGCACGACCGTTTTTACCTCTATTTTTTCTCGCTTCTCCTGGCCTGCGCTTTGGGCTGGCCGACCCTCAGTCCTGCGGCGACTGTCTTCCGTCCGAAGCAGTCCCGGTATCTCACGCCGGGCGAGGAGAACGTCAGTGGGACTGCACAGCAGCTTTTTCAAACTGGGCAGGCCGCGGAAAGTGCTGGCAACAGCAGTCGCGCGATCAAAGCATATCGCGCGCTCGTGCGCCGCTACCCGAAAGATGTGCTCGCGGAAGGTGCTGCTTATCGTTATGCCGTTCTGCAGGAAGAGCACGGGGATCCGCTAAAGGCGGCGGCTGCTTACCGTGTGGTCGTGGAGGAGTATCCGAAGAGCCCGCACTTCCGCGAAGCGATCGAAGCGCAATTTCGCATCGGCGAAATGTATTTAAACGGGAAGAAGCTGAAGCTGCTCGGTATCCCGATCAAATCTTCCATGGAAAAAGCGGTCGAGATTTTTGCCGCGATCGTGCGGACCGCTCCCTATGGGAAGTACACCGCGCGAGCACAGTTTAACATCGGGCTGGCCACGGAAAAGCAGGGGAGCGCTGACGCCGCTGTGATCGCTTACACCGCCGTGGTGGATAAGTTTCCCGACGATCCGATCGCCGCGGACGCGCAGTATCAAATCGGCTACCTCTGGCTAAAAACTGCCCGCAGCGGGGTAAACGACGCCAAGGCCACGGCGAATGCCAGGATTGGTTTCCAGGATTTTCTCCATCGTTATCCGAAAAGCGAGAAGGCGGCGCAAGCGCGCGAAAATCTCCGCATGCTGGAGCAAAAGCAGACGAGTAACTCGTTCCAGATCGCGAAATATTACGACAAGCAGAAGAACTACCGGGCGGCGGTCATTTATTATAATGATGTGATTCGCCAGCAGCCTGGCTCTTCGCAGAGTGATCGAGCCAAGAAGCGTGTGGCCGAATTGCGCGCCAAGGTAGGCGATGCCGCGTTGCAGGCGCCCGAGCTCACCGCCGCGACCGCGAAGAAGCCGAAGGCGCCCAAGCGCGATGAGCAAAGCGAAGGCGCAAACGAGAGCGAATCTCCCATGATGCGGACCTCGCCGGACGATGTCGCGCCGCTGCCGCCGCCGGAAGCGGACGAATCACTGCCGCCACCCGCGTCACTGATGCCCTCGACCACGCTGGCGCCGGCGGAGCCGTCGCCTACGCCTGAGCCCACGGCATCGCCGGAGGAGTGAAAACACTTTCCTGCGCCTTGTTGGTCGCGCTCATGCTGGGCGGTTGCGCAGGCTACCGCATCGGCGAGGTCAAGCCCGGCTACCTGAAGGATGTGCACAGCATTGCGGTCCCGATGTTTAAAAACGGGACGTTTTTGCCCCGAGTGGAAGGCCTGATTACGAACACTGTCATCAAACAATTCCAGCAGGATGGAACGTTCCGGATTGCGAACGAAGCCAACGCCGATGCCGTCCTGCGCTGCACGATTACAGTGATCGGCCGCAATCCAGCCCGCTCCGTGCGCGGAAACGTCCTGGCCACGACCGAGTTTAATTTGGGAGTGGCCGTCAGCTACACCCTCGTCGGTCGCGATGGGAAAGCGCTTGCTGGCCCCGGGCTTGTCACTGGTACCACAAGTTTCTTTGTCGGCTCCGACGTGACGACAGAGGAGCGGCAGGCTCTTCCTCTGGCGGCAGAGGACCTGGCGGTGCGGCTGGTGAGCCAGCTCAGCGAGGGCTGGTGATGCCGTGGGCAAAGGCGACGAAAAGCTCTGGGCAATCCTAAACGAGAAACTGGACCTCCTGCGTGCGAACGGCCAACTGGCTGAGGCGATGCGGATAGGGGAGACCGCCCTGGATCTGGCTCGTCGCGCTTTCCCTGAAGGAGCCCCGACGATTGCGCTGAGCTTGGAGAAGCTCGGGCAATTGCACGATCAAGCGGGCGACCGTCACGCCGCCAAACCTTTTCTGGTCAAAGCGCACGAGCTGCGTCTCCGCGAAAACCCGGCCAATAATGAACGCGCGCTTTATCGCTCCGCCCGTCGGCTTGGGTTCCTATGTGAAAACCTCCAGGAAAACGAAGAGGCCATCGGCTACTACGAGAAAGCGATCGAGCTCGCGACGAATCTGCGCGACCTGCCCTACTCGGATTTCGGCACCATGCTGAACAACGTTGCGCTGCTCTACCGAAAATCCGGTCGGCAGAAAGAGGCGGAGCCGTATTACCTGCACGCGCTCGAGCTCTACCAGAAACAGCTCGGGCCCGAGCACGAGGATGTCGCCTCCGTTCTCAATAACCTTGCAGTCTTCTACACGAACGAGCGCCGCTACGCGGAGGCCGAGCAAACCCACCGCCGTGCTCTGGCGATTCGCGAAAAGATTCATCCGGCTTCGCATCCCGATATCGCCCAATCCAAATGCAACCTCGCGGTTGTCTTCCATTCTCGCGGTGAATACGCGCAGGCGTCGGAGCTCTACCAAGAGTCCCTCGAAGTTTGGGAAGAGGCGATGGATAAGCCACCGGCCGACTACGAGATTGTCGCTTCCAATTACGCCGATCTTTTGCGTTCTCTCGGCAAAGCGCGGCAGGCGAATCAAATTGAGACCCGCGCTCGGAAGAAGCGGCGCTAGGCAAGGCTGGCTGAATCAAGCCCCCGTTTTCGCATTTCGCCTCGCCAACCCGAAGTTTCGCGAGCATTTCGCGTTTCCTTCCTTGCGAAGCCACCCGCGGCGGGCACCTTAGCAACCGTTTCTCGACAAGCTCACGTGGCGGAATGGCAGACGCGTACGGCTCAGGACCGTATGGGGAAACCCGTGGAGGTTCGACTCCTCTCGTGAGCAGAGACGCATCTGCTGGTCCAGTCGCTTTCGACTCGCCAGAGCAGCGCCCTCCGCGCGAGAGTCTTCCTCTTTTGCTCAGCCATGAAAGTCTCCGTCGTCATCCCTTGCTTTAACGAGCGGGAGACAATCGAGGAGATCGTCCGGGCGGTGCGAGCCTCCTCGATCGAGGAGATTGAACTGATCGTGGTGGATGATTGCTCCACAGACGGGACGCGCGCTGTGCTGGAGGAGAAAATCGCGCCGCTGGCGGACCGGATTATTTACCAGCCGGTCAATCGCGGAAAAGGAGCGGCGTTGCGAGCAGGATTCGCGGCCGCGACGGGCGACATCCTTCTCGTGCAGGATGCAGATCTCGAATACAGCCCGGCGGATTATCCCGTGCTACTGGCGCCGATTTTAGCCGGCAAAGCGGATGCAGTTTTTGGATCGCGCTTCATGGGCGGGCAGGCGCACCGGGTGGTTTATTTCTGGCACATGGCGGGGAACAAATTCCTCACCCTGCTCTCGAACATGTGCACGAACCTGAACCTGACGGACATGGAGTCGTGCTATAAGGCTTTTCGCACGGCAGTCCTGCGGGATGTGGAAATTTGCGAGGACCGGTTTGGGTTTGAACCGGAAATCACGGCGAAGCTGGCGCGCCGGAAAGCGCGGATCTACGAGGTGGGAATTTCCTATGCGGGGCGGACCTACGAGGAAGGGAAGAAGATCACCTGGCGCGATGGCGTGCGCGCGATGTACGCGATTCTGAAATATAACTTCTTCGTGAAATGAAGGCGTCGTCCTCTCCGCCCAAGGCGCCGGATGCGAAGACGCGTGATCCGGACGCGGTGCGCGCGATGTTCGATGGCGTGGCGCGCCGCTATGACCTGGCGAACCATTTACTCAGCGGTGGGATAGATTTCTGGTGGCGACGACGCGCGGTGGAATTGGTTGCGCGCTGGCAACCGCGACGGGTGCTGGATGTGGCGACGGGGACCGGCGATCTCGCGCTGGCTTTGATGCGGCGAATGCCGGCGGCCGAGATCACGGGCGCGGATTTTTCGCCGGCGATGCTGGCCTTGGCGGCGCGGAAGGGCTTGGAGAAAACCGTGGTGGCGGATGCGCTCGATCTGCCGTTTGAGAGCGGAAGCTTCGATTGCGTGACGGTCGCCTTCGGCCTGCGTAACATGGCGGACTGGGGAGCGGCGCTGCGAGAGATGGCAACGCGTGCTGGCGGTGAATGGGCATTTACTCGTGCTCGATTTCTCCATTCCTGCGGCGGCATTGCAGCCGATCTACCGGTTTTATCTGCATCGGTGTTTGCCCACGCTGGCGGCTCTCGTGACGGGAAAGAGGGATGCCTACGATTACCTCGGCGCATCCATCGAGAAATTTCCCAGCGGTGGCGCTATGACTGAATTGATTGACGCCAGCGGCTTCCAGAAAGCGCAGGCGATTCCCCTAACGGGTGGTATCGCGACGATCTATTGCGCGAAGGTGGCACACTAGCGAACGCGCGCCGGGCGAGAAGTCAGGGCGCGGCAGACGGACTCGGAGTCGCGCTCGATGCGGTCGTCGCGCCGGGGGCAGGTGATGCCTCCGCCGTGAGTGGTAAACGGAGCGCGTTGAAATCCGGATTGCTCAGCACAAAAACTCCTGGCTGGCCTTCCACGCGGGCATACCACATCCCATCGCCGGCCGGGCCGCCTACGATGAGTTTATGCATCGCTTTATCATCCGGCGAGCTTGTGAACTCTATCGCGATCTGGATTTTATCGAACGCCTGCGGTGGCGTCTCGCCGCCGATCCAGCGAACACCGCGCAGCTTACTCAGCGTGTTCAGGAGCGATTCGAGATGGACTTTGTTAATCGGTTGGTTGCCCTCGGCGCGGGTCCATTCCTCGTTAGGGCCGCGAACCAGCGTTTCCGCGCGTTCAACGGTCACGGCGAGACGATGGATTTCCGCGGGAGTGAATTTGAAGATCGCCGCCTCCTGCCACTGCACCGGGTCGACGAAGATGTCGTCGAGCAGCCTGCGTCGCACGGTGACGATGAACGGCTCTTCGCCCACGCGGGCAAAGACCTCCTCACCCTCCGTCCGGCCGAACGCGACGGTTGCGAAAGGTTCCTCGCCGGCCTTCGATTCCGCGGTATTCTCCGAAGCGAAGGAACTGAAGGTGAGCCGGAGCTGCGGCTGATCGAGCCCATATTTCGGCAAATCCGACGCGACGTCTTCGACGAATTTTTTCACCGGCTCGTTCTTCAGCGTCTCGAGCAAGCGGGCGACTTCAGCGGAATTCGCCGGCCGGTTATCCAGATTCGCGATGGTCCAGTTTTGATCCTTGCGCGCGAGCACGGTCTTGGCGCGACCGGGCGCCTCGATCGTGACTCGATCCAGCACATCGGTCGCGAAGCGAACGAGATGCCGATCGCGCAAATCGGCAGGCATGAAAGCGAGGATGCCCTCGATTTTTTTGGGCAAAGTATAAACGAAGCTCCGGGCCGAAAAGCGCACGTAGACCTGTTCCTTCTCCTGCTCCGGCGCGGTTCCGATTTGCAGTGTCCGGCCTTGGCCGTCATCCGCCGTGAAAAGCGTGATGGAGCCGCGCGGCTCGGCCAAACCGTAAGGGCGAAGATCGCCCCGGTCGTCTGCGACGAACTGTTCGATCCGCGCGCTCGTAACCTGCGCGAGGAGATCCCGAATTTTTTGATTGTCCGCGCGCGCGCGCAACGGCTTCACGATTTCCCAATCGTCGCCATGCTTCTGCAATTCCATCTCGCCCGCCGGTGTCTTCAAGACCACGCGCGTCACTTGAGCGCTCGCAATCTCGGTGAGTTTACGATCGCGAAACTCTTCCGGCTTGATCTCGATGTCCTTCTTCACCGTCTGGCGCACGAGGAACGTCTCGGGCGAATTAGCGAAGCGGACATACATCCGATTTTCCAGCGCGGCCTCTTTCCCGAGGAGAATCTCTGGCGGCATCTCCTTGCCGAGAAGCTTGAGCCGCAATTTCGGTTTCACGAGATCGTATTCGGCGAGACGACTTTTGTTCGCCTCCATCTCGCTGCTGGGGATGGTTTCGTCCTTCTCCCAGTTTTCGAGGTCGGCGAGCATTTTTGTTACCGCCTGGGCATCGGCTTGATCCTGAATGGGCGCCTCCACCCGCCATTTCCCGTCAGCCCGGCGAAGCGTGATAGTCTCTTCGCCGTTTTGAATTTCCACCCCTTCGAGGTTGTCACGTTCGAAGTTCAGGAGATTGCCGGCGCGGCGTTTCGCTTCCTCGGTGTTCGGCCCCTGGCTTTCATAGAACTTGATCCAAACGCCCGAGAGCAACAACGAGGGCAAGCAGGAGCAGCGTGGTTTTCGTTTTCATCCGCTCGTTAGGGAAAATCAGCTGCGACGCTGCCACCAGACGCCCACGCCGATGACAGCGGGAAGCAGCGGCAACAGGAAAAGAATTAACCAGCGCAGCCGGCGCATCGCGTTGTCATCGAGATGGAAGGTGAGGGTCTGCGGCACTTTCGGCGCGATGCCGATCAGCTGTTCGCGATTCAGAAGCCAGTTGATCGCGCCGGAGACGAAATCCAGGCCTTGCTGGCCCTGCTGCAGGCCGCTGTCCTCGGCAAAAGTCGAGTTTGTGACCAGCACCAAACGCGAGGAACTCGCCTGCACGCGTGCGTCTTCGCTGCCGCCTTTTTCGATCGAGGCCGCGAAGTTCAGAGGGACGTCGTGATCACGCCCTTGGGTAAACTGGAGGACGCTTTCGTCAGTGGAATTGTAGTCCACTTCGCCCCAATAGCCGCGTTCCGCCTGAGCCAGCGGCTGGCGTTGGACGTTTAGCGCGCCCGGATTGCCCGGCGGCGACAACTCGATCGTCGAGGTGGCGCCGAGGAATGGCGCCTGCACGCCCACGAGGCGTTTTGTGATCGGACTTTCCGGCAGGAAGCGCGCGACCACATCGCGAATTCGGGCCACTTCCTGGATGCCGGTTTTCACGTTCGCCATCAGGCGGTCGTCGTTCACCTTCACGCCGAGTCCGCCGAGAAAGGCGAGCAGATTCGGCGTCGTCGCCGTCGGATCGAGGAGCAAGAGAATGCGCCCTTCCTTGTCCCAATAACTCGCGCAAAAGTTTCATCTCGCGCTCCGAAAAATCGTATTTCGGACCCACGATCATGATCGTTTTCATCTCGGCCGGAATCGCGGGCACTTCGAAGAGATTCAGTTCCTGGAGCTTGATGTTGTCGTTCTCGAGCAACGTTTTCAAAACCGAGATCGGGCTGCGCGCGCCGGCTAGCGGAGTCATGGCAGCGCTGATCGAGGCGCGCGCATCGTTCAGCGCCGGTTCCTTATGTCCGACGACGTAGCCGACCATGTTTTTCTTCCCTTCCACGACGTCCATCATCGCGCTCGTGACGGCCTGCTCGCCCTTGAAGGCGGTCACGCGCGGCCCTTCGCCGAACATCTCGTTTCCCTGATCGATGTCCGCCATTTCCGAGGCCTTCACGATCTTGTTGCGACCTTCGTAGTCGACGATGACGACGTTTTCCTCGGTCACGACTTTGTATTTATCGAAGACCTCTTTGGCGCGAGCCAGGCTGCGCGTGGGATCGATATTCTCGACGTCGATTTTTCCCTTGGCCGCGTATTGGTATTCCTTCAGGAGATTCTGCACGTCCTGGCTGATGGCGTCGCTGGTATCGAAGAAAACGGTCAGGCGGACTTTGCCTTTGATCGTCTCGAGGAAGCGCTTCGATTTATCCGAGAGCGTGTATTTTTTGTCACGCGAAAGGTCCCAGCGTTTGTAGTGCTCGAAGCCCAGATAGTTGACCATGACCGCGAGGAGAAAAAGGAGCGTGATCTGCACGAGCACGTTCACACCAATGCGCAGGCGGTGAATCTTTTTCGGGGCGGGCGGTTTTTCGGTCGCCATCGTCAGAGCCTCCATTTCCGCGTTTGGAAGGCGAAATGCGTCAGAACCAGCATTACGATGGTCATGCTCACGTAGAGCACCATCGGGCGGGTATCGATCTCACCGCGCGAGAGCGTGCCCATTTGTTCGATCGCGGAGAAATAACCGAGCAACTGGCGCGAGGCGGAACTGATTTCGAGCATGACGAACGACACGAGTCCGAGGAAAAAGAGCAGCGTGATGACGACGAAGGAAATGACGGCGGCGACGATCTGGTTCTTCGTTAAGACAGAAGCGAAACAGCCGATCGAGATGTAAAACATGCCCAGCAACAGGAGCATGAGGTAACTGCCGAGATACGCGCCCACGGACGACGCGGCTGGCTGTTTGGTCACGAATTGGAAAATCGCGAAGTAAAGCAGCGTGGGAATCCAGAGGACGATGTAAAAGACGAGCGCGCCGAAGAATTTTGAGAGAATCACCTGCCAGTCGCGCACGGGTGCGGTCATGAGCGGCTCGATCGTCCCGAGCTTAAACTCCTCCGAGAAAAGCCGCATCGTGATCAGCGGGAAAATGAGGACGAAGGCGAACCAGAAGAAGATGGAATTAAAGAACGCTTCCTGCACGGAATAGCCGACCGGCTTGCCGTTCATGAAGGAGAGCTGGAGATAAATGTCGGCTCCGCTGAGGAGGAGGAAGAAGACGAGGACGACGTAGGCGATGGGCGAGTAGAAATAGCTGCGCACTTCGCGCTTTAGGAGGGCGTAGAATTTACGCATGGCGAGATGGCTCCAGGCGAGCGAGGGCGGGGCGCGTTGCGAGTGGGTTCTGGGGGAAACGTCGAACGCCGAACGTCGAACGTCGAACGTCGAACTCCGGAGCCGGGGACGCGCTGGCGATGCCTCTTAGTTCGACGTTCGGCGTTCGACGTTCGACGTTCGACGTTTCTGCTCCGGAGTCCGTATTCGTTCGCGCGTTCATCAATCGTCGTGGTGTGTCAGCTCAACGAAAACATCTTCGAGCGTAGCTTTGCGCTGCGTTAACTCCCGCACGCTCCAGCGTCGGATCGTAGCGAAACGGAAGACTTCCTCGCGCACATCCGCGCCCGACTTCCACGCGGAGCGTAAACGTCTGCCATTCGTCCTCCGCCGCGCTGGTGACATCGCGCACGCCGGTGATTTGTTTCAACTGCTCCACGCCGTTGTCCTGGCCCGACCTTTCGCCTCCAGGACCACGCCGGTGGCAGTGCGAATCTCGCCTAACAAGTTCTCCGGCGTGTCGCAGGCTTCGATCCGGCCTTTGTTGATAATGATGACGCGACTGCAGGTCATTTCCACCTCCGGCAGGATGTGGGTGGAAAGCAAAATGGTGTGCTGTTTGCCTAGATTTTTGATCAGGTCGCGCACCTGGCGAATCTGGTTTGGATCGAGGCCGCTGGTCGGTTCGTCGAGGATGAGCAGATCCGGTTCGTGCACGAGCGCATCGGCCAGGCCGACGCGTTGGCGGAAGCCTTTCGAGAGCGAGCCGATGAGCTTTTTTTCCACTTCTTTCAAACCGCAAAGCTCTTTCACGTCACCGACGCGTTCGTTGATGCGGCGATGCGGCACGCCTTTCAGCGCGGCGCGATAATCGAGATATTCCGTAACCCGCATCTCTGTATAAAGCGGCACATTTTCCGGCATGTAACCGAGATGCGCGCGCGCCTGGAGCGATTGCTCGAAGACATCGTAACCGGCAATGGAGGCGCGCCCGGAAGTAGCCGGCATGAAGCTCGAGAGAATCTTCATGGTGGTACTCTTACCCGCGCCGTTCGGCCCGAGGAACCCCATGATCTCGCCTTTGCCGACCTCGAAACTCAGGTCCTTCACCGCAGTGTGGCCGGCGTAGCGTTTGGTGAGATTTTCAACCTTGATCATGCGGATATTTTTTTTGAGACAACCGAAACGCTCCGCGTTGCAGATTTTTTCCGACTCAACGCGCGGTCAAGGTCACGCGCGCCAGCCGCGGGGACTGTCCACCGTTGCGCACGATCCCGACAGTGAAATCGACCGGCGTGCCGGTTTGCGCCCGCGCGAGAAGTTTCTCCACCTGCTCGATGCGGCGCACATCGTATTTGCCCACGCGATAAATCACGAGGCCGCGCTCGATGCCGACGGCAGCGGCAGGACTTCCTTCCTCCACCGCGCTGATGAGCACGCCTTTGTCGTTATCCAGCCGGAGCGCGTCCATGAGTTCCGGGGTCAGCTCCTGCAGTTGCATCCCGAAAAGGCGTTCCGCGTTGGAAGGGGCGTTCGATTCGTTAGGGGCCGGCGTTTGCGGCGCTGGCTGTTTCTCGGCGATCCGTTTAAACTCGGCCACGGTGTCCCGCACTTCGACCGCCGGAATGGCAAAGCCCAACCCCTGCGCCGGCACACCCTGCGGCGTGAAAGCCATCTTCGCCGAGCTGACCCCAACCAACCGACCGGAAAGATCGACCAGCGGTCCGCCGCTGTTCCCCGGATTAATCGCCGCATCGGTCTGCAGCAGATTCTTGTACTCAAACTCACCGATCGTGATGTCGCGTTTCAATCCGCTCAACACGCCGCGACTGATCGAGCCGCTGTAGCCGAGCGCGTTTCCCACCACGATGACCGATTGGCCGAGCAAGTTCGGCGAGAGATCGTTCAAATTGACGAACGGGAGCGGATCTTTCGAGTCGATCTTGATGAAGGCGAGGTCCTTCTTTTCATCGCCCGTGATGTAGCGCGCGTTGAGCGTTTTTCCATCCGCGAGCGTGACCTCGATCTTCAAATCGGCCGCGCGTTCCACTACGTGCTGATTGGTAATGATGTAGCCTGCCGGATCGACAATGAACCCGGAACCCAGGCTTTGCAGCGTCTGCTGGATTTCGCGCGGCCGGGTGCGGTAATTCCCGAAATATTGCGCGGCAAAATCTTCAAACGGATCGCGCACCCGCCGCCGGACGACGCGCTCGGTATTGATGTTCACCACTGCGGGCAACACCTTCGCCACCGCCAGCACGCCCGGTTCCGATGCAGGATCAGCCTGCGCCTGAGCCCGGGGCACCAAACCGAGGCTGAGCCAAAGAATAGCCAGCGCCTTCGCGCCTGTTCGCCAAAACTCTGCCGGTCTAACCATCTGCGGAGGAAGTAACCGGCCCGCTTCGGCACTGTCAACTTGCCCTGCCAGCGCCTTCCGCGCAGATTGCACCTCACATGCGCCCGTCGTTTGCGACTCATCTGAACCTCGATCTGCTCGAGGAAAATTACCGCCGCTGGCAGGATAATCCGGACGGCGTTGATTCCGGTTGGTCAGCTTTTTTCGAAGGCTTCGAGCTGGGGAATCTGGAGAAACGAAATGGCGCTGCGGCCTCGACGGCGGCACGATGCGGAGAGTCCGCTGCAAACGCGGATCGACGGCCTCGTTTATGCCTACCGCACGCTCGGCCACACGGTCGCGCAATTGGATCCGCTGGCCGATAAACGGCCGCAGAATCCGCTGCTCACTCTGCGTGAACTCGGCTTCAGCGAGAAGGATCTCGATCTCCAGGTTTCCTCGAAGTTTTTCCTCGGCAACGCGCGCATGACCCTGCGCGAGATGATCGCAAAACTGCAGGCCATCTACGCGGACTCGATCGGCGCGGAGTTTCAGCACATTCAAAACACGCGCATCCGGAACTGGGTGCGGCATCGCCTGGAATCGCGGCCGCCGAAGCACAGTGCTTCGCGTCCGGTGCAAATCGCGCTCCTGCGCGCGCTGCTGGAAGCGGAATTATTCGAGACATTTCTGCATACGCGTTACGTCGGGCAGAAGCGCTTTTCCCTGCAAGGTGCGGAATCGCTCATGGTGATTCTCGACACGATTTTGCAGAAATGCCCGCACGCCGGCATTGAGGAAATCTGCATGGGCATGGCCCATCGCGGGCGGCTGAACGTCCTGGCAAATTTCCTGCAGAAATCCTTCCGCGTGATCTTCACCGAGTTCACCGAGAACTACGTGCCGAACCTCGTGGGCGGGGACGGCGATGTGAAATATCACCTTGGCTATCGCACGATCCGGAAGCTGGCGGAAGGCGCGGAAGTGGAGATTCGCCTCGCGGCCAACCCGAGCCATCTCGAAGCGGTCGACCCCGTGGTGGAAGGAACGGCGCGCGCGCGTCAACGCATCCGCGGCGACACGGAAAACCGGCGCCGAGTTCTACCGTTGCTCATCCATGGCGATGCCGCTTTCGCAGGGCAGGGGATCGTTTACGAAACGCTGAACATGTCGCAACTGGCCGGCTACTCGACTGGCGGCACGGTGCATGTGGTGGTGAACAACCAGATCGGATTCACCACCTTGCCGGAAGACGCGCGTTCTTCCATGTATGCGACTGACATCGCGAAGACGATCGAGGTCCCCATCTTCCACGTGAACGGAGACGACCCGCTGGCGACGATGTTCGTCACCGAGTTGGCGCTCGATTTCCGTCAGGAATTCAGCCGCGATGTCGTGATCGACATGTATTGCTACCGGCGTTTCGGCCACAACGAAGGCGACGAGCCGTCTTTCACGCAGCCAGATTTGTATTCGAAAATCGATCGCCGCCCTTCGGTGCGGAAGCTTTATCGGCAGGAGTTAATCGAGGCTGGCCGGCTGAGCGAAGAAGAAGCGGCCTCGCTGGAAAGTGAATTCGAGGGCCGACTCCAAAGGGCGCTGGATGACGTCAAAGCGCACGCCACCGAGCCAGCGGATCGGAAGGAAAAATTTAACGAATCCACCGCGGTCTTTCAGCCGGATTTCTCGTTCGACGCGGTGTCCACCGCGATCACAGCCGACACCCTCAGCACCGTCGTCCAAGGGCTCACGCGTGTGCCGGATGGGTTCAAGATTTTGCCGAAAGTGAAGCTGACGGTTTTGGATCGCCGAAGAAAAGCTTTCGAAGCTGGCGGTCCCTATGATTGGGGATTCGCGGAAGCGCTGGCGTTTGGCTCGCTCCTGTTGGAGGGCACGCCCGTTCGCCTTTCCGGACAAGACAGCCGACGCGGCACTTTCAGTCATCGGCATGCGGTCGTTTATGATGCGGAGATCGGGGAGCCTTACATCCCGTTGAAGAATCTCGCGCCCGGGCAGGCGCCTATCTGCATTTACAACAGTCTTCTCTCCGAAGCCGCCGTGCTCGGATTTGATTACGGATACTCGGTCAATTTCCCGGAGATGCTCTGTCTTTGGGAAGCCCAGTTCGGCGATTTTGCCAACGGTGCGCAGAACATTATTGATCAGTTCATCGTCTCGGCAGAATCGAAATGGCAGCGCCCGAGCGGCATCGTCTTGCTTCTGCCGCACGGCTACGAAGGGCAGGGCCCAGAGCATTCCAGCGGCCGGGTGGAGCGTTTCCTGCAGCTCGCGGCGGAGGATAACATCCAGGTCTGCAATCTGACCACGCCCGCACAGTACTTCCACGTTCTGCGTCGGCAGATGAAGCGCGAGTTCATCAAGCCGCTCGTCATCATGACGCCGAAAAGCCTGCTCCGCGCGGAGCACGCCACCTCGCGCACCGAGGATTTTACAGAAGGCCGATTCGAAGAAATTCTGGGCGCGCCTCTTCTCGGCCCGGCTGAGCAGATCAAGCGCATCGTCATCTGCTCGGGCAAGGTTTACTACGACCTGCTGAAGAATCGCGAGGCGCAAAATATCACGGAAGCCGCTTTGATCCGCGTCGAGCAGCTCTACCCGTTGCACGAAGAAAAATTGAAGGCGCTTGTGACCGCATTCCCGAGCGACGCCAATCTCATCTGGTGCCAGGAAGAGCCGCAAAACATGGGCGCGTGGACCTTCATTGAACCGCGTCTGCGCGCGCTTTTTGGTCGCGAAATTTCCTACGCCGGGCGCAACGCCAGCGCCAGCCCCGCCGTCGGCGCGCTCACCTTGCACAAGGTCGAACAAGCGCAGCTCATCTGGGAAGCGCTGAGCCTGTAGCCGCGCCAGTGTCATGAAGGCGGGTAGCCTTGCACGGGGACGGAATTTCCTGCGGGGGCTCCTTCTGTTTGCCACCGCGTGGATCAGTGGCGCGCACGGCACAGATTCGAGAACCGCATCTCTCGCGACGCTCTCGCGTCCCACGATTGCGATCGAGGATGTGTCGATCGTGGACGTGATTCGGGGCGAGGTCGAATCGCCTCGAACAATCCTGATCGTCGATGGGCTTATCGCCGCGATTGGAGAATCCGGCGCAGTCGAGTTCCCGCCTGGAACAGCGCGAGTGCCGGGGCGCGATCTGTTTCTCATTCCCGGACTGGTGGACATGCACGTCCACCTTTTCAACAACGCGTCGCGCCGGCCGCCTAACGAGTGGGCCTTTCCGCTTTTCATCGCCAACGGCGTCACGGCCGTCCGCGAGATGTCCACGGAGCCCGCGGAAATGGCCATCATTCAGGCGTGGCGCTCCAAAATGGAAAGCGGCGAACTGGTCGCGCCCCGCATCCTCGCGGCCGGGGCGGTCGTGCGGACAGAATCCGCGAGCGCGGTGGGAGAGCAGGTGCAGGCGAGCAAGGCGGCGGGGGTGGATTTCCTGAAGGTGTTTTCGGACATGCGCGAGCCGGTTTGGCGTGCGCTTCTTGGCCGAGGCCGCGGCCGTGCAATTGCCGGTGTGCGGACATATTCCGGGCGAAGTCAGTTTGCTGGAAGCCGCATCCTCCGGGCAGCGGAGTAACGAGCATCTCACTCAAGTTTACGAGGCTTGTTCGGCGCGGGAGAAGAAGCTTCCTCGGCGCTCGCCACGGATTGGGTGGGCGGAAGATCGCTGAGATGATTCAAGCGCAGGAACGCGACGTCCTGGAAAGTTTTGATCAGGCGACTTGCGATCGAGTCGCCGCCGCCCTGTCGCGCACGCCTCAGGTGCAGGTGCCCACGCTCGTGCTGCCATATTTCGAGGCAAACGGTTTGGCAGCGGAGATGCGCGACGACCCACGCTGGCCTTACTTGCGACCCGACGAACAGGCGCGCTGGGTGCGAAATCTCAAAGAGCGTCCGCTGGCGGAGAAGGAACTGGCACGCCGCCGCTGGGAGGTTTCCCGTCAGATCGTCCAGACCTTGAACGCGGCGAACGTCCGCCTGCTCGCTGGAACCGACTCGCCCATGCCGTTGGTCTATCCAGGCTTCGCGCTGCAGACGGAGCTGGAATTGCTCGTGAGAGCTGGTCTCAGTCCCGCGGATGCTTTGCGTTCCGCCACCATCTGGCCGGCTGAGTTTCTGGGTCAGGCGGACCGCGGCGGCTCCATTGCCGTCGGGAAACGGGCCGATCTGGTCTTGCTTGCGGGCAATCCTCTGGCGGCGATAGCACACACGCAGCGCGTCCGTGCCGTCATCCTGGATGGACGCCTGTGGTCAAGAAGCGCGCTCGATGCACTTCTGGCCGCGGCGGCGCACAGCGAGAGCAAGGAAGCTCGGTAACGTTCAATTCGACCGCGCCCTGCGTTTACGCATACTGTAAGCCTTTCATGAGCATCGAAGTCAAAATCCCGGCAGTCGGCGAATCCATTTCCAGCGGCATCGTTTCCGTCTGGCATAAGAAAGACGGCGAACAGGTCCAGGCGGGCGACCCGCTTTTCACCCTCGAGACCGACAAAGTGTCGACCGAAATCACTGCGGAAAAAGCCGGCGTCCTGCGAACGATTGCGACCGAAGGCCAGGAAGTGAAGATCGGCGAAGTGGTGGCGACCATCGATGAAGCAGCCACCGCGACCACGCCCACCGCGAGTGTCGCCACGCCGATCGATGCCAAGGATAAACCGGATCCGAATCGCGCAGACGCACCGGTCAGCGGAGAGAAGAAATCCCCCAACGCAGAGGTGCTGTCTCCGGCTGTTCGTCGGATCGTGGAGGAGGAAAAACTGGAGACGGCTAATCTTTCCGGCAGTGGCAAAGGCGGTCGCCTAACGAAAGGTGATGTGCTCGCCGCGGCGGAGAACCGCGCTGCCGCCCCTGCGACTGAGAAGACTGACCCAGGCGTCACGGAGGACACCGCTGCCCCGGAGACGACGGGATCCGAGCGCTCTACGCGCAAACGCATGTCGCCCTTGCGCCGCAAGATCGCCGCGCAGCTGGTGATGGCGCAGCAAACGGCCGCGATTTTATCGACCTTCAATGAATGCGATATGACCGCGGTGATGGAGCTGCGGAAGAAATCGCAGGACGCTTTTGTGAAGAAGAACAATTTCAAACTCGGCTTCATGTCGTTCTTCGTTAAAGCGGTAGTGGAAGCTTTGAAGACGGTGCCGGCGATCAATTCGCGCATCGAAGGCGATGACTTTATCCAGAACCACTATTTCGACATCGGGGTGGCGGTTGGCACCGAGCGCGGCCTGGTGGTGCCCGTGGTGCGCGATGCGGATAAGAAGACCTTTCGCTGAGTTGGAGGGCGACATCGGCGGGTTCGCCACCAAAGCGCGTGAAGGCAAAATCAAAATCGAGGATCTCCAGGGCGGCACCTTCACGATCTCGAACGGCGGCGTTTACGGCTCGCTCTTGAGCACACCGATTCTAAATCCACCGCAAAGCGGCATTCTCGGCATGCACTCCATCCAGCAACGGCCCGTCGCAATTGACGGCAAAGTCGAGATTCGCCCGATGATGTATCTGGCGCTCAGCTACGATCACCGCGCGGTTGACGGCAAAGAGGCCGTGACCTTCCTCATCAAAGTGAAGGAGTGCATCGAGGATCCGACCAAGCTGACGCTCGATTTCTAGGCGCCACAAATTTATGGAATCATTCGACGTTGTTATCATCGGCTCCGGCCCGGGCGGCTATGTGGCCGCCATTCGCTCCGCTCAGCTCGGACTCAAGACGGCCATTATTGAGAAGGACAAAGAACTCGGCGGGACGTGTCTGAACATCGGCTGTATTCCGAGCAAGGCGCTCCTTTCTTCGAGCGATCATTTTGCTTTTGCCAAGAAGGAAGCCGCCAAACACGGAATCAAACTCAGCGGCATTGAGCTCGATCTGCCGACGATGTTGAGCCGCAAGGATAAGGTCGTGAAACAACTCACCGGCGGCGTGCGCGGGTTGATGAAGTTGAACAAGGTCACCACCTTCCAGGGCAAGGGCACCATCACCGCCGTCGGCAAAATCTCTGTCCAGCCGAGTGAAGGCGACGCTCAGGAGATCGAGGCCAAGCACATCATTATCGCGACCGGCAGCGTGCCGGTTGAGTTACCGAACATGAAATTCGACGGCGACGTAGTCGTGAGCAGCACGGAAGCGCTCACGTTTTCGAAAGTGCCGGAAAAGCTTCTCGTCATCGGCGGTGGCGCCATCGGCTTGGAGATGGGTTCGGTTTGGAGTCGGCTCGGATCTGACGTCACGGTTTTAGAATTTCTTCCTCGTATCGCGCTCGGTTTCGATCTGGAGACAGCAAACGCGTTGCAGAAGGTTCTCACCGCTCAAGGAATGAAATTCCACCTCGAGACGAAAGTGACCGAGGTGAAAGTCGAAAACGGAAAGGCCATCGCGAAGGCCACGAAAGGCGAAGAAGAACTGACCTTCGAGGCGGACAAAGTTCTTGTTTCCGTCGGTCGCCGCGCCTTCATGGAAGGCGTGGGCGCGGACAAGCTCGGGGTTGAACTCGACGAGCGGAAGCGCATCAAAGTTGACGCGCATTACCGCACCAACATCAAAGGCATTTACGCCATCGGCGATGTCATTGCGGGCCCCATGCTCGCGCACAAGGCCGAGGAAGAAGGCGTCGCCTGCGTCGAGATGATCGCGGGCAAAGCCGGGCACGTGAACTACGATGTCATCCCGGGCATCATCTACACCAACCCCGAAGTCGCGGGCGTCGGGATCACCGAAGATTACGCGAAAGAAAAAGGGATGGACGTGCGGGTTGGCAAATTTCCTTTCGCCGCGAATGGCCGTGCGCTGGCCGCGGACGACGCGACTGGTTTCGTGAAATTTGTGGCCGACGCGAAAACCGATCGCATCATCGGTGCGCACATCCTTTCGCACGTCGCGTCCGATTTGATGGCGGAATGCGTCGCCGTGATGGAATTCGGAGGCAGCGCGGAAGATCTCGGCCGCACCGTGCATTCACACCCGACGCACAGCGAAGCGGTGAAAGAAGCCGCGCTGGCTGTGAACAAGGGCGCGATCCACATCGGCAATCGCTAAGGAGACCGGGGCTACCCGGAATTGCGCGGAGTCGTCTCGGCTTCACGCCGCCGGATTGCGACCAGCGCCACCAGGCCCGCGATCGCACAAACCACGCCGCCAAACGCCAACGCAAACGGCGCGCCCAACCACTCCGCCAGCCAGCCCGCCTCCAAACTTCCGAGCGGAATCATCGCGCCGAAAACCAGTCCCCAAACTCCCAAGCACCCGGCCGCGCATTTCGTCGGGGACGATGGTTTGCATGACGGTATTCGAAGTCGAAAAGAAGAGCAGCATGCCGAACCCGCCCACGCACATGAAGAAGAGCGCGAGGTAATAATTCGTCGTCCGCGAAAACGCCACCAACGCCAGCGCGAAGAGCCAGTTTCCTGCCAGCGCGACATTGCGCGGCGGAAAAACATGGCCCGCCGTTGCCACTGTCAGCGCACCAAGAAGTGCGCCCACGCCACTGGCCGACATCAGGCCGCCATATCCATTCGCGCCCGCGCCGAAAACGTCGCGCGCGAACGCCGGCAACAACACCGCATAGGACCAACCGAAGATGCCGACTGTGCCCAGCAGGCCGAGAATTGTGCGCACGCGTCGGTTTCCCCAGACGTATTGCAACCCGCTCCAGGCGCTTCCCCGGGTGGTTGCCGCCTGCGCCACATACGGCGGCAAACGCATCATGAGCAGACTGATGATGACCGCAACAAAGCTGACGCCATTAAGCGCAAAACACGCCGCCGTGCCCACGCTTCCGATGACTAACCCAGCCAGCGCCGGCCCTACGATGCGAGCACCATTGAAGATCGAGCTGTTGAGCGAAATCGCGTTGAGCAAATCTTCC
Organism: uncultured Verrucomicrobiae bacterium; assembly: GCA_963762685.1. Classification (GTDB taxonomy): domain Bacteria; phylum Verrucomicrobiota; class Verrucomicrobiia; order Chthoniobacterales; family UBA10450; genus JACCTI01. Next base: position 314,551 of record CAVXLV010000013.1, on the reverse strand, counting down.
CGGCTCGTCATATCGAGCGTGAAAGCCTGCCGCGCAGGCATGTCGAACGCCATCGCAATTCCGCTCACCACCGCTGTCGCGATGATGGTCGCCGGCGTGGCCCATCCGCGCCAGGCCAGGAGCGCGAGCAGGAACGCCGGCAACATCTGCGCCACCTGCGTGCAGAGAATGATCCGGCGTTTTGGGTAGCGATCTGCCAGCGCCCCGCCCCAGAGCGAAAAGAAAATCATCGGCGCCGAACTCACCGCTGCGACCACCCCGAGCAATAACTTCGACCCCGTGATCTGATAAACCAGCCAGCTCATTGCCGTGGTCTGCATCCACGTGCCGATGAGCGAGACCAGTTGCCCGTAAAAGAAGAGCCGGTAATTCCGATGCCGCAGCGCGCGGAAAGTATCGCGCAGGGAGATTTTGCCCACCGGCGTGCGGCGCGACCGCCCAGTCATCTCCTCGGGGATTTGGGCGGTCTTGGTCGTCTCCATGCTTGGGGTGAGCAGATAAGATACCCAGCTCCGCCCGATCTGCTGCGTGCTTTCCCCGGTGTCCATTTGCGGTCGCATCCGGGCTCGTCTGGGCTGAAGGTTCGGAGCACCAATGGAAAGCACGCACGCGATTTTGCTCCGCAAACGCAAGCTCAGCGATACCAGCCTGATCATCTCGTGGTGCACCAGTTCGCTCGGCTGTGTCCAGACCGTGGCGAAAGGCGCGCGCGGCGCGAAAAGCCCTTTTGCGGGCAAGCTCGACCTCTTTTACGAAGCGGAGATTCAGCTCGTGCGCAGTCGTCGCTCCAGCCTGCACACCTTGCGCGAAGTTTCCCTAACGAATCTTTTTCCCGGCATCAGGGCCAGCTACGCGCGCATGCAGCTCGCCTCCTATTTTGTGGAGCTGATCGAGCTCTGCACCGAAAGCGACCACGATGAACCCGAGCTCTTCGCGCTCCTGCAGCGAGCCTTTGGTTTTTTGAGCGCGAAAGAGCCTACGCTGCGCGCGCTTACGCATTTCGAGATGGAACTGGCCCGGATCGCGGGCGTACATGATGCGAAAGCGAGCAAGCACGATTCAGCGCTGGCGTTGGCGCGCTTGTTTGGGAAACTCCCGCGCTCGCGGACAGAGCTTCTAAAATCGCTGCGCGCAATCATGCCATCACCCCCAGCTGGCGAGGGACGGCCGAGTGATCTCTCCGCGGGTCTGTGACGCTCTCGTGCGTGCCGGCTCCCGCGCTGATCTGACCTGCCAGGCGGCGGGAATGCATACCCTTCACCGGCGAGATTCTTCGGCCGTCTGCGCGGTTCAGGATGACAAAATGGGGCCGCGTGTTCCCGCTCCTCGCCATGCCATGGCCAGCGCGTAAAACCCGATCACAAACCACAGCAGCGCGTGATACCCGAGCAGCATGCTCAGATACTCCAGCATCCCGCCCACCATGATTCCGAGCAGGTTCGAGGCAAAGGAAACGTCCGCCTGTTCTGCATCGCGAAATGAGTGCGAGAAGATGACATTGGCGAGAAACACCGGTGTGAAGGCAAGCGCGCTCGCGAGCAAGTAGCGCAACCACACGTTCTCGAAAAGCAACAGCTCCGGCCGAATCGCCAGATTCAACGCCAGCATCCCAAAAAGCAGTGCATAGAAAATCCAGATGCGCCGCACCGCGAGGAGCGCATTCACGCGCACAGCCACGAGCACGCTCGTGAGGATGGCGAAGAAGACGAGCGAATTTACGATCCACGTGCTGCCAAAAAGGAGCGCGAACGTGATCAGCGCTTTCACTTCCAGGAGCGCAAAAGCAACGCCGAGGAAAAACATGTGCCAATCAAACCGGCGCAGGGTGCTGCGCGGTGCGATAAACCAAATGCCGACGAGCGAGATGGCGGCGACCACCGCGAGGCCGCGCAGGTAAAGGGCGGGGAAGGATTTGTGGGGAAGGTAGACGAAAGGCCAGTCGTCTGTCGCGGGAGTGATCGCGCTCGTCCCCATGAGACCTTCGCCGGTAACGCGGAGTCGCGTTTCTGCGCTGGCGGGAAATTCGCGATAGGCGCCGGCCTGGGCGGCGGGAGATTGCGCGAGACGCGGGCCATTGATGATGACTGCGCCGCGGCCCTGTCCGCCGTAGGTCGAGACAAAAGAGTCGCGCCCGAAAGTGTGACTGACCATGCCGGCTAGTTTCTCGATTAGCCACGGTTCGCGATAGTAATTGTAGAGAACGAGCACGCCGTTGGGCGCCAGGGCGGCGCGGGCGGCGGCTAACGAGTCTTGAGTGAAGAGGAAACTTTCGAGCCGCAGATTCGCGATGCTGGAGGTAAGCGTGAGCGAATCGGGCAGGGCGAAAATGATGAGGTCGAATTTCTCTTTCGTATTTCGGAGAAAGACGCGGCCATCGGTGTTTATCATCCGCACGCGTGGATCAGAGTAGGGTTGGTCCGGATGCAGTTGTGCGCCGAGTTGTTGGATGACGGGGTCGATCTCCACCGCGGTGATCTTTTGCACGCCATGAGCGAGTGCGGTCGCGGTGTCAGAGCCGGTGCCGGCACCGAGGATAAGGGCGTGTTGGAACTTAGCGTCGGGGAAGAGCTCGTAAACGCGGCGGTAGAAGGGCTCCTTCGCCTGCCAAGGGATCATGCTTTGATGGCCGATGCTGTTGACATCGAGTTCGTAGCCGCTGGGCTGCGCCGGCGTGAGCGTGATCTTGTAATACGGCGACCAGTAGCTGCCGCGCTGAAGGAAAAGAGCGATCGCCGCTGCCACAACGACCAGGAACGCCGTCCGCAAAAGCGCGCGTCGCGAACTGAGGGCGAGCACGAGCAAGCCGAGCGCGCCAAACCAATACACTGGCGGCAACGCAAAGTAACCGATGAGGAAAAACGCCGCCGTCCCGGCCAAACTGCCGACAATATCAAAGGTGTAGGCTGTGAGCGGCGCGGTTTCGGTAAAGAGCAAACCGAGCGAGCGCGCGAGTGGGATAAATGCAGCGGCCACAAAAGTGAAGATGAGCGGGAGAAGGATGAAGCTTTCCGCGCTGGCATAGCCGGTGGTGCCGGAGCCGAAGTAGAGGACGTCGGTGCTGGCAAGGTTGAGCTCGAAACGATTGAGCGCGACGACGGCCGTGAGCGCCACGAGCAGCGTGGGAAAGGAGAGAAAGCGGAAGGTGGGACGTCGCGCGGCCAGGATTCCCAAACCCATCCCAAGGAACGAAGCGAGGAGGATAAAATTGGTGAAATAGCTGAGATACCGGACGTAGGCCGGGATCCAGCGAATGCAGAGCAGCTCGAAGAACAGGAGCGTGAACGAGAGGAGGAAGATGCGCATGCGCACCCCGCTGATGAAGGGTGGTGCGGCGTCGGCAGAGTATTCCTTCATCACGGTAGAGCGGCTTGGGCGGGTCCTGACGGCAGTTAGCGCGGCTGCGCCGAAAAATTCTTGCCCACGAAGAAATAGACGGCCAGGACCGGCAGCGCGGCCGCCAGCGAAAGCGCGAGCAGGAGCGCAAGCGCTGGTGCGGCGGTGGGTAGATGGCCGTCGCCCGCTGCGGGCAGCGCGACCAAAGTCTGTGACGCGAGGAAAGGCTGCACAAATTCCGCCCACGTAGCCATGACAAGAATAGTGGCAACGGCCAACCACGCTGAGCGCACTCCCGGCCAGATGACATTTTGCTGTCTACTCAAAGCGCCGCCTCCATCGAGACGCGCGGCATCGAAAAGATCGCGAGAGCTGCCACGCAGGACGAAAGCAAAAAGCAGCACACCACTAGCGGACGCGATCCAATTGCCGAACCAAAGCGGATAAAGCAGACGCGTTGAGTGAAAGACGAAAAAGCTGATCGCTTGTGGGACAAGCCAGGCCTGGCCGCACAATAGGATAAGGAGAATGACGGCCGCATTGCCACCGGCGCGCCATTGCGCGCGCGCGATAGCGCCCGCGAGGAAGAAGCTGAGGACGAGAAAGACAACGAGATTGATCGCTGCAAGAAGACTGGAGTTCATGAAGTCAAAACAAGGAATCCGCAGTTGTTCGCCCGCGGATAACCTGAGTATCGTAGCGAACCGCGCCGCCGGACAAACGGAAAGGAGCGCATCGCCGCATGACTATTTTACCGCTGGGAGATTCTGCGCTCACGATCCAAGTGGGCGAGGAAATTGCGGCCAGTCCGGGCGGCGACCTGCGCGCGGTGGAAAGCGTGCTGGATGTTTTGCAGGCAGCGGAATTGCCGGGAGTGGTAGAGATCGCACCGGCGTTTTCGAGTGTGACTGTTTTCTATGAACCGGCTCTCGGGGGCGACTTCGAAGCGATGGAGGGCGCAATCTTAAAGCTGCTCACCTCGAACTCGGGGGCCGCGAGGCGGAAGGAGCGGCTGGTGGAAATACCGGTGTGCTACGAGGGGGAATTTGCACCTGATCTGGCGCTGGTAGCCAGGCGCGCACGCCTGACTGAACGCGAGGTGATCCTTGCGCACTCAACTGCGCGTTACCGCGTGGCGTGTCTCGGTTTTGCCCCAGGATTTCCTTACTTGATCGGCCTGCCGCGCCTGCTGGCAACGCCGCGTCGTGCTACGCCGCGTCTGCAGCTGGCGGCCGGCTCGGTGGGGATCGGCGGCGGACAGACGGGGATTTACCCGCAAGCGTCGCCTGGAGGTTGGAACGTGATTGGGCGGACGCCGCTGCGTTTGTTTGATCTGGGAAAAGAACAGCCAGCGCTTCTGACGATGGGCGATCGGGTGCGTTTTCGCGCCGTTTCGCGCGCGAAGTTCGATGAGATCGCGGGATGATATGAGGGTCACCATTTTACGGGCCGGATTTCTCAGCACCGTGCAGGATCTCGGCCGACCGGGACATCGGGCTGCTGGCGTTTCGTTAGGCGGCGCGCTGGATCTTCATGCGTTGCGGGTGGCGAATCTGCTCGTCGGGAATGCTGAAGGAGCGGCGGGATTGGAGCTCACGTTGGGGCAGGTGCAGCTTCGGTTTGCGAGCGACAGGGTGGTGGCGTGGACGGGCGGCGAATTTCAGGTGCGCGTTGGCCTCGATGGAATTCCAGCGGGCCATGCCTTCGTCGTGCGCGCCGGGGAGGTGCTGGAAGTATCCGCACCGGAGAAAGGTGCGCGCGCCTGGCTCGCGCTCGCTGGAGGCATCGACGTGCCGCTTGTGCTCGGCAGTCGATCGACGGATTTGCGAAGCGGTTTCGGTGGTTTGGAAGGGCGGGTCTTGCGCGATGGAGATGAACTTTCTCTCGGCGCGCCTTCGGAGACAGCAGCGGAAATTTTTCGCAACATCGGCCTGGCGCGCTGCACGTCATGGCGTGCGCCTTGGGACTGGGCTTGCACGGCGCCGCGGCATCCGTTTTTGCGCATCGTGCGCGGGCCGGATTGGTCGCGTTTTGAAAAGTCGACCCTGGAAGCGCATCAGATTTTCACGGTGACTGCGCAGTCGGACCGGATGGGTTTGCGTTTGGAAGGCGAACCGCTGGCTCTGGCGACGAAGACGGAACTGGTTTCGTCCGGCGTCGCGCCCGGAACGCTGCAGGTCCCGCCCAATGGGCAGCCGATTTTGCTCCTGGGAGATTGCCAGACGATCGGCGGCTACCCCAAAATCGCGCATGTGATCACGGTCGATTTGCCCGCGGCGGCGCAGTTGCGCCCAGGAGAGGAGGTGCGTTTCGCCGAAATCTCGCTGGCTGAGGCGCAAAGCCTTTTGGTCGAACGGACGCGGGACCTGCAACGTTTTTCCATCGGCTTGGAGCTGCAGCTGAGATGAACCTAAGCGTCGATCTCAACTCGGATCTCGGTGAAGGCGCCGGGCATGATAACGAACTGCTCCAGCTGGTCAGTTCTGCGAACATTGCCTGTGGCCGGCACGCCGGGAGTCCGGAGATGATGCGGGCGTCGCTTCGCGCGGCGCAGGAGCGTGACGTGGCGGTGGGAGCGCATCCAGGCTTTGATGATCGAGAAAACTTCGGCCGTCGGGAGATGAAGCTTTCCGGAGATGAGACTTTTCGACTGGTTCGGGAACAACTGGAAGAATTTCAGGCACTGGCAAACTCGTTAGGCCTGCGTCCGCGCCACATGAAACCACATGGTGCGCTCTACCATCAGGCGGCGCACGACGAGGAAACGGCCGACGCGATTGTGCGCGCGGTGATCGCGGTCGATCCGGAATTGGTGATTTTTACCCCGGCGCAGAGCGCACTGGCGCGTTTGGCCGTGGATGCGGATGTGCGGGTGGCGCGCGAGGTATTCGCAGATCGAAATTACCTCCCAGACGGAGCGCTCGTTCCGCGCGATCGACCAGATGCCCTTCTGCACGATGCGGAAGCCGCGGCGAATCGCGTTTACGGAATGCTGCGTCATGGCCAAGTCCGCGCGATCGATGGAAGCGAGGTGCCGGTGGAGGCAGATACGATTTGCGTGCACGGCGACACTCTCGGCGCAGTGGAGTTTGCGCGGCAGTTGCGGCTGGCGCTGCACCAGATGGGCGTGGTCGTAGCGCCGATTGGTGCGCAGGAGAGACATGCCCTAAGCCCGCCGTCCCAATGAAGGAAGTCACCTCTCCCACGCCGAGCGCGCCCCGCCAGCTCGCGCACGCGCTCGGTCAGGTCGACGCGACCATGATCGTGATCGGCTCGATGATCGGGTCGGGCATTTTCATCACCTCGGCGGAGTCGGCTCGGCTCACAGGATCGCCGGGTTGGCTTCTGGTGGCTTGGGCCTTGGCGGGGTTGCTCACCATCACGGGCGCGCTCTGTTGCGCGGAGCTTTCCGCTATGATGCCGAAAGCGGGCGGGCAATACGTTTTCCTGCGCGAGGCTTACGGGCCGCTCTTCGGATTTTTGTTTGGCTGGGCGATCTTGCTCGTGATCCAAACCGGCACGATCGCGGCCGTGGCGGTGGCTTTCGCGAAGTTCACTGGCGTTTTGTTTCCCGGGATCGCGCCGGCTAATTTTCTCATCCATCCGCTTCATCTCGGTGGCGGTTACGCGATCAGCCTTTCCACGGAACAACTGCTCGCCGTCTCGATGATCCTGCTCCTGACCTGGAGCAACACGCGCGGACTGGAACTCGGCAAGCTGGTGCAGAACAGTTTCACTTTTGCAAAAACGGCCGCGCTTTTGGCGTTGATCGTCGTAGGCCTGACGCTCGGCTGGGGCGCGACGAGCGCAGCGCGGAGCGCGGCCTGGTGGGATTCCGCGGCGAACGGCTGGTTGCCACACGCAGCGCAACCGGGCTTGTTTGCGACCGGATCCGTCGCGCTCTTGATGTTGTTAGGCAAAGCAATGGTCGGCCCGCTTTTCGCGCAATCGGCCTGGAATAACGTGACCTTCACCGCCGGTGAAGTGCGCGACCCCGGTCGGACCTTGCCGCGTGCGCTTCTCGTCGGCTGCGGGGTGGTGGTCGCGCTCTATCTGCTCGCGAATTTGGCTTACATCGCCACGCTTCCGCTGGAAGGGATCCAGCGCGCGCCCGAGAACCGCGTGGCCGTGGCGGCGATGAACGCCATGCTGGGACCGATCGGCACCACGCTGATGGCGATCGCCATCATGGTCTCGACCTTCGGATGTAATAACGGCCTCATTCTCGCCGGCGCGCGCGTCTCGTATGCGATGGCGCGTGATGGCCTCTTTTTTCGTGGGGTCGCGAAACTGAACCGTCACCAAGCGCCGGCGATGGCGCTGGTGGCGCAAGGCCTTTGGGCCTGCCTGCTCACGCTCCCGCGCACCATTATCACCGATCCAAAAACAGGCGCGATCACGTATGGCAACGTCTATACGCAACTGCTCGAATACATCATCTCGGTCGATCTGGTTTTCTACATCCTGATGGTGGGAGCGGTCTTCGTGCTCCGGCGGAAGATGCGTGACGCGGCGCGCCCTTATCGCACCTGGGGTTACCCGATCGTGCCGCTGATTTACATCTCCATCGCCAGCCTGCTTATTGTGGACCTTGCCTTGCTCGCCCCCGCGACTTCGGGCGCCGGCTACCTTCTGGTGCTGACGGGAGTTCCTGTTTTTCTCGTGTGGCGAAAGCATGCGCGCCTGGAGTGAACGCGGCGACGATCGTGCTCGATGCGGCTCGGAAAACTGTCAGCGGGCCGTTTTCCCGTGCCCGCGCAAGTGGCGAAGGGTGCGTCCAGCCACCGGCGGGCCGACGAATAGTTGAGCAACCACTCGATCATGCGCCTGAAGGAAACAGTCGATAATGGGATCAACGCTCTGCTCCTGGAGGGCGAAATCGATTTGCACTACGCGCCGGTGCTGCGGGCGTTGCTGCAAGGTAAAGTCGCCGCGCGGTGTCCGGCCCTGCTGGTGGATTTGCAGCGCGTGAGTTTTATCGACTCCTCCGGGCTGGCCGCGATGATCGAATACTTTCGCGACGCGGGCGAATATGGGGGCGTGCTTTGTTTGACGGGGATGAACCCGTCGCTGAAGACGATTTTTGAAATCGTGCGTCTGGACAAGGTGATTCCAATTTTCGAAAGCACGGAGGAAGCGAAGCGCGCGCTGGCCGAAGGTCGGGTGAAGCCGCCGGGTGACGCGCTCTTCGACCGCTCGGCCGCGTGAGCGTTAGCGCGGTGTGCGCTCCTGTGCCAGAGGCAGCGTATTTCCTGAGCGCGACTTCACGAAACCGATATCGGAACTGTTGATCGCGCCCGTCGGCATCACGTCGCCGCGGAAGGTGTCGGCTGTGATCGCGCTCCCGCTCAGCGATTTTGTCTGGCTAATATCGCTGCCGGTGACCTGACCGCTGCCGTTCGTATCGCCCGCGAGCAGGCTGAGCGGGATGGCGACGTCGCCCGAGCCGGCGCCGCTGTTCACCGCGAAAAGCATCAAGGTCAGGTTTTGCATGTCAGCGACATTCGTGAGGGGAATGGTGACGGTGGCGCCGTTCACACTCACCATGCCGTTGTTAGGCGCGCCGCCGCTGCCGATGGCGCCGTTCCCCGCGATGACGTCGGCCTGAAAATTCCCGTTCACGCTTACGGGAGTGGCGAAGGTAACCAGCACGGTGTGGTCCCCATTCCCGCCGCCGGAGCGGCATTCAATCCCAGGCGATCCGCTAAGCGGCAAATTGAGATCGAACGCCCCCGCGGCACCGTGCGTTTTCCGGGAGACCGCACTTTGCGGAATGGGCGGATTCATCCCGTTGCTCCCGATCGTAGCGCGAACCTGCGTTTCGCCAGTCTGACCTTTTGTGTCGGTGACGCGCATGCGGAAGAGATGCGAGCCGGTCGTGAACTGCGTGGTGTCGAAAAGCCCGTGGCCGCCGCCGAAGTGGAAATGGTTTCCGTTATTCACATCCGTGTAAACGAGAATCCCGTCGACAAAGAATTCCGCCTTTACCGTGCTGACATCATCGAAGCCATCACCGAAAAATTCGGCGGTGGTCCCGCGAAGAATCTCGCCGGCGGTTGGACGAGTGAGCGAAGCAGTCGGCGCCTGATCGGGATTCACAGAGATGGTGAAGGATTGCGTGGCGTTCGGTTGCATACCGTTAGCCGCCTGCACGCACGACGTTGTAGTTCCCCGGATCACTCGGGAGCCAGCTGATGATTCCCGTGGTGGCGTCGATGCTCATGCCCGGCGGCGCGGTGGTAAGGGAAAAAGTCGGCGCCGGATTGCCGACCGCGTTTGCATCGTAGGTATAGCTGGCATCATCAACCGCCGTCAGCATTGGACTGCTGGTGAAGGCGGGCGCGAGCGGATCGTTATCGACTACGGTCACGGCAACGTCGCGCGGTCCTTCGCCCGCAGTGGAGACGGTAATGGTCGCGTTATCGTTCGTGTTATCGGAGTCCTCCGCGGCCGCGATCGTCACTGGCTGCGGCGTGGCAAAATTGCTCGGAGTGAAAACCAGGGACGCGCCGGTGCTGACGGTGACGTCGCTATCGCCAGCGGTGCGCGCAATATTTACGGTGGTGCTGGTGGCGGGCGCGTTGGCGAGGCGAACGGTGAAGGTATTGGAGTTGCCTTCGCTCACGCTGAGGCTGGTGGTGGAAACGACAAGTTGGGGCTCGTCGTTATCGATTCCGTTCACAAACAAGTCGTAGCTCGCGATTCCCGGCGCGAACACGCGCACCGTCGCGCTGTCGTTTTCGAAATCCGCATCCTCCGCGCCCGCGAGCGTGATCAGCTGGGGAGTGGCGAAATTACCCGGCGTGAAGGTCAGAGAGGCGCCGCTGGCCACGGTGATGTCGGCATCACCGCTGAGGCGCGCAGCCGTGACAGTGACATTACTCGCAGGCGCCTGCGCCAGACGCACGGAAACGACGGACGATCCGCCTTCTTGCACATTAAGCGCGGTCGGTTGCACGATGACATTCTGTGCTGTGCCCGTGTAGGCGAGCCGCCGGATCGTGCCCGGGGTGCTTTGATCGGCGTAGTAAATCGCGCCGTCCGGACCGGTGGCCATGTCGACCTGCGAGCCGATGCCGGTGACAAATTCCTCCGTGCGAAGCGGCGTGTTCGCAGCATCCAAGGGAACGCGAACGATTTTTCCGGCATTATATTCGCCGAAGAAGAAATTCCCGCGGTAGGCCGCGGGGAAAGCGGTGCTGTCGTAGAAACAACCGCCGCTGACCACGCCGCCGATATTCTGCGTGGTCGCGCTGCCGCTGCCGCTCGTCTCGTTAGGCCCAGCTTGCACATAAGTGAATTGGGTGGAGAGCTGCGGGTCGGGCGAACCGGGGAGCACGCTCGCGACGGGGAAAACACCGTTGAAGCTGCCCGCGCCAACGCCCGCGATGGTGGCAAAACCGCCTTTGCGAAATGGATGCGCAGTCGTCGTGGTGATGGTGACGACCCCATTGGAGCGCACTGCGCCCGTGGCCGCGATGTTCCGCACATCAGTGCCATTCGTGCGGTAGGCGATGGTCGGCGGGAGAAAGCCGGTCGGCTGATTATTCTCGTAGGTGTTCCAACCGGCATGACTGCCGCGCGTGGGAAGAAAGACTTGCTCCCAGTTCGTGCCGACCGTGTCGCTCCAAAGCTGTCCGGTGGTGACTTGAAAGGTCAACGTGAACGGATTCCGGAAACCGCGCGCCCAGATGTAATCGTTGTTCGGGCCGGCGCCGTCGAAGAAAGGGTTATCATTCAAAGTTGCCCCGGTGAAACGGTTGGCGCGGCCAATTTTCGATGCGAGCGAGGTGAGGTTGGCGTTCACACCGGTGCCGTTACCGTTGTCGCCGATCGACCAGTAGAGGCGGCCATCATTCCCGATGCCAAGACCGCCGCCGTCGTGATTGGCACCCGCGGTCGGTAAACCGGTGATGATCTCCGTGCGGTTCGTGCCGACATTGCCAACGGCGGTATAACGAACAATCTTCTGCTGCGAACTGGACGAGGTGACGAAGAAGTAAACGTAGCCGTTGCGCACGAAGTCTGGATCGAAGGTCATCCCGATTAAGCCGCATTCGCTTGCGGTGTAGACCGATTCCGTAGCGAAGGGAGTGGCGAGGACGGCGCCGTTTTGCACGATCCGCACCTCGGCGTTCTGTTGTCCGCTGAAGCCGCCCTTGCGGGTCACAAAAAGACGACCTGAACCATCCGGCGCCCAGGCGATGCCAGTAGTGGAGCCAATCAGCGAACTCGAAACGTAGATCGATTCGGAAAAATTTGCTGGATCAACCGGGGTCGCAAACGCGGAGGTCAGGGCGAGGAGCGTGGCAGGAAGGAACAGAAGCAGCTTGCGCATATTGACCGTTACTAGCGGAGAAAGTATGCGCAACTCATGTCGCCGCGTCGGGGACGCGGCGACGTGGAAAAATGGAGCCTCCTAACGAGTGGTTACTGGTTTGGCGGCGAGCAATTTATCCCGGCCCACCAGATACAGCAGAACCACGAGGACGGTGAACGGAATTAACGCCAGCACGTCCGCATACGCGCCCTGGAAGAACGGGTTATTGGCCGTGGACCAGTCTTCGATCCGCCGGCTAATGAGCGCCAGATTCGGCACGCCCTGCATGATGGCGATGACGATGCCGGCCAGCGCGCCGCCCGCGATGTAACCGGACGCCAAGAGCACGCCTGAGCTCTTGTCGCCTTCCGCGGTCAGCTCTTCCGGCGAGAGCTCCTGGTGCTTGAATTTCTCGCGCCGCAGATAGCGATCGACCCACCAACGGATCATGCCCCCGATGAAGATGGGACTCGACGAAGCCAGGGGCAGATAGACGCCGACCGCAAACGCGAGCGACGGGATGCCGCTCATCTCGAGCACGACGGCGATCATCACGCCTAACAAGACCAGACCCCAGGGCAATTGGCGGCTGAGGATGCCTTTGATGATGTAGGACATGAGAGTCGCTTTCGGCGCGTCGAATTTTTGCACCACGCTGCCATCGGGCCGCGTTTGCTGGGTGCCATTGATGCCCGGATCGACCAGGTAAACGGCCTGTCCTGCGTCGTTCACGAGGTAGCGCTGCGCTGATCCACCAGCAGGATCGGGACGGAACCAGGAGCGATAAGTCTTGTCGTCGCCGATCGCTTGCGGGCCGCTGAGCTTTTCCGATTTGCCAAAGGAGCCGCCTTCCGCACGCAGATCGGGCGAGAAATTTCGGACAACTTTATATGCGACCTGGCCGTTGGCGTTCACGAGGTATTCGCCCGGCGTCAAACCGGAGACGGCCGAGCTGTCGGCGTCGGGTTGTTTGGTCAGAAAACGGAAATCCTCGGGCGCGGGTTTCACCTTTTCGGCAAACGCGGGCAGGGTGGCCGCGTTCGGGATCGCGGGACCGTCTTTCACTTGCTCGAAGGTGACCGGCGGGACGTAAACCGTGGAGGCGTCATTCAGTTTCAACAAGATGGGCCCGAGGACGAGGGCGGACGCGAAAGCGCCGAGAAGGATGGCGATTTGCTGATAACGCGGCGTGGCGCCCACCAGGAACCCAGTCTTCAAATCCTGCGAGGTGGTCCCGCCGTTCGAAGATGCGATGCAAACGATGCCGCCGATGGAGAGCGCGGTGACGAAGTAACTCGGGCCGGTCCAGCCGACGATGAGAAAGATGAGGCAAGTCAGAAGCAGGGTGGCCACCGTCATGCCGGAAATCGGATTCGAACTTGAGCCGATTTCCCCCGTGAGCCGTGAGGAGACGGTCACGAAGAGAAAGCCGAAGAGCACGATCAGAAGGGCCCCGAGAAAGTTCCACTGCAGATGCAATTGCGGCACGCTCATGATGACCGCGATGATGGCGAGGCATCCGATGATGACCCACTTCATCGAGAGATCTTGATCGGTGCGCGGCGCTTTCTGCTCCGAGCCATGCGAACCGCGCAGATCCTTCAAGCCCCCTTTCAAGCCGTGCCAGATGGTGGGCAACGAACGAAAGAGGCTGATGATGCCGCCGGCCGCCACCGCCCCCGCGCCGATATAAAGAACGTAGGCGCCACGGATGTCGTTCGGCCCCATTTCGCTGATCGGCATCGTTCCCGGAGGAACCACGCCTACCACCTTTTCGCCGAAAAACTTGATCGCCGGAATGAGGACCAAATACGCCAGCACACCACCCGCGCACATGATGGAGGCAATGCGCGGCCCGATGATGTAGCCGACACCCAGCAGGGCTGGCTCGATTGTGGCCGAGATGGAGCCCGCCTTAAACGGCGCGCCAAAAACTTTCTCCGGATCGCTCTTCCAAGTCTTGAAAGCGCCCATCGCTGCCTGATACAGAAATCCGATCCCGAAGCCGCTGAAGATCACCTTGCCGCCATTTGCGCTTTGCTCGTCCGGCGCGTCGCTCGTTAACTTCTCGTCTCCCGGCGCGGCCGCCGCTTTCAGCACCTCCGCGCAGGCGGTGCCTTCGGGATATTTCAAAAGACCGTGCTGCTCCACGATGAGCGCACGCCGCAGTGGAATCATCATCAAAATTCCGAGCAATCCACCCAGCGTGGCCACCAGCATCACGCGGGTAATTTCCAGGTCGAACCCCAGAATCATGATCGCCGGCATGGTCACGCCCAGACCGAAGGCGATCGATTCGCCGGCAGAACCCGCAGTTTGGACAATGTTGTTTTCGAGAATGGTCGCGTCGCGCATGCCCATCTTCGAAAACATGCGGAAGAGCGTGATCGAGATCACCGCCACCGGAATGGAAGCGCTGACCGTCAAGCCCACTTTCAAGACCAGATAAAGCGACGAAGCGCCGAAGATCATGCCGAGGATTGCGCCGACTACGAGGGCGCGCAGCGTCAGCTCTCGCATCTGCGTGCCGGCCGAAATGTAAGGGCGGAACGAGGCCAGGATCGGGTTGACTGGCTTGGCGGGCACGATGCCGACGATGTCCGGATACTCGTTAGGCGGATTGGAAGAATCGGGTGTTTTCATGGGCAAACTTCAAAAAGGGAATCGGATATCGGGCGCGTTCGGCTCTGTTCGCGCAGAGGATACGCAGAATTGGGCTCCGGCAGGAAGCATTGCTTGCAGCGCATTTTTGCCCGCGATAATTACGACGACGTCCGGCTCGCCAGCGCGCGAAAGATGCGCAACTCGCCGCCATCGTATTTCCCGCCGAGGAAGTCGCGCGCGCCGGTAAAATTCCAACGTCCCGCTTCGTGGAAGGCGGCCGCAATCTCCGCCCGTTGCTCGGCCGTGAAAAATTGTTCCCAGTGCAACGGCGTGCCGGCTTCGATCGCGGCCGCCAGATGTCCGTAGATCGTCCCGGGAACAAAGCCGCGCTCCCGCGCGATTTCGTCGATCGACGCGCCGCTCTGAAAACGCCGGAGCGTCTCCGCTTCGCTGTCGTTCAGCAGGGGACGTGTTTTTGGCGGCGGCGCCGTCGCCACCGCGTCGAACCTTTTCCGCTCGTGGCCTTCCAGATAGTTCCTGATTGCGGCCAGGAAAGGTTCAGAAAAATCGCGCAGCTTCTGCTCGCCCACGCCGGGAATGCGGCGGAACTCGCCTGGCGTCGTCGGATAACTGCGCGCCATCTCGCGCAGCGCCACGTCCGAAAAAATGACGTAGGCCGGTACGTTGCGTTCATCCGCGAGCGTTTTCCGCACATCGCGCAAATCATCGAAAAGCGTTTCGTCGCACTCGATGTCGCCTGCGCGGCCTTTCGTCTTCGTCTTCGTCGGGAGATCGATCGGCTTCGTCAGCGTGATCGGCGTGCGATCGCGCAAGGTGGTCACACCCGCTTCCGTCAATTCGAGGGTGGCGAATTTTCCAGGCGCCACTCCCACCAACCCGAGCCGTAAAAGTTCGCGTCCGATCGACTGCCAGGCGTCCCGTTTCAAATCCTTCCCGATGCCGTAAGTCGAGATTTCGTTATGGCCACGCGTGCGGACGGCTTCCGTGTCTGCGCCCATGAGCACTTCCACGATGTGGTTGAGCCCAAAACTGAAGCCGCTCTTCGCCCGCACCCGATGCACGCAGGAGAGAAATTTCTGCGCGGCGATCGTGCCATCGAAAGTCTCGCGCGGACTCAAACAATTATCGCAGCCGCCGCACGGTTCGTTCGGCCGCTCCTCGCCGAAATAGCGGAGTAAGGTGGTGCGGCGGCATTCGCGGGCTTCCGCGTAATGGACCATCTGGCGCAACTGTTCGCGCGCGAGCGTGGCCTCGTCTTCGCTTTTCTCCTCGATGAAGCGCGTCTGCTTGACCACATCTGCTGCGCTGAAAAGCAGCACGCACTCGCTCGGCAGACCATCGCGCCCGGCGCGACCCGTTTCCTGGTAATAGCTCTCGATATTTTTCGGCAGATCGTGATGCACAACGAAGCGGACGTTTGGTTTATTGATCCCCATCCCGAAGGCAATCGTGGCCGTAATCACGCGCACGTCATCGCGCAAAAACATTTCCTGATGCCGGCCACGCTCGTCGCTTTCGAGTCCGGCATGGTAAGGCTTCGCCGGGATGCGATCCTCGTTCAGCTTGCGCGAAAGCGAGTCGGCGGATTTCCGGCTGGCGCAGTAAACGATGCCGCTCTCTTGCGGGCGTGCCTTCAGAAAAGTGCGCAGTTGCTCGTAGGGCGTGGCCTTCGGCACCACGCGATAAGTCAAATTCGGTCGGTCAAAACTGGCCACGTAAATTTGCGGATCGCGCAGCTTTAATTGTTTAAGAATGTCCTCGCGCACACGCGTCGTCGCGGTCGCCGTCAGCGCCATTGTCGGCACATTCGGCAGAAGCGTGCGCAGCTTTTTCAGCTCGCGATATTCCGGCCGGAAATCGTGCCCCCACTCGCTGATGCAATGGGCTTCATCGATCGCGATCTGCGCGATGTTCCACTGCTGCGCTTTCTCCAAAAAGCCTTCCAACATCAGCCGCTCTGGCGCCACGTAGAGCAGCCGGAATTCACCGTTATAGAGTCCGCGCAAACGCGCGCGCGCCTCTGTCCCGTCGAGTGACGAATTTAAGAAGGTCGCCGCCACCCCGCTGGCTTGCAGCGCATCCACCTGATCTTTCATGAGCGCGATCAAAGGCGAGACGACAATGGTCAGCCCCGCGCGCAAGATGGCCGGCAATTGAAAACAGAGCGACTTCCCGCCACCGGTCGGCATGAGCGCGAAGACATCGCGCCCTGCCAGCGCATCGCGCACGATTTCCTCCTGCAGCGGACGAAAGGCGTCGTAGCCGAAATGTTTTTTTAGAGGAGCGAGCAGGTCCATCGAGCAAATGTGCGCATCGGAACCAGTCTACAAAATCCCGAGTGCGTGAGAACGAAAATTCGTTTTCACGCGGGGGCACCACGTCGCTCGCTCGCCCCCCAGCAGAACAAACGCGCTGCTTATTTCTTCGCGGGCTCGGTGCCCCAGACTTTCTTCAGATAACTCACGCGCCCTGAACCGACGTGATACGATTCGTAATCTGCCGGGCTCTTTTGGTAATACTTCTGATGGTAATCCTCGGCCGGATAAAAAGGCTTGGCCGGGAGGATTTCGACCGCAATGGGCTTGTCGAATTTCCCCGATTTGCCAAGAACCTCCTTGGAAGCTTCAGCGGCTTTCTTCTGGTCCTCATCCGCATAGTAGATCGCGGTTTGATAACTCAAACCATGATCGGCAAACTGCCCGTCGGCCTGCGTCGGGTTAATATTGCGCCAGTAAACATCCAGCAGCTCGTCGTAAGTAGTGGCAGACGGATCGTAGGTGACCTCAATCGCTTCGCGATGCTGCGTCGTATGCGCGGAGACGGCTTTGTAATTCGCATCCGCTTTCTCGCCGCCGGTGTAGCCGACCACGGTCTTCAGGATGCCTTTGGCGTGATCGAATGGTTCCTGCATGCACCAAAAGCAGCCGCCAGCGAAGATGGCGGTTTTGGTTTCGGCCGCCGGTTTTTCCTGCGCGAAGCCGAGCGGCGCGGCGAGACCGCAAAGGAGGAGAAGAGTGAGCAAAGTCTTATGCATATGCGTGAGAGGACGGTTGGAGGTTGAATATTCCCCGCCTTGGGGATTATTCGCCCGCGTGCCGGGTTTGGTTGCCTAACCGGTCACACTGTGATGCGAAACAATACCCGAACGTGCCCGGAAGCGGAGATCGTGCTGGAGACGCCAGATCGAGCCCTCGATCTCGCGCAAATCTTCGGCCGGGTGGCGCCGCTGGAAGTGGATCTCGGATGCGGTGATGGGACTTTTCTGGCGACGCTCGCGCGCGAACAACCGGCGCGGAATTTTCTGGGGGTGGACTGGGCGGCCAGCCGGGTGCGGGCGGCTTGCCGAAAAATCGGGGACGCACAGTTGCCGAATGCGCGCGTGCTGCGGGCGCAGAATCTGGAAACGCTGCGCACGCTGCTTGCGCCGCAATCGGTGGAGGTTTGTCACTTACTTTTTTCCGATCCGTGGCCGAAACGGCGGCATCACGAGCGGCGGGTTTTTTCCGAGGAATTTCTGCACGCCGTCGCGGAGGTCTTGATCCCTGGCGGCTTGCTTCGGGTCGCCACCGATCACGCAGAATATTTTTCGGCCATGCAGCAAACGTGGCCCAAGGCAGAGGCGTTTGCAGTGTGCCCGCTCGATGCAGGTGAAACCGGGTTCAGCACGACTTTTGAAAATCGCTTTCGCGCGACCGGCGCGCGCATCCATCGGGTGGTGTTGCGGAAGATGAGGCGGAGTTGATCGCTAATCCTTTGTCTTCTCCGCCCGCCTCCTTATTGGTTCCCGGTGTCGAAGAATGGCGGAAACACCGGCTTCACTCCCATGGAACTGCGGAAGCTGCGCGCGTTGCGTTCGCCGATTGGGATTCAGCGTTATCTGGATGCGATTCCGTATCACCTTCCCATCAGCTCACGTTCGCCGCGTCTAGTTCTACGCACGGGCACGGCGCATTGCCTGGAAGGCGCGACGTTCGCCGCAGCGGCGTTGCGGGTGCTCGGCTTTCCGCCGCTCGTCCTCGATCTGGAAGCGGACCACGATACCGATCACGTGATCGCGGTCTTTAAGATGCGCGGACATTGGGGCGCGCTCGCGAAGTCGAACTTTGTCGGCTGCCGTTATCGCGAACCGATTTACCGGACGCTGCGCGAACTAGCTCTGAGTTATTTCCCGATCTACTTCAATCTGCGTGGCGAACGAACGCTGCGGCGTTACTCGCGTCCGGTGAATCTGGCGCGATTCGATCATCTGGATTGGATGACCTCGGAGAAGCCGATCTGGTTTATTGCGGAACACCTGTGCGAGATCCCGCATCGGGCTTTGCTCACGCGCGCGCTGGAGAAAAACCTGACGCGCGTGGATGCCCGCACCATCCAGAGTGAAATGGTCGGTCACCTGAAGAAGGTGCCGGCTAAGGCGAACGCACGATCTCGTGCGGGAGATAAGGCACCGCTTCCCAGCGTTGGCGATAAAAGCGGAGCGCGACGGCGCCGGTTTGATCCTGCCGGAAAAGCTTGATCCCGCGATCGGTGACGGCCTGCGCCCAATCATCTTTCACGCGTTCGTTTTCGGGAAACTCGGGCGACGTGGCGACGATGAGTTTTGGCCGCACGCAGGCGAGAAATTCCTGCGGAACCCGAAACGCCAGACTGATGCTGGCCTTTGATTAAAATATCGCTCGCGAGCTCGTCGCCGTAGCGTCGCAGAAGCCAGCGCTCGGTGGGCTCGCCCGCATCGGACATGAGCAGGACGCGCCAACGCTGGGCCACTTCCAGTTGGATCACCGTAGCTTGATCGTTGGCGTTGGAGGCGCTGAAATCGGCGGGAGGAAAGAGGAGGCGGCAGGTAACGTTTTTCGCGAGCTGCAATTCGTCCGGAGCTGCGCGGGACTGCCGATCGGTCTGCTGCTGGGCGAGAAAAGCGACGAGCGTTTTATGCGTGCTGGAGCGATCCGGCGCGCCGTTATCCATCCACGCTCGCGGATGAAAAGAGCGCTCGATCGATGCGGCGCCGCCCAGGTGTCCGGCGTCGCCATGAGTGAGCAGAACGCCGTCGAGACGGTTAATGCCGCGCGAGCGCAGATAGCCGCGCAGCACGCGCCGGAAATCACGTGCGGCACCGCAATCGATCAGCCAGTCCGACTCGCGCGTGCGGATGTGCACCGCCGCGCCCGCACCGAGATCGAGCGCGGTGATCTCGACCTGCGCGCCGGTCGTGCGGTGCGGCAATTCGACGTAGAAATGGCCAGCCGGCGCGCGGGTGAAAAAACCGGCGGTAGCGAGGATCGCGGTGGCAAGGCTCCAGTTCGCATTGTTGAAAATAATGGCGAGGCCCGGCGAAATCGGGGCGGAGAGAACGGCGAGCAGGCCGACGGTTAAAACGAAGAACGCGATGGGAACGACGATCAGATTCGCGAAAAGAGAGACCGGCGTGACCAGATAAAAATATGGCAGGATGAAAACCATCGAGCCGCACCAAGCCGCGAGCGAAACGGAGGCGCCGCGCGAGACCGTGCGCCACGAATTCTGCCACACGCGTTGCAGCGGATTGAGGAGGCTTTGGGGCAAAAACGGATCGAAGGCGAAGCGGCGGATGAGCCAGCGATAGATGGGCTGCGCGCAAAGGATGATCGAAATTACCACCGCGAACGAAAGCTGGAAGCCGGTCGCGAAAAGCTGATTCGAATTGATCAGGAGAATGAAAAATCCTGCCGCGGCCACGCTATTCGCCGGAAAAACACGACGCTCGAAAAAGAGACCGCCGAGTAAAAAGGCTGCCATCAAGGCCGCGCGCACGCTGGAGGTATTGAGACCGGTGATGGCGGCATAGAAAAACAACGCCGGAATTATCAGCGCTACGGCCCATCGCCGCGGAATTCGCACCGTGCGCGCGATCGTCCAAAGCAAATAGCCGACAATTCCGACATGCAGGCCGGAGACGGCGAAGAGATGGATGGTGCCGGTCTGTTGGAACTGTTCCTCGATCTCGTCCGCCGTCTGGTCGCGCGCCCCCAGCACCATCGCGCTGATGAGTCCGGTCAAATCGGGCGAATCTTCCAGGCCGCGCGCAAGCGTCTCGCGCATCCAGTGCCGTGATGCTTGCGCAGCTCGCAACACAGAATTGCCACCACCGCGCCGCAGGATTTTTCCATTTTCCGCGTAGCGGGAAACCAGCACGTGATGCACGTCGCGCCGCGCGAGATAAGCGCGCAGGTCGAACTCTCCGGGATTCCGTGGACCATCGATCGGTTGGGCAACGCCGAAGATCTGTAACTCGTCCCCGTATTTCACCTCGCCTTTCCAACGCGCCAGGATCGTGGCCTGCGAGGGCTGCCTCTGCCTATCGTGCTCAAACCAGTGCAAGCGCAGCTGAAACGAAGACGTCCCTCGCGCCGAAGTCGTCGGCTCTGTTACAACCGATCCTTCAACGGACATGGCTCGGCGTTGCTCGCCCCACTTCGCTGCGAGTTCGAGCCCGGGCGAGTTCAGCTGACGCGGCGCTGTGCAGAAAAAAGAAGGCCAGAGCCGCGGTGAAGTAAACAAGGAGGGAACTGCGTCTCGCCCAAGCGATCGTCGCGAGCACGAGGAAGAGCCCCAAGCCTAACGAATCGTGGGGTGACCAATCGGCCACGAGGATACCCAACAGCGCCGCCAGCCCGAGCCCGACGAAAGGCTGGCGCGGCCACGGCTGCATGGCTGCGTGTTACCTTCTTTACCGCCGTTTGCGAAGCGCAGAATCGCGGTCTGATTCATCCGCAACACCTTGCGAGGTCGCGCGGTTGCTTCACTTCTCGCAGCTTATATGGTTGCGCAGAAGTGCCGATTCCCTTCTCCAGAAGCAAGCGCAACGTGCTGCCAGCCGGCGGAGGCGGCGGCTATTCCTGCCGTGCACACGAAAGTCGGGCTGCGCCCGAGCGCCGATTGGCATAAACGGAATTTCCTGACCAGCGTCCTCATCCCATCGCTCTTCACCAAGCGGGCGGGGAAGGGCGGTCTGCCGCTTTTTCCGAAAGTGAAACGCGGCGAACTCGGGATCACGTGGATCGGTCACGCGTCGTTCCTGGTGCAAACGGCGGACGTTAATATTCTCATCGATCCGAACTGGTCGATGTGGCTGAAGGTGATCAAGCGGCTGAAGAAGCCGGGCTTCGATTTGTTCCATCTGCCGGACATCGATTTCGTCCTGGTGACGCATGCGCACTTCGATCATCTGGATCGGCGCACCTTGCGGAAGGTGGCGGCGCAACAACCGATCGTCGTTCCAGTCGGCGTGGGGAATCTGGTGCACGATCTCGGGTTTAATATCGTGCACGAGATGGAGCATTATCAGCGGCTGGAACTGGGCCCGCTCTGTGTCTCGATGACGCCCTGCCATCATTGGGGCGCGCGCATGTTGCACGACTCGCATCGCGGGTTCGGCGGGTTTGTGATTGAGGTGGAAGGCCGATCGATTTTTCATTGCGGCGATAGCGCCTATTTCGACGGCTTCCGCGAAATCGGGAAACGCTACAAAATCGAAATCGCGCTTCTGCCCATCGGTGCCTACGACCCGCCGAGCGGACGTGAAGTGCACATGAATCCCGAGCAAGCGGTGCAGGCTTTTCAGGAATTGAATGCGCAGACGCTGGTGCCGATGCATTACGGCAGCTTCCGCCTCGGCTATGAACCGCTGGATGAGCCGCCGGCGCGTCTTTTGGCCTGCGCCCGCGCGCATGGTCTCGAGAAGAAGATTCTGGTCATGACCGAAGGCGCGCCGGTCGTTTTGTAGGTTTGCCCCGCTCCCACATCCCTGAAGCTTCCGCGTGTCTCCGCCGCCTTCAGACCACGCTCGGCCCACGTGGCGCAGCGATCTCGTCGGCTCTTTCTATTGTGGCGCTCTCGTTGTTTTCTTCTTTCTCGTTCTCCTGTGGCGCGATCCGCTGCTTTTCTGGAACGACGACTACCAGCTCTCCATCCTCCCGGTCTTCGCCGACGTGGCGCGGGCGTGGTCGGAAGGACATCTGCCGTTGCTCAGCCCATACTCGTGGGTTTGCAGCAATCTGGCGGGAGAATTTCAATACGGAACGTTCTCGGTTTTCATCAACGCGGCCGTCGTCTTGATCTGGAAGCTGCCGCTTAATTTCGCACAGCAGGCCGCCGCCCTTTCGCTCTCGCATCTGGCCGTGCTGGCCATGGGCGGCTACTTGTTAGGCCGGCAGCGGAAGCTGGAGCCGCCGCTCGCCCTCGTGGTCGCGCTGGTGGCGGCTTTGAACGGCTGGATCGTTTGCTGGGGGGCGACGGATTGGTTTGGGGCATTGGCCGCGTTTGCGTGGCTGCCTTGGGCGTGGTGGGGCATGGAGCGCGCGCTCGAAGCCCAGCCGCGGGCGCTATCGCTTTCTTTGGCCGGCGCCTTTCGTCTATCTGCTGATCGCAGGTGGATTTCCTTACACGGTGGTGATGCTGGCGTTGCTGGCAGCCTGGCTGGCCCTCCAGTCCATCGTGCAGACGCGTTCGATCGCTTCCATTGGGCCGCTCGTAATCGGAATGCTGCTCGGCGTGGGCTTGGCGGCGCCAGCCTGGTTGGCGCTGTTTGATTATGTGAGCGGATCCGCGCGTCAGGCGCAGGATCCCGTTTCGCATTTCCAATGGATCGTGCCCTTGGCCGCGCTGCCGGGATTCATCCTGCCGGCGTGGACCGTGCCGTGGGCGGATTTCTCGAACCGTCTGATGCCGCACGGCGCCACGGAGTTGGCTTGCGGTTTCGTTCCGCCGGTCATCCTTCTGTTTGCTTTCTCGGTTCGTGCGCGCGCACTGATTCTGCGATTGCGCTGGGAACTGGCTTTCCTCGTCGTCCTGCTGGCCCTCGCGCTTTTGCCTACGACCGGAATGTTTCGCTGGAGCTTTCGCTGGCTGCCGTTGCTCGAGATCGTGCTGGCGCTGTGCGCGGCGGAAGCGATCCAGCTGCTGGCGGAGCGACGCGAGGCCCGCTGGTGGAATGCAGGGAGCTGCGGCGCGTTTCTGCTCCTGGCGCTCGGCGTCGCGATGTGGCTCGCAGACTCCGCCGGCCCGAATGGGTGGCGTCTATTTGCCGCCACGTTCGTCCTGGCGTTGGTCTGGGCATTTGCGCACGCGTTCGTTCGTTCCGGCGCGAGCGAAACTGTGGCTGCTGCCGGTGGTGACAGGTGTGGCTTTTCTCCTCACGTATCTCTGTCTGCCGACGAACGGCGGCGTTCCCAGATATAATTTGGACCCAGCGCTGACTCAGCCGGCACCCCTTGATCCGGCCCGCCTGTATCTGAGCGTGTATCCCGCGCCGGAGCTGAATTACCGGATCGAGAAACAGCCGACACCCTTCGGCGCCGTTTTGCGACCGGGCAGCACTTCCATGTGGGGTGGCGTTCGTCTCGTGAATGGTTACAGCCCCATCCGGCCTGCCGGGGTCGCACGAGAATTCGACTTCGCGATTCACGGGGAGATCGCGCCTTGGGCGGGCGAATATTTTCCCGGCTGCTGCGGAGGTCCCGATGAGTTGCTGGCACGTCTCGGGGTGGACGGGATCATCGTCGCGAGTGGGTGGGAAATTGCGCCGCGCCCGACGGAGGAGTGGGCGCTGGTGCTGACCGCGCCGGAAGGCCGCGTCTATCATCGGCGCGGGGAGCCCTTGCCGAGAATTCAATCGCTGGTCTCCGACGAATCCCGCGCCGGCGAAATCTTCGCGCGCGCCGCGGTCGAGCGAATCACCGACACGCGCAATCAAATGGAAGCCGACGTCACCGTTCCCGGCGGTGGACGCCCGGCTCTTCTCACCTTTTCGCGCCCATTCTTTCCCGGCTATCAAGCGACGGTCGGGGGTCGGGCTCTGGCAGTGCGCTCCTGGCGCGGTCTCACGCCCGCGGTGGAAGTCCCGGCGGGAACGAGCGGACATTTGCTGCTGCGTTATCGGCCATGGTGGCTCGTGGCGGGAGGCGCGGTCGCAATCTTCTGCGCGGCGATGTGCATCGCGGGTTTGGCTCTGAGCTGGCGGGCCGCTCGCTGACGACCAGGCGTCATCGCGCCTTGCGGTTGAGCGGGGTAGTTGAGTACGGTGATGTTCGTGAAATTGCCATCTCCTCTCCACGGTGCCGTCGCGACCCTGTTTTTCGCTGGCTGGGCCGCTTCCTTTGCCTCAGCGCAATCACTGCCGCTCAGCTACACGCTCCAGCTCCAGGTCCGTGCGGATCTGGGCGGCAGCGCGTTTAATCTGCCGAACGGTTCCACCTTCAATAGCGTCACCGCGACCCTGAACGACGCCGGCAAAGTCGCGGTCAAAGCGAACACCATCGGCCTAACGACCAGTCCCGGGATTTGGTTTGGCGGGCAGGGCGTCGGCCTGGTGGTTTACAACGCGAACGATGACGAAGCCTTCCTGAGCGATCCGTTCCTCAACAACAACAATCAGGTTTCCTTCCCACGCTTCGGCAGCACGAATTTTTCTGACGACGGCCTTTATGTTTACGACCAGGCCAACGGCATGACCACTCGGGTCACGAATGGTCCGCTCGGCGCCACCTTTTACACCAATCCGCAGATCAACGATCTGGGCATCATCGGCGCGCGCATCTCCTTCAACACCCCGAAAGCGCTCTATAGCTACAACATCGCCACGAACGCGTTCACGAACTACGTGACGGAAAACTCCGGCGATCCGAACAGCCGCTACTCCTTCCTCTACGCGCCGTTTTTCAATAACAACAACCGCCACGCCGCGGAAGCGAATATCATCGGCCAGGCCTCCACTTTTAAAGAACTGCGCGTCTGGAATCCCGACGGCTCCTCGGTCCTCGTCGCGTCGGGCGATAGCAACGTGGGTCCGATGTTCTACGCCTTTGATAACAGCATCTCGATGAACAACCGCGACCAGGTTGCATTCATCACCCGCACCAGCACTTCGTCCGCCACTCGGCGCATCGTCGTCGCTGACGGTACGAACACGACCATCTTCCCGACTGTCACCTCTGGGAATGCCTTCACGGGGATAGATAGCTTTGCGCCCTCCATCAACGATCGCGGCCTCGTCGCCTTCCGCGGCAATGACAACCAGACCACGCCGCGCGATTCCGTTTTCGTCACAGACGGCGTGACCTTCCAACGCATCGCCGGCGTGGGCGATGCCCTTATGACAGATGTCGGAATCCGCAACGTCAGCTCGCTCATGGGCGGTCTCCGCGTGAACAACGAAGGCTCCGTCGTTTTCGGGGTGCAATTCGCCGAAGGCGGGAACGCCATCTACGTCGCCTACGCACCCTTGGCTCCGCTGAGCGCTGTTTCGCGCAAAATGCACGGCGCCGCCGGGATGTTTGATGTCGCCCTGCCGCTCAGCGGCACACCGGGGATCGAGTCTCGGCAGGGAGACGGTGCTTCATTCAACAATCACCAGATCGTGCTGAGCTTCGCCGTCCCGATCACGTTCGCCTCCGCCACCGTATCCTCCGGCAATGGGACCGTGGGTTCCGCCAGCGCCAGCGGCAAAGTGCTGACGGTCAACCTGACCAATGTCGCCAATGCGCAATCGCTTACCATTCTCCTCACGAGCGTCACTGACGGCACGCGCACGAGCAACGTCACCATCCCCGTTAGCTTCCTCCTCGGCGACGCGAGCGGCAACGGCTCCGTCAATGCGACCGATGTCAGTCAGGCGAAGGCGCAGTCCGGTGTCGGCTTAAGCATCGCCAACTTCCGCGCCGATGTGAACACGAGCGGAACGATCAACGCCACCGACGTCAGCCAGGTGAAATCGGCGGCCGGTTCTGCTTTGATGTCACTCGTGCGCACGTCTTCCGACGCGCTGGCTAATTCACAACCGCCCCCGCGACGGTAAAAATTGCCACCGGCTCATCCACGCCTTTGACCGGCTGCGGCGGGAGTGCAGTCAGCGCGATTTCCGTGCGGAGGGCTTTGCTGGTGGCCTCGCTCAGGAGAAGCGTGGTGCCGAGCGTTTTGTTCAGGCTCTCGATGCGGGAGGCGACGTTGACCGTGGTGCCGATGCCGGTGAACTCCATCCGTTGACTGGAGCCGACGCTGCCGACGATGGCGGGCCCGGTGTTTATCCCGATGCCGATGGCGAGCGGCGGATGTCCCCGGGTGGCAAGGCTGGCGTTGAGCGGTTCCATGCGGCGGATCATGGCGCGGGCGGCGGCGAGGGCTTGATCGGCGTGATCGGTCGCATCTGTGCCGACGCCGAAGAGTGCCATGAAGCCGTCGCCCATGAATTGGTTAATCATGCCGCTGTGTTGCCCCTCGACCACTTCGACCATGGCCTCAAGAAACTCGTTCAGCAGGCCGACCGCGGTTTGCGGTGGCAGGTGCGCGGCGCGGGCAGTGAAGCCGCGGATGTCCACGAACAAGACTGTCACCTCCTGTTCGATGCCGCCCACGCCGGGATCGCGCGCGAGGATTTGCTCGGCCACTTTTTGGCCAATGTGCGCACCGAAAGTGCGGCGAAGATGTTCCTTTTCGCGCAGGCCGGTGACCATGCGATTGAATTGCCCGACCAACGCGCCGAATTCATCGGCGCGGCGCAGAGGAAGCTGCACGGAGAGGTCGCCGCCGGTGACCGCCTGCGCGGCGGCGATGAGCTGGCTGATCGGTTGCGCAACAGAGCGGCCGATGAGAATGGCGGCGCACAGGCCGAAAGAAATGCCGACGGTGCCGACGAAGAGGGCGAACCATTGTGGATCAGTCGTGGGCGAGGGCGGCGCAAAGGTGAGCAGCATCAACGATCCGATCGGGCAAATGCCGGCAGAGACGACCCACATGAGACCACGGGTCCGGAGCGAGATGGGGTGGACGCCCTTGAGTTCATCCGGATGAGCGTCGCGAAAGTAGAGCGGGAAGAGACCCCAATGGCTGGCCAGTTCCACGAGAAAGAAGCTCTGCGTCATGGCCATGAATCCGGAGACAGCGAAGGAGATCGGGAGATGCCAGAAAAGCTGGAGGCCGATGGGATGGCCGGTGAGCGCGAGGGAGATGAGGAAAAAGGGGATGCCGAGCAACCAGGCAGCGCCGGCGAGGAAGGCGCCGAACCAGGGAAGATTTGCGAGCTGGCAGCGAGCCTGGTTGAGCTGCGCGACGGGAACGGTGTGGCCGCGGAGGAGCGCGTGAAAGCTGGAGCGGAGCGAAAAAATCCACCAAAGCCAGATGCCGATGGCGACCGGATAGATGAGCGCGTTCCAGATGATGACGGTGCTGACGAAGCGCGTTTTCAGCGCGGCCTCGCGCAGGAGCGGGTCCACTACGACCATGTTGTACCAGATGTTAAAAATGCTCCCGAGCAGTTGCGGGATCATGGGCGAGAGCGCGGTCACAAGCAGTGCGCGCGGGCGCACCGGAATGGGCGGCGGGCTGGCGCTCAGCGCAAAGTCCACGGGCGGAAATAATCGAGCAGAATCAGTCGGCCAGGCAGGCGTTCGCTTGCGTGTGCGCGTCGAACGGCGGGAAAGTTCGTCATTTTGCCGAAGCTGAAACCGCGCGCGAACGGAACGAAGAAGTCGTCCTGATGACTGGGCAAGACATAGCGCGGGTGCAAGGCGCGGACGGCGGCGGGGAAGCGTTGTCGGCTATCGGGGAGAGCGACGCCGATGATCGCGAGATCGATGCGGCCAAGGTCCTTCGGTAGCGCGCCCGGCGTGCCGCCGGAATCGAGGTAAATGCGTTGGCCATTCGCTTCGATGAGAAACGCGAGCGGCTGGCCGAGTTTCCAATCTGACGCGCGCGCGGGTGCAGGCGGAACGCTGGTGACGTTGCCAGGATACGGCGGATTGGAGCCCAAGACGTGATCGTGGCTGGCGGGGAGGACGGTTATTTTCCACGGGCCAAGCGTGCGCCGATCTCCTGGCCTAACGACTGCGCATTGGGCGCGCGAGATGCCGACAGCTTGGACGAGGTTGGCCGCAGTGGCGCTGCCAAAAATCTTCGCGCCGGTCTTGCGCGCGATCGGCGCGACATCCAGCAGGTGATCGAAATGGCCATGCGTGACCAGGATGGCGTCAAGGCGCGGTTGCACCTTCGTCAGGCCAGCTGTCACGCTGGCCGTGTCGGGCGTGAGCGTCTGATTGGAGGCGATGCGCCAGAAGCTGGCGCGCGTGAAATACGGATCCACGAGCAAAGCGTGATCGCCGGCCTCGAATTGGTAACCGTTCACGCCCAGATAGCTGATGCGGATGCCGTCGCGCGACGGGCGCGGATTGGCGGACGTGTCGGCTAAGACGATATCGGAATATGAAGCGAGTCCGGCGCGGGAGTTCGGTATTCCGCCGAGGAGCACGAGCAGCACCGCGCAGAGAGACGAGAAAGTGCGGCGCTTCATAAGATTGCGAGACGGTTAGTAGACGTCGCGCTTGTAGCGTTTGTCTTTTTTCAGGTGCTCGATGTAATCGTTCGCTTCCTCCGGCGATTTGCCGCCGTGGGTTTGGACGATCTTTTTTAAGACTGCGTCCACGTCTTTCGCCATGCGTTTGGCATCGCCGCAGACGAAGAAATGCGCGCCTTCTTCCTCGAGCCACTTCCAGAGTTCGGCCCCATTTTCTTCCATCCGATGCTGGACGTAGACCTTGTGTTCCTGATCGCGCGAGAACGCGCAATCGATCCGGGTGAGAAAGCCCTCCTCCTTCAGCTGCGCGAATTCGTCCCCGTAAAAATAATCGCAATGCGCGCGCTGCGAACCGAAGAACAGCCATGATTTTCCACGCGCGCCGATGGCTTTGCGCTCCTGCAGAAAGGCGCGGAACGGCGCGATCCCCGTGCCCGGGCCGACCATGATCATGGGCGTATCCGGGTTCTCCGGCATCCGGAATTTCGACGTCGTGGGGTAAACCGGAAACGGCCCGTCGCCCGCGCGCTCGGCCATGAAGGTGGAGCACACGCCCTTGCGCACGCGCCCGTGACTTTCGTAGCGCACGACATCGAGCGTG
Organism: uncultured Verrucomicrobiae bacterium; assembly: GCA_963762685.1. Lineage (GTDB taxonomy): Bacteria > Verrucomicrobiota > Verrucomicrobiia > Chthoniobacterales > UBA10450 > JACCTI01. Next base: position 285,349 of record CAVXLV010000013.1, on the reverse strand, counting down.
AAGTGCACGGCCTCTGGAAACGCTTTCGGGCTGGAGGCGATGGAGTAAAGCCGCGGCTGAAGCTTCGAAAGGAGCGTGACGAATTCCTCCGGCGCAAACTTTACCGACGGATGTTCCGCCAGGAAATCGATCACCTCGAGACCGTAGAGGTAGGTATCGAGATCGTGTTTCCGCTCGGGGTGGAGCAGGTCTTTCAATAACGGAGCGCCCGAGGCGCGGTCGGCGATCGCCTTGAGTAACTTCGGCGTCGGCTGCGTGATGAGATATTCTTTTGTGAGCGCCGTGCGCAGCGGCATCGGATCGCCTTTCGGCGGCGGCACCATCTCCTCACCGGTCGCCCCCAGCGCGTGGATCACTTCCTCGACCAGCTCCGGATCATTCGCCGCGTAAACCGCCATCGAGTCGCCCACTTCAAAACTCAGACCCCAACCGGCGAGGTCCACCTCCAGGTGACGCGTGTCCTTTTGCGAGCCGGGATTGAGCCGCCGGTTCACAACCAGCTTTCCCGGGAAAGGATTCTGGCGGCTGTAAGGCGAGGGGGAAGGGGAGCGATCGGGCATGAGGAAAACGGTTTGGGGGAGAATGACAATTTTTGCGCCGACCGGCAATGCCAAGCATTTCTAGATGTGGCGCCCTCGCGCTCCGGCCTCGTTACTTCGCCGCCCCGTAGGTGCCAATAAAGGCGCGACGGAACTCGCCGAATGTTCCTTCGTCCAACGCGTTGCGAGCCCGGGTGGTGAGCTGAAGGTAGAAATGGAGATTGTGCAGCGTGACCAGACGCAACCCGAGAATCTCTTCCGCCTTCAGCAGATGTCGGATGTAGCCGCGAGAAAATTCTGCGCACGCCGGGCAGGCGCATCCTTCCTCGATCGGTCCCCGGTCGAGAGTGAACTCGGCATTTTTGAGATTCAACGTGCCGCCTGCGGTGAAGACAGTGCCGTGGCGCGCCAGCCGGGTCGGTATTACGCAATCGAACATGTCCACGCCGCGCGCGATCAGCTCGATAATTTGCGGCGGTGTGCCGAGGCCCATGCAGTAGCGCGGCTTGTCGTTAGGCAAAAACGGCTCCGAGTTCTCCACGGCCAGCATCATTTCCTCTTCCGGTTCGCCCACGCTCACGCCGCCGATCGCGTAGCCGTCGAAACCGATGGCGACCGTCGCCTCCGCGGCTTCCTGTCGCAGATCGGCAAACGTCGCCCCCTGCACGATGCCGAAGGTCAACGGACTGGACGCCGCTCCCTCAGTTGGATGCTGGGCGTTGGACTTTGCACGTTGCACGTTCGCTTCTTTGCAGCGGCGCGCCCAGCGGATGGTCAGTTCCAAACTCTTCGCCGCATAATCCCGCTCACACGGCCACGGCGGGCACTCATCCAGCACCATCGCAATGTCACTGCCGAGAGTGGCCTGGATTTCCATCGCGATCTCCGGCGAGATAAACGTCGGCGTGCCATCGAGATGATTTTGAAACTGCACGCCGTCATTCGTGATCTTGCGCAATTTCGCGAGCGAGAAGATCTGGTAGCCGCCCGAGTCCGTCAGGATGGGCCCATCCCAATTCATAAACCGATGCAGCCCACCAAAATGCCGCATCGCCTCCAGCCCCGGTCTAACGAAGAGATGATAGGTGTTCCCGAGGATGATCTGGGCCTTCATCTCCTGCAGTTCCCGCGGCGAGACCGCCTTGACCGAGCCCTGTGTTCCCACGGGCATAAATACTGGAGTCTCAATCACCCCGTGCGCCGTCGTCAGACGTCCGCGACGGGCTTTGGAGGACGAATCGGAGCAAAGCAGTTCGAACATGTCGCCAACGGTGCAGGGTCGCGGTCAATCGGCAAGAGCGAAGCCCGAGCGTGAGCGTTGACCCCACTGGGGGAGGAACTTGCTCTGAAAAATTTGGCGCGTCGCAAGACTTTCTCTGCGGGTGGAATCCAGAGGAAAATCCCCGCGAAAAATGAGGTTGCGGGGCTAAATTTCGTTCCTATATTGCCCGCTCCCCGCATCAGGTGCGTGAGGAATTTAGACGCCGGCCTGAGCGGTTTTTTTGTCGCCCGAATCCTGAGATCGGGCGGCTCTTATTTTAACGACGATGCCCACTATTAATCAGCTCATTCGCAAAGGACGAAAAAAGGTTTCGGTGAAATCCAAATCACCGGCGCTGAAGAATTGTCCACAGCGTCGCGGGGTCTGCACGCAGGTCATGACCCGCACGCCGAAAAAGCCGAACTCGGCTTTGCGCAAAGTGGCGAAAGTTCGTCTAACGAATGGTCAGGAAATCATCGCCTACATTCCGGGCGAAGGTCACAATTTGCAGGAGCACTCCATCGTGCTGGTGCGCGGCGGACGGGTGAAGGATTTGCCCGGCGTGCGTTACCACATCGTGCGCGGAACACTGGATAGCCTGGGAGTGGACGGACGTCGTCGCAGTCGCTCGAAATACGGCGCGAAGCGTCCGAAGGCTGGTGCGGAAGCACCTGCGGCCGGTGGCAAAAAGAAGAAGTAGTTTCTTAATCAAATCATCTCATGTCTCGGCGTCGCAAAGTTTATAAAAAAGAAGAGAAGATCGACTCGCGTTACGGCAGCGTCGCGGTCGCGCGTTTGATTTCCACCGTAATGAAGAAGGGGAAGAAGTCCCTCGCGGAACGGATCGTTTATACGGCGATCGATAAATCGCGGGAAGGCTCGGATGCAGTGGATCCGCTCGAAGTCGTGAACAAGGCGCTCGAGAACGTCCGTCCTCGACTGGAAGTAAAATCACGCCGCGTGGGTGGTGCGACTTATCAGGTGCCGATGGAAGTGACGCCCGGCCCGCCAGGTTTCTCTCGCGATGCGTTGGATCGTGACTTATGCGGACAACCGTCGGGGTTTGCCGATGGCGGACGCGCTCGCCGCGGAATTGAAAGACGCCGCCGCCGGTCAAGGCAGCGCGATCAAGAAGCGCGACGACACTCACAAGATGGCGCAAGCGAACCGCGCCTTTGCACATTTCCGTTGGTAGAGATTTTTGGTCATGGCTACAGCGACTCTAGATAAACCGAAGACGAATCCGAATTCGCCGAACCGTAAGTTCCCGCTCGAGAAGACGCGGAACATCGGGATTGCCGCGCACATTGATGCCGGCAAAACGACGCTGACGGAACGTATTCTTTTCTACACCGGCATGATCCACAAGATCGGCGAAGTGCATGAAGGCACGACCGTGACTGACTGGATGGAGCAGGAACGCGAGCGCGGTATCACGATTACTTCCGCGGCCACGACCTGCGCCTGGATGCAGAAGCCGGAGCCGGGTGTCTACAAGATGTATGACGGCATCAAAATGCGCGTCAATATTATCGACACACCGGGGCACGTTGATTTCACGGCCGAGGTGGAGCGTTCCTTGCGCGTGCTCGATGGTGCGATCGCAGTCTTCGACGCGGTGGCCGGAGTGCAGCCGCAGTCGGAAACGGTCTGGCGCCAAGCCAACAAGTATCTCGTTCCGCGGATCGCCTTCATTAATAAGATGGATCGCGTCGGCGCCGACTTTGATGCGGCGATCGACTCGATGCACAAGAAGCTGGCTGCGAATGCGTGGCCGATTTTGATCCCGCTGGGCAAGGAAGATTATCTCAAGGGCCAGCTCGATGTGGTGAATCGCAAGGCGGTTTTCTATCTCGACGACGATTCGATGGGCTCCGTTTACGAAGTTCGCGAGGTTCCGGAAGAGAACAAGGAGCAGGTCGAGAAAGCCTATGCAACGCTGGTAGAGCAGATTTCCAACATTGACGACGAGATCGCGGAAGCGGTGCTCGAGGAAAAGGAAATCACGCCACAGATGTTGAAGGCGGGTATTCGTCGCCAGACGATCGCGAATAAATTTGTGCCGGTTGTGGGCGGCTCTGCTTTTAAGAACAAGGGCGTCCAGTATTTGGTGGACGCGGTGATCGATTATCTCCCGGGTCCCCTCGACATTCCACCCGCAGTGGGGATGGAACCGGACACGCACGAGAAGATGGAAGCGCCGACGGATGACAACGGCAAATTTTGCTCGCTGGCGTTCAAGCTTTGGAGCGATCCGTTTGTCGGCAAGCTCGTGTTCTTCCGCGTTTATTCCGGTTCGCTGTCGAAGGGCGACAACGTTTACAACCCGCGCACGAATAAGCGCGAACGCATCAGCCGCTTGATTCAGATTCAGGCCGACAAGCGCGAAGACATCGACACCTGTTACTCGGGCGATATCGCGGCCATCGTGGGTATTAAGAATATCACGACCGGCGACACGCTCTGTGATGAGGATTTCCCCATCCTGCTCGAGCCGCCTTCGTTCCCTGATCCAGTTATCTCGATGGCGATCGAGCCGAAGACGAAGCAGGACCAGGAAAAAATGGGCGTCGCCTTACAACGTCTTTCTGAAGAAGATCCGACCTTCAAGGTCTTCACGCATGAAGACACCGGCCAGACGATCATCGCCGGCATGGGTGAGCTGCATTTGGAAATCATTCGCGACCGCATGTTGCGCGAGTTCAAGGTCGACGCGAACTCCGGCAAACCGCAGATCGCTTATCGCGAAACCATCACCGCGCCTGCGGACGGTGAGGGCAAGCTGATCAAGCAGTCGGGTGGTCGCGGTCAATACGGTCACGTCGTGATCAAGGTCCAGCCTAATGAGCGCGGCAAAGGCATTACGGTTGAGAACAAGGTCGTCGGCGGAAATATTCCGAAGGAATACATCCCGGCCTGCAAGAAAGGCATCGAAGAAGCGATGCTCAACGGCGTCGTAGGCGGCTACCAGGTGATCGACGCCAATGTCGACATTGTGGACGGCTCGTATCACGACGTCGATTCGAACGAAATGGCGTTTAAGCTCGCCGCGATTTTCGCAGTAAAGGACGCTTTCAAGAAAGCGAAGCCGATTCTGCTTGAGCCGATCATGAAGGTCGAGAATGCGACGCCAGAAGAATATCAGGGCGACATCATGGGCGATTTGAATCGTCGTCGCGGCAAGATCGGCAGCATTGAGGTAAAGGGGAATCTCACCATGGTGCAGGCGGAAGTTCCGCTCGCGGAGATGTTCGGTTACGCAACCGCGATTCGCTCACTTTCCAAAGGCCGTTCGAGCTACTCGATGGAGCCGTCACATTTCGAACAAGTCCCGCAGCAACTCGTAGCGGCCGTGCTCGACCAGAAGGAGACCAAGTAAAATGGCCAGCGGGCAACGTATTCGTATTCGTTTGAAAGCGTTCGATCACCGGATGCTGGATCAATCGGCCATCGACATTGTCGAGACGGCCAAGCGCACGGGCGCCCGGGTGGCGGGACCGATTCCTCTTCCGACTTTGATCGAGAAATTCACGGTGAACCGCTCGCCGCACGTCGATAAAAAATCGATGGATCAATTTGAAATTCGCACGCACAAGCGCCTGCTCGACATCATCGAGCCGACCGCGAAGACGGTGGATGAACTGAAGAAGCTCAACCTCCCGGCCGGCGTGGATATCACGATTAAGATTTAGCGCCTGCGCGCCTGAAACATTTGCAAGCCCACCAACATGAGCATCGGACTTTTAGGAAAGAAAATTGGCATGACGAGCATCTACGATGCTGCAGGTCGGCTGCGTCCGGTGACGGTGGTCGCCGCGGGCGACAACGTTCTGCTGCGTCGCGTCACTGCTGAAAACGACGGCTACTCGGCCATCAAAGTCGGTTTTGACGTGCAGAAGGAGTCGCGCGTAAACAAAGCGCTTCTCGGCGAGTTTGCTGCGGTCAGTTCGGAGCCGAAAAGGCTGATGCGAGAATTTCGTCTCGAAGAAGATGCGCCGGAAGGCGAGATCAACTTGAGCGTGACGCAGTTTTCCGAAGGCGACTGGGTTGATGTCATCGGCAAGTCCAAGGGCAAAGGTTTTCAGGGGGTCATGAAGAAGCACAACTTCCATGGCCAGGGTGCATCGCACGGTTCCAAGACGCATCGTCGTAACGGCGCCATCGGTAACCGCTCCACTCCAGGTCGTGTCTTCAAGAACATGGGGATGCCGGGTCACATGGGTGACGAGCGCGTGACCGTGCAAAATCTGCAGGTCCTGCAGGTGCGTGAAGAAGACAAAGTCATTTTGATCAGCGGCGCGGTACCGGGAGCGAACGGCAGCTACGTTGTCGTCCGCCCGGCCATCAAAAAGCCGGTAACGACAGCAGCGGGAGAGGCTAAATGAGCGCGAAAGTTTTAACAGCAGACGCGGCCAAGGACGCGAAATTTGTTCTCGTCGAAGGCGGCCGTGGAACGCAGGCGGTGCATGACGCGATTGTCGCGATGCGCGCGGCGCGTCGTTCCGGTTCGGCCAATACCAAGACGAAGGCGGAGGTGAACCTCTCCGGTGCGAAACCCTGGCGCCAAAAGGGAACTGGCCGTGCGCGTGCCGGCTATAAATCCTCGCCCATCTGGCGTGGCGGTGGTGTGGTTTTCGGACCGAAGCCGCGTGATTACTCGAAGAAAGTTTCCAAATCGACCCGTCGTCTCGCGTTCCAAAAAGCGCTGACCGAGCGGATCAACGCGGGCGATGTGCTTACGCTCGACGCGTTTGCGGTGAAGGAAGCAAAGACGAAGAATTTCCTCAGTCTGCTTAAAGAGCAAACGGATTCGACGAAGGTGCTGCTTATTTCTGACTCCTTCGACGAAAACACTTATCGCTCGGCCCGGAACGTCCAGCCGGTTCTGCTGGTAACGGCGACCGATGTAAACACGGAGCAGTTGCTCGCGTTCGACAAAATTTTGGTTACGGGCAAGGCGCTGGAGCAGCTCGCAGGGAGGACGCAACCATGAACGACCATTTCGATTTAATCCAAACGGCCTCGCTGACGGAGAAGTCCTCGCTCTTGAGCGAGAAGCTGAACAAGTACGTCTTCCGCGTCGCGCCGCGGGCGAACAAGATCCAGATCAAAGCTGCGATCGAAAAGATTTTTAACAAGAAGGTCGTGGCCGTGAACACGTGCAACTACGCCGGGAAAAAGAAGCGCGAACGTCGCGCCGATTTCGGGCGCAAGCCGCATTGGAAGAAGGCCATCGTCACCCTCAAAGCAGGCGAGAAGATCGATCTCGTTTAATTCGTTATGGCATTACGTAAATTTCGTCCTCTCACGCCGGTGCTGCGTTTCCAGCAGCTGCCGGCTTTCGAGGAAATCACCAAGTCGAAGCCGCACAAGTCGCTGACGGAAGTCAAGAAGCGCAGTGGTGGTCGGAATAACACGGGTCGTTTGACCTCGCGTCACATCGGCGGTGGACACAAGCAGAAATATCGCAAGGTGGATTTTAAGCGTCGCAAGCATGGCGTGGCCGCTGAGGTGGTCGGGATCGAGTACGATCCGAATCGCTCGGCTCGCATTGCTCTGATCAAATACGCGGACGGCGAGATGAGCTACATCCTGGCGCCAGACGGTCTGACTGCTGGTGCTTCTGTCATGTCGGGAGAGAAAGCGGCGCCGAAGGTCGGAAACTCGCTACCTTTGAGTGCGATTCCTTTGGGCTCTGCCATCCACAATATCGAGATCGCCCCGGGCCGCGGTGGACAGATTGCGCGCAGCGCCGGTCAACAGGCGACGCTGAGCAACCGCGAGGCTGGCTATGCGCTGGTAAAACTTCCGTCCGGCGAGATTCGCCGCATCCATGACACCTGCTGCGCCACCATGGGCCAGGTTGGGAACGTGGATCATATGAACGTTGTCAGTGGTAAGGCCGGCCGCTCCCGCTGGAAAGGCATCCGCCCGACCGTGCGCGGCATGGTCATGAACCCGGTCGATCACCCGAATGGCGGCGGCCAGGGTAAGTCCAAGGGTGGTGGCGGACGCCAGCATTTGACCAGCCCATGGGGTCAGTTGGCGAAGGGTTTCAAAACCCGCTCAAAGCACAAGCCGAGCGACCGCTTCATCATGCAAGACCGGCGCGTGAACCGGAAGAAGAAGTAATTTGTTATGGGTAGATCGCTAAAAAAAGGACCGTTCGTGGCGCCGTATCTTCTCGAGAAAATCGATAAGATGAATGCGGGCGTGAAGAAGCCGATCAAGACCTGGTCACGCCGCTCGATGGTGACGCCAGATTTCGTAGGCCACACCTTTATGGTGCATAACGGCAAAACGTTTACCTCCGTCTTTGTGACGGAAAACATGGTCGGTCATAAGCTCGGTGAATTTTCGCCGACACGTATTTTCAAGAAGCACGGTTCGCATACGGCGAAGGTGACGAAGTGATGTGAGTTTTCGGTTTTCGATTTTCGATTGGCGATCGCCCGGAGCGGGAATCGTTGGTCGCGGATCGTTGATCGTGTTGTTAGGGAGTGCCTGCTCGGCCGGAGAGCTGAGGGCACAGGGAAATAGTTCTTTGTCAGATACCATTATTGAAGTGACGGACGCGCAAGCGGCCGTGGACGTGAAGCCTTTGGGCGATGAAGCGCTGGGCCGGCAATTGGCGGTGCAGCGGGAGTCAGTGCAAGCACTGACGGAAAGCCTCGCGGCCTCAAACGCGGAAGCGGAGTTGTTTCGCCGGAAATACACGGAGTTGCAGCTGCGCATGGAAGCGCTCGGGATTGAGTCGGCCGACAAGGACAAGTCCAAGTTGGAACAGCGACTCCTGAATGCGGTGAGCGATTTGCAGTTGGCGAAGAAAGAGCGCGCGCAATACCGCGACCAGATGCTGCGGCTGACGGAAGCGATGTTGAATTTGCTCAAGACTTCGACGGGCGGAAACGCGAAGGCGCGGGCTGAGTTGGAAGCGCAGGTGCGCAGCACGAACGCGTTGGTCGCGAAAGCAGTCGACACGACGGAGCCGCAACCGGGCTTGATGGACGGCAGTGTGGTGAGCGTGAAAGACGAATGGTCGCTGGTGGTTGGGAATATCGGGCGAGATGCAGGGCGTGAAGATTGGGATGCCATTGCGCGTGGTGCGCGAAGGCCGCTTGATCGCGACGCTCCGAGTGGTGGATGTGCGGACAGAAAATTTGCGGAGCGGTGATTCAAGAAATGGGTTCTGAAAAGGAAAAGATAAAGGTGGGTGACCGTCTCCAGGCGGATGCCCGCCAAACTGTGAGTTATTAAAATGGAAGTTCGATCGACATTACGTTACGCGAAAATCTCGGCCTTTAAGGTCCGTGAGGTCACGCGTGCCATCCAGGGCCTGCCGGTTTCGGCAGCGCTCGATCTCGTCGCGTTTAGCCCCAAAAAGGCCGCGGGGTTGATCAGTAAAACTTTGAAAAGCGCGGTCGCGAATGCGGAGAACAACGCGAACCTGCGAGTCGACGGTCTGGTCGTAAAAGAGGCCACGGTCGGTGAAGGTCCGACGATGAAGCGCATGATGCCCAGGGCCAGAGGAAGTGGCAGCCGCATTTTGAAACGCAGTGCGCACATCCGAATCATTTTGACGGACGAGATCGAGATTAAGAAACGCGACAAGAAGAAGAGCGGGAAGAAAACGGTCGCGAAGAAGACGGCCAAAAAAACCACTCACACACCGGTAGCGAAGAGCGCTCCGGAAACCGCCGCGCCTGCGGCGGACGAGTCGACCGGGCAGAAATCAGAAAGCTAAGACATGGGCCAGAAAGTTAATCCAATTGGTTTCCGTCTTGCGGTAAACAAGGACTGGCGTTCGCGCTGGTACGCGTCGCCGCAAGAGTTGCCGGAATTTCTCCACAGCGACATTCAGATTCGCGATTACGTAAAGAAGAAGCTGCAGTTTGCCGCGGTCTCGAAGATTATCATCGAGCGCGCGTGGAACAGCATCCGCGTCACCATTCATACTGCGCGTCCGGGAATCGTGATTGGTCGCAAGGGTGCCGAGATCGAGAAGATGACGGAAGAGATCTCGAAGATGGCGCAGGGCAAGCAGATCAAGATCGACATTCAGGAAATCAAAACGCCGGAACTCGACGCGCAGCTTGTGGCCGAAAACGTGGCCTTGCAGATCGAGCGTCGTATTGCTTATCGCCGCGCGATGAAGAAAGCGGTCTCGATCGCGATGGATTTTGGCGCACAGGGAATTCGACTGCGTAGCTCTGGACGTCTGAATGGTGCGGAAATTTCGCGTTCGGAATGGTATCGCGAGGGAAAAGTTCCGCTCCATACCCTTCGCACCCCGATCGATTACGGTTTTGCTGAAGCGAATACAGTTTATGGCAAAATCGGTGTAAAGTGCTGGCTTTGTAAGAAAGAGGAAGCACCGGCAGAACAGCCACAATCGTCCGCGCTGCCACCGCCGCCGGTCGAAGCTTAATTTTTTTAGGAGACTACTGACATGCCCTTAATGCCCAAACGCGTAAAGTACCGGAAGACCCAGCGGGGAAGCCGCAAGGGAACGGCTTCGCGTAACCTTCGGATCGACTTCGGCGAATTTGGCCTGCAAACGCTGGAGCGGGCGTGGATCACGAACACACAGATTGAAGCCGCGCGTGTGGCGTTGACCCGGCACATGAAGCGTAAAGGCAAACTTTGGATCCGGATTTTCCCGGACAAATCGGTCACTGGTCGTCCGCCCGAAACCCGCATGGGTAAAGGAAAAGGCGCGCCGGAATATTGGGTGGCTACAGTCAAGCCAGGCAACATCCTCTTCGAACTCGATGGTGTGACGGAATCCATTGCCCGAGAATCACTGCGCCTGGCGGCGAATAAGCTGCCGGTGCGGACGAAGTTTCTCACCCGACATCACGTGGCCACGGCCTAACGACAATGAAATTTAAAGAGATCAAAGAATTGAGCTCAGAAGAGCTCGCGACGAAGAAGCGCGAACTCCGCCAGGAGAGTCTGCACTTGCGTTTGCAGCAGCAAAGCGGGCAGCTGGAGCAGCCGAGTCGGTTGCGCCTGTTGCGCCGTGAAGTCGCGCAGATGGAAACCGTGCTTTCGGAGCGCGCCGCGAAAACGGAGAGCAAATAGTTTATGGCCGAAGCAACTGAAGAGATGACGCAGACTGCTGCGACCGACGCCAAACGCGCGACGCGCAAGACGCGCACCGGCGAGGTGATTTCCAGCGGGATGAACAAAACGATCGTGGTCCAGACGGTGACCCGGGTGCCGCACGCCAAGTTCGGCAAGATTGTGAAACAGAAGAAGAAATTTTACGCGCACGACGAAGAGAACAAGGCGAAAGCCGGCGACACGGTGCGCATCATGGAAACCCGCCCGCTGAGCAAATTGAAGCGCTGGCGCTTGGTGGACGTGGTCGCGAAGTAGATCACTCAGGAAGAAAGAAATTTTATGGTCTACATCAGATCCAGACTCGACGTGGCGGATAATAGTGGCGCTCGCATGGCCACGATGATCGGCGTAATTGGTCAAGGCACGAGTCGCTGCGCAGGCATCGGCGACGTCATCACCGCAAACGTGAAAGAAGCGAGCCCGAACGGCACCGTGAAAAAAGGGGAAGTGGTGCGCGCGGTTCTCGTGCGGACGAGGCATCCGATCAAGCGCCAGGACGGCTCTGTCCTTCGCTTCGACACGAATGCCATCGTCATCATCGATAAGGATTTGAACCCGCGCGGCACCCGTATTTTCGGGCCGGTCGCCCGTGAATTGCGTGAACGCAATTTCATGAAAATCGTTTCGCTCGCTCCGGAAGTCTTATGAACCGCATCAAGCTGCACGTCCGGAAAGGCGACAACGTCGAGGTCATCTCGGGGAACTTTAAGGGTTCGTCCGGCAAGGTGCTCGAGGTAATGTCGCGCAAACAGCGCGTGCTGGTGGAAGGCGTGCGTATTATTAAGCGGCACCTGAAGAAATCGCAGGACAATCCGCAGGGTAAAATCGCGGAACGCGAAGGCCCGATTCACATCTCAAATGTGAAGGTGATCGAGCGCTCGGAGCGCGAAGGGAAGGGCAAGGGCAAGAAGGAAAAAGCCACCAAGCCCAAAGCGGAGAAGAAAAAGGCGCCTGCCAGGAAGAAAGCATCGAAGGAAGAGGCGTAAGCCATGAAGAACGAATTTTACGACGATTACAAAAACCGCGTGATTCCTGCCTTGCAGGAACTGCATGGCTACAAGAATTCGCACCAGATCCCGAAAGTGGAGAAGGTGGTGATTAATACTTCCGTCGGCTCCCAGGCTGACGTGAAACAAGCGTTGGAAGACGCGAAAGCTGAACTCGCTTTGATCAGCGGCCAAAAGCCGGCGGAGACGCGGGCGAAGAAGAGCATTGCGAATTTTAAGCTGCGGGCGGAGCAGGCGATCGGCGCCAAGGTGACGTTGCGCGGCGAGCACATGTATGAATTTCTGGAGCGGTTGATCAAAACCGCGCTGCCGCGTATTCGCGATTTTCGTGGGGTTTCGCCGAAGGCTTTCGACGGCAACGGCAACTACACGTTGGGTGTTTCCGATCAGTCGATTTTTCCCGAAGTCGAGCTCGATAAAATCAAGCGCAACATCGGTTTTGATGTTACCATCGTCACCACCGCGCGGACGAACGAGGAGGCCAAGTCGCTTCTGAGTGAAATGGGAATGCCATTCAGCGACCGCGCGAAGAAAGTCGCCGCGGCGACTCCGTCAGAAAGCGGACCCGCCGCAGCGTCGGCAGCCTAAATTTTTTCATGAGCACAGTCACTGATCCAATTGCCGACCTTCTCGCCCGCGTGCGCAACGCCGCGGCCGCGGGGAAGAGCGAGATGTTTGTTCCATATTCCAAGATCAAGTCGGAGATCATCCGCATCTTGAAGGAGGAGGGCTATATCTACTGATTACTCGCTCGATAACGAGGCCGCGCATCCGCGGATTAAAATCACGAACAAGATGGCGAACCGCACCAGTGCGATCACGGGCTTGAAGCGTGTGAGTCGGCCGGGGTTGCGCCGCTATGTGGGTGCGCAGGAAATTCCGCGTGTGCTTGGTGGCATGGGCGTGTCGATTCTTTCCACTTCGCGTGGGATTCTTTCCGGTCGCGAAGCGAAGAAACAAAACGTGGGAGGCGAGTTGCTGGCTTATATCTGGTAAGCGGGCACTGAATTTTTTATGTCACGGATTGGAAATAAAGAGGTCGAGATTCCCGACAAGGTGAAGGTGAACATCGGTAACGATGGCGCCGTTGCGGTCGAGGGACCGAAGGGCAAACTAAACTGGACGCTGCCGAAGCAGATCACGGCGAAAGTGGCTGATAATAAAATCTCGCTCGTGCGGGATGCGGAGACCCGGGGCGTCAAAGCATTGCACGGTTTGTCGCGCAGTCTCGTAAACAATATGGTCGTCGGCGTGAGCACGGGCTTCACCAAGGATCTCATCATTGAGGGCGTCGGATTTAAAGCGGCGGTGCAGGGTCAGGTCCTGAACATTGCGCTCGGGTTCTCACACCCGATTCTGTTTCCAATTCCGAAAGACATCAAAATAACGGTCGCGGACAATACCAAGATCAACATTTCCGGCATCGACAAAAAAGAAGTCGGCCAAGTGGCGGCGGATATTCGCCGTTATTACCCGCCTGAGCCTTATAAGGGCAAGGGTGTTAGATACGCTGGCGAAATTATTCGTCGCAAGGAAGGCAAGACGGTTCAGTAGTATGAAGAACGACCGCAAACAAATCAGACACCGCATTCACACGCGGATCAGGAAACGCGTGAGTGGAACCGCGGAACGTCCGCGTTTCGCCGTCCATTTTTCCGGCAAGCATGTTTACGCCCAGGTGATCGACGATGATGCTGGCAAAACGCTGGCGGCAGCTGGCACGACGGAAGAAGCTTTAGCCGGCAAAGGCAAAGCGGCGGCAAATCTCGCTTCTGCGACAAAAATTGGTAAAGCGGTGGCGGAACGTCTCCTGGCGAAGAATGTCGACAAGGTCATCTTCGATCGCGGTGGCTTCCTCTATCACGGCAAGGTAAAAGCCCTCGCGGATGCAGCGCGCGAAGGCGGACTCAAATTTTAGGAACCCATGGCACAACAACACGGCGGCAGACGTCAGGAACGTCAAACAGACAAAAGCTCGGCAGCGCGGGGCGACACGACTGAGAAAGTCGTTTTCATTAATCGTTGCGCGAAGGTCGTGAAGGGCGGACGTCGCTTCAGCTTCAGCGCGTTGATCGTGGCGGGTGATCACGACGGCCAAGTGGGTGTCGGCTTTGGCAAGGCTAACGAAGTCGCGGAGGCCATCCGCAAGGCTTCTGATGCGGCGCGCAAGGGCATGGAAAAGATGTCCGTTTACGAGAACACGATCCCGCACGAGACGATTGGCGAATTTGGTGGCGGTCGCGTTTTGCTCCGCCCGGCTTCACCCGGAACTGGCGTCATTGCCGGTGGCGGGGTGCGTGCGGTGGTGGAAGCAGTCGGCATCAAGGATGTGCTTGCAAAGTCGTTAGGCTCGAGCAATCACGCCAATGTGGTGAAAGCGACGATCGAAGCGCTGCGCGGATTGCGTCGGAAAGACGAAATTTTCAAAACCCGCGGCATTCGCCCGACTGCCGACATGGTGGCGGAGAAGTGAACGGAAAGGGTGAGCAGTCATGATGCGGTTGCATAATTTGAAGCCTCGTCCGGGCGCGAAACACCGGACCAAGCGGCTCGGCATTGGTGAAAGCTCCGGCCACGGCAAGACGAGCGGCAAGGGACACAAAGGCCAGAAGGCGCGTTCCGGCGGCAGCATTCGTCTCGGATTTGAAGGCGGCCAGATGCCGTTAATCCGGCGTTTGCCGAAGCGTGGGTTTAACAACAAGCGCTTCCACAAAAATTACGCCATCGTTAACCTCGATGATCTGAAGGATCTCGATGCCGGCACAGTCGTGAATGAAGAAATGCTGCGCGAATCCAAGATGATTCGCGGCAATGTCGTCGGCTTGAAAGTGCTGGGGAACGGCGAGTTGACCAATGCGCTCTCGATCGAAGCGCACAAAGTGAGTGCGTCAGCCCGCGAGAAAATCGAAAAAGCGGGCGGCAGCATTACTCATCCGCGAGGTTAAGCGTCCGGATGGCCCTCGCCACGAAGCGAAAGCGAAACCGGCGGCAGAGTCCGTCGGACGAGGCGCCCAAGGGTAAGAAACCGACAGCAAAAAAATCTTCCGCGAAAAAATCCGCGAAGAAGAAATCGTCTGCCAAAAGCTAGCGCTTTGAGCAGGCACAGAAAGTTTTAGGCGAATGGTCTCGGCGTTTCTCAACACCGTTAAGATTCCGGAGCTGCGGCGCCGAATCATGTTCACCCTCGCGGTTATCGTGATCGTGCGCCTGGGCGCAGCGCTTAGCGTCCCGGGGGTAAATCCGGCAGTTTTGCAAGCATGGTTTAGCGATGCCCTCACTAAAGGATCAGGCGGCGGGGTCGCGGCGTTATTTAACCTTTTCAGTGGCGGCGCACTTGAAAATTGCGCGATCTTCTCCCTCGGCATCATGCCGTATATCAGCGCGTCGATCATGTTGCAGTTGCTGACGGCGGTAATCCCGAAATTGGGTCGTCTGGCGAAGGAAGATGGCGGTCGGCAGAAGATTATGCAGATCACGCGCTACGCGACGGTCGCGCTGTGCATTGTGCAGGGATATCTCCTGGCGTTGTCGTTCCAACATCCCGAATCGTATCAGACGATGTTGCCGGGAATCACCGAAACGATTTCCAAGCTCGGCATTCCGCTGGTGGCCGATCTGGGCATGACCTTTCGGATCGTGACCGTGCTGACGTTGACAGCGGGCACGCTCTTTCTCATGTGGCTGGGTGATCAGATTACCGAGCGCGGCATTGGCAACGGGATTTCTCTAATCATCACCGTTGGCATCGTGGCTCGCCTTCCCGCAGCCTTGGCGCAGGCTTGGAAGACGTTTGTTCCTTCGGCCGAAACAGGAACCAGCCAGGTGAATCCTGCGATTTTGGTGTTGATGATCGCCTTCTTGTTTATCGTGATCGCAGCCGTAATCGCGGTGACGCAGGGCGTTCGAAAAATCACGGTCCAGTATGCCAAGCGCGTGGTCGGTCGGAAGATGTATGGCGGCCAAACACAATACATGCCGCTGAAGGTGAACTACGCCGGCGTAATGCCGATCATCTTTGCTTGGGCGTTGCTGCTGTTCCCGAACACGATTGTGACGATGGCATTTCCGAATAGCCGGACTGCGCGCATGATTTCGGATTCGCTCTCGAACGGCTGGCCGCACTATCTGGTGTTGGCGTTGATGATTTTCTTCTTCAGCTACTTCTGGGTGGCGACGCAGTTTCAGCCGTCGCAAATCGCGGATGATTTAAAGAAATATGGCGGATACATCCCTGGCGTTCGTCCAGGGAAGCCGACGTCGGAATTCCTGGATTTCACCATGACGCGGCTGACGTTTGCCGGTGCGATTTTCCTTACTTTGATTGCCATCCTTCCCAGCCTGATGAGTCAGGGTCTGAATGTGCCCGCGATCACCGCACAATTCTTTGGCGGGACCAGTTTGCTTATTATCGTGGGCGTGATCTTGGATACGATGCGCCAGGTGGAAACGCATTTGATCCAGCGTCATTACGATGGATTTCTGCGTAAAGGACGGATCCGCGGGCGATTCGATCGCTCGTCCTACAACCGTGGCGAAGCTGCTCCGCAAACGACACTGATGTGGCTTTACGTTGGCATTGCGGTGCTGGTGATCGCGGGCGTCGCCATCTTCGTCTATGGTCGCTAAGTGAAAAGGCGACTCGTCCTCCTCGGCGCGCCTGGTTCCGGCAAAGGGACGCAGGCCGAAATGATCACACGGCACTTCGGAATTCCCGTTACGTCGCCCGGTGCAATTCTGCGACGTGAGCGAGATCTCGGGACGCGCTTTGGAATGGCGACGGCGGAGATCACCCAGCACGGCGGACTCGTTTCCGATGAGATTATCGTGCAATTGATCGAAGACTGGCTGCGGCTGCACGGAGCCCACGGGTTTGTGTTCGACGGTTTCCCGCGAACGACGCCGCAAGCGGAAAGCCTTCAGGCGATCCTGGCCAAGCACAACACTCCATTAAGTTTCGCGATCTGGCTGGACGTCTCGCCGGAAACGATCACGGAGCGGATATCACATCGTCTGCAATGCCAGGCGTGCGGATTCACGACCAGCGAAACGGCCGCGAGCTTTGCGGAACGTCCGGTGTGTCCTTACTGCGACGGGCCGTTGGTGCGCCGCAACGACGACGATCTGGAAGTCTTGCAACATCGGCTGAGCGAATTCAACACCAAGACGCAACCCCTCGCTGCATATTACGAAAAGACGGGCGAGTTGCATCGAATAGATGGCAATCGGGACCGCGAAGAGATATTTGCCGACATTTCGCGGCTGATCGAGCAAGCGAAATGATCCCGATCAAGAACGCCAGAGAGGTCGAGAAGATGCGACAGGCTTGCCGGACTGCGAGCGACATTCTGGAGCGACGTCAGTGAACTCGTTAGACCGGGGATTACGACGAAAGAGGTGGATGAGGCCGCCGCGGATTTGATGGCGGAAGCCGGGGTCAAGAGCGCGTTTCTCGGTTACCGTCTCGGCCACCGCGTTTTTCCGGGGAACATTTGTATTTCGCTGAACGACGAAATCGTCCACGGCATCGGTAGTCAGCGGCGCATCCAATATGGCGATATCGTGAAACTCGACATCGGCGTCATTCAAGATGGCTGGGTGGGGGATACCGCGGCGACGATCCCGGTGGGAATGATTGATGAGCGAACGGAAAAGCTTTTGCGCGTGACCGAGAACGCGCTCCGCCGGGCGATGTCGCTCGCGTCCGAAGGGGTGCGCCTCGGTGATGTGTGTTCCGCCGTGGAAGAGGAGGCAGTCGCGAAATGGATTTAACGTGGTGCGCGAATTTGTCGGCCACGGGGTGGGACGGAAATTGCACGAAGAGCCGCAGGTTCCGAATTATGGCAAACGCGGGAGCGGACCGCGATTGAAGAGCGGAATGACGTTAGCGATCGAACCGATGATTAACGCAGGGACGGCCAACGTCCGTTTGCTGGACGATGGCTGGACGGTTTGCACGGCGGACGGAATGGCGTCGTCGCACTTTGAGCACACGATTTTGATCACGAAGGAAGCGCCAGAGATCCTCACCTGGCGTGGGCAGAAACAGTTGAAATCATGAGCAATCGCGTGTTGCCAGCCCTGAAACTTCTGCTAGAAGTCTCCCCCTACGATTTGTCGGATACGGCGGGGCTTGTTCCGCCAGCAGTGGCAACGCGGAGTTGATCTCCGCGTTTTTCGTCTCGTAAACCCTTATGAAAGTTCGACCTTCAGTAAAAAGACTCTGTGTAGCGTGCAAGATCGTGAAGCGCAAAAATGTGGTGCGCGTGATCTGCACCAACCCGCGCCATAAGCAGCGCCAAGGCTAGGAATATTTATGCCACGATTACTCGGCGTCGAAATACCATCGGACAAGCGAATTGAAGCTTCGCTTACTTATATTTACGGAATTGGGCCCACGACTGCGAAACGCATTCTGGAGCAGACCAACATTGATCCGAACCTGCGTGCGAAGGATCTCACACCGCAGCAGTTGAACGACATCATTCACGCCATCACCGATAATAAGCATCCCATCGAGGGCGATTTGCGCCGGGAATTGCAAAGCAATTTGAAGCGTCTGCAAGCGATCAACTGCTATCGGGGCATTCGGCACCGCCGTGGATTGCCGGTGCGCGGGCAGCGCACTTCGACCAATGCGCGCACACGAAAAGGTCCTCGTAAAACGGTGGGCGTGATCCGCAACAAGGACGCGAAGGCTGGGAAGTAAGTCGTAGGTTTAGGACGACAATTTAGAATTTATCATGGCTGAAGAATCAGACGAGACGAAACCGGCAAAAACCGCCGGCGCAAAGAAAACCAAAGCTTCTAAGGCTGAAGGCTCCGCACCTGAATCCGTAGCCCCAGAGGCTCCTGCGGGGAGTGCGAAGGCTGAGTCCGCCCCGCCCGAACCAGTGGCGGCTCCGGCAGCATCCGAGGACCCAGCCTCCAGAAGTGATTCCGCCCCCGAAGCGTACCACGACTCCGAGGCTGCAGCCTCCGCTGACGCGACGGCAACCGCTCCCGCGGTGCCCGCGCCTGCAAAAGCTTCAAAGAAAAAGACAAAGAAAGCGGAAGCGGCGCCTGAGCCGGTGAAGGAAAATCTTTCCCTCGACCCGAATGATGTCGAGAAGCCGAAGATCATTAAAGCCAAGGGCAGCAAGAATATTCATTCGGGCGTGGCCCACGTGCTTTCCACTTTTAACAACACGATTGTCACGATTACCGATATGAACGGCAACGTCATCGGCTGGTCCAGCGCTGGCAAAGTTGGCTTCAAGGGCTCGCGCAAGAGCACGGCCTATGCGGCGCAGATGGTCGCGCAAGATGCCTCGCGCCAAGCGATGGGTCACGGGCTGAAAGAAGTGGAAGTGCTCGTGCGCGGTCCGGGTGCTGGACGTGAGTCCGCCGTTCGTGCTCTGCAAGCGATCGGTCTCGATCTGACCGTGATTCGCGATGTCACTCCTGTGCCACATAATGGCTGCCGTCCGCCGAAGCAGCGGCGCGTTTGATTTTTGATTTTCCTTAACCAGTAACACTCGATCTTTCATGGGCAGATATACCGGACCAAAAACCAAAGTTGCGCGGCGCTACGGAGTTCCACTCTTTGGACCTTCCAAATCGCTTGAGCGGAAAAATTATCCGCCGGGCATGCACGGACCCAAGGGCTCGCGCCGCAAGCAATCGGATTATGCCGTCGCTTTGGGCGAAAAGCAGAAGCTCCGGTATCAATACGGCCTGTTGGAAAAGCAGTTCCGCCGGATTTTCCAGACGGCGCTCCGCCGTCGTGGTGTTACGGGTGAAACGTTGCTGCAATTGCTCGAAACTCGTCTCGACAACGTGGTTTTCCGTCTCGGCCTGGCCAATACGCGCAGTGGCGCACGGCAGTTGGTTTCCCACGGTCACGTCCAGGTCAATGGGCGCGGAGTAAATATCGCGTCCTACAACGTGAAGGCGGGCGACGAGATCAAGGTGAAAGACAAGCCAAAGTCGCGCCAGCTGGCGTTGCGTAATTTGGAACTGACACAAATCGCACCCGTGCCGGAATGGCTCGTGGCGGATCGCGACGCGTTCAGCGGCAAAGTCTCGCGCATTCCTGTGCGCGATGAAATGCAGCCGATGGTCAACGAGCAGTTGATCGTTGAGTTGTATTCGCGCTAAGCGCGGCGTTTCCTACCGCAGAAGCTCGCCTTCGAGGTGCTGCGAGCGACTTTATCGTAGCTGGAACGCTGCAAATAATGCGACCAGTTGCGGATCGAGCGGCCTCGGGAGTTGCGTTTGCAGTGTTTCGATCTTTGCGGATACCTCTGCAGCCGTGCCATGTGCGCAGGCACATCGCGCCGGCTGGCTTCGTCCGCAATAATCAGCCAAGCGTTCGCGCAAAGCGGCGACGAGCTGGTTTTTTACTGGCTCGTCCATGAAACAAAGCTTGAAACGCGACGGCCTTTCGCGCAAGCGTCCAATCGGACCATTCGACCTGTGAAGAAAATTCTCATTGTGGACGACGACGTGGCGCTCATGCGGGTGACGCGGGAGGCGCTGACATCGTTCCTCCGCTGCGAGGTGGATACGTCGCCTAACCCGGAATACGGCTTCGAATTGGCGCTGAAGAAAACCTACGACCTGCTGATCTTCGATTTCTCGATGCCGATGATCGATGGGGCGATGCTGTTTTTCCTTATCGGAAAAGTCTATGAGAATGCGCAGCCGCCCGCGGGTCCTGCCGCCGCTTATTCTTGTCTCTGGTCAGGGCGAGGAGAAGCGGGCGCAAGATCTCCTGAAAGAGGTCGGCGTGCGCGGCTTTTTGCCCAAGCCCTTCGCGATCAATCGCCTTCTGGAGAAGGTGAAAGAATGCGTGCCCGGACTGGAATCGGTGACGCTCGTAGCGTCAGCCGTTTAAGCGTCCTGCTGCTGTGCCGGCCTCTTCGATCAACTGACGCGCGCTTCCAGCCAATCGTGGGACGAATCGCCCGGGAAGTCCGCGTCTGCATTCGGCGCTCGGCGATAAAATATGCGCGCAGCTGGATATCCGAATCGGACGGGCCCGCTCGGAGGATGTTGACCGACTTTTTGGCAGCAGTCGGTTTTTTGGCTCGACGGGGTCTTCGGCTTCTTCTTTCGCAGGCGCCTTCTTCGCAGCCGCTTTTGGAGCGGCCGCGGGCCGTTTGCGCGGCTGAGGCTTTGGGAGTCTCCCGTCGATGGAGCGATAGTGGGACTTCAGCGTCTATGGGATGCAGCGGAAATGGCGGGAGAGGTCTTGGTTTTTTTGGGCACTTTGGATTGATAAAATTGGTTTCGAATCCATCAGCGGAGCGCGATCGGTTTGCAACCGTTTTCCTAAAGGGTTGCGCCCAGCGCGACTCTTCGCCTACGGTGCGGCCGTGCGGCATTTTGTTTTCAGGTGGATCATCACGACCGTGGCCATCCTCATCGCGGCCCGGTTGATCCCCGGAATCAAGTGGACGGAACCGGCGCGTCGATCGGCGCCGCCTTGTTGCTCGGAATCCTGAACGCGTTTATCCGTCCGATTCTCCTTTTGCTGAGCGCGCCGCTCATTCTCCTCACGCTCGGGTTCTTCATTCTTTTCATTAACGCGCTGCTGCTGTGGTGGGTTCCTACGTTTGTCCCGGGCTTCACGGTGGATAGTTTTGGGAGTGCTTTTTGGGGCGCTATCATCGTGAGTTTGGTGAGTTGGGTGCTGAGTGCTTTCTTCCGCGGGAGCGACGGCCGCGTCCACGTGCTTAACGCATCATGCTCAGATCAAGCGCGTGCAGGGACGCGTGGTGGACCCGAATGAAGGGGCGGCGCAATGACCTACTGCCTCGGCATGCTCTGCCGGAGCGGCGCGGTTTTTCTCTCAGATTCGCGCACCAGCGCCGGGATGGATAACATCACCATGCGCAGCAAGATGCGGATCTTCGAAAAGCCGGGCGACCGGGTCATTTGCATCCTCAGTTCGGGCAATCTCTCGCTCACGCAAGCGACGCTGGCGATGATTGACGAAGATCTCGTGCTCGGAGACGGCGAGCCGAAGAAGAAGCACATCATGAATCGCCAGACGCTTTATGAAACGGTGCGCTACATCGGCTCGAAGGTGCGAGCGGTGGAGAAACGCGATCGAGCGGCGTTGGAAGCGGACGGATTCTCCTTCAATATCAATCTGATCGTCGGCGGGCAGATCGCCGGGATGTCGCCGGAAGTTCATCTGATCTATCCCGCAGGGGAACAGCATTCATGCGACGCGGGAATCGCCCTTCCTCCAGATCGGCGAAGCCAAGTATGGAAAGCCGATCCTGGATCGCGGATTCAGTTACGAAACGAAATTGGCCGATGCGGTGAAATTTGGCGTCGTCTCCCTCGACGCGACGATGAAGAGCAATGTTTCGGTGGGACCGCCGGTTGATATTCTTTGTTACAAAAAGGACTCGCTGCAGGCGAATCGCCGGGCGCGTCTTGGAAGACGACGATCCGTATTTGCAGGAGATCGCGCGAAGATGGCAGGCAGGCGTTATCGAACTCGTGCAGCAGATGCCAGAGACCAATTTCGGGAAGCGTCCTTCCTTGGGTTTCGCGAGCGCGGCCTGAGTCTCATTCGAGGCTGGCGCTTCACTGCTTCGTTCCGGGCGCGCCTCTCGTAGCTGGGGGATGGCCACTCCCGGAGCTTTCGCCGGCCTCCAGTCTCCCGTGTGGTGAAGTCGGGCCGGCGACATCATCGCGAGCGACCGATAAACGCATTCTGGAGGAGAAAGGATAAACAGGCTGGTCTGCTTCCTGCTTTAGACAGGCTCGCAGCCATCAATCTCCATATCATTATGTCCATTCGCCTTAACCCACTCGTCTGCGGAGCCGCGGCATTGCTCATGGCAATGTCTGTTTCTCACGCGCAGGTCAGTCCCACCACGCCAGCGTCCCCGTCCAGTCCGCTGGATATGACCCAGCGATTACCGCTCCCGGCTCCGGCCCCCGACGCTGCTGCTCCGGCACCCGCGCTCGCTCCGCCCTCCACGGCGAAGATGAGCGACGGTTCCTCACTCATGCTCGTCCAGGCGTCCACCGCTCCGGCACCCGCCGCGGAGGCCCGCTCCGGCGGCCGCCAGGAACGGCCGTCGTCACCGGCAGACACAGCGCCCGCAGCCGACGCTGGAGGTGTGGCCGTTCGCGAATTTCAAGGTGACGAAGTCGGACAAGTTCTGCGCCTTCTCGCCCGCCAGGCGAAGGTGAACATGGTCGTGAGCGAAGCGGTCGCCGGCACGGTGACGATGCGATTGGAAGACGTGACGGCGATGCAAGCCGTCGAGATTATCGCCAAATCAAAAGCGCTCTTCGTGGATAAGATCGATGGAGTTTATTACGTAAAAACCGCCGCCGAACGCACCGCCGAGCCGACGGAAAGCGACAGCTATCCAATTCAGCTACGCCCGCGCGAAAGACACGGCGCCGTTGGTGGCGGCGCAGCTTGCAGAGCAAAGACGCGCCGCAAGTAGACGAGCGCACCAACACGATGTTCTTCCGCGAGACTCGCAGCAACATCGATAGCCATCCGCGAGCTTCTTGGCCCAAATCGACAGGCCGACCAAACAGGTCATGATCGAAGCGCGCCTCGTCGAGGTGAACGC
The DNA here is from genome assembly GCA_963762685.1 of uncultured Verrucomicrobiae bacterium. Lineage (GTDB taxonomy): Bacteria > Verrucomicrobiota > Verrucomicrobiia > Chthoniobacterales > UBA10450 > JACCTI01. Next base: position 261,825 of record CAVXLV010000013.1, on the reverse strand, counting down.
GAATCCGAAGCAGAGCTATGGCATCAACTGGGCCGGCGTGGTGGGTGGTTCTGGAACTCCGCAAACCTTCCGATATGGCGCGACCAGCGGGACGACCAGTCCCACGGGCGGGTTGACAACGACCGAGCCGAATCTTGGGAACCTCGACGAATCAGAATCTGTTCAATAGCAATCTTGGAAATTTGGTGATCGAGCCAGTTCGCCATCCTGACCGTCCCGCAGTTGTCCGTGACCCTGCGCGCCCTCAACGAAGACTCAGACTCCGAGTTCCTGGCCAATCCTCGCATCGTCACGGCTGACAACATGCAGGCTAAAATTGAAATCACGCGCAACCAGCCTGTTCCTCAGCTCAACTTCAATGAGCAGACCGCCACGGCTGTCTTCGGTGGATTCCAAGACAAGAAATTCGGCAACACGCTGATCGTGAAGCCACTGATCAACAAAGACGACTTCATCACCCTCTCCGTGAAACCGGAAATCAGCAATAAGGTCGGCGACGCGACCTTCGTCTTCGCCGGCGCCACCGTGGCCAGTCCGGTCATTGATACCCGCTCACTCGATTCGAATGTCCTGATCAAAAGCGGAGACACTTTGGCGATCGGTGGGTTGCTCCAGGATGAGCAGCAAAAAGCGCGCACTAAGGTCCCGATTCTCGGTGACATCCCAGTGCTCGGATATCTTTTTCAGGAAAAGCTGAACGCGCGGACGAAGCGGAATCTGCTCGTCTTCGTGACGCCGACCATCATCGATCAGCACTACGGCACTGGCCTGGAAGATCAGGTTTCCGGAGTTCATCATAGCGGCGAAGAATTTGCTGATCCGAATGGCTGGCGGAACAACGCCAAGGGCGCCATCCGCATCGTTCCGACTTCCAATCGCCAACTGGCCGCCGAATATCCGAAGCCGGGCATCCCGCCGGCCCCGGCGAAGACGGGCGGCAATAGCCGGGTGCGCTTCATGGCAGACGCGAAAGATCGCGAATACTAAGAAAATTTGGGGTTGAGAGGGAGCGGGTTCTCGAGAGGGGACCCGCTCCTTTATTTTCCAGTTCGTGCCTTCGGACGCGGACGACGATTGAGTCCAGCCTGCCATATAGCTTTTCAAACGCTCCCGCAGTTGAGTGCGGGCGCGGAAGAGAAGGCTCTTCACCGCCGGGACGGTTTGATCTAGAACCTTCGCAATCTCTTCGTAACTCATCTCTTCGTAACGCCGCAAAATCACCGCCATGCGTTGCGTTTCTGGCAACGCTTGAATAGCCGATTCGATGGCTCGTTTGAGTTCGCCCTCCAGCAGCGCCGCCTCGGGCGTCTGCCCCTGCTCGTCCGCGCAGCGGCATCTCTGTCCGCGCCCGGCTGCTCGGAAACGCGAGCGCAACGTGGCGCGTTCGTCCGCCGCAGCTCGTTGAAGACCAGATTGCGGGTGATCGTCAGCAGCCAGGTGGTGAATTTTGCCCGCGGGACGTATCGGCTGGCGTTCTTCCAGACGCGGATGAAGACCTGCTGCGCGATATCTTCGACGTCCGCGTTGTTCCCGAGCATGCGCGCCACGGTGCCAGCGACCAAGGCTTGATGCCGCTCCACCAACTGCTCGAAAGCGTCGGTATCGCCCTCGCCCACCAGCGCCATCAAATGGACGTCCTCGTTTTCACGAGGATCGTCTGGGCGTTTGAATCACGGGCCGGCATCCTATTTCAGACGGCTCGCGGCGGTTCGGTATTGCAAAGAAATCGACCCCGCCCTTGCGACGTTTTGATCCTCGTTCGCGAACGGCATCCGACCCGGCTTTGTCTTGCGCGGCACATCCAGTGCGTACATCATAGCCGATCCGTTTCTCCGCCGTTTCCCGATGAATTATTCCCTCATTCCGACTGGCCTGCGCGGCCTTGCCGAAAAGATTGACGCCGGCACTCGGCTCTCGGATGCGGATGCGCTTGAACTCTTCGCCACGCAGGATTTGAACGCGCTCGGCATCATGGCCAGCACCGTCCGCGAGCGGAAAAACGGAAACGTCGCCACTTACATCCTAAATCGCTACGTCAACTATTCGAACGTCTGCATTCTCTCCTGCCAATTTTGCGCCTTCGGTGCGAAGAAGCGCGACGCTCACGCCTTCGAACTCGCAACGGATGAAATCATCAGCGCCGTGCGGGAGGCGCTCGCGCTCGGAATTACCGAGGTGCACATGGTCGGCGGTCTGCACCCGACTCTGAAAAAGGATTGGTATATCGATCTGCTTTCCCGACTGCGCGCCCTCGATCCCCACCTCATCATCAAGGCCTTCACTGCGATCGAGATTAGGCATCTGGCGCACCGCGTTTTCAAACTTTCCATCGCCGAGACGCTCGCGCAGTTGCGCGCCGCCGGCTTGGGCGCATTAACCGGTGGCGGCGCGGAAATTTTCGACGCAGACGTGCGCGACGAACTTTGCCGCGGCAAAGAGACCGCCGCGGAGTGGATCGACGTGCACCGCACCTGGCATCAAATGGGCGGCCGCAGCACGGCGACCATGCTCTACGGCCATATCGAGACGCTCGCGCAACGCGTCGATCACTTGCGGCAATTGCGGGAACTACAGGATGAGACTGGCGGCTTTACCGGCTTCGTGCCCTTCGCCTTCGAGCCGCAGACGGAGATCCTGGCGCACGTGCCGCGCATCTCCGCGGTGGAACAATTACGAACCCTCGCCGTCAGCCGGCTTTACCTGGATAATTTCGATCATCTTACGGCCTACTGGGTTTCCATGGGGCTCCCATTGGCGCAGCTGTCGCTCAGTTATGGAGTGGACGATCTGCATGGCACCATCATGGAGGAGAAAATCTTCCACATGGCCGGGGCCACCACCCCGCAGGAGCAGACCGTGGCGACCTTGGAAAATGTCATCCGCGAAGCAGGGCGAGAACCCATGCAGCGCGACAGCTACTACCACCATTTGCGGAAGGCCAACGATGCCCTCGCGGGTGCGAAGCCAGAGCCACAACTCGCTTACGCGTGAGCGGCGGGAGCGAGGCATCTGTCCGCCTCGGCTGCGTAAAATATCTCAACGCTCAGCCGCTCATTCACGGTTGGACCGGGTCCGTCGTTTTCGATCATCCTTCCACCTTATGTCAGCAGCTGGCAGGCGGCCTGTTGGACGTCGCTCTTGTCTCCTCGTTCGAGTATTTAGCCGACCCGTCCTACCAAATTGTCGAGGGCGTTTGCGTGGCCGCCGATGGCCCGGTCCATAGTGTTTTTGTCGCGCATCAGGGTCCGGTCAAGGACATCGCGGAGATCACGCTCGATCCGGCATCGCGCACCTCCGTTAATCTCTTGCGCGTGCTTTTGGCTGAGCTGGAATTGCGACCGCGCCTTTCCGAAACTGCGTCTGTGTCGCAGCCAGCACGTCTGCTCATCGGCGATCAGGCTCTGCGCTTTCGTGCCGAAAAGGGGGACGCGTTCGAATACTGGGATCTAGCCGCGGCATGGAAGCGCCTAACGAGTCTGCCGTTTGTCTTCGCGCTCTGGCTTATTCGACCCGAGACGCCGGAAGCCCCGGTCTGGGCAGAAAAATTGCGTGCGTGCCGTGACGAGAATCTCGAGCAGCTCGATCGGGTGATCGCGGCACAGACCGGCTTCTCCGCGGAGTTCTGTGATTTTTATTTCCGGGAGTGTCTGATCTTTCATTTGGCTGCGGCGGAAAAAAAAGGACTGCTCCACTTTCGCGCACTCTGCGAAAAGCACGGGCTCTTGCCAGCGAGGGCCGAAGCGCTTCGGCTCATCTGAGCTCGGCGTTTTCGACCGACAATTCGGCGCAAATGTTGTCATCGTTCGCGCGCGCGGATAAAGTGCGCGGTGAAACGTCGCTGGATTATCGCCCCGCCGCCGATTTCGGCTGAGAGCGGCATTCCTTGGGCAGAAATTTGCGACCTGCCCTGCATGGTGCGCCTGCTCCAACGAAAGAATTTCGGCTGCGCGGATGACGTGCACGCATTTCTCCGCCCGCGCCTGCGCGCTTTGAGCGATCCATTTTTACTTCCGCAAATGAACCTCGCGGTCACGCGCATTCTCGAAGCGATCGATCGGAAGGAGCGCATCGTGCTGTTTGGCGATTACGACGTCGATGGCGTCACCTCGCTCGCGTTGCTGGCGGAGATGCTTCGCGCTTACGGCGCGCGATCCCGACCTTTTTTTGCCGTTACGCATGGAAGAGGGATATGGGCTCAGCCGCGAGAGTGTGGAGCGTTGCTGGGAGGAACATCAGCCACAACTCTTGATTGCGGTGGACTGCGGCACCTCGTCGCTCGCGGAAGTGGCGGAACTGAAGCAGCGCGGGGCCGACGTGATCATCCTGGATCATCACGAACCGAAGGACGCGCTGCCTGATTGCGTCGCGCTTGTGAATCCAAAACTCTCGTCGGACTGCGAGTTTCGATATCTCTGCACGGTCGGGATTGTTTTTAAAGTTTGTCACGCGCTCTTGAGGACGCGGCCAAACGAGAGCTTCGATTTGAAAGCACAGCTGGACCTGGTGGCGCTGGGAACCGTAGCCGACATCGTTCCGCTTGAAGGTGAGAATCGCATTTTCGTCCATCGCGGATTGCGGCAGTTGGGCCGGCAGCGGCGCGGCTGGGCGTGGTGAAGTTGCATGGAAGTCGCGGGAGTGCGTGCCCCGTTGCAGGCGGAGGACATCGGCTTTCGGCTGGGGCCACGTTTGAATGCCGCGGGACGTTTGGACTCCGCTGAGAAAGCGCTGCGACTCTTGCTGACTAAAGACGAAGCGGAAGCGACCGAGTTGGCCTCCTTCTTGGACCTGCAAAATCGCGAACGTCAGGCCGTGGAAAAGGAGATTTTCGTCGCGGCGGATGAACAGGTGGCGGCGAGTTTCGATCCGTCACGCGATGCTGCCATCGTCGTCGGCGCGCGGGACTGGCATCCCGGCGTGCTCGGCATCGTCGCCTCGCGCCTTGTCGCGGAAATATCATCGTCCCACGATCGTGATCGGTTTCGATGCGGAAGGTGCTGGCAAAGGGAGCGGACGGAGCATCGCCGGACTCTCGCTGGTCGAGGCGCTGGGACACTGCGCGCGCTTGCTGGAGAAATATGGCGGACACGAAATGGCGGCCGGCCTTTCCATGCGCGAGGAAAATCTGGAGGCGTTTGCGGCCGAATTTCGACGTGCGACGCGTGAGCTGATTGCCGATGAAGCGCTGGAGGCGCGGCTGCATCTTGATCAAGAATTGGTGCTGCGCGATCTGAAATCGGATCTGCTGGATTGGCACGAAGCTCTGGCTCCGTTTGGCAGCGGTAATCGCGCAGCCCATCTTCTTTGCCCGCGGCGTGGAGCCGACGGTGGCGCCGCGGGTGGTGAAGGAAAAACACCTCGCTGCTCCGTTTGCGGCAGCAGAATTTTCACGCGCGCGCGATTTACTTTGATGGTGCGAGCGAACCGCTGCCGACGCCGCCATGGGACGTCGCGTTTCGTCTGCAAGCGGACGAATACCTCGGAGAAAAGCGTCTCCAACTTCATGTCCAGGCGCTGCGCGCAGCCAGCGCGATCGATTGATGCAGCTCTCCCAGGAACTGGCGGAATGCGAGTGGGTGCCTCGCGCCCGGATCGCGCCGCTGCGTCGGTTGGGCATCGCCACGATTGGAGATTTGCTGACGCATTATCCGAGGCGCCACGAGGATCGACACGAATTTGCCGGCTTCCCTCGCGAGGAAAGCGACACGCCGCTCTGCATCTGCGGTGAAGTCGACGAAGACTTCGCTGCGACGCTTCGGTGGCTTCAAAAAAATCTTCGAGGCGACTCTTCAGGAAAGCGACGCGAATGCGCTCAGCCAGCCGCTCGTCTTGCGCTGGTTTAATCTGCATTACGTCCAGAAAATGATCGCGACCGGGCAGCGGTTGGTCGTCTTCGGCAAGCCGCGTTTGCGCGGTCAGCGCATCTGCATGGAGCATCCCGAATTTGAAGTGATCGAGGACGACGAAGACGAGTCGATTCACTTTCGCCGGATTACGCCGATCTATCCGGCAACGGAAGGGCTTTCGCAGCGCGTCTTCCGCGGGCTGGTTTTTCATGCATTGGAAAATCTGGCCGAGGATGAAGTGGAAACCCTGCTGCCGCGGAATCATGGCACCGGTTCGCGCCGGTGGGCGCTGCAACAGATTCACTTTCCGGAATCATGGGAAGCGTTGACGAAAGCGCGCGAGCATCTCGTGTTTTCGGAATTCTTCGGCATGCAAATGCTGATCGCGGCGCGCCGCGCGCAGGCGGCGGAACGTCCCGGAGCAGACGCACTGCGGGAGCGGCGAAATGCTGGAGCGATTTCTGCGCGCGTTGCCCTTTGCTTTAACCGACGCACAGACGCGCGTGCTGGAAGATATCCGGCGCGATCTCGGGTCGAAACAGCCGATGAATCGTTTGCTGCAAGGTGATGTCGGCTCCGGGAAAACGGTGGTGGCAATAGGCGCCATTCTCCTGGCGGTGGAAGCCGGATTTCAGGCAGCGCTGATGGCGCCGACGCAAATTCTGGCGGAGCAACATTACGCAGTGTTGTGCCGATGGCTGGAGCCTTTGGGCCTGCGGATTGCACTCCGTACCGGATCGCGACAGGAAGAAAACACGCTCGCGCTTTTCGCCTCCAGCTCTCCCCAGAATGCTTCGGACGCACCGCAGATTATTATCGGGACGCATGCGCTGCTTTATGAGGGGGTGTCATTTGAAAATCTGGGACTCGTGGTAATCGATGAGCAGCACAAGTTTGGCGTTTCGCAGCGAGCGCTGCTGACCGCACGCCAGCCGGCGCCGGATGTGCTGGTGATGACGGCTACGCCGATTCCGCGGACGCTGACCATGACCGTTTACGGCGATCTCGATGTTTCTGTTATCGATGAGATGCCGGCGAATCGCGGTAAAATTATCACCGCCATTCGCGACGAGTCGAAGCTGCAGGATGTGCTGGCGTTTTTGCGGACGCAGCTGGAGGCCGGACGGCAAGCCTACGTGATCTATCCGTTGATCGAGGAGAGCGACAAGCTCGATGTGAAGGCCGCGGCCGCGGAGTTCGAAGTTTGGCGGGAACGCATGCAACCCTTCCGCTGCGATCTCTTGCATGGCCGCATTCCCGCGCCGGAAAAGCAGGCAATCATGGAGCGCTTTCGGCGCGGAGAAACGAGTGTCCTGATCAGCACGACGGTGATCGAAGTGGGCGTGGATGTGCCAAACGCCACTATGATGCTGGTAGAGAATGCGGAGCGCTTTGGCTTGGCGCAGTTGCATCAACTGCGCGGGCGGATCGGGCGCGGGGAGCACAAGTCTTACTGCATTCTGCTCAGTGCGGAGAAAACGCTCGAGGCGCGCGCGAAGCTTGCGGTGCTGGAAAAAACGAGCAACGGATTCGAGGTCGCGGAAGCGGATTGGGACCAGCGTGGACCGGGCGATTTGCTGGGGACAGCGCAGAGTGGCTTGCCCGCGCTGAAGCTGGGGAATTTGAAGACGGATATGGATCTAATGAAGCGCGCACGCGTGGCCGCGAGTGCGATTATGGAGTGGGATCCGAAGCTGGAGGCGGCGGAGAATAAACGTTTCCGGCCTTTGGTTGTCGAAGAACAGGGACGAACATTTTCCCACGTTAGCTGATGAAAAATCTTCTTAAATTTCTCCTCTTTGTCGGCCTTCTAGCGGCCGCGATTTCCGCTCTCTACGATTATCGGATCAAGCACGGCGGTCTCCGATTATCCGGGAAGCCCACCCCGGAAAAATACACCCTCGCTTCTCAACCGATTGTCGATCCGAACGACGGTCGGGACTTTGGACGCGGTCAGCCGGGAACGGCGCGCCTTGGTCTCGAGTGTGATCCCATCGGTGGTTAGTATCCGGACTTCGAAGCGCGTGCCGATTCGCCGGCAATACATGGATCCGTTTGAGTTTTTCTACCGGAACTCGCGCCAGTTTCGGAATCCGCGAGAGCAGGAATCGGTGCAGAATTCGCTCGGCTCCGGAGTGATTGTTTCGGAGGAAGGCCACATCATCACGAACAATCACGTGGTCGAGTCGGTGGATGAGATTGAGGTGCAATTGCATGATGGGCGGACGAAAAAGGCGCGCCTCGTGGGAGCAGACGCGCTGGTTGATTTGGCGGTGCTGAAAATCGAGGAGCCTGGTTTGAAGCCGCTCAAGTTTGGGGACTCGGACGCGGTCCAGGCGGGAGACTTCGTGCTCGCGGTCGGGAATCCGTTTGGCTTCGAAGAGACGGTCACGGACGGGATTATCAGCTCAAAAGGCCGGCCAAATCGCGTGGATGGCTTTGGCGATTTTTTGCAGACGAACGCAGCGATCAATCCGGGAAATTCTGGCGGACCGCTGATCAACCTTCGAGGCGAGATTGTCGGGATTAACACCGCGATCATTTCGCGCAGTGGTGGATCGCAGGGAATCGGGTTCGCCATCCCCTCAAACTCGGTTAAGAACGCGCTCGAAAGCTTGCTTACCAAAGGCCGCATCATTCGCGGCTATCTCGGGATTCAGATGCGAACGCTGCCTCCTGGAAGCAATGCCCAGGAAGAGGAAGGCGTGGTTGTGCAGGATGTGGTCGCAGGTTCCCCGGCGGCCGATGCCAATTTGCAGCCGGGCGACGTGATCAAGAAGTATGACGGCCGTGAGGTGAAGTCGTTCCCGGAGCTCCGCAGTCTGGTTTCGCAGACGGACTTGAACAAAAAGATCGAACTGGAAGTGGAGCGCAATGGGAAGCCGATGAAGGTGGAAACGCAGCTACGCGAGCAGCCGATCAATTATCAATCAGCACGCGCGGTTCCGAGTCAGCCGCAACCGGGGATCATTCCGCGAGGTCCGCCCTCGCCGCAGAATCCGCCGGAGGACGATCTGCAGGATGAGGCGCCGCTGGCGGGCGTGCAGGTAGGCGAGCTCACGCCCGAGCTCGCGCAACGTCTTGATCTGCCTAACGGTGTGCGTGGTGTGGTGGTGACGAACGTGGACGATCCCTCGGGCGAGTTGCGGAAAGGCGATGTGATCGAAGAGGTCAATCAGCAGCCGGTCGCGTCAGTGAAAGATTATCGTCAGGTCGTCTCCTCGCTCGACCCGAACGACACGCATATTCTATCGGTTTGCCGTCGGCGGACCCGTTCGTTTGTCGTTTTGCGCGCGCGTTAACGGCGGCCTGCGCGCTTCTCATTTACCTGCCGAAGGCGCGCATTGGCGCACTCGGCCTCGAATCAGTTGAGTGAATAACCGCCGCCTTCCGACGGTCCAAACACTCGACAACATCATGACTATGAAAAGATTATTCTTAGCCCTGGCGATCGTAGCTTTGTTTTTGCCTGTCACCCGCTCGGTGCAGGCAGCGGACGTCTCGATCGATTTCTTCTACGACAACCTCAACACCGGCGGAAGCTGGGTGGACGCGGGCGACTATGGTTATGCCTGGCAGCCGGAGATCGCGGTCAGCAATCGCAACTGGCGGCCTTACACAGACGGGTATTGGGCTTACACGGACGTGGGCTGGACCTGGGTCTCGAACGAGGACTTCGGCTGGGCGACGTATCACTACGGCCGCTGGGCCCGGGTGCGTGATCGCGGCTGGATTTGGGTGCCAGGCCGCGAATGGGGCCCGGCCTGGGTTTCGTGGAGAACGGGCGGCGATCATGTCGGCTGGGCTCCGCTGCCTCCGCGTCGCGGCTATGTGAGCGGTGGCGAGGTAGTTTATGAAGGCCGGCCGATTAACGGCTACGTGGATATCGATTTCGACATCGGGCCGGCGTATTACAATTTCGTCGACATCCGCTACATCGGTGGATCGGGGTTGCGCCAGCGCATTCTTCCCTACGACCAAAACGTCACTTACGTGACCGGCACGGTGAACGTGACCAACATCACGTATAACAACAACACAGTTTATAATTACGGCCCCGACTACGATCGGATGAGCGCTTATTCGGCGCAGCCAATTCAGCGTCTGACGCTGCGCCGCGAAGCGAACGCGGATCTGCGCGCCGCGGTTCGCGCAGGCTCGGTCACGAAAGTCCAGGGCGATGCCTCTGGTGGTAGCGGCACCGCAGCAGTTCCAAGCCGCGCAAAAGAGCGCAGCTCCGAAGGAAGTGAAGACGAAGATTGCCAAGACTGATCTGGAAACCGGCTGGTCAGGCGTCTCCGATGAGAAGCAGAAAGAGCAGTTGCAGGCGCAGATGAAGAAGGAAGATCGGAAGTCGATCCCTCCTCCGAAGATCGAGCCGCAGAATCCGGAAGCTTTGAAAGCGGCGACGCAGGACGGCAATCCCGCGGCGCCTACTGCAGCAGCTCCGCCGGTCGCCAACGGGGCGCCTTCGGAAGACGGCAAAGGCAAGGGTCGTGGAAAGAATCGTGTCCAGCCGACAACCGCCGAGCCAGCGGTTTCCGGCGTGGATTCCGCGCCCGCATCTGGCGTGGACGCGGCGAAGGCCGATAAAAAAGCTGGCCGTGGTAAAGCGGAGAAGGTCGAGAATTCATCCGTGGCGCCGGCCGCGGCTGAGACTGGTGCAACCGTAGCACCTTCGGCAGAAGAAAATGGCAACAGGGGAAGAGCCGATAAAAATGATCGCAAGGGAAGGGATAAGAAAGCTGAGTCCCCAGCATCGGCAGCGACTGCGCCGAGCGAGGGAATAGTTCCGCCTGAAGCGACACCTGCCCGTGGCAGAGACAAAGGCAAAAAGTCCGACTTGAGAGCGAGCGAGCCGCCGAGAGATGAACGCCGGAAGCCGGCGACCTGTTCGAGAGGCCGCACCTGCTCCGAAGATGGAGCCAGCGGGAGAGCCGGATGGCAACCGCGGCCGCGGACGTGGAGACAAAAGAAGCGCTCGTGAAGATTCACCGGCTCGGCTTGCTCCGCCGGAGAGTGCTCCGCGCATTGAGCCTGCTCCGCGGAGAGAGCCCGCTCCGCGGATGGAGCCGGGTCCCCGCATGGAACCGGGACAGGGCGCCGAAGAAAATGGCAACGGTCGCGGACGCGGAAACAAGCGGAATCAACGGGCCGACGCACCAGCCCAGCCAGCTCCTGAAGCAGCTCCTCCGCGGAACCAGCCGCAGGCGGCTCCTGCCCAACCGCCGGGTGGCGGTCGACCGGAGAGAGGCAAAGGAAAAGACAAGGGAAAGAAGGACGACAATCCCGAGCAGCAGCCAGAAGGCTAGACCTTCAATCGTTTAAAGGAAATGAGCGGCCCCGGAGAAAACCGGGGCCGCTTTTTTTGCGGAACCCTGACCGGGCGTCGCCTTGTTAAAGAAGTTCTGCGATCTGCACGGCATTAAGCGCCGCGCCTTTCAGTAACTGATCCCCGGAAACCCAGAGTGCGAGTCCATTCTCGAGCGCGCAATCAAGCCGAAGGCGGCCAACCTGGCAGTTGTCTCTGCCGGCCGCAGCGAGGGGTGTGGGATATAGATTGGCAGACGGCTCGTCTAACAAGTCCAGCCCGGGCGCCTGCGCGAGAACTTCGCGCGCTTTTGCCAGATCGACGGGGCGGTCAAATTCGGCGTTGATCGCCACGGAGTGCGCACGATAGACCGGCACGCGCACGCAAGTAACGGACGCTCGAAAATCCGGTAAATGCATGATGCGTCTGCCCTCCGCCTGCATCTTCATTTCTTCTTTCGTGTATCCGTCCTCAAGAAATTTATCGACATGCGGGAGGACGTTGAAGGCAATTGGATGCGGATAAATTTCCAGCGTCGCAGTCCGATTTTCGATTGCCTCCGTCACCTGTCGTTTGAGCTCGGAGATCGCGCGTGCGCCGCTGCCGGAAACGGCTTGATAGCTGGAAGCAAAAACGCGCTTCAAACCAAATGCCTGGTGCAACGGATACAGCGCCATCAGCGCCACGGCGGTCGTGCAATTTGGATTGGCGATGATTCCGCGGTGTGCAGCGACGTCCGCTCCGTTGATTTCCGGAATCACCAGCGGCACGGTCGGGTCCATCCGGAAAACGGAGGAATTATCGATCACGACCGCGCCCGCAGCGACGGCGATAGGAACGAACTCACGCGAGAGATCGCCGCCCGCGCTGAAGAAAGCGAGATCGATTCCAGCGAACGAGTTTTCCGTCAGCGCCTCTACGGGAAACGCTTCACCACGGTATTCCAGTTTTCTGCCCGCCGAGCGCGCTGAGGCCAGGAGCTTCAGTTTTCCAATGGGAAAGTCGCGCCGGTCCAACACGTCCAGCAACTCGGCGCCGACCGCGCCCGTCGCGCCCACGATGGCGATGTTGTAGCTTTTTCCCACGGCGGCGGCATTCTATCGCCAGTCGAATCATGAAGCAAAGCGCACCCACCACTCGTATCCATGTCTCCGTGGCCCGGCAGCGGTTGAGCCTGAAACGCGGTCGAAAAACCATCCGCAGTTTTCCGATTTCGACCTCGAAATATGGCCTCGGGGCAGAGGAGGGGAGTTTCAAAACGCCGACCGGGCGCTTTCGGGTGGCGGAAAAATTCGGTGACGGCCTTCCCACCGACGTGGCCTTCAAGTCGCGCCAGCCGCTCAAGCCCACGGCGGAAATGTTGCAGAGCGACGACTTGGTGATGTCGCGCATCTTCTGGCTCGATGGATTGGAAGCAGGAAACGCCAACTCCTACGACCGATTTATTTATATCCACGGGACCAATCACGAAGACAAAATTGGCCAGCCAGCGAGCCACGGTTGCATTCGGATGAGGAATGCGGATGTGGCTGAACTTTTTCCTCTCGTGCCGGTGGAGACAGAGGTGCTTATCGCCGCGCCGCGAGCGAAAGTGCGAGCGGCAAAAAAGCCTGAGAAAAGCATTGCGCGTAAGAGGCGATCCGCCTAAATGACGGCAGCAACTTGCTCAGAAAGGGGGCGAACAATTACATGAAAATCCTGAAAGCAATTATGATCCTGGCCATCGCGGCCAGCGCATTGAGCCTGGGCGCTTGCGCACAGAAGAAAGAGACGATGGCGACCACGTCGACCAGCGCCAGCACCTACTCGAAGTAATTCGGGTCCAGTTGTCCGCTCCGGATAGCTTTTCAAACTAAGGGCCAGGCCGTTCATCGGTCTGGCCTTTTTGTTTTTCCGAATGCCGCGCGGCGCTCGAGGCGGGCCGTCCTCTCGGAGCCGCTTCCCTTTCTCGCGCTTGTGATTATGATGCGCCGATGGAATTAGCCGGCCAGCCTCTCGCGTTATCCGAAATCGCCCGTGTGGCGCTGCAGGGCGCGCCGGTGGCAATCGCGGCGAGCGCCCATGCTCGGGTGCATGCGGCGCGACGTGTGGTCGAAACAATTACGGCGAGCGACGCTGTCGTCTACGGAGTCAATACAGGCTTTGGGAAGCTGTCCGAAGTTCACATCGATCGCGGGGATCTGCGGCAGTTGCAGCTAAATCTCGTGCGTAGCCACGCATGTGGTGTGGGGGCGCCGCTTTCGGAACCGGAAGTGCGCGCCATGCTGACGCTGCGCGCGAATGTGCTCGCGCTCGGTTTCAGCGGTATTCGCCTGGAGGTCTTGCAGCTGATGGCGGAATTTTTGAATCGCGGAGTTCATCCCGTGATTCCCGAAAAAGGATCGGTCGGCGCGAGCGGCGATCTGGCTCCGTTGGCGCATCTCGCGCTCGTTCTCATTGGCGAAGGCGAGGCGTTTTACAAAGGAGACCGGCTGCCGGGTGCACAGGCTTTGCAACGTGCGGGCCTGCAACCGGTGACCTTGGAAGCGAAGGAAGGTCTCGCACTTTTAAACGGCACGCAGGCGATGCACGCGGTCGGCGGGCTCGCGCTCTACCGCGCGAAGCGTCTCTCGCGGATCGCGGATGTGATCGGAGCGATGAGCCTGGAAGCACTGAAAGGAACGCCCGCCGCGTTCGATGAAAGAATCCAAAAGGCTCGACCCCACGCAGGACAACAAGCTTCCGCAGCCCATCTGCGCTGGCTTTTGCGCGAGAGCGAAATTCGCGAATCCCACAAGCAGGGCGACCCGCGGGTGCAGGACGCTTACAGCCTGCGCTGCATGCCGCAGGTGCATGGCGCCGTGCGCGGCGTGTTCGAGCATTGCGAAGAAGTGCTGGAGGTCGAGGCCGGCAGCGCGACGGATAACCCGCTCGTCTTCACCGATAACGGCGATGTGCTCTCGGGCGGAAACTTCCATGGAGCGCCGGTCGCGTTTGCGCTCGATTACGCGGCGATTGCGCTCACCGATCTCATGAGCATCAGCGAACGTCGGACGGATCGTTTGATCAATCCGGACACCAGCGAAGGTTTGCCGGCGTTTCTGACCAAACACGCGGGCATGGAATCCGGGTTCATGATTCCGCACGTCGCTTCTGTGGCTCTGCTGACGGAGGCAAAGATTCTCGCGCATCCGGCAAGCGTCGACAGCTTGCCGACCTCGGGCGGGAAGGAAGATCACGTCTCGATGGGGATGACGGCAGCGCTGAAGCTGCGCACGATTGTGGAGAATGCGGAGCACTTGTTAGCGATCGAATTGCTGGTGGCTGGGAGTGCCCTGGAGTTTCGCCGGCCCTTGAAGGCAGGACTCGGCGTGGAAGTGGCGTTTGCGCAGCTGCGCTCCATGGTCCCGGCGCTGGAGGCCGATCGGTCCATGTCGGCTGAGATCGCGCAGGTCGCTGCCGCGATTCGCGCCGGAAAATTCGACAGCGAGATGGAAAAATTATGAGCGGAAAACGTGTGATCCAGGCGCCGCGTGGCGCCGAAATGAGTTGTAAAGGCTGGCAGCAGGAAGCCGCCCTGCGGATGTTAATGAACAACCTCGATCCAGCAGTGGCCGAGGATCCGGATCGCCTGATCGTTTACGGCGGGACCGGGCGCGCGGCGCGTAGTTGGGAGGCTTTCGATGCGATCGTGCAGTCGCTGCGGGAGCTTGAGAATAACGAGACGTTGCTCGTGCAATCAGGGAAGCCTGTGGGCATTTTTCGCACGCACGAAGATGCGCCGCGGGTGTTGATCGCGAACTCGAACTTGGTCGGGCAATGGTCGAATTACCCCGAGTTCAACCGCCTGGAGAGGTTGGGTCTCACGATGTATGGCCAGATGACCGCAGGCTCGTGGATTTACATCGGCAGCCAGGGAATCGTGCAGGGCACTTTCGAAACCTTTAGTGCCGCGGCCGTGCGGCATTTCGACGGGACGCTGGAAGGCAAGTTTGTCGTCTCGGGTGGAATGGGTGGGATGGGTGGCGCGCAGCCGCTCGCGGCCACGATGGCGGGCGCGGTCTTTCTCGGGATTGATGTGGATCCGACGCGGATCGAGAAGCGTTTGCAGAGCGGTTACTGCGATCGGATGGCGCATTCGCTCGATGAGGCCATGCAACTGATTGACGCGGCGCGCGGGAAAAAGGAGGCGCTCTCCATCGGGTTGGTCGGCAACTGCGCCGATGTCCTCCCGGAAATGGTGCGGCGCGGAATCGTGCCCGACATTTTGACGGATCAAACCAGCGCGCACGATGCGCTGAATGGCTATGTCCCGAACGGGATGACTTTCGCGGAAGCGCTCGAACTACGCGCGGCGCAGCCGGATGAATACGTCGAACGCTCGATGACGGCGATGGGGACGCACATCGAAGCGATGCTCGCTTTGCAAAAGAAGGGCGCGATCACTTTCGATTATGGGAACAATTTGCGGACGCAGGCAAAGAAGGCTGGGGTGGAGAACGCGTTCGATATTCCGGGATTTGTGCCGGAATACATCCGACCGCTTTTTTGCGAGGGGAAAGGGCCGTTCCGCTGGGTGGCTTTGAGTGGCGATCCGGCGGATATCGCGCGCACGGATCGTCTCGCGCTGGAGATGTTTCCGGAGAATACGATTCTTAAGCGCTGGATGAAGCTGGCACAGGAGCGGATTCAATTTCAGGGTTTGCCAGCGCGAATCTGCTGGCTGGGTTATGGCGAACGCGCCGAATTTGGCGTGGCGATGAACGACCTGGTGAAACGCGGCGAAGTGAGCGCGCCGATCGTGATTGGTCGTGATCACCTCGATACCGGTTCGGTGGCGTCGCCGTATCGTGAAACGGAAGGGATGCTGGATGGCAGCGACGCGATCGCGGATTGGGCGTTGCTCAATGCGCTGGTTAATACCGCCGCAGGTGCGTCCTGGATTTCAATTCACAATGGCGGCGGTGTCGGCATCGGCTATTCGCAACACGCGGGCATGGTGGTGGTGGCAGACGGAACGGAGAGCGCCCGTCGGCGGCTGGAACGTGTCCTAACGAGTGATCCCGGAATGGGCGTGATTCGCCATGCGGATGCGGGCTATTCTCGGGCGATCGAATTTGCGAAAACGAATGACGTGATTGTGCCGATGGAAGCGCAGGCGCGGGATTGAATTATGCAAAAGATTATTGAGTGCGTGCCGAATTTTTCCGAAGGACGGGATCGGGAGGTCATCCGCCAAATCACGCTGGCGATCGAGTCGGTCGACGGAATCTCGCTGCTTAATGTTGATCCTGGCGCAAGCACCAATCGGACGGTGGTGACGTTCGCGGGCAGTCCGGAGGCTGCAGTGGAAGCGGCATTTCGTGGCATTCAAAAAGCGGCGGAGCTGATTGATATGAGCAAACAGAAGGGTGCACATCCACGGATGGGCGCGACGGATGTTTGTCCGTTCATTCCGGTGAGTGATGTGAGTTGGGAGGAGGCGATTGCCTGCGCGCGAAAGCTCGGCCAGCGCGTGGGCGAGGAACTCAAGATTCCGGTGTACCTCTACGAGAGGGCGGCGCAGGATCCGGCGCGTTCGAATCTCTCAATCATCCGTGCGGGCGAGTACGAGGGCTTTTTCGAGAAGATCAAGGAGCCCGCCTGGAAGCCGGATTTCGGGCCCGCGATTTTCAGTGAGCGATCGGGCGCGACGGTTATCGGAGCGCGCGAATTTTTGGTCGCTTACAATGTGAACCTAAACACTCGCGCGACGCGACGCGCGACCTCGGTGGCGTTTGATGTGCGGGAAAACGGTCGCGTGAAAACGGAAGACGGGACGCCGACGGGGAAGAAAGTGCTGGATGCGAATGGCGAACCGGTCCGCGTTCCTGGGATGCTGAAACATGTGAAAGCGATCGGTTGGTTCGTGGAAGAATACGGCATGGCGCAGGTCTCGATGAACCTGACGAATCTGGACGAGACGCCGCTGCACGCCGCGTTTGATGCTTGTGTGGAGTCGGCGAATCAACGCGGTCTGCGCGTGACGGGTTCTGAAGTGGTGGGGATGCTGCCAAAAAAATGCCTGACCGACGCCGGCAAACATTACCTGCGTAAACAGCAGTGGTCGGAAGGCGCGTCAGAAGAGGAACTGATCGAGCTCGCGATTCGGACGATGGGATTGAGCGAGGTCCAGCCGTTTGATCCGCAGGAAAAAATCATCGAGTTCAAAATGGCGACGGCGGCGAAGAAGATCGCTCGTGCGGATGAATCTGCGCCAGTTTTGCAATGAGACGCTGAGTGATTCTCCGGCGCCGGGCGGAGGATCAGTCGCGGCTTTGATGGGCGCGCTGGGGGTGTCGTTAGGCGGGATGGTGGCGAATCTTTCTGCGGGCAAACGCGGCTGGGACGACAAGCTGAATTACTTCAGCGATTGGGCGGTGAAGGCGCAGGCATTGAAGGACGAACTGCTCTTCCTCGTGGATGAAGACACGGCGGCGTTCAACAAAGTGATGGACGCGTTTGGCCTCCCGAAAGAATCCGCGGAGGAAAAGGCCGCTCGTTCCGCGGCGATTCAAGCGGCGAATCAATACGCGGCGGAGATTCCGCTCCGCGTGATGCAGACATCTTTTAAATCCTACCAAATCCTGAGCGAGATGGCGGAGCGGGGGAACCCGGCTTCGATTTCGGATGTGGGTGTCGGTCTGCTTGCGACGCGGGCGTGTATCGAGGGAGCAGGAATGAATGTGCGGATTAATCTTGGCACCTTGAAAGACGAAAAGGTGGCGGCTTCGTTATCTGGCGCGCTCGAGAAGATCACGGCCGAATCGGACGTGGAGTTTCAGCGGATCACTCAAGTGGTGCAGGGAAAGTTGAGCTGAGGCGCGCCTGACGTGAAGACGCTTGCCGTGCTCCACGCTGCGCAACTCGTCACGCTGGCGGGCCCCGCGCGACCGCGGGTGGGTGGCGAAATGGCTGAGCTGGCGATCATCGCAGACGGCGGCATGCTGGTGCGCGATGGCGTGATTGTGAGCACGGGATCGTCGGACGCGATCGAGCGGGAGATGGGCCTTAGAGGCGGAAGTGGTGGAGGCCAGCGGGCCGCGTGGTGCTGCCGGGATTTGTGGACGCGCATACGCATCCGGTTTTCGGCGGGAATCGGGTGGACGAATTCGAGCTCCGCGCGCGTGGCGCGAGCTACGAAGAAATCGCGGCGGCAGGTGGAGGAATTCGTTCCACGGTGCGGAAAACGCGAGCGGCGACGGCCTCCGAGTTAAAAACACAGGCGCTGAAACATGCGCGGTGGTTTCTGGAATGCGGGACGACAACGGTGGAGGCGAAGTCGGGCTATGGCTTGTCGCTCGAGGAGGAGCTGAAGATTCTGCGCGTAATCCGTGACGTCGGAAAGGAGTCGGCGCTGGAATTTGTTCCTACTTTTCTCGGGGCGCATGCGTTTCCGGAAGAGCACCAGGATGATCCGCGGGTTTATGTGGAGTTGGTGATGAATGAGATGCTGCCGGCCGTGGCGGCGGAGGGACTGGCAGAGTATTGCGATATTTTTTGCGAGCGCGGCTACTTCAATCATTGAGACCGCGCGGAGGATATTGACCGCGGCACAAAGTTACGGGTTGGGGCTGCGAATGCATGTGGATCAGCTGACGAATTCTGGCGGCGCGCATTTGGCCGCGGAATTGTCGGCTGCGACGGCGGATCACCTGGAGCAAACGGAGGATGACGGGATTGCAGCGTTGCGGAGGGCCGGAGTGCAGCCTGTCTTGTTGCCGGGGAGCGTTTATGCGCTGGGCAAGACGCGTTATCCGCGGGCGCGGGCGATGATCGAGGCGGGACTGGCAGTTGTCCTAGCGACTGATTTCAATCCCGGGTTCTTCTCCCACGGCGTCAATGCCGATGATGCTTTCGCTGGCTGCGACGCAGATGAAGATGACGCCAGCGGAAGGCGTGACAGCGTCGACGGTTAACGCCGCCTACACTCTTGGGCGCGGTGACAAGATCGGGTCGCTGGAACCGGGGAAAAGGGCGAATTTTTCCATCTTCGACTGCGCTAGATTATCGAGAGCTGGCCTACTTCTTCGGGCATGCCACAAACGCATTCGCGTTTACGTAGGCGGCGAGCGCGTTTTTACGAGGGCCTAGCCGTCCATCGTTTGCGTCAGGGAGCGCCGCGCCGCTAACGTCGCTGCGCGCATGAAAGTTGAAGTAGAAACACAGCCGCATAGCACGGCCACGCTCCGCATTGAACTTGCCGCCAGAGGAAGTGCGGACAGAATGGGATTCCATTGCCAATAATTACGCGCGGTATGCGCGCATCCCCGGTTATCGCACCGGCAAAGCACCGCGGGCCGTGATCGAACGGAAATTTCGCAAGGAAATCCAGGACGAGCTGACGAAGAAGCTGGTCTCGAAAAGCTATCACGAAGCGATCGCGCAGCAGCAGTTGCGGGTTCTTTCCCTCACGAACTTGGAAGACGTGGAGTTTGGGGAAGATCGGTCGATGAGTTTTCGCGCGACGGTGGTGACGGCTCCGGAATTTGAGCTGCCGGACTACAAAAGCATTCCGGTGGAGTTGCCCGCGGCCGAGGTGACGGCGGAGGAAGTGGATGCGGCTCTCGAGCGCCTCCGTGATCAATCGGCGGACTTTCAGGATGTGGCGGGTCGGACGCTGGAGCTGGAAGATTTTGCGGTGATCGATTTCGACGGCTCGATCGATGGCGTGGCGATCAGCGAGATTGTGCCGGAAGCGAGCAAGAATTTGCAGGGTGGGAAGAAGTTCTGGCTGCGCGTGGCGGACGATAATTTTCTGCCGCGTTTTGCGGAACAGATTGTGGGAATGAACGCCGACGAAACCCGCAGCGTGCAGGTGGAGTTTCCGGAAGATTTCCCGGTGACGGAGCTGGCGGGAAAGAAGGCTGATTACGCGGTCACGTTAAACGAAATTAAGCAGAAGGTTTTGCCCGAACTTGATGATGCCTTTGCGGGCAAGCTGATGAAAGACAAGACGCTGGCTGAGTTGCGTCATTCGCTTGGAGCACAATCTCGAGCATGAAAAGGAGCACGAGATCGAGCGCGAGAAGGAAGGGCAAATCGTGAAGTATTTGCAAGAGCATGTGAGCTTTCGATTTGCCGCCGACCTTGCTGAAGGCGGAGACGCGGAGGGCGCTAAATGAACTTGTTCATCGCAATCGCGAACGTGGGGTTCCGGATGAGATGCTGAAAGGGAAGGAAAAGGAACTGATCGAGGGCGCGGGTTCGTTGGCGGCGCATCGGTTAAAAACAAATTTCATTCTGCACCGCATCGCGGAGCAGGAGAAGATCAAGGTCGAGCACGGAGAGATGGATGAACGCATCCGCGAGCAGGCGGCGCAGTATAACATCCCGGTAGAGAAGATGCGCAAGGAGTTGGAAGAACACAACCGCATCGATGGCCTGGCGGAGGAGATCCTGCTGGGTAAGACCCTTGATTATCTGAAGTCGAACGTTACCCTTACACCATCATTAAAGTCGCCCGGCGAGAGCGCCTCGACGGAACATCATCATGACCCTAACGAATAATAATTCAGTGCAGAATATGTCGTCTTCGCTCCTCGTCCCCATGGTCGTGGAACAGACCGGCCGGGGCGAGCGCAGCTACGATATCTATTCGCGTTTGTTGAAGGATCGGATTGTCTTCATCGGGACTGCGATCGACGACCACGTCGCGAATTTGGTGATCGCGCAGATGCTTTTCCTGCAGATGGAGGACGGGAAGAAGGATATCAGCGTTTATATCAATTCGCCCGGAGGTTCGGTGACGGCGGGGCTTGCGATCTATGACACGATGCAGTTTTTGACCTGCGATGTGACGACGTATTGTCTCGGGATGGCGGCCAGCATGGGTGCGGTTTTGCTGGCGGCGGGCACGAAAGGCAAACGCTACGCGCTGCCTAATTCTGACATCATGATCCATCAAGTTTCCGGCGGGGCACAGGGCCAGGCGAGCGATGTGGAGCGCACGGTGGAATACATGTTTAAGCTGAAGAAGCGCTTGATCCGGATTCTCGCGGCTCACACGGGCCAGCCCGAGGAGAAAGTGAAGCACGATTCGGATCGCGATTATTTTCTATCCGCCGCGGAGGCGAAGGAGTATGGGCTCGTGGACGAAGTGATCAAATCCCGGAAAGAAGCCAAACTGCTCGACGGGACGGTCCCGGCAGGTTCGACCGCGATCGCGGAGGCTGCGCTGCCGCACAAGGTCGAGGAATAAGATCTGCTTTGCAGGTGGAGTAACCCATGGCCCGCGCTTCCAACCTCACGATGTGCTCCTTCTGTGGCAAAAGCCATGCGGAGGTTCGGAAGCTCATTGCCGGGCCGGGCGTCTATATCTGCGACAGTTGCATTAATGTCTGTAAGAGCATTCTCGATAAGGAACTGACGGAAGACGCGCGGCGGCAATCGTCCACGATTCGAGTGCCGAAACCGGCCGATATTCGCCGGGAACTCGACAATTATGTGATCGGCCAGGAGGTCGCGAAAAAGACGCTGTCAGTGGCGGTGCATAATCATTTTAAGCGAGTCATGCAGGCTCCGGCGGCGGAAGATTCTTCGGCCGCATTTCAGCCCGATCCGTTCGCGGACGTGGAAATTGAGAAGAGCAATATTCTGCTTATCGGCCCGACAGGGTCGGGCAAGACGCTTCTGGCCAAGACGCTGGCGAAAATTCTCGATGTGCCATTTTGCATCGCAGATGCGACGACGCTGACCGAGGCCGGTTATGTGGGCGAGGACGTGGAAAACATCATCCTGCGCCTGCTCCAGAACGCTGATTACGATGTGAAGCGGGCCGAGATCGGGATCGTTTACATTGACGAAATCGACAAGATCGGCCGCAAGACGGATAACGTCAGCATCACGCGCGATGTCTCCGGCGAAGGAGTGCAACAGGCGCTGCTAAAGATCCTCGAAGGCAGTACGTGTAACGTTCCGCCTCAAGGTGGACGGAAGCATCCGCACCAGGAGTATATTCAGGTCAACACGGAGAAGATTCTCTTCATTTGCGGCGGTGCGTTCGTGGGCCTCGACAAGATAGTGCAGAAGCGAATCGGCAAACGGACGATGGGCTTTAATAGTCCCGACCTGGAAGTGGAAGATGCTCTCGCGAAAGTGGCGGTGCAGCATACGGAGCCGGAAGATTTGCTCAGCTTCGGGATGATTCCCGAGTTCATCGGCCGTCTGCCGGTCGTGACGGCGTTGGATGCGCTCACCGAAGACGAGATGGTGATGATCCTGACCGAGACGAAGAACGCGATGATCAAGCAGTACACGAAGCTCTTCTCGATGGAGGGTGTGCGCCTGAGTGTGACCAAGGATGCCTTGCGGGCGTTGGCCGCGCAGGCGGTGACCAAGGGGACTGGGGCGCGGGCGCTGCGGTCGATGTTGGAGCGCATCATGCTCGACATTATGTATGAAGTGCCGAGCCGCGAGGATATCGCGGAGGTCACGATCAATCGCGCGGTGGTGGAAGGAAAGAAGCTGCCGCTGATCCGGAAAAAGCAGGACAAGGACGCTGCTTAGGGAACAGCGCTGCGCGCTGAAACATCCAACGTCCAACGCTCAACGTTGAACGTTCAAATCCAGAGGCGCTGCCTGTGGTCGCGTGCTTCTCGACGTTGGACGTTGGACGTTGGACGTTGGACGTTGGACGTTGGACGTTGGCCTTTCCTCCGCATGAACGTCGTTGTCCTGAATACCGGTTCCGAGCTGCTTCTCGGGCACGTCCTCAACACGCATCTTACCTTCATCGCGCGTGAGATTTTCCCGCTTGGTCTGCGGGTCGCGCAGCAGATCACGGTGCCCGATGGGCCTGCGATCGGTGAAGCTCTGGCGGCCGCTTCCATGCAGGCCGACATCATCTTCGTCACAGGCGGATTGGGACCCACGACTGACGACATCACGCGCGAAGCGGCGGCGGAATTATTGAAACTCCCGCTGCGCCAGGATGCGGCGGTCGCAGCAGCGATTACGGAGCGTCTGCGCAGCCGTGGTTTTCCGATGACGGATCGGGTTTTGCGTCAGGCTGAGGTGCCGGAAGGAGCGACTGTGCTTTTGAATGCCAACGGGACCGCGCCAGGATTGTATCTGGCGGGACGGAATGGGAACGAGCGGACGCCGCATTTATTCCTGCTCCCGGGGCCGCCGCGAGAGCTGCAGCCGATGTTTCGAGATTCGGTGCTGCCTATTTTAGAGAGCATCGTGCCCGAAAGGGGCGGAGTCGTTTGTCAGACATTTCGACTCGCAGGCGTAGGCGAATCCGTGGTGGAGGCGGCGGTGGGGGAACGGTTGCTGGCGCTGCCTGCCGGCGAGATCGGCTACTGTGCGAGGTTGGGGGAAGTCGATGTGCGAGTGATCGGTCCGCAGGCGACTATCAACGCGGCGGAGGCATTGATTCGAGAGGCATTTCCGCTCCAGTTTTTTACGAAAGACAACGAGGAACTCGAGGGCGCGGTGGTGCGCCTGCTGCGCGATCGCAGCGCCTCTTTGGCCATAGCGGAGTCATGCACGGGCGGTTATCTGGCGCACCGGGTAACAAATATTCCGGGATCTTCCGCGGTTTTTCTAGGTGGCTTCGTGACCTACGCGAATGAGATGAAGATCGCTGCGCTCGATGTGCCCGAGAGTTTGCTGGCGGAGTTTGGAGCGGTCAGCGCTGAAGTCGCCGCGGCGATGGCCGAGGGCGCTTTGCGGAAGGCGAACGCCACCTATGCACTCGCGACCACTGGCATTGCCGGACCTGAGGGCGGATCGGAGGCGAAACCGGTGGGGACCGTTCACATCGCGTTTGCTTCGCTTTCCGGGCAAACGAAGGTTTTACGCCGCCGATTCCCGGTGGATCGCCAAGCCTTCAAGCATCTCGCTACGCAGGCGGCCTTGCAGCTTTTACGGGAACAGATTCTCGCAGAAAGCGCGGAGGTGCTGCCTACGGTGTGATCTCGACTGGAGTGCCGATCTTCACCCGCGCGTAAAACATCTCGGCGGCTTGCGGCGGCATTCTGATGCAACCGTGCGATGCCGGGTAACCCGGCAAAATGCCAATGTGCATGCCCACCCCATCTCCAGTCAGCCGCATAAACCACTTCATCGGAGCGCCTACGTAACGCGTGCCGCTCGGGGCCGAATCGATCTTCAAACTCACGCCGCGTCGGACGGTGCGGCCGGAATGATCCACGAAATCGCCGTAAACGCTGGACCGGTGATCCTTATCCTTTTCCATTACAGAAAAATGGCCCGACGGCGTCATGCCTTGCCGTTTGCCGGAGGAGATCGGGCTGTCGATCGCCACATCCTCGCCCCGCAGGAGATAGGCGCGCTGTTTGGAGAGCGAGACGACGACGCGCGATTGGTCCGGCGAGAGGGAGTCGTAGACGCTTTGATTGACGTTGACCGGTGCTTGCCGACTGATCAACTCGGAGGCCTTTTTCATGGGCTGCTTGAGCGGGGGCGTAGCCGGCCGGGCGTTCGTGGCGGAAGGCGCACGTTTCGGGAGGCCGGGCCGCGAAATTGTCGGCTGAGGCTTCTGTGCGAGAGCCGCTTGCGCGAGGACGCAAAGAATGACGGTAACGAGAAGGGGTGAGATTTTGGCGATCACGACGTTTATTTTTGCGCGTAGCTGTTTACCCGCTGCAGCCAACCGGCCAGCCAGCGGGATTCTTTCCTTTCAGGTGGCGAATTCTTCACGCGTTGGGTCAAGACACGTCGCGCCGAAGCACTAAATGCCTGAGCCGCGGCGGGACCATCTTCAATACCGTTCATACCTTGGAGGACTTGCAGCAACCCCCATCCTTGCCCTTGATATCGCTCGCTGTCGAGCACGCCTTCGCCTTTGAAGTTAACATAATCGACCAGGGCGTAGCAGCCTTGGGGCGTGCCGGCTCACGCGTTGAAACTGCTCTTGCAGGCTTCCGATCGCTCAGCGGCGGAGATTTCCGCCAGCATCTTCGGCAGCGCCTGTTGCAGGCGTTGCACCAGAAACTGCGCCTGCAAATCTACCGTGTCGGCGAGGAAGCGGCGCAGCTCTTTCATCTCGGCGCCTTCCTGCGCGGCACTGAATTCGGCCCGGGTTTTCCATGGGCAACCGTCACGATTCCGGAGGACCACCGCAGGTAGTTTTGCGCCGCGTTTGCTGGCGAAGCGCGACCAGATCAGGAAAGCTCTCTTCGAACGGGCCGCGCTCGCCCTTCGGATACCAGAGGAAATGGCCGATGCCGAGCGAGGCAAACTTTTCGCCCGCATTCCACGAGGTCAAACCCGAGACAGTGCCAGCGCACTCGTTTTGCCAAATTTTCCGACCGATCCTGGAGGCGTCCGCGCGTGATAACTCGATGGCGTGGACGTTGCCAGCGGCCGCCACGAACAAAAAGATCGCAAGGATCGCCCACGGCCCCCTCCGTGTTGACGGCAGAATTTTCTTCATTAGCGTGCAGACTTCCGTGGCCTGCCGCTGGTAGGAGGCCGGAAATGTTAAATTCCTTATGAAAAAATCGATCATCTATTTTGCCCTGCTCGCTCTCACTTCCACCGGTTTTGCGCAAGGCACAACCGATCTGAAAACGGAAAAAGATAAAGTGAGTTACAGCATCGGGTTGGACATCGGTAGCACTTTTAAAAAGCAAGACATGGATATCAACCTCGATGTTCTGATGGCGGGCTTGAAGGATGCGGTCGGAAGGCAAGAAAGCCGCGATGACCGACGATCAGGTGAAGGAAACGATGACCGCTTATTCGAAAATCCATGATGGAAAAACAAGCGTCCAAAGCGAAAGAGGAGTCCGCGAAGAACGAAGCCGCGGGTCAAAAATTTCTGGCGGAAAATAAGAAAAAAGACGGCGTGAAAGTTCTGCCGGTAAAAGTTTCGCCGCAGCCCGGCGCTGCTGCGGGCGAAAAGGAAAAGACCGTTGAACTGCAGTATAAGGTCATCAAGGAAGGCAGCGGCCAATCGCCGAAAGAGACAGACACTGTGGTCGTGAATTACAAAGGAACTCTCATTAATGGCAAAGAGTTCGACAGTTCCTACAAGCGCAACGAGCCGGCCACGTTTCCCGGTCAACCGCGTGATCAAAGGCTGGACGGAAGGCCTGCAACTCATGAAGCCGGGCGCGAAATATGAATTCTTCATTCCCTCCGAGCTCGCTTACGGCGAACGCGGAGCTGGCCAGGATATCGGGCCGAACGAAACGCTCATTTTCGAAGTCGAGCTCCAGAGCGTAAAGGCTGGGGAGGCGGCGCCTGCTGCTGCCGCGGGTGCTCCTGCGACCGGAAAACCGACGCCGAACGTCAAGCCAGCGGCCGTCGCCACTCCGGGCGCTTCGGTCAAGCCAGCCGCCTCGCCCGCCCCGAGCGCCGCTAAGTAGCGGCGGCCGATTACGATTGCGGCTTGGGGGATTCCCAAGCCAGGCGAGGAGCGTCGCTCCAGAGATCTTCCAAGCTATAGAACTCACGCCGCTCCGCGTGGAAGATGTGCACGATCACCTGCATGTAATCGATCACGATCCACTGGCTGGTGGGGAAACCGTCAACCGCGGAAGGGCGGACCTTGTGATCTTTTTTCAGCTGCGCCTCGATTTCGCCCGCGATCGCTTTCAACTGTGGCTCTGAGGCCGCGGAACAGATCACGAAAAAATCCGTGAAGGTGGAGATATCCCGCAGATCCAAAACCACGATGTCCTCCGCCTTCTTATTCGAAGCCAGTTCGGCGCAGGTTTTCGCTAATTCTTCGGAAGTGATCTTTGGGAGTCCTGGTAGAGGTGATGCCGGGTGATGATTTCTTCCACCGCCGGCGGTACGAGATAACGAATGGACCGCCCCTCTGCAACCCTCTTTCTAATCTCGGTCGACGAAATGTCGATCGCGCGTCGGACCGTGCGATAAGGTGAATCGAGTGTCATCCCGCAGCGATCGAGGACGGCGAACTCGACCAGCTTTTCCAGCTCTTCGAACCGATGCCAGGTGCGGAGGCGGGGTAAATTATCGGAGCCGATGAGGTAGACAAAATTCCCCCCCGGATGATCGCGCGCGAGATCTTCGAGCGTGTCGATCGCGAAGGACGGCGGCGGGCGATGAAGTTCGCGCTCGTCGATCGTGAATAAGGAATCGTCTTGCCAGCGCGGCGCGCAGCATCTCCAACCGCAGAGCGACCGATGTGGGTTGGGCGTCGAGCTTGTGCGGCGATTGTGCGGCGGGGATGAAAATTACCTCGATCGAGATCCAATTGCTCCATGCGCTTCGCGCGCCAGAATCAGATGCGCGTGATGGATCGGATCGAATGTCCCACCGTATAGGCCAATGCTGCTCAAGGCGCACAAGGTCGCCGATGGCCACGCGATCGACAACAAAAGGAGCCATGCGCTTCCCGATCCGCGCGGCGCGCTTTGGACAACCCCGTCCTCGAAGCGACTTGGAAGCACGCGTTCTGCTGTTTAAAGTCGCGCTCTCATGAAGTCCGACGCACTTGGCCAACTCCTTCTCACCGGCGTGCCCGGGACCGAACTCGATTCCGCGTCTGCCGCTCTTTTCCGAAAGGTGCAACCGGGAGGTTACATCCTCTTCGGTCGCAACATCACGAGCGCAATCCAATTGCGAAAGCTGATCGATGACTTGCGGGATTTAAGTGACGTCGAACCGATCGTGACGATCGATCAAGAGGGCGGGCGCGTCTCCCGTTTGCGGCTGATTGGCAACGAGCCGCCCAATGCGCAGCAGCTGCGCGAAAAAAACGATCTCGCGCTCGTGGCAGAACACGGCCGAATCACGGGGCAACTTTTGCGTTTGTTCGGATTCAATCTCGACCTTTGCCCGGTGCTCGACATTTCCTTCGATGACGAGGCCGATAACTCTCTGCGCGGTCGTTGTTACGGCACAAATGTCGCGCAGGTCGCGCGGTTGGCCGGTGCGTTTAACGACTCATTACGCGCTGAGGGGATCACGAGCTGCGGGAAACATTTCCCCGGCTACTCCGCCGCGGGCGTGGATGCGCACCACGATCTGCCGCGGATCGATCGCTCGATTGCCGAATTGGAGGAACACGAGCTGGCGGTCTTTCGACAGTTCGCTCGCCCGCGTCGATAGCATGATGATCTGTCACGGTTGGTATCCTTGTTTCGAATCCGAAAAACTTCCCGCTTCATTTTCTCGCCGGATCGTGACGGAACTCCTGCGCGACGAGATGAAATTCGAGGGCTTGATCATGACCGACGACCTGGATATGGGGGCGATCTACAACGACTACACCCTCGAGGAAACGATTCGGCGCGCCCTCGAAGCCGGCAACGATCTCGCGATGATTTGTCACCGCGTGGATGCGATCGATCAGGCGCGTTCGGCGATCTCTGCGGTCCCGTCCGCGGACGTGGAGCGTGCGCTGGAAAACGTCGCTAAATTTCAAAAGCACGATGTCCTCACCGGAGACGTTTTCGGAGGAAGCCTTCCGCAAACTTGACGATGAAATTTGGAATCTTCGTGTCGCCGTGCTGGGCGCGGAGCGAGCGGCGGAACGCAGCGCGGAGGATGGGAAACGCTCGCCCGTGGAGACGTATTGAGAGCCGTCCGAGCGGAATTGACGACCTTCCGCGCAGCCCATAACCTTCGTGCTCGTGCAACCAGAACTGGAGCAGCTTCTCATCCTGCAGAATCGCGATCAGAAGATCCGCCAAATTCATTTGGAGCTGAAGACGGTGCCGCAACAGCGCGCGCAATTGGAGACTCACCTTGCCGCGAGCGCGGCCGGCTTGGAAGCCGCGAAACTCAAGAACAAGCAACTCGAAGTCGAGCGGAAGAAGATGGAGCTCGATGTCGGCACGCGCACCGAGAGCATTAACCGACTCAAGACACAGCAGTATGAGACGCGGAAGAACGAAGAGTTTCGCGCCATGGGCAACGAGATCGAGCGCTACGAAAAGGAGATTGTCGCGATCGAGGATCAGGAACTCGAACTGATGGATCGCGCGGACAAATTGAAAGTCGAGGTCGCCGGGGAAGAGAAAAAAGTGGCAGTGGAACGCGATTCCGTGGCGCGACAGCTCGCCGATTTGGAAGGAAAAACCGCCGCGCTGCAAAGCCAGCTCGATGAGCTCATGAAAGAGCGCACGGAAATAGCCAGCAAGATCGACGAAGACGTGCTCGATCGTTTCGAGCGCTTATTTGCCAGCAAAGGCAATGCGGCGGTCGTGGCGCTCGAGCATGAAGTCTGCACCGGCTGCCATATGAAGATCACGGCGCAAACGTCGCACCGGGTAAAGAGCGGCCGCGAAATCGTCGGCTGTGAGCAGTGCGGCCGCATTCTCTACTCGGCCGAGTAGTAGCCGAAGCAGCGTAGAAGCGGTCTCCCCGAGGCGGCGAAGCGCGCCCGAGGGATCTCCGAATCCATCGGTCACGCTTCCCAGGCAATAACGGTCCACTGCCAACGAAAAGATCCCTCGACCGTCTCCGAAGCTCGGAACGACACGCCCAAGCGTAAGCGCGTACTGAAACCGCTCGACCTTTAGACGTTGAAGCGGAATTCGACCACGTCGCCGTCTTTGACCACGTATTCTTTTCCTTCGATGCGCAGCTTGCCGGCCTCCCGCGCCTTGGCATGCGAGCCTAACGAGACCAAGTCGTCGTAGTGCACGATTTCCGCGGCAATGAAACCGCGCTCAAAGTCCGTGTGAATGACGCCTGCAGCGGCTGGCGCTTTGTCGCCGTCGTGAATTGTCCAGGCGCGCGTCTCTTTTTCGCCGGTGGTTAAATAAGTGCGCAGTCCGAGTAGATGATAGACCGCACGAATGAGCGCGCTCACGCCGCTGCTTTCGACCCCGAGATCGCGCAGATATTCTTGCGCCTCGGCGTCCGCCAGGTCCACCAGTTCGCTTTCAATTTGAGCGCTGATGACCACCGCTTCGCTCCCGAAATGCGCACGCGCGTATTCTTCCACTGCGCGCACGTGCTTCATCGCTGCGTGGCTCTCATCCGCCTTGGCGATGGGCGCCAGATCGGTCTCGGCGACATTGCAGGCGAAGAGCGTCGGTTTCGAGGTGAGCAGGAAAAATTCCTTGGC
This sequence comes from uncultured Verrucomicrobiae bacterium, assembly GCA_963762685.1. Classification (GTDB taxonomy): domain Bacteria; phylum Verrucomicrobiota; class Verrucomicrobiia; order Chthoniobacterales; family UBA10450; genus JACCTI01. Next base: position 231,632 of record CAVXLV010000013.1, on the reverse strand, counting down.
CACGATCTTTTCGTCGTCGCTCAAGTCCGCCGTGATGGCTGGCTTTCCGCTGTCGAGATGCGGGAGCAATTTCTCGATGACCGCGCTTTCCGCTTTCGCTGTCTTCGAGCCGGCGCGGACCTCTTTTTGCAAGCGGTCGCGGCGTTTCTGGAGCGAGGCAAGATCAGCCAGGACCAACTCCGTGTTGATCACCTCAATGTCACGCACGGGATCAATCGTGCCGCTGACATGATGGATGTCGCCGTTCTCAAAACAGCGCACCACCTGCACGATCGCGTTCACTTCCCGGATGTGGCTGAGAAATTGATTCCCCAGTCCTTCGCCCGCGCTCGCGCCTTTCACCAAACCCGCGATGTCGACAAACTCGATCGCCGCCGGGATCAGCTTCTGCGAGCCCGACATTTTCGAGAGAACGTCCAGACGCGGATCCGGCACCGTCACGACCCCGAGGTTCGGGTCGATCGTGCAGAACGGATAATTAGCGGCCTGCGCTTTGCGCGTGCGTGTGACCGCGTTGAAAAGCGTGGATTTCCCCACGTTCGGCAGACCGACAATTCCAGCACTCAGCATAAGGCGCGGACGTTACGGCGGAACCCGGGCAGTGGCAACGATGGGGACGGTGCCGTTTCGGCTCGCCTACCGGTGAAACAACAAACGTAAACTATTCAGCACCACCACGACAGTACTCCCTTCATGAGCGACCACGCCGAGGGACAGAGGGATACCGTTTAACACCGCCAGCAACGCCATGATGACCACTGTGCCCAGCGCGATGGTGATGTTTTGTCCGATGATCGCTTTCGCGCGGCGGCTCAACTGATACGCGGTCACGAAATTCTCCAGCCGGTCATTCATTAACACGACTTCGGCCTGCTCCATGGCCGCGTCCGAACCGCGCGCGCCCATGGCAACACCGACATCGGCGGCGGCCAGGCACGGCGCGTCGTTGACGCCATCGCCGATCATCGCCACCTTGGCGCCCGCCGCCTTTAGCTGCTGCACCGCTCGCACTTTGTCTTCCGGCGAAAGCTGCGCCCGGACGTCATCCACGCCCGCTTCTTTCGCGATCAACTCGGCGGCCGCCAGCCGATCGCCGGTCAACATCACCACGCGAATGCCGGCACGATGAAGATGTTCGAGCATGCCGTGCGCTTCGGGGCGCAGCTCATCACGGAGCAAAAGGCGGCCGCAAAGCCCCGGACCTGCGACCCACACTTCGGCGACCGTGTGTTCGCTCTCGAGCGGCGCCTCATGACTGGCTTCTTTGAGCGAGCTGCGAACAAATTGTCGACTACCCAGCACGTAAAGGAGCCCGCCTTTTCGCGCAGAAATCCCACCGCCCGCCTTCGTCTCCGCGTGCGTAAAATCGATCGCCGCGAGACCTCGTTGCGCGCCTTCCTTCTGGAGCGCGCGGGAGAGGGGATGATTCGAAAGACGTGCCAAATTATACGCGGCGGATAGCACGGCATCTTCGTCGCCTTCGTAAACGTCCACACGAACGAGCTTCGGAACTCCATGCGTGAGCGTGCCGGTCTTATCGAGCGCGACGGTGCGAACATCGGCCAGCGTTTCAATCGCCGCTCCCCCGCGGAACAAGACGCCACGGCGCGCGCCGGAAGCGATCGCCGAGAGAATGGCGGACGGCACACTGAGCACGAGCGCGCAGGGCGACATGACCACGAGCAAAGTCATCGCCCGGTAAAAAGCGCTCGCGCGTTCGTTCGCCGTGCAGAAACGGCGGCCATCCCATCACCAGCCAGCCGAAGAAAAAGAAGGCCGCGCTCAAGGACAGCACCACATAGGTGTAGGGCGTGCCGAACCGATCGCTGAAACGCTGCGAGGGCGCTTTAAAATGCTGCGCCTGCTCGATCAGGTTGATGATTTTCTGCACCGCACTTTCGTGCGCGGGCCGCAGGGTTTCGCCATCGAGGACGCCCCACAGATTAAGAGTGCCCGCCAGCGCCACGTCGCCCACTTGTTTCGGCATGGGACGCGATTCGCCGGTGAGATTGGATTCATCGCACGCGCTTTCCCCACGCGTCACGCGCAGATCGATGGGAATTTGTTCGCCCGCGCGGACGCGCAACCGCATTCCCGGGACGAGCGTTTCCACCGGGCGCTCGATTTCCTCCGTGCCTTCGAGCACTGTGGCCACCTTGGGCGCGCCGCGAAAGAGCGCGCTGATCTCGCGTTGGGTGCGGGCGCCGGCGTAGTGCTCCATCGCACCCGAAGCGGAAAATAGGAAAAGCAGCAACGCGCCTTCGCTCCACGCGCCGATGAGTGCAGCACCGAATGCGACCGCGAGCATAAGGAAATGAATTTCCAGTTCTCCATGTCTCAATCGGTCCCATGATTCGTGGGCTGCGTCCCAAGCGCCGGCGAGATAGCTGGCCGCGAAAAGCAGGAGCACGAGAAACGGCGAAGCGTGGAAAGATTGCGCGCTGATGGCGGCCAGACCTGAGAGCAAACAGACGCCCGCCAGGACCGCGAGCTTCTTCCATTCATCCGGATCGCCATGCCCGGAAGCCGGCCCGCAGCAACCGGTGCGGCGCGGCCAGCCGACCGCGTTCCATTGCCAGAATCCGACCGCTGTCCGACAGGTCAGCTTTTCGATCACGGTGCTGCCGAGGACATCTTTCACGACCACATTGGCCGTGCCGACCTGACGCGAAGGGGGCTCTCCGCATTGCTCGCAATTTCCGCGTGCGTCGAGGACGCCGCAGCCTTGCTCGCGTTCTGCGACCGCGTCGCTCACACGACTGGCGATGCGACGGCTGCGATCATCGCCCAGCGTGGCAATGGAGAGGAGATGATTTTTCGGCTGGAAGGCGACCGCTTCCAGCTGGGGCTCTTCCGTCATAAGCCGGGCCACTTTCCGGTACACGCAACCGGCGTCCTCCGCTGCTGCCGGGCTCGGCATCGTGGGGGGTGGAACGGGTTCGTCAGGCATGCCCGGGAGGATACGCGCGCGGGTGGAGCGTCACTAGCGAAATTCCGAAAATGCCGCGGAAGAAATCGGGCCGGCGAGATTTGAACTCGCGACCTCTTGAACCCCATTCAAGCGCACTACCAAGCTGTGCTACGGCCCGTTACAGGCGGTGAATTAACCACAGAGATCACGGAGGACACAGAGTTTTTTTAAGGTGGGGAAACCAAGTTGGATTAACCGCAGAGATCGCCGAGCACGCCGAGGGTGAGGGTGGTTGAACTTTTCCAACCTCTGCGCACACCGCGATCTCTGCGGTCAACTTTCCTCGCCGCTCCAGGCAGTGAGGAAGGTGTCGATTAATTCCGGAAGCTCGTCGCTGTAACCGCCTTCGAGGATGGCGCCAGCTTTGACGCCGCTCTCGCGGAGCCATTGGCCGCAAGTGGCGAAGTCCTCTGGTTGCAATGTCATCTGCATGATCGGGTCGCCTGCGTAAGCGTCGAAACCGGCCGAGACCAAGAGGAGATCCGGCTGGAAAGCGAGGAGCGTTTTCAGCGCCTGCTCGATCGCGGACATATGCTCCGCGCGCGCCGTGCCGGGAGCGATAGGGAAGTTGCTGATGTTGTCGAACGAACGTGCGCCGCTGCCAGGCCAACCGGGAAGCTGATGGATGGAAGCAAACGCGATCTGCTTGTTACCGGCTACGAGTGCTTCGGTGCCGTTTCCATGGTGCGCATCGAAGTCCCAGATCGCGACGCGCTCGATGCCGCGCGCCAGAGCGTCGAAGGCAGCGAGCGCGATGTGGTTAAAATAACAAAAGCCCATCGCGCGATCGCGCAACGCGTGATGGCCTGGCGGGCGCATCAGGCTGAACGCTTTCGCGCCAGCAAGCGCTGCTCGCGTCACCTCCACGGCCGCGCCGGTGGCACGCGCGGAGTGGTTGTAGATATCGGGGTAGGCTGGGCAATCGGCATCAAAGTCTCCGCGTGGCGAACGGACGGACTCGATGTATTCCTGCGCGTGCCCGCGGAGCAAAACGTCCTCTTGAGCCGAGGCGGGCACGCGCCATTCCCAACGGGGATGACGTTCGCGCAACCACGGAACGGTGCGGGTAATGCGAGCCGGGCGCTCGACGTGGCCGGGACGCTCATACTCCGCACACCTGGGATCGTGGACGATAATCACCGGACGAAATGCGTTCTGATTTCCGAAAGGGGCTCGACGTCAAGATCCCGCGGGCGAATCAATGGCTGTCTGGTTTCGGGATCTCCGCCGGAATGGGATGCGGCACCTGATCGCCGCTCTTGGAATCCGTGAGGCCGCGACGCTCCAGGAGCGGTTGCAACTCCGGTCCGTGACCAGTGAAGTTCTTGAATTGTTGCAGCGCATCTTCGCTGCCGCCGCGCGAAAGCAGCGTCTTCCGGAAACGATCTCCATTCTCGCGTTTCAGACCGCCGTTGTCCTCGATCCATTTCACGGTGTTGGCATCCAGCACCTCGCTCCAGATATAAGAGTAGTAACCGGCCGAGTAGCCGCTTCCCCAAGAATGCGAGAAGTACGGGGTGCGATAACGGGGAGGAACGGGAGCGAACGCGACGCCCGCTTTCGCGAGCGCTTCCGCTTCAAACTTCATCGCGTCTTCGGGAATTTCGCTCGGCTTCAGTTGATGCCAGGCCTGATCGAGCAACGTCGCAGAAAGGTATTCCGTCGTCTTGAAACCTTGATCGAACTTTTGCGAATCGAGCACTTTTTGCAGTAACTCCTGGGGCATGGGCTCGCCGGTTTTGTAATGCTTGGCGTAATTCTTCAGAATCTCTGGCCAAGTGCGCCACATCTCATTCACCTGCGAGGGAAATTCCACGAAATCGCGCGGCACATTCGTTCCGGCGAAGCGCGGGTATTTCACGTTCGAGAACATGCCGTGAAGCGCGTGCCCGAATTCGTGGAAAGCCGTCGTCACTTCGTCAAACGTCAGCAACGTCGGCTCGCCCGCGGGCGGCTTCGGGATGTTGAGATGGTTGGCGACGACTGGCTTGGTGCCGAGCAGATCCGTCTGTGAAACATATTCGTTCATCCAGGCGCCGCCGCGTTTCGAGGGTCGGGCGTAGTAGTCACCGATGAAAAGCGCGAGCGGTTTGCCATCCGCATCCGTCACTTCCCAGACGCGCACGTCGGGTTGATAAACGGGGAGATCTTTCCGCTCCTTAAACGTGATCCCGTAGAGCTGCGTGGCGGCGTAGAAGACGCCGTCCTCGATCACGCGGTTCAGCTCGAAATATGGCTTCAATTGGGACTCGTCGAAGGCGTAACGATCCTTCAGGACTTTCTCCGCGTAGAAGCTCCAATCCCACGGACCCAGTTCAAAATCGCCTCCTTCTTTCTTGATCATCGCCTGGAGATCGGCCGCTTCCCGTTTGGCATTGGCGACGGCGGGCGGCGCGAGCTCGCCTAACAATTTGTTCACGGTCGCGACGTCCCCTGCGGTCTGATCTTCCAGTTGATAGGCCGCATGAGTTTCGTAGCCGAGAAGCACGGCCCGCTCAGCGCGGAGCCGCGCGATTTTCTTCACCGTCTCGAGCGTGTCGAAGGCGCCGCCATGGCTGTTCCGCGCCAGCGAAGTCTTCATGATGCGCTCGCGCAAGGCGCGATTTTCGAGCGAAGAGAGGACCGGCTGGCCGCTCGTGTTCTGCAGGGCGATGATGAACTTGCCATCCTTCTTCTGCTCCTTCGCGCTTGCGGCGGCAGCGGCGATGTCGTTCTCCGACATCCCTTTGAGCTGGGCGCGATCATCCACCACCAAGCCGTCGGCGTTTTTCTCTTTCAAGACGTCCTGCGTGAACTTGGTTTGCAGTGTGGCCAGCTCGGAGTTCATCGCCTTCAGCTTCGTTTTGTCCGCTTCGGAAAGCTTGGCGCCCGCGCGGACGAAATCTTTGTAGTAACGCTCGAGCAGATATTTCGATTCGGCGTCAAGACCGAGGTCCTCACGCTTGTCGTAAAGCGCCTGGATGCGCGCGAAGAGTTTTCCGTTTAAAACGATCGCGTCGCGATGCGCGGAAAGCTTCGGCGCCATCTCGCTTTCCACTTTCTGGATGGCGGGATTGGTGTTCGCGCCGGCGAGGTTGGAGAAAATGTTATCGACGCGAGTCAAAGTCTGACCGGAGCGTTCGAGCGCCACGAGGGTGTTCTCGAAAGTGGCTTCGTCCTTTTGATTCGCGATCGCTTCCACTTCTTTCAATTGCTCGGCCAGCGCCGCTTGATAGGCGGGGGCGAAATGCTCGTCCTTGATCTTGTCGAACGGCGGCAGGTGAAAGGGGAGCGGGCTTTCTTGCAGCAGCGGATTTCCGCTCGCGACCGATTTTGTCGGTCGATTTTTTCGCGGGGAAGGGGAAGGCTTGGCGGCGAGCATGGAAGAAAAGGGCACGAGGGCGAGGACGCCCATCAGGCAGAGGAGACGACGTTATTTTTTGCATAATGATTTGAGAGTTGAGGCGAATCGGCGCTGGGAGTGAGAGACGTCGAAGGCAGGTCCGCAAGGTGCAACGGCAGGAGTGGATTTCAAGGGAAGGGAAGGCGTGACCCACCCGACGGGCGGTCGATAGACGATTCCAAAGTATGAACATGAAGAGCATCTCCTTGATCGCGGTCGCGGCTGGCGTTTGCGACCGCAGCATGGCCCGCCCGCGCCGAAGACGAGAAAACGGTGAAGGAAAAGACAGCGGAGGTTTGGGATAAAACCAAAGAGGTGGCGAAAGAAACGGGCGAAGTCATCGCTGACCAGACCAAGAAGGCGGTCGCAGCCGTCGAGGACGCCATCGAGAAACCGGATGCCGACGCGAAAAAGGTCAACGTCCAGATTACCGACAGCGGCATCCAGATGGATCAAAGCCTGCCGGCGGGGAAGACGGCGTTTACCGTTAAGAACACCGGCAAGGAAAAGCATAACTTCGAGATCGAAGGACCGAATCTCGAGAAGAGCTTCTGGCTCGCGATCGCACCGGGGGATAGCAAGACCATGCAGGTCGATCTCAAAGCGGGAACCTACGAAGTCGATTGCAAATTACACAGCAAAAACGAGCCGCGTGTGAAGCTGGTCGTGAAGTGACCGCAATTAGCCGACTCGCTAGGCGGCGCGGCGGTCCGACGCCAGTCGGATAACCAAGCCGGTCCGCGAAACTAAACGACCGGAACCAATCCCACAGGGGACCAGTTCCGGTCGCGTTTCGGAGGAAAAGCGCCTCGCGCTTCTCTTAGAACTCGACGGACAGGCCGGCGTATCCGCTGCGGCCGGGGGCGGGATCGATGCTACCGCCGCCGAAGGGGAAGACGCGGGAGTAGTATTTCTTGTCCGCCAGGTTCGAGATGCCGCCGATGAGGCGGACATTTTTGGTGAGATAGAATTCGCCGGAGAGGTTGAAGACCTCGTAGGAAGGAATCTTTGCCGGAATCGCTGGGCTCGCGACCGAGACATTGCCGGGGACATTTGAGTCCTGCCAGAATTGGTCGGAAACGTAAACCCCGCTGAAAGTGACGTTAAAACACTTGTCGCGTTTGAAGGTGATGCCGCCTTTGAGGACGACGTCGGGCGCGTAGGCCGGTTCGTTGCCGACAAACGTTCTTGTTGTCCCGGGCACGATTTGCGCACTGTCGGTAAATTCCGCGTCGAGCACCTGAAGATTGCTGAAGAAAATCAGCTGCAACGGGCGCTGGGGTGCGGCGACATCGGCATCTTTCGCCATGGTCTTGCCGTCGGATTTACCGTCAGAAGCAGGAGCCACGAGGTCGTTCTGGAAGCGCGCGAGGAAGTCGTAAGACAATTCGCCTTCGAAGCCGCGGTGGCGGGTGCTGCCGGTATTGACGATAAAGGTATCGAACTGGGTCTGACCACGGGTCTCGGTGCGGTTGTCGAATTCCAGCCAGAAGAGTCCGACGTCATACCAGAAGCCTTTGATCGGGGTGCCGTGGACGCCTAGCTCGATATCGAGGGAGCGGAACGGATCGGGATCTTGCCCGGGGGGCACGGCGCGAGTGGTTCCAGCGATATCGAAAAACCGCATCGGGCCGCCAACCGGAGGAGGCGCTGAAGTAGGTTTCGTTGTTGCCGGCGAAGTCGTTGCCGAGACCGATGCCCCATAAGCGGGATGAGCTTGTCGGCGCTGCGATCGGACACGCCGCGCACTCCGGCGGCGCCCGGCGTAAATACGGGGCTGCGGTCGCATCCACATCCACACTTTCGTGATCAAGCCGGAACGATGGAACGATGTGGAATTTGCCGATGCGGATGAGGTCTTCGATGAAAAAGGCTTGGTAATCGGCGGTGCGGTCCTGATCGAGCGGGACGGTGGTCGAAGTGGTGCCGCGCGGCGCGTAGAGGAATCCGGGACCGGTGTTGGCGTTATTCAGCGTGTAGCGCTGGAAAGGCGCCTCACCGTGATAAACGACGCCGCCGAAGGTGAGCGCGCTGCCGCGGAACATGCCATCGCCGCCCCAGCGTTTACGGGCGCGAAGATCGACGCCGCCGTTATTGAATTCCTCGTAACCAATGGTGGTGCTGGTGGGGAAGATGGTCCCGAAAGCGTCAGTGGCGCGTGATCCCGGTGAGATTCCCCGCGCTGCGCGAATCGATATCCTGATGGGTGAACCATGCTTTGGTCTGAATGAGCCAGTCGTCGCCGATTTCCAATTCGTAACGGAGGGCAACCGTGTAACGATCCACCCAGTTGTGGTTGTAAGGCGTGACAGCTCGGTCGGGATCCGTCAGCCACTGCCGGTAATTGAGGCGGCCGGGATCTTCGCCATCGAACCGGCTGGCGTGGACGTCGAGGGCGATGAGCTGATTCGAAGTGGGACGGTAACCGAGGTAGCCGTTGGCCTGCCAGAGGTCGTATTTGTTGAATTCGCGCTGCGTCTCCGAGGTGCGGTAAAAGCCATCGAGTCGGAATTCGACCGGGCCGGAAGCTTGTTGGACGCTGGCATAGCTGGAGTAGGTGCTATCGGGGCCGCCGGTTTGCTCGAAATAGCCGCCGAGGGGTGAGCCGGGTTCTGGGTGTTTGGTCACGAAGTTGATCGCGGGCGCGGGCTCCGGTCCGTAGAGCAAGCTGCTGCCGCCGCGGATCACCTGGATTTCACTGATGCTCTGCGGCACGGGCAAATAATAGAGCGTAGGGAAGCCGATCCAGTCCGCCATGAGCGGCAGGCCGTCCTGGAGGAAGAGGGTGTATTCGGATTCCTGCGGATTGCCGAGGCCGCGGTAGCTGAAGTTGTATTGCCCAGGATTCTGTTGCTCGCTGACGATGAGGCCGGGCGCTTTTGTGAATTGTTCCTGCAGGTTGTTGTTTTCGACCGGCGGCTGCTTGTCGAGTTTGATGACGGTGGCTTTTTTCGTCACCGTGATCTGCGTCTCGGAAACTTCGGGCATGATGTGCTCGAGCTTCGCTTTGAAATGATCGCGCGGGTACGGCGTCGGCTCGGTGACGGCCGCCGTGACGACGATGCGGTCGCCGTTTGCGTTTGTCTCCGAACTGGCGGCGCGGCGGGTGGTGGAGTTACGGGGTTTGGGTGACGATGAGCCCACGGCCACTTGTGCGCGGGCGGGTGGCGCGAGCGAGAGAAAGGCAGCGCTGGCGGCGAGGAGGCCGAGGCCGAGGACAGGCGCCGATTGACGCTTGGAATTCAGATTTAGGAATCGCATCTCGTCGAGTTACAAGATTGACATGTGGTCAATCAAGACATTTTTGTAATGTCGTGAAAAAACCGCCGGCCGCGCTGCGTGGCTTAGGCTGGCGGACGCTCCCCACACGGGAAGGTCAGCGTGAGAACCGCGCCACGTCCGGCTTCGTTGCGAGCCATGACGGACCCGCCGTGGAGATCCATAATCGACTTCACCAACGCGAGACCGAGTCCCGTGCCTTGCGAACTGCGCGCAGAATCCGCGCGGTAAAAGCGGTCGAAAATACGGGGTAAATGTTCGGGCTCGATTCCGGGTCCATCATCCTGCACCGCCACTTCCGCCTGCGCCGGGCGTGACGGCGAGCGTGATCTTGATCTGTCCACCATCCGCGCTGAAACGGAGCGCGTTTTCCACCAGGTTGCTGACCGCACGCCCGAAGAGCAATGCGTCCGCGTAAATCTCGCCCTGGCCCTCGCAGGCGATCGTGACATGCCGTTCCTCCGCCAGGGTCTCAAAGTAGCCGGCGATTTTCTGCAAGGCAGAACGCCCGTCGAACCAGGTTCGTTCCGCGAGGCCGTGCGCCGCTTCGGCTCGCGCCAGGAAAAGAAGATTATCGATAATGGCGGAGAGCCGTTCGCATTCTGCCACGCTTGATTCCAGCACTTCGCGATATTCTTCCGGGCTCCGAGGGCGAGTGAGCGCCACCTCCGCTTCCCCGCGCAGATTGCCCACGGGCGTCCGGAGTTCGTGCGCAAGGTCGGCGGAAAATTGCGATAAGCGGGTGAACGAATCCTCCAGCCGATCCAGCATATTATCGAAAGCGATCGCGAGCGGCTGTAATTCGCGCGGCCACGCAGATGGCTCCACCCGTTCGTCCAGATGCGTCGGCCCGGCCCGTTCGAGCGAGTGAGTGATTTCGGCCAAAGGCCGCAAACCGCGCCGCGTCACCGCCCGCGCAACCAAGGCGGAGATAACGCTGCCAAGCACGAGCACCGCCAGCACCAGGATGCCGAAGCGTTTGGTAAATTGCTCATCCACCGAGCGATTCTGCGCCAGCTGGATGACGTACTTTTGCCCGCCCACTTCCTCCTGCGTCGAGAGCAGGGCGAGCAATTTTCCGCCCGGTCTCACGACATGCGGATCGATCTCTTCCGTGGACGTGGCCACGGCCGCTGGAAATGCATCCTTGGTCACGAAATTCCCCATGCCGGGCGTCTCCGCCACTGTCGCCCCCGCAGCATCGAGCAAGCGCACCCAGTACGTCACCCGCTCACGCGGCCGTAGGGTGGCCAATTCCTCATTAAGCAGACGCGGCCCGCCACTCTGGATCAGCTCCATCCGGACGGCGAAAAGCTTGTCCGCCAACGCCTCGTTATCCTCCTCGAAAGCGTGCTGCACCACCACCCAGTAGAGGACAGCCAACCCGCACGAGAGCAGCAACGCCCCCGCAATGGTGAAGTAGAGAACGAGCTGCGAACCGATGGAGCGCGGTTCAGTGGGCATCGATGGCATAACCGACGCCGCGGATCGTGCGCACCAATTTCAACTCGAAAGGATCATCCACCTTTGCGCGCATTCGCCTAACGACCACATCCACCACATTCGTGTCCGGCACGAAACCGATATCCCACACGTGCGCCACGATTTCCGTCCGCGTCACCACCTCGCCGCCCGCGCGCACGAGATGCGCCAGGAGCAGAAATTCTTTCGGCGTCAGGTTCAAAGCCACGCCCCCGCGCGTGGCGCGATTCCGTTGCGTATCCATCTCCAGATCCGCAACGCGCAAAACCTCATCCGCCGGTGCCGCCGTAGTCCGGCGTAAGAGCGAACGCACCCGCGCCATCAATTCCGAAAACGCGAAGGGCTTGACCAAATAATCATCCGCCCCCAGTTCCAAACCCTTCACCCGATCCTCCACGCGATCGCGCGCCGTCAGAAAAAGAACCGGCGTGCGGGAGCCACTCGCGCGCAACTCGCTCACCACAGCCCAGCCGTCTTTTTTTGGCAGCATCACATCCACGATCAAAAGATCGAAGGGTGGGTCGCCTTGCGCCAACTTCAATCCCTCCTCGCCGTCGCTCGCACCTCCACCGTGAAATCGCTCTCGCGCAGACCCTTGGCCAAAAAGGCCGCCGTTTTCTTTTCGTCCTCGATCAACAGAATGCGCATCGCAGAAGGTATAAGCGCGAAACGCGGACGGGCTCAAGCCCCGCCGTCATTTCGGCGCGAGAGAGGCGACGATTGCCTCGAAGCGCGGATCGCCGCGGAGTTGGTCCCAGTTCGGATGTAGTTTCAGATTTCCGTAGCTGACGCTACCCGGGAGGCTGGCGGCTTTTTCAAGGTCGGCCAAGGCGAGATCCGTCTCGCCGGTCCACGCGTAGATGAGCGCCAGATTTTCAACCAAAAGGGCGCCTTCGATCGAATCTTTCGCGACGGGTAAAAGTTCGACGGCATGGCGCCCGGCCGCGATGGCTTCCGCCTTTCTCCCCAAGGCGGCGTCGATCAGTCCGAGGACGGAAGCGCCTTCGGCGTAATCGGGTTGCTCCGCGACGACCTGAGCTGCTTTTGCCCGGGCGTGGCGAAGTATTCCTGAGCGACCGCCCGTTACTTGGGTTTTGGCGGCCTGACCGGCGCAGTAAGCGCGTGGGAAGTGTAAGTTTTCGCGACTGCAACCGTCGGGTGTCATGGCTGCAACTGCCCGTTGCGCCTCAGCGGGATTGCGCTCGCTGAGGGAGAGGTCGAGCCAGGTGTCGGCGATACTGGTGGCAGCATCGGGGCGGGCGGACGTAATGGAATTGATCGCGGCGCGTAGCGGCTCAGTCGCGGCCCGCGCTTCCAGCTCGACGGAGGCGCGTTGGATGCGGATGCCGACGTCGTCCGGTGCAATCACGAGGGCGCGATCGAGCACGTCAGCCATCTCGCGGTAGCGGCGAAGATGCTGATAACTGAGCGACAACTGTTGGAGCACGTTCAGGCTGCGCGGATCGAGCTCGAGGGAACGCTTGAAACCCTCCAGCGATTTCTCCGAGCGTCCCTCGCGGCGGTCGATGTATGCGAGCAGCAAATCAGGTCGTGGGTCGTTAGGCAGGGCACGGCGTGCCCGGATGAATTCCTGGCGGGCTTGGTCGTAATTCCGATATCCGTAGTAATGAAGTTCGCCCGCGGCCAGGTGCGCCTCCCCGGAGTCAGGACGGAGGCGGGCAACGGCTTTAACGGCGGCGGCCGCGAGTTCCAGCCGCGCCGCGGTGTGATCAATCCCGAGACGGTAAATGTGACAATGAGCCCGGGCCAACTGGTAATAAGCGAGAGAAAACTCGGGATCGACGGCGGTGGCTTGGGCGAGGAGGCTTGTGCCATTGACGAGGTCCTCTTTGCGAGCGTTAAAGGTGGTGGCGGCGAGAAGGGACTTGCCGCGGACGTAGAGTTCGAAGGCTGCGAGATTGGCCGTGGGAGGTTCTTCGATGGCGGCTTTTTCCTGAGGGGAGAGTTTGGCTTCGAGCTGGCGCGCGACTGCTTCGGCGATTTCGCTTTGGATGGCGAAGATGTCGGTCAGGTCCTTATCGTATTGGTCCGCCCAAAGATGGCCATCGGTGCGGGCATCGATGAGCTGTGCGCTGATGCGGATATGTGTGCCGAAGCTGCGCACGGTGCCTTCGAGAATATGGGCGACGCCGAGTTCGCGCGCGATTTCCTTGAGGTTTCGCCCGCCGCCAGCGCGGTATTGCATAACTGAAGTGCGACTAATGACTTGCCGGTCAGCGACGCGTGCAGATTGGTGAGGATTTCATCCTGGACGCCTTCTGCGAAAAACGCGTTTTGCGGATCGTCGCTCAGATTTTCGAAGGGGAGTACAGGCGATGCTTTTTTCGAACAGGGCCTGCGACGGTGCGAGCCGCCCGAAACCATTGAAGCCAAGCCCAGTAGCCCAGAAGCCGATCCCGACGAGGAGCCCCAGTGGAATAAAACCGACGGCTAGGAGGATGGCTTTGCGCCAAGGCGAACCAGCCATCCGCCGACGCACTTCTGCGCGCCAACGGCGGAGGGGTCGGCGTTGCTCGCGGATTCGGAACGGGATCGCGGTGTTGCCACCGGTTTCATCGCAGAGATTAAAGATGTGCAGACGGAGGCCGTGTTTGACTTCGCATTCGCCTAAATCGCAGAGGCACTTCTCCCAGCGGCGGGAGGGCCGCAGGTCGTCGGCCGCCCGTTTCGAGAGCAGGATGTGGCCCGCGTCGCCGCAATCCAGGACGCGCTGCGCGATATCAATGCCGGCTCCGGCCGCGTTGGCGCGGTCGTTTACATCCAGAACCGGTTTCACAGGGCCGCTGTGAATCCCCATGCGGAGCTGCATTTGGGGATCGTTCCGCACTTGCGCGGCACCTCGAGAGCGAACCGATCGGGCTCGCCGCATGTTTAACGAAAAGAACGCCATCCCGTCACCGTGGGCAGACGGATCAGCTTGCTTTTGCTTTCCGCGGCCTTGAATTGCGCGGTCGCGCGCACGAGCCGATTCAATTTTCCGAGGAGAGCGATCTGATCGTCGACCAGCAATTTTGAGTAGCCGACCACGTCCATGAGCAGCACATGCGCGATCTCCGGCTCCAGTTCGGACTCTGGCGGGATGGACATGGCGGTGGGGTGATTGGTGACGGAAGCATCATTATGCTTGAGTGGTTGACCGTCGAGCGCGAAATGCCGATACCGCGCGGTCGAACAGCGGGAGATCAGAACCGAACGCGGCGAGGTTTAGGACAATCATGATCAGACTGAAAAGGTAGAGCCCCATCGCAAGCGCGATGCCGACGTGCATAGCCAGAATCGACACCAGCCAAATCGGACGGGTCGTTTTCGACCAAATGAAGAAAGGGTAACCCAGTTCAAGCAGGAAAACGCCCACGCCGAGAAGCGGGAGGAAGGGTCCCAACCAGGCCCAAAAATGCGGCGAGATAACGTTGAAAGGCGCGCGGGTGACGGCTCGCCAGATACTCTCTCCATTCCACCACGCAGGCCCGAGCGCCTTGGTAAGGCCTCCGCAGGAATAAATAAGACAAAGGTGAAGCTGCAGCACCCGGCGATGGAGGCCGTGTAGATCCGCCGGTTTAGCCTTTCCAAAGCCCAGCCTCGCGTCGGCCGAACAACAATCCGGGAGGGGCGCAATCATCAGGTAAAAAAGCCCGATCGTCGTGAGGTTATCCACCCCGTAGGACATCAACGTGCCGCTCTTGACCGCACAAAGGTGGAGGAACCAGGCGATGACCGCGCAGCTGCGACAGAAGACACCAACGAGCAAACAACTGCTTGCTGCGAGCAAAATCCACCATGCCAAATCAAGTGTCATCGCTTCGGGCAGATGGACAAGATTGCCCGCGTCTACGAGCCAGCCCATTCGTGGTGCGAGCGGTGTCTCGACTGAGAGAATCCGCTTCTGCGAGATCGCGATTGATAAAGCGGGAGCCGCTTTTTAAATAAAGTTCCTTCCAAATCAAATTGGAGCGATAGCGAATAGAGAATTACCTGCAGCGCTATCCCGCATCGGAGAACGGTCAACCACCTGTCGGAGGTCCCGGTAAAGAGAAATTTCACCACGGGCCAAGCAGGAAAAAACCAAAATTCTCTAAGGCCGTTCTGAAATGGAACGCGCTGAGAAATAATAGTCGTTTGCGAACAACACCTCGTGGGTCGGCTCGATTCCGAGACGGAAAGAATCCAGTGAAGGAAGGCTCACACTTCCAAAGATCACGCGGATGTAACGAGACTCTGGATATTCGATCCACGCGGAGCGGGCCAACATCCGCAGCATCAACTCGCGGCCCTCGGCGTTTGGAAAATCAGCGACATTGTCGAGGAGATTAATCAGGCGCAATCCAGTGCTGGAAGCGCCTACCCGGGGTAAAACGGATATCACCGAGCCGTCTTTCGACGGCAGTTGGAAAACAACTTTGAAAGTATCTGGGACGTTAGGGGAGAAAAAGCCATAGCCTCGTTCGATGCCGGCGGTTTGGAGATATAGGGAAAGACTCTGGCGGGCTGAACTTGTGATTGGTTTTCCCTGCAAGAGAAAAAACCGGGCGATGTTCTCTCCGCTGTCCAGCCAAGCGCCAGCGGCCTGTGGGAGCACGGTATGGCCAGTGCTCAACGCCCGAAACAGAGACTGCAATGAAACTGCCGTTAGCAGAAAGCAGTGGCCCAGCGCAAGAGCCAGCAACACGCCACGATAGAAACCTATTTGCCTCAATTGCTGCTACTTCTCAGAAACCGAAGATTCGATCGAATACATCTCCAGAATAGGTCTGATTTTCGCCACCAACTCGATTGCTGCCTGTTCTCTCCGTGAACCCGCTTCAGCCCTGCAGCTTGTTGTCCCAGAGTCCAAGCCGATGTGAATCGCAACGTCGGTCTTCCCTTCTTTCACCCCCTGATTGGTGATGCGCCACCTCGTGTTAAAGGTAGCACAACGTGCGGTGCCCAAATATGTCCCATGTGCGCCGTTGCCATCGGCATCCGTCACATAGTGGCTAACTTGGTAAAGCGATCCGTCGTTGCCCAGCGCTTCCTTCAACTTATCAAAGCCAGGAGGCCGCAAGCCTTGGATATCGTTTAGTTCGATAAACGATTTGTGATAAACGGGGGCTGTCCTTAAATGGGCGAACTGATGCGCGCACGAGCAGAGGACTACAAGGCCCACCGCAGCTCCGGCCAGGGCGAGCCGATAATTTCTTGGGTTTGCGGGCGAGGTTGTCATTTGAGCCTTCTGAACTTTTTCTGGCTCCGAGACAAGCCAAATAGTTATTTCGTCGTTCTGTGCTGGAATCTCTGGGCGAAGTTCGTAACCGCTTTAGTGAAAAATCGACGTATTGTGGGTCCAATAGTGTCAGTCCCGATCTCTTATTCTACTCAGGATTATGTTCTGCCATAAAATCGTCGTCGTCATGCCGGCCTATAACGCCGCGCGCACGCTGCAGCGCACCTATGACGAAGTCATGGCGCAGGGGATCGTCGATCTCGTTATCGTCGTCGATGATGCCAGTCACGACGACACCGTCGCCATCGCGCGCACACTGCCGCAGGTGCAGGTGGAAGTGCATCCCAGCAATCGCGGTTACGGCGGCAACCAGAAAACCTGCTACCGCCTCGCGCTCGCGGCTGGAGCCGACATCGTCGTCATGCTCCACCCGGATTATCAATATACGCCCAAGCTGATTCCCGCGATGGCCTCCATGGTCGCGAGCGGATTGTATCCGTGCGTGCTCGCTTCCCGCATCCTTGGCGGCGGAGCGCTTCGCGGCGGGATGCCGCTTTGGAAATATATTGCGAATCGTTTGCTCACAGCGGGTGAGAACCTTCTTTTCGGCGCCAAGCTTTCGGAATACCACACCGGCTACCGCGCTTATTCGCGCGAGCTTCTAGAGCGTATCCCTTTCGAGCGGAACTCGGACGATTTTGTCTTCGACAACCAGATCCTGGCGCAGGTCCTGTGGCTGGATTGTGCGATCGGCGAAATCACCTGCCCGGCAAAGTACATGCCCGAAGCGTCGTCGATAAACTTCCGCCGCAGCGTCCGCTACGGCCTTGGGTGCGTCGCCACGGCTCTTCGTTTCCGTCTCGCCCGTTGGGGCATGGCGCGTCCGCCGCGATAGAGATTCTCGGGCTGACGGCCGCGTTACCGTGCGGGCGCTCCCGTTTTTTCACCCACCAGCGCCATTTTTTGACCCGCTCGCGTCAAATATCGTCCCGGCCATCGGAAATTCGCTCCCGCCCCACCCGTGTTTTGACCCTGTGCCACCAATTTTCAATCCGACTGCCCCTAATAGATTGCCGGCGACCGCGTATTTTGAAAAGGCGAGGCCGTATTTCAACGGGGTCGTCCGAATTTCAACAGGGTGACCCCATATTTTGAGCATTTCGGCCCCAATTTCATCCCGCCGCTCGTAAATTTCGAAACTGTGCCCCAAATATGGGATATTTCGCTTCGGCCAAGCGGAGGCGAGAATTGAGACGAGAGGTCGACGCGCCGTCGATTCGCCTCCAAATCTCGCCCGGCAAATGGTGCGCGATGCAGGGTTCGAACCTGCGACTTCTTGCGTGTGAAGCAAGCGCTCTACCACTGAGCTAATCGCGCGGAAAGCTGACGGCGGGGAAGTTGAATGCGCTCGCGGGAAAGCGCAAGCCGCCGATAATCTCGCGACTCTGCTCCGCGGAGCGCATTATGGAAAAAAACCGGTTGGAAGCATTCAGTGACGGCGTTCTCGCCATCATCATCACGATCATGGTCCTGGAGATGAAGGTGCCGCATGGGACTGAGATCAGCGCGCTGCGCCCGTTGCTTCCCGTCTTTCTCAGCTATGTCCTGAGCTTCATCTATCTGGGGATTTATTGGAATAATCACCATCATCTCATTAAGGCGGCGGGCCACGTCACGGGCGGGATGATGTGGGCGAATCTGCATCTGCTTTTTTGGCTGTCGCTCTTTCCATTCGCGACTGGCTGGATGGGCGAGAACCACTTCACCTCCGCGCCCATGGCGCTGTATGGGTGCGTGCTCCTCTGCGCGGCGATCGCCTATTACGTTTTGCAATCGCTCATCGTGGCGGCGGAGGGAAAGAGTTCCCGTCTCGCAATCGAAATCGGCCATGACTTCAAAGGAAAAATCTCGCCTGTGGGTTACCTCACAGGGATTGGCGCAGCTTTCCTTTGGCCCTGGCTGGCGGGCTGTATTTACGTCGCGATGGCGCTGATGTGGCTAATTCCAGATCGCCGGATTGAGCGCGTGGTCGATGAGAAACCGCTCAGGCCACCGGCGTGAGCGCGGCCAACAATTCGTTCGTCTCAATCGTCACGATCGTGGCCGCGGTGTCGCTGAGGCCGTAGGGCAAAATGAGCCGTCCGCGGTGGAGCAGAGCGCCGCAGGTGTAGACCACGTTGGGCACGTAGCCTTCGCGATCGTCTTCCTGCTGCGCAGAGCAGCGGCTCGGGCAGTCGAGCCAGCACTTTCGTAGGATCGTCGAGATCGAGCAGGAGGATGCCGATGCAATATTTCCGCATCGGCCCGACGCCATGCGTGATGACGAGCCAACCTGCTTCCGTTTCCACGGGCGAACCGCAGTTCCCGATTTTCACCATCTCCCACGGCTGGGCCGGATGGCGGAGCAAGATGGGGTTGCTCCAAAAATGCGGATTGTCGGACGACATCAGAAAGAGATTTTCATCGTCCTGCCGCGAGAGCATGACGTAGCGGCCGTGGATGCGACGCGGGAAGAAGGCCATGCCCTTTGTTTTGCACCGCGCGTCCGTTCAGCGTGACCGCGCGGAAGCTGAGGAAATCAGTCGTCTCGAGCAGCTGCGGAAGAATGGCGCGGCCATTGTAGGCGGTGTAGGTGGCGTAATAAATCACGCTGCCATCGTCTTCGGTGAATCGGACGAAACGCGCGTCCTCCATCCCGTTGCTCTCGTTAGACGAAACCGGGAAGATGATCCGCTCCGAGACCGCGACCGAGGTGTCGAAATGCACCTGGTAGTTCGATTGCGCCAGCCAGTGCACGCACTCCATCGTGCGCTGCATTTCGCGCGAGAGCGGGCCGAGTCTGGCCGGCCGCGTGTTGCATCGCTTTCTCCAGCTCTTCCAGATTGAATTCTTCGCCTAACGACTTCATGACCAGCGTGGACCAGTCGTTCTCGAACCCCATCTCCATCAGCTTGTGCAGGAAGATGCCGCGGCGGTAACGCGGATTGGGATCGAGCGCCGGCGCACAGACGAAAGGCGAGGGCTCTTCCATCGTGACCGAGAAGTCGGCGTGAAGGACACCGGTGCGAAACTCGATCGAGGAAATGTGGCCTTCGCCCGTCGCGCGCAGGCTCATGATGAAGCGCAGTTCGCCTTCAGCGAGATTGCTTTGGTCGGGGTGGGGGACGATGGATGGATTGAACAGCGCCGCTGCTTCCAGCGCGTATTCGCCGGAAAAAATCGCGCCGAGGTAAAGCTGGCGCGTCTCCGAGAGCGGCCGGTCGGTGAAGACATGCGGCCTTATTTTTTCGAAGTGAAGCCGCCAGGTTTTGCGGATGTCCAGATGTCGGCTTTCGAACTCAGCCAGCACCTTCGCCAATTGCTCCTCCGTCTCGCGTTTCGCTCAAGGCCAGCGCGCGCCCGATGATGTTCGCGATGCCGGTGGGGCTGGAAGGGATGAACGGCCGGATCAGCACCCGCTTGTTATCCGGTCGGAACGTGACGCCGGTCGGATGGATGTTCATGCGGCGCGGTTCTGGATTACGGCCATCTCTGCGTCCTCCGCGCGCGTCAATTCCGCGAAGGAAAGATAGAAGGCGAGGCTCGATTCCGCCCCTTGGTTTTGGTTCAAATGATCCTGCAGGAGCGCATCGCGGCAACCGCCCGGTGGTCGGATCATAAAGCGGTTGCCCGAGATCGTTCCGTCCCAGGAACCACTCAAAGCATCGTCGCGCCGCCTTACGCCAAAATTCATCGCGCGTGACCGCGAAGGCTTCCAGACAAGCCGAGACCATCGCTTGCGCTTCCAGCGGTTGTTGATCGAAACGCGCCCGCTCGCCGCCGCGCGGCCAGAACCCATGGCAACCGATCGGCGCAAAATGTCCGCTCTCTGCCGTCTGCGCTTCCAGGAGCCAGCGCAACGAGCTGAGGCCGATCTCCAGGATCTCCGCCTGCGAAGTCCAATGTCCGCTCAGGATCATGGCGTGCGAAAGCTTCGCGTTGTCGTAGGTCACGATCCGCTCGAACCATTTCCAGTCCGGTCCGGAATTCGCGCGAAACAAATCCGCCAGCATTTCGGTCAGGACATCGCGCGTTTGGCTCACGACACGATCGCCCGAAAACGTGCGCAGATATTCGTGAATCGCGATGATTGCGAAAGCCCACGCGCGCGGCGAACTGAAACGCCCCACCGGCGAAAGCCCGCGCTGAAAGAGGAGCCCGCAGAGATTGCGATGACCTTCATTATTCGAGCGCCCGAGCGCCGTGCCCACGGCCCATAAAGCGCGCGCGTGGCTGTCCTCCGAGCCGTGTTGCTCGAGCCATTGCCGCTCGTGATTCATGAAATTCCGGAAGCGCGAGGTGTTCGCATCGAAGGCATACCAGAGGAACGCCAGATACGTGTTGGCGAGGCGATCGATTTCCGTTTGGTGCGGCCCGCCCAGCTCCTGCATCAGCACGGTGAAGATGAAGGCGCGCGCGTTGTCGTCCGTGCAATAGGCTTCGTAATAGTTCGGCACGTTATAGATCGCGTGCTGAAAAATCCCGGTGTGATCGCTCATCTTGAAGAGATGATCCAACTTCAGCGCTGGCATCGGATAGTTTGCATTCTCGGTGCTGCGCTCCGCCACGAGCGCGATCGACGGGCGCGCTCAAGCTGGCTCGCGCCCGCTCGAAACTTTCCATGTAACGCCGCGCCACCACCGGCCAGATCATGGCGCGGCCCGATTTCCAGGCGCGCTTCCGCATCGCCGTCATCTGCGTTGGGTTGGAGAGAAAATGATTTACCCCTTCTGCGATCGCAGGCGCGTCGGCAAAAGGAACGAGAATCCCGCGTTCATCCGCCAGAAGTTCCTGCGCGTGCCAGTACGGCGTCGAGATGACCGCCTTCCCGGAGCCGAACGTGTAAGCCAGCGTGCCCGACGTGATCTGCGCCTCATTCAGATAAGGCGTGATGTAAATGTCCGCGCCGCCGATGAACTCCTTCAGCCGCTCGAGCGAGACGTAGCGCATTGTGAAAGATGACGTGCTCCTGCACGCCGCGTTCCACCGCGAGCCGCTCCAGCTTCTCTCGATACGCTTCCCCTTCTTGCGCGATCAGATGCGGATGCGTGGCGCCGAGCACGATGTAAACGATGTTCGGATGCCGCTCCAGAATTGCTGGGAGCGCGTCGATCACGTGTTCGATCCCCTTGTTAGGCGAAAGCAGGCCGAAGGTGAGCAGCACCGTCTTTCCTTCCACGCCGAGATCGTCCTTAAAGAAATTGGAGTCGATAAACGGCATGTCGATCACGCCATGCGGAATGAGATCGATCTTCCCCGGCGCCACGCCGTAGATCGTCTCGAGGAATTCGCGCCCGCGATCCGCCATCACGATGAACCGTTCCGAAAGCTCGATCCAGCTCCTGCATGACCGCGCGTTGCTCGTCGTTCGGCTCCTTCAGGACCGTGTGCAGCGTCGTCACCACCGGCATGCGCACGCCGCGCAGGAACGCGAGCAAATGACTCCCCGCCGGCCCGCCGTAGATGCCGAACTCATGCTGGACCGACACCACTTCGACGTTGTTGATGTTTAAAAAGTCCGCCGCCCGCCGATACGAATCCAGCTCCTGCTCGGCCAGCTCGAAGCGGACGCGCGGCGGATAATCGTAGCCCTCGGGCCGGTCGTTGACCGATCCGACCATGCAATGCGTCTCCGGGAACTCCGTCGCGATCGCCTCGCAGATATCCGCGGTAAAGGTCGCGATGCCGCAGCGGCGCGGGATGTAATCGCCGAGAAACGCGATGTGTTTGGTATTGAGCGGATTCTCCATGGGCGTCGAGATCGGGTGATTTCGAGCGCCGCATGATGGCAGTGAGAAATGGATCGCCTAACGAACAGCGAAACGTCTCGGACGAAACGCCTGATCTTCGCGGCGGAACCCTCGTGGGTCAACCGATCCGCGCTGGGAGAACGCGGCGCAAGCGACGATGCAGGGAGCGTGGCTTGCGCTTCGCGGGACGCGTTTTATACAGGGAGATGTCCGAACATAAAGCGACTCTTAAGTGGGAACTCGGCGACGCAGAGTTCTCGTATCAAAAATATCCGCGCGATCATTCCTGGAGCTTTGATGGCGGCCACTCGATGACGGCCACTGCGGCTCCGGCTTACCTGGGGAATCCGGCGAATGTAGATCCGGAAGAAGCTTTTGTGGCTTCGCTCGCGAGCTGCCACATGCTCACGTTTCTCGCGATCGCGTGTAAGCAAAAATTCGTCCTGAAATCATACGAGGACGAGGCGGTCGGGCACATGGAGAAGAACGCCGACGGCAAAATGGCGATCACGAAGGTGGATTTGCACCCGAAGATCACGTGGGGCGGCGAAAAAGAGCCGACGGCGGAAGAGCTGGAGAAGCTGCACCACGCCGCGCACGACAACTGTTTTATCGCGAACTCGGTCAAGACCGAGATCACGGTGAAATAGCCTGTCTCTCGCCTAACGAACGCCGCGTGCAGGTCGCGCTTTATTGAAGAGCGACTGCACGCTGCGGCGGGAGCGCTGTTGTTAGGCGCGGCCGCGGATGAAGTGCAGAATGAACATGACCACTGCGATCACGATCAGGATATGGATGAGTCCCCCAGCCACATGAAAGGCAAAGCCGCCCACCCAAAACAGAAGCAAAACGATAGCGATGATTAAGAGCATATCTTTCAATCGCTTCTCGATTGGATATTGAGCGTGCGTCTTCCGGACGCGGCGACGATTGGCCGTTTGACCACGCGGCCGATAGCCTCATTTTTGTTCTATGACGTCTTCCAATTCTTCGTTCCTCGTTCAGCCTTATCTGTTCTTCGGCGGTCGTTGCGAAGAAGCGATCGAGTTTTATCGCGGAGCGGTCGGAGCGGAGGTGCTCATGTTGATGCGCTTCAATGAAAACCCGGAGCCAGAAGGGAAGATGCCGGATTGCTTCGAGGAAAAAGTGATGCACGCCAGCATCCGCATCGGGACGAGTGTGGTGATGGCGTCCGATGGCAGATGCGAAGGACCCGCGAATTTCGACGGGTTTTCGCTTTCCATTACCGTCTCAGATGAAGCGGAAGCGGAGCGAGTGTTTGCGGCTTTGGGTGAAGATGGTTTGGTGACGATGCCGCTCGCGAAGACCTTCTGGGCGCCAAAATTTGGCATGCTGACGGACAAGTTCGGCTTGGGCTGGATGGTTTCAGTCATGCCCACGGGCAGCACGGCAGAGTAGCGTCGGTCGGCGCAAATCGTTTGCTAAAGGCGGGGCGCTGTCCCACTTATTCGCGATGAGCGCCCCGCAGTCAGTTCCCGCCAACGATCCGCAGCGCATGGAGCGCATTGTCAGCCTTTGCAAAAGGCGCGGATTCATTTTCCAAGCCGGCGAAATTTACGGCGGACTGAATGGGTGCTGGGATATGGGCCCGCTCGGTGTCGAGCTGAAGAGGAATCTGAAAGATTACTGGTGGCGGGTGATGGTGCGGGAACGCGACGACGTGGTCGGGCTGGACGGCTCGATTTTGACCCATCCCGCGGTTCTGAAAGCGAGCGGCCATGTGGACACTTTCAGCGATCCGATGGTGGATTGCCGGACGTGCAAGACGCGGCTCCGGGCAGATCAGGTGCCGGAAAAAAACGGCGTGAAGCAATGTCCGAATTGCGGCGGGAAGGATCTTACGGAAGCGCGGCCGTTCAATCTTATGTTCTCGACGCAAATGGGCGCGTCGGCCGATCCGGAATCGATCGCCTATCTGCGCCCGGAAACAGCGCAGTCGATTTTTGTGCAGTTCAAAAATGTGCTGGATACCTCGCGCAAAAAGCTGCCATTCGGCATCGCGCAGATCGGCAAAGCGTTTCGGAATGAGATCAACCCGCGCAATTTCATTTTCCGTTCGCGTGAGTTTGAGCAGATGGAGCTGGAATATTTCTGCGCGCCGGATGAAGGCGCGAAGCTGCTCGATTACTGGCTCGAGGAGCGGCTGAAGTTTTATGAAAATATCGGCATTCCGCGCGCGAAACTGCACGTGCTGACCGTGCCCGAAGCGGACCGGGCTTTTTACTCCAAGGGGACTTACGACATCGAATACGAGTTCCCATTTGGCGTGCAGGAGTTGGAAGGTGTCGCTTATCGGACCAACTACGATCTGACCCAGCACCAAAACGCGAGCGGCAAGCCGCTGGATTATTTCGATGAGGAAGCGAAGGCGCGTTTCATTCCGCACGTGATTGAGCCGAGCGCAGGAGTGGATCGGACGTTGTTGGCGCTGATTTGCGAAGCATACGACGAAGAAACCGTCACCGATGAAAAAGGAAAATCGGAAACGCGGATCGTGCTGCGTTTCCATCCGCGAATGGCGCCGATCAAGGTGGGCGTGTTTCCGTTGCTGAAGAACAAGCCGGAGCTGGTGGCGAAGGCGCGCGAAGTGCAGGCGCTCTTGCGACCGCACATGGCGGTTTTCTACGATGAAGGCGGCGCGATCGGGCGGCGCTATCGGCGGCAGGATGAAGCGGGCACGCCGTTTGGGCTTACGATTGATTTCGAGACGCTGGGCGAGAAGGGCGAGGAATTGCGCGACACGGTTACATTGCGGCATCGCGATTCGATGAAACAGGAGCGGGTGAAAATCGCGGACTTGTTAGGACTACTGCTCCCGCAAGTGCGCTGACCCGGTCCCGCCGCCCGAGCGGGATGCTACTCCCACGCGGCGGCGGACGGCTATCGCAAGTCGGCTGGATTTTCTCGCCATGTGCCAGAGGCTGGTCCACTAAAGGGCGATGGAAAAAAAGCGCGCCCGCTGGCTCCGTATTTTGGGCGGCGCCCTCGCGGCCAATCTCCTGGGCTGGGCGGTCACCGTGCTCTACGCCTGGATCTTTGCCTTGACGAAGATCAATGCGCCGAAGGTACACGAAATCACGGCCTTCACTCTCTACGCGAACCTGGTGCTGGTGCCGATGGCGATGGGTATTATCGCGGCCTATTTTTGGCAGCGGTTGCGGTTGCGTATCTGGGATTATTTATGGTGCTCGTTCCTCACGGTTTTGCTGTGCGTAGGCGGCGCCTATTTGCTGGTGAAAGAGGGTGCCGTCTGCCTGGTGATCGCATCGCCTCTGCTGTGGGGCGCGGTTTTCTCCGGTGCGCTGATGGGCAGGCTTATTTTTCGAAACGTGGATGGCCGGTTGCAGCTGATGATATTCCCTGTCGTCCTCCTGGCTATTTTCGCGGAAGGGAAAATTGCGGGGGAAACCAGGGGCGTGGTGACGGATCAAATCGTGATTGCGGCGCCGCCGGCGAAAGTTTGGGAACACGTGGTGGCGTTTCCGCGTATCACGGCAGAGCCGGAATATTGGTTGAACAAGGTGGGGCTTCCGAGCGCGGCGGAGACGACTTGTGAGGGTGAATTCGTCGGCGCGAAGCGGGAATGCATTTTCAGCAACGGACTCGTTTTCAAAGAAAAAATTTCCGAGCTGGACCCGCAGCGTCGGCTGACGTTCGACGTCACCGAGCAGCCGAACGATCCCGAACTCCTCGGCCATGTGACGCTGCACCGCGGGCAGTTTGAACTGCAGGCGAATCGCGGACGGCTCGACGACGCTGATCGGCCGCAGTTGGTACACGCTGCACGTTCGGCCGCTGTGGTATTTCGATTGGTGGACGCGGGACATCACGCGGGAGGTCCATCTGCGAGTGATGCGGCACATCCAAGCGCTGTCGGAAGCGCGGGGATGATCTTCCGGTTTGTCGTTAGGCATGGGCGCTGGCTGAGCCGCGTGCCGTTCTTGCCGCAACTTTTCGACGGCGTTCTTCTGATGTTTACGGCGCTAACGAACCGCGGGAAACTGCGCGCGATCGAGCTGCTGGAGAGACGCGCGACGGAATCATTTCACGCCGACGCTTTCGCTGCATCGATTCGGTGGGGTGGGTTTCGTCGCCGGCGGACGGGAATTGGGCCACGTGCATGGCAATGGCCTCTTCGACGCGTTCGTGGGGCGAGCGAATCGAGACAGCGGCGGTCGCAGCCGGAATGGCGCTGCCGCACCATTATCTTCCCGCGGTCGGGCTGGGTGAGTTTTTGGCTGGAAAGCGAGAACGATGTGGAGGGTGCGGTGGAACTTTTGCGGATGTCGGCGCAAGCTAAAGCAGGGGATGGAGACGGACACATTTCGTGAGTATTGCCTGAAGAAACCGGGCGCGACGGAGGACATGCCGTTCGGGGAGGACCACCTGGTCTTCAAGGTGGGCGGGAAGATGTTCGCTCTGATGGGGCTGGATGACATTCCGCCGACCGCGAATCTGAAGTGCGATCCGGATCGGGCGTTGGAATTACGCGATCGCTATGAGCAGGTGCGGCCGGGTTATCACATGAACAAGAAGCACTGGAACACAGTGGAGATCGCGAGCCGGAATCCCGGAGGCGGAACTCAGGAAAATGATCGATCATTCTTATGAGCTGGTCGTGCAGGGACTGCCGAGAGCGGCGCGCGCGAAATTGTAGCCGGGATCGCCGATCCCGGCTCGGGGTGGGCCCTTACTCTGGGGAGCCGGGGTCGGCGACCCCGGCTACAACGGGCGCGTTTCCACCTCGCCGATCTCGAGCTGCAATGCTTCCGCCGCGACGTTGAGAAAACTGTCGGGCGGATCGGTGAGGGCGACCTGAAGGACGGCCTGGTTTTCCGGCGCTGCGAGAAGATTCTCGTCCGTCAGAAGATCGCGCACGGCGAGGGCGCAGTTTTCCGCAGAATCGACCAGCGTGATTTTCTCGCCCAGACAGTCGGCTGATCGCTGGCCGCAGTAACGGATAATGCGTGCAGCCGAGCACAAGCGTGTCGACTCCGTCGTCGAGCATGGGCTGAAGATATTGCAGAGAATCTGATCGGTGATCTCGCTTTCGAGCCAGCCCTCTTCGATCAGCGGCACGAGGAGCGGGCAGGCGCGGGTGACAATGCGCGACCTCGGGATTCAATGCGCGGATGGCTCGCTCGTAGGCGCCGCTTTTGATCGTGGCGCGCGTCCCGATGACGCCGATGTGACCGTTGCGCGTGGCGGCGGTGGCGGCCTGCGCACCGGGAGCGATCACGCCGGTGACGCTCACGGCCACGCGTTCCTGCAGCACAGAAAGCGCGAGAGCGGAAGCGGTGTTGCAAGCGACGACGATGCTCTTCGCTTCGCGTTCCAGAAGGAGGGCGGCGATTTCCAGGCTGTAACGCTGAACCGTGACCGCGCTTTTGCCGCCGTAGGGAACGCGGGCGGTGTCGCCTAGATATTGGATCGACTCGTTAGGCAAGAGCCGCCGCAAGGCGCTCACCACCGTGAGCCCGCCGATGCCGGAATCGAAAACGCCGATCGGTCGCGGATCTCCGGAAGCGTTCGCGCTGGATTCGTTATTTGCCAGCATTGATGGAAACGGAGGGTTCGTGCGGAGTGTGGCGGAAGCGCGGCCGCGCGGTCCTCCAACGGCTCGGTGATTGAGTGAGTGTGGGGCGGAAGATTCGCGCGGACGACCGCGAAAGTGGGGGCAGGTAGCGCGCCGGGACGATAATTGACGGCGGCGTTGTAGCTTTGCACGCCTTGAGCGATGGCGGCTCCGAGTTTCTGCCGATACTGCGCGGAGGCGATGCGCAGGCCTTCTTCCCGATCGTCGAGGAAGCCGCCTTCGATCAGGACGGAGGGAAGACGGATGTGGCGCAGGACTTTAAAGCGCGCGTGGCGGATGCCACGATCGTAGGCGGAAAGCTCCGAGAGCGCGGCAGCGTGGACGGCGGCGGTGAGGGCGATGTTCTGACTGTCCTGCGCGTTGCCTTCATTTTTCGCGGCGCCTTGGTCGGAGGAATGGTGCTCACCCGAGGAACCGGCGTTGGAAGGCGCGCCGTCGGGCGCGAGCGCGTAACTCTCCACGCCGGTGCCACTGCCAGAGTTGAAGTGAATGCTAATGAAGACGGCGTTCTGAAATTTATTGGCAAAGGCGATGCGTTCTTCGAGCGAGCGAGCGGTATCGTTGGTGCGCGTCATCTCTACTTTGAAACCGGCCCGCAGCAGTTTCTCGCGTGCGGTCAGCGCGACTTCCAGCGCGTAGTTTTTTTCGCTGCCCCATTTGTTCGCAGTGCCCTGATCCGTCCCGCCGTGGCCGGGATCGAGGACCACCGTTTCGACCGGTTCGGCGTTTTCCTGAATTCGGCTGGGCCGAAGGACGGGCTCGATCATTTTGCCGACATCAAAAGCGGAAACGAGCTGACCTTCCGCGCGTTCGAGCAGTGGGAAGTGGGTGAAGAAACGCACGCCGTTGATGTAAATTTCGCTGGTGCCAACTTGCGCGCGGATGCCGCGTTGCTCGCTGCGGAGCGAGATGGTGCGATTGGCGTGGCTGTATTCTCCGAAGCGATAGAACTCGGCCAGATTTGCGAAGGTGACGTAATCACGATCGCGGGCGTGAATGACTTTCCACTCCGTAGCGTAGAGCGGCGCGGCCCAAAGCGTGGCCACCAGCAGAACGAGGGCGCAGCGCTTGCCAGAATGCATGAGCCGGGAAACTGGCGGCGGCGTTGTAGTGAGGCAAGCGTTTAGGCGGCGGCGGGTCGGTTTTCGTTTTGCATTCGCGACGGTCGCTCCGATGATTCTGCCCCGTGGCCGAATTGCCTAAAACCTATGACCCCTCCGTGGTCGAGCCAAAGTGGTATGCGCGCTGGCTGGAGCGGGGCGATTACCATGCCGATGCCACTTCGACGAAGCCCGCGTTCTCGATTGTGATCCCGCCGCCGAACATCACCGGCGTCCTCACGCTGGGGCATGTCTTGAACACGACGATTCAAGATATTCTCTGCCGGCGCGCGCGCATGCTCGGCCAGGAAGTGCTCTGGCTGCCGGGAACGGATCACGCCGGCGTGGCCACGCAGACGGCGGTGGAAAAGCACCTTTCGAAGACAGAAAAGAAGAAGCGGCAGGATTACGGGCGCGAGGAATTTCTGCGCCGGGTGGTGGAATGGCAGGACAAGCACGGCGGCATCATCATCCAGCAACTCCAGCGCCTGGGCTGTTCCTGCGATTGGGCGCGGCAACGTTACACTTTCGATCCGGAATATGCGCGGGCGGTCAGCGATGTCTTCGTTAGGCTGCATGCGAAGGGGCTCATCTATCGCGGGAAGCGGATGATTAATTGGGATCCGGCGGCGCAGACAGCGCTCTCGGATGAGGAAGTGATCCCGACGAAGCAGAAGAGCGTGCTCTATTTTGTGCGCTACGAGCTCGTGAAGCAGCCCGGACGTTTTCTGGAAGTAGCGACGACCCGCCCGGAGACCATCATGGCGGATGTGGGACTGGCGGTGCATCCGAATGATGCGCGCTACCGGGATTTGGTCGGCCAGAAAGTCTGGCGGCCTTTGGTGCGACAGGAGATTCCCATTTTGACCGACGAGGTGATCGATCCGGAATTTGGGACCGGCATTCTCAAGATCACGCCCGCGCACGATAAAGTGGATTTCGAGATCGGGCAGCGGAACGGCTTGCCGGTGGTGGATGTGCTGCATCCGAACGGGAAGATCAATTGCCCGGAGATGCCGGAATTGGACGGGCTGGATCGGTTCGAAGCGCGGAAGCGGGCAGGGGAATTGCTCGCCGAGAAAGGGTTGCTCGCGAAAGAGGAGCCGTATGAGAACACCGTCGGCTTTAGCGAGCGCGCGGGTGTCCCGATTGAGCCGCGCTTGAGCGAGCAGTGGTTTTTGCGTTACCCGAAAACGGAGGAAGCGCTGGCCGTGGTGCGCGAGCATCTCATTCGTTTTTTTCCCGCGCATTGGGAGAAGGTCTACGCGCAGTGGCTGGAGAACATCCAGGACTGGTGCATTAGCCGACAGGTCTGGTGGGGCCATCGGATCCCGGCCTGGTATCGGGCGGCGGAGCAGACCGCAGAGGAGCGCTGATTTACGGGTGCAATTCGATTCTCCGGGCGAAGGCTGGATGCAGGATGCGGATACGCTGGATACGTGGTTTTCGTCCTGGCTCTGGGCGTATGAAACCATGGACGAAGCAACGCGGAAGAAGTTTTATCCGACCTCCGTTTTGGTGACGGCGCCGGACATCATTTTCTTCTGGGTGGCGCGGATGATCATTGCCGGTCTCGAATTCCAGCCGGGGCAAAGCGCGCGGGACGAGGACAACATTCCCTTCCGCGATGTTTATTTCACGGGGCTGATCCGCGATCGCTCCGGGCGGAAGATGAGCAAGTCGTTAGGCAACTCGCCTGATCCGCTGGAGTTGATGGCAAAGTTCGGCGCCGATGGCGTGCGCTTTGGGCTTGATGCGGATCGCGCCGAGCGGGCAGGACATTCGCTTTGATGAGAAGCAGGTGGAGGAGGGTCGGAATTTTGCGACCAAGCTTTGGAACGCGGCCCGTTTCCGGCAGATGCACGGGCCGAGCGAGGCGGCTCCGAAAATCGCGGAGCACGCGCTCTCGATTTACGCGGTGGAAGTGCTCGCGCGATTGAACGAGACGATCGCGGCGGTGGAGGAGGCTTATCGCGGATACCGCTTTAGCGAGGTGGCCCAGGCGCTCTACGATTTCTTCTGGGGCGATTATTGCGACTGGTTCGTGGAGGCGGCGAAGACGGATATTTTTGCGGAAGAGCCGGCACGGAAGGCGGCGGTGCTGGCGGTGATGGATCACGTTCTTGTCGGCGGTGTTGCGATTGCTTCATCCATTTATGCCTCATATCACGGAGGAGCTGTGGCATTTGATGGCTTTCGGCGACGACGAATCGACCATCCAGTTCACCTCGCCACCGACGGCGCTCGCCGTTGGAGACGGGCTCGCGAAAAGAGTGGGTGAAGCCTATGCGTTAGTGCAGGCCGGGCGAAATCTCCGCGCCGAATCACGCGTGCCTTCCAATCAGAAAGCGAATTTCGTTCTGCGGACTTCCGCGGATTGGATTGCGGAAGAATTGCCGACCATCTCGCGGCTATTGAATGCGGAAGAGATCGTACTGGATCCGACTTACGTGGCGGCGCCGGGAGTGCCGATCGCGGCGACGACCGTAGGGGAACTGCATTTGCTGATTTCGGGCGGCGATACAGAGGCCGAGCGCGACCGATTGGATAAAGAAATCGCGAAATTGGAAAACGATTTGGAAGCCACGGTGCGCAAGCTCTCCAACGCCTCCTTCGTGGATCGCGCACCCGCGGCGGTGGTGGAAGAACATCAAGCAGCGCAAGATCGATTTCGCGGAAAAGCTGAAACAGCTCCGAGCGGCGCGGATCGAGTCTGGCGTAAGCGTTCGCGCCCGTGTTTTTCGGCGATTGACCTGCCGTGCGGGGTCGCTGCTAAATGAGGGCGCGATGAACATTCTTGTCCCAGTCGCGGCGGCGGCGGCAGTTCTCTGGATAGCCTGCGGATTTATCCGCGCTGGATCGCGTCGAGTTTTTCGCGAGGATGACGCGAATGCGGTGCCGGCCGAAAAATTCGCTGACGGATGCGACTTCGTGAAGAGCCGGTCACGCACGTCGTCTTCGGTCATCACTTTGCCACCATCGCAGGCGCTGGACCGATTGTGGGGCCGATCCTGGCTCTCGCTTTCGGTTGGGAGCCGGTTTGGCTTTGGGTTGTGCTGGGCGGAATTTTCTTCGGCGCGGTGCATGACATGACTTCGATGTTCATGAGCGTGCGCGAAGATGGCCGTTCGGTCGCCCGCATTGCCAAAGACGTGCTGGGTCCGGCTGGTTATCTTCTGAATCTCGTCGTGCTCATCTTCGTGCTCACGATCGTGAACGCGATCTTTCTAAACCTGTCCGTGACGGCGTTGACCTCGGCCTATCCATTGGATGCGCTTGGGCTCAGCGCGGATCAAAACCTGATCCAAACATTTATGAGAGACGGCGCGACGATGGGCCGTATCGGCGGAATCGCGACCACCTCTGTTTTCGTGATTACGCTGTTTGCCCCAATCCTAGGCTGGCTAATTCGCCGAGGAGGATTGCCGACGGCGATGGCCTATGCGCTCGCTGCGCTGGTCTGCCTGGGGAGTGTGGTGACCGGATTTATGTTGCCAGTAACGATTTCCGCGGAGAGCTGGCGCTGGTTAATGACCATTTACGTTTTCATCGCCTGCGCGTTGCCGGTCTGGTTCATCCTGCAACCGCGCGACTTCACGAATGTGCAGATCCTCTATGGCGGCATGGGCCTGCTCTTTGTCTCCATCGTGATCGTAGGCGCATTGCACGGCGGGTCGATCCAGGTCCGGCTTTCGATCTCGCGACGGGCGAGGCCGCGTTCAAGGGCTGCGATTTGGCCGATCCTTTTTATCACGGTCGCGTGCGGAGCGATCAGTGGTTTTCACAGCCTGGTGGCGAGCGGGACGACGGTGAAACAAATCCCGCGCGAGAGTGATGTCCGCGGCATCGGGTACGGCGCGATGGTGCTGGAGAGTTTTCTGGCGGTGCTCGTGTTGGTGGCAGTGGCGTCGATGTTGCCGCAAGCGGAATATTTGCGCGTGGTTTTTCCTGCGGGCGCAGCCTCAAATCCCGATCCTGGCCTTCGCGCTCGGGGTCGGGCGAATGGTGCACACCGCCCTGCCGTTTGTGCCGGTCGCGATCGCGGCCGTGCTCGGGATTCTCATGATCGAAGGTTTCGTCGTGACTACGCTTGGACAGTTCCGATCCGACTGGCGCGCTACCTTTTGGATGAATTTTGGGATTACGTTTTCGCGGGTCAACCTCCAGCAATTGTCCGGCATCCCGCCTTCAATACAGCAATCGCGGTCGGGATGATGTTCGCTTTTGCCGTCAGCGGCACGGTCCGGCAGATGTGGCCGATCTTCGGCGCGGGGAATCAACTGATCGGCGCGCTCGCGCTCACGACCGTGAGTGTGTGGCTGGTGCAGCGCGCCCGGCAATATCTCTTCGCGCTCGTCCCGGCGATTTTTATGATCGCGACGACGGTGGCTGCGCTGATCCTGCTCATTAGGCAGCACCTGACGTCGGGCAATTTCGCGCTCGGGCTGGCTGCGCTCACCCTCCTCGGATTAAGCATGGCCGTGGTCGCAATCAGCGCCGCCCGTTTTAGCCAGCACGTGCTGCGACCGGGCCTGCGGGAGCCGACGTAGAGCGGTCTCGCTTCGAGAAATTATCGACGCGAGAGAGGGACGATGATTTCTTGATCGCGGCGGGCCAGAATCACGCGGCCGTCTTCGATGGCTTTGACGGAAATTTGGTAGGTCTGGTTGCCCAACTGCAGGCCAAACTGCTGCCCTTCTTCCATGACCCGGCCATTAATGATCGCGAACCGACCGTTCGCCTCCACGGCGATGGAACTGACGCGGAAGGCCGACACTGGAACTTCTGGGCCGGCTTGGTCCGCCCCGGAATCGCTGATTTTGGCGGCGGGCTTCCACCCGATCGGCCAGAACGGATTGCGTGTGCTGTTCTCGACCTTAAACGATGAAAGATGCTTCAGCTCGATTTTGGTCGTGGACGTGGCTGCTGGCGCCGCACCGGATGCTGGGGAGGATTGCGCGGCGGGAGCGGCAGCCTCGGCGGCGTAGAGTTGGCCGGCGGTGAAAACCGAGACACTGAAGATGGCGAGAGCTCTGATCATTTGTTTTGGATCACGTTAAGGACCTCTAAGTCAACTTGCTGAAATTGCGGCTGATCGGCCACTGCGCGGATGGTAATTTTCTTGATGGCGAGAAGTGGCTCCGTGTTCTCAAGCTGCGCGATGGCCTGTCCCGAGAGGGCTGAATTCTGCCTGCGGCACTTCCACCAGCCAGGTGTAGTTAAGCCATTGCTTCGAGGCCGGGTTTGGCTACTGGAGTGCTGACGGAAAGTCGGGCGACGGCCTTGTCGATCTGTTGATTGCCAAAGAATGTTTTAATGCGCGGTGGGAACCACGCGATGGGCGCGCCGTCCGGAGTGAGCGCTTGCATCGCCGCGTAGCGACTGGTGGCGTTGCCAGCCTGCCGTTCCAGACTGCTCGCTTTCGCTAATTCGCCTTTCGAGTTGCTCAGCTTTTCCTGCAGGTCGGCCAACGTCACTTCCATTGCCGCGCGATTCTTGTTCAAAGGCCCGAGGAAGAAGCTGAAATAGACGTAGATCAGGGCGATGAAGCCGATCCCGCTTAAGGCGATTTTCTGGATCTGATCTTTCGACAATTTGTTCATTTGAGTCATGGCTTGGCTCCTTCTGGCGCAGGAGATCCGGCCGCGGGTGCTGGCTCAGTCACTTTCCGGCTCAGGGCCACGCCGAGCGTGTAGCGCGCGACCGGCATGTTCGTGCCGGAGACGTTGATGAGAGTGTCGAGATCCTCCAGCGTCTTAAACTCGATTTTCACGTCGGAGTAGGTTTGGCCAAGTTGTTCGCTCAAAAGTTGGCGGAGATCTTCGGCGGCGGCTCGCGGTTCCCGCCCGGCGGCGATGCCCTCGATCGTGACCGCTACGGTCTTCTCATCCACAATTCCGGCGACGTTCATTAACTGCACGTTCGGAGCGACGCAGCGGGCCAATTTTTCCAAGAGAGGCCCCCAGTAGAAGCGTTCGTCAATCAACGAATCCAGAGCCTGGGTGGCGCTGACAATGGTATTCAGTTCCTTGGCCCGCTTCTGCGCGGCGGTGACGGCGGGCTCGACCGCAGACCACTCGTTCTGGACCGTGCTGAGCCGGTTTTTCACCGCCAGTGTCTGGTAGGCTTTGAACATGTAGAAGAGCAACATGAGCGCGCCGATGGTGCCGAGGGCGATGGAGCCGAGCTTGAGCGGATCGCGTTGGCGCTGCCGCAGTTCGGAGAACTCCTCGTGGAGAAGATTGAGATGGAGAGCCATGGTGCGTTCTTAGTTCCGCAGATATTCGAAGGCGGCTCCGCAAGCCACGTTCAGGGAGACAAATTCATTCGGCAGCGCCTGGCGTTTATCAGCCGGGAGCGCCACTTCACAGGTTTCGAGGGGATCCCAAATCTCACAGGGCAGGCTGAGCTCATCGCTTAACATTTGCAGGATCGATTCCGTGCGAGCCAGGCCGCCGGAAACGAAAATGCGGTGAATCGTTTCCTCGCGTTGCCCTTCGAAGAACCCGATCGAGTTTCGTACTTCTGTGGCGAGACGGCTGAGGGAATGGCGGCAGATGTCGCCGATCCCGGCGTCGCCTTCGCGCATGAGCAGATGAGCCGCATCGGCGTCGAGCGCTCCGTCGGCGGTCAGCGCCTCGGTCAAATGCTTGCCGCCGTAGCCGACGCTGCGGATGAGGACCAGCTCCTTTTTGCTCCCGATCATGACCGTGCTTTGCAGGTGGCCCATGTCGAGGAGCAGGAATGTGTCTTTCGCGAAAATTTCCGGATAGGCCAACTCAAAAGCGTTGAAGGAACAAATCGGCGCCAGTTGCAGGAGATGAGCCGGGACGCGGGCCTTGGTCGTGGCTTCGGAGATTTGCTTCACCGTGGGGCGGAGCATCCCACCGACCAGATATTTTTTCTGGCCGTTCCCGTTTGCGGTCGGTGCGGAAGATTCGTTTCCGCTTTCTCCGTTGGCCGCGTGACCGTTGGCGCCATTGCCATTGGCCGAGACTGGTGCGCAGTCGAGCACGAAGTCTCTGCATTCCTGGTTGAGGACGTTCAGTCCGTTCAACCGCAGTGCACTGCGCAAAAGGTCCACCGGCGTGTCCGGTTGTTCGATGATACGGAGGAGCGAGGCCGGATCCGATACCGCCACGGCGCAGCCTTTAGCACCGCCGCCCAGCTCCTTGAGCAAAATCTTGATCTCGGCGCTCAATTGCTCCGCCGTGTCCAGATTCTCGGGCACTGGGTGCGAGGCGTAGCTCGTGAGGACAAAGCGCTCGTCGCCCTTACGCTGGAGGACCACACCTTTGAAGATGTGTTTTCCAAGATCGATTCCGATGACAGAGTTGCCGCGTTTTGCCATGATGGTGAATTCCCTTGTAGCGGGAAGCGTGCCCACCCGGCGGTAAACCCGGTTTTTGCTCGGAATGTCGCAAAGAAATCGCCGCGTCGCTGCGGCCTAGACCTCCGCCAGCGCGCGGTAACCAAAGAACTCCCGCTCCTTGATCAGCGCGACCACTTCCGGCGGGACCATTTTCTCCCAAGCGTCGTCGCCGGACTGCAATTTCGCCAGCGCCTCGGGCGGGTGAATCCGGAGATACTCCGGGTTGTACTCCGTCACTTCCTGGATGAACTCGTTCTCGATCAGGTAGAGAAAAAGCGACCGCAGATTTGGCGCCACCTCGATCTTGGTGGCGGTGAGCAATTCGCCCGTCTCTTCATCCACCATCGGGTAAACGTAAAGTTTGAGCCCACTCTTAAACATCCGCCCGAGCGCTTCGAGAATGCCGCCCTCGAGATTGAGATAATATTTTTCGTCGAAGATTTCGAGCAGGCTCGGCACGCCCATGACCAGGCCGATCATCTGGTTCGTATAGCGCGCCAAATAGGCAGCGAGCCTGTAATATTCGCCAAATTTCGAGATCAAGACCGTCCGCCCGAGCGCGCCCAAAATATCCACGCGGGCGAGAAAATCCGCGTGGTTGAGCTGACCTTCCGAGAGCAGATTTTCCAGGGTCATCTCCATTAGAACTACGAGATCGTCTTCCTCGTATTTCCCCTGTTTCAAGAACACGCCGCGCGCGCCGTTCAACATGTCGTTCGTGGCGTAGGTGACCGGCCGGAAATTCCCGCGCTCCACCAAAATCGCCTTCTTATAAAAAACCTCCGCCGGCTGCACGGTCTCTCCATCAGCCGTGAACATGACCGCGTTGGTCAGACCCTGACTCACCAACTGCAAACTCATGAGCCGATTATCCACCTGCGCGTAGGCCGGACCGGAAAACTTGATCATGTCCACCTGGATCCGGTTATCCGCCAGATTCTCCTGCAGCGAAGCGATCACCTTTTCGGGTTGGTCATGATAGAAGGCGCCGTAAACCAAATTCACGCCCACGACGCCCAACGCTTCCTGCTGGTCCACGTTCGATTGATCGAGCATGCGCACATGGATGATGATTTCGCTGGGCTCGCCTCGCGGTTCGCTTTGAAAACGCATCCCCAGCCAGCCGTGTGACTCGTTGTGCTGCTTAAAACTGCGCGCCGCCACCGTGTCGGCAAAAACGAAAAAGGTGCGATCCGCCCCAAACTTTTCGTCGAGTCGCTCAACCAGCAGCGAGTACTCGTGATCGATCATGGTGTGCAGCCGCGCCCGGCTTACGTAGCGATCCGTGCTGCCGTAAATCGCGTCGCTAAACGTCATGTCATAGGCCGACATCGTCTTCGCCACCGTCCCGGCCGCGCCGCCGACCACAAAAAAACGGCGCGCCACTTCCTGGCCCGGCGCCGATCTCGGCAAACGTCCCGTATTTGGTCAGATCCAGATTGATCTGGAACGCTTTCTTGTTCGTCCCCACATCCATCTCAGCGTTCATGCGCTCAAGATGTGGACAATCGGTCGCTTCTCAACCCGGAGGGGCGTTTTCTTAAACGCCGTCAGCGGCGAAGGCGCGGGTTACAGCCGCACGCGCTCGGCGCTAGCGGCCAGAATCCAACCGCGCAATTGATTCGGCAGCGCCGCGTAGATCCACTCGCCCCGTGTGCTCAAAACCTTGATTTCGCTCCCGGCCGGTAACGCCAACACGCTCCCCGCATTATCCGCCGTCGCCACGCGTGCGTTCACCTTCTCCCCGATCACGATGGCGAGATCGCGACCGTTTCGCCCGGTTTCCAGCGCGAACAAAGCGCCGCCGCAAATAACTCCAGCCAGCCCCAGTGCGAAGAGGCTCACAAGCGAAACGCAGCGGCCCGCGGCCGGCCCGCAGCATCCAGGCGGTGAACGCGAAAACTCCGATCCAAAACGCCACCATCATGGCGATGGAAAGTTGATCCGGCGTCGCGCGATCGACGAATCGATCCCACCACTCAGATCGCAAGGCGAGCGCTCGAGCCTTGTCTTGCGCAAGGTGCAAATTTGCCCGCGCCTCCGCGTGGCCGGGCTGCAAGACCAGCGCGCGCTCATAGTTCAAAATCGCCCGGCCCATCTCGCCCGCGCGGAAGCTGGCGTTGCCGAGATTATAAAAGAGCGCCGCGTTCCGCGTGCCTGCCTCCACGGCCGCTTGATAGAGCGAGGCCGCTTCTGCGAAATGCCCCGCTGCATATTCCTGATTCGCCTTCGCGATCTCAGCCGTCGCTTCCGCCCGTGCGATCCGTCGACGCCCAGGAGCACAGCCAGGAAAAAAGCGCTAACGAGTGTCTCAGGAATGGCTTTCATACGCGCAGACGCTCCACCAGTTCCAAAATCTCGCGGCGCTGTTCCGACGAAAGCGTGTCGTGTCCATTCCGCCCGCCGCTGTAGCGCACCTCGTCGCTGCGATCGAAAAGCTGGCGCAGCCGCGCGCGCTCGTTCTCGTCGAGTCGGAAGGTCGCGACCGCCGTTTCCGCGTCCACCGTGTTGGCATTCACGTTCTTCACCAAGGCGGTCTTTAACTGCACCGTGCGCGCTGCGTCGGCCAGATATTCCTGCGGGCTGCCATCCTCGCGCCGCATCTTCTTCTGCAACTCCGCGGCCTCACTCTGCAAACGCGCGGTCCGTTTCAATTCCCGATTATTGCTTCGTGCATGTTGAAAGCGCCACGCGATAAAGCCGAGCAGCGCGAGCAGCGGCAGGAGTTGCGCGAGCCAGAAGGAGCGTTGCGCATAAAGGGGCTGGAAGGTGCGCTGCGCGCCGGTTCGCTCATCGAGCTGCGGGAGAATATCGTCGGCCGGCTTCGGCGGCGGAGTCGCGCTCGCAGTGGCCGAAGGTGCATTCTGCGGAGCCGCCGCCGCGGTCGGGGCAGGCGTCGCCGCGGGTGCGTTCCCACCGGTAATTTGCAACGGAATCGCCTCGCTCCGCAGGGTCACGTATTCCTCCTTCACCGGGTCGAAATACGAGAAGACCAGCGGCGGCAACGTCTGCTTGTTCTCCTTTGCGCTCAGCACGATCTCGAACGTCTTCGCTCCACTGATCCCGACATCGTCGTCCTGCTTGAATTTGTCGGAGGGCGGATATTTGTGCCAGCCGCTGTCGTTCTCCAATGCCGGCGCGGCCACGCGATCGAAATTCCCGCGACCGTTGATCGTCGCGGTCACGGTGATCGGATCGCCCACCGCCGCCTTCTTCGGATTCACGTCCACTTTCATGCTGAAATTTCCGACTGCACCGGCGAATTCTGTCGGCGCATTCGGCGGCAGGGGCTTCACCTCCAGGGCGGCAGCTTCGCTTTTCAAATGCACCTCCTTCGGCACCGAAGGCGCGAAGGCCGGATCGTTAAAGAAATTATTAAAGAACGGATCGTCGAACGGCCCACCGCGCGGCATGGATGGATTGCGTGCTCCGGGGCGCGGAATGCGCACCACAGGATTGATCTCTGCCGGCCCGATCTCCAGCTTGCCGCTCCGCGCAGGTGAGATCGCGGTTTTGACGATAAAAACCTGATAGCTGCGCCCGTTGATCGTTTCGATCGTCTGCCGCGGCTCCGTCATTTTCTGGGTGGTGAAACCTTGCCCCGCGAGCTGAATGCCGGCGCCGAGCGATTCCACCGGCGCGCGCATGTTCAAGCCTAGACGAATTTGCACCGGAATCATTTCGCCCACATAAGCGACGGATTTCGGCAGGATCATTTCCACGAAACCTATCTGCGCAGGATCGATATTCGCATTCGTGCTGCCGCGGCTCTGGCTCTGCGACCGCCTGCCGCCGTCCTCCGCATTCAAAGTCAATTCCGGAGTGCTGAGTTGCTGACCGCCCACTTCCACCACCTGCGGCGGAATCGTGAAGCGGCCGGCGCGCAAGGGCGTAACCATATAGCTGAAAGTGAAGCTGTAGCTGATGTCGAAATTCTGCATCTGGTACTGCCGCGATGTGCCCGTGGATTGAAACTCGAGGCCATCCACGGCGAGCTGGTTGGGCGGTTTTGGATTCGACGCCCCAGTGACGCGAATTTGCAATTCCACCGGTTGGCCCACCGACGTCTCCGAGTTACTCAGGACCGCGGTCACGCTGGGCTCCGCCGCGAGGGCAGGACGCAACCCGGCGCAGGCGAACAACGCCAGAGCCAAAACTGCGATGCGAGTGTGTAAACGAGACATGCCTGATTCCATTAACCAAGGGCGCGGCCGCTTCAACCGCGCGCCCCTACCAATCCTTATAGACACGACGCACCTTTCTGCGTTCATCCAGCTGCACGCGGGCTTCTTCGTCTTTCATCGCTTGCAGGAGACGTTCCGCTTGTTGCGGACTCATTTCACCTTCGGGCACTTCGGCTTCGGCCTGACCTTCCGGTGGCTGCTCGGATTTCTCGCCCTCGGCTCCTTTCACTTCGCCCTGCAGATTCTTGTCGGGAGTCCCCAGAGGGGTCGGGCTTGGGGGCGGCGAACTGCCTTCGCCGGATTGGTTTTCGCCTTCACCCGGTGACGGAGACGGCGAGGGGCCTTGCCCGTTTTCACCTGGACTCGGCGAGGGCGAGCTTTGTTCGCCAGGAGAAGGGGAAGGGCTGGCGCCGGATTCCGGGGAGGCGGCCGGCGATGGACTCGGCGAACCACCCGGCTGTGGCGAGGGCGAGGGAGCCGGCGTGGGACTTTCGCCCGGGTTCTGTTGCTCTTTGTTCTCGGAGTTTTTGTCCTGCTCCGAGTTGTCCTTCTTTTCCTGGTCTTTTTCTCCTTCGCCGCCCTGATCCTGCTTTTGCTGATCTTTGTTCTCTTGTTTGTCTTCCTTTTCTGATCCTTCTTATCCTGCGGACTCGGTGAAGGCGACGGGCTTGGCGTCGGTGTCGGAGTCGGCTTTTGTTCCTGCTGCTTCTTCAGCTCTTCGATCTTCTGCTCGACGAAGGCGCGATTCTCTTTCGCCTCTTTGTCGTCGGGCTCGAGTTTCAAAGTCTGGTCGTAATGCTGGAGCGCGTTTTTCCAATCCTGCATTTTCTCTTCCGGCTTTTTTTGCGCTTCGCCGCGCTGATAAAGCGTGTTGCCAAGGTTGTAATGGCTCCGGCTTTGCAGCGCGGGATTGGGTGAGAGCAACGCCTGACTGAAG
Organism: uncultured Verrucomicrobiae bacterium; assembly: GCA_963762685.1. Lineage (GTDB taxonomy): Bacteria > Verrucomicrobiota > Verrucomicrobiia > Chthoniobacterales > UBA10450 > JACCTI01. The sequence goes on along the minus strand of CAVXLV010000013.1, from coordinate 190,298 downwards.
GATTCGAGCGCCTTCCCGTAGTCCTTCATTTTGTAAGCAGCCGCGCCAGCATCGAACTGAATTTTATCCGTCGCGCGAGTGTCGGGGTGCTTCTGCAGCGTCTGCTGGAATTGCTCGTAGGCCTTGCCGTATTCGTCGTTGCGATAGGCGTCCAAGCCCGGCGACGCCGCATGCGCGCCAGCAGCGCTGATAAATAGCAGCAGCGCGGCCGCCGCCGCTAGCGGGCGTCTTTTTTACCTGCGCTGGCCGCGATTTTTTGCGAAGTCGTCTGCGCTCGCTCACCAGCAACGACGCCGCCAGCGCCAAAAGCGCGCCGCCTAGCGGCCACTGATAACGCTCGATCGGCCGCCGCGACATCTTGGTGTCGATCTCGCCCGCCTGCAGTTGCGAGAGGCCATCGTCGTAAAGTTTTCGCATTGTCGCCGGGCCGTTGGCGAGCGGGAGAAAAGTGCCGCCCGTCGCCTGCGCGATCTCCCGTAATCGCGTCTCATCCAGTTTCGATTTCACGACCTGCCCGTTGCCATCCTTTACAAAAGCCGTGCCGCCGCCCTGGCCGGGAACGGGAATGAGCGAGCCTTCCGGCGTCCCGATCCCGATCGTGAAAATGCGCACGCCGGCCTCCGCGGCTTCCTGCGCGATCTTGCCCGCTTCCCCCTGCAGCTCCTCGCCATCCGTGAAGATAATCAGCGCGCGATTCCCGATGGCCGATTTCCCAAAAGTCTTCACCGCCAGCGAGATCGCTTCGGAAATATTGGTCCCGCCTTCCGGAATAATTTCCGTGTCGAGTTCGTTGAGCGCCGTCACCGCGGCGTCGTAATCAATCGTCAGCGGCGCCTGCAAAAACGCGCGTCCAGCAAACGCAATCACACCCACGCGATCGCCGCGCAATTCGGAGATCAAATCCTGCGCCACCAGCTTGACGCTTTGCAGCCGGTTCGGCGGCACATCATTCGCCAGCATGCTGCGCGAAGTATCGACCGCGAGCAGCAGATCGAGCCCCTTCCGCTTCACCTCTTCGTAATCGTAGCCGTAACGCGGCTTCGCCAGCGCGACGATAGCCAGCGCCAGGCCGAGAAGGAGAAGACCGAAACGCAAATTGCGGCGGAAGTGATTCACGGTCGCGCCCAGTTGCGGCAAAAGCTTCGGCGCGACGAATTCTTTCAAGCGCGCGGCGCTGCGCTGTTCGGCGCGCAGGAAGAGAAGCCCGAGCGCGGGAAGAAGCAGAAGCGCCCAGAACCAAGAGGCAGCACCAAAGCTCACGGCAGTTTCCTCCAAATCGTTTGCGCGAGGAGAAGCTGGACCAACAAGAAGTCCGCAGCCCGCCATCATGCAGGCCGGGAAGAGATCGCGATACTGCTGGAATTTCCGCATCGTCACGGTCGATTTTTCCAGCTTATCGATGTCGGCAAAAATCTGCTCGAGCGAGCGCGTATCCGTGGCGCGGTAGAATTTTCCATCCGCGATTTGCGCCATTTCCTTCAAGCCGGCTTCGTTGAAATGCACCGGCTGATTTTGGTAAACGAGGTTGCCGGAAAGATCGGTCAGGAATCCGCCGCGCCGATCGCCGATGGGCGCGGGCGCGATGCCGTTGATCCCGGCGCCGATGGCGTAGAAGTGAATCTTGAGTGCCTTGATCGCTTCCGCGGCCGTGGAAGGCGGAACTTTGCCGGCGTTATTTTCGCCGTCCGTCAGAAGCACGATCGCGTGGCTCTTCGACTTCTTGTCGTTCAGCCGATTCGCGGCCGAGGCGGCGGCGGAGCCGATGGCGGTCCCATCTTCCACTAACCCGATGCGGACGCGGTCGAGATTCTTCAGTAGCCAATCGTGATCCAGCGTCATCGGACTGACCACGTAAGGCCGGCCGCCGAAAGCGATGATGCCGATCCGGTCGTTAGGCCGGCCTTCGATAAACTTGCGCGTGACCTCGCGGATCGCGTCCACGCGCGTGGCCTGGTCGCCGCCGATGGTGAAATCCTTGATCAACATCGAACCGGAGACGTCGAGCACGATCATGATATCGATGCCGCTGGCTTCGACCTGCGTGAGGCTTTTGCCCAGGCGCGGTCGCGCGAGGGCGACGATGAAAATGGCGAGGCTGAGAAAGAGCAGCGCGCGCAGAATTTTGCCAGCGCGGGCCGCGCTCGATTTCCCGAGGCCGCGAAAAACCGCGGTGGAAGAAAAGACCAGCGCCGCGGCGGGGCCGCGCTTCCCGAGGAGATAAGCGAGCAGCGGCAGCGCGAGCAACAGGAGCAGCAACCACGGATTCGCAAACGTGAGCGCCTCGTCGCGCGGCCACCAATCAAACCGGTTCAAGCTGGCCTCCTTTAACAAAGCGCGTCGCTTCTTCCAGCAACAACTCGCTGTCGGCTGTGGTCGCGTCGTAGCGCGCGAACTTGATCAGATCGCACCGGTTCAAGAAATCTCCGAGGAGCGAGCGCTCGTCCTCGGAGAAGGGCGACGCCTGCTGCAGCGTCTCGAGAAATTCGACCGAAGTCTGTCGGGTCACCGGCAGCTGATATTGCTCCGTGACGTAGCGCCGCAAAATATCCGACACGCGAATGCTGAATTGATACGGGTTGAGCTGCGCGATTTCGCCGCGCGCGCGTTCCAACAAATCGAGCGCGCGAACGCGCGGAGAAATTTCAGGTTTTGGCTTTCGCCTCCAGCGCACGATCAGCCAAATGATCGAGCCGAGGAAAGCGAGGCCGGCGAAACGCCGCTGCGTAAATGACCCAAAGCGGCGTGAGCGAATAATCGACCGGCGGCGAGATGTCGTGCAGCTCTTGAGCGAGGAAAATAGGCACACGCATGGCAGTTCATCGGACGGCGAGACGCCGCTCGCGGTTCTTGAAAAAGGTCCGCAGGCCGGGGAGATAATCGTCCCCGGTTTTCAGCGAAATGGTGTCGATGTGATTGCGGTGCAGAGTGCGTTTCAGCTCCGCGCCTCGCGCCTGCGCCAACTCCGCGAAATGGCTGCGCATGCCGCGATCGCCGGTGTTGATCTCGATCTGCTCGCCAGTTTCGGCGTCCTCCAGCGTGATGATGCCGACGTTTGGCAAAACCTGCTCGCGTTCGTCCTGCACGTGCACGGCGATGAAATCGTGGCGCCGTCCGGTCACCGCCAGCTCGCGCGTGAAGTCGCCGGTTTGAAAATCGGAAACGAAGAAAGACGACGGAGCGGCGCGTGACTACTTTGTTGAGATAACGCAGAGCCAGCGCCGCGTCCGTCCCGCGGCTCTGCGGTTCGAAAAACAAAATCTCGCGAATCAAACGCAGCGCATGCGAGCGCCCTTTCTTCGCCGGGATATAGAGCTCGACGGCGTCGGTAAAAAGAAGCAGCCCCACCTTGTCGTTATTCCGAATCGCGCTGAAGGCGAGCAGCGCAGCTACTTCCGCGGCCAGTTCGCGTTTCGATTGCACGTTGCTGCCGAAGTTTCCGGAGGCGCTGACATCCACCACCAGCAAGACGGTCAGCTCGCGCTCCTCGGTGAACTTCTTGATATACGCAGTGCCCGTGCGCGCGGTCACGTTCCAATCGATCGCGCGGATTTCATCGCCCGGCTGATACTCGCGGACCTCGTCGAAATTCATCCCGCGCCCTTTGAAAGACGCTGTGGTAATCGCCAGCAAAAACGGTCTGCACGAGACCTTTGGTCTTGAGCTCGAGCGCGCGAATCTTTCTTAGGATTTCGGAGGTTTCCATTACGGCACTGGAAGCCCCGCAAAGATTCGGTCGATGATGGTCTCGCTCGAAATCGTCTCCGCTTCCGCTTCGTAGCTGACGATGACGCGATGGCGCAAGACGTCGTGGCCGATACTCTTCACGTCCTGCGGGGTGACGTAGCCGCGGCCATTCAGGAAAGCGTGCGCGCGCGCGGCGAGCGCGAGGAAAATGGTGGCGCGCGGGGAGGCGCCGTAACGGATCAGACCTTCGAGTTGCAAATTATAGGAGGCCGGCTCGCGCGTCGCCCAGACGACATCGACGATGTAATCCTTCACGCGATCGTCGATGTAGATTTGATTCACCACCTCGCGCGCGGCGACGATTTGCTTCGGATCAACCACGGCATCGACGGCGAGATTGGGCGCCGAAGTGGCCATGAGATCGAGGATCCGGCGCTCTTCAGCTTTCAGCGGATAGCCGACATTCAGCTTCAACATGAAGCGATCGAGCTGTGCTTCCGGCAATTGATAGGTGCCTTCCTGCTCCAGCGGATTTTGCGTCGCCAAAACCAGAAACGGATCGGGCAGCGGATACGTCTTATCGCCGATCGTGACCTGGCGTTCCTGCATCGCTTCGAGGAGCGCGCTCTGCACTTTAGCCGGCGCGCGATTGATTTCGTCGGCGAGGATCAGGTTGGAAAAAAGCGGGCCAAGCTTGGTCGTGAATTCACCGCTGCGCGGATTGTAAATGAGCGTGCCGATGAGATCGGCTGGCAGCAAGTCGGGCGTAAACTGCAGACGCTGGAAGCCGGTCTGGATCGCGCTCGCCATTGTTTTAACGGTCAGCGTTTTCGCCAAGCCCGGCACGCCTTCGAGCAGAATGTGGCCATTCGCGAGCAGGCCGAGCAGGAGACGATCGACGAGATATTTCTGACCGATGACGACCTGACCGACTTGTTCGCGCAAAGCAGGAATCCATTGTCCGAGCTGCTTTACTTCTTCTGTGATTTCCTGCGTCGATTTCATGAAAAACGTGAGACAGGCGAAGCCAGAGAATGTTCGATCATTACTCGCGGAAATGGACCGAGCCGCTACCTAAGCGTCTGCCGCGGCGCGAGTTCGAGCGTTCCGCGGAGTTTCTGTGCGCGCACGGCAGGTCAACAGCACCGGCAGACCGGGATAAGGCTCGACGTTGCGGATGCGCCCTTCCAAATAGCGACCGTAGCCGTCGCTCAAGAGCTTCGGTTGATTCACAAAAAGGATGAATTTCGGCGGATCGATCACGTTCCGCTCGTCATCGCCTTTGGATTGCGCGGCGTAAAAAAGTTTGAGGCGCTTGGTGCCGATGGTGGGTGGGGGATTGGCGTCGAACGCCGCGCGCAGCATACGATTAAGGACGCCGGTGCCGATGCGCACGCCGGCAGCGCGCCGGACGTCCGCGATTAAATCGAAGAGCTGGACCACGTTCTCGCCCGTGGCCGCCGACGCGATGAGGACGGGCGCGTAATCGAGGAAGAATAACTGCTCGCGGGCGGTGGTGACCAGTTCCTGCATCGCGGCCTTGTGACCGCGGCTGGGTTTGACGAGATCCCATTTGTTGAGGACGACGAGGGAGGGTTTGCGCGATTCCTGGATCAAGCCCGCGATGCGTTTGTCCTGTGAGGTGACGCCGCTGGTGACATCGATCACGAGCACGCAAAGATCCGCGCGCCGGATGGTGCGTTCCGCCCGCATGACGCTGAAGACTTCGACGGAAGTGGAGTGTTTGCTGCGGGCGCGCATGCCGGCGGTGTCGATGAGGACGTATTCCTCGCCGTCGCGTTCGTAAGCGATATCGACGGCGTCACGCGTGGTGCCGGGAATCTCGCTCACGATGGTGCGTTGGTCTTTGAGGATGGAGTTAATGAGGGACGATTTGCCGGCATTCGGACGTCCGATGATGGCGAGCGCGACGGGCGAATTCCCGCTTTCCGTGTTCTTCTCGCTCCCTGCTTCGGACGCGGGCAGAAGTTCGTCGATCGTCTCCAGCAACTCGGAGATTCCGCGGCCATGAGCGGCGCTAATCGGGACGAGTCGCTTGAAATTCAGACGCGCGAAATCGGACTCCAGCGCTTCGTGATTCGGATGGTCGATCTTGTTGACCACGAGCACGACAGGCGTGCGCGATTTGCGCAACATGGAGGCGAGTTCTTGATCGATCGGGGCCATGCCGTGCTGCGCATCAACGACGAAAAGAATCAGGTCGCTCTCGCGCATGGCCGCGTCGGCGACGGTGCGGACTTGCGAGCTCAGTTCCATCTCGCCCGCGCCGCCGATGCCACCGGTGTCCCAGATCAAAAACGGCCGCGTGCCTTTGTTACAAGGAGCCGCAAGACGATCGCGGGTGATGCCGGGCTGATCATGCACGATCGCGATAGTCCGGCCTGCAAGGCGATTAAAGAGCGCGGATTTTCCTACGTTGGGACGGCCGACGATCGCGACCTTCCCCGCGTAATTCTCTGCGTTCTGTTTTCTCATTTGGGGGTGGGGGAGGGCCAGGGGCAGGGGTCAACGGGGCTTCGCATTCGCGTGACCTTCCACCTGCAACTGGCGCATCCCATCGACAACATACATGACACCAGAGATCGCGGTGAAAAGTCCTGCGGCCACCACGACATAAATAAGCGGCAAAAAGTGCAGCTGCAGCATGACCCAGGCGATGGCGGCCATCTGCAGGAAGGTCGCGACTTTGCCCGTCCAGCGGGGCCGCACCACGACCTTCCCGTTCAACAAATGGAGCACCGCGGAGCCGACGAGAATGACCAGATCCCGCGCGATCACGAGCACAGGAAACCAGGCGGGAAACTTCCCATACTCCGGGCTGATGTGGCTCCAATTACTAATGCTGAGGGTGATGAGGGCGCTCAGGAGCAAGCCTTTATCAGCGATCGGATCGAGGATCACGCCCAACGCGCTCCGCTGATTGTAGCGGCGCGCGACATAGCCATCGAGCCCGTCGCTGACCGCGGCCAGGAGGAAGATCAGGATCGCGGCGAGGCGCTGCCACTCCAGCGGTTCGCCCGCGCGCCATGCTCTCGCCATAATAGATGGCCATCGTCACGAAAACCGGGATCAGAAGAATCCGGACGATGGTGATTTTGTTAGCGGTGGTCATGCGGCGAAAGCGCGAAAAATCAGGTTGGCGCGCCCCCTCCTTCCTCGCAAATGATTTGGTCTGTGCGCGGACGTGCGTAAGGTGGTGCGCTCCACGCCGCTGTGGCGAAATGGCAGACGCAACGGACTTAAAATCCGTTGGGCTTAACGGCCCGTGCCGGTTCGAGTCCGGCCAGCGGTAGAGATTTAACCGACCGATGTCCGCTTATGAACGAAAAGCCGCTTTATCTTCCTCTGATTCTCGGGACTCCACGCCAGGGCCGGCAAAGCGAGCATGTCGCCAATTTCCTTCTGAGCGAGATGAAAAAACGCCCGGAGATCGAGACGGAATTGATCGACGTGCGGCAATTGAAGATGACGCTACAGGATGCGGGTTCTGAGATGCAGGACCCCGACTTTGCGGAGAAGATGGCGCGCGCGGATGGGCTGGCCATCGTGGTGCCGGAATATAATCACGGATATCCCGGCCCTCTGAAGCACGCGCTCGATATGTGTCTGGAAGAGTATAATCACAAAGCGGTCGCGTTTTGCGGCGTCTCGGCCGGACCGTTCGGCGGCACGCGCGTGATTGAGCAATTGGTGCCGGTCGCGCGGGAGTTGGGTTTAGCCGTCACGTTTACCGATCTGAATTTCAGCAAAGTGCGGGACGCTTTTGATGAGGACGGAAAGCTGCAGGACGAAAAATACTTCGGACGCGCTGCAAAATTTCTCAACGAACTGGTCTGGATGTCGCGCGTGCTGCGACATGGCCGCGAGGAGATTCCTCCGCTTTAGTTCGCGATGGAACTGCGCGAAGCCGATCTGGAGGAAACTTTTGCGCGCTCGAGCGGACCGGGCGGGCAGAACGTGAACAAAGTTTCCACCGCGGTCACGCTGCGGCATCGGCCGTCAGGTTTGAGTGTCACGGTGCAGGATTCCCGTTCGCAGGCCACGAATCGAAAACTGGCGCGAGTGCGCCTGGGCGAAGCGGTGCAGACGTTGGTGACAAAACGAAAGGCCGCGGAAAAGATGCAGCGGGAAAAGGTGCGACGGCAGAATTCGCCGAAACCCCGGGGTCTGAAACGCCGCATTCTGGAAGGAAAGCGAAAGCGTTCCGCACTAAAGAAAATGCGCGGCTCCGTTGCAGACTGAACAGGCCGAACGGTCTGAGAGGAAAAATCTTCCGCCCGATACGGCTGGCGAGCGAGGCGCTCCCGAATCAAAGCTGTAACCAACCAAATCCTAATATGAAAAACCTCACCATCCTCCTGCCCGCTTTTCTCTTCTGTGCCTTCTTCTTCACCTCCTGCAGCACGCCGGAGACGACCACTACGACCACGACGCGCCGTGAAGAAGCTGTCGTAACGCAGCCATCCGCTGCCGCGACGACGACCACGCGCTCCTCGACCTCTTACTAATCGTCGGCCGCACACGGCAATTCCCCGGCTGTTAAAAGTCGGGTGAGCAATTCAGCAAGGGACACGCTTTCGGGCGTGTCCCTTTCTTTTTCTCAGCTTTCTTCGGTCGCCGGTTCGGTTTCGTCCTCGGATTCTTCCTGGCTGACCACGCGCGCAATGTCCTGCAGTTTTTCGGTGCCGCGGAGATCCATCAGCTTCACGCCTTGGGCGTTGCGGCCGGTCTCGCGGATTTCCTTTACCCGCGTGCGCACCATCTGGCCCTTATTCGTAATGAGCATCAGCTCATCGCTATCGGTCACGGTGAGCGCCCCGACGACTTTTCCGGTTTTCTCGCCGGTCTTCATCGTGATGATCCCCTTGCCGCCGCGTTTTTGTTTGCGGTAGTTCTCGAAGGCAGTGCGTTTGCCGATGCCGTTCTCGCCCGCCACGAGTAACATCGATTGATTATCGACCAGCGCGATCCCGACGATGAGATCGCCTTTTTCCGGTCGAATGCCCCACACGCCCACGGTGTTTCGACCCTGGTCGCGCAATTGCTCTTCGTGGAAACGCAGACTCATACCCTGCTCGGTAATGAGGATGATTTCGTTGTCGCCGTTGGTCAGCTTGGCGTCGATCAGACAATCGTCTTCTTCGATGTTGATCGCGATGATGCCACCCTTCCGGACGTTGCTGTAATCGGACAGATTCGATTTTTTGACGATGCCCGTCCGCGTCACGAAAACGATGTGGAAATTCTCATCCCAGGTCGTGTCGATGATGTTCGGAGCGATACCGGTTTTCTGCGCCTGCACGCGAATGGTGGCCGCGATTTTTTCATCGCTGCGCAGTTCGAGCAGGTTGGCAATGGAACGGCCCTTAGCCGCGCGACCCATTTCCGGAATTTCGTAAACTTTCTCCACGTAGGCGCGCCCGGAAGAGGTGAAAAACATCAGATAATCGTGCGTCGTGGCCGTGAAGAGATGCTCGACGAAATCGCCCTCGTCCTCCTCGCGTGCCCCCTCGCGCGTTGCCATGCCAATCACGCCTTTGCCGCCGCGGCGTTGCGCACGGAAAGCGCTCACCGCGGTGCGCTTGATGAAGCCGCCATGGGTGATGCTGATGATGCAGCCTTCGTTGGCGATCAGATCTTCCATGTTGATCTCGCCTTCATCGGGGACCAACTGCGTGAGCCGCGGACCCGCATACTTTGCTCGAATTTCGCGCAGCTCTTTTTTTACGATCTCAAAGACGCGCGCTTCCTTCGCAAGAATGTCGCGCAGGTCTTTGATGGTCTCGATCAAGGCGGCGTATTCGTTCGAGATTTTGTCGCTCTCCAGGCCGGTGAGCTGATAGAGGCGCAGATCGAGAATCTGGTTGGCCTGGTGTTCACTGAAAGCGTAACGGCCATCGACCAGCCGGGCTTCATCGCGAATGAGGATGCCGATTTGCTCGACCTGTTTTCGCGTGAACTCGAAGGCAAGCAGCTTCACGCGCGCTTCGTCGCGATTGGCGGAGCCGCGGATAATGCGGATGAATTCATCCAAATTAGCCAGCGCGATGAGATAACCTTCCAGCGTTTCCGCGCGGTCTTCGGCTTTGCGTAATTCGAAACGCGTCCGGCGCAGGACCACTTCGCGACGGTGTTCAATGAATGCGGTGTTCGCTTCCTTGAGCGAGAGCAGCTTCGGCCGGCCGTGATCGATCGCGAGCATCGAAGCCGCGAAGGAACTCTCCATCGCGGTGTGCTTGTAGAGATTATTGATGACGACCTTCGGATTGCCGTCGCGTTTCAACTCAATCACCACGCGGGTGTTCTCATCCGACTCATCGCGGATCGCGCTGATGTCGGTCAGCACCTTGTCGTTCACGAGCGCGGCGATCTTTTCCACCAGCGTGGCGCGGTTCACGTTGTAAGGAATTTCCGTGATCACGATTTGCTCGCGATTCCCCTTTAATTCCTCTACGCCCGCTTTGCCGCGGACCTTCATGCTGCCGCGACCGGTCGCCAGATATTGGCGAATGCCAGCAAGCCCGAGAAGCGCGCAGCCGGTCGGGAAATCCGGGCCCTTCACGTATTTCATCAGGCCATCGAGATCGATGTCCGGATCGTCGATCTGCGCACAAACGCCGTCGATGACTTCGCCGAGATTGTGCGGCGGAATGTTTGTCGCCATGCCGACCGCGATGCCGGTGCCTCCGTTTACGAGCAGATTCGGGAAGGCGGCCGGGAAGACTTTTGGTTCCGTCCGCGTCTCGTCGTAGTTCGGGACAAAGTCGACCGTGTCCTTGTCCATGTCGGTCATGAGCGCCGCGCCGAGATGCGTCATACGCGCCTCGGTGTATCGCATCGCCGCCGGCGGATCGCCTTCGACCGAACCGAAGTTGCCCTGCCCATCGACCAGCCGTTCGCGCATCGCCCAAGGCTGCGCCATGTGCACGAGCGTCGGGTAAATCACCGCCTCGCCGTGCGGGTGATAGTTACCGCTGGTGTCGCCGCAAATTTTTGCGCACTTCCGATGCTGCCGGTTTGGGTAGAGCGACAGATCGTTCATCGCAAAAAGAATGCGACGCTGGGAAGGTTTTAACCCATCACGCGCATCCGGCAGCGCACGCGAGATGATGACCGACATGGAGTAATCGAGGAACGACCTCGAAACTTCGTCGGCGACGTTGATGGGCTCTATCTTTTCGTTCGGATTGTACATCGGCAGCGGAGAATTAGACGTCGAGGTTGCGAACGTTTAAGGCGTTGTCCTCGATATACTGGCGGCGCGGTTCGACCACGTCGCCCATCAATCGGGTGAACATTTGGTCGGCTTCGACCGCGTTGTCGTCCGTGAGATTGACGCGGAGCAGCTTGCGTTTCTCCGGGTCCATCGTGGTGTTGAAATAGTTCCTTCGCGTTCATTTCGCCGAGGCCTTTGAAGCGTTTGATCTGCACACCGCGGCGGCCGATCTCGACGATTTTTTGATGGATCTCGGGAATGGAGAAGAGCGGGTGGACGGTGGCTTTTTCGCCTTCGCCTTCGATCAGTTCGAAGATCGGTTTATCGGCCGCGGCGTAGTGATCCACCTTCAAGCCGCGGCGCGCGAGCTCGCTGATTAATTTTTGAATCGTGACTGCTTCGTGCAGTTCCACTTTCTTCGCGCGGCGACGCTGGGCGCCAGGTTTGGGAGTGATGGGCGCATTCGTGATAGGCAGCAATTCCTGATCGATATCGTCATCGAAAAGATTGAGGTCGAGATTCTCTTCGTGAAACGAACGCACTTCGCGCTCATCATGGAAATAGCGGACGGATTCCTCGTTGCCGTCGCGGACTTTCACCAGATACGCGGGGAGCTTGCCGGTCTTCTCATCGCGCTCCGTCAGGAAGGTTTCGAAGTCTCCGCCGTGGCGGCGGACGGACTCGCTCAGTTTGGCTAATTTCTCGAGCGATTCGAGCACGTCTTTCAGTTGCGCGGCGCTTAATTCCTTGTCGTCAGCCAGATTTTTTAGGCGCACGTCTTCCGCGCCTAACGAGATGAGGATTCGGTTCAACTGAATGTCATCGTCCACATACTCTTCGCGCTTCTTGCGTTTGATCTGATAGAGCGGCGGCTGCGCGATGTAGATTTTGCCAGCACGCACGAGCTCGGTCATTTGCCGGTAGAAAAAGGTCAGGAGCAGGACGCGAATATGGGAGCCGTCCACATCGGCATCGGTCATGATGATGATGCGGCCGTAGCGCAGCTTCTTGATGTCGAAAGTGCCTTCCTCGGCTTTGCCGTTTTTCTCCGTGCCTTCTTCCTTCGGCTTGCCGATGCCAGTGCCGATCGCGGTGATCATCGATTGGATCTCCGTGTTTTTGAGCGCTTGATCGAGGCGCGCTTTTTCGACGTTGATCAGCTTGCCGCGGATTGGAAGGATCGCTTGATAACGCCGATCGCGTCCCTGCTTGGCAGAGCCGCCGGCGGAGTCACCCTCGACGATATAGAGTTCGGTCAAATCCGGATCGCGCTCGGAGCAGTCGGCTAATTTTCCCGGCAGTCCGCCGCCAGTCAGCGCGCCTTTGCGGATGGTTTCGCGGGCTTTCCGCGCCGCTTCGCGCGCGCGCGCCGCCGTCAGCACCTTCTCGAAAATCTTCTTCGCGATCGGCGGGTTCTGATCGAAGAAGGTCATCAAGCCTTCGTAAACGACTGAGTTCACGATGCCGTCGATCTCGGTGTTCACGAGCTTGACCTTGGTCTGCGATTCGAAACGCGGGTTCGGTAATTTGATACTCAGAACGCAGGTCAAACCCTCCCGCACATCGTCGCCAGAGATTGCCGGATCCTTGTCTTTCACCAGGCTGTTGGCCTTGGCGTATTGGTTGACCGCCTTTGTGAGTGCGCTGCGGAACCCCGTCAGATGCGTGCCGCCGTCGGGATTCGGAATGGAGTTCGCGAAGCAGAGAATCTGGTCGGTGTAGCTGTCGTTATACTGCATCACCACATCGACAAAAACTTCGTCGCGTTGCCGCGTCAGGATTACCGGTTTCGGGTGAATGACGGTCTTGTTCGCGCCGAGCTGGCGGACGAATTCCTCGATGCCGTGCTTGTAGAAAAACGTCTCTTTTTTCGGCGCCTCGCCCCGCTCGTCGGCCAGCGTGATTTCGAGGCCGGGATTGAGGAAAGCCAGTTCGCGCAAGCGATAGGCGAGACGTTCGAACTTAAACTCCGTCGTGATGGTGAAGATCGTCGGATCAGGCAGGAACGTGATCAGCGTGCCCGTCTGCTTTTTGTTTTTCAGCTCGCCAATGACTTCGAGTGGCTGCGTCGTTTTCCCGCGCTCGAAACCCATGTGATAAACTTTGCCGTCACGTGAGACCTCGACCTTGAACCAATCCGAGAGCGCATTCACGCACTTCGCGCCGACGCCGTGCAGACCACCGGAATATTTGTAAGCGCCCTGGCCGAATTTTCCGCCTGCGTGCAGGTTCGTGAGCACGAGTTCAACGGCCGGCATCTTGAACTTCGGATGCATGTCCACGGGAATGCCGCGGCCGTTATCACGAATGGCTGCCGAGCCGTCCACATGGACTACGACTTCGATCTTGCTGCAATAGCCGGCGAGATGTTCGTCAATGGAATTATCCAGCACTTCGAAGACGCAATGGTGGAGACCGCGTTCATCCGGATCGCCGATATACATGCCGGGCCGTTTCCGGACGGCCTCCAACCCCTCCAGCTTATCAATCTGGGCGGCGTCGTATTTCTGACTTTCGCTGATTCCGGTCGCGTCGGTCTGACGCTTTTGGCTGGCGGAATTTTCGTCGTCGGGAAGAGGCGTATCGGCGGCTGGCATAAACTGCCGAAAACATAGGCGTGGAGAGCGCCCGGAACAATTGGTTTCTTGAAGTAAGAAGGCCTCGTCGAGCCCATTATCTGGTGCGCTGAGGGGCCGAGCACTCAAGATATGGTGTGCGACGCCTGTGATCGCGTCGACACGAGCGCCTACTAGTTCCAGCAAGGGCTTGACCCCTTCGGTTGCGGCCCCGAACCTATCGCCCATCATGCGTTGGCAGACACTTTACGAGGGCCGCTGGATATTCCTGATTCTGATCGTGCTCGCGTTCGGCTCCTTTTTTCTGTGGCGGTGGCTGCCGGTGCTTTTTCTTTTGCTGATCGCATACACCTTCGCGTTTTTTCGTGATCCGGAACGCGTCGCTCCGGCCGAGCCTGAGGCGGTGGTCGCGGCAGCCGACGGCGTGGTGGCGGACATTCTCGAGATCGAGGAAACCGATGTGGTGAAAGCGAAGATGAAACGGGTGGGAATTTTCCTCTCCGTCTTCGACGTGCACACAAATCGCGCGCCGATTGCCGGCCGCGTCACATATCGGGAGCATCGCGAAGGGCTTTGCCTGGATGCGCGCAGTCCGGATTGCTCGGGCAAAAATGAATCGATGACGTGGGCCTTCGAAAATCCGCGCGCCACGCTGGTGGTGAAACAGCTGACGGGCGCGATCGCGCGCCGCATTGTCGGCTGGTCGCAGGTGGGCGATGAACTGAAGAAGGGCGAGCGCTTCGGCATGATCCGTTTTGGTTCCCGCACGGAAGTTTATCTCCCGCTCGATGCGACTGTTCTGGTGAAAATAGGCGACCGCGTTTCCGGAGGCGCGACTGTCATTGCTCGCTTACCGGAATGAGCGGGCAATCGCCGAAAATCTATCTCCTGCCGAATTTGATGACGGCGGGGAACCTGTTTTGCGGGTTCGCGGCTACGCTCAAGATCGTGCAAGGCGCGCTCCTGCAAGGGGCGGACCCGGAGGCGGCGGCGGTTCTTTTTCACACCGCCATTTGGTACATCCTGGGCGCGTGTATTTTCGATCTGCTCGATGGCCGGCTGGCGCGGCTGGGAGGGCAGGACAGCGCTTTCGGCCGCGAGTTCGACTCGTTAGCCGACACGGTCTCTTTCGGCGTGGCGCCGGCTTTGATGGTTTACCGGATCGTGCTGGTGGATTTCCCGCGGGCGGGCTGGGTGGTGGCCTTCGTTTATCTGCTTTGTGGGACTCTCCGGCTGGCGCGGTTTAATTGCATCGCCGCGGAAGGGCACGGGAGCGGTCCGGATAAGAATTTCAAAGGTTTCCCCATTCCTGCGGCTGCGGGCGTGATCGCTTCGATCACTCTCTTCATGCTCTGGTGGCTGGGAGAAAGAGACCACGATCTCGGGCGCTGGAAGTGGGTCTTGCCGCCGCTCATGCTCTTCCTCTCGTTCATGATGTTCAGCCGCTTTAGCTACCCCAGTTTCAAGGGCTTGAACTGGCGCTCCACGCGTTCGATCCCGCGCTTTCTCGTCATCATTCTCGTCCTGAGCCTGACCGCCATGTTCTACGAATGGATGCCAGCCGTGCTCTTCATTGGCTATCTGCTTTACGGCTTCGTCCGGCCCTGGATTTCAAAAGCCTGGCGGCGTGAAATCGAGGACGAGGGCGAGGAAGAGCCTGAAGACGCGCTCGAAGAAAAACCTTAGCGGTTTAATTGCGCGAGGATTTCCGGATCGCGCACGTCGGCCCATTCGCCGGTGAGTTCCAACGCCTGCACCTTCTGGCCGGATTGCGCCAAGGCGCGGATGGCATCGGTCAGCTCAAATTCTCCGCGCGGGGAACGTTCCAGGCGCGCGATGAAGTCGAAGATACTCGCGCGAAAAGCATAGACGCCGGCGTTATACCAAGGGCTGGTCGGCTCACCCGGTTGCGGCTTCTCGCGTAGATCCGTCATCTCAAAATCGTCGTTCACAAACACGGCGCCGCCCTGGCTTACATCCTGATTCTTTTTCACGCTGATGATCGCCTCCGTCTCGGACGCGGGCGAGGTGAGGCGCTGGTAATTTTCCGCCTCGATCAGAATGTCGCCGTAACTGAGGACGAACGGATCGTAGCCGCAAAACGCCCGCGCCAGCTCCACCACTTTGCCCGTTCCGTCTTGTTGCACCTGTGTTTCGTAAGTGATCCGCACACGCAGCGCAGACCCGTCTCCGAAAAAATCGCGCACGACTTCGGCATGCCAGCCGACGACAACCAGGAAATCGGTTACACCGGCACCGCGCAATCCCTCGATGATGTGTTGCAAGATCGGTTTCCCCCGAACCTGCAGCATCGGCTTTGGGATTGCGCTCGTCAGCTCGCGCATCCGCGTCCCGCGGCCGGCGGCCAAGAGCACTGCTTTGGTGATCCCGTTCATGCCGGCACCTAACCGCGCGCGCCTTTCATTTGCAATCTGTTCCTGATCGCTTCAGCCTCCGCGGATGCGGATGCAGTTTTTAGCAAAATATCGCGAGACCGGCCTGCTCATCATGCGTCTGGGCCTGGGCGTGCTCTTTATCATCCTTACTGGCCCGGTGCTGCTGCACGGGCCGCGGGCGTGGGGCAAGTTTCGGCGCGGGGATTCGCCATCTCGGTCTGCATAATCACTATCAAATGTGGGGATTTCTCGGCGCCCTCATGGGATGCGCGGGCGGGGCACTCATGATCTTCGGGCTTTTCTTCCGGCCGGGTGTGCTCCTGGTGCTTACGCTCACATTCGTCCACTTGTTAGGCGTGCTTGGCGGCGTGGGAACGCTGCGCGCGAATCTGGCCGCGGTGGAACTCGCGGTCATGCTGGTGGGCCTGCTCTTCGTTGGCCCCGGCAAATACAGCGTGGATAAATCCTAGCGAGAGCAGGAGCGCTTCATCACCTTGCGGCAGGTTGGGGAACGCTGGGGACGGTCGGCACGGTCCGCGGACGCACGACCGGCACCTCGTTGAGTTTCAAACCTGAGGGTGCGTTGAGATTATTGGTGCCCCGCAAGTTTTTGAGCGCGTCGATCTCGCGCCTGACCTTGCTCTTATTCGTGCAATAGAGCTGGGCCATTTCCTCTGTCACCAGTCCAGCCTCATAGGCTTTGATCAGAGATTGGTCGAAGGAGTGCCAGCCCATGGTGGAACCGGCTTCAATAATTTCCTGGAAACTTTTCCCTTCCGCTTCGCCGTAGAGAATCGTCTCCCGCGTGCGCATGCTGTTGCCCATGATCTCGCTCACCATCAGACGACCGCCACCGACTTTGGCCACGAGGCGTTGGCTGACCACGTAGCGCAACGTTTGCGCCAGACGTTGCCGAAGTTGCGGCTCTTCCTCGCGGCTGAAGAGGCCGAGGATGCGGTTTACGGTCTGGCCTGCATTGATCGTATGGAGCGTGCTGTAAACGACGTGCCCTGTCTCCGCCGCTGTCATCGCGATCTCCATCGTCTCGCGGTCGCGAATTTCGCCCACCAAAATCACTTTAGGCGCCTGGCGCAGGGCCGCGCGCAGGCCATCGGCGAAGTTAAAGAAATCCTTCCCCAGCTCCCGCTGGCTCATCGCGGCGCGCTGATGCTTGTGCGAAAATTCGATCGGATCCTCCAGCGTCAGAATGTGAATCTCCTTCGTCCGATTCATCTCGTTTAACATCGCGGCCAGCGTGCTGGTCTTGCCGCTGCCCGTGCCGCCGGTGACGAGAACGATGCCATGGCTCTCCTTGATGATTTCGCGGAAAATTGGCGGCAGCTGCAGGTCCTCCAGCGTCGGAATGTTCGACTGCAATTTTCGCATCACGATCCCGTGGGTGCCGCTTTGACGGTAAATATTTACGCGCAGCCGCGCCACCCCTTCGAGAGCGTAGCTGCAGTCGCACGAGCCTGCTTTTTCCAAGTCCGACCGCAAACGCTGGTTCCCATTGATGATCAGATTGGCAATCTGCTCGATCAGGACAGGGGTGGAAACGCCACCCGGAAGATCAATCGGGAAATCTTGCAGGCGCCCGTGTGTTTCCACTAGGGGTGGCTTGCCCGCGACGAAGAGAAGGTCCGACACTCCTTCCCCGCTCTGCAACATTCCCGTTAATAACGCGTCGACAATTTCCCTGTTCATCCCTGCGGGAATGGGAGCTAATACCGTGCCCGCAACTGACGTGAAAAATCAGCGCGCCTCGACCGTGCGTGCCGCAAGGATATAGGCCACGGCGGCATCACTTTGCGCTGGTTTTAAGCCCGAACGTGTCGCCATTTATGCGACCAGGCCGGGCCACTGCGCGGCGGAATGGTCGCATATTTTTGGCAGCACATGGCAGCGGTGCAGCGCGCGAGGAACGGATTACGAGAAGTGCCAGTTGCGCCTCGAAACAGCGGAAGCGGCTGTCGTCATCGCGATCGCCCTTCCACGCCACTCAGCTCTCGAGTTCGTACCTGCCGGGGGCGGCGGTGGTCGATGCGAAAACTTACGTGAAACAGCGCGCGCCCGCTTCGACGCGGCTGATGAGTAAAAAGAGTCGTTTCATCAAAAAGAAGGAATTTGAAAATCCGGAATTCTGTCGCGGATCGGGCTTGCCTCAGCGATCTCCGGAAAGGGCTTGAACGCCTTCCTCTTCCAGCGTCTCGGGCAAGGCAGCATCGGATTCAGCTCGGGTTTTATGCAGCATGCTCGCGCCGAAATAAGAACCGACCACCAAGATGGCGGCGACGGCCTGACAGGCCAGCGTTTCCACCGTGGGGAAGACAGCGAACCACAAGCCCATCCAACCCGGAATCACATTCACCAGCCAGGGGATTTCCGTGGTGGACATCCAATTCGCGAGCTGCATTTCCTGGCCCTGTTCGCCCACCATGACCAGCAGGACCACCCCAAGAAGCACGCCCGTTGTGATGAGCATTTTGCGATAAGGCAGACGCCGTTGCAGCGCGAAAGTGAGAATGGCCACGAACGCGGAAAGAATCAGACCAAGCAGCGCCCCCTTCAGCACCACGCCGCCGCCGAGGCGAAGATTATAGCTTTGTAAAAACAGCACCACCTCGAAACCCTCGCGATAGAGCGAAGTGAAACCGAGCAGGATGAAGCCCCAATAGAGACGCTGCTGCGAAATGGCGACCGCGCTCGCATCGGCCAGGAGCGCTTTCCGTCGCCGGTTGTGCGCCTTGATCCAGCCGCCCCAGTAAATCTTGTGGAAAAACCAATTCATGATCACAAGCAGGACCACGATCGCGAGTAAGCCGGTCGCCGCCTGCAGATCGAGCGCGGGCACGCTCTCGCTCAGTTCCCCCATGATGCGGACGGCGATAAACCACGTGATGAGACTGGCGATGAACGCGATCCCCGCACCGATCGCCACCGGCCGGCGATGTTGCGCTTTCGCGCCGACCATGCTGGCGGTGATCGCCGCCAGGACGAGGATGCACTCCAAGCCCTCGCGGAAAACGAGCACGCCAATATCGAGAAATGCCGAGGCGGGGTTCGAGCGTGCCCGCAAAGGATCGGGATTGCCCTCCGCCGTCACGCCTTGCCAAATCAGGATTCCGACCACCGAGGCCATGGCAACGAAAAGCAGCACCTGCAAAGCGCGCTTCCAGCCCTTGGCGGAAGGGCGATCTTTGCGGGTCGGTTTGGAAATACTAGTCACGCGTGCGGGAATAAAATTGCTCGGTGATACTGTAGCCGCTCCTTGCTTCACCGGAAAACTTTAACCTACCCACCGCGGCGCCGCTGTCGTTCGCTTGCGTTTTTTTAGCGGCTGGTTGCGCACCGAATCCGTCGGTTCCAGTGCGCCCGGACGGGCGTTTGTGATTTAGGGCGCGAGCATTACTTTTCACCTATGCGGCGTAATCGCCACGCTTTCACTTTGGTAGAGATCGTTATCGCGGTCTTCATCATGATTTTGATGCTGCTCATCGCGGTGCCGAGCATGCAAGGCGTGATGGCTGACCGTCGCCTGCGGCGTTCGTTCGACGACCTAAATAAATTCGTCCGCCTCGCGCAGGAACGGAGCGTGGCGGATCGGCGTTCCTACTTGATCGTCTGGCAAAAAGACCACCTCATCCTGCGGCCCGAGGGCTACTTGAAAGGCGAGGACGCGAAGAAGCCCACCGCGGATTTTCCGCTGCAGAAAGGCGACGCTTTCCTCCTTACGCTGCCGGCCGCCTTGGTGGAGGATCCGCCAGCCGAATGGATCTTCTGGCCTTCCGGCACCTGCGAACCGGCCGTCGTTTCCTACAAGGGCGTGGATGGTTCCTGGACGGCAAATTTTGCCAGCCTGACCGCACGCGGGACTCTTGCAAAATATGACACTAAGTAAGCAGTGGAGCGGGCCCGCTGGCTTCGCGCTTTACGAAGTTCTCATCGGCGTGACGATTTTTGTCGTCGGCGTGCTCGCGCTCGGCCGTTCGGTCGAGAATTGCATGAACGCCAGCGTCCTGAGCACACAGGAGGATCGCGTGCGCCAAATTCTTTCCAATCGCATGGCCGAAGTGCAGGCCACGCCGGGCGCGCCTGAGGAAACGCGCGTGCTTAAATTCGATACCGGCTACGGACCGGTGCAGGTCAAGCAGCGCAGCTTTCCCGCCAAAATGAAAAGTGAACAAGGCGCCGAGCTGAACGGGCTCAGCCGCGTCACGCTCACGGCGGAATGGGCGCGCGGTGGCGTCGCGCAATCCCGCCAGGTGGAATTTTATGTTTACCGGGCCGGCTAAGCACGCGCGTCGCACCGCGTTCACGCTCCTCGAGATCATGCTCGCGGTGGCGATTCTCGGGCTCATGTCGCTCGCGATTTACCGTTTTGTCAGCACCAATTTGACCGCGCTCCGCATTTCCTCCGAGACCAATTTGATCGATGAACAATACGCGGGCTTTGTCCGCCTCCTCACGGCGGAATGGACCACCCTGCCGTCCGGCGCCGGTGCGTTACTGGGCGATCCGTTGAAGCTGAATGATCGTTCGCGCGATGAAATCACCTGGGTCTGCAGTGCGGGTCCTGGATTGCTCACGCGCTACGCCACGGGTGAATATCGTGTCAGCCTGCGCCTTCGTCCGGTAGAGAAGGCGAGTAATCAATTAGAGCTCGGCCTCGCGCGACAGGCCTACGATCCGACCAAAAAAAGCCAGGCGCCCGAGAGTTGGATTCCGCTTTTGCCGAACGTCGAGAGCATTCAGATACGCTATTTCGATCCGCGCTTGAATGTCTGGGTCGAAAAATGGACCGACACGGTCACGCTCCCGCGCTTGGTGAAACTTATCATCGGGCGTCCTGATAATCCGATCCCGTGGGAAACCATCATCGCGCTCGCGCGGACGCCGCTTTAATACCATGACCCGGAGACTACATCGGCCGAACGAGTCCGGCGCCGCGCTCATGCTGGCGCTTTGGGCGCTCTTCGTCCTCGCGGCCATGGTCATCACCTGGGCGCTGGATATCAATTCGCGGCTGGCCATAAACGGGGAAGCCACGCGCGTGCTGGAAGCGGAAGCCATGGCCACCTCCGGGAGCGAAATCGCGCTCCATCCCGCGGTGAACTCCGGCGCGTCGGTCTTGCGTGGTGGAGTCAGTGCCACCCAAACCTACGAGGCGCGGATCACCGGGGAGGGGGACGGCTGAATTTGAACTGGGTCCTGGCAGGCGAAAACTCCGACCGCCTTGAGTTGCTCCGGAAATATCTCGAAACGAAAGGCGTGGAATTAAACGATCGCGATCACATGATCGACACCCTGCTCGATTGGGTGGACCCGGATAATCTTGTCCGCCTGAACGGCGCGGAGGTCGATGGCGATTATCGTCCTGCGAACACGCTACTCACTCGGATCGAAGACGTGAAGCAAATCCGCGGCTGGGCCGATTTTTGCGCGCAGCCGGATTGGGATGCGGGGCTCACTTTGAACAGCACCGGCCCAGTCGATCTGGCCTGGGCACCGCGCGATTTGCTCCTCGCGCTCCCAGGGATGAGCGAGCCGGCGGTGGAGCAATATCTCGCTTTCCGCGCCGGGCCGGACGGCATTGACGGCACGGAAGACGATCCGCCGCTGAAGAGCCTGGAAGAAGTGCGGGCCGCGCTTGGCTTTTCCACGGAACAGTTTAAACAGCTTGCTCCGCTGGTGACCTTCAAGGATCAGGTGGTGCGCATTGTCAGCACCGGCCGCTCCGGCAAGGTCACGCGCGTGGTGCAAATGGTCGTAAGAAAATCCGGAGCCATCCCTCAATTGATCACTTGGAAAGAGCTGTGAAGACGAAGACGAAAAAACCCGATTCGTCTCCCGTTTATCTACTGCCCACCGCGGGCGGATGGAGTGTGGTGCGGGCGGCCGCTGCCGGCACGAATGGCAGCACTCCCAGTTGGGACGTGCAGTCGTTTGGGACGATCGAGGAGACCATCCCGCTGCTAAACGGCACGCAGAACCTCATCCTCGGCCTGCCCGCGAGTTCCATTCTTGGCGCAGCGGTTGCGTTTGCCTGTGGTCGAGGAGGCGGATTTCGACGCCATGGTGCGCATTCAAATCGAGAAAGCGTTGCCGTACTCCACGGAGGAAGTGACGACCGATTTCGAGATCATTAATCAGAACGAAGAGGGCAGCGTCGTCTCCGCGGTCGCGGTGCATAACGAGAAGCTTTCCGAATTGGTGCAGCCGTTGCTTGCCCGAGGCATCATTCCCAGCCAGGTCACGGTCTACGCCGCGCAACGCGCCGCCACCCATGCCGCCGCGGGACGCGCTTTTTTCATTTACCCGGAAGGCGCGGCGCTCGTTTGCGCGATCAGCGAGGATGGGAAGCTTGGCTTTACGCGTTCGCTCGATGGCGCGGATGCGACGCAATTGCAGCGCGATCTGCCGCAGCTCGCGCTCAGCGCGGAATTGCAGGGCATCGATACTTCTTTCCCGACGGTTTTGTTGGACGAGAGCCTTTTCGAGCTGCGCGATGTCGTGCAGGGATTGTTCGTTAGCCGCGCGGATTTCATCGGAGTGGAAACGCCGCCTGCGGCCACGCAGCTCAACCTATTACCCGACACCTGGCGGCAACGGCGCGCGGAACTCACGCGCCTGGCGGAATGGAAAAAGCGTCTCATCTGGGCGGGGGCTGTTTACGCGGGAGTGCTGCTGCTGTTTCGCGGTCTTCGTCATGATCCTGCGCTTCGAATCCGGACGCCTCGAACGCCGGATCGCGAAGGACGAGCCGGGCGTGGCTTTCATCCGGCAGACGGAAGCAAAATGGAAAGCGCTCTCGCCCGCGCTCGATCCGAGTTATTACCCGATCGAGATTCTGCAGCACCTTTACGAAAGCCTGCCCTCGCCGGATGTGCAGATCACGACCTACCAACAATCAGCACGTCAGCTTTCTGTCGATGGCGAAGCCAGCACGCCGGCTTTGGCTTACCAATTTGCCGACAAAGTGAAAAAGAATCCTGGCCTTCAGATTTTCCAATTCGACATGGCCGCGCCGCGTATCCTGCCAAATAACCACGCGCAATTTCGCCTGGAGGGAAAACCGAAATGATGCTGCCGGCCTGGTTCCAGCGGATGAATCCGCGCGAGCGCGTTCTCTCCATGATCATCGCGGGAGCGTTGTTTTTGCTGGTTAATCTTTACCTCTGGAGTTCGCTCCTCGGCCTTTTGACCCGCACGCGCACGGAGCTGGCGGAACGTCGCGCCATGCGCACGCAGCAAACCGTCTTTCTTCAGGAAAAGCCGATGTGGGAAACGCGTGCTGCGTGGTTGAAGACGAATCAGCCCACGCTGCAAAGCCCGCAGGAAGCCTCGTCGCTTCTTGATCAGGTGAAGCAGATCGCGTCAAAGCACAACGTGCTGCTGGAAAATCCTGCGATTGGTTCGGGCGAGACGAACGCGAATTATCAGGCGGTTTTCGCGGCCGTGGAAACGAAGAGTCCCTGGCCGCCGCTGGTCCATTTTCTTTATGAAGCGCAAAAGCCGGAAGCGTTCGTCGTCTTCGAAAGTGTCAATCTCGCGATTGATTCCACAGACGCGACGATGATGCGCGGGAAGTTTAAAATCGCGCGTTGGTTTGCGCCGAAATAAGGAGATCATGAAATCATACCTTCTCGCCTTTGCACTCGTTGATGGCTTTTGTCGCGGCCAGCGTTCTCCGCGTTTTCGCAGCGGCCGATGAGTTGCCAAAAGCGCCCGCCTTTGCGCGTTACGAAGCGATGATGAACAAGTCGCCTTTTGCCGTAGCCAGCGCGGTCGCCGTCCCCGCGGCGACGCCTAATTTCGCGAAGGATCTTTACATCGCGAACGCGGCCCGCACTGCGGATGGCGGCTTGGTCACGATCGCTTCCACCACGGATAAGAACCTCAAAATTTATCTGACCACGAAGGAGCCCGTGGACGGTTACACCATTGCCGACATCCAATGGTCCGACCGCATCGGGGAAACCAAAGTGACGATCAACAAGGATGGCCAGACGGCCACGCTCACTTTTAATCAGGCCCTGCTCTCCCAAGCGCTGCGAACCCTGCGTCCCGGTGCCGATCCAGCCTCAGCCGCAGATACAGCAACAAGGCATTCCGCCGTTCCGGCGGTGCCGCAATACAATCCCCCGATCCAGAAACCGGGGATGATTCCCACCTTGCCCACGCCGCCGCCGCGGGTGCGCGGGGTGATCCAGCGCAATCCGAACGGCATCCCGGATGCGCAGGCGGAACAGAAGACGGAAGCGGCGGTGCAGGACGAGTAGTGACTCGTTAGGCGAGTTCTTCGCAGGATGCGGCAGGTCACCGAGCAAACGTCGCCACTGCGAGCACGTCGCGGTCTGACCGCGCGCACCCATGGCCGCGCTTAGTTGCCCCAATTATCGTCAGCCGTATCAGGCAGGCGATCGGGACCAGCAGAATAGAGATCGTAACTCGTCGGATTTTTCCGGCCGGGCGAGAAGTAGATGTAATTATTTTTCCACGGATCCTGCGGCAGCTCTTTGAAGAGCTGATACCAGCGCGATGGGACCGGCTCGGTGCTCGGTTTGGTGACTAACGCCTGCAGTCCCTGATCCGTGGTGGGGACAAAGCCGTTCACACTCTCGTAAAGGCGCAGTTGGGTGGAAATGCGTCTGGATATCGGACCGGACCGCCATGTCCTTGGCGATCCCAGTGGTATTGCCGAGTTTCGTCACCGCGACGCCGAGGATGATGACGATGATGCCCACCACGAGCATGATCTCGAGCAGGGTGAAGCCGCTTTGTTGATGATGGCAGGGCGAGAGAGTCTTCATTTTGGATCGAGCAGATAATCAGATTTGTCCCACAAATACTTCAGCTGGATTTGGGTGGCGCGAATGGCCGAAGCCGGTGTTCCCGGGCCGCCGATCACAATCACATCATTCGTTCCCGTCTTCAAATAAGACGCTGGGACCAGTTTCTGCGCGCGCAGCCAGCCGGTGTAACGAAAGCGCATCGGGCTGATCAGGCGCGCGGTCTCGCCGCGATAACCGGGATCAGCCAAATCCGGCAAAGTGATCGAAACGGGACCGAGCGGCTGTCCATTGACGTAAACTTCCGGCGGCGAATCCACCCACGCGCTCGCCACTTCGAAGCTCAGCAAAGCCAGCAGCGGCTGCGCTCTCCAGACCAAACTGAAACGCAGCTCCTGTCTGGACGCTGGCGCCGATGCGAATCACTTCGGGCGCAAGACTGGCGGTGACCGTACCGAAGATTCCGCATCTTGTTGCCGGGACCCGCAAAGGCGCTGCGGCCGCGAACGGCGCTGGCATGATGTCGCGCGCTTCCGCCGAGATGCGGTGCGCGACCGTGCGGCTCATCATCCAATCCAGAAACGCGCCGCGCACGTTGCTGCCGTCGCCCGCCACCTCCACGTCGATCGCCGAAACGCCGATCATCGGCAGCAGTCACGCTCTCGGAAGTCGGCGAGATCGATGCCCGCGCCGAGTGGTTCTGATTGCATCACCTGCGTCCCCGATTCATCCCAAATCGTGATCGTCGGCTGATGGTCCGGCTTGTCGTCAAGAAGAGCACGGAATGAGCAAGAGCTTGCAGCGCGATTTGCGGACGGCTGACGCGAATCCGAAAAACGGTCCGCGCCGGCGCATCCGCCTTGCGCGGGCGCATGCACGAGCGTGACCGATTCCACCCAGCCCGGCGCGTTCTGCGGAGTGGAATGTTCGGCGGCGGCCTGGCGTAAATCCAGCCAAGCACTGTGCGGCAGCGGCAGCGGGCTGCCGTTCGCATCGCGCAGATCCGGCAAGCCATCGCTGCATCGCGTCCTGCGCGCGCAGAGCTGGCCTGCGAGCGCGAAGACAGAACGATTATCGCGAAACGCCGGAGGAACATCGGAGGCGACCTTAATCAGCGCGGACGCGCCTGTAAACTATTCGTCATCTCGAAGACCGCGGAAAGGATGCTGTAAACGACGAAGCCCGACAATCAAGCGCAATGCAGACAATGATGACCGGCGGGATGAGCGTGGAAATAATCTTCACCGTGCGATCAAGCTCGCGCTCGTAGACATCCGCGATCGTCTGCATCGTTTGCGCGAAATGTCCGGTCTGTTCGCCCACCGCCATCATGTCGGTGAACAATTCCGGAAACAGTTCCTGCTTGCTCAGCGCCACGGAAAGGTTCGCGCCGTCGATCACCGCCTTGCGCACTTCGCCAATTTTCGTTCCAAAAAACGATTGCCCGCGATCTCCGTCACCAGATCGAGCGCGCGCAGAAGCGGCACGCCGTTTTCCATCAACGTCCCGAGCGTGCGCGAAAATTGCGCATAATACCGATGCTTGATGATGCGTCCGTAGCCCGGCGCCCTAAGCCGAAAATGATCCCACGCCACCCGGCCGTCCTCCGTCCGGATGAAGGCGCGCAAACCGATCAAAGCCCGCCACGGCCAGCGCCGCGGCCAGCCACCACTAGCGTCGTGAGCAGGTGATGGAAGCTCACCAGCATCCGCGTCGGCAACGGCAACGTCCCGCCATTTTGCGACATGAAATTCGTCAACTGCGGCACCATGAAGGTAATGAAAACCGTCATCAGCACCGCGCCCGCCGCCGCCAGGAAGGCTGGATAAATCAACGCCTGCTGCACGCGATCGCGCAGATCTTTCGCCTGCATCAAATGCTCCACCAGCCGCTTCAAAATTTCCGGCAGCGCGCCGCTCGCCTCACCGGCCGCGATCAGGTTGATATAGATCGCCGGAAACACGCGCGGAAAATCGCGCAGAGCCTGCGAGAAGCTGCGACCATCCACCAGGGCCTGGTGCAACGACGCCGTCATCTGTTGCACGCGCGGATGTTTCAGCCGCTTCCGCAAGATGGAAAGCCCCTCATCCAGCGTCATACCCGCCTGCAATAGATGCCCGAGTTGCTCGGTAAAAATGAGCAATTGCGTGTGCGGAATTTTCAGCCGCTGCGTCGCCGCGGCCGCGGGTTCGCTGGAGCTCGCGCCCTTCACCACTTGCGGATCGGCGCCCACCGTTTCGATCTTGATCGGGATGTATTGCAACTGCTCGATCTGCCGAATGGCGACCGAGCGATCGGGACAATTGAGCGTCCCTTCCACGAGAGCGCCCTCCGCATTCCGCGCACGATAAGAAAACTGCGGCATGATTGGCGCGATCTTATCACATCGGCCGCGCGCATGCAGCAGATAGCTCCGGGCGAAGAGCGCGGCAGACCGGCGTCGGGGTTTACGGGCGCTGCCTCTATCTTCTGCGACGGGAACGTGGTCTAGTCGGCTGATGCAGAAGAAGTTGTTTGCGGAGCTGGGGCTGGCTCCTGAAATTTTGAAAGCGATCGAGCGGATGGGCTTCGAAGAAGCGTCGCCCATTCAGTCGGCGGCGATCCCGGTTTTGCTCGAAGGCTCGGATGTCGTGGGCCAATCGCAGACGGGGTCGGGGAAGACGGCGGCATTTGGAATCCCCGCGATTCAAATGGTGGACGGTAACTTGCGTGCGCCGCAGGTGCTGGTGCTGTGCCCGACGCGGGAGCTGGCAGTGCAGGTGGCGGAGGAGATTGCGAAGCTGGCTTTCTTTAAGCGCGGAGTGCGGGAGCTGCCGATCTATGGCGGGCAATCGTACGAGCGACAGTTCCGTGGCCTCGCCGCCGGCGCGCAGATCATCATCGGCACGCCGGGGCGGGTGATGGATCACCTGGAGCGGAAGAGTTTGAAGCTGGATCAGATCAAAATGGTGATCCTGGATGAGGCGGACCGGATGCTCGACATGGGCTTCGTCGATGACATCAAGACCATCCTGCGCGATGTGCCGGCGGAACGGCAAACGGTGTTCTTTTCCGCGACGATTCCGCGGCCGATCGCGGAATTGATCAAACGTTTCACGCGCAATCCGGTGACGGTGCGGATGGAGACGGAGGCGCTCACGGTGCCGGCGATCGAGCAGGTTTACTATGAGGTCGATCGTCGTTCGAAACTGGAAGTCTTGTGTCGGCTAATTGATTTGGAGGACGTCAAACTGGCGATCATTTTCTGCGCGACCAAGATGATGGTGGATGAATTGACCGAGCACTTGATCGCGCGCGGTTATAGCGCCGACAAACTGCATGGCGACATGACGCAGGCGATGCGCGAGCGCGTGATGGGTCGCTTCCGGAAGAAGAAGGTCGAGTTCCTGGTGGCGACGGATGTGGCGGCGCGTGGGTTGGACGTGGACGACATCGAGATCGTTTTCAATTACGACCTGCCGCATGACGGGGAGGATTACGTGCACCGCATCGGGCGAACCGGGCGCGCGGGCAAGACCGGTCGCGCGGTGACGTTTGTCGCGGGACGCGAGATTTATCGGCTGGAAAATATCCAGCGCTTCACGAAGAGCCGGATCAAGCGCGAGCGCATTCCCACGGCTGAGGAGGTGGAAGGGAAACGTGCGAGCGCCTTTGCAGAAGCGCTGCGCGAGACGCTGGCGAAGGGTGAATACAAACGGCACGACGAGTTGCTCGATCGTTTTCTGGAGCAGGGAAATTCGCCGACCGACATTGCCTCGGCCTTGATCCACTTGTTAGGCGAAGACAAGACGCGCGCGGGCGCGGAGATTATGGAGGATCGGCCGCAACGCGATTATCGGCGCGAACCTGATCCGCGCGGACGCGAACGGCGGGAGCAGACACGCGACGACTACGAGCGGCGGCCATCGCCGCCACCGCGCCGCGCTGGGCCGCGCGAAGAAGCGGGCATGGTTTCGCACGAAGCGGGCATGGTGCGGCTGGCTTTCAATGCCGGTCGCGCGCACGAAGTGCAGCCGGGTGATTTCGTGGGCGTGATTGCGGGCGTGACGGCTATTCCCAAAGGCGAGATCGGGGCCATCCATCTTCAAGCGACGAAGACCTTGGTGGACGTGGCGGAAGCGCGGGTCGAGTTGATTTTGAAAAAGCTGAACGGCATCCAATTCAAAGGTCGGAAGCTGCTCGTGCGGATTTCGAAGTAGCGCTCTCGAGCGGCGCGCGCTTACGGGGCCTCCCAGCGGCCATAGCGCGCGCGGACGCCGCAATAGATTCCGTAAGCGGCGAGGCCGAGCGCGACGATGCCGAAAAGCCAACGGCCGTAGGGTTGCTCCTGGAGCGAATCCAGGGCGCCGCTGAGGCCGCGCGCCTTTCGCTGCGTTTGAGTGCAGGCCGGCTTGAATGAGGAAGACGCCGACGAGACAGAAGACCAGGCCACGTGCGGCCAGGCCGAAGACGCAGATGCGGCTGAGCCATTCGTGCGCTGGAGCTGATAACTCGGAGAGGCCGAGTTTCTTCTCGAATTTCTTTTGGAAAGCGCTCCAAACTTTATAGGCACCGGCTGCGAGGATGCCCGCACCGATCAGGATCACAAGCACGGCGCCGAAGGGTTGCCCGAGCAGGCGTGCGGTCCAGTCCTTGGCCGGCCCGTCCCCGCCACCTTGCGAAGAACCTCCCAGCAAAATCTTGACCGCTCCGAGTGTGATCCCGCCGTAGATGATGGCGATGACGAGAGAGCGGGCGCGCATGGCCAGACCTTTGGCATCCGTGCCGCGCCTTTCCACATCCGCGAAAGCCTCGAGCAGACGCCAGATGGCGTAACAAACCAGCCCGCCCACGAGGACGACCAACAACACGCGCCCGAAAGGTTGGTGAGCGATGAAGCGCAAAGCCGCGCGCGCCCCACCGGTCCGGCCATGACCAATCCACGCCACCTGCGCGGCGAGCAAGCCGACGGTGAGATAGACGAGCCCTTTGGCCGCGTGCCCGATGCGACCGACGTAGGTGATCCAGGATGGAAGTTCGTGTGTCACGGCAGGAAGATTGAATGCGCTGCCTGCGGCTGTCACGCCCACAAATACGGCGCCGAAATTAGCCGACGCGCGGCCTGTTATTTCTAGCGATAAACAAGCAGAAGCAGGACAGGCAACGCGATCCCGCCCAACAGACACAGCAGAGGCGCCACGATGCCAACCGAAAACCGGAAGGCCATGATCACGCCCAGCAATGTGGTAACGACGAGCCCGATGGCGGAGAGGAGGGCGAAAGCGTGGAGCGGCGTGCGCTGGCTCGCCTTTCCCTCGGGGAGATGCTGCTTCGTGTGCAGCGCGGAGAGGACGTGGAGCGCGTCGGGCGCGGTGTAGCTGCCGTCCTTCGCGCTATCTTGCAGCCGATAGATTTGCCACGATCCGGAGACTGCGAAAAAGATGAGAGCCGGAGCGAAAAGACAGCCGAGATAAAGGTGGAGGAGTCGTAAGCGCCGCATGCCGGTGATTGATAACGGAAACGACGCGCGCGCCAAGAAATTACCACATCACGGCAGACAGCAGACGGAAGCCAGCCGGGGCGAGACGGCCGGGCTGGCGATTGTCGGCACCACTAAATTCGACAAAGCGCCAAGCCCGACCGGCTGCTGCACCTAAAAGTTCCGGATGCTCCAAACGGGAGCGACATTCCCCAAGCTGAGGCCGCTTTGGTAGGTCGTTCCGTTCATGAGCCAGATATACCGGTCTCCGGCACCGTTCTGCCAGATGAGGTCCAATTGGCCGTCGCGATTGAAGTCATTCGACCCGACCATGCGCCAGGTGGTGGGGACATACCCGAAGAAGGCATTGCCAGCGTGGGTGGTGCCATTCATAAGCCAGACGCCGCGCTCGCCGGTGCTGGTGTTTTGCCAGAGGATATCGACCTGGCCATCGCGATTGAAATCGCCTGCGCCAGCCATTTCCCAAGCGAGCGGGACAAAGCCGAAGATGAAGTTGCCCACGTGGGTGCTGCCGCTCATCAGCCAGACGCCGCATTCGCCGGTGGAGCGATTGCGCCACAGGATGTCATTACTCCCATCACGATTGAAGTCGCCCGAACCGGTCATCTCCCATTCCAGCGGGACGATTCCATAGAGGACGTTGGAGATGTGAGTGGTGCCGTTCATGATCCAAATGCCGCGCTCGCCGCTGCTGGTGTTTTGCCAGAAGATATCGAGTTGGCCGTCGCGATTGAAATCGCCCGAGCCGGCGATTTCCCATGAAGGAGTGACGAAGCCAAGGTCGGCATTGGCCACGTGAGTGGTGCCGCTCATCACCCAGATGCCGCGT
This sequence comes from uncultured Verrucomicrobiae bacterium, assembly GCA_963762685.1. Lineage (GTDB taxonomy): Bacteria > Verrucomicrobiota > Verrucomicrobiia > Chthoniobacterales > UBA10450 > JACCTI01. Next base: position 159,308 of record CAVXLV010000013.1, on the reverse strand, counting down.
TCGCCAGAGGAGGCGTTTTGCCAAAGGATGTCTGAGTTGCCGTCGCGATTGAAATCGCCCGCTTGGGGAGTCGGGCTGGGACTGGCGGACGGGCTCGGGCTCGGGCTCGGCGAAGAACTGGGACTCGGGCTCGGACTTGAGCTCGGGCTGGGACTGGAAGATGGGCTGGGACTTGGGCTGCTCCTCGGGCTGGCGGATGGGCTAGGGCTGGGACTGCTGCCAGGGCTCGGACTTGGGCTGGGCGAGCCGTGCGTGTCCGGACTGGGGACACCCGCTGCGGCCCAAAGCTCGGTGGAAGTTTTTCCCGAGACGCGCTGACCGTGGGTGGTGGCAACCACAAAGAGCAGGCAGCAAGCGGCAGCAGCCACCCACGAGAGGACGGATTTGATGGAGGAGGTGTTTGGATTTTTCATGGATTTAGTTCGAGGCGTGGAACTGGGACACGCTTCTTCATCGGGCAGCGCAAGCTTTTGGGCGAGTTCTCTACGGTAACGCGAATGTTACTTTTGCCGGGGCGGCGTGATTTCCTGGGCGATGCCGGGTTAGCCCAGCGCACGCAGAAAAGCTTGCCTAACGATCCCTGGAGCGACATCCTCGCCAGCAGTTGAAAACTTCTCCGGCCGTGGGGATCCGCAGCCGGGCGGAGTTCACCCCTGGAGCATGACAACAGCAGACGCCATCGCGTGGTTCAAACGGACGTTTGCTGATCGGATCGAGGCGCGCCTCGCCGGGACTCCCTTCAGCGTGGACTTGGTGGCCGCGATTGCGAATCAGGAGACAGGTTACATTTGGGCTCCGCTGGTGACGAAGGGCTTTTCCGAGAGTGATATCTTGCGCCTGTGCGTCGGCGACACGCTGGATGCGGATCGCGGACGTTCCTGTTTCCCACGGAACAAGGCGGAGCTCCTCGCGGCCCCGCGCGGCGCGGAGATGTTTGCGATCGCGCGGCAGGCTTTGCTCGACATGGCGTCGCACGTGAATGGCTATGAAGCGGCGACGATTAATCCGAACAAGTTCTGCCACGGATATGGAATCTTTCAGTACGACATCCAATTTTACCGGGAGAATCCGGCTTACTTCTTGCAGAAACGCTGGGCGGATTTCGACGCCTGTTTGACCCAATTCCTCGATGAACTCAAGCAGGCTGCCAAACGTCAGGGCTGGGCTAATAAAACCAGCCTGAGCGATGAAGAACGTGTCTTCGTCGCGATCGCCTACAATAGGGGAAAGGCCGATTGCTCACTCGGTTTCAAGCAAGGCCACAAGTGCGATGGGCGTTGCTACGGGGAGAACGTCTACGATTTCTTTCGGCTCGCGCAGAGCATTGCCGTGAATGGCGCGGCGGTGGCCGTGCGTTTGCCGGCCCTGCCAATCGCACAGCCGTCGGCGTCTTTGTCGCTCTTTAAAAAGATCGGAGTCGTTTACGAGGTGGACGTAGAGGAAGTGCCGCTGCGGCTGCGCAGTGAGCCGCAGGTGTCGGCTCCGAATCCGGGTGCGAATGTGATTGCGCGCCTGCCGCGTGGCCAACTGGTGCAACAGGTCTCGCGCAAAAAGACGGGCGAGTTTCTCGAGATCGAGACCACGCTGAATGGCGCCGCGTTGCGCGGCTTCGCGTCGAGTAAATTTCTCCGGCGCGTCGAACGCGCGCGCCGGGTCACACCGTCATCGAAAACGCCGGGTCGCGTCGCGGCTTCCGCGTTGGGATCGACCACAGAAAACAAAGCAAAAAGAAAGGAAGCCAATGTCGCGGCGCCTCCTCCAACGGAGCCGGGCGACAAGCTTGCAAAGTCTATGGACATCGAAGCAATCATTCGGGCAGTGCAAAAAGAGTTGGGGCTCGGAGTGGACGGCAAAGCCGGACCTCGGACGTGGAAGGCGATCTACCTCAAGATAAAAGGCAAGGAACCGGAGGATGTGGCGGCGCCGATCACAACGAAAAACCTTCCGCCGTCCGCGACCGGCTCCGTCGATCCGCGGAGCGAAAAAACCATCGCCACACTCCAGCCTGAGGTGCGTCCATATGCGCGGACATTGGTGCAAAAGGCGGCCGCAGTCGGGATCACCATCAAAGTCATCAGCGGCCTGCGCACTTATGATGAACAGAACGCGCTCTATGCGCAGGGACGATCGAAACCTGGCTCGCGCGTGACCAACGCGCAGGGGGGCTTTTCCAACCACAATTTCGGCATCGCTTTCGATATCGGAGTCTTCAAGGGCGCGAACTACATCCCCGAATCGGCGCAGTATAAAGTGGTCGGGGCGCTTGGGATGGAGATCGGCCTGGAGTGGGGCGGTAACTGGAAAACGATCAAGGACGAGCCGCATTTCCAATTGCGTCCGTCTTGGGCCGCGCAGCAGGCCGAACGGGACATGCTGGCTGAGTTGCGGGCGCGAAAAGCGAGCGGCCGTGGATATTACGCCTAGGAGGATTTCCTGATGAAAAAACTACTGCTTCTGGCCACTTCCGCCCTCATCGCGGCCTCCACGCCTCTACCCGCTGCCGGTTTTAGGGGCTCCGTAGAATTCACCTCCGCCGAGAAGGCGGCGCACGACCGCCACATTGGCACCATCACCCGGGAGGCGCGGAGCTATCTGGAGGATGTGTATCGCGATCACCTGGCGTTTTTCCGACGCTACCGGGTCTCGAAATATTACGGCGATCGCAGTACCTTGCTGGATACGCGCGCGAAACGGATCGCCGCCTTGCAACAAGCCGGCGCCCCCGTTTCGCTGGTGGATCAATTGGTCGCAAGCAGCTGCATCGGGCTTTCGCTCAAGGCGCTTGAAGCCGGCTTTCGCGCGCCGGGCGATGCTGCACTAAGCAGCGCCTACCAGAAGATCTACAACTATGCGCGCGCGAACGATCTGGACGGCAGCGCGGTTCTGGCCGCGCTGCAGAAGCTGGGCTGGAAAGTTTGCTATTGGAATCCCGCGCCGCAAAACAATGCGGCCTGGGATCGCGAGGAGCAGAATTGGCGCAGCAAAGGCTGGCATGCCTACCGATACAGCACGGTCATGAACCGCGGGAATTACTACTACAATCCGGTGGACGATAAATCGCTCCTGGTCGGATTCGGGACGAACGTGCCGGCGGAATTTCGGCGCGCGCCATTCTTCATCGGCGTGGCGCACACGGGCTATCACGTCTTCCCCGGATTCGAAGGCACGGTGATTGAGGCCCATTCCACCCGCCCGCTTTCCTCGATTAACAATCTGGAAACGAGCCCGTTTAATCCGCTCGGAAGCGGCGGCGGCCCGCGCTGGACGGCGAGTGAGAAATATCGGTCTGGGCTGATCGCGCTGCCGCCACGTTAGGCTGGGCCACGACACTCCTTCTGGCCCAGCGCCTGGTGCAGAAGACCTAGCGCCACCCGCCGGAAGGCGTGCGAGAGTGGGGACGTGAGCCGCGCTTTTGAGGAACTCGATTATCAGCAGACCGCGCTGGGCGAATTGATTCTGCGGCGGCGGGTCATGCACTCGTTAGACGATCTTGTCGTTTACGAGGTGAAGTTGGGTGATGCGTTCCTCATGTCGAGCCTGTTCCACGAAGTGGAGGTGGCGCTCTCGCATCTTAGTCTCGGAGATCTGGAGGGAACGGGCTGGGACGTGGTTGTCGGCGGCTTGGGGCTGGGCTACACGGCGGTGGCGGCGCTGGAGCACCCGGAGGTGTCTTCGTTGCGCGTGGTGGATGCGTTACCAGCGGTTATCGGTTGGCATAAGCAAGGGCTGGTGCCACTGGGCGCGACCCTTACCGGGGATGCGCGGTGCCAACTGGTGGAGGGCGATTTTTTCGCGCTCGCCGCCTCGCCAGAAGGTTTCGCGGCCGAGCAACCTGGTCGTCTCCTCGACGCCATCCTGCTTGATATTGATCACTCTCCGCGTGATTTGCTCGATCAAGGCAACGCGACCTTTTACACGCCCGCAGGTTTGCAGGCGCTGGCGGCAAAAATACGGCCGCGCGGCATTTTCGGCATGTGGTCGGACGAGCCGCCCGACGAAGATTTCATGCAGGTCCTCGGCTCTGCGTTTGCGACGGTGCGGGCGCACGTGGTGACTTTCACGAATCCCATTCTCGAGAGCGATTCCGCCAGCACCGTTTACGTGGCTCGGAAAGCGGACTGAGCGAAAGTCTCAGCCATGGCGGCGCGGTGGCATTTTTTTCTCCGCACCGGGAGTAGGCATAAATTTCCATCCGCCGCGGCACGGGAGTTGCATCACAAGCCCGTAATTATTCGTCTGGCGCGCCGTAGGGGCGGGCCGGTGCGGAGATCAGATACCCGACTATGAAATCTATTTTTGCCCTCCTCTCCAGCAGCATGCTGCTCTGCTCGTGCGCCGACATGTATGTCAGTAAAACCGACGTCGCCACCGCAGGCGGCGCGGCTGCCATCGATAGCAAAGACTTTGGCTCCGGCATCCGCATGACCACCTGCGGCGTGGGTGCGGCCAACCCTAAAGCGATCTACATCCGCCCGTTCTGCATCGATAACGCCACCTTCGTGGGCGATCAGACCGCTTCTTTGGGCGAAATGCCGATCCGTCAGGCGCTCGTCCCGGTTTCCTTTGCTGGAACGTTGAAGGAGTCTCTCGAAAAAATGGCGCCCACACGCATCCTCGAAGACGACGAAAGTCCGCGCCTCGGCTGGCTCGTGGAAGGTGAATTTCAGCTCGTCGATGGCGGCAGCCCGGTCGGCCGCTTTTTTGCCGGTCACTTCGGTGCCGGCCGCTCCTTCCTTTCCATGCACGTCAAGATCACCGATGTCGTCAAAGGCGTGGTCGTGTATGAATTCGACGTTGCCGGCGGGAGCCGCCTGCAGGGTCCGGCGGGCACCATCCGCGCCAGCGGGCTGGGCAAAGCGATTCCCTTCGATCTCGTGAACGCAGCCGAACGCATCTACCTTGCGCTTTCGCCGAATGTGCACCGCTACGGCACGCGCAGCAGCGTGGCGTTACGCTAGGAATTTCTTTCACGTGGTCACCGCCACCGGGCGGACTCAGAACAAAGGGCGACGCGGCAACGCGTCGCCCTTTTCGTTTGCAAGGTTGCGCAGGAAATCTCGGCGCTTAAGCTGGTCACCCTTTTAAAATCGTGACTGTATCCACCCGTTTTTCCCTCGTTTCTCCTCGTGTTCATCCGCGCTTTTGGCGGGCAGCTGCTGCCGCGCAGGCCGCGCAGGCGACCATCATCATTGACTCCAAGACTGGCCACGTTTTGCAAGAGAACAAATCGCGGCAGAAACATCAGGTCGGCAGTCTCACGAAGGTCGCGACGGCTCTGGTCGTACTCGATTGGGCAGACAAAATGGGTGGCAACCTGGGCCAGATGGCCACGATCCCGCCGGAAGCTTTTGTTGGCACGGCGGAGAATCTGATTGGGTTCCAGCCCGGGGACACGGTCGCGCTGCGTGATCTGCTCTACGCGGCCTTGGTGCAGTCGGATAACATTGCGGCCTACACGCTCGCGAATCATGTGGGCCAGGCGCTCGGTTCCACCGTGCCCACTGCGGGGAACGGCTCCGCGGTTGCGCTGTTTGTCGGGCAAATGAACGCGCTGGCGAAGGCGCTGGGGATGGAGCGCACGCTTTTTTCCAATCCGACAGGTATCGATGCCAATGTAAAGCCGATGCCATATTCCACGGCGGCGGATATGGCGCGGCTCTCGCGGCAAGCGATGAACAAGGCCGGTTTCCGTTTTTACGTCTCGCAGAAGGAGCGGCAGATTTCTTTCAACAGCGGCGGCAAGCAGCGCGAGTACAAGCTCCGGAATACGAATGAGCTCCTCGGCGTGGACGGGGTGGAAGGTGTGAAGACCGGCCGCACCGCGCGGGCGGGTGATTGCCTTATCCTTTCCGCGCAGCGCGACGCAGAAGTGATTAAAAACGGGCCCACCTCCACCACCGTCATTCCGCGTCACATTATTATTGTTCTTCTGGGAAGCTCCGATCGCTTCGGCGAGGGCCGCGGCTTGCTCGCGCAGGGCTGGCAGCTCTACGAGCAATGGGCGGCGGCTGGTCGCGTGGTCGAACCAAAGAAGGCCCTCTGAAGCGTGCGGAGGGTCAGGCGATGAAGCCCCGCATCGGCGTGCTAACCAGCGGTGGGGATTGCCCCGGCTTGAATGCTGTCTTGCGAGGCGTGGCGCTGGCGGGCGAAAAATTCGGCTACGAGGTCCTCGGTTTTCTTGATGGCTTCGAAGGGCTGCTGCCTCCGGGAGATTTTGTCGTCCTGGACCGCCGCAGCACGAGTGGGATCATGCCGCGTGGCGGCACCATGATTGGCACAACCAATCGCGGCCATTTCGTGGCCAAGGTGGGCGCGGGAGAGAAAACTGTCATCCCCGCGAACGTGATCGCCGGTGCGCAGGCCGTCCTGGAAGAGCAGCGCGTGGAAGCGCTGATCATCGTGGGCGGCGATGGCTCTATGACAACTGCGCTGCAACTGCAGGAATCGGGCATTGATTGCATCGGTGTCCCAAAGACGATCGATAACGATTTGGCCGCCACCGCGATGACATTTGGCTTCGATTCCGCGGTGGCCTCCGTGACGGATGCGCTTGATCGCCTGCACACCACGGCCACCAGTCACAAGCGGGTCATGATTCTGGAAGTGATGGGGCGGCATGCAGGCTGGATCGCGCTCCACGGTGGCATCGCCGGTGGAGCGCACATCATCCTCATCCCGGAGATTCCGTTCCACTACGATCGAATCGTAGAGGCGCTGCAAGCCAGGGAAGAAAAAGGCAGCGTCTACTCGTTAGTCGTGGTGGCGGAAGGCGCGTGTCCCGCGGACGGGCAGGCGGTGAAGCGCCTGGCCGAAGCTGGGGAAGATCGCTTTGGCGGAATTGGCGGAGTCGTCGCTGCAGAAATCGCAGCGCGCAGTGGGAAGGAAACGCGCTGCACCGTGCTGGGACATCTGCAACGTGGCGGCGCGCCCACCACTCTCGACCGCATCCTCGGCACGCGTTTCGGAGTCAAAGCCGTTCGCCTCGTCGCCGAGAAGCAATTCGGCTCCATGGTCAGCTACCAAAATTACCAGGTGCGCCACGTCCCCATCGCGGACGCCGTCAATCGTCTCCGCCTCGTCCCGCCCAACGGAGAAATGGTCCAGACCGCCCGCGACGTCGAGATCTCCTTCGGCGATTAGCGGCTTATTAGCCGTATAGTATTTGCACTTATGCCACCGCGTGACCCCACTCAGCCCACTCGATGTGGCGCGGAACCGGAACGGAATGGTTGGTGGGATGCAGATCACGCCGAACCCGCTGAACCAGTACGAACCAAATGGCTTCGTTAGGCCACAAGGTACGGAATCCGGATCAGCCGTGCGCGCTGATGGGTTATCTGGGCGTGCAGTTGCTTTATTGAGTCGACGGCTTAGTGCGCGGCCGTGGCCGGTTTTTGCCGAAAGATCAGGAGCAGCGCCACGATCACGACGAGCAGCGCGAAGGACGCGGTATAACGACTGAGCGCGAGCCCGCCGGCGGCGTGCGGTTTGTCGAGAAAATCGCCGACCACGGCACCGAGTGGGCGCGTGAGAATGAAGGCGGCCCAAAACAGAACCGCGCGCGAGATACTCGTGAAATAGTAGAGCAAAGCGGTGACCACGAGCAGGCCGCCGAAGAGGGTGGCGGCGCCGAGATAGCCGGTTTCGTGGGTGTCGGCCACCCAATCGCCGAGAGCGGTGCCGAGCGTTTGCGAGAACATGATCGTGACCCAGTAGTAGATCTCGACCTTCGGGGTGTTGACCGTTTCGACCGAGATGCTTCCAGTGGACCAACGCCAGAGCGCGAGCGAGGCGAGCACGCAGACGAGCAGGATGGAGGAGCCGCCGGTGTAACCGAGGCCCACCGAGCGCGTGCAGTAGTCGGCGAGCGTGGTGCCGACGGTGGTGGTGGCGACGATGGTGAGCCAGTAGAGGAACGGGTGAAATTTTGCGGCGCGGATTTGCACGAGCACGGCGGCGATGAAAATCGCGCCGAAGATGGCGGTGCCGATGAGGTAACCGGAGCCATCGCCCTCGCTGGTGGTTTCCCCCAGCCACGACATGGTGACGGCGTCGCCGCCGGTCTCGCCGAGAGTGGTGGCGAGGATTTTAATAATCCAGAAGAGAAGGGTGATTTCCGGGACTTTGGCCACGAGTTCTGAGGTTCTTTTGTCCATGGTCATTTTTGTTTCCGGCGCTCTCCCGCGTTGTAGAGCAATCGGGTGACCGGAGGTCAAGAGCTGGAAGTTTTTGCCAGGTGCGCGGCGAACTGCCCCGGGATCATACTCGCCCATGGCGCGGACGTCGTGGCGGAGTTCCCCGTTCTGCCGCTTGAGTTGTTTCCGGCCATTGGGGCCGGCGCCGACGGGTCGGCATCTTCAGGTGCGGGCAGGTCGTATCACGCTGGAAGAAATTACTTTATGGCATCTTTCCCCAAGTCCCCCCTGCGCTGGATCCTCCGTTTGGGTGGTTGATCCTCCTGCTGGCGGCGCCAACCAGCGTCTGGGCGCACGCTCCGATGGAACAAGGCATCGGGTTTTCCACAGGCTTTCATCATCCGCTCTCGGGTTGGGATCATTTACTGGTGATGCTGGCGATCGGGATTTGGGCCGCGCAACTGCGGGGCCGCGCGGTTTGGTTGCTGCCGCTTTCTTTCGTGGGCGTGATGAGTCTGGGCGGGATCGTCGGCGCGGCAGGCGTGTCGTTGCCGGGAGTGGAGATCATGATTCTTCTTTCGGTGGTTGTGTTCGCAGTAGTGGTAGTGAGGCGGATTCGGCTGCGCCCGCGCTTGAGTGTGCTTTTGGTGGGATTCTTTGCCTTCTTTCACGGGTTCGCACACGGGCACGAGATGCCGGGGTCGGCTAGTCTGCTTTCGTTCGCGCTGGGGTTTGTGGCCGCGACGCTCTTGTTGCACGGGGCCGGCATGCTCACGCTCCGCGGCGGGATGATGGCGCTGAGTTTCTTGTTAGGCGGAACGGCGCTGGCGCAAGACGCGGTCACGCCCTCCACCGCGGAGACGGAGCGCGTGGTCGTGGTCGGACGCGAGGAAGATTTGCTCGGGAGCGCGAATACTTCTTCGGAGGGCACCATCGGCCGGGCGCAACTGGCGCAGCGGCCGGTCTCGAGGCGCGGCGAAATTCTGGAAGCGGTGCCTGGTGTCACCATTACCCAGCACAGTGGGGAAGCGAAGGCCAACCAGTATTTCCTGCGCGGCTTTAATCTCGACCACGGGACCGATTTCGCGCTCTCGGTGGACGATCTGCCGATTAACCTGCGCACCCACGCGCATGGGCAGGGCTACGCGGACATTAATTTCATCATCCCTGAGCTGATCGAGGGGATCGAATATAACAAGGGTCCCTTCAACGCGCGGGTGGGGGACTTCTCGGCCGCGGGCGCGGCGCAGTTACGTCTGGCGCCGGTGCTGGAGGGCTTCACTACGGTAGCCATCGGGCAGGATAATTTCTATCGGCTCGTCCTTGGCGACACGATCAAGACCGGCGCCGGGAGCTCGTTCACGGCCGCGTTTGAGTACGGGCACTATGACGGCCCATACGTCCTGGAACAGGACTCGAATCGCCATGTCGGCTATCTGCGTTACAACTGGGGCAACAAAGACGACCAGTTCAGCCTCACGGGCATGCTCTATCACGGCTCGGTCAATTCGCCTGATCAAGTGCCGCAACGCGCGATCGATCAGGGCCTGATTCCGCGTCTCGGCTCGATCGATTTCACCGATGGCGGGGAGACCCAGCGCTACAGCCTGGCTTTCGATTGGCTGCGCAATGGCACCGCGGGCAGCACGCATCTGAATCTCTACGGGTTTTACTACGACCTCGATCTCTTTTCTAACTTCAGCTACTTCCTCGATGACCCGGTGAATGGGGATCAATTTGAGCAACGCGATCAGCGCTTCGTTTCCGGGGGGACGCTCGAGCACACCTGGACGCCCACGCTCTTCGGCCGCGACACCACCCAGACCGTAGGCCTGCAATTTCGGAATGATTACATTCCGCAGGTCGCACTTTTCCGCACCCGGACGCGCGACCGCATCGGCACCACCCGCGACGATGTGGTGAACGAAGCGAGCGCCGGCCTTTTCCAGCGCAATGAAATCAAGTGGACGCCGTGGTTCCGCTCCGTCTTCGGCTTGCGCGCCGACCTCTATTACTTCCACGTGGCAAGCAGCCTGCCGGGAAATTCCGGCGACGTGCTCGATTCCATCGTGAGCCCGAAGTTAAACCTGATCTTCGGCCCGTGGGCGAAGACCGAGTTCTATCTCAACGCCGGCACCGGCTTCCACAGTAACGACGCGCGCGGCACCACCGCCACAGTCAGCCCGGCGAACGGAGAGCCGATCGAGCGCGCTGATCCGCTCGTGCGTTCTAAGAGCGCCGAGGTCGGCTTGCGCACTTCTTTCATTCCCAATCTCATCAGCACCGTTTCCTTCTATTACCTCACGCTCGATTCCGAGCTCGTCTTCGTGGGCGACGCCGGCGATACCGAACCGAGCAGCGCCAGCCGCCGCTACGGCGTCGAGTTGGCAAATTTCTACCAGCCGTATCCGTGGCTCACGCTCGACGCCGACTTCTCCACCACCAAGGCCCGCTTCGTCGATAATCCCGACGGCGACCGCATCCCGAATTCCATCGCCACCGTCTTCGCGGGCGGCGTCACGCTGGCTGCGCCCCACGGCGCCTTTGGTAGCCTGCGCGTGCGCTACTTCGGCCCGCAGCCGTTGCTCGAGGACAACCGTGCGACGGGGAAATCCTCCACCACCTTGAATGGGCGGATCGGCTGGAAGTTTCAGAAATTCGAGGTCGCGCTCGACGTGCTGAATATTCTGAACGCCCGAAATAACGACATCATTTACTTCTACACCTCGCGCCTACCGGGCGAAGCGGCGGAAGGGGTGGATGATTTCCATCCGCATCCCGCGGAGCCGCGCGAGGTGCGGGTTTCCGCCACCTATCGGTTTTGAGGCAACGGCCCGTGGCCGGGCGTGAGTGTTCGTTAGGGGTTGGGCAAAGTTTCCAAATGCGCGGCGAATTGCGCGGGCTCGAATTCTTCCAAGGTGCGAACGTCCTGGCGAAGTTCGTCGGTGTGCTGCTTGAGTTTGGTTCTCTTCGGCATCGAGCGCTTCGAGTGCGAGGACGAGGCGTTGCGCACGGCGGAAAAGGAACGCGCGAGGCGTGTCGGCTGTTTCCTGGAAATCGGCACTGGTGGCGGAGAGAGCGAGCGCGGAGACGACGGGCGAAGGCGGGGTCGAGATTGCTTTTGCTGGCGCGGCGGGCGAGGGCGTCGGCTTGTTCCTGGATCTGGGCGAAGGCGGGCGCGGCGCTGGGCGGTGTGATGCGGGCGAGCGATGCTTTCGGCGGCGGTGACTTTCGCCAGGAGCCAGGCGAGGCCGTGCCATTGCGCGAGCGTTTGCTCGTTGCCGGTCGGTTGACGCGCCAGTTTCCAACTGGTCTCGCGCAGGGCGACCGCCTGCCCCACGAGCCATGCGCGGACGCCGCTGCCTTCCGGATCGCGCCAATGTTTCGGCTGGGCGAGAGATTGCGCGTCCAACTCGAAGATCATATCGGGATGCCCGGCAGCGATGAGGTCGGCGTCGATATTTTGATGGCAGGCGACGCAGGTATTCGCGCGCACGTAAAAGCTTTTCAGGTCGCGCATGCCGGCGCCGACGCGGGTGGCGTAAGTCCAATCGGGACGCGTATGGCCGCGGAGCCAGGCGCTCGCGGCACCGTGGCAGCTTTCGCAGGAAACTGATTCGCTGGCGTTGGCGGAAGCGAGAAGTGGAGTGGAAGAGATGCCCTGGAAAGGCGCGTGACACGTGACGCAGCGCGGGCTGGTTTGCGCGGGCGCGAGGCCTTCCTGCGTCTTTGGCAATTTAAGCGCGTCGGCCATGCGCTCGGAGCGGGCGGTGGTGAGAATGGCGAACCCGCGCGTGTGAAAATCTTTGCGTTGCCAGGTGAGGTATTGGCTGCGCTTCTCGCCGGCGCCGCCGTGGCAACTGGAGGAACTGCAACCTTGCGCGCCGACGAAGCGTGGCTCGGCGCGTCGGCGGCCCGGGCGGCGTGGAGCTGGCAGCACAGGAGGACGATGACGAGAGCTCGGACCACGGGCTGAGCTTAGGACAGGCGCGAAATCGGAAGCGACCATTTTCCGAAGAGCGCGTCTCTCTTGGAGAAAATGTGCGGGACTTCGCACTTCGCCGCCGAAACGGCTTTTCGGCGTCGCTCGGAAAACGATACAGTGCTGGCTGTGAGTCGGTTCCCTGCATGAAAATCGTCCGCGCAGCACACATCCCGTGGGTGCTTTTTGTCGTGGCGGCGTCAGCCATCGCCACCGTCCTGTATGTGGCGCAATTCTATCCGCAGCGGGTTCCTCCCGGCTTCCGGTTCTTCGGCGAGATGCCGCCCGGCCACGCCACCACCGGCGGCACGCCGCTGGGCCTTTTCTTTGGCGCGATTTCTTTCGCGATTTTTATTTTCGCCGTCTTGCTGGGGCTGCGAAAAAAGCTGCCGCATTTTCCGCTCGGGCAGGTGCGGGCCTGGATGCGCGCGCATATCTGGCTCACGCTCTTGACCGTTCCGCTCATTCTTTTGCACAGCGGTTTCCATCTCGGCAGCCCCATGACGACGCTCCTGATGGCGCTCTATGCGGTGGTGATGTTGAGCGGAATTTACGGTCTCATTGTGCAACAAAAACTGCCGCGCTGGATGAAGGACGGATTGCCGGCGGAGGTGGTTTTCGAGCAGATCCCGAACATCCGGGAAAAGCTTTGTGTGGCGGCCCGCCGCCGCGGCCGCTTTTACCGCCCGGAAGTGGAGGAAGAGCGCCTGGCGCGCCCGGCGGAGCCGGCGACACCGGAGCCGGCGCTGGTGGCAGGCGGGACGGTCGCAGTGGCGGTGGAGGCGAGCGAGGTGGAGGTCACGACGGATCCTGCCTCGGACGCATCTGCTGGCGGATTTCATCGAGCGCCAACTCCTGCCTTATCTGCAAGCGCGCCGTGGCGATAAACTCCGCTTCGGGCACCAGAATGATGCGAGCGATGCGTTCCGTTATCTGAAATTGCGCGTTCCGGCCGCCTATCACGAGGCGGTGGACGAAATGGAAGGCTGGGCGACTGAGCGCCGCCATCTGGATGTGCAAACGAAGATGCAGCACTGGCTGCATGGCTGGCTCTTCGTGCACGTGCCGCTTTCTTTTCTGCTGCTGCTGCTGACGGCGTGGCACGCGTTCGTGACCCTGTTCCATTACTGAGGCGAACGTGCTGCCTAAAATCGTGCGCCATGGATAAGGAACGCGGAACGCAGAAGGAAATCGCGCAGGGCTACGACGATCGCGTCGAAGCCGGGAATGCGCGGACGCCGGGACGGCGGCTGCGTTTTTGGCTGACGTGCCTGGTCGTGTGCGCCGGGAGCGTGGCCATTTATCTCGCGCAGGAGCGGACGCCGCCGGCCTTCTTCAATACCGGCCCGCTCTCGCTCCATCATCGCGCCTTGGAGAATGATTGCGCGTCCTGCCATGAACCGGAGGCGCTCGGCCGCGGCGCGGCCGTGCCAGCGCGTTTCATGCAAGTGGTGCACGACCGCTTTCGGAAGGGGGCGCCCTCGTTTCCGCGCATCGATCAAGCCTGCCAGAAGTGTCACCAGGAGCATAATTTTCACGAGCCGAACGTGGTCGAAAATCCTTCGTGTTCCGCTTGCCACAAAGAGCACAAGGGGCCCGGCGCGATGGCGGCGGTGACGGCGATGGAGTGCGCCGCCTGCCATAATGATCGCGCGAAGATGCAGGCCTCCGCGCAGCTCGGGCAGCAGCTCTCGCCCGCGGGTTTTGTTTTGAACCCGAAGGTCGCGGGCGCGCCGGGCACGCAGCTTTCCATTCTCCGGCTGCGGCGTCCGCCGGAAGGCTACACTTCGACTTTCGCTTCCTTCAGCGAGGGACATCCCGCTTTTCAATTGCATCGCGAAAAGGTGCGCGAAGCGGATGTCCTGCGTTTCAACCATCAGCGCCATCTGGAAGGCGCGGACATTCCTCTGACCAAGGAAGGCGCGAAGTTGAGCTGCGTTTATTGCCACGAGCCGGAGCCGAACGGCCTGTATATGCGACGGGTAAATTTCGAGTCGCACTGCCAGCAATGTCATTCCCTGCAGTTCGACGTGAAGAATCCCGGGCTGCAGTTGCCGCACGGCGATGCGCCGCTGGTGCGGACTTTTCTGCGCACGCTCCCGGCGCAATACGGCGAGTATCGCGCGGCGCGAGAAGAAGATGACAAACGAAAGCCAGATCGCACAATTTACCGGGCAGCAGGTGAGGGGATTGCTCGCGCAATTCGGCAGCGCGGAAGAACTGGAACGCGCGGTCTTCTTCACCACGAATCCCTACAAGTCCGCGTTGCCCTCAAATCCGGCGGCGCGCGCGAACTATTCCGGCTGCGCCTTTTGTCACGAAGTGAAGACCACCAGCCGCGGCGCTTTCCCGATGCCGGAGGTGACGAAGCCAGTGGTGATTGATCGCTGGATGCCGCATGCCCAGTTCAGTCACGCGCGGCACGCGGGGGTGATGAGTTGCCAGGAATGTCACGCGGCCGCGGCGACGAGCCGGCTGACGTCGGATGTGCTCATGCCGACGAAGGAGAGTTGCACTCGTTGCCATAGCGAAACAGCGCCGCCCTTGCAGAAAGCAGCCTCGGATTGCTCGACCTGCCATGTCTATCACGCGCCGGAGCCGGTGTTGGTGGAGCATTTAGATCAGACGAGTGCTTTGCGGCGCGTTCCGCCCTTGCCGAAAGCGAAGTCGAGATGAGAGCGTCCGTCCCATGCGCGGAGAACGCGTGCAGGCGAGCGCTGCGCTCATGCATTCGAGCTTCATCATTCGGCGCGCGCTTCATTACATTCCGAAGAAAGCGCCACTTCATGACTGTGATCATCCCCGCCTTGCAGCGGATCCAGCGCCAGTTCGGCTATCTGAAACGGGAAGCGCTCCAGGAATTTTCCGCGGAATCGGGCGTGCCGCTGTACCGCTTACATTCGGTCGCCAGCTTCTTTCCGCTCTTTCAATTAACGCCGCCGAAGACTGTGACTGTGCGCGTTTGTCGAGACATGGCCTGCGGGATGGCCGGCTCGGGCGAGATCATACGAGCGCTGGAGCATTGCGGCGAACACGTGGCCGTGCAGGGCGTTTCCTGTCTCGGACGTTGTGATCGCGCGCCCGCCGCCTGCGTCGCTGTGACGGGCGCGGAGCACGATTATTATTATCTGGGACGCAATGCCGCGGAGTTGAAACAAATCGCGGCCGACTGGCTGCGCGGGGAACCGGCGCCAGCAGACCACGATACCGGACCTGCCTTTCTCGCCGGCCGAGGTCACGATCGATCCCTACGCCGGCAAAAGTTCGACTTACGAGGCGGTCAAACGCGCGTTGGCGTTGCGTGATCGAGCGATCGGAAACGCAATCGAAACACTGACGAAAAAGTTCGGCTGGCCAGCGGAAAAGCTGGATCGATTCCGGGAGGGCGCGGTGCAGACCTGGGTCCAACGAGGCAAAGTTTCCGACGATGTGGCGGAGGCAGTGCGCTCCTGGAATATCGAACGGGATTGGGCGGAAGGGCCGGACCTGGCGGGCTGGTCCGGCGTTTTGCTGGATGAACTAAAAGCGGGGGACCTGCGGGGAATGGGCGGCGCGGGAATTCCAGCGATGCAGAAGTGGACGGATGTGCGCGATGCCGTGCGCACGGCTTGTGCGCATAAGGATGACACGCGGGCCTTCATTGTCGTGAATGGCGACGAGAGCGAGCCGGGCACTTTCAAAGATCGGGAGCTGCTCCTGCGCACGCCGCATCTCATCGTGGAAGGCGTGATCCTGGCCGGTTTGATCACGGAAGCGACGGAAGGGTTTATTTTCATCCGGCACGAATATCCGGAACAAATCAAAGCCTGCCGGGCGGAGATCCTGCGCGCGGAGCGAATGGGATTTTGCGGCGCGAACGCGTCGCTTCTGGGCCGGCCTTTCCCGATCTCAGTCTTCGTGAGTCCGGGAGGTTACATCTGTGGCGAGCAGAGCGCGTTGATCGAGGCGATGTCCGATCGCCGGGGCGAACCGCGGAACATGCCGCCTAAATTGGAAACGAACGGCCTGGACGATCGGCCTACATTAGTCAGCAACGTGGAGACGTTCGCCTGGGTGCCGTACATCGCGCTCAAGGGCGGCGCCGCCTATTCGGCTCAAGGCGTCAACGGCTGGCACGGCCGCCGTTTCTTCTCGGTCTCGGGCGATGTGAAACGTCCGGGCGTGTATGAGGTCGCGATGGGGATGACGTTGCGCGAGCTGATCTGCGGCGAGAAATATTGCCAGGGCATCGCGGGCGATCGGCCTTTGAAAGGCTTCGCGCCGTCCGGGCCATCGGGTGGATTTTTGCCGGCAAAACTTCGGGCAGGCGCGGGCCTGCCCCGGGAGCACGTGAACAACAAAGCCTGGCAAGCCTTAGCCAGCCGGCATGGGATCGATCCCAGCGCGGCCGAGATCGATATTCTTGATCTGGAATTGGAACTGAATCTCTTTCGCGCTCTGAGTCCCACGCAAGCGCTCGGCGCTGGCTTGGTCGTTTATGCCGAAGGCCGCGACATGGCGGAGCAGGCGCTGAACTCGCTGGAATTTTATCGCAACGAATCGTGCGGGAAATGCGTCCCGTGCCGGCTCGGTGCGCAGAAAATGGTTTCGCTCGGAACGCATTTGGTGAACGGCCAGATCTCGTCCGAGCGTTGGGAGAATGAACTGGTGCCGCTCATTTCCGAGATGGGCCAGGCGATCGAGATGGCGTCCATCTGCGGTCTGGGCCGCTCCGTGCCGGTGCCTTTGCGGACGGCGATCAATTATTTCGGCGATGACGTCGCGCGGCATTTGGCACCGCCGAAGACACCCCCGAAAAACGCACCCAAAGGAGGCAACTGATGGCGGTCATAGCGGAACGGCCGGAAGGGCTCTTCGTCCGCGATGACGACGAAGGACTTTTCAGTCGCGACGTCAATGGACAGCTCGTTAGGCTGGATGCGCCGACGCAGTCCGATTACGAAAAACAGGTCACGCTCGAGATCGATGGCCAGTCGGTCACGGTGCCGTTGGCGGAGCCGTTGAAGGATGCCAACGGAAACACGGTGCAGGATCTCGAGGGCCGTACGACTCCTCGTTATACCACCATCTACGACGCGGCGGTGCGGCTTTACGTCCATGAAGCGGGCGATGAGGCGAAGATTCCGATCCCGACGCTCTGCCATCTTCCGCACATGAATCCGGTGGCAGTCTGCCGGTTATGCGTGGTGCAAATTTACGGCCAGAAACGCGGGAAACGCGCGGCCGAACGCAAGCTTCTCCCAGCCTGCCAGCATCCGGTGAAGAACGGGATGGAAGTCTTCACCATGAACGCGGCCGGGCCGGATGGAGAGCGCGTCCGGCAGTCGGTGAAAGTAGTGACCGAGCTGCTGGCCGCGGATCATCTTAAGCCCGCGCCGCGGCCGGAAATCGCGCAGGAACTGGCGCCCTTCAACGAGCTCGGGCTGATCGCGGAACGAACCGGCGCGAACGCGGCGCGGTTCAAACTCGATGTGCTCTCGCAGCCGGCACCGGCACCGCCGCCGCGCGCGGGACGCCGCGGCCTGGATGCTTCGTCGCCCGTCTTCACGGTCGATCACAGTGCATGCATTTTGTGCGATCGCTGCGTGCGCGCTTGTGATGAGGTGATGGAGAACCACGTGATCGGACGGACGGGGAAGGGAAGCACCGCCGGGATCGGGTTCGATCTGAACGATCCCATGGGCGACTCCAGCTGCGTGCAGTGTGGCGAGTGCATGGTCTCGTGCCCGACCACAGCCATCACTTTTGAACCCGTGGCCAAAGTGAAACCGATCGCGCGGGCGGGGCGATCGGAAATTCTCTCCGCGACGGAGTTGCTGCGCGATCCGGTTTTTGCCGGCATCCCGCCGAAGTTTCTGCTCTGGCAGCAGGGGCTGGTCATCCGCCGGCAACTGCGCGCCGGCCAGTTTCTTTGCCGCGAGGGCGAGCCGGGGAACACCGCCTTCATTATCAAATCCGGCGCGCTGAAGGTGGAGGCGAAGATGCGAGGATTGCAAAACGAAGGCGGCATCTTCGGCGGAATTTTGAACATGGTCCGCACGCCGCGCTTTCGTGTAGAACTGACGTCGGCTGATTTCATCGCCGGCGAAATGGCCTGCCTGAGCGGGTCGGCTCGGTCCGCTGATGTGACGGTCTTGCGCGACGCCGAGATCTGGGAAGTGCGGCGGAATGTGCTCGACCGCATGATGCGGCTGCCGAGTCGGCGCGCGAAATTCGAGGCCACCTACCGCGATCGCTCGCTCGATCTCGTGCTGCGCAGCAGCGAGCTGTTCCAGGGCATCGGCGAGGTGCAGTTCCAGGAAATCGTGGACCATCTGCGCCAGCGTCTCTCGTTTGTGCGCGTGCGCCCAGGACAGGTGCTCTTCCGGCAGGGCGAACTGGCGAACAATCTCTATCTCGTGCGGCTGGGACACGTGCGCGTGGGCGTGCAGCGTTATCAAAGCGAAGTGCGGGTTTTGACGCGCGGCCCCGGGACGGTGTTTGGCGAAATCGGCCTTCTCTCGCTCGCCTCTGAGGATGCGTCCCAGACGGTGGAGGAAGTGGACGCCAGACTGCGGGCCGCGCTGGAAAATGCCGGTGACGACTTGTTAGGGGCGATTCCTTCCGGCGTGCGCACGGCGACGTGCTCCGCCCTCAATTACCTGGAGCTGGCGCGGTTGGATCGGCGGAATTTTCTCGAACTGGTGCGCGAGTTTCCGGTGCTGCGGCGGCGCATTGTCGAGCAATCGCTGAGCACACTGCGCGGGGCCACGGTGACTGATCCGATCGTGACCGAATACGTGGAGCAGGGCCTTTACGAAGGCCAGAGCATCCTGGTGCTCGACATGGATCTTTGCACCCGTTGCGACGAGTGCACCAAGGGTTGCATCCGCGAGCACGGCAGCGAATCGCACGGCCTTCCGATCACCCGCCTGCTGCGAGATGGCCGGCGCTTTGGCGACTTCCTCGTCGCGACGTCCTGCCGTTCCTGCAGCGATCCGCACTGCATGTCGGGCTGTCCGGTCGATTCGATCCATCGCGGGAAGCATCTGCAAATCGTGATCGAAGATCACTGCATCGGCTGCGGACTTTGCGCCTCGAATTGTCCCTACGGAAACATCTTCATGGTGCCGAATCGCCGGCGCCAGATGGAGATTCCATCGTCGCAGGAGCCCGGGGAGACGATGATGGTGGCGCAACTGAAAGCCGCCACGTGCGATCTCTGCGATGCGGAAGGCGACCGCGCGGCCCCGAAGCCTCAATGCGTGGCGTCCTGCCCGCACGAAGCTGCGGCTCGCGTGACCGGTCCGCAGTTACTTAAGAATGTGATCGCGCGGCGCGGCCAGGATTTTGACGCGCACCTTTCCTGAAGCGGCCGCGATCAGCTGAGGAACTCGGCCACTGGCTCCATCTCTTTGATGTGCGCACAGAAGATTTTAAAGGCGGCCAGGATGGGCACGGCCAGAATGACGCCGGCAATGCCCCACATCCATCCCCAAAATGTGAGTGAGAGAAGAATGATGACGGGGTTCAAAGTGAGCGAACGGCCCATGATCCATGGCGTGATGAGATTGCCCTCCAGCGTGGCGATGAAGAGGTAGCTGGCGGGAAAAAGCATGGCATACCCGAGGCTGTCGTAACTTAAAACCGCTCCCACCGTCATGGCCAGAATGCCGGCGAGCGCGCCGAGGTACGGCACAAAATTCAGGACGGCAACCATCACGCCCCACATGATTGGGTTGCTCAAGCCGAGCACTCCGACCGTGGTTCCGACCGCGAGGCCGAGCCCGCAATTCACCAGCGTGATCGTGAGGAGGTAGCGCGAAATGTGGGCTTCGATTTCGTGCGCGATGGAGACGGCGCGTTTTTTGTCTTCGAGCCGTGGCAGCATCTTGATCACCTTCGCGAGAAAGACCTCGTCGTAAGCGAGGAGGAAATAGAGCAGGATGAAAAGCAACACCGCGCTGACGACGAACTCCGGGGTGTTGCCCAAAAGGGTGTCGGCCATGCGCGCTTGTTTCACCTCGACCGTGACCGGGGGTGGCGCAGGCTTGGCCGCGGCCGGCGTGACGGGGTCCACTTCCTGGTCGGGTGTGGTCAGCTTATCGATCTCGCCGCTGGCTTTGGCCACTTGCGCGATGGGTTTGCGGAGCGGCACCATTTTCTGCTGCAGTTGTTGCAGACCATACGGCGCTTTCTCCAGCCAGCCGGCGGCGGGCATAGCCAAAAATGAAATCCCGTAACCGATGATCGCGATAAGCCCGAGCAGCAGAATGGCGGCGGCGAACGCCGGACGGATGCCCCATTTCCCGAGCGCGCGCAGCACCGGCTTGAAAAGATAGCTGAGCAGGAGCGCGAGGACCATGGGAAGCAGGACGGCGCGCATGAAATACATCGTGTAAAAGAGCGCGAGAACGAACAGCCCCGTGAGCGCAAAGGAGCGGATATCAAACGGCCGCTGCAGTAAATGCGGGATGCGGATGCGCTCGGGCCGCTTGGCTGCCTCCGCATCTTCGGCGACCGCGACCTCGGGTTCGGCCACGGGTTTTTCTTTTTCGTCGCTCATGTTTTCAATGATTCGGCGCTCACAACTCTTTCACGCGTTAGCGGCTGGCAATTAGTCCACTGACGGTGGCGGCAGAAGTTGAGGCAACGGCGTCGGCTCCATCCCGGGCTCTTCCGGCGCCGGCGTGGGTGTGGCAAGAGGTGGCGGTGTCGGCAACGGCGACAAGAGCGCGCCGCTTGTAGTCGTTAGGCTGCCGTTGACCATCTTCACGTCTTCCACGCGGTAAAGGTGGCCGCGGCGGGACGGGTTCATCTCTTTCCCGTCGTAGAACTGCGGACGCCAGTAGAAGCGCTCCATTTCATCGAGATGAAACGGCCGCGCACCGCGCCGTCCGAAGACGACAGTCTGGCCGCCGGTTTCGTCCACCACCCGGTCGCGATCGAGGCCGCGCGAGACGGCGATCGCTTCGCCGTGCGTATGATAAGTGGCGATGAGGCGCGGGTTCGGACGCGGGCTGAACCCCATCGCGCCCGGAACGGTATCCGGCGAGATGAGTTGGAGCACGCGCAGGCCGTTTTTCCCATCGGCCACGAGCGCGAACATGGAGGCATTCACGCTCCCGACCTGCACGGCGTGCGTGTCGTTTAATTCGCCGTTGGCGTTGAACATCTGCTCCAGACGCGGGCGTTCAGGATTTTCGACGTCGATGATGGCGAGGCCTTCCGGGCCATTCGCGACGTAAGCGTAGGTGCGCGCGACGTAGAGGCGATGTGCGTGTTGCAGTCGCAGCGTCGCTTTCGGCAACGGAACAGGATGCGCGGGATCGGTAATGTCGAGCACCTTTAAGCCATCGTCGTCGGTCACGAAGGCGTAGCGGAATTGCACCGAGATGCAGCGCGGGTTGCGCAGGAAACCGTTCGTCACTTCGCCTTCAATGCGCGGTTTCATCGGATCGGTCGCATCGATCACATAGAGCCCGCGCGGTGTGGTCAGGTAGAGACGATGGCCGGCCGCCGCGACAAAAGTGGCACCGCTGAGCACGCCGCCGGGATTGTAGGCGACATCTTTCTTGAGGAAATTGTTGTCCGGATTGCCGTCCACCAGCGTCGCCACATTCACGCCCACCAGCCCTTCCTCGAGATCCGAGACGTAGGCGTAGGCGTAAAACGGGTCGATTGGCTGCTCTTCGTTTTCGGGCAATCGCACACGCGCCGGATCCAGCGCCAATGTGCTCGGCAACGCGATCGAAGTGGCGAACTTTGTCGCGACATAAGTGCGCTGGCCCAACGGCGAAACGGGCGAAGTCACGATGCGCTCCGAGAAACCTTTTTGATCGATGTTCGCCACATCGAACACCTCCAACCCGCCCGGCCCGTTCGCGGTGTAGAGATACTCGCCGCGGAGCACGAGATCCTGCACGTCTTTCCCGCTGTGCTCGTGCGCTTCCTTCAATTCGGAGTGCCCGTCGACGTGCTTCTGATAATTCGCTGGGTAAGCGAGCTTGTGCAGGTGGCTGCCGATCGCCGCCTGCGGTTCCTCCGCTTCCGTCCAGACGACCGCGTGGAAGCCTTCCTTCCCTTCGCCGACATAAGCGTAGCGGCCGAAGAAATTCACCGTCCCGGTGCCGAAGCCGAGGAGCTGCGTCATCCAGGCGTTGTTGTCGTTAGACTGCGAGAGATGGCAATCGGTGCAGTTCTTCGTCGTCCCCACGCCGCTGGTGGTGTGCGGAAAATGCGGATTAAACGCCTGCCCGCTGTAGCCCTCCGCGGAAACCGTCTGCGCCTGCGAGTAAACCCATTCGCGGTTCTGATTCTGCGAACTCACCACCACCGCGCTCGAAGAACGAATCACGGCCATGCGGTTCTTTTTTACCGAGCCATCCAACCCGAGCATGAAGACGTCGTCGCGGATGACCTGCGGATTGTAGGTCGTGAAATTCCGATCCATCACGCCTTCGAATTTGTTCAGCGGCACGCGCTGGTTCGCCTTCATCGGCAAGTGACAACCGAAGCAGCTCGTCGCCCACGAGGTGTGACAAATCTGGCAATCCATTTTGCTGTTATCGTGCGCCAAATAACGCTCCCGCTCGCCCACGCTCCCCAGCCGCGGCCCCCAGGAATTGCCGTCGCGTTGCAGCGTTTTCGCATACGCGCTCTTCGCGTTGTAGTGCGACGAGAGCGGATCCACCGTGTCCATCGTCTGCGGAATTTCCCAGCGGATGTCCGGCGACATGGTCGACTGCTGGATGAGCTGCGTGCCCTGCCAGGTGAAACGCGGACCCCACGGCGTGTTGCTCGTGTTTAACAAATCGACCTGCCCGCCGTTCCCGCTCGTGATCAGGGTCGGCCGTTCGCCGACCGTGCCGTGGCAGTCCACACACGTGATCGTGGTCGCGTTGCGCGGCTCGCCGTAGAGCTGGCCGTTGCCGTGGACGTCGAGATTGAAATGGCAATCCGCGCACTGCATCCCGCGCGCGAGATGGATGTCCTTCAGATGGATTGCCTTCGCGAACTTCTGCGGATCATCGTGCGAAATTTTGTCGTCCTTCAGGTCGAGCAGATTGCCTTTCCGATCTTTTTTGAAAACCGCGCGAAAGACCCAGCCGTGTCCGTGATAGTCGGCAAACTGCGTGTGCTTCAATTGCGGATTTAACTCCGCCGTGCGCGCGGCAAACTCCGGATCGCCCCACAGCCCGCGCGCCGCCGCCGCCTCCGGATTCCGCCGCGTGGCCCGCACCAAGCTCATCGTCCGTCGGGTCCTGCTGCTTCTTCGGATACATGAACTCGCCATCCGTTTCCTGATCCCACCACGTGTAACCGAGATACGGATTCACAAACAAATTCCCCTGATGCATGTGGCAGTTCATGCATTGGCTGGATGGGATCGCGCGCGTGAGTTGATGCTTGATCGGATGGCCCTTCTCATTTTTCGGGATGGTCGGGTCAGCGGAAAAACTCAGACCCTGGTGACCGTATTTGCTCCACCAGCCCGAGTTCGAGGGCGAGCGATCGTTCGCGTAAACGACATGGCAGGCCGTGCAGCCGCTCGATCGATAATCGCCGGGGTTGTCGTTAGACCCGAGGAAGCCCAGGAGCGGATCGTGCAGCCGCGTTTTTTGAATCCCGAGGAAAACCGGGTCGGTGCGATTGAGCGTGCCGAGACCGCGCTCGGAGAGGCGGCGCAGTGGTTTGCCCGGCGGTTCGGTCACGGTGGGGACGCCGAGCTGCAGGGGCTTCTCGCCGCCTTTCTCGAAGATGCGCAGCGTGTTGCCCGGCTGGCTGAGATTGAAACGCGGCAACGGCTCGAGGAACGGGAGGATGCCGTGCACTCGCGTATCTTCCGGCGTCACCGGCGTGTAGTTATTCAACCGCAACGGCGCGCCCGACGCGCTGTAAGCCTGGCCGAAGACGTAATTCTTCTGGTTGAACCCGCCGTTGTTATAAAGCGCCGCGCCCCAGAGCATCGCGCCATGGTTCATCATGCTGTGCTGCACGTTGCGCACGATCTCGCCGTGACACAGCCCGCACGCTTTCTCCGCCACGCGCAGATCGCCCGGGTTCATGAAACGAATGAACTCAGGCGACTCGTGATTCAGCCAGGTGTTTGAGTCCGGCGGATTGGCGGAGGTCTTCCAGAATTCCTTTTCACGCGGGAGGATGTGCGCCTGTTCCTTCGTGAGGCCGCGCGCAGGATTGCCGCCGTGGCAATCGATGCAGCCCAGGACCACGTTCGGCGAAGCGTGCATCGGCTCCACGCCTTCGTGGCATTGCAGGCAGCCGGTGCTTTTGGCGTCGGCCTGGGCTTGGGTTTGGTCGATCCAGTTCCGCAGCGGCGGCTTTGCCGGCTGCGTGATGGGGGTGTCGGGAGAGACGGAGGTGGGAGGGAGATCCTGGGCGAGGGCGGTGCTCGTTAGGGCGAGTGTTAGGGAAAGACAGAAACGTCCGAACGCCGAACGTCGAACGTCGAACGTCGAATGAGGAGAGGAGAGGCGCATCTCACCGGTTCTTTTTGCGCCGTTCGAAGACTGGCTGACGAAGATTCGTATGAGCGCATCCGTTTCCGTCAGAAGCGGCTCCACTTTTGTCGGAGCGACCAAGCGGAACGCGATGCGATGAGGCGCAGCCAGCGGCTGCGTTCCCGGATTTCCTTCAGACAAATGCCGAGTTTGTGAATGAAATCATTGCGCGACTCTGCTGCCTTGCAGCTCACCGTGATTTGCGAGGGGCGACGTGCCACAACGCAGCAACTGATCCGCACACATGTCGACCGGCCTTGCGTCGCAGGCAACGCATCCACCAGCCGAATAATTCGGACCGCATAATCAAGCAGTCGCTCCTCCAAATCGTATCGAACCTCGGGCGCCGCGCCGACGCGCTCTTTCCCCAATTCGAACGTTCGACGTTGAACGTTCGGACGTTCGACGTTTCCCCTCTCCGTTCCTCGCCGCAGAGTAAACCGCAGCGTCCTCCCGAACCCGCGCGCCAATCTTCTTGGAAGCCCTTCTTCATCAGTAAGTCAGCGTCAGCGTCACGATCCCGCTATAAAGAAATTCATCCACCGTCCCGACTTCCTCCTGCGGAAACCCCGGCACCGGCCGCGTATTCGCGCGATAAATATCCTTATATCCCGCCCCCGGAATCAACGCCCCGAACCCTGCCGAGACGATCACGTTATCCGTCAGCAGCGGCCGCCATTGCACCCCGAGGCTGACGTCGAGCCCGATCTCATTGCTGGCGTGATTCGTGAATAAAACGCGCCGCGTCACCTCGGTCGTCTCCGTCCAGATGTAGTTCACGTTGAAGAACGCTTTCAGTTTCGGCGTGACCTCCGCATCCGCGCCGTAGCCGATTATGACCGCGCCAGGATTGACGAAGTTCGCCTGTCCCTCCGTTTTACTGCTGCGGAAATTTGGGACCAGCGAGTCGCGCTGCTTAAAATTCACGGACGTGCCGCCGAGGTTGAAACCCTGGTGCACGTAATAGCTAAACGGACCGCCGATGAAGAACGGCCGATCGAGGATGGTATCGAAACCAGTCGCCTGCGAGTCCTTCGGCTTGTCGTCGCCGCTGGCGTAGAAAAAGGAGAGCTTGTGCCGCAGCCAATTCTTATCGACCGAGAGTTCGAGCGCGGCCATCTGCGCGAAAATATTTACCGGGCGCCCGGCCACGCCGTTGAAGCTGTCCTCACCGAAGACCTGATAAAACGCGTGCGTGATATTGAGCAGCCCAATGTGGCCATCGCCCGCCCAGCCCAGGTAATACGCCTGCACGTAATGATCCTTCACCGCTCCGATCGGGCGCTGGTCTCACGATGAGTCCGTCTTTATTATAATGCCGACCGGTGTGATCGAAATTCGCGTGGAAGCTGACCTGCCCGGTGTAGCCCTTGGTGAATAAATCCTGCCGATAAACATTTCCCACCAGCACCACCTGCTCGCGCGAGCTGAACTGATTCAGATCGGAATATGTGTCCTTCTCCCGCATATCGAAGCCGGCGAGATTCCATTGCAGATGGTTGTTGTTGTGATTCCCAAAAAGACGGACGCCCAGATTCGAATCATTGAAAATGAAGCCGCGGAAATCGCTCACGAACGGCTGAATCCCGAGCCGCGACGAGATGAAATCGTAGTTGTTGCGAAATGTCGCGCAGATGCAATTCCACGAACGCTTCTTGCAGCGAAAAGAAATCCTTCTGCCGCGAAGTGCGATGGCCGCTCCGAGCCGCGCGGATCCACATCCAGCACGTTCGCTTCCTCGATGGCCGTGTAGTTCGTATTGTAAACGCCGAGGAAACGCAGCGCCCAATCCACCGGCTTGAAACGCCGTCTCGCCTTTGAAAAGATCGATCCCGATCTGGAAATCGTTCGAGAAGAAAATCTGCTCGCTCCGCCCGAAAAACTCCGATGAGTTCGGCCGCGCCGTGCTCACTCCGCTCGGCACCGGCAGCCGGCGCGCCTCAAATTGCGCAAAATCCGCCACCGTCAGATTCAGGAAAACGTCCTGCCCGTAGATCGGCGCGTCGCCTTTCAGCGGGCTTTGCAAATACGGATGCCAGAGCTTTAGCGGACCCGCCTGATAGGGCGTCTCCGCGCTCGGATCGGCGTAGCGTTGCCAGCGCCCGAACCCTATGAACCACCGCTGCGGCACCTCCACGTCGCCCGGCGCCGCGCCTGTCTCCACCTCTGGATATTCCGGATACTCCAGCTTCCGCCGGCGCGGCTCGACTTCGCGCACTCCGCGCCGCGGCAACCCGAGCGAACGCGGCACCGGATCTTCGCCGTATTCCGGCGGCTGAGGGAGGATCGGCGGAAAGAGATCGGGTGGGGGCTCCAGCTCCTCGTTTTCGAGCGCACCTGGGTCGGGATTGAACTCTGCCGGCGGCAACGGCGGCTCCATGTTCTCCACTTCCTCGCCCTCGTTCAACCACGCCACCCGCACCGCCTGCACCAGCGCGCGCGGACGTAATCGTCTCCACCGTCTGCGCCGACGCCACGGCGAGAGCGCAAAAGAATAGCAACAAGCAAAGGCCGGCGCTCGCCGGTCTGGGAATCCGCATCGCACCCAGCATGCGCGAAGGCCGTGCCGCGGCGCAAGCACATCGCGTGAGAGGGTTTGGCAGCGGCGCAACGCTTCGCTCCGATGGCGCGAGCGGGAGAGCCAGACGGAGAGTAATCCGCCAGCGCACAACCTCCTGGTGCGGCTTTAGGCTGGTGGATTTTGCGCCTGTCGCTTAAAAGTCACGGGATGCGCTTGCGCCGGCTTTTTATTCTCGCCACGCTCCTTTTTTTGGCGCGAGCGTCTTCCGGGCAGCAACTTTCTGCGGCCGATGTGCAGCGGGTGATCGATCAGGCGCGACTCCGCGCGAATCGTCTCGCCGCCAACAGCGTCATCGCCGTGACCGATCGTGAAGGCTACGTCCTCGGCGTCTGGGTGGTGCGGGGAGGGGAACCGACGGCGCTGGAGGTGGCGACCTCGGTGGGCAAAGCCGGCACAGCCGCGTTTCTGAGCAGTAACACCAACGCTTTCACCAGCCGCACGGCCGGGTTCATCATCCAGCCGCACTTTCCGCCGGGCGTGATGAATCTCCCGCCCGGTCCGCTGGTCGGCGTCGGTTTTTCGAATTTGCCGTTCTCGGATGTGAACCGCTTTAAGAAAGCCGACTTCATCCCCGGCAGCGCGTCGCCTGGCACCTTTGGCTCGCCCATTCCGCTCACGTCGCTCGAACGGCATTCCCGGCGGCGTCCCGCTTTACAAGAATAACATCCTCGTCGGCGGGATCGGCGTGACCGGATCGGGCCTGGAATTTCCGCCCACCGCTTTCGTCGGCGGCTACTCGAAGGACGAAGACATCGCTCTTGCAGGGCAGCTCGGCTTTGGGCCGCGGTCGGAGATTTTCGCATCGGACGTTTTCATTAACGGCATCTCGCTCCCGTATGTGGAAAGCCCGGCTGGTTCCACCGCCGGTGGCGCGCTCACCGGCAACGCCGCCGCGATGTATCCGGTCATCGCCTCGCCGGCGCCTTTCCCATATCCGCTTGCCACTTTCTCCACCGTCCAGGGCCAGATTCGGCAGCCCATTATTAGCGATCCCATGCCCGACACCATTAACGGCCAGCCCCGCCTGACCGCCGCTGAAGTAGCCAGCATCATCAACTTCGCCGCCGACCGTGTCCGCACCACGCGCGCCGGCATTCGGCTCCCGGTCGGCCAACGCATGGAGGCCTTCATTAGCGTCGTGAATAATCCGAACATCCCTGGCGCTGGTCCGGTGGTCCTCGGAACTTTCCGCACCGGTGATGCCACGCTTTTTAGTTGGGATGTGGCGGTGCAAAAAGCGCGCACCGCGCTGGCGTTCTCGAGCAACACCACGCCTTTCTCCACCCGCACAGTCGGCTTTTTCGCACAGATCGATTACCCGCCAGGCATCGATCCGCGAATCGCCCGGCCCGTTCTACAGTTTGCAGGAGGAAGCGTCCGGTTTCGATCCCGCGGCGCTGCCCATGCTCGTCCCCACCGCCGCGCTTCTTTCCACGCCGCCTTTCGCGCCGAAGACCCAATTCCCTAACGGCATCACCATCTTCCCCGGCGGCTTCCCGCTTTATCGCAATGGCCAGCTCATCGGCGCGGTCGGCGTGAGCGGCGATGGCGTGGATCAGGACGACATCGTGGCCGCATCCGGCACGAACAATTTCCTCGCGCCCGATCCCATCCGCGCCGACCAATTTAATTTCGGCGGCACGCGTTTGCCCTACGCGAAATTTCCCCGCGACCCCGAAGGCGGTCCCGGGATCACGCCGGTCACGCTGCCCGGCTTTCCGGTCCTCGCGGCTGATTTTAATCACGACGCCAAGGCCGACCTGGTCTGGCAAAATAACGCCACTGGCGAACGCGGCCTTTGGCTCATGAACGAGACCGTGCCCGCGAGCGAACGCCTTCTGCCCACCGTCCCCGTGGAATGGCAAATCGCGCGGAACAGGCGATTTCAACCGCGACGGCCAGGCCGATATCCTCTGGCAAAATAAAGTCACCGGCGAGATCGGTCTCTGGCTCATGAACGGCACTGAACAAGCCAGCGTGCATATGCTGCCGACCGCGGATCCCGCCTGGCAAATCGCCGCCACCGGCGACTTCAATCGCGACGGTCAGATCGACATCGTCTGGCAAAACAAAGCGACCGGCGAGCGCGGCATCTGGATTATGAACGGGATCAACTACGTCAGCTCAGAATTCCTGCCGACGATCCCCTTGGAATGGGAAATCGCCGGCGCCGATGATTTCAACGGCGACGGCCAGTGCGATCTCCTTTGGCAAAACCAGGTGACCGGCGAACGCGGGTTCTGGCTCATGGACGGCTTCGTCCTCGCTGGTCTGCAAATGCTCCCGACCATCCCCACTTCCTGGCAAATTGCCGGCACCGGCGACTTCAACTTTGACGGCCATCCGGACATCCTCTGGCAGGAGCGCGACCATGGGCAGCGCGGTCTCTGGCTCATGGATGGCACCGCGCAGACGGGCGAGCGCTTCCTTCCGACGATCGACCCACGCTGGGAAATCCGGAACCACTGAGCGCCGGGAACGAGTGTCCGCGAGGTAGAGTCCGACGACTCGCACCTGCGTCCGAGCGGAAAAATGAACGCTTTCTGATTTGCGCCTCATCGGGTTTATTCGCGGTGCAAAATGGCCGACGACGAAAACCCGCACGCTTCGCCCTCCGGCTTTGAAGCGCCTTCCTCGCGGCGGCCGTCGAGCTCGGAGGGCGCGCTCGACCGCACTCCGAAGCACGATCCGTATGGCGCGTTTCGGTTTCGCAATTTCAGCCTCTACGCCGCGGGCAATCTGATCTCGGTCATCGGCCGGCAGATGCTGATGATTTCATTGGAATGGGAAATTTATGCGCGCACGCATTCCGCGACGGCGCTCGGCTTGGTGGGGCTGGCGATGGCGTTGCCAGTGGTGCTGCTTTCGTTGCCGGCCGGGCATGTGGCGGATCGCTACAATCGGAAGACGATTCTGCTTTGCACGCAAGCGGTCAGCGCGGTCTGCTCGCTGCTGCTGGCGTGGCTTTCGTGGAAACATCTGGCCATCCCGGCATGGCCGATTCTGCAAAGCGGGAACGGCTGGCTCAGTTCGATCGCGAGCGTGTTCGAGCGGCATGCCACGTATGAGTTTTCGGATTACGCCTTGCCGCTCATCTACGTGGTGGTGTTGATCTCTGCGGTTTCGCGCACCTTCGGTTGGGCGGCGCGTGCTGCTTATTTTCCAAAACTGGTGCCGCGCGACACGTTCTCGAACGCGGTCACCTGGAACAGCAGTCTCTTTCAAGTGGGCTCGGTCGTGGGCCCCGCGCTGGGCGGTTTGCTGCTGGTGCGAGCGGGGTTTCCGTTTATCTACGTGCTGGATGCGTTCTGCGCGCTGACGTTTTTCGCGTTGGTGCTGCCAATTAAAAGCGGAGACCAAGGCGGCCGCGCACAGAGCAATCCGTGGGCGAGTTTGGTGGAGGGGATGCGCTTTGTGCTGAGCAAAAAAGTGATCCTGGCCACGATCACGCTCGATATGGTGGCGGTGTTATTAGGCGGCGCGACGGCGTTGCTGCCTATTTTCGCCGATCAGATTTTGCATTGCGGCACGATCGGTTTGGGCTGGATGCGCGCCGCTCCGGGGATCGGAGCGTTCGTGATGGCGCTCTTGATTGCCTACCTCCCGCCGATGAAACATGCGGGCAAAACCTTGCTCTGGGTGGTGGGCGGATTCGGCGTGGCGACGATCGGCTTTGGCCTTTCGCATTGGCTCTGGCTTTCGCTGGTGATGCTCACTCTCACCGGCGTGTTCGATAGCGTGAGTGTGGTCATTCGGCACACGATCATTCAGTTGCTTACGCCCGACGAAATGCGCGGTCGCATCTCCGCGGTGAACAATATTTTCATCGGCACCTCGAACGAGCTGGGCGCGTTCGAGTCTGGCTTAAGCGCGGCGTTTTTCGGGCCGGTGATCTCCGTGGTTGCCGGAGGCGTGGGGACGATCCTGGTCGTGTTCGGCGTGTCGGCTATTTGGCCGGAGACGCGGAAGATCGGCGCGCTGGATAAAAACTTGAGCTGAAACTGGCTTAGAAGGCCGCCCGGAAGGAGACCGAACCATAAGCAGCACCGTCTTCGTGGTGATAGCGGACGGGCGTGCGGTGGTAATCAAACTCGCGGTAGGGAACGTAGCCGCCTTCAAACGAGAGCTTCACTTCCGGCGAGAGTTTGAGCTCGGTGCCGATGCCCACGCGAATTTCGGTGTAATCCATCCAGGCGTTATTCAGGCGGAAATCGCCGGCCTGGCGGGTGCCGAAGTTTTGGTCCACCCGGAAGGTGGAGCCTTTCAAATCTGCGCCCACGTAAAACATCGCGGTCGGGCTGTATTCAAATTCGATCCGCGGAGTCGGCAGCACGGCGTTCACGAGCCACTGCGAGGCGACGCGCCAGCGCACGCCGCCGCCGGGGAAAACAGGGAATTGCCGGTTAAAATTCACGCTCGCGCCGACCACGAATTGCAGGTCCGAGCTGTAGAGATAGGTGCCGCCGATGATGAACGGGACGTTAAACGTCTCGCCATCGAGATCATCCGCGGTGCCGTAGAGGCCGGGTTGCGCCTCGATGCGGAAAAGAATGGAATCGGAGAATTGCGTATCGAAACCGACCACCGCGCTCACGGATTGCAGGGTGTCTTCGAGTTGCACGCCATTGGCAAAGCCGAAGCCGAAGCGCTCCCACGCCGCGCCGAGACGGAGGATTCCAATCTTGATCCGCGGCGTGTAAACGAACTCGAGGAGCGAGTAGGTTTCGTCAAAATCGCGCACGTCGCGCTGACCGCGGGAAACGGTGGAGTCGGCGATATAGGAGTACTCGGCAGTAAACTCGAACGGAATGCGGGCGGCGGATTCTGTGGGCGTGGTTTCGGTGTAATCCTTGCCGCTGATGGTGCCAGCGAAGGCACTGGCGGCGGAGAGGGAAAGGGTCAGGAGGACGAGGGATATTTTCATGCGAAAGAAGGAGACGGCCGGAGATTGCCTACCGAGACCCGCCTGTGTCACGCCGAAAGACGCGAATGGCGCGAGAAACATCTTTGATCATAACGGACTCGGACCCCAGCCGTTCCACGCCGGCGAGGCCGGCGAGCTCCGCGGAGGAAAGCATATCGCCGCGCCAAACGAGCGTGGCGGGCTTGCCGTTCATCTCGATCGGCCACATTTGATAGAGCGTAAGCGCCGCGTAAAAACCGCCGCTGGCGTAGTAAAGGACGTCCGCCGCCTGATAACTGCCCCCGGCGGCGGAGCGGCTGTAGGATGCGCCGAGCGTGAGCACGCCCTTGCCATCCACGTCCACCAATTCCCAATACGGATCCGCTTTGCCGCTGAGAATCCCAGAGAACTGTTTCTTAATTTTGCCCTGCTCACTGAGGAGACTGTTGATCTCGGCGCCCGGACGGATGGCTTGCGCGCTGTAATCGTAGGGCGGTTGCGCGCCGACGCCGCCGGAGGCGAAGGCCTGCGCCCGTCCGCTGAGGACGCCGGACCAAAAACTGGCCACCGGGCCAGACATCGTGCTGCCGGCTGCGGCCGCTGGCAGCCGGGCTGCTTCCGCTTTGCTAATCTGCAAGTCCGACGATTTGCTGGCCGTAGCGCTGACCAGTGCTTGCACGACCGAGTTGTTAGGCGCTTGCGAGAGCTTGGAAAAATTCGAGCCGCCGCTATGGAGCAGGACCTTCAGCTCCGAATGGCCGGCCGGGCTCCAGCGGCTCAAAGCTGCCGAGACTTGCGCCGGGGTCCCGGGACTCACCCAGGCGCTCTGCACTGAAAGAAAACGCGAGGTGCTCATCGGCGCGCCGCGCACGGCTTTGGCATCGGCCTGCGCCAGCGCTGCCAAATCGACCGTGTCGAAAACGGAGAAGCTTTTCATCTCGCTCACGCCGTCAGCGCGCGACGGCGCGACGGCAGCGAGGAGAAACGCCAGTGCGAAAGGCATACGTGAGAGAAAGAGGCGGGTTTTCATTTTCAGAAAGCCACATCTATTCGCATAGTGCGGGGCTGGCAAACTTGGGCGGTTCTGCGGCGCAAATATTCAAAATGAGCGATTCGGTGATCCATCTGGAAAATCTGAGCAAGCGATACGGAGAGACGCGCGCGGTCGAAGGCCTCTCGCTCGATATTTCGCGTGGCTCCATTTTTGGATTCCTCGGCGCGAATGGCGCGGGCAAGACGACGACGATGCGAATGCTCTGCGGGCTGGTCCGTCCGACTGCGGGCCGCGCCACGATCGCCGGGCTGGATGTCTGGAATGAGCGGCAGGCCGTGCGCTCGAAATTCGGATACGTCGCGCAGCGTTTCAGTCTTTATCGCGATCTGACGGTGGAGGAGAATCTGCGCTTCTTCGGCGGCGCCTGCCGCGTGCCCGGCGGGGAATTGGAAAAGCGGAGCGCGCGGCTGTTGCAGTTGGTGGACTTGGAGCGCGAACGGAAAACGGCCGCGGGAAGTTTATCGGGCGGCATGCGGCAACTGCTCGCAATCGCCTGTGCGTTGGTGCACGAGCCGCCGCTGCTTTTCCTGGACGAACCGACCTCCGGTCTTGATCCGGTGCATCGCCAGCAGCTGTGGAATTTACTCTATGATCTGAGTCACAGCGGCATCACGATTTTCATCACCACCCATTACATGGATGAAGCGGAGCGCTGCACCGATGTCGGCTTTATTCATCGAGGGAAACTCCTGGCGAAAGCGTCGCCGCGCGCGTTTAAGTCGAGCTTCAATACCAAGCTCCTTGAGCTGGAAGTCGATCCGGTCATGGAGGGTTTGGTGCGATTCCGTGAAGAGCCGGATGTGCTTGGCGTTTCGCTGCGCAGCGGAGCGCTGCGGCTCTACGCGGCCGAGCCGGAACGACTCGTTAGCCGCTGGCGCGAGACGTGGCCGTTTCCGGAAATCGAATGGCGCGGCGAGCGCTGGGTCGAGCCGGATATGGAAGATGTTTTTACGGCTTATTCGCAGGGGTATCACGAGGTGTTGAAGCCGCTCGATTCATGAACTGGGACAGAAACTTAACGTCGAACGTCGAACGTCGAACGCCGAACGTCGAATGGAAGAACTGCAGCGAAGGCTTCTTTCTTAGTTCGACGTTCGACGTTCGGCGTTCGACGTTCGACGTTTCCCTTTCCCAAAAAGGATTCGCATCATGAAGGGCGGCTCCCTCAGGCGCCATCGCCAGCGTCGCGCGGAAGGAATTCCTCCACATCTATCGCGATCGCCGCGTGCTGATCCTGCTCCTGATTCTGCCGCCGATTTTCACGCTCGTTTTCGGACACGCTTTCGAAGCGGGAGAGATGACAGGCGTGCCGGCTATTTTAGTCAACGCCGACCCCACACCGCGCACCGAGCGGTTTGTGCAAAAAGCGCTCACGAACGAAACCTTCAAATGGCGTGTCCAGCCGCCCGGAGGCGGCGTGAACAAGGATCTGCTGCAGCAAGGCGTGCAGGCCACGCTCGTGATTCCGGCCGGTTGGAGCGAGAGCCTCTCGAATGGGAAACCCATCCCGCTGGAGTTCTATCTTGACGCCAGCGACACCAACGTGGCCCCGCAACTGCTCGGCAGCGTGCAGGAAACAATCGGGAAATTTCAGCTCGATGAGCGGCAAGAATTGATCGATGGCCTGCCGGACGACGTCTTCGATTTGGCGGAGAAGTTTCCGGTGACGGTGCGGAAGCAATTCGTCTCTGCGATGGAGCCGTGGTCGGTTGATGGCAAGATGCTCTACAATCCGAAAGAGCGTTTCATCGATTACGTCATCCCCGGGATCATCGGCCTGATCCTGCAGCTCATCACCGTCACGCTGATGGCCTGCACGATCGCGCGCGAACGCGAATCCGGCACGCTCTATCAGCTTATGGTCACGTCGCTGCGGAGAGGCGAAATCGTGATTGGGAAAGTGATTCCGTACTTCGCGATCTCGATCGGCTTGATCTTGATGATCGCGATTCTGGCCGGCTGGCATTTCCAGGTGGAATTTAGCCAGCCGTTGGTGCTCGCGCTCATTTGCGTGGTCTTCCTGCTTTGCTCGCTAGGCTTGGGGCTCGTCATCTCCGCCATCTCGCGCACGCAGACGCAGGCGATTCAGTTTTCCGTCTTCTTTCTCCTGCCGGTGTTCGTCCTCTCGGGTGCTTTTGCGCCGCTGGAGCAATTACCGGCCGGGATCCGCTGGATCTCGGAACTCTTCCCGCTCACGCATTTCTGCCGCGCGTTCCGTTTGGTGAATCTTTATCACGCTGGGTTCAGTTTCTATGGGCCCAGCCTGCTCATCCTGTGCGCGGGCACAGCTCGTGACGTTTGTCGGCGCCGGCTTCCTGCTGCGGCGGATTGAGCAGTAGGCAACGGAGAATCCGCGCCGCTTCGCCGCGGCGTCCTAAAACTCTGCCTTCAACATCGCGCGCACATACGGCGCGGGATCGGCTTCGTAATCGAAACCGGCCCGCTCGAAGTTGAACCGGCGCTGGAAGGCATAACCACCGGCCACTGAAACGGTGATGGCGTTTCCGCATCTGAAGTCGACACCCAAACCAGCGCGATACTCGGAGTAATCGACCGCGGCATTGCTCAAACGCCGCGGGAGAATGGTGGCACTTTCTTCCGTGCGGAAAGAGCCGCCCGTGAGCTGGCCGCCGAGCCAGAGGGAGAGGTTTTTGTTCGGCAGATAGGTGATGCGCGGTTCGGGCAGAATGGCGAGGATGTGCCATTGCTCAGTCGGATACCAGATGAGGCCGACCAACGGCAGCACCGGATATTCACCACGGAGAAAGGCGGCGTTCACGCCAGTGAGAAGATACATTTTCTTGTCCTGCAAAACCCAGAGCCGCCCGAGCGTGATCGGGGCGTCGAAACTATCGAGATCGAAGGTGCGATCCGTGTAAAACCCCGGCCGAACCTGCAGGAAGGCGCCGAGATCTTTGCCGACCATGTAATCAAGTCCAATGATGGCGGAGAGGCTTTGCAATTGATCCGGAACCGGCGCGAAGGATTCGCCGAAATCGAAGCGACTATAAGCGACACCGGCGCGGAGATAGAGACGACCGGCGAGATGAAAGCGATGCGCGTAATCAATGCTGAACGAAAATGCGTCCTGATCGCCGAAGTTGACGTTGCCGCGCGTCAGTTTGCTCTCGAAAACGTAGGACGCGTCCAGATTGAAAAGATCGAGCGCGGGTTTATCGGTTTCGACATCGGCGGTAAAACGAGTTTCAACGGAACCAGCACGCGCCTGGACGAGGAAAGAAACGAGGAGCGCGGCGAGGACGAAATGCTTTTTCATGCGGGTGCGGCAATATGCAGCGGCCCGCGCGAGGTGAAAGGGGATTCTGCCGTGACCGCGGTGGGAGAGCCGACGGTTCGCGGACTCCTGATAAACTGGTTTCCAGTATGTGTGCTCCGCGTTAGGAGATTCCCGGAATGCGGGCCGCCATCAAACATCTCGCTGCGAGCGATCCGCGTTTCGCGGCTTTGATTGCACGCTCGCGTCCTTTCCAACGAAGGAAGCTGGCCTTGGAGCGGCCCTTCGATGCCCTCGCGGAATCCATCGTTTATCAACAGCTCAGCGGGAAGGCTGCGGCCACGATTTGGGGCCGCGTCCGTGGACACTTTCCGGGAGAGAACTGGCTCGATCCGGCGCAAATTCTGATCACTCCGGATGAGGAACTGCGCGCGTGCGGCCTTTCGCGGAACAAGACGGCTGCGCTGAAAGATTTGGCCGCAAAAACGATCGATGGGACCGTGCCTTCCGCCGCTGAGCTGACGCAAATGAGCGACGAGGAAATCATCGAACGTCTCACCGTCGTGCGCGGGATCGGACGTTGGACGGTGGAGATGCTGCTGCTTTTCGATCTGGGCCGACCGGACGTCTGGCCGGTGAATGATCTCGGCGTGCAAAAAGGCTACGCGAAGACGTTCGGGAAAAGGAAATTGCCGACACCAAAACAGCTTTTTCGGCTGGGAGAAAAATGGCGGCCCTATCGTTCCTTCGCGGCCTGGTATTTCTGGCGCGCGCTGGAGACGGAAGGGCCGAGTGCGAATCGTGGCTGAAACGGAAGACCATGGCGGTCTCTTGACTTCGTGGCCGGCGATTCATAAAACGCCAGCCTTATGGCCATCATTCATGTCAGCCGCAGCGGCGCCACTTTAGGAACGTTTGAGGAAGAGAAAGTGCGGGAAGGCTTGCGCACCGGCGAGTTCATCGGGACCGATCTCGGATGGATGGAAGGCATGGTGACGTGGCGGCCGCTCTCGGAGTTGGACGATTTCCGCAGCGTGCCCGCGACGCCTGCTCAGCCAGCGGCACCGGAGCCGACCGCGGCCGTTCCGGAAAAATTCGCGGCCGTACCGGCGATCATCGCCACCCCGGCCGCGGCGACGGGTTTACCGTGGGAGAATCGCGAACAGCTCGGCTGGCTCAACGCCTTACTGGAAACGGTCCAGTTGGTTTTGCTCCGGCCGAACGAAGCGTTCGCAGTCATGCGCCGCGAAGGCGGATTGATCGATCCGCTGCTTTACACCCTCATTCTCGGAATGGTGGGTGCGGTGATCTCTTTTGTATTTTCCTTCGGTTTGCGCTCGTTCGGCCTTGGCAGTCGCAACGGTCTGGGGGCGCTTCTCGGCACGGGCGTGGCCACCTTCGGCTGGCTGATTTTTATGCCGTTCTTTCTGATCATCGGCGCATTCCTCGGCGCTGGTATAATCCACCTGGTCTTGATGTTGGTCGGCGGGGCAAAGCAGCCCTTCGAAACCACGCTGCGCGTCTTCTGTTTTTCGTCGGGCTCGGCGAATGTGCTGCAAGTGATTCCGCTCTGCGGTGGGATGATCGCCGGGATCTACTCGTTAGCCTTAAATTGCATCGGGTTGGCGCGGGCGCACGAGACAGAGAGCTGGCGCGCAGTGGTGGCGGTGGTGGCGCCGATTGTCGTCTGTTGTGGTGGCGGACTGGCTTTGATTATCCTGATGGGCGGCCTGGCCGCAGCAGGCGCGAATTGGCATTAGCCGGCAGCCATGCGCTTTGAGTGGCGTCGGTTACGCGCAGGCGAACTGGATCACGAACTGATCTGGCTTGCGGTCACGATGTGCGCGGCGCTTCTGGCCCTGTCCTGGCTCGCGCTCAAACTGCCGTGGCCCGTTTGCACCTTTCGTTCGCTCACGGGATTGCCGTGTGTGACCTGTGGCGCGACGCGCGCTGGCCTCGCGTTTTTCCACGGTCATCTGGGCACGGCCTGGCAATTCAATCCGCTGGTGTTTGTGGGGCTTTGCGCGATCGCGCTTTACGATCTTTACGCAGCCGTCGTCTTAGGGGCGAGACTCCCGCGAGTGCGAGTGGTAATTCCGGAGCGCGCAGTTCGAAAAGCGACCTTGGTGGGCGTGCTGCTGGCCGGGGTGGGGAATTGGATTTATCTCCTGCGAACCTATTAAAATCCCTATGGCAGCGGCGGCCGGCCGACATCTTCGTCAGCAGCGCCGCGGTGCTGCCGGATAAATTCCGAGGGGTTAATCCAGCCGCGCGTGTCCTCGCGGTAGCCGGGGCCGATGAAGGGCGTGACGAACTCCCGCATCTCGAAATGGAGATGCGCTAAATATTTGCCGTTGGCGCTGCCGACGGTGGCGATGGGCTGTCCGCGCCGGACTTCCTGCGGTGGTTGCACGAGCAGCTTGTCCACATGCGCGTAGTAGGATTGCAGATACTTCCGCGTGCCGTTTTCTTCGTAGGCGTGGAGGACGATGAGGATATTGCCCCAGCCCGGGCCCCCTTCGTGAGCGAAGAGGACACGACCATCGGCAATCGCGTAAACCGGATCGCCGAAATCGCTATTTTCGCCGCCGATGCCATTGAGATCGTCGCCAAGATGCCGGTTCTCGGTAAAGGGCTGCGCGTTGTAAGCGAAGGCGCCGTGTTCGGTTCCGAGCGGGAAATCAAAGCGCGTGGCGGTGGGTAAGGCTGCGAGCGTGAAAGGTGAGGGGAGTTGGAAGGCCGGCTCCAGTTGCGCCAGCGGTGCCATTTCCCGATGCAAGCGGAGCCAGAGCAGGCCAAGCGTCGTGAGCACGAAAACAGCCAGCATCGCCAAGGCGATGCCCACGCTTGATCCATCCTTGCTCGTTTTCCGCTTCATCTTTACGCTCGCGCGATGCGCACCCTGGTCACCGGCGGCGCGGGCTTCATCGGCTCGCACCTGGTTGAGAAATTACTCACTGCCGGACATGAAGTCGCGATCCTCGACGACTTCAACGATTTTTACGACCCGCAAATCAAACGCGCGAATCTCGCAGGCGTGGCGGGTCAGGTGCAGATCCATCAGATCGATCTGCGAAATGCCAACGCGGTGCGCGATTTGTTTCATCGCGAAAAATTCGAGCTGATCGCGCATCTCGCGGCCCGCGCAGGCGTGCGGCCTTCCATTAGTCATCCGCAGCTCTATTACGATACGAACGTCGCCGGCACGCTGCATCTCCTGGAAGCAGCACGTTTGACGGGGATCGAGCGGTTCGTCTTTGCCTCCAGCTCGTCGGTTTACGGCGTCTCGAAGGTGGTGCCCTTTTCTGAAGAGATGCATCTCACGCAAACCATCAGCCCGTATGCGGCGACGAAAATCGCGGGCGAATTTCTCTGCTCGACCTATTCGCATCTCTACCGCATGCGGATCGTGGCGCTGCGTTTCTTTACCGTGTACGGCGCGCGGCAGCGTCCCGATCTGGCGATTCACCAATTCACGCGGAAGATCCACTCCGGCCAGCCCATTGACCAATTCGGGGACGGCACCACGCGACGCGACTACACCTATATAGACGACATTATCCAGGGAGTGATGGCTGCAATATCTTATGCCGGACCGATGTTTGATGTCTTCAATCTCGGTGAGAGCGAGACGATCGAGCTGCGAGAATTGATCGCCGAGATTGAGCGCGCGGTGGGGCGGAAGGCGATCGTCAATCGCCTGCCAGAGCAACCTGGCGATGTGCCTTTGACCTGCGCGGATATTTCGAAGGCGAGAAGGCTTCTCGGTTACCAGCCGAGAACAGCGCTGCGCGAAGGCTTGCCGAAGTTTGTCGAATGGTATCGGCAGACGCTTACGCCTGCCTAACGGCGCCGTCTCGCCAACTCCATCTCCGCATCTCGGGATAACGAAGTGAGCGTTTTCCCGCGCACTCGTCGACGCCGTTCTCGCCCTGACCTTTCCTTCCGTCCTACGCACGATGACAATTTCGATGAGTGAGATAAGAGTGGGCCCGTTAGGCAGCGCCCTCCTCCCGTCTTGCAAAACGGCCCTTCTCCTCCATGTTACCCGCCGATGTCGGGAATTGTCTTCGAATCTCCGGGCGTCCGTTTTTCCTCACGAATCAGACTTGGGACGTGGTTGTTGCGAACGTTCGCGACTCGATTCGAGTGGGGTGCGGCGCGCCAATCTTTTCGAATACTTTCTCGACTGAGAGCGGCGGAGTTTTCTGCGGCCACGCGCTTTAGCTACTTGAATGGATCCTTCGGGATCGGCGTGCGGCGGGATCGGGCATCAATAGATGCGCTCCGCCCGAACCACAATTCGGTCAACATAGAGGATCCATATCATGGCATCTCAATCATCCGGGAGAGGCTCGCGGCGTCCGCGCGGCGGAGCTTCCCGACGCCGGGGGGGCGACGATCGTTCCTACCGGCAAAATCCAGCACCCAAAGCGCCCGTCAAAAAGTCGTTCTGGGACAAAATCATGGGCTTCTTCTCCAGTGGGAATCCGCCTATCGCTCGCGTGCCACAGCCGGCGCGCAATGGCTCGGCCAACGGCTCGCCGTCTCCGCGCAGCACGCGTAAACCGCCGGAGTCAGTCGCCGTCACCACGCCGCGTCTCTACGTGGGCAACCTGTCGTTTGAAGCCACGGAGAGCGATCTCTTCGAGCTCTTCAACGGCGTCGGCGAAGTGCAAAACGCAGAGGTGGTGACCTATAAGCACAACCAGCGTTCGAAGGGCTTTGCCTTCGTGCAAATGAACACGGTGGAAGAAGCGCAACGCGCCGTCACCGAGTTGCACGACAAAGACTTCCTCGGCCGCAAGCTTCTGGTGAGCGGCGCGAAGTCGAGCGACCATCATTCTTCGGCGAGTTAAGCTGAGATTGTTTTACAAAACGGGAGACGTGGTGGCGTTCGCTGCTCGTCTCCCGTTTTCTTTTACAGGGTGATGCCGCGCGCGTTTTTCATCGTCGGGCCCACCGCGAGCGGCAAATCGGAGATCGCGGCGGAAGTCGCGCGCATCCTGGACGCGGAAATTGTCGGCGCGGATGCGTTTCAGGTTTACGACGGGCTCGATCTGCTAACCGCGAAGCCGGAGGAGGCCACGCTCTGTCGTGTGCGTCACCATTTGATCGGCACTGTGCCCTTGGCGGAAACGATGGACGCGGAGCGTTTCCGCCGGACGGCGCTGGAGACGATCGAGGAAATCCACGCGCGCGGTCGCCCTGTTCTCGTGGTGGGCGGAAGCGGCATGTACGTGAAAGCGCTGACGCATGGACTTTCTCCGCTCCCGCGGGCGGACGCGGAAATGCGAGAACGTCTGGAGCAATGCAGTGAAGGCGAATTAATCGTTAGGCTGGAGCAAATGGATCCGGCGTTGGCCACCACGATTGATCGTCAAAACAAAAGACGACTGATTCGGGCGGTGGAGATTTGTATACTCAGCGGCCAGCCCGCTTCGGCACTGCGCAGTCGCCCAACGTCAGCTGAAGAGTCGCCCGGCGTTTTCCTCTTTCGCGAGCGCGAGGAACTCTATCAGCGCATCAATACTCGCGTGGAATCCATGTTCGCCGGTGGGGTGGTGAAGGAAGTCCGCGCGGCGGAAGAGATCGGATCAACGGCGGAGCAAACGCTCGGGTTGCGACAAATCCGCGACCTGGTCGCGGGGCGCATCTCGGAAGCGGAATGCGTCGCCGCCATCCAACAGGCGACACGTCGCTATGCCAAAAGACAATTGACCTGGTTTTCGCGCCAAACTAGTTTCGAAGCGCTGAACCTCTCCCGCATAGGCTCACCGGAAGCGATCGAATGGATCGCGCGCAAGGCTCGTCTCTCCTTCGCGCCCAACCGATGATTAACGTCCAGTCAAAAAAGCGGCCCGAACGCGCTGTCCTCGTGGGACTGGAACAGGGCGGCGTCTCTAAATGGGACCTGGCCGATTCGCTGGAGGAACTGCGCGAGCTGGCTTACTCCGCGGGCGCGCAGGTGGTGAACACCGTCACGCAACGACTCGATAAGCCGACCGCGCCCTACTACATCGGCAAAGGCAAAGCGCAGATGATCAAGGATTCGTTCCGCGATCAGCAGGTCACCTCCGTGATTTTTGACCATGAGCTGTCGCCGGCGCAGGGCCGCAATCTGGAGGGGCTTTTTTCGCGCAAGGTGCTGGATCGCACCCAGCTTATTCTCGACATTTTCGCGCAGCGCGCGCGCAGCCGGGAAGGGCGGTTGCAGATCGAACTCGCGCAGCTGCAATATTTGCTTCCGCGCTTGACGAGGATGTGGACGCACCTCTCGCGGCAGACCGGCGGCATTGGCACCCGCGGACCGGGCGAAACCCAGCTGGAAGTAGATCGCCGGCGCGTGCAGGAGCGGATCGCAAAACTGGAGCGCGAGCTGGAAGGCGTGCGCAAGGTGCGCTCCGTCCAACGCGAAGGCCGCCGTCGCCATCAGTGGCCGGTGGCGGCTGTGGTCGGCTATACGAACGCCGGAAAATCCACGCTTCTAAATCTCCTCACGGGTGCGGATGTGATCGCAGCGGATCGCCTTTTTGCCACGCTCGATCCCACCACGCGCAGCATCACGTTGCCTAACAAGCAGCGCATGCTGTTAACCGACACGGTGGGGTTTATCAAAAATCTCCCGCACATGTTGATCGAGTCGTTCAAGGCGACGCTGGAGGAAGTGAGTGAAGCGGATTTGCTCGTGCACGTGGTGGATCTGAGCCACCCGCGCGTGGATGAACACATCGAGGCGGTGAACACTGTCACGAAAGAGTTGGGCGCCTTTGGCAAACAAACCTTGCTCGTCTTCAACAAGATCGACGCGCTGCCAAATCCCGAGACGGTTGCCGCCTATCAGCAGCGCTTCCCTGGCAGCGTCGCCATTTCGGCGCGCACAGGCGAAGGCGTGGGCGAGCTGGTCCAGGCTTTGCAAGACAGGGTGACCTCCTGGCATCTTCACCTGCGCTTTCGGGTGCCGTTGACGGAGTCCGGTCTCATCGCGGAGATTCACCGAGTCGGACGCGTGCTCGAGTTGCGCTACGAAGGCGAAGCGGCGGTCATCGTCGCGCATGTGCCTCCGCAGTTGGAGCAGAAGCTCGCGTCCTTCGCCGAAAAGTAACTCGGCTCGCACTCGCTCATGAACGCTCCCGCACCGTCGCGCCCTCATCATCCGATCGAAGCGCGGAAACGCGCCTGGCAGCGGCGCTTAAACGATAAGCTGGG
Source organism: uncultured Verrucomicrobiae bacterium (assembly GCA_963762685.1). Taxonomy (GTDB): domain Bacteria; phylum Verrucomicrobiota; class Verrucomicrobiia; order Chthoniobacterales; family UBA10450; genus JACCTI01. Next base: position 115,709 of record CAVXLV010000013.1, on the reverse strand, counting down.
GCTTGATCGCATGCCGGTGATTCGGCGCCTGATTTATTCAGTCATCGGCGTCACGGTCTTACTCATTGGCATTGCCATGATCGTGTTGCCGGGCCCGGCTGTGATCGTCATCCCGATCGGGTTGGCTATTTTAGCCAGCGAGTATGCGTGGGCGCGGCGGATCGTGCGGCGCGGGCGAGTGTTTGTTGGGCGACGAATGAAACCGCGGAAGCCGAGGCGTGCGCGATGACGGCGCGCGAACGCGTGGAGCATTTGGTGAAAGCGTGGCCGAAGGTTTATCCTGACGCGCACTGCGAGCTCGATTTCAAGACGCCGCTGCAGTTGCTGGTGGCGACCATTCTCTCCGCCCAGTGCACCGACAAGCGGGTGAATCTGACCACGCCAGAATTGTTCAAACGCTATCGCTCCGCGACGGAATTCGCGCAGGCCTCGCCAGACGAACTTGAGTCAATGATTCGCTCAACCGGATTCTATCGCAACAAAGCGAAGAGCATCCGCGCGGCCGCCGTCGCGATTATGGAAAAGCATGACGGGAAAGTGCCGGCCACGATGGAGGAATTGCACGCGCTGCCCGGGGTGGGCCGAAAAACTGCGAACGTGGTTTTGGGGAACGCGTTCGGCAAAGACGAAGGCGTCGTGGTCGACACGCACGTCGCGCGTCTTTCCCAGCGACTCCGCCTAACGAAACAGACCGACGCGGAAAAAATCGAAGCAGATCTGATGAAGCTCGTCCCGCAGAAGCATTGGACGATGTGGAGTCATTGGCTCATCTGGCATGGCCGGCGGCGTTGTTTCGCGCGGAAGCCGGACTGTCGGGAATGCGAGATCTTCCACCTATGCCCGAGTGGACCGAAGTTCATCCGCTCCGGCGAGGCGAAAGCGAACTAACGCGCGTCAACGCTCGACGGCCTCTGCGATTCGCTCGACCGCGGCCGTGGCCTCGTCCGCTTTCCGGCCAATGCGCGCGAACTCTTGCTGCAGTTTGGTGAGTTCCTGGTCAGACAAACGGTCGATATCAATGAGCTGATTGCGCGCGCGGCCAGCCACCCGGATGAGTTCGTCGAGCTTGAGATGAACGGCTTTCGAGTCGCGGTTTTGGGTGTTTTGAATCAGAAACACCATCAGGAAGGTGATGATGGTGGTGCCGGTGTTGATGATGAGTTGCCAGGTATCCGAGTAATGGAAGATGTGCCCGGTCGCCGCCCAAAGGACGATGACGGCAATCGCGATGACGAAAGCCCAAGCCGTCCCAAGCACTGCAGAAGTGGAGCGGGCGAAGAAGCGGAAAGCGTCCTGCACTTTGCAGATGAGGTCGCGATTGTCGGCGATGGTTTTCGCCTCCATTTCTTTCTGACCGTTTAAGCGCGGGTTTTTGATGACCTAATATCGATGGTGGCCGGCGCGCTGCGCGTATCGCAGTTGTCCCGGGAGAAAACGCCGCGAACTTCTTTTTACCGTGACCGCGAGCGTGCATTTGAATCTTGATGATGCATGGGACGCGGCTGCGCTGGAATTGCCGGTGGTGGATGCGCGGGAATGGGGGCCGCGTCTCCGCTTTTCCGCGCCGCCGCGGGAGGTGGAGGAATTCTATCGTGTCCATGCTGCTCGGCTCGCGCCGTTCATTCTCTATGGCTCGGGCGATTTCCACCATCTTAGCGGGCTGTGGGTGCGGCGGTTTGCTGAACCGCTAAGCGTGATCTCTTTCGATAATCATCCGGACTGGGATATCCGACCGCCGCGTTGGTGTTGCGGGAGCTGGGTCAATCGCGCGCTGGAGCTCGAGGCCGTGCAAAAAGTGAGCGTGTGGGGCTGCGGGAATTTCGAATGCTGGTGGCCGGGACAGGCGTTTGGGAATCGTCGCGCGGAACGAGCGGGCACGCTGGAAGTTCACGCTTGGGCGGACGATCGGCCGCTGGCGCAACAGCAGCGACGCGGCGCGATTTTTCGGGAGACGTGGCGGGAGGACTTTACGCGCTTTGTCGCGGACCTGCACGGCGGGGATGTTTATGTAACGATCGATCTGGATTGTCTGCGGGAGGGGGACGCGGTGACGAATTGGGAAAACGGGAAGTTCACGACTGACGATGTTTTGTGGGCCTTGTCGCATCTCCGAAGCGCTACCCGCGTGGTAGGCGGCGATATTTGCGGAGCGTATTCGCCGCAGAAATATGCGCGTTGGAAACAAGGTTTCGTTGCGAAATTGGATCACCCGCGGTTGCCGGAACGCCACCTGCCGGCAGCGCGCGCAACCAATCACGCCACGCTGTCAAAGTTGTGGCCAGCTTTAACTGAGTGATACCAGGACAAGGCCGGCCGAAATCAAAAGAGAGCCGAGCGCGAGGCGCAGGTTGAGTTTCTCGCGCAGGAAAAAGACCGCGGCCAGGCTGACAAAGATGACGCTCAAACCTTGGAACGGGTCGATGTAGCTCAGGTCAAATTTTTGCAACAAACCAAGCGTGAGGAAGAAAGAGATGGCCATGGCAACGGTGCCGGCAAAAACGAAAACGGCGAAGGTCGGTTGGCGGAATCCGCGCGTCGCCGTCGACTCCATGCCGTGTTTGAGCAGCAACTGGCCCGCGACGAAACTCGCGAGCGAGATGAGGATCAGGCAAAGGTAAAAGGGCGTCACAGGCGTTCCTCCAATTTCGCCACTGGCTTCGCGACCAGCGCGAGACCGAGCAGCACGAGCGCGATGCCGGCCCATCGCAGCACGCTGATGAATTCTCCGAGCACGAGCCAGCTCGCCAGCGGCACCATGATGTGCACGACCTGAGAGATCGGGAAAACGCGCGAAAGCGGGAGATGCTTTAGGACGTAAAGCCAGGTTACGAAGCTGAGGATGAGAAAGGCGATCCCCAGCCAGACCATGAGCGACGCCAGACCGGTCACTCCGGTCCAACCCCACTCCGGCGCGAGATGGGCGGTCGCTTCCGCACCGCGTTTCAAACAAAGATCGCCGATCATGGTGCAGACCTGGCTGAGCGCGAGGTGCAGCCAGGGATTGCGAAAACCAGTGGGGGAAGGGGGCACGTTATTAGAGCTCAGCGGCGTTGGGAAAACGTTGGAGAACGGAATCGTGGCGGGTCGGTTCGAGGAGCTTGAGCAGGGGCGGGAAGATGGCGTTGAAGACCTTGGAATTCGCGCGGACGTAAAGATCCAAGGGCAGGAGATCGCACCCGAGCCGGCGCTTTGGCTCATAATTTAGTGGACTGCTGCGATAAGACTTCAGCCCTTGCGCGAGCGCCCAGCCGAGGATGTCACAGAAGGTGAAGAAATAAAGATGCAGATCGAGCGCCACGCGATAATCGAGGCCGAGATAATCGTCGAAAATCACGTCATCGTGAACCAGCGCGATGCTGAAAGCGATGATCCTGGCATCCTGCCGCCACAGGAAAAAGCGCACTTTCTCCGGCATGCGGGCCCCCAGTTCGCGAAAATAGTCTTTCGTGAGGGTCTCAAATTTGAGCGAGGAGCGCTGCTGCACTTGCAGGTAAAGCGGGTACATCTCATCCACCCACGGCGAGACGTCAGTGACGACATCGAGTTGAATTGGTGAGGCCTTTTCCACGCGCTTAAATTTGCGCCGGAGATCTTTGCGCGTGGCCTTGCTCAGGTGCGCGAAGTAGGCGTCGAAATCGCGGAAGGAAAGGGTGAGCTGCGTCATCGGCATGCTCGGGATGCGGGTGTAGCCGTTCTCGGCGAAGCGCTGGAGCGTCTCGCGATAGCGCGCTGAGAAATCCTTGAAGACAGTTAATGCGGCCTTGCCTGGCGCATATTTTTCGAGCGCGCGGTAGAGCGCGATCGAAAACCAATCTTCGTCGCCGGGCTGGCAAAGACCGAGATGGCCTTCACCGGCGGCGCAGCCGACCATGAGCACGCGCAATGTGAGAAAGCGTGGAAAGATTCGCCTAACGAATGCAACCGCAGCCTGCAAGGCAGGCACGCCTTCCACCAGATTTTGCTGCACGAAAAAGAAAGGCTGAATGCCGCGGATGCGGCCGTGGTCATCCTCCAGGACCAGGTAGTGATGCTCGAATCCGCACTTGATCGTTTCTTCCACGATTTCATAGAAGCGCGAATCTTTCGCCTGCTGGCGAAATGCCGAGCTCCACGCTTCCGTTCCGCGCAGTTCCGCCAGCGAGACGACGCGCGCTGATCCGCCGGGAAACGGGATGTTCTCGCGGGTGGGCATGCCAAATTTCTGGGGAAGCTTGCCCGCAAAGAAACGCTAAGCCGATTGCTCCGGCTCGCTTGTGCCGCGCGTGATCGGGAGCACGCCACTTCGGATGTGGATGTCGCGCTGGGGGAACGGGATTTCTATTCCAGCTTCTTCGAGTTTCTGGGCGATCGCAAAGTAGAGATCGCTTCGGTAACGGCGCGGGCGGTAACTCATCTCGCTGCTCCAGACGACCAACTCAAAATCGATCGAGCTCTCGCCAAACTTATCGAGGAACACGCTCGGCGCCGGTTCGGCGAGCGTGTTCTCATTTTCCGAGCCGGCCGCGATGAGCGCGGTAGCGAACTTTCTCGAGATCACTGCCATAAGCGACACCGATGGGAATGCGAAAGCGCACCCTTGGGTCGCCGTAAGTCCAATTCGTGACGGGCTCTTCGATGAACTTCGAGTTCGGCACGATCATGGAGATGTTGTCGTTCGTGCGGATGATGGTGCAGCGGGCGCGAATTTTTTCCACCTGCCCGGTGACGTTGCCCACTTCGACGCGATCGCCTAACGAGATCGGTCGTTCGGCCAGAATGATGAGGCCGCTGATGAAATTACTCGCGATGCTCTGCAAGCCCACGCCGATCCCGACACCGATGGCGCCGGCGAGAACGGCGAACGCGCTCAAATTAATGCCGGTATTGGTGAGGACGATGAGGACGCCGATGACGAGGACGGCATTACTCGCGACTTGCGAGATGGCGTATTGCAGGGAGCGGTTGAGGCCGCTGTTGACGAGGAAGCGGTTAAAGAGAAAGCGCTTTGTATGCGACGAGAGCCAGAAGACTCCGATGAGCATCACGATCAGCAATAGGACCTGCAGCAGACTCAACTTTACCCCCGGCAGAGGCGCGTCCCATGCGAGGGGAAAACCGGCTGAATTTATCGCCGCGACTGCGAAGAAAACGACAGAGGCCAGGCTGAGGATGGTGGTGACGATCGCGATAAAATTCGGATCGAGTTTAAGCCGGCTGAACAGACGCCGAAGCAAGCTGCTTTGAAAGGCCCGGGCGAAGGCGAAACCGAGCATGAGCAAACCGAGAAACGCCGATAATCCCGCCGCTGTGACATAGTGCCCGCCCGCGTGAAAGAGGGGTTTCTGGAAGAGCTCAAACGTCATCGGATCAGTCTGTCCGCCTTACCGGGTGGGTGCAACCGAGCACAAAAAAACACGACCGAAGTCGTGTTTTTCTGATCGCTCTTTCGAGCGCGGATTTTTTTCGCAGACTACTGCTTGGCTGCCTTCTCTTCGATGTACTTGATCACATCGCCCACGGTCTGGAGTTTCTCCGCATCTTCGTCTGGCACTTCGACGGAGAATTCTTCTTCAAACGCCATTACCAGCTCCACGATATCGAGCGAATCGGCGCCCAGATCTTCGATGAAGGAAGCGGTCGGCGTGACCTGTTCCGGATTGACGCCGAGTTGCTCGACGATGATGTCTTTGACCTTCTCTTCAATGGATTTGTCCGTCATAAAAACTGTTCCTTGGTTGGCGTTCGGTAGCGGGCAGGCATTAAGCAGTCCCGGCAAGGATGGCAAGTAAAACAATTAGACGCCTTGTCAATTAATTTCCCGATTTCGCCCTGCGCGGATTGCGTGCGCCACCGTTTTACATCCTGCGTCGCAGGCCTTAAGAAGGAAGGCCATGCCTGAGCCGACTACCCCCGCCGATCTGCTCGATTTAAAAATGATGCCTGCGTGGGTGAATGAGCCCGCGCATGCGAAAGACTATTCGCAATACCAGGGGGAAGAGGAGCCGCGTTCTTTTGATCGTGGAGGCCGCGGCCCGCAACGGGGGCGCGACGCGCGACCGCGCGGTCCGAAAAGGGATGCGCGCGAAGGTGGCGGCAATCGACCTTCCGGACCGCGGCGGCCAGATTCCGGGCCACGCCGCCCGGATGCCCGACGGCCCGAGCGTTCCGATGATCGGCGTCCGCCGCGCGAAGCGCCGCCGCCGCTCCCGCAAGTGGATGTGCGTTTCCTGCCCCATGCTCTGGCTTTTGAGAACGTAATCGCGCAGATCAAATCCGGATCCGTGACGTATTCGGTCTTTGCGCTGGCGCGTTTGTTTTTGGACAAGCCCGAACGTTATGACGTGAAACTGACGGCGGCCGAAGGCGCAGTCCTGCATCAGATGGGTGAACACGGGGGCGCGGCGACTGATCCGCGCACTTTGGAAGGGACAGCATTCGGAAATGCGAAGGATGAATTCTACACCGTTGAGCAGACGCAAACGGAACCGCTGAAGGGAAATTTCACCAACGTGGCGCGTTGCCGTTTGAGCGGGACGTTGTTAGGGCCCACGAATCATCACGCCTACCAGCCGCAATTGCGTGCGCTCTATGAGCAGCGCTTCAGCCGCCGGATGAGCTTCCAGGATTACCAGCGCCAGATCGAGATCGTGAGCGATCCGGCGGTGGTGGAGGAGTGGAAAGAGCAGGCGCGCAGCATTACGACCTACAAAACGAAGGGGCTGGAGCCCGAGATCGAGTTCAAGACTTTGGCGGATACCGAACGGCATTTTCGCCAAACGCATTTACCGACGTTGCTGCGAAGCGCGCAGGAGGTGACGATTGGCGGAGTCGTTAGCCGCCGGTTGGCGGATCGCGGATTAGGGCTTGTGATTGAGAACGCGTGGTCGGCAGAAATCCGTTCGCCTTCGAAGATGATGCAGGAGTTGTCCGCCGGATTGCGAGGTGCGGGGCTGAATATTTTTCGACATCGGCGCGGGATGCTTTTCGTCTCGCCTTTCCGCATGCGGCCATTCGGGCACGAGAGCGCCAGCGTTTCGTCGTCCATTAACGGCATTCTGGAGAAATTGACGGAAACGCCGGGGATGAACCGGAAACAGCTGGCAGAAAAAATTGCGCCAGCGGAAATGGAAGCGACCGCGGCTGAGCGGGCGAAGCGGACTCTTGGCGTCGGATCTGCATTGGCTCGTGCACGAGGGATATGTGATCGAGTTTAATGATGGCACGTTGGATTTGCCGCGCCCGAAAGCGCCGGCGGCCACGGCGACGGGGACGAATCCAGAGGAGAAAGCTGCTGCAATTACTCCCGTTGAACCGGTTGTGGTCGCGGAAAAAGCGGCTAGCGAGATGGCGAGTGCGCCGACTCCGGCAGAGGAAATGGCCGCCGCGGAGGAGGGCGGGATGTCGATCGAACAGGCCGTGGAGCCGACTGCTCAAACGGCGGACGCTGAGGCTCCCGCGGCGCGCGGTGACGAGACTGAAGTGTCGGATTCGGAGTCAACCGCTTCTAAAGCAGAGGCCATCGAGTTGAACGAAGACGTGGAGCCGGTTCAGGAATCCTGATCTCCAGGAAACTCCGAAGCTCCGCGGACTTCGGATGCAAATGGACCCGGCAGACAGCGAGGAGAAGACCGCCCCCCGGGCAGAAATCAGCTGCGCGCGGAAACGAGGCCGGCCTTTTTCAAGGTCACGTAGGCTCCGTTTTTATTGATCGTCTTCATGGCGCGCGCCGTCACTTTGACGCGGACATACTTCTTCAGTTCCGCCACCCAAACACGATGCTCGTGCAAATTCGGGGTGAATGTGCGGGGCACGTTTTTCGTCACGTGCCGGCCCACGCCGCCCTTCTTCTTCGCCATACCGCGACGATGAATAATGCTTCCGCGTGAAACCTTCGCTCCTGTAATGCTGCAAACTTTTGACATAAAAACGGCTCCTGGAAAAAGAGTCGCGTAAGCTGGCAGTCACCCCATGCCCGGTCAAGCGATTGTTGCGCTTCAATCTACTTCGCAGCTTCCCCCGGAGGGTTTCGCGGTGAGGCGGATGTCGGCTATGGAAAAACGGATGGGGCTGCGCTCGCTGCCTTGGTTTTTGAACGCCCTCTGCCGGTGGCGGTCAAAGCTTGCTCTGTTCCGCCGTCCCGCTTCTAATGGTCGTGCTCGCTGCACCAACACTCTCTCATCATGGCTCGCTCTACTACTAATAAGCTTCGCATCGGAATCATCGGCGCCGGGGACATTGTCCGCGATCGGCATTTGCCCGCGCTGAAAAAGCATTCCGACGTCGAGGTGGTCGCCGTTTCCAATTCCACCTACGAGAGCTCGTCGAAATTCTGTGATGAGAATGTGCCGAACGCGATTCCGCTGCAGAATTGGGCCGATCTTCTGGCTTTGCCCGATCTCGATATCGTTTGGATCGGCACGCCGCCTTACATGCATTCCGCAGTGACAGTTTCCGCGTTGGAAGCGGGGAAGCACGTCTTCTGTCAGGCGCGGATGGCGATGGATCTGCAGGAAGCAGAGGAAATGCTGGCGACGGCGCGGCGCTTTCCGGAACTGGTCACGATGCTGTGTCCGCCACCGTTTGGATTGCGCGGTGATCTCTTGGTGAAGAAGCTGCTCGCGGAAAACTATGTCGGCCAGCCGCATCATATCCGGCTGAAATGTATGACGGGCGCTTATTTGAATGCAGAGGCGCCGGCGCATTGGCGGCAACGCATCGAGATCAGCGGGCTGAACGTGCTCGCGCTCGGCATCTATGTGGAAGTGTTGCAGCGCTGGTTGGGCGATATCACGGGCGTGTATGCGCGTGGGAAGACGATCTTCGAAGTGCGGCAGGGCTACGAAGTGCAGGTGCCGGATTTGCTGACGATCCTCTGCACTTTCGCGAATGGCGCGGAAGGCGTGCTTGAATTTAGCGGTATCAACGCGCTCGCGGCTGGCGACGAACTCCAGGTCTTCGGCGATTTCGGGACGATGACCTATGACTTCGGAACGGATGTGATTCGGGCGGGCAAAGTGGGCGATCGCGCGCTGCATGAGGTGGAATTGACAAAGGAATTGGCCGGCGGCTGGACGGTGGAGGACGACTTTATCGCCGCGGTGAAATCTCGCGGTCGGAATCGGCCGCATCCGGACTTTGAAGACGGTGTGAAGTACATGCGCGTGGTGCAGGCAGTGGCGGATTCGCGCAAGCGGAACGAGTGGGTTTCGATCGAAACCTAATCAGCTAAACGCGCTCTACAGCATCGATCCGCGCAGGATGAGAAGCGCGATGCTGAAGTAAAGAATCACCCCCGTCACGTCCACGAGCGTGGCGACGAAGGGAGCCGAAGAAGTCGCGGGATCGAGTCCCGCGCGGCGCAAGGCAAAGGGCAACATCGATCCTGAGACCGAGCCCCAAAGCACGACGCCGACGAGCGTGATGCCTACCGTCGCGGCCACCAGGGCCCAATGTTCGCCGTAAACCTGCCGGTGCAGATAGCGCTCACCGATGATCGACCACAGCGCCACGCGCGCGAAGCCGATGAGGCCGAGGAAAGTGCCCAGGAGAGCACCCGCGCTCAATTCCCGCCGCATCACCAACCACCAATCACTCAGCGTCACTTCCCCGAGAGCCATCGCCCGGATGATCAAGGTGGAGGCCTGCGAGCCGGAATTGCCGCCGCTCGAGATGATCATGGGTAGGAAAACAGCCAGCACCACCGCCTTCGCGATCTCGGTTTCATAGAACGCCATCGCGGTCGCGGTCAGCATTTCGCCGATCAAAAGAACCACGAGCCAAGGCGCGCGTTTCCCCACCATCGTGAGCAACGGCACGCGCATGTAAGGATCTTCCAGCGCCTCCATGCCGCCAAATTTCTGGATGTCCTCCGTCGCCTCCTCTTGGGCGACGTCGAGCATGTCGTCGATCGTCACCATGCCCACGAGCACGCCGTTCGAATCCGCCACCGGAAGCGCGGTGCGATCGTATTTTCGGAAAACATTGACCGCGGCTTCCTGCGGATCGGCCACACGCAAGGCGACGAAATTTTCATCCATCAACTCGCTCACGCGCGACGCGAGCGGCTGGAGCAAAATCTCGCGGATACGCAAATCGTCGAGCAGCTTCCCGCGTTCATCGACCACGTAGATCACGTTTAGCGTCTCCGAGTCGCGCCCATTTTCACGCACGTAATCGAGCACCTCTTTGATCGTCCAATCCGCGTGCACCGCGATAAAATCCGGCGTCATCAAACGCCCGACGCTGTCCTCCGGATAACCGAGCAACGCCTGCGCGACCCGCCGTTCCTCCGGCGTGAGGAGCTGGATCAACTGCCGCGCCGCCGCGCCCGGCAACTCCTCCAGCAGCGCCGTGCGATCATCCGGCGACATTTCATTTAAAATGCCAACCACTTGCTCCTGCGCCATCCCGCGGAGCAATTGGTGCTGCGCATCGACCTCGATGTATTCAAAAACATCCGCCGCCAGATCGTGCGGGCAGCACGCGGAAGATGATCACTTGATCGCCTTCCTCCATATCGAGGATCATCTCCGCCACATCGGCCGGCGGCCAATCGGAAAACAGCTCGCGCAAACCCGCGAAATCGCGCGCGTCGATCAGGCTTTTGATTTCCGGGATGAGGATCTTGCCGACCATGATGCGCGCGATGGTGAGAGAGCCGCCGGGCGGCGAGACTCCGAGGTTCTATCACCGCGAAGGGAGCAGCGCAACGCGCGCGCTCTTTTTCAAAGGTTCCGCTCCGCGCGGTAAGCGGCTGTCGGAAATTTCGTGGGGTCCGTTGGCTACTCGGCGAGGCTCGCGCGGCGCAAGAATTCGGCGTAGCGCGGATCGGAGCGGAGCGGGTCGAAAAGGGGATTCACCCGGAGCGGGATCGCACCGCCGATGGAATGTTCGTGCACGACCCGTTCGAGCTGCGCAAACGCGTATTCTTTGTCGCCCAGGCCGATGGCCAGCAAGAGCGGCCAAGTTGGCGACACATACGTTTTTTGCGCAAGCGCCTCGAGTTCCTGAAGCGTATTCTCGGCCTCTCCTTTTCGGCCCGCGGCACCGTAGATGTAGCCAAGCCAGGCGAGGTGCATGGGGTTGCCGGCGATATTTTTAATTTGGCGAATCTGGGTGAGCGCGTCCTCGTGTTTCCCTTGGAGCGAGAGAGTGAGAGCGAGTAAGCCTTGGGCCACAGCAAAGTCTGGATCCATCTCGAGCGCCCGATGAAATTGGGCGCTCGCTTCGTCATAGCGACGCGCCAGCAAAAGAACTTTGCCAAGATCGGTGCTGATGACGACCGAGAGCGGGTCGAGTTCGAGGGCCTTCCGCAATTCCGCAACGCCTTCCTCCGCCCGACCCATGGAGACGAGAAACTCGCCGTTCCATTGATGCGCTGTGGCGTAGTTCGGATTCAACTCCAGCGCGCGCTTGAATTCGCGCTCCGCCTCCGCCCAATCCCAATCAAAATTCATCGCCAGCAAGCCGAGCGAGGCATGCGCTTCGGCGAGCGTTTCATCCAGCTCGAGCGCTCGCTGGAGAGCGGCGCGGCCTTGCGCGATGGCATCGGCTTCGTCAGCAGAATCATCGCCGCCGAGATACAAATAAGCGTCCGCCAAACCGGCGTAGGCATGGGCGTAAGCGGGATCTTTTTCGATGGCTTGCCGGAAGTGTGTGATGGCGGTTCGATAACCTTCGACCGAGCGCTTGTTCCAAAAATAGCGGCCGCGCAAGCAAGCCTGATGTGCTTCCACATTCACCGTCGGTTTTGACTGGAGGGCGGTCTGCTCGGAACCGGTGAGCGTGGTCGCGAGCGAAGTAGCGATGCGTTGCGCCACTTCAGTCTCGACCGCAAATAAGTCGGTTAATTCACGGTCGTACGTTTCCGCCCAGAGATGAGTGTCGCTCCCGGCGTGGATGAGCTGCACGGTGACGCGCACGGTGCTGCCGGATTTTTGCACGCTTCCTTCCAGGATGTTGGCGACTCCGAGTTGCGCCGCGATTTCGCGCAGGTTGTGGGGCGCTTTTTTAAACGGTTCGGTCGAAGTGCGCGAAATCACTTTCAAGGCGGCGATCCGCGCGAGGCGGGTCAGGATTTCATCCTTCACGCCATCGGCGAAGTAGGCGTTCTCGGGATCGCCGCTCAAATTGGCGAAGGGAAGCACGGCGATGCTTCTTTCGGGCGCAGCCGATGCCGGCACGCGGGCAGGAGTGCGCCACCAAAGAAGCGCGGCTAGGGCGAGAACCACCGCCGCGAGCGCGAAGGCAATGGACCTGGCGCGCGCCGGAGGCCGCGCGATTTCGGGCACGACTTCTACACGGGGACGCGCGGGTTCCAGCGCGGATAGCTCCGGCTGGGGCGCATTCGTTTCCTCCACCGCGTTCACTTCGGCCACAAAGCGGTAACCACGCCCAGGCACCGTCGCGATGTAGCGATGATGCCCGCGGCTGTCGCCAAAGACGCGGCGCAAGGTCGAGATATTTTGCGCGAGATTGTTTTCCTCCACGATGCAATCCGGCCAGACCGCCTCCATCAGCATTTCCTTATCCAACACCTGAGCTGGGTGTTCGACGAAGTAACACAGAGTGTCGAAAACTCGAGGCGTGAGGGAAACCCGGCTGCCGTCGCGTCGCCTTAGCACGCGCTGGGCGAGGTCGATCCGGAATTCTCCGAATTCGAAGAGCTGTTTAGCTGAAACTGGCATGCGGTTTCAAAATATTCACAAAAATTCAGGGCCATCCTAAAGACTTTCAGACGTTGATCGAAGAAAAATGACTGCGCACACCGCGGCACCATGAGGTCGGCGGGGAGTGCGACCCAGAATCATCAGCCCGATCAAAAAATGAAATACCGCACTCTTCTCCTGCTTTTCGGGGTCATCGCTTTAGGCGGTCTCCAAGCCCAGGTTCCACCGCTCGTCAATTACCAGGGCCGCGTGGCCGTGAATGCGATAAATTTCCAGGGAAGCGGTCAGTTCAAATTCGCGCTCGTGAACACAGATGGCACCGTCACATTCTGGAGTAATGACGGCACGAGCAATGCCGGGAGCGAACCGGCCAGTGCAATCACGTTGTCGGTGGAGAAGGGGCTTTACTCCGTCCTCTTGGGCGATCCCAACCTCCCGAATATGACGGCCATCCCGGCTACCATTTTCGCCAATCCTGATGTGCGACTGCGGGTTTGGTTCAATGATGGCACGAATGGCTCGCAACTGCTCACGCCCGATCAACGCCTCGCGCCCTCCGCCTATCTCTCGGACGCGGCCGTCACCACGGCTGCGATCGCGGACAGCGCTGTCACTAGCGAAAAAATTGCGGCCGGAGCAGTCACCGGGGCGAATATTGCCACCGCTTCGATCAGCGGCACGAACATCGCGGCCGGTTCGCTCGATTTTAGCCATCTTACCGTTCCGGCGGCACCTGCTGCGGGTCAGGTCTTGAGCTTCGACGGGACGAGTTTGAACTGGACCGCACCCGGCGCTGGCGACGGCATCTGGTCGCTCAATGGCACGGATGCCTTTCGCACCTCCGGCAACGTCGGCATCGGAACGAACGTGCCGTTGGTTCGTCTGGAGGTGCGAAGTGTCCCGGGCGACTACGGGATTGTTCACTCCGACGGCACCATCCGGGTGGGTACCTATGTGGGAAACAGCAGTTCTGGAGCAAACGGGGGCTGGCTCGGCACGCTCTCAAATCATCCGCTGCATCTGTTCACGAATAATGGTCAACCTTCCGCGACGCTGAGCACGGGAGGAAATTTTGGGCTCGGCACGTCCACCCCCGGCGCGAGGCTGCATATTTTCAATCCTACGACGACCGTGGGCGAGGTCATCGAGACTAATGGCCCAGTCAACTCGCAGTCCGTCCTCGGATTTAAAAACCTGAACGGCCAGTGGAACGTCGGAATCTCGCGCGGATTTAATAACGACATCTTCTTTATGGATCGGCTCGGGACTGCGCCACTCGAGTTTCAGCTTTCTACGAGCGGAGCTCTCGGGCTCGGCATTGAGCCGCAGGCCAAGCTCCATCTTTACGAGCCAGCTACTTCAGTCAGCCACCGCATCCAAACCGGTGCCGGTACGAACTCCTGGGCGCGCGTCGAGTTTGTGAACGGCAACGGCCAATGGAACATCGGCACATCGCGCGGGTTCGATAGCGACGAGCTTTATTTCTTCCGCCAGGGTGCGACTACCAACGCCTTTGCTCTTCAGACGAACGGCGACGCCACGCTGCAAGGCACGATGTCGGTGAAGGTCCTCACCATTCGCGGTGGCGCCGACCTGGCGGAGCCGTTTGCGATGAGTCATCGCGGCATTCCGCCAGGTGCGGTGGTGAGCATTGATCCCCAGCATCCGGGGAAACTTAAGATGAGTGCGAATGCCTACGATCGAAAAGTGGCAGGGATCGTTTCCGGCGCGAACGGCATTCAGCCCGGTATCTCGATGATCCAGGAAGGCGCGCTTGAAGCCGGGGAAAACGTCGCGCTCAGCGGTCGCGTTTACGTGAAGGCGAATGTTTCTGGCGGTCCGATCCAGCCCGGGGATCTCCTCACCACCTCGGACGTTCCCGGCGAAGCCATGCGGGCCGCCGACTATGATCGCGCGCCCGGCTCCATTCTCGGCAAGGCGATGACGGCCTTGGAAAAAGACGCTGGAGAAGTGCTCGTGCTTGTGACCTTGCAATAGCCGGGCTCTCGTGATGAAAGCGTTTCCCCGTCTTCGATCGGTCTCCGTTCTAGCGGCCCTCTTTGGGCTCAGCTCGGTCTCCTCTGCTTCCGCCGCGATTCAGGTGCGGGTGTCCGTGAAGTTCATTCACAATAACGATGCCGGGAGCACGCGCCCAGGCGGAAACATCGGCACGACTGCCGGATTCACCGGAGAAATCAACTACGGAAACGTGGTCCTCGATGCCACGGTTCGCGCCATCGCGCTCAACGCCGTCGAGTTTATCGAAATCCAACCTCCGGCGCCCACCGCGACTTCGGTGAGTCGAACCTGTGGCACCACCGCTAACAGCACCACGGTCACATGCAGCAATACCGCGGGACTACAGAACTTCATGCGCGTGCAGGGAGCCGGCATCCCCGCGAACACCGTCATCGTCTCCATCGTGGCGAACACGTCGTTCACCCTGAGTGCGAACGCTAGCGCCACAAACGCGTCGGTCTCCCTTACCGGCAGCTTTCCCGCGGATCATTGGTTCAATCTTCCGGCTCGTGGAGACGGGGTGCGTCAATACATCGAGACGACGGCCCTGGCCGCGACGCAAACCTGGGCGTGGAATCCGAACGCGATCAATATCTACGTGAACAATAGCTCCAGCGGGCAGTGTTCTTTCGTAGGCTCCGGCACTTCCATTTCGCTCGGAGGCTCAATCGGCACGGGCACGGTGCTTCATGAAATCGGACACCTCTTCGATCTCCGGCACACTCACGCGCTCGATTACTCGACCAATACGAACCCGCCGGCGAACACGCCGCCCGGCCCCTTCACCGCCGCCGATCTGATGGATGGCGACGGATTTGTTGAAACTGCGAACGACAATCCGAACATCAGTAATAAGAACCAGCTTTGCCAGGCGCTTTTCGGCAAGAACTACAACGGAGCGACCACCACCGACGCGGAACGAGCGACGGTAGACAGCGCGTATGAAAACGTCATGTCCTACCACAACGAGGCGACCCTGCTTTCGGTGCAGATGGACAAATGGACGCTCAACGCGAACGCCGCGCGGCTCCCATTTTGCCAGGGCCGGACGTGGTTCGTGGCGAATGGTGGGGACGATGAGGCAGAGGGAACTTCTGCTGCCACTCCGCTCGCGACGGTGGCTTCCGCCCTCAGCAAGGTGACCATTTCCAATGATGTCGTGCTTCTCCGTGCTGGGAGCTATGCCACTCCTGCAGGTGGCACCATTGCCATCCCAAGCACCCTCACTGCCACCCGCGGCGCTGCCACGCTGCGCTTCCCATGATTCCTGCGATGAAGACATTTGCGTTCGCTTTGGGTTGCCTCGTCTTCGTCCCCACCGTCTGGGCCGGATCGCGCAGCAGCGCCAGCTACTCCATCGCGGCCGATGCGATTGATTCTGGCGGTGGGAATTCCAGCAGTGCCGGCTATCACCAGACGAATAGCGCGGGCTTGATCGGCGGCACGGCCAGCGGAGCGCAGGGCGCGCTTCTGCGAAGCGGTTACGTCGCGCAATTGGACGTCCCCCTCCAGGTGCTGAGCGCGGTCTCGCGGAAAATCCATGGCAACGCCGGAGCGTTCGATATCAACCTGCCCCTCAACGGAGCTGTCGGGATCGAGTGTCGCAGCCTCGGAACGGGCGGAAGTCATCAAGTCGTGATCACCTTTGGCACCTCGATTTCCGTGGATGGACTTTCAGTCGTGAGCAGCGATGGCCAGGCCGGAGGCATCGCCGCAGTGAACGGAAACATCGTGACCGTAAACCTGACCGCCGTCGCGAACGCGCAAACGCTTCAGATCACCTTATTGGGAGCGAGTAACGGCTCCACCACAGCCGACATCGCGCTGCGGATGGGCGTGCTCGCAGGCGATACTAATGGCAGCGGAGGCGTGACCGCTTCGGACATCGGACAAACCAAGTCCCAATCTGGCCAAACTGCGCACGCCACAAATTTCCGCACGGACGTCAACGCCAGCGGCTCTGTCACCGCGTCCGACATTGGCTTGGTCAAATCCAGGTCGGGTAGCTCGCTGCCGTGAGGTGCTTATTTCCCTCCGCGCGCAGGACCGCGCCGCTGCTCTTCCTGTTTGCCCTCGCAGCGCCCGCAGCCCACGCGATCGACGAGTGCAACATCGAATGGTTCCGCGTTTCTCCGGCCAAATGGCGTCGTCCCATGCGCCGCTGCCGCGGAGAGGGCCGGAACGCTTCTTCCCGGCGTGGCCATTGGAGGCAAGCGCGAGTTCAAATCGTGAACTCCGAAAGAAAGAGCTGAGGGTTGCGCGCTCGGATGCCGCGGCCTTCAACCAACGCTCGATGAACGGGTCGGGGCTCTCGCTCACTGCAGACATCCTGCCTGTTCTAATCGGCTGCCTGCCGCGCGTCCCACTCCGCGCGGCAGTGTTCCGTCGAAGGCAGGCAGTAGAAACAAGAGGAGGGCGCCGTTTGTCCTCTCCGGATGATTTCTTCTCGAAAACGGGGGAATCGCATATCATCTCCAGCGAATGAAATTTTCAAGAGGGCGACGCACGCTGGGGGCAGGGCTTTGGGCAGCGGGATTTGGCCTTCTCCCGCTGGCGGCCTTTGGCGGTATCGACATCAATCTCATCACTGGCGCCGAGGTTTCGCCGAATACGATGCAGTTCGAGAGCGTGGCCTGGGGGCATGGCGATACCGTGGTCGTGGTTTATACCGATTCGCGCGGACGCGGGACACCGGCGACGCTCAGCGGCCTCTCCGTTTCAACCGATGGCGGGGCAACCTTCAATCGCGTCACACCCTCTCCATTCACGGGTTTCGGAGACAACACCGGCTCCCCCTCTGTTTTTTACAGCCGTCGGGCGGGCAAGTGGTTCGTTAGCTCTGCCGTTACGGCCTGCGGCGGCAAGGGCGTCGGGCAATGGGAATCGATCGATGGCCTCAATTGGGCGATGAGGGGGTGTATTCCGGGGGAAGGGTTCGAACGACCTACAACCTGGGTAGACAATAATCCGGGCAGCCCTTTCTACGGTCGCCAGTATGTCGCCTTCAATGACTACTCCACCTCCGAGGATGTGCCGCAGGCGACCTACTCGGTCGACGACGGCGTGACCTGGAGCGCCCCGGTGACTTTGTTCAATAACATCGGGGATTTCCGGCGCGCCTTGAAAGTCACTGGCAGCCTGGGCGCAGACGGCACCATCTTCGTCCAGACGCTGAGTGAAGGCGGAGGTGGCTTGAACGGCCCGCGCCGGAATTTTATTTATCGCTCCACGGATGGCGGCGTCAGTTTCACCGTCATCCAGCAGAATGGGCAAACGTTTCTCGGCCCAGGTCGCAGCGTAAGCCAATACTTCGCGGGGATGTACTCCACCCCGATCGCCGGCTACTGGATCGAAATGGGCTGGGGACAGCCCGGCGTGGGACCGGACGGCGTCGTGCATTACGCCTATGCCGCGCGGACTGCCAGCCCGTCCGATCCGGGCGACATTTACTACATTCGTTCGGCTGACAACGGCACCACCTGGTCGTCCCCGCTCCGGTTGAACACGGACACGACCACGCGTGCGCAATGGAATCCCTCTCTCGCCGTGAACGCGAGGGGCCGCGTCTCGATAAGCTGGTATGACGAACGCAATACGACCGATGATTCGCTGCAACGTTTCCACCGCACCTCGCTCGACAATGGCGCGTCCTGGCAGCAAGACGAACCGCTGAGCGATGTCGTCTTTCCGAAGCCTTTGAACCTGGCGGGTTCCAACTCCTTTTTCCGGCCGGAGCTGTGCGGCACTTATAATCACGCAGCGTTCAGCGATGACGGCTATGGGAACGAGGCCTATCACACCTGGGTCGATGGGCGGGTCGCAATCGGAGGCCAGCCGCAGCACGATATTTTCTTCGACAAGGTGGGGCCGCTGCTGCCGCCAGAGCTGCGAGTCACCACGATCGGCGATCACGACGACGGCACCTGCAGCGCGAGCGATTGCACTCTGCGCGAAGCGATCAACGCAGCGAACGCCTTCAGCGGCGATAAGGTGATCAACTTCGGGGCTGGCGTGACGGGCACGATTCAGCTCAGCGCGGCGCTGCCTGAGCTGCGCACCCGGATATCGGTTGAGGGGCCCGGGGCCGATCTCCTGACCGTGCGGCGTAACAGCGGTGGCGATTACCGCATCTTCACCGTGACGAATTCCACCGCGAATGGACCAGTCGTTAGCCTGAGCGGCTTAACGATTGCCAACGGCTACGGGATCGACGGCAACGGCGGCGGAATTTTTAACGACCGCGGCACGCTCACCGTGAGCCATTGCGCGATCGTCGGGAATCGAGCCTTCTATGGCGGCGGCATCTGCAACACACGCACCACCTCCGGCGCGGTGGGCCTGCTCGTGAACAACAGCACCCTTGCCGACAACCAATCGCCCGGCGGCTACGGCGGCGGCATCTACAACGTCGCCACCAACGCGGGCAGCGCCGCCACCGCCACGCTCACGAATTCCACCCTGAGCAACAACAGCGCAGCGGGCGGATTCGGCGGCGCGATCTACAATGGCGCCGCCACTTCCGGGAACGCGCAGTTCGCGCTCACGAATTGCACCCTCAGCGGCAATAGCGCGACTGGCGGCATCTATAATTTCAACTCCGGCGGCACCTCTTCCCTAACCTTTCGCACCACCATCCTGCGAGCCGGCAGCGGCGCCAATTTGGTAAATAGCGGCAGTGGCAGCATCAGCTCAGGCGGATTCAATCTGAGCGACGATAACGGCGGCGGCCTCCTGACCAACTTCGGCGACATCTCAGAACACCAATCCGCTTCTCGGTCCCCTGCAAAACAACGGCGGCCACACCCCCACGCATGCGCTCCTCGCCGGCAGCCCGGCGATAAACGCCGGGAATAACTTTGTCGCGCCCGCGCAGGATCAGCGCGGCTATTTCCGACGCGATACTTCGGACATCGGCGCGTTCGAATTCAATGGCATCCCGCCCTCGCCGCCGGCGGTCGTCGGTGCTGTCTCGCGGAAGCTGCACGGCGGGACACCATTCGACATCGCGCTGCCGCTCACTGGCGGTCCCGGAATTGAATGCCGCAGCGGTGGCGGCGGCAATACTCATCAAATCATCGTGAATTTCGTCAACGCCGTCTCCTACACTGGCGCCTCGGTCAGCTCCGGCGCGGGCAGCGTTTCGCAATCCACTGGGAGCGGGTCGAACAGCGTCACCGTGAACCTCACCGGAGTCACCAACGCCCAGGCCATTACGCTCACCCTCACCGGGGTCACAGATGGAACTGGCTCCGGCGACGTAATCATCCCGATGGGCGTGCTCGCAGGCGATACGAATGGCAGCGGAGGCGTGACCGCTTCGGACATCGGACAAACCAAGTCCCAATCTGGCCAAACTGCGCACGCCACGAATTTCCGCACCGACGTCAACGCCAGCGGCTCCATCACCGCGTCCGACATTGGCTTGGTCAAATCCAGGTCGGGTAGCTCGCTGCCGTGAGGTGCTTATTTCCCTCCGCGCGAAGGACCGCGCCGCTGCTCTTCCTGTTTGCCCTCGCAGCGCCCGCAGCCCACGCGATCGACGAGTGCAACATCGAATGGTTCCGCGTTTCTCCGGCCACTTCGCCGGGAGAAAAAATTCGGTGGGCCACCGCCTATGATGCACGCAGAGGCGTGGCGGTTGTTTTCGGCGGAGGCAATCCGCTCACCGGCGGTTCTGCCAGAGGGACTGATACAACCTGGGAATTTGCCAACGGCACCTGGACGCTGCGCCATCCGGCCAACCGCCCCTCCCTCCGTAATGCCGCCGCCATGGCCTTCGACAGCGACCGCGGCGTCTGCGTTCTCTTCGGCGGCGGCGACAATGTTTTCCAAAACGAGATTCCGCAAAACGACATTTGGGAATACGACGGCAACAACTGGACGCTGCGCCAAGCCACCAACTACGCGGCCACCGATCAGCCGCCGCCTTTCGACGATCCGAAGATGGTCTACGACAGCGCGCGGCGGAAATGCGTTCTCATCGCCGCCTCAGATCGGCTCGGGGGCAATGTGAATTACAACACGAAGACGTGGCTCTGGGACGGCGCCCAGTGGTCGGCGGTGAACGCTGCGCCGCCCGCACGGTATAACGCCGCGGTCGCGTATGATGCCGCGCGTCAGATGACCCTGCTCCACGGCGGGCTGGATGCCGTCTCGAGCGCCGGCCCGTTCAGCGATACTTGGGCGTGGAACGGCGCCGCCTGGACGCAGATCGCCACGACAGGCGCGACTGCCCGCCAGGAGCATGCGATGGCATATGATGAACGACGGCAGGTGATCACGCTCACCGCGGGCCGCGTCCTCGCCTCTACCCAAGGCGAAATGTTGAACGACACTTGGGAGTGGAATGGGAGCGCGTGGACGCTCCGCGCCGACGCGCAGAGTTTCGGTTATGCTCCGCGTCGCCTCCACCAAATGTGGTTCGACCGCGCTGAGCAGCGGCTGATTTCATTCGGCGGCACCTGGTCGCAGGCGCTGCCGCAGGGCGGCTTCGTCCACACCATTACCGACGAGATCTTTGAGGCGCGGCCACCTGGCCGCTGGATCGATTTTAATTTCAATGGCTCGCCGCAAAACGGGTTCTTCTACACGCCCTTCCGCACGCTCTCGGAAGGCGCCGCCACGATCCAGCCCGGCTGCACCTTGAATCTCAAGCCCGGCACGAGCAGTGAAGCCCTCACCATCACCCGCGCGATGCGGCTGGAGGCCTACTCCACGCCTGTCACAATCGGTGCGCCCTGATTGCTCCGCTCCACTTGCGATCAAAATCCTTCTCCTCATCGCCAGTCTTCTCGCCGCCGCCATCCCTCCACGCGCGCAGCGCCAGAAGATAGTCGTCACGCGAAGCGCCGCGTCTGCTGTCCGCCCCTTCCACCTCACGGCAGGCGTCGTGACGCTCGCGAACCGACAGCCGTAACAAATAGGGACCGCGGGGACGGGTGGTCATTGCGCTCCCTGCAGATGTTCTGGGTAACAATTCTGTTACCATTTTCCGATTGGTGCGGTGGGGCCGAGCGATAGTCTCCCTGCGATCTCTCTGACTGCATCAAGCATCATTTCACGAACCAAAAATGAAGAAATTTGCCACCACGATTTTGTTTGCCTGCGCCTTTGTCTTTTTTGGCACTGCACTCTGGTTGCCTGCGAGCGGGCAGGATGGCCGGGCGGCTACCGGCCAAGCTTTGTCAGTCGACGAGCGGGTGGCTTATCAGCAAAAAGTGGAAGCCGTTTATTGGCAGCATCGAGTTTGGCAAAATCCGCAGGCGAAACCGGCGCTGGAGGAGGTGCTGCCGGCTACGGCCATCCGCGCCCGGGTGGAAGACGTCTTACGGAAATCGAATGCGCTACAGACCCATTGGCGGCGGCCGATCACGGCGAAGGAGTTGCAGGCGGAAGTGGAGCGGATGGCGCGGCAAACCCGAGATCCGGAACTGCTGCGCGAGCTCTTTGCGGCTCTAAACAATGACGCATTTCTGATTGCTGAAATCCTCGCGCGGCCAAATCTCGCGGAGACGCTGGCGCACGACGCTTACGTGGCCGAAAAACGCACGCTGACGGAGAGCAGCGTGACCGAAGCTGCGTCGGCTGAAAAGAGCGGTGACGACTTTGAGGCGTGGTGGCAAGAGCGCCGCGAGTCGTTCGACACAGCATTCAGCGAAAGCGCGCAGGCGTTCCCGTTGCCGCAGATCGCGACGGGTGTGGACGACCTGTGGTCACCGATGGTCGCGCCGCCGATCGGTGGTGCGGATGCAACGGCGGTGTGGACGGGTGTGGAGATGATCGTCTGGAACGGCAGCACCTTCGGCACGCGCTACAATCCGGCGCTCGATATGACCTTCCCGGTTTCCCGGACAAATGCCCCGCCGACCCGTAACCGTTATACCGCCGTCTGGACCGGGCGGGAGATGATCATCTGGGGCGGCTACGCTGGCTCGGCACCATATGACGCGTATCGCGCCGGTTGGAAATACAGCCCAACGACTGATTCGTGGGCGCCAACGAGCGCTGTGAACGCGCCGGAAGCGCGGACCGATCACGTGACGGTCTGGACGGGCAACGAGATGATCGTCTGGGGCGGGTGGGATCCGGTCGCGAACAACCTCACAACGGGCGGGCGTTACAACCCGACGAACGACACCTGGACACCGACCACGCAGGCAAACGCGCCGCAGGGGCGACTGCGTGCGACGGCGGTTTGGACCGGCCAGGAGATGATTGTGTGGGGCGGCACCACCAGCAACGTGGGCGCGCAAAATACGGGAGGGCGCTACAACCCGCAGACCGATAGCTGGACAGCGACCTCCACGGCTAACGCACCCGCGGCGCGCTTCAATCACACCGCCGTTTGGACGGGCAGCGAAATGATCATCTGGGGCGGCAACAGCAGCTCCGCCATCTTCGGCGACGGCGCCCGCTACAATCCCTCAAGCGACTCGTGGACGCCGACGTCGCCGGCCGGCCTCGAGGCTCGCCGGTTGCACACCGCCGTCTGGACTGGATCGGAGATGATCGTCTGGGGCGGTTGCATTGATTTCCAATGTTCCATCAGCCGCGAAACGGGCAGTCGTTACAATCCGGCGAGCGATTCGTGGACGGCGACGGCACAGATCGTTGGGAACAATCGCAGCCGGCACGCCGCGGTCTGGACGGGGACGGAGATGCTGGTGGCTGGTGGCTGTCGCGGCGGCGAATGCCAGATCCGGGTCACGAACATCATCAGATACGACCCGGCGGCGAACGCATGGAGGGACGCTCAGGCAGTGCCGATCGCCACTCCGCGCCAACCGCACCGCGCCGTTTGGACCGGGGCGGAGATGCTCGTTTGGGGAGTGGATGCGCAGCTGTTTGACACCTCGGTCTATCGATTTAACCCGGCCATGAATCGCTGGGTCCGCAGTGTCGTCGCAGGCGCGCCGGATGCGCGATTCGACGCGTCGGCCGTCTGGAGCGGCACGGAATTGATCATCTGGGGCGGCGATGTGCAGGGGCTGGGCCTCACCCGCACGGGCGGTCGCTACAATCCCATGACGGACTCGTGGACGGCGACCAGCATTACCAACGCTCCGTCGGCACGAAGTTATCACGAAGCAGTCTGGACCGGCGCCGAGATGATTGTCTGGGGCGGCGGCAACGGTGGCGCTTCCTTGCCGACCAGCGGCGGGCGTTATAATCCGGCGAACGACACTTGGACACCCATGTCCACGGCAGGCGCTCCGAGCGGTCGCCTTTTTCACACCGTCGTCTGGACCGGGCAGGAGATGATCGTCTGGGGCGGCTCCGACGCGACGGCGAGCAGCAATTTCGCCACCGGCGGCCGCTATAATCCTTCGACGAATACCTGGACCGCCACCTCGACGGCCAACGCGCCAAGCGCGCGAAATTCGCACACGGCAGTCTGGACAGGATCGGAGATGATCGTCTGGGGCGGGACGGCAAATGGTGCCATCTTCAACAGCGGCGCGCGCTACAACCCGGTCTCGGACACCTGGACCGCGACCAGCGTTGCGAATGCTCCGAGCCCGCGCTGGATTCATTCTGCCATCTGGACGGGGCGCGAAATGATCGTGTGGGGCGGGCTGGTAAATGCCGCTTTCCCCTACCAATCCACCAATACCGGCGGCCGCTACGATCCAGCGAGTGAAACGTGGCGGGCGACATCGCTCGTGCGAGTGCCCGATCGGCGAAGCGGACACACCGCCGTCTGGACCGGCTCGCAGATGCTCATCTGGGGAGGTTCGCGCGACCCGGAAAGCATCTACGCCAACACGGGCGCAGTTTACAATGTGCAGACCGACAGCGGCCCGATCCCGACCCGCATTGTGTCCCGGAAATTCCACGGTGCGGCCGGCGCATTCGACATCGACCTGCCGCTCGATGGCACGGCCGGCGGAGAATGCCGGAACGGTGGAATCAACAGCGAACACCAGGTGGTCTTCACCTTCCCGTCCGCCGTCACGCTGGCGCGGGCCGAGCTTAACCCGCAGCCAGGACGCGCGGGCGCTTTAACCGGTGGCCCAACCATCAGCGCAGACGGGCGAGAGGTGACTCTAAATCTCAGCGGCGTGACAAACGCGCAGACGGTCGCGGTGACTCTCTACGGAGTGACAAACAGCGCGGCGACGAATGATGTGAGCGTGAATATCAGTTTCCTCCTCGGTGACACGACCGGAAACGGTGCCGTCACCGCCTCTGATGTCGGCCAGGCTAAAGCGCAATCCGGCCAGCCGCTCAGCGGGTCAAATTTCCGCAGCGATGTCAACGTCAGCGGCACGATCAACGCCAGCGACATCGGCCAGGTAAAAGCGCAGTCCGGAACGATGCTACCGTGAAGAGACGATCTTAATTGTGCGAGGCTGTGGGCGCCCTCAGCGAGCCTCAAACGCGTAATATTTTTCGGGTTCAATCCGGTTTATCACCCAAGGCAGTGGACCGAAAAAACTGCTGTAAAAGCCAGCGCCGCTGCCAGCCTTGAAATTGCTCACGAATGGCACTCCTTCGAACGATGACTTCGCTAGTGGCGTTAGTTTTT
The DNA here is from genome assembly GCA_963762685.1 of uncultured Verrucomicrobiae bacterium. Lineage (GTDB taxonomy): Bacteria > Verrucomicrobiota > Verrucomicrobiia > Chthoniobacterales > UBA10450 > JACCTI01. Next base: position 90,515 of record CAVXLV010000013.1, on the reverse strand, counting down.
CGGTAGCGACGGGTGTCAGCAGCAAGTCGGTTTCCGGCGCGAGCAGGATATCGCCGGCGACGAATTCGGGCGATTTGCGGTTGAACGGCCGAGCGCCTGCGGGCTGGAGGTAATATTGAAAACCCCAATGTCCGAGGAAGCGGACTCTTTCCATCTGTGCTGCATATTGTTTGCGAAACGAGCGCGCTGCCGCGCGAGCGCTGTTGGCTTGAGCGTAGTCCGCGGCCGCCAAGGCCAGCGACAGGATCGCCGCCGCGCCTAACGACCATGCCGCGCGGCGATGATTTCCAAATTTTTGAAGCACGAGAATGGCCACCGCTGGTGCCATCGGCAGCAGCGTGCGCGCGGTCACCGACCAATTGAGAAAAGTCGCGAAGAAAATGGTGCCGCTCAGCCACAGAAACAGCAGCAACGTCTCGGCCTGGAAGTGACGGCGTAGCTGGTCAGCGGCGAGCACGAGGAGTCCCGTCCCTAGAGTGGCGAAAACGGCGCCCTCGAGCCAAATCGGGATATCTGATGTGGTGAGATAAACCCAGTTGCAGATGAAGAATTTGAACGCGACGCCGAAGAGGATCGCGCCGGCCGCACTAGCCGCGCAGAGAAGCGGACCGCGGCACCGCAGGAAAAAAAGCGCGCTGGCGAAGCAGCCGCCGCTGAATGCGAGGCCCATCAAAAGTTGCGCCAACCGTGATGGGCGTGTCCCCGCCGAGACCCCGGCGGAGAGTCCCATGGCCGTCGTGAACAGGCCACTGCCATATTGCTGTTCGCTGACGAAATCGTAGAGCGAAATAATTGCTACCGGGAGCAGCAAAAATACCAGAGCGGGCGTGGCGCGCCTCTCTTTCATGATGGTGTAGGCCGCTAGCAACGGCACCAAGGCAATCCCGAAATACTTGGTCAGAGTCGCGGCGCAGATCAGGAGCGCCGAAAGGAAAAAGAGCCATGCGTGCCGCTTGTCGAGCGCCGCCAGCCAAAGCTCGATCGCCCAGATCCAGAGGGCTAGCAGCATCATATCGCACATCACGCTGGTGGCCGAGACCAGGAAGACCGGGAAGAATAGAACGAGAGCGCCTGCGAGAATCGGATTGGCGCCAAACCGACGAGCCACAGCTGCGGTGCCGCAGACGGCTAGAATCGGCCAAATCAAAAACGCGGCGTGCAGGGTCGGTTCCGCCCAGCCGAAGACCCCTCCTATGGCCGCCAGATAGTAGGAGCAGAGCGGAGGATTCTGCATCACCAACGGCATGGCTTGAGGGAAAGAAACCCAGTTCACCGTGAACCCGTAGGGATCGAGCGGATGCTGCACGATCTGTTGCGCCATCCAGATAAAAAGCGCGTCATCGATGTGAAACGCTTTGTTCAAAAAGACCACCGTCACGAGAAAGGTGATCGCCGCCAGGAGGAGGTGCGTTTTTCTTGGGCTCATCGTCGTTTCGTTATCTCCGGGCAGGCTTCTTTGCGGAGCGTGCATCTATTCGACGAGAGCGCCCAGTGAAAAGAGGCTCATCACTCAGTTTCGATTGGGCGCGCGCTGTGCGCGGCCCGAGCCCCAGCATTCCGCGTCTCCACTTGGATTTCGCTGGAATCTCGCCAATGTCATCCGGATGGACCCCAATCCGATGATTAAGCGTGAGATGGAGGATGGCGGCATTTGCGTGCTGACCTTCGATCGCCCGGAATCCGGCGCGAATATCTTCGACGCTGCCACGATGGATAGCTTGCGCGGACACCTGGATGCGATCGAAAACGATGATGCCATCAAGGGCGTGATCGTGGCCTCGGCCAAGAAATCGATCTTCATCGCGGGCGCCGATCTGCAGACGTTGCTGCGGCAGGCGCAAACCGGCGAGCTCCGCGCTTTTATCGCGGCCGGGCAGAAGGTTTTTAATCGGTTGGAGGCGCTTAAAGGTGCCGACGGTTTCGCTCATTCACGGCGCCTGCGCCGGGCGGTGGATACGAGATCACGCTGGCGTGTGATTACCGCATCGCTTCGAGCGAACCGGCGACGCGGATTGGTTTACCGGAGACGACGCTCGGTCTGGTGCCGGCTTGGGGTGGGGCGACCCGCCTACCGCGTTTGCTTGGGCTGGAAGCGGCCGCGGAAATCATTCTGAAGGGGAAGCTGCACACGGCGGAGGAAGCGTTGCGCACTGGGGATGGTGGATGAGGTGGTGCCGCGCGCGCAGTTAATGGAAGCCGCGCGCAAGAAAATCGCCGAGGGCAAACGCCAGCTCACGCCGCCGCCGCCAAGCGAGAAGGAAGTGAAACTTCCCCGCGGCGATAATCCGGCGCCGCGCCGCGCGCTCGAAATCATGCAGCGCAGTCCGGAGATTTCGCTCGAAGAATCGCTTCAGATGGAAGTGGACGCGATTGGCGACCTCGGGGAGACCGAGGGGACGCAAAACTTGATTCGTAATTTTTTCCTCGGGGACAAATACCGCAAAGGCACCTCAAAAGCGCCGGCTGAGAAAGTGGCTCATGCCGCCGTGGTCGGCGCCGGTGTGATGGGTTCCGGGATTGCGCAATGGCTCAGCTCGCGAGGCGTGTCGGTTATTTTGCGCGATGTAAATCAGGAGCAGCTCGATCGTGGTCTAACGACGATCGAGAAGACCTACGGCGACGCGGTCAAACGCGGAATCATGAGCGAGGAGAAAGCGCAGGAAGGCCGCGCTCGTATTGTCGCTTCCACGGCGCCGGGCGAAATGCGTGACGTCGAAATCGTCGTCGAAGCCGCTTCGGAAAAGATGGAGATCAAGAAGCAGATCTTCGCGGATCTCGCGGCAAAGACGCCGGCGCAGGCCATCCTGGCCACGAATACGTCCGCGCTTTCCATTACGGAACTGGGCGCGACCACAGGGCAATCGGAGCGCGTCATCGGGCTGCATTTTTTCAATCCGGTCAGCCGGATGAAATTGGTCGAAGTCGTCGTCGGAAAAAAGACGGCGCCGGAAACGGTGGAGCGTGCGCTCGCCTTCACTCGGCAAATCGCGAAGCTGCCTGTAGTGGTGCAGGACAGCCCGGGGTTTCTGGTCAACCGCGTTCTCTTTCCGTATCTGCTGGATGCGGCGGAGCTCTACGAAAACGGCGTGAGCGCAGCGGAGATCGACGATCCCTTATTAAAATGGGGAATGCCGATGGGGCCGCTGCGGTTGATCGACGAAATCGGAATCGATATCACGGTCGACATCGCCGATACGCTCGAGAAACCGTATGGGCGGCGCGATCGTGCTCCGCAAATTTTGCGCAAGATGCAGGACGCGAAAATGCTTGGGAAAAAAAGCGGGAGCGGCTTTTACAAATACGACGGCAAGCAGCAGAGCGAGAACGAAGCTTTACAGGAATGGCGGCAAGCCAGCGGTGAAAATTTTGCTGCGGAAAACCTGGCGGATCGGCTGGTTTTTTTGATGGTGAACGAGGCGGCGCGTTGCCTGGAAGAAAAGGTGGTGAGCTCGCCGGCAGACGCAGATTTTGGCATGATGATGGGGACCGGCTTCCCCGGCGCGCGCGGCGGGCCGCTGCGCTACGCCGATCATGTTGGATTGAAAAAGCTCGTTTCCGAAATGGACGGCTTACATTCCCGGGCCGGCGACAAATTTGTGCCCTGCGATTTATTGCGAAAACATGCCCAGAACGGCACCACCTTTTACACGCGCGAATCAGAGAACAATTTATGAAATCACCACTCGAAGCACCGCCGTCCCAGATCAAAGCCGAAACCAGCGCCGCGCCGGAAAAGGCGACCGCGTCCGTGATCGATACCTCCAAGATGTCGGCTGGGAAAGCGGCCGCGCTGGAGTTGGCGGAAAGTTCGCGCGATCCGCTCGATGAGCGTGGCAGTTTCGCGAGCAATTTGTTTGTCGGGAAGTTTGCCTTCGATCGCATCTTCCCGTGGCCCGAGCAGAGCGCGGAGGATCGCGCGGCAGGCGAGCCTTTTTTGGCCGAACTGAAAGAATATCTGCACGCGAACGTGGATGCGGATGAGATCGATCGGTCCGGCGAAATCCCACAGAAGAACATCGACGATCTCTTCGCGATGGGGGCTTTCGCGGTCAAGATCCCGACGAAGTATGGCGGGCTCGGCTTATCGCAGGTCAACTATGGACGCGCGGCGATGTTGCTCGGGAGTTGGGACGCGAACCTGACGGCGCTGGTCTCGGCGCATCAATCCATTGGCGTCCCGCAGCCTTTGTTGATTTTCGGCACTGACGAGCAAAAGGAAAAGTACCTTCCGCGTGTCGCGCGGAAGGAGATCTCGGCGTTTGCCCTGACGGAAATGAACGCGGGTTCCGATCCGGCCAACATGAGTTTGCGGGCGGATCTGAGCGAGGATGGCTCCCATTACGTCATGAATGGCGAGAAGCTTTGGTGCACCAACGGGCTAAAAGCCGGAGTGCTCGTGGTGATGGCCAAAACCGCGCCGAAAATGGTTAACGGCAAGGAGCGAAAACAGATCACGGCTTTCATCGTGGACGTCGATACGCCCGGGCTGGAGATGCCTTTTCGCTGCCGGTTTATGGGACTGCGCGCGCTCTACAACGGCGTGGTCACGTTCAAGGACGTGCGCGTGCCGAAGGAGAACGTCATCGCGGGCGAGGGGAAGGGTTTGAAGGTAGCCCTAACGACTCTAAATACCGGTCGCCTAACGATCCCGGCGGCGTGTGTTGGTTTGTGCAAACGCCTTTTGGAAATCTCGCGCAAATGGGCGAGCGAGCGCGTGCAATGGGGTTGTCCGATCGGCCAGCATTACGCCATCGCCGGCAAGATCGCCGAGATGGCGGGCAACACTTTCGCGATGGAAGCGATCACCTTTCTAACCTCCGCAATGGTCGACAAAAAGGCCGGTGATCTGCGCATCGAAACGGCCATGTGCAAAATGTGGGCGACGGAGATGACGTGGAAAATTGCCGACGACGCCATGCAAGTGCGCGGTGGTCGTGGCTACGAGACGGAGCAATCCCTGCGCGAGCGCGGCGATGAGCCGACAGCGGTGGAGCGCTTCCTGCGCGACTGTCGCATCAACACCATCTTCGAGGGCTCGAGCGAAATCATGCGCCTCTTCATTGCGCGCGAAGCGCTGGATCCGCATCTCAAAGTCGGCGGAGCAATTTTCAACACCACCCTGCCGATGGCGACGCGGGTGAAATCGATGTTCGGCTCCGGCTCATTCTATTCGCGCTGGTATCCGCGGCAGTACGCGAAAGCGAATGCAGGTGATCTGAGCAAACTGCACGAACAACTCCGGCCGCATGTGCAGTACGGCGCGAAAACGAGCAAGAAATTGGCGCGCGGATTATTCCATTCCATGATGCGCTTCGGACCGAAGCTGGACCGCGAGCAGCTTTTGCTTTCGCGCTTCGTCGGCGTGGCAACGGAGATTTTCGCGATGAACGCGACCTGCTCGTACGCGCAGCATCTCATCAATGAAGGCAAACCCGCCGATGAGATACTCGCGGTCGCGAATTACTTCTGCGCCTCGGCGCGGTCGCGCATCGATGCGCATTTCGCAGGGACGTCGAAGAACGCGGACGCGCGCGGCTACGCGCTCGTGCAGGAATTGCTCGCGGGAAAACACGAAGAGCTGCGCGGCGGGATCGTGTAGGCGTGGCGCGTGGGGCCGCTGTGACGGGCTAGAGCCTGGAGGGTAGGCGGGCGGCTGACTACTGCCGTGCCGATGCATCACCGCACGGCTCTGCCGACGTGCATTTCCATGCTGGGGCGTGTTGCGCTGGGTGGCTCGCGTGGCTCGCGGCCGCCAAAATATCTCGCCAACGCCGGTAGTTTTCTTGATCCTCTTGTCGTCAAAACGAAATCGGCGCGCGCGATTATCCTGACGTCGCGAGGGCCGGAACACCTCCCATTATGAAAAAATCAATTGTCTCCGCGGCCCTGCTCATCGGCACAGCCATGCTGGCTGTTTTCGCTATGGCGGCGCCCACACCCACACCGTCTCCGGCGCCGAAGTTGAAAAATCTGCGAACTCTGACGGTCCCCACTGCGAAACCGACGGCCACGGTTTCGCCAAACTTTAAGCGAAGGTAGCCACGCCGACGCCGCCTAAAATCAAAGCCCCAGAGGCAGCGCCGAAGCCAACGTTGCCGCCGAAGGTCAAGCTGCCTGGAGCGACACCCAAACCGACGCCCCCGCTGAAGATTAAAAATCCCGGTGCGACGCCCGCGCCCACTCTGCCGCCGAAGCTTAAGGTTCCCGGCGTGACGCCCAAGCCGACGTTGCCACCGAAGCTTAAGGTTCCCGGGAGTGACACCGAAACCGACCTTGCCGCCGAAACTCAAAGCGCCGGGCGTTTCACCCACAGCCACGCCGAAGATTCTGGTCCCGCCGAAATTTAAGTTTCCCACGCCGACTGTCACGCCCACACCAAAAATTCTCGTGCCGGCGCCGAAGCCCCTGGTAACGCCCGCGCCTCCGCTGAAAGGTCCCACGCCCAAGCCAGAGGCCGAGATGCCTGCGCCGCCTAAACTGCCTCCGCTCGTCATCAGCGTGGTCCCCGTCTTCGCTTCCGTGCATTACTCGGAAATCGTTTTCGTGCCGGAGAATCTTGTTCCCGCGCCTGAGGGCGCACCGCCCCCGATGCCCTCGGAGACCGGCGAGCCCGGGCCGACCGCTTTGCGCGCCTGGAACGGCGAAGTCGCTGAGGAACGCCGGGCGTTTGATCAAACCCGCATCGAAGTGGCGCCGCAGGAAGACGGCGCGCGTAATTGGCAGTTCTATTGGCAAACCAGGTTGCCGGATGTCACCGCGGCGCGCTGGGAAATCTCCACCATGCCTTTCTATCCGGGCCAGTCCGATTTTCCGCCTGTCGGTTTGATCGCCTACGGCGATGCGTCTCTCGATGCTGAGAGTCCGGTGCAAGAAAACTTCTACGGCCTGGATCTTGCCGCCTTCGAAAAGGCCGGACAGGCGGTTCCGCGGCGGCTCTACATGCGCGTCGTTCCGATTGACGATCAGGGTCAGCCCGTGGGCGAAACTTCGAACGCGATCCGCATCGATCGTCCTTAACGAATCTTAAAAAAGCGAAAGCCGCGGCGTCGCAGTGACGCCGCGGCCTTAAACTTTGACGCGCAAGTGCGCGCATTGAGCAGGCGCTCTTCGTTAGACCATTCCGAGCTTCATCCGCCCGGCTTCGCTGATCATGTTTTGATTCCAGGGTGGGTCCCAAACCAAATCGACCTGCGCTTCGTCCACGCCTTCGATGCTCATGATTTTGCTCTGCGCATCGTGCGCGATCGCCGGACCCATGCCGCAACCCGGAGCAGTCAGCGTCATCTTCACTTCCACTTTCGTGCCGCCGTTTTCGCTCTTCTGCAACTGGCAATCGTAGACCAAGCCGAGATCGACGATGTTGACTGGAATTTCGGGATCGTAGCATTGGCGCAACTGATCCCAGACGGCTTTGTCATCCACCTCGCCCACGGTGCCGGTCGCGGTTGACGAAGGCGCAGCCACGCCATTCGCGGGCTGCGGTTTATCGATGCCCAGAGCGTCCAAGTCCTTCTCCGCGACACGAGACAGGCCCTGATAGGTGGCAATTGTGTAGCTGCCACCCAGTGTCTGCGTAATGACGCCGGTCGTTCCAGACGGAAGCGTGGTCTTGTTGCCGCTCGGAATCTGGATGGCCTCCAGGTCGCGGCTCAATGTGAATTCAGTATTTTCGTGCATGGTAAAAAGGGTAACCCTGCGCTGCGTTACTCCATCGGCCATTATTGACCGGTTGTCATCCCGCGAGCCGCGGACGGTGGCGACGCTAATCGGCTTTGTTGAAAACGACTTTAACCTTGCCGGCCACTGCCCGCAGAAAGCTGATCAAACAGGGTCGGGGATTTTGCTTCCGCGCGACCTGAGGGCTGGACTCTCAGTCGCTTTGCCCCCTTCCAGTGCATTCCGCAATGCGCCTTCGACAAGCTGCGCGCAATGGATTCGCACCGGCGGCAACGCGCCCAGCGGAGCCGAAAGGTCCGCACCCGACATGGCTCTCGCTTCGTCAATCGTTTTGCCCGCGAGCAGTTCGGTCGCCACGCTCGCCACCGCGATGGCCGTCTGGCAGCCGAACGATTGAAAGCTGGCGCGATCGATTATTTTCTTCCCATCCTCTTCCTTAAACTTGAGCCACATCCGTAGCATGTCGCCGCAATCCGGGCTGCCGACCGTGCCGACGGCGTCAGCATCTTTCATTTCGCCGAGATTGCGCGGATTTTGCACCGCGTTTCGATGCGGGCTTCCAAATTCTCGTCTGTGCTCATGTCTGTTCGAGATGATAGCGGGGCAGCTTCGTGTCCACTTCCGCGGCATAAGCATCGATCCCGCCGCGCAGGCTCTTTACATTCGTTAGGCCGTGACCTTGGAAATAGGCAGCTGCATCCATGCTTCGTGTTCCCTTGGTGGTCGTAAATAATCACCGGCTCTTCGCGCGACCACGTGCTCAGAATCTCCTGCATCAATTCCTGGGTGAAGAGATGCGCCGCGGGCAGTTTCACGCTCTCCCATTCCTCGCGCGTACGCACGTCGAGCAGGTGGAGTTTCTCGCCAGCTTGCAATTTGTCGCCTAATGCGCGCGGCTCGATCTGCATGGCACGCTCGGCGGCATCGCTCGCTAGGATATGATCAATTGCCTCGCCCACATCGACGTTCTCGTTCCGCGCGCAAACGCCCGCGAGCGTCTCCTCCGGGCTAAACCCGCAACTCGCACAACCGCCGATATGATATTTCCGAAACATCGCCCGCTGCGCACCCGGAAACTGCTCCAGCAGCTCGCGCATGGTGATGTCGGGGTCGATTGTCATGCTTAAATTCATCTCGCAAAAGGTATAGGCTGCGGACATGATGCGCAACAGACAGACCGTCATTCCGTGCTGCGAACTGCGCCGGAAAGATGCGCGAACCAGCGGCGTTTCCCGCGTAAACTACGCTGGACGACGGCAGCTTGAGTGGGCGCGTTCTAAAGTTTCGCGGGATCGCTGAGCAACTCGATGATGCGTTTCAGCAAGCTCCCGCGCCGCCGCCATCAAGGCTACGGTGATCGAAACTGAGAGTCAGCTCGGCTTGCGTCGTCGGGACAAACTGGTTCTTGTCTTCATCCCAAGTCGGCGCTTTTTTACCGGCGCCTAGACCGAGCAAAATCGTCTGGTCGGGCAGCGGAATGGGCGTGCCCCAATCGAGACCGAAGGTGCCGAAATTCGAGACGGAAGCGATGCCGCCCGCAGTCATCTCCGCCGTCACCCGGCGTCGGCGGGCCAGGTCGACCAGCTCGGTGTATTTGCTCGTTAGGTCAGCGAGCGAAGTTTTGTCCGCGCCGCGAATCACGGGCACCATGATCCCGTCCTGCGCTTCCACCGCCACGCCGATATCGATCGAGGCAGAAGTCATTGCGCGATTGCCAATCAACCGCGCGGCCGCGGCAGGCGTTTCCGCGAGGGCCAAGGCCAACGCGCGCAACGCATACAAAGCGGGACCAGGTTTCGGATCCCGCTTTTTGCGATCTTCCAAAACCGGATCGAGACAAACGGAAACGCCCACCGTAGCGAGCGGACGCGTCCAACTGCGCCGCATCGCATCGGCCACGCCGGTGCGAATCGCGCTGGCATCTTCGGCCTTCTGCTGCTCAAGCCCGCCCAGGAACGACTCCAAATCTTTGATCGTGACCCGTCCCGTATTCCCGCTGCCCTGGATCGCAGCGAGGTCGGACTGCGTGAGCTTCAGATTCCGCCATTCGCGCGCGCACGCGCGGGGAGAGATAGCCGGCACCTTTCGTCCCGACCGGAACCGGCAGAACGCCGGAGGCATCCACCTGAAAATGAGAACCAGTCGGCACCGGCGCCAAGCCTTCTTCGTCGACTTGAAAATGCGAGCCGCTCCCGTTTTGCGTTTTCGCCGCTTTCCCGTTTTCCTCTTCGCGCCCGGGCACTTCTTTTGATACTTCGCCCTGCGGAGGCTCTGCGCTGGTTTTGTTCAAACGCGCCGCGTCGGCCTCGCTGGCCTCGACATATCCGAGCACCGCGCCGACCGCGTAGACCTTTTTCACTTCTGCTTCGACGCTCGGATCTCACCCGCACACGGCGTCGTCACGCCCATGACCGCTTTGTCCGTCTCGACTTCGATGATCTCCTGATCGACCGCGACCGTGTCGCCGGGTTTCACATTGATCGCGACGATCGTGGCTTCCGCCATCGATTCGCCAAGCTGCGGCATGGTGATTGGAACTTTCGGCATAAATAGAAGTTACTCGGCGAGAATCTGCCGGGCTTTGGCGGCGATCGCCTTCGCGTTGGGCCGATGGGTTTCCCACAAATTCGGATGATAGGGAATCGGCGTGTCCTTGGCATTCAGCCGCGCGGGCGCCGCGTCTAACAAGTGGAAGCCTTCGGTCGTGACGCGCGCAATCACTTCCGCCGTCACACCGCCCCAGGGAAAAGTTTCACCCACGCAAAGCAAACGGCCCTGTTCGCGCCACCGAGGCCAGCACAGTGTCGGTATCGAGAGGTTTGACCGTCCGCAGATCCACCACCTCGATTTCAATGCCTTCGCCGCTGAGTTGATTGGCGACAGCGAGGGCTTCGTGCACCATCGCGCTGTTTGTGACGATGCTCAGATCGCGGCCCGGCCGGACGATCCGGGCCCTGCCGATCGGCAATGATTCGGTCGGCAGTGCGTCGGCCTTGAGATGATAATAAAGATATTTGTGCTCGCAGTAGATGACCGGGTCGTCGATCGCCACGGCGTCGATCAGCATCGTGTAGGCATCCTCGACTGTGGCGGGCGTCATCACCACGAGACCGGGATAATGCGAGTAGATCGCCTCCATGCTTTGGCTATGAAAAGGCCCACTACCTTTGGTGCCGCCGCTGGGGAGACGCACCGTGATCGGGCACGGCTGTTGTGTGCGCCAGAATTGGGTGCCCGCGTTATTAAGAATCTGGTTGAGCGCCACGCTGGAGAAATCTGCGAACTGCATTTCGACAATCGGCCGCATCCCTTCCATGGCGGCGCCGATGGCGGTGCCAACCATCGCGTCTTCGCTGATTGGCGTGTTCAAAACGCGCCCGGGAAATTTTTCCGCCAAGCCTTTCGTCGCCTTGAAAGCACCCCCGAACTTCCCGGCGATATCCTGTCCGTAGAGGTAAACGCGTTCGTCCTCGCGCAACAAATGCGCCTGTGCTTCGCGGATCGCTTCGAGATAAGTGACGCTCACGAGACTTGGTCCACCAGTTCGCGCGTTGAGATTGCGCACCAATCTTCTTCGCTCCCCACAGGTCCCGCTTCCCCCTGCGCCGTCGCGACCGCCTTTTCCACCTCGGTCGAGATTTCCGCGCGCCACTGCTTCAAGGTGTCCGCGTCGAGCCAGCCATTTTCGATGATCAACTTTTCGGTCGCGGGCACGCAATCCTGCGCCCACGGTTCCGTTCCGCATCTCCGGCGGGACGTAGCTGGCATCGTCATGCTCACCGTGGCCGGCGAGGCGAAGCAAGGAAGCAACGACCAACTGGGGCGGACCGCCTTTACGCGCACGTTCCACGGCGCCGCCGATCACGTCGAGGCAGGCGGCGAGATTGGTGCCGTCGACGGCATGACCTTCGTAGCCATACGCCTTGGCGCGATCCACCAGCTGCGCGCACGCAAACTGCCGGTCGTTAGGCGTGGAATAGGCGAAGTGATTATTCGAAGCCACGAGCACGAACGGGACTTTTTCCACCGCGGCGATGTTCATCCCTTCGTGCGTGGCGCCAGTTTGCATGCCGCCTTCGCCGATGGTCGTCAGCCCCACAAAATTCTTCTCACCCTTCATCTTTTTTCCCATCAGCTTGCCGACCACGACTGGAATAAGCGAACCGAGATGGCTAATCATGGCCAGCTGGCCCGCTTCGGCACAGCCGCGATGAATATTGCCATCGCGCCCGCGCATCGGCCCCTGCCGCGAGCCGAGATATGTGCGCGTGACATTAAGCAGCGGCTCCCCGCCGGCCGCGCGTCCAGCCTGATCGCGAATGAGCGGGCCAAAGACATCGCCCTTCTGCAAAAATAATCCGCAAGCGGTGCTGACCGCTTCCTGTCCACGGCCGACGTAGACGCCGCCAGTGATCTGGCCGCCACGATAAAGCGCCGTCAGTTTCTCCTCGAAAATCCGCGTCTGCAGCATCCAGCGGAAGGCTTCAAGATAACGCTCATGCGGAGGCGCTTTCGATTCCTGGGTTGCGCCGCGTTCCGCCGTTTGAAGCATCCGTCGATTTTGGCAGCAACGGTATGGTGCGGCAAATGGTTTTCCCGGCGTGCGGCGCGTCAGGCCCCGCAGAATTGTGCATTGCGCACGTCTGGCAACATCTCCGCAGCGCGGGTTGGACGCGCGGAGCGCGCCGCCGTGTTCGATTACCGCGAAAGTGCGAGTTCGCCTGCGTGTTCCGCGCCTTCGATGGGGAATTGCGGCTCCTTGGCTTTCTGGGCCGGGCCGGTCCGGAGTTCGCCATCCGCGCCTTTATCAGCCGCCATTTTCATCCCGACCAGTTTGCTCACGCCGCGTTCTGCCATCGTGACGCCGTAGAGCACATCGGCTTTCGCAATCGTGCGCTTGTTGTGCGTGATGATGATGAACTGACTCTGGCCGATAAAACGGTCGAGCATCTTGATGAAACGATTGATATTCGATTCGTCGAGCGGGGCGTCCATTTCGTCGAGAATGCAGAACGGACTCGGCCGCACCATGTAGATGGCGAAGAGAAGCGCGACCGCGGTCATGGTGCGTTCGCCGCCGGAAAGAAGGGAGACTGTTTGCAATTGTTTGCCTGGCGGTTTGGCCATGATATCGATGCCGCAATTGAGCGGATCGTTCTCGTCCACTAACGACAAGTCCGCGCGCCCGCCTCCGAAGAGTTCGGCGAACATCTCGCGGAAGTTCACCCGCACTTGCGCGAAGGTTTCGGCGAAGAGCGTTTGCGTCGTCTCATTGATCTTCGAGATGACGTCGAGCAATTCCTTGCGGGACGCCGTCAGGTCGTTGTTCTGGGTTTCGAGGAAGGTGTAGCGCTCCTCGAGTTCGTCGTATTCGTGGACGGCGTCGAGATTGACCGGCCCCATATTATCGAGCTGTCGGGTGAGTTCGGCGATGATCGGCTCCAACTGTTGCGCGGCCAGCTCGGCGGAGAATTCTTCCTCGGAAGCTGCAGGCGTCTCGGTCCCTTCGCTCTCCGGTTGGCCGCGGCGTTTTATTTGCACCCGCAACGTTTTCTGGAAGGCGTAGTGATCAGGGGAAAATTCGCGCAAATCGAGCTGGTAACGACGCGTGACGTGTTCCAAAAGATTATCAATGCGCAACTGCACCTGCGTCTGGCGCACTTGCTCCTGGCTGCGTTTATCGTGCAGCTCGTTTAATGAATTTCTCACCGCGCGCAGCTCGCCTTCGAGCTGGTTGACGCCTGCGAGATGTCCGGCGCGCTCCTGCGCAATTACGGCCGCCTTTTCCTCCGCCGCTTGTAAATCCGCAGTCTGGGCTTTGAGCATGGCTTCCGCTTGCTCGGACTCAACCGTTTGTGTCTCGAGGCGGCGTTCGTAGTTGGCGATGTCTGCGCGGCGCGCATCAATCAGCTCGCTCAGCTCTTCCGCCCGCGCCGCCATCGGTCGGCGCTGACTCAAAAGATTTTCCTGCCGCTGCCGCTCGGTCGCGACCGCGAGACGAAGACCCTGCCACCGCTCGGAGGTTTCCTCTTCGTGCAAGCGGGCCTGTTCACTCGCATCGGCGGCGGCGCTTTTACGCGATTGCTCGTCGGCGACGGCATTCGTTAGGGTAACGAATTCCTGCTCGAGCTGCGAGACGCGTTCGTCGGCAAAACCGGTCTGCTGTTCCAAGGTGCTGCGTTCAGCTTGCAAGAGCCGCAGCTTTTCCGCAGCGGCGCGGAAATCGTGCTGCAGGAGGAGAACTTGGGCCGCGGAATTGGATTGGCTGGCGTGCGCCTCCTGGTGACGGCGCCGTGCTTCGTCGAGGTTTTCCGTGGCCGCCGCGGCCAGCGCCGCAATCTTCTCGCGTCGTTGCGCGACGGTTGCGGCTTCGGTTTGCAGACGTGAAATTTCGGTGGCGGTATCGCTGATGAGCAATTTCCGCCCAAGAAGCGATTCGGTCTGGCTATTGGCCGTGCCGCCAAAAATGACGCCTGCGGTGGAAATAAATTCCCCGGCGAGAGTGGTGAATTGCAGAACCAAATGGTCGTGCTTCAAGCGCAACGCGGTTTCCAGGTTCGGAACGATAGCCACGCCGCGGAGAAGACGCCTAACGAGAGGCATAAGCGCCGCCGGCGCCTTGACCTTTTCAATGGCCCAACCCAACGCACCGGCCGGCAAATCAACCAGATGGTCGTCACTGGCGACCGCGGTCAGCTGGGGAAGAGCGAGCGCAGCCTGTCCGAGATTATTCCCCGCGATCTGCCGCAAGATCTCGGAAGCGAGCCCAGCATCTTGCAACACGACGGCATGCATATTGCGCCCTAAAGCGGCTTCCAGGGCAGGCACGAATTCGCCTTCGACATCGAGACTGGCGACGAGCGCTCCAGCGAGCGCGGGGCGGATGCGCTCCGGATCGTCAAGGCCTTTCAGGACGGCTTGGGATCCTTGGGCCAGACCCGCGCCTTCCTCGTTTAGCTGCTGCAAGATTTCGAGCCGCGATTCTTTTTCCGCGATGGCGCGCTCGGCGCGGAAGGCGTCTTTTTCCGCTTCGCCGAGTTCCTGTTGGCGAGCGCGTAATTGTTCTTCCGCGAGGCGCAGTGCGTCGAAAAGACGGCCCACCGTTTCCTGCTCGGTTTCGCTGGCGACCTGAGCGCGATCGACCGCACGCTGCGCTTCGTCTCGCGCCGTGGTGGCGGCTTGAATTTCCACCGCGAGGTCCGTGACGCGCGCCAGGGTGGCTTCGCGGCGCGACTTGGTGCCGGAGACTTCGTCCGTCAATGCATTGAGCCGGCTCTCGGCTTTCGCGAGCGACGCCTGCAGGGTCTGCAATTCCGTTTCGCGTTCGGCGCGTTCTGTGCGCAGGCTGGAGGTGCGCGCGGTCAATTCTGCCAGCTCGGCCTCCTTGGCTTGCAGAAGCGCGGTGGTCTTTTCAATCAGCGCATCCGCTTCCTCGATTTGCGTCGCCTGTTCGGTGCGCTTGGCATCAGCCGCGGCGATGTCTGTGCCGTAACGCGCGATCAGTTCGTTGATTTCCTCGGCGCGCTGACGGTTGAACTCGATCCGGCTGCGATGAGTGGACATCTCGCTGTGTAAACGCTGCACCTCTGCGCGTGCGTCGCCGATCCGCGCATCGATCGCGTCCAGGTCGCCGCGCTTATTCGCCAGCTCGTTTTCGCTCGTTTCGATTTTCTCTACGGTGGCGCGTTCCACTTCCTCCAGGCGGCTGATTTCTACCCGGCAATGCTCGAGTTCCGCTGCATGCTGCTCGAGTTTTCCCCGCGAATGGTGCGTATCCAGCACCTGCAGGTCTGCCATGAGGGTCTGATAACGCCGCGCCTTGCCCGCCTGCCGCTGGAGCGAACCGATCTGCCGCTTCACCTCTTTAATGATGTCGCCAATGCGGAGCAGGTTGGCTTCGGTGGCTTCGAGCTTTCGGAGCGCCTCTTTTTTCTGGCCCTTATACTTCGTAATGCCCGCCGCTTCTTCGAAAACCGTGCGGCGATCTTCCGGGCGCGAGCTCAGAATGAGATCGATCTTGCCCTGCTCCATAATGGAGTAGGCGCTTCGGCCCACGCCAGTGTCGGCAAACAGGCTCTGGATATCCTTTAGCCGGCAGACGGTTTTGTTCAGGAGATACTCGGAATTGCCGTCGCGATAGACACGGCGGGTGACGCGGACTTCCTGCCAATCGACCCCCAGTTCCTGGATGCAATCGCCGAACGTGAGAGAGACTTCGGCAAAGCCGAGCGGTTTCCGGGAATCCGTGCCGCTAAAGATGACATCCGCCATCTCGCCGCCGCGCAGCGCCTTGGCGGATTGTTCGCCGAGCACCCAGCGGACGGCGTCGAGAACATTGGATTTTCCGCACCCGTTTGGGCCCACCACGGCGGTGACGCCTTCGCTAAAATTGAAGGTGGTTTTGTCGGCGAACGATTTGAACCCGATGAGTTCGAGCGATTGGAGATGCATGCGATGAGGGCCGATTGGCCAATGCGTTTAGTAAATGCCAACCGACGCTCTGAATGCAAGCAGATTCCTACCAAATAAAGGTCTGACCAGTCCGTCGACCACAAGATAGAGTGGTGGTGCATTCTCTATGAATAGAGCGCCTGCTCGATACTTTTTCCTACCTCGAACTTAATTACCGAGTCGAAATCGGGAATGCGCGGTTGAATAAAGTGACCTGTCGATGGTCTAAACCTGCCAACACCCATGAAATACATTCCTCTCATCACTGTCCTGGCAACCCTTGCGGTAGTCCCAGTCGTGTCCGCTCAAGAGTCCGGCGATATCGTAAGGCCGCTTCGCCAACACGCCGGAGGGGATAAAGCCCCAACAGCGCGGCGACAAGTGGCCGCTGTGCCGAGGCAAGCGCGGCCGCAAGGCGCGAACGTTAGCCAGGCGCGCCAGCAAAACTTCAATCGAAACTTTGGCCAAACGGGCCGTGGCGCTGGCGCAGGTGCAAACGTCGGTCGCACAAGAATTCAAACCATCGCGCCACAGCCTCAGCCGAATGTGACCCAAACCTACACCGGCAATAACTCTCGCCGCACTGGCGAGGGCGCCGTCGGGAGGCGTTATCGCAATTTCGCACGCGGCCAGCGTGGCTCCGAGTTCGATTCCACCAACGAAATCTCAGAAGGCAACCAGACGCGTTTCGGGAATACGCGACGAAATCGTGGAGGCGTTGATGGGGAGCGCGTTGAGGCGTCGCGCGGCGGGCAGCGTGGTGGTTGGGATCGTGGCCAGCGGAATCGCCAGGGTGGGAACCGGCAGAACTTCGGCGCTCATCACGGTGGCCGTCACGGCAATTGGGATCGAAGCCATCGGAATCGCCGCTGGTGGCGGGATCATTTCACGCGCTTCGCGCTGTTTGGTGGCGGCTATTATTACTGGAATTCCGGCTACTGGTATCCCGCTTACGGATACGATCCCTATTTCTCAACCTACACGTATGATGCGCCCATTTACGGCTATAACGATCTCGAGCCCGGCGAAGTGATCGCCCGGGTCCAGGCGGAACTGCAGCGCCTTGGCTACGACCCCGGGTCTGTCGACGGCGACTTCGGACCTGCGACGCGGGAAGCGGTGATCAATTTTCAACAAGATAACGGCCTGCAGGTGACCGGAGAGATTGACGAAGACACGCTCAGCGCGCTCGGGCTCGAATAAACGCCGCGCACTGCTCGGCTAAACATAGAAAGATAGAAATATGAAACGCATACTCACATTAACCGTCTGCCTGGGGCTTGCCTCAGCCATGGCAGCGGACGCGAAGGATAAGGGCGGTAAAGGCTCGAAGGAGGCGAAGTTTGAGAAACAGGAACGCAAACTAGAAAAGCAGGAACGCAAGTTCGAAAAGCAGGATCGGAAGGTCGCAAAGCAGGAGGCGAGGTTCGACCGCCGTGGTCGTGGACGGAATTCGGAACGGAATCAGATTCGCTCCGCCGCCAACGCCGTGGTCGCACCGAACGTGGAGATCGCGGTCGGCGATGGAAACCGCCGTCTCAGCCGCGCTACCGTGCGCCGACGGGGGCCGGCAAATTATTCGTGGTCTTATGATGAGGCGCGCCGCTATTACACACCCGGCGTGAGACGTGACCGCGGTTACTACAGCAGCCGGTATGACCGATTCGCTCTCTTCGCAGGCGGATATTATTACTTCGACCGGGGCTACTGGTATCCTGCCTATGGCTATGATAACCGCTACTCCACCTACCGATTCGATGAGCCGATTTATGGTTATAATTCACTCGATCCCAGCCAGGTGATCGTGAATGTGCAACGTGAACTGCGGCGTGAAGGTTATTATCGCGGGTCCATCGATGGAATGATCGGCCCGATGACGCGGACGGCGCTCGCACGGTATCAACGAGACCGCGGACTCTATGTTACGCGCTCGATCGATGGGCCGACGTTGGCCGCGCTCGGCCTTACCTAAAGCCGGGATTTAATCCCGAACTCAAACCGCGCGATGGTTCACCGTCGCGCGGTTTTTGTTTTTCAGGACGCGGATTGCGCAGGCGAGGGGATTGAGCGAATGCTGCGGCCATGGTTCCCGCGCAGCTTGTCGCTCGCGATCTGCAACGATCGTTCCGCATCGGATCCCGCCGCATCGAGGTGCTGCGTGGGATTTCCATGGAGGTGCAACAGGGCGAAGCGGTGTTTCTGATTGGCGCGTCCGGCGCGGGCAAAACCACTTTGCTTTACACCCTGGCTGGTTTGGAGCGGCCGGAAGGCGGGACAGTGGAATTTGAGGGACGGCGGCTTTACGAAGGCAGCGCCTCGGCCCAATCGAAGATGCGGAACGAAAAAATGGGCTTCGTTTTTCAAGGCTACTTCTTGCTGCCAGAACTGACCGCGCTGGAAAACGTGACACTCCCGGCCAGGATTGGCGGCCGACCGGATCGCGGCGCCGCGGAAGCGAGCCTGCGGGACGTGGGTCTGGCGGAGCGGATGCAGCACCTGCCGGCGGAACTTTCCGGCGGCGAACAACAGCGGGTGGCGATCGCGCGCGCCCTAACGAATGATCCGGATATCATTTTCGCGGATGAGCCGACGGGGAATCTCGATTCGAAGACGGGCGATACCATTATCGATCTGCTGCTCAATCTGGCGCGGGAGCGGAAGAAAACGCTCATGGTGGTGACGCACGACAGCCGCCTGGCCGCGCGAGGCGATCGCGAGCTGCGCATCGTCGATGGCGCACTCGGCTGACGCGTCATTTACCCTTGAATTGGCTCGCGAACGGTCGAACCTTTTTGCGTGCCTACAAAAACGAGTGATGCCGATACGATGGTGATCGATGAACCCGCCATGCGCGCGCCCGCGGCGAAGGATGCAGTGAAGCCGGCTAACGAGTCGAGCGCCAGCGCATCGAGCACGGCGAAGAAACCGCTGACGATTTTTGTCGACGGAGAATTCCTCCCGGAAAGCGAGGCGAAGGTCTCCGTCTTCGATCACGGTTTGCTTTATGGCGATGGAATTTTTGAAGGAATCCGCTTTTATAACGGGCGCGTTTTCCGGCTGGAGGAACATCACGATCGGCTCTGGGATTCGGCCCGCTCGATTTGCCTCGAGATTCCGCTCTCGCGCGAGGCGATGACGGATGCGCTCCTGGAAACGGTGCGGAAGAATAACCTGCAGGACGGTTACATTCGCCAAATCGTAACGCGGGGCGTGGGCAATCTGGGTTTAAATCCAGTGGGATGTAAACGCCCGACGGTGATCATCATCGCGTCCACGATCGCGCTCTATCCGGAGGAAGTTTATCGGAATGGTCTAACGATCGTCACCTGCCCGACGCGTCGCGCGGGAGCGGCCACGCTCAACCCGGCGGTAAAATCGCTCAACTATCTCAATAATATCATGGCTCGGATCGAGGCGAATCTCTCCGGAGCGGACGAGGCGTTGATGTTAAACGACGCCGGCAACGTGGCCGAATGCACGGCTGACAACGTTTTTATTATCAAGAAGGGTCAGATTTTCACGCCGCCGATCAGCGCAGGCGCTTTGCGCGGGATTACCCGCGCGGTCGTTTTCGAAATCGCGGACGAACTCGGAATCAAAATCACCGAGACAGACATTTCGCGGCACGACGTTTTCGTGGCGGATGAGTGCTTCCTGACGGGCACGGCGGCGGAGGTCATTCCGGTGATCAAGGCGGACGGGCGCATGATTGGAACGGGCCAGCCCGGCGAACTCAGTGGGCGCATGATTAAGCGTTTTCGCGAGCTGACTCGGGCCGAGGGAACGCCGATCTATTCCTGACGCGTGCGCGCGCCTGCTGGCGAGGTGATAGTGCGAAAGCCGTGGAAATATTTCCGGCTGGGAAAGGTCTAATTACTGAGATGTTGTGCGACGTTTGCAAATGCAATGATGCCACGGTTTTCCTGACGCAAATCCTGGAAGGGAAAATGCAGAAGGTGAACCTCTGCGATGCCTGCTCGAAAGAGAAAGGCGTGCAGGATCCGACCGGTTTCGCGCTGGCAGATTTGTTGCTCGGAATTGGCGCGGCGGAGGAGATCGAAAAAGGGGCATCGACCGAGAAGTGTGCGATCTGCGGATTCACGCAGGCGGATTTCAAAAAAAACGGTCGGCTCGGGTGCAGTGCCTGCTACGTCACCTTCGCGGAGGGATTGGGCAGTCTCTTGAAAGCGATGCACAAGGGCACCGAACATGTCGGCAAACTGCCGCAGCGCGCGCATCGTGCGATGGAATTGAGCGACCGGATGAGGACGTTGACGGAGAATTTGCAGAAGGCGGTGGCGGACGAGAACTACGAATCAGCCGCGTCACTGCGGGATCAAATTAAACAACTCGAAACGCAACGGGCGGACTGAAGATGAAATTTTCCAATGTGCTGGCTAGTGGCGGGGAGTGGCTCCGAGGGGAAGGTCCGCACCATCAGATCGTAATCAGCAGTCGCGTGCGACTGGCGCGAAATCTTCGCCACTACGCTTTCCCCGGTTGGGCGAAAAAGGCGGAGCGGACGCAGGTGCTGGAATTAATCAAGCCGCGGGTGGAAGAGCTGCCCGAGATGCAAGATTCGTTCTCGGAATTGCTGCAGGATCTTTCCGCGCTGGAGAAGCAAGTTTTGGTCGAGCGTCATCTCATCAGTCGCGAGCAGGCGGCCAAGAGCGTGGGCAGCGCAGTCGTGATGAATCGGCGGCAGACGCTCAGCATCATGGTGAACGAAGAGGATCATTTGCGCATGCAGTCGATCCGGTCCGGTCTGCAATTAAAGAACGCGTTTAAATTAGTCGACAAAGTGGACAGCACTTTGGAGGGGAAACTCGATTTCGCGTACGATGGGAAGCTTGGTTATCTGACCGCCTGCCCCACGAATGTCGGCACCGGCATGCGGGCGTCCGCGATGCTGCATCTGCCCGGGCTGGTCTTGAGCGACATGATCAATCAGGTCATCCAGGCGGTGAACAAAATCGGCCTCGCGGTGCGCGGACTTTACGGCGAAGGCACGGAGGCGATGGGGAATCTTTTTCAGATCTCGAACCAGACGACCCTGGGCGAGAAAGAAGAGGAGATTATCACCCGACTCAGCCGCGTGATTGAGACGATCATTGAGAAGGAGCACGACGCGCGGCAGACGCTGATACAGCGCAAATCGAATACGCTTTGGGATCAGATCGGACGTGCCTATGGCATACTCACTTTCGCCCACGCCATGAGCTCGAAAGAGGCGCTCAATTTGCTCTCGATCATCAAACTTGGAGTCGATCTCGGCGCATTTCCCGAAGACCGGCGTTTGCCGATCGACGAGCTCTTTATCGATACCCAGCCCGCGCATTTGCAAAAGAGTTCGCAGCAGAAGTTGAATGCGGAAGAACGCGACGAATTGCGCGCGCAAATCATCCGCGACCGTTTGCGGGTGTTCCCTAAACCTGATATTAATAAGGTGGCCCGTGAGTCGGGGAATGGTGCGACTTCCGAGCCTCCTACCAATGAATAATTTTACTCCAAGAGCCCAGCAGGTTTTGGCGCTCGCTCGCAAAGAAGCGGATCGCTTTAATCATAATTACGTTGGGACCGAGCATCTCTTGCTTGGCCTCATCAAACTCGGGCAAGGCGTGGCCGTGAACGTTTTGCAAAAAATGGGGATGGATCTCGAAACGGTCCGGATGGAAGTGGAAAAGCAGGTCGGTTCCGGGCCGGAAACGAAGATGGTCGGGAACATTCCCTACACGCCGCGAGTGAAGAAGGTGTTGGCTTTGGCGGGCAAGGAAGCGAAAGCGCTCAATCATTCTTACGTCGGCACGGAGCATATTTTGCTCGGCCTTCTGCGTGAAGGGGAAGGCGTCGCGGCGCGCGTTTTGAAGAGCCTCGAAGTGGATATCGAGCGGACGCGAAACGAAATCTTGAAGGAGCTGGACCCGAATTTCACCCCGCCGGAATCAGAGGAGAATGGCGGCGAAGCAATCGCAGGAAAGAAAGATGTGAAGACGCCGGCCTTGCGGGCGTTTGGACGCGATCTGACCGAGTTGGCCAAGAAAGGCGAACTGGATCCTGTCATCGGACGGCACAATGAAATCGAGCGCGTAATACAGGTGCTCTGCCGACGGACGAAGAATAATCCTGTCTTGCTGGGCGAAGCCGGCGTGGGCAAAACGGCGATCGCGGAAGGCCTCGCGCAGGAAATTGCGGGCGGCAATGTGCCGGAGCTTTTGCGCGATAAAAAAGTAATCACGCTCGACCTCGCGCTCATGGTCGCGGGCACGAAGTACCGGGGCCAGTTCGAAGAGCGCATCAAGGCAGTGATGGATGAGATTCGACGGTCGAAAAACGTGATCCTGTTTATCGACGAACTGCACACCATTGTCGGCGCGGGTTCCGCGGAAGGAGCGATGGACGCGTCCAATATTATCAAGCCCGCCTTGAGCCGCGGTGAGTTGCAATGCGTCGGCGCAACTACTCTGAACGAATATCGCAAATACATCGAGAAGGACGCAGCGCTGGAGCGCCGTTTCCAAACCGTGAAGGTGGAAGCGCCAACGGTGGATGAGGCGATCCAAATTCTCAAAGGCCTGCGTCCGAAGTATGAGGCGCATCACAAAGCGAAGCTGACAGATGAAGCACTGGAGCTGGCCGTTAAACTCTCCGACCGCTATATCTCCGGCCGCTTCCTGCCGGACAAAGCGATCGACGTCATGGACGAAGCCGGTGCGCGTGCGCGGATCAATGCGATGACCCGTCCGCCGGACGTGAAGGAAATCGAACGCGAGATCGAAGAGATTCGTCTGGAAAAAGAAGGCGCGATCAAGGCGCAAGACTTCGAAAAAGCAGCCTCGCTCCGGGACAAGGAAAAGCAGACGAAAGATCGTCTCGAAGGCATTCTCGCAGCCTGGCGCGAAGAGCGGGAAGAGAAGGAAGTGCTCGTGAGCGCGGACGACATGATGAACATCATCTCGAAGATGACGGGCGTCCCCCTGCAGAAAATGGAGCAGAAGGAAACCGCCAAGCTGCTCGCGATGGAAGGCGACATGAAACAGCGCGTCATCGGTCAGGACGAAGCCGTCACCGCGATCAGCAAAGCCTTGCGCCGCTCGCGCGCAGATTTAAAAGATCCGCGACGTCCGATTGGCTCGTTCGTTTTCCTTGGACCGACTGGTGTCGGCAAAACTTACCTCGCTCGCACTTTGGCGGAATTCATGTTTGGCGACGCGGATGCGCTCATTCAGATCGACATGTCGGAATACATGGAAAAGTTCACCGCCTCGCGGTTGATCGGTTCACCTCCGGGATACGTCGGTTATGAAGAGGGTGGCCAGCTTTCCGAAGCCGTGCGGCGCCGGCCGTATTCAGTGGTTCTGTTTGATGAAATCGAAAAGGCCCATCCGGACGTGATGCACTTGCTGCTCCAGATCCTGGAAGACGGCAAAGTGACTGATTCGTTAGGGCGGAAGGTGGACTTCCGGAACACGATCATCATCATGACGTCCAACGTCGGCGCTGATCTGATCAAACGTCAGACCACGCTGGGCTTTGGGGCGCCCTCCGATACCGGGGATTACGAGACGATGCGCGGCAAAATTCTGGAAGAATCGAAGCGCGTCTTTAAACCGGAGTTCCTCAATCGTCTGGACGAGATCATTGTCTTCCACACGCTCTCAAAGCCAGACCTCATGCGCATCGTCGATCTCGAAGTGGACAAGGTGAAAGCCCGTCTCCGAATCAAAGAGATCGAGATTTCGCTCGATGCTGCAGCGCACGAATTCGTGATCGAAAAAGGCTACGACCCCACCTACGGGGCGCGACCGATGCGCCGCGCGGTGGAGCGTTACCTCGAAGATCCGCTCGCCGAAGAACTGCTCAAGGGCGCCGTCAAAGGTGGCGACCTCGTGGAAGTGACCGTCGAGGAAGGCAAACTCGCCTTCAAGGTCGCGGAGCCGCAGAACAGCGAAACCGCGAGCGCGAGCTAGGCGCGCGGGTGCGCGCTTTCGTAAGCCTGTTTCAAACGCTCCACGGTGACGTGGGTGTAAATCTGCGTCGTGGAAAGACTGGCGTGACCGAGCAGCGCCTGCACGCTTCGCAGATCCGCACCGCCATCGAGAAGATGGGTCGCGAAGCTATGCCGCAGCTTATGCGGGCTGAGTGAAATCGGAATGCTGGTGTGCTGCAGATAGCGTTTTAGGATGAGCCAGATCGAGCGCGTGGAAATGCGAGTGCGCGTTTTGTTGAGGAAAAGCGGGCCGCTTTGCACCTTCGCGGCGGTGCGATAATGGGAGACGATCTCCAAAGCGGGCGCGCCTACCGGGCAAACGCGCTCCTTTCGTCCTTTGCCGAGGACGCGCACGGACTCCGTGTAGATGTCCACGTCTGCCACATTCAGCGAGGCGAGTTCGCTCAAACGCAATCCGCTGCTGTAGAATATTTCCATGATGGCAGCGTCGCGCAGCGGCATCCAGGTGGGCGCGCCGCGATGTTTCGGGACGCGCAGCGGGGCGGTGAGAAGTTCGTCGATTTGCTGTCGAGTCAGGACGAGCGGGAGCTTTTTCTCCGCTTTAGGAAGCTCTAGTTCGCGCACCGGATCTCGCCGGAACCTTTTCCGCTCGACCAGGAAGCGGTAGAAGGTGCGGAAGGCGGAAAATTGCAGCCGGATATACGAGCGGGCCTGCCGCTTTTTCATCGCGTTAAAAAGATAATCGCGGAAGTCATCGGCAACGCATTTTCGCCACGGCGGCGCCGACCCGTGGAAGGCAGCCAGCGCCTGCCGATAAGCGGTAAGTGTGCGCGGCGAAGCGTTGCGCTCCACCTCCAGGTAACGAAAGAAATCCTCCGCCAGCGGATCGCGGGCAGGCAGCGCTTTCTTTGCGCTATTCCGGTTTTTCAATCCAGACACGGCTGGGCCCGCCCCCGAGCTGGCTTTTGAAAATGGGCGGCGGCGTGGTGGTGACGAGCTCGTAATTTTTCAGGACGAATTCCGGATACATTCCATTACTCGCCGGCTCGTAAACGGTGTCGCCGCTAAAGTTGCCGTAGAGTTTGTATTCGTAGTTGTTATCGCTCCCGAGCTTGTTGGCTTCCCGGTCCGGCGCGAGCTTTTGCTTCTCATTCATCATGATGAGTTTCGAGGCGGCCCAAGGTTGACCCGGGCGCCGCACGTAGCCCCAAACTTTGAACTGCGGTTTGTAGTAACGACGACCAATCCAGTAATCGCCCGGCACCTCGGCGGCGATACTGACGGCAGTGGCCTCGCGGCGGGAGCTCTGAATGCCAGCCGTGTGGACCGGCGCAAGCGCCGAGGAGGAGAGTCGCGGCAAACAGCAAAAGCGAGAATGGCAGTCGAAGCGTATTTTTCATAAGCGCAAGGAGGGAACCGGAATCCTGTATCGCACAGCCGTGATCGGTGCAACCCAGCGACCGGCGCGGCAAAGTCCGTTTTGCATCCAAAGGCCGGCACTTCTAGGTTCCGGCCATGTTCGAACTCGAAGTTTACGCCGCGGGAGTGCGCGATTTAAACAAAATCCTCGAGCTGGATCACGAGCTGGAAACGCTGCCGGGCCTGCGTTACAAGGTCGATCGCAACCATGACCTGGTTTACCTCGAAATAGAGGAAGCGACGGTGACCTTTCGCGAAATTCGCGCGGCCTTTCGGAAGCTGGGTCTCGAGCCGCGCTTTGTCGGCGCCATCCCGAGCGAACTCCGTCCCAAGAGCAAAACCCAGGTCCTCACTGCTTAAACCCGACGGCGGCGCCTGCCTCTTCCGGGATTCCCATCATGGTCCGCCTACTGACCGCGCTCGGCGCGACGGTGATCTCATTCATCACTTATCTGGGAGAAGTGGTGGTGCTGGCAGGAGAGACGTTCGGTTCCATTCTGACGCAGAAGATTCGCTGGCGGATTTTCATGCAACAAATCGTCGAGATCGGTCTGCGTTCACAATCGGTGGTCGTGATCACCGGTGCGTTTACCGGCGCGGTCTTCGCCGCGCAGACATTTTTTCAATTCAACAAACTCGGCATGGGCTCGGCCGTCGGCGCGGTGGTTTCCGTCTCGATTTGCCGTGAGCTCGGGCCGGTGCTGGCGGCGCTCATGGTCACGGGTCGCGTGGGCGCGTCGATGTCGGCTGAGATTGGCACGATGAAAGTGACGGAGCAGATCGACGCGCTGCGTTCGCTGGCGGTGCATCCGATCGATTACCTCGTCGTCCCGCGCGCGCTGGCGATGATGATTTCGATGCCGCTGCTGGTCGCGGAATGCATCGGCGTGGGAATTCTGGCCGGCTATCTGGTGGCGATCGGTTTGCTGGAAGTGAACGGCACCTACTACGTGGCCAACATGGTGCGCTGGACCGGCACACGCGATCTCATCATGGGTTTATCGAAGGCGTTTTGCTTCGCGCTCTTGATCGTATTTATCAGTTGTCACAAAGGGCTGCACACGCGGGAAGGCGCGGTCGGGGTGGGGAAGGCCACTACGGAAGCGGTCGTGAATGCGTCGCTCGCTGTCCTCATTTTTAACTTTTTCCTGACCATGCTGCTCAACGTCTTCTACCCGGCGGGCTACCAATAACCGCATGGCCGACCGCGCTCTTCAGCAACCGGAAACGTCGTCCGCGGCGGAGTCCATGATCGCGGTCCGCTCGTTAGAAAAAAGCATCGGCCCGCAGAAAATCCTGCGCGGGATCGACCTCGACGTGGCCAGAGGCGAGACGCTCGTGATCATCGGTCGCAGTGGTGGCGGCAAGAGCGTGCTCTTGAAACATCTGATCGGCTTGATGGTGCCCGATGCGGGGGAGATCTGGGTCGAAGGGCAAAACATCATCGGGCTGAGCGAACGCAAACTCGCCGCCATCCGGCGCAAAGTCGGGATCCTGTTTCAAGGCGGGGCACTCTTTGATTCGATGACGGTGGAAGAGAACATCGCCTTTCCTCTGCGCGAGGCCGGCGAGCGCGACCCGCAGGTGATCCGCACAAAAGTGGCCGAGATGCTGGAAGTGATCGAACTCGAAGGCCAGCAGGAAAAGATGCCGGTGAATTTGAGCGGCGGCATGAAGAAACGCGTGGGCCTGGCGCGCGCCATTATCCGACAACCGTCCTGCGTCCTCTACGATGAGCCCACGTCCGGCCTCGACCCGGTGGTTTCCGACAGCATCAACCTTCTCATTCGCCGGCTACAGGAGCGCTATCATGTCACCAGCATTGTCGTCACGCATGACATGAAGAGCGCGTTCCACATTGGTGATCACATCGCGTATCTGCACGAGGGCCGGATTTACTTTCACGGCACGCCCGCGGAGTTGCAGAACGCCGACCGACCCGCTGATCGAGGACTTCCTGCAGGGGCGTTCCAACGGAGGCGAGGCCGCGCCGTTATCCTCCTGACGATGAGGAAAGGCATGGTAAACTCCGAGGGGCCCGCGCGGAAGTGCGCGCGCGCTTTGTCATGAATCAGAAAGGTCTCGAGTTTAAAGTCGGTCTCTTTGTCTTCGTCGGGCTGGCGGTGCTGGCGGCGTTGGTCGTGCAGTTCGGCCGCGTGAATGAAGGTTTTAAGACTTACTACGGGCTGACGGTGCAGTTCCCGAACGCGAGCGGATTGCTGAAGGGATCGGACGTCCTGCTTGCCGGCGCGAAAATCGGCCGCGTCTCCGGTGGGCCGAAGTTGCGTGCGGGAAACGAGGGCGTCTTCGTGCCGCTGCGTATTTTCGATTACGTCCAAATTCCGGTCGGCAGTAAATTCCTCGTCGGGAGTTCTGGTTTGCTGGGAGATCGCTTCGTGGACGTGCAGCCGCCGCCCGGAAAGCCGACTAATTTCCTGCATGCAGAATGCGCAGGTCGCTGGCGTGCGCGAAACGGGCATGGACGACCTCACGCGCGAAGGCGGTTTGCTGGTGAAAGACCTGCGCGACACGGTGAAGAATATCAACGGCACTTTCACGCGCTTGAACGAGGAAGCGCTCTCGCAAGCAAACATGAATAGCCTGAAATCGACCCTCGAACGTCTGAACGAAACCAGCGGCACCCTGGTGGAATCGTCGAAAAAGATCGAAGGCGTGCTGGTTAAAGCGGATGAAACCATGGCCTCGTCGAAAAAGGCCGCGGACGATTTACAGGCGATGATCGCGGATGCGCGCAAGACGGTGGCGGCCGCCACAAGTTTGATCAGCGATGCCCGGAGCGGCGACGGTCTGCTCGCGACCCTCTTGAGTGACAAAGCCATGGCGAACGACATCCGCGCGCTCGTCAGCAATCTGCGTGATCACGGCATTCTTTTCTATCGCGACAGCGCGCGGAAAGCGGAAGAACGCGCCGCCCGTTCCACGCCGGAAGCAGCACCTCCGCGCCGCAGCCGACGCCCATGACCCCATCATTCACTCTCAACCTGCTACGCGCGCTCTTCGTTGTTTTTTGCGCCACGATCGGCGCCATCATTACGTTGGAAATGCGGGACCACGCCGTCCCTGGCATTCTCATGGGCGCGCTCTTCGGGCTCGTCGTGATCCTGATCGATCGCTTGCTGAAAGGCGTGACCTTGCGCGCGTTCTCCTCCGCCACGCTGGGCCTGCTTCTCGGTCTCTTTTTCACCAACCTGCTTATCGCGTCGGACGTGCTGCATTTTCAACCCGAATCCACCCGCTGGGTGGTGCGTCTCATTGGTTATTCCACCTTCGGATATCTCGGGATGATGCTGGCCATGCGCAGTAATCGCGATGAGTTCTCCCTCATCATTCCCTACGTCCGTTTCACCCGGGAGACGACGCAACACGAACCGCTCGTAGTCGACACCAATGTCATCATCGATGGTCGCATCGCGGATCTTTGCGCGACCGGTTTCCTCAGCCGTTCGCTCATCGTGCCGCGTTTTGTTTTAGGCGAATTACAGCTCCTGGCCGACGCGCGGGAGCCGTTGAAACGCGAACGCGGCCGGCGCGGTCTCGAGATTTTGCATCAACTCCAGCGTTCCCGGGAGGTGGAGCTGACGATCCACGAGACCACCGAAGATCCGGGCCTGGCGATCGACGCGCGTCTTGTGCGGATCGCGAAGATTTTGCAAGCGCGTTTGCTCACGAATGATGCTGCGCTTTGTCAGGTGGCGCGTCTCCAGCAGGTGCCGGCGCTGAATCTCTCCGATCTCGCGCGCGCCCTGCGGCCGGTGGTGCTGGCTGGCGACGAACTGGAGCTCGCGCTGGTAAAGGAAGGGCGCGATGCCCACCAGGCGGTCGGCTATTTATCCGACGGCACCATGATTGTGGTCAACCACGCCCGCGCTCAACTCGGGTCCACCGTCACGGTGGTGATTTCGAGTGCGCTGCAATCGGCTGCGGGCCGGTTGGTCTTTGCCGAGTTGAAAGGCCACGCGCCCCGTGGCTCTGCGAGATCAAACGAAGGCGCTGCCTAAATTACGGCATGCGGGTGCGCGGGCGAGCGGGTCATGCATAGCCAACTCCGGCAAGCGCTCAAGGCGATGGTGCCGATCGCGGTGCGCAATCGAGCGCGAACGTTTTCGCGTTATCTCAAATCGCGCAAGTATGCCGGTGGGCCTTTGCAGTGTCCGCTGTGCGGCGGAAATTTTTCCCACTTTTATCCGACCGGAATGGACTTGCCCGTCCTCACGAAATGGCAGGTCATTGGAGCGGGCCATCGTTTACGAGCGGTCTGTCCAAATTGCCATTCGAAGGAGCGCGATCGCCTCATTTTTCTCTATCTGCAGCAGGTCCGCCCGTGGATTTTTTCCCGGAATATCTCTCTGCTGCACGTGGCGCCGGAACCGCAGTTGGCGGCCAGGTTGAGACGAGCGCAAAATATCCAATACGTCTCGGCGGATTTGCTGAATTCCCCGATGGCCGATGAGCGGATGGACATCACCGATATTCCGCGGCCGGACCATTCGTTTGAGGTGATCATCTGCAATCATGTGCTTGAGCATGTGGAGAACGATCGGACAGCGCTGGCTGAGTTCTTTCGCGTCTTGAAGCCGGGCGGCTTCGCCATTCTCCAAGTCCCGATCTCGTATCTGCTCGATTTCACCTACGAAGATTTCTCCATTCAGGATGGCGCGGGGCGGGAGCAGGCTTTCGGGCAAAATGATCACGTCCGCATTTACGGCCGGGATTATCCGCAGCGATTGGCGGACGCGGGCTTCGCGGTTTCCGCGGTGAGCGCGGAGGATTTTCTCGATCCGGACAGCATCGTGAAGTACTGCCTGCTTCCGGCCGAGAAGCTGTTTATCGGCGCGAAGATTTGAGCGGCGATGCGGCTATAGCCCGACCGCCGTTCGCACGCGTTCCATCACCTGATCGGCGATCTCGTTGGCGCGCTTTGCGCCTTCGCGGAGGACATCATCGATGTAGTGGGGGTCGGCGAGAATTTCCTCCCGGCGCTTGCGCATCGCTGCGAAATAATCCCAAAGCCTGTGCGCGAGTTGCTTTTTAAATTCGCCGTAGCCGGTGCCGCCTTTCCGGAAGGCGTCCTTCATTTCGTCCGTCTCTTCGCCGCTCGCGAAAAGGGAATAGAGCTGCACAATCGCTGAGCCCTCCGGCTCCTTCGGCGCTTCCACCGGCGTGGAATCGGTCACGATGCTCATGACGCGTTTCCGCGTGGCCTTTTCCTCCCCGAAAATATCGAGCGTGTTCCCGTAGCTCTTGCTCATCTTCTGGCCATCCAGGCCGGGCACGGTTTCGGTGGACGATTGAATGCGGGATTCGGGGAGCTTGAACACCTCGCCGTAGGTTTCGTTAATCTTGATCGCGATGTCGCGGGTGACCTCGATGTGTTGCTTTTGATCTTTGCCCACTGGCACCACGTCGCTGTCGTAAATCAAAATGTCGGCGGCCATCAAAACCGGATAGGTGAAGAGGCCCGCCGACGCGGTCAGTCCGCGCGCCGTCTTGTCCTTGTAAGAATGGCAACGCTCCAGCAATCCCATCGGCGTCACGGTCGAGAGAATCCAGGCCAGCTCCGTCACCTGCGGCACGTCCGATTGCAGGAAAAGCGCGCCGCGTTCCGGGTCCAGCCCGCAAGCGAGAAAATCGAGCGCCACCTGTCGGCTATTTTCGCGCAACGCCTTCGGATTTTGCAGCGTCGTCAGCGCATGGTAATCCGCGATGAAATAAAAGGCCTCGCCTTCGGCTTGCAGAGCGATGGCCGGCTTCATCATACCGAAATAATTTCCGATATGAAGAACGCCGCTGGGTTGGATGCCGGAGAGAATGCGCATGGGAGAGAGGGGCAGAACGTCCAACGTCCAACGCTCAACGTCCAACAGAGACGCTGAGTCGAGGTTGAGAGAGGAAGTTCAATTCAGACGGCCGATTAATGAGGCGCGGCTTCCAGACGAATCTCTCCGAGATTTAATGTGTCGGTCCTCGCGGAGTCGATTCGAAACGGCACATCGCGCCCGAAGTAGGGGATGCGCGGCGCATACGGAAATACCTGGCGGGAAGCAGCGGTCGTGGTTCCCGCAATGCGCAAAACGTAGTCGCCCACGGCCAATCCCCGATAGGTGGAGGTAGAGTAGTCAAGATCGGGGTCCTCCAGGACGCGGCCGTTTTTGAGCAGCTCGAAATGAGCTTCGCGTTCTCCATCGGGGCGCATTATTTGGAAATGGACCGACCCTCCGCCTTCGAGAGTCAACCCGAAGCTCGGCGTTTTCGGTCCTACCTCGAGTGTGGCCGCAGTGCGTCTCGCTCCATCCATGCTTACCTGGAGGTCATAGGCGCCGGCCGTCATCAGCAGGCGGTGCGCCCGGCCCGAAGGGAACGACAGTTGATACTTGGGAAAGGTCGATCGGAAATAGGCGGCATCGTCGTCCACTTTTTCCAAGTGCGGGTTGATTTCGACTTTGATGGTTTCGCCATCTGCTGGTGGATTCGGGCCGTTCACAGTCAAATCGACGGGCCACACTTCCACGTGTGCTTCGGTTACGCTTTCCAGGTGCTGCGGGATCGGGAGCTCGACTTCGAAGAGCGGGAGGGCCAGGTGGTCGGGCGATCTCCTCGAAAATGCGACGGTCGTCGGCTTCCGTTTTTGAAAATACTGTAACGGCAAGGCAACAATTCCCGCTTCGTCGATTTTCGCGGAGCTGGAAATGAACGCCATCCTCGCATCCTTGACCTCCCAACCGATTTCCGTCCCGGCGGGCAGCGGAGCGCCGTTTACCAAGACGCGAAATCGAACCGGCGCGTCGGGACTGGCGGTCGCGTCCTCGCCCAACTTGCGGAGCAGCTCGGCGGCCGTTTCCGCTACTTCGGAGTCGGTATGGCGGAGAAGGGCGCGCAGCGTGGGTTTCATACTCGGCAAAGGGTGGCGGCTCATTCCAGAGAGAACGGCTTGCAGCACCTCGGCGCGAGCGTCCGGGAGAGCGAAGCTCTGCAATTGTTCCACGATGCGGCCTTGGGTCATGTCCGAGAGGTCGAGTGGAGCGAGCCGAGACAAATTTTGGGAATTGTATCCGCCGACGCCTTCCGGCAAGAAAGCGGTTAGCACACGCGCGTAGGTCTCACGATCACTTGGTTCAGCTCGCGCGGCTTCCTGTAACAAGAGTAGCGCGGTTCGCTCGGATCCGAAGCCGGCCAGTTCGCGCAAGAGTGGAGAGTCGCCCGACAAAAAATCCCAACGCAAAGCTGCCCCGACCATTAAACGCTCCCAATCGAGGCCACATTTTTGCAGAAATATTATGCGGATACTTTTGGCGTCCGAAACACCCACAGGCACGGTTGAGCCACCCATTTGCAAAACGGCCCCCACCGCCTCCGCCAGGCGGCCCTCTTGCAACAGCACCATAAAAAGCGCGATCGACTGCGGAGTACCCAGGGAAGAACTGCCTGTCCCGCACGTTCCAGTCCATTCGAAGGCCAAGAGCCGCTCCGCCGCATTCTCGGACTTCTGCGAGAGAATCTCGTCAAGCAACCGGTAGAAAGATCGCTCGTTCGCCTGAAAACTAATGGTCCCGGGCGGCTCCTCGCGATCGAAATTCCGGTCGAAGGCAACCATCGCCCTCGCATACCACTGCCAGGCGTCGCGCAACTCGGGTGGGGCATCGACCAATTTCGCCGGGATCGGTTTTTCAGTCTGTGGCAACTCTGGAAGGTTCCACTCCTGGCGCGCGTCGATTTCGCGAGCCATCCACGCGGCCGCGAGTGGCTCGAAAAGGGCCGATTTGTCGAAGCTGTTTGGTTCGAAGGTCGCATAAAGCGCGACCAAGCGATCGAGCTCCTCGGAGCTCGGTCGCTCGCAAGCACTTTGGAAAAGGTGATACAGCGTGTGGGAAGACTCGCCGCCAATGGCGGACGGGCCATGGGTCTCTGCCGCCAAGCGTTCGGCCAGAGCGATCCGATCCCCGGTGGAGAGACTTTCCTCCTCCTCGGGAGTTAGGTTCCGAACCGCCTCGGCAAGGGCGGGTCCCTTGCCCGAGAGAAGTTCGTTTAGGTCGACTTCGGTTCCGAGTGCGCAAACGATCCATCCTAAAATAAGCGAGGTCGCGCACGCGGTGATTCGAAACATAATGCGAAGGTATCAGGGTAGTGACGCGGCAGCTATGACGAACTAACCCCAAAACTGCTCGCAAATTCCGCGATCACCCCGTAGATATGCGCCGCAATGGCCGCTGACTCCAAACCCATTTCTGTCGTCACCGGTGGTGCCGGCTTTCTTGGTTCGCATCTGACCGATCGCCTTCTCGCCGAGGGGCACAAGGTGATCGCGATCGATAATCTGGTGACGGGAAATCTCGCGAACATCGAGCATCTCTCGGGGAACGAGGATTACCGCTTCGTGAAGCATAACGTCTCGGATTTCATTTTTCTCCCGGAGGAAAAGCTGGATTTCGTTTTCCATTTCGCCTCGCCGGCGAGTCCGATCGATTATCTGGAGTTGCCGATTCCGACCTTGAAGGTGGGAGCGCTTGGCACGCATAACGCGCTCGGTCTCGCGAAGGCGAAGGGCGCGGCGTTTTTGCTCGCTTCCACGAGTGAATGCTACGGCGACCCGCTGGTGCATCCGCAGACGGAAGATTACTGGGGGAACGTGAACCCGATCGGGCCGCGCGGGGTTTATGATGAGGCGAAGCGTTTCGCGGAGGCGATGACGATGGCGTATCACCGCTTTCACAAGATGGACACGAAGATCGTGCGCATCTTTAACACCTACGGTCCGCGCATGCGCTTGCGCGATGGACGGGTGGTGCCGGCGTTTATCGGCGAGGCGCTGGCGGGCGATCCGATCACGGTTTTTGGCGATGGCTCGCAGACGCGTTCGTTTTGTTACGTCTCGGATTTGATCGATGGAATCTTCAAGCTTTCGCAATCGGATTTCCACGAGCCGGTCAACATCGGCAACCCGCGCGAGATGACGATCAAGCAGTTCGCAGAAGAGATTCGGCGGATCATCGGCGCGAAATCCGAGATCGTTTACAAGCCGCTGCCGGTGGATGATCCGAAGGTGCGGCAACCGGATATCACGCGCGCGAAGAAGGTGCTCGGCTGGGAGCCGAAGGTGCAGTTCGACCAGGGCATTCGCGAGACGATTGAATACTTTCGTGGCTGCGTAGAGCGCGGGATGCTGGGCGAACGGATGGAAACTTCCAAAGGCTAGCGGAAGGGCGGCCCGGCCGCGGCGGTTCAGCGCCTACTAAATCTCGCCTCCAACGACGCCGATTAATATTTCCCGCGTCAGTTCGGCGTTACTGCTTCGCGCGCCGTAGCCGCAGCACCAATCCCACGGCTCCGAGTGCCAAGAGGGCCGCGGTCGCGGGCTCAGGGATCACGTTGTAGGTGATCGTGCCGTTCCAGGTTTTGTCCGCGAGAACTGACCCAGTCAACGGCCCAGTGGTGGTGGCGCCGTTCTGGATACTCAAGTTGGCAAGGTGCGGCTCGAGTCAATCGAACCAACCATAAGGGTGATCATCAGCGCGAGGACTTTGCCGGGATGAAGCATTTGCATCCTGTGTTTACATCCGTTGCTCACTTCCGTGTCGACAAATTGATGGGCCACGACGGCATTCTCCGATGTGACGAGATCAGGCACGCGCGGGCGCCGGAAACGGCGACAGCGTCCCCGACGCAGCGCACAAGCGGCGGGAAATTCTGTCCGCCAGCTTTTTCATTGCTGCTTTCGCCGTCCGGACAGTAGAACCTCCCTCCAGATCGCGTTTTTCTGTGAAACCTGTGGCCACCATCTGCTTCGCCGTCGCTTATTTGTGGAGAGCGACTTCGTTCGAAGCGCAGACCCGGCTGGCGGCGGCTGAGTTTGAAGTCGCTCGCGTCGCGGACAACTCGATCGCTCTGCCGCAGGGTTGGGCTCGATGCGAGCAAATCAAGCCTCGTTAGGCGAATTCCATGCCCGCTGCGCCCCGCATCTTCAGCCTCAACCTCGGTTCGCAAACCGTGGGCCTGGCGGAGTTTCGCACCCAGGCGCAGGGCGGACTGGTGCTGGTCGGTTACGCCTTGCGCGAAATCCTGGCCGAGGCCGGGAACGAAACCGCGCGCAATCTCCAGATCGCCGCCGCGTTGCGCGAAATGATGGCGGAGCTGCAGGTGAAAACCGGCGTCGGTGAATTATTGCGTGGCCGCGCAATCGGTCTTCGCGCGTTTCGTGAAACTGCCCTCGGTGGAAGAGGAAAAAATCGAACGCATCATCGCTTTCGAAGCGCAGCAGAATGTGCCGTTTCCGATCGAGGAAGTGGTCTGGGATTATCAGCTCGTCGGCAGCAGTTCGGATGCGGAATTGCAAGTCGTGCTGGTCGCGATCAAGAGCGATTTGCTCGAAGGAATCAACGGCGCGGTCGAGGAAACGGGCTTGCGCACAACGGTGGTCGATGTGGCCACGATGGCGCTCTACAACGCCTTTCGTTACAACTACAGCGACCTGACCGATTGCTCGCTCCTGGTCGATCTCGGGGCGCGCACGACCAATCTCCTTTTTATCGAACCGGGGAAAGTTTTCTCGCGCAGCGTGCCGATTGGCGGCGGCTCCATTTCCGCCGCGCTCGCGAAAGAATTCAACGAGCCGGGCGCGGCCGCGGAGTTCCGGAAGCGTCGCGATGGATTCGTTAGTCTGGGTGGCGCTTATGCGGAGCCGTCCGATCCGGAAGTGGCGCGGGTCTCGAAAATTGTCCGCAGCACCATGACGCGGCTGCACGCGGAATTGATGCGCTCGATCAGCCATTACCGCGCGCAACAGCAGGGGAACGCGCCCATGCGTGTCTTCCTCTGCGGCGGCGGCGCGAGCATGCCCTACATGCGCGAGTTTTTTCACGAGAAGCTGCAGTTGCCGATCGAGTTTTTTCATCCCTTGCGCAACGTCGACGGTCGCGGATGCGAGCCGGGCCGCAGAGGTGGCGCAGGCGTCCCATTTGTTAGGCGAATTGGTCGGGCTGGCGCTGCGCACGGTCACGACCTGCCCGATGGAGCTGAACCTGCGCACGGCGAGCGTGGTGCGAGCGCAGGATCTGACGCGGCGGCGGCCATTCTTCATCCTGGCAGCGACCTGCTTCGTTCTCGGCCTGCTGGGGTGGGGATTTTATTACGTGCGCGCGGCGAGCGTGACGCGGCGGGCCACGGCCAACCTGACGCAAAAAGTGGAAGGAATGCGCCGTCTGACGACGCAGATGGACGCAGTGCGGAAGGAAACAGGCGCGCTGGATGCAGTGGCGACGCCGCTGACGGCGGCGGTGAACGATCGCAGTTTTTGGGTCGAGATGATCGAGGACCTGAATCAGCGCCTGCCGAAGGAAAATATCTGGATCACCGAACTGGTGGCGACCTCCGGCGGGCAAGCCAGTCGGTGACGTTTTGCGCGCGAGCCAGACCGCGGCGGCACCGGTTCCCACGCCGGTGGCGCGGCCAACTCCGAGCCCGGCGGGCACGCGCGGCAAGCCGGCGAAAGCAACCGAGCCGATGATCGACGGGATTTTTGTGCGCGGGCTTTATCTGTTTAATCCGAAGCAGCAGGAAGTCGTGGTCGATTATTTCCGCGAGTTGGTGAAGTCGCCCTATTTTGCCATCGACCCGAATAACCAGGCGAAAGTGATTCGCCCGACGACGCCGACGAACACCGAGTGGGCCTTCCCCTACGAGCTGCGGACTCGATCTTAAAGATCCGAGGCCGCTGCCATGAAGTGGTTCGAAGAAAATCGCTTTCTCGGGACGTTCCTCGCCGTATCTGGCGGGACCATGCTGGCGTGCCTGATTTTCATCTGGTGGGCCAGGAGCAGCTTCGGGGAGGCGAAGCTGCAATTCGAACAGCAGGCGAAGGAGTTGGCCGCACTGCAGCGGCACAACCCGTTCCCGACCGAGGCGAACCTGAGCAAGATGAAAACGCAGGCCGAGGAATACGCGAAAGGGCTGGCGGCGCTGAAAGACGATCTGAAAACGCACGTGCTGCCAGAGCCGGCGGAGATGAAGCCGAACGAATTCCAGGCGCGTCTGCGGCAGGCCATGACGAGCGTGACGGAAAAAGCGCGCGCGAACAAAGTGAAGTTGCCGGAAGTTTTCTTCCTCGGGTTTGAAGAATTCGGCGCCGCGCTGCCGGACACGGAGGCGGCGCCGATGCTGGGACAGGAACTCGCGCAGGCGGAGCTGCTGGCTGAACATGCTGATCGATGCGCGCGTGCAGGCGATCACTTCCTTTAAACGGGTGAAGCCGCGTCGCCGCGCCGACGCCTCCGCCCAAAGCTGGCGCACGCTCTTCCACGCCCGCTGCGGTACTGAAGAAGGCGCTGGTCGAAAATCTGGTCATGGAGGTGGCATTTACTGGCACGCCTGGGGCCACCCGGCGCGTCTTGAATCAAATCGCGACCGCGAACCAGCAGATCTACGTGATCCGAACGCTGCATATTCTAAATGAAAAAGAAGCCGGCCCGCCGCGCGAAGGGGCCGGTGCGGCTCCCGTCGTCTCAGCGCGCCACTCCGGCTGCAAACACGGCGCTGAATTTCATCGTCGGGAACGAACAGGTCCAAACCGCGGCGCGGATCGAGATGGTGAGGTTCACGTTTTGAAGAGGCTTTTGTCAGCGCGAAAGGTGGTCGTGCGATGAACTGGCTGCGCACAAATTATGATCGGGTGGCCGTCCTGGCGGGCGCGCTTTTCCTTTTGCTCTGCGCATTTTTCATCTGGCAAAGCGCGGCCGGCTTTCAGGACAGCTTCGCGGTGTTGCCGCCCTCGGGTCCGCCCAAAGTCGGCCACGCCCACAGAGAACGCGCTCAAGGTGGCGACGGCGGCCGCGAATTTGCAGAAGCCGCCGCAATGGACTTTCGGCGGGCGCTCCGGGCTTTTCGTGCCCGAGAAACATTTCATCGGACCGGACGGCATGCCGGCCACCTTGCAAACCACCGAAGTCCATCCGCCCGTGCCTAACGAATGGCTGGAGGAGTTCGGTCTGCCGATCGCGGAGGCCGATGTTCTGACGCAGGATCCGGACGGCGACGGCTTCACCAACCTGGAAGAGTGGCAGGGGAAGACGAACCCGACCGCGAAGGATTCGCATCCCGCCTTCATCGCGAAGCTGAAATTGAAGTCTTTCACGCGCGAATCCTTCCCCCTCACCTTCCAGGCCGCGCCGGGCGTCGACACCTTCCAATTGAACTACATCGACCCGAAGGCGCCGCTCCCGGCCGATGGAAAGCCGCGACCGGAGACCATCCTCGCCACGCTCGGTAAATCCATCATGCGGTGGGACCCGGCCTTGCGGAAAGAGGTCTCGACCGGCTACCGCGTGGTCGATTTTAAGGAAAAGAGCCAGTCGAGCAGCGGCCGGGTTAACCAATTGGTCGAGGACGTTTCCGAGTTGACGCTGGAGAACGAAAAGACCAAGGAGCGCGTCGTGCTCGTGAAGGAAAAGACGGCGGTCTCGCCCGGCTCGGTGGGCACATTTGTCTACACCTGGGCCACGCCGCCGCAGGAATTTGTGATCAAAAAAGATGAGGAATTCTCATTGCCGCCCGACGCGGAAATCCGCTACAAGCTGATCGACGTGCAGCCGGACAAGGCGGTCATCGTCAATACGCAAAAACCAGAGGAGCGGATCGAGATCGCTCTGCTCGCTCCCTAAATGAAGAAAACCGATTTGTCTCAAGCCGCCGTGGGGGAACGAACCCCATTTCGTTCTGCTTTGGCGGCAAAAATGACGTCCCGGCGGGCCTCCTGCCCCATGCGTTGGATGATGGCGACCTCGCTGTTGCTGTTCGCATTTGGAGTGGTCCGGGCAGAGGCACAGAGCGCGGCGGACCGGGCAGCCGAGCGGGAAATTGCCCGCCGCGAAGCCGCCCTGCCGCATGGCAATGAAGCGCTCGCGCGGGGTAAAATCGCGCTATCGACGAAAAATTACGCGCAAGCCCACGAAGATTTCCGCATGGCGGTGACGTATCTGCCGGATGCCGTCGTGAGTGGGAAAGAACACGAAGAAGCGGTGGCCGGTTTTTGCCAGAGCGGGATCAAACTCGCGGAAATCCTGGTGCAGGAAGGCAAGTATGCCGAGGCCGAAGGAATGTGCCGCGAGCTTTTAAGCGACCGCTACGATCCGAATTGCCGGGAGGCGATGAAGCTCCTCGCAAAGCTGCAGGAGCCCGGGCAGGTCAACCGCACGATGGGGCCGAAGTTCATCAATAAAGTCGAGGAAGTGCGCCGTCTCTTGACCGATGCGGATGGCTATTACAACAGCGGCCGCTACGATCTCGCGTTCAAAAAATACGAGCAAATCCTCGCGCTCGATCCGTACAACACCGCCGCCCGCCGCGGGCAGGAGAAGATTAACAACCAGAAGACGCGTTACGGCGAGGAAGCGTATAACGAGACGCGCTCGCGCGCCGTCTGGCAGGTGCAGCAGGGCTGGGAAAACCCAGTGCGCAAATACGGCGATACCACCGCTCCGGGCGTGGAAGCCTTCGCCCGCGACTCGACCGGCACGGCGCGCATCTCGAACAAGCTCGCGACCATCATCATTCCGAAGATCGAGTTCCGCGACGCCAGCATTCGCGAGGCGATGGACTTCCTGCGGCAGCAGGCCGCGGCCAACGATCCCGCGCTCGATGGCCGCAAGGGTGTCGATATTGTTTTGCGGATAAACCAGCTGCCCAGCCATGCGCCGGAACCCGCTCCGGCCGCGCTGGCTCCTCTGCCGGGAACCGAACCGGCCGCGGACGAGGACGGCGTGGCCCCGGCCGCGCCGGTGCCTGCGGCGATCGTGGAGGCTGTCCCGGCGAGCGTCGTTCCGGCGGTGTCGCCGGCAGACGCGCGCATCACGATCACGCTCACGGAGATCCCGCTGGGCGAGGCGCTGCGTTACGTGGCGAGCCAGGCTGGCTTGAAAGTGAAGGTCGAACCGTTTGCCGTCTCGATCATTCCCGCGAGCGAGCAGAGCAACGACATGTTCACGAAGGAATATCGGGTGCCGCCCGGATTCATCACCACTTCGGTCAATATCGGTGCATCTTCTGCCGCCCTGGCCGCTCCGTCCGCTCTGGGCGCGGCTCCGGTTGGGACCGGTCGCGATACTCAGGAATCGACCGGCGGTCGGCAACTCGTCGGACGCGAGACGGCGAAGGATTTTCTGGCCGCGCAAGGCGTGTCATTCCCGGTGGGAGCGAGCGCGAATTTCCTCCCGCAAAGCAGCCGGCTGATCGTTCGCAACACGCAGGATAACCTCGATCTCGTCGATGCCTTGGTGGAGCAAGCCAGCGTCTCCGGGCCGAAACAGGTCGAGATCGAGGCGAAGTTTGTCGAGATCACGCAGAGTAATCTGAAAGAGCTCGGTTTCGATTGGTTGCTCGGCCAATTCAACATCGGGAACGAGCGTCTCTTCGGTGGCGGTGGAACGTCCGGAACCGGGCCCACAGTGAGCAATGGCAACTTCCCGTTTGCGCCTCCTGGCGGTAATCCGGTGGGACAATTTCCCGTCACCGCCGGCAACCGCAGCGGGCGGAATGCGATCAGCGCCAGCGCGATCGACGCCTTGCTCATGGGCGTGACGGGCGGCGAGCGCGCTGGCGCCCGGCATTTTCGGATTGAGCGGCGTTTTTACCGATCCGCAATTTCAGGTGGTGGTCCGCGCCTTGAATCAAAAGAAAGGCGTGGACCTCCTCTCCGCGCCGCGCGTCACGACGAAGAGTGGCCAGCGCGCGTTGATCGAAATCGTGCGCGAGTTTCGTTATCCGACCCAATTTGCAGAGCCGAAAATTCCTGAGATCAGCGGCCGCGGAACCAGTAATTCCACGTCCACTACGATCGCGCTTGCCGGTCGTCGGCCCGGCGACTCCCTCCGCTTTTGAGACGCGCAACACGGGCGTCACGCTGGAGGTCGAACCGGTCGT
Source organism: uncultured Verrucomicrobiae bacterium (assembly GCA_963762685.1). Lineage (GTDB taxonomy): Bacteria > Verrucomicrobiota > Verrucomicrobiia > Chthoniobacterales > UBA10450 > JACCTI01. The sequence goes on along the minus strand of CAVXLV010000013.1, from coordinate 49,096 downwards.
GGGCCCGGACGGCATCACGATCGATCTGAATCTTGTGCCGCAGGTGGTCGAGTTCGAGGGCTTCATCAATTACGGCAGCCCGATCAAGACGATTAATCCTGCGCTGCTCGGCGTTCTCGGTTTCCCGGCTGCCGTCACCGGGATCGACACCAGTATCGAGCTCACGCCCAACATCATCAACCAGCCGATCTTCAGCTCCCGCAAAGTGACCACCAGCGTCAGCGTGTGGGACGGCCAAACGGTCGTGCTGGGCGGTTTGATGCGCGAGGATGTGCAGAAAACCGAGGATCGCACGCCCGATCATTGGCGATATCCCGCTGGTCGGCCGGCTCTTCCGCACCAATGCCGAACAGCATCTCAAACGCAATCTCATCATCTTCGTCACCGCGCGCCTGGTGAATCCCGGCGGCCAGCTGGTCAATCAAACCGACGAGCAGGAAGAATCCGAAGATGTGATCGTGCCGCCGGAATTGCCGCCGGTGCCGATGTATAAAAAGTAGGACCGCCGCTCCGTTGTCGACAACCCGTAAATCCATTCAATCGGATGAAAATGAAGTTCATGAATAATCTGCCGCGTCTCTTTCTGGTCCTGTTCACTCTTCTCGCCTTCGCGCTCCGTGCGCCGATGCGAAGAGCAAGAAGAAAAAAGAGCCGCCGAAGCCGCAGGGCACCGTCATCGCCAGTGTCGCGCGCGGATTCGATCACCATCACGCGAGAACAGTGTCATCGAAGACGTTCGCGATCACGCAGTTCACCGAAATTCTTGTTTAAAGGACAACGCTCCACTCTGGCTGCGCTTGCAGCCCGGAATGGCGGTGAGCGTCACGCTGGGGAGCGACCCGACCAAAGCGGCGCGGATCAACGCGAGCGACCCGCCCCCGCGCGCCAGCGAAAAAGTAGGGGAAGCGGATCGTCCCAGGAGCGGAGGCTTGGATCTTCAAGGCAGAGCGTCTGCGGTCAGACTGGAAAATGGGATGTCTGGCATGCTGAGAGAACGATCACACGGCTTGGTTCAAAACGACGGCTTGGGAGTGGCGAGTAGATTGCGCGAAGTGTGGGCGCGCCGAAATGAACCTGAAGGGTTCAAAGAGATTAGCCGGTGGCTGAGCGAAGCGACGCCACCGGATTCGAAACATTCCCAAGGCCTGCACCCTGAAAGGGTGCCAGACATCTACCGAGCATGCCGTCCACGCATCTGAGCCTTCATTACCACGTGGTCTTCAGCACCAAAGATCGCGAAAACGTGATCGAGCCGTCGTGGCGTCCGCGTCTGCACGAGTATCTGGGTGGCACGATTCGTGGATTGGGCGGAATTCCCGAATCAATCGGAGGAGTGGCCGATCATGTCCATCTTCTGGTCGGCCTCAAGGCCACGCATTGCCTCGCGGATTTTATGCGGGAATTGAAAAAGGCGTCGTCGGTGTGGGTCCACGATGAGATGAAGATGGCCGGTTTCGCGTGGCAGGAAGGTTACGCCGCTTTTACCGTGAGTCCTTCGGCGCGGGCGGCGGTGCGCGATTATATTGCGCATCAGGAGGAACATCATCGGAGGCAGAGCTTTCGTGAGGAATTGGTTCGAGATGCTAAGGAAGGCGGGCGTGGAATATGACGAACGATATTTTGATTGATCGTGTTGGCTCGCGGGAGCGGTTCTGGCACCCCTCCGGGGTGCGATGGTGTTTTTGTTCACGCGATCCGGTGGTGTCGCTTCGCTCAACCACCGGCTAATCTCTGGCAAGCCTCCGGCTTGCTGATCTGCATCCGACGTCAGACGTTCGACATCGACGCTCAACGCCCAACGCCCCGCCCACGCCCTCCGACTCCCGACTCCCACCTCCCGACTCCCTACTCGCCAGCTCCCAGCTCCGACTTCCAGCTCCCAGCTCCCGCTCCCGACTTTGATTCTTATGCCTGCCATCGGAATCACCGGCGGAATCGCCACGGGCAAGAGCGCGCTCGTGGCGGAATTGCGTCGGCTGCTGCCGGAGGCGGAGTTTTTCGATGCGGACCAGGCGGCGCGCGAGCTGACCGATCGCGACCCGGAGGTGCGCGCGCTGATTGCCAGCGAGTTCGGCCCGGAGATTTATTCGCCGGAGGGCTTGAACCGCGCCGCGCTCCGCACCATAGTGTTCGCCGACCCGGAAAAGAAGCAGGCGCTCGAGCAGATTCTGCATCCGCGCATCCGGCGTCAGTGGGCGGTCCAAGCCGAAAGCCGGCGCGAGTCCACCGAACTTTTCTTTGCTGATATCCCTCTTCTTTATGAAACCGGTGGTGAAACTCTGTGCGATCGCGTGGTCGTGGTCGCGTGCTCGCAGCGCATCCAGTTGCAACGTCTCATGAGCCGTTCCTCTCTCGATCAGGCGGCGGCGGAACAAATCGTCGCCGCGCAGATGCCGCTCTCGGAAAAAATCGCGCGGGCGCGATCACGTGGTCTGGAATAACGGCCCGCTGAGCGTGCTGGCGGCGCAGGCGCGGACTTTGGCCGGAATTGTGATGGAGCGGCTTGAGCCCGGATGAACACGGATTTTCACGGACTGAAAAGAACGCCGAAATCCGTGTGGAACCGTTAACCGTGACCCAAGACCGCCTGAGCCGAGATGGACGAGCAAACTCGAAGTCCTGCCTCGAGAAGCCCGCGAGCCCGCGGTGGCACTGCCCGCGGCGTTGAATCTCAACGAGCTGCAAGCGCTCGCGCCGGACGAGCTGGAGGACGTTTGCCGCGATTTCGATGTGCGTACGCATCCCGGCCGCACGCGGCATCAACATATCGTCGATCTCGTGCGCGCGGCTTGCAGCCGGAATGTCCCGGTCACGGTGGAAGGTTTCTTTGCGCAGGTCGCGGACTCGTTTGGCCTGCTGCGTTATCCCGGCCTTGAATTTTCTTCCCGGTGCCCGAAGATGTCGGCATCCCGCGCGCCACGATGCAGCACTTCCGGTTTCGGCCGGGACAAAAAATCCGCGGCACCGTGCGCCTGCCGCGCGAGCGCGAGAAATCGCTCATGCTCGACGAAGTGATCGCGATCGAAGACCAGCCCGCCGAGCGAATGGCAGCAGCCGACCGATTTCGACAACCTCACGCCGCTCTATCCGGAAGGCCGCATCATTCTGGAAAACACCACCACCAATTCGATCAGCGCGCGCGCGGTTGATTTGCTCACGCCGCTCGGCCGCGGGCAACGCGGCTTGATCGTGGCCGCGCCGCGGGTCGGCAAAACGATTTTGCTGAAGGAAATCGCGAAAGCCATTCGCGTGAATCATCCCGAGATCGTCCTCATCATGCTGCTGGTGGACGAGCGCCCGGAGGAAGTGACCGATCTGCAACGCGAAGTCGATTGCCAGATTTACAATTCCACCTTCGATGAAAACTCGCAGCGCCACGTGCAGGTGGCGGAGATCGTGCTCGAACGCGCGAAACGTCTGGTCGAGATGAAGAAGGACGTGGTCCTGCTGCTCGACAGCATCACCCGGCTGGCGCGTGGTTATAATTCCCTCCAGCCCGGCAAAGGCCGCACCATGTCGGGCGGCGTGGAAGCGAAAGCGCTGCTCAAGCCGAAGAAGTTTTTCGGTTCCGCGCGCAACGTGGAAGAAGGCGGCAGTCTCACCATTCTCGCGACCGCGCTGGTCGATACCGGGAGCAAGATGGACCAGGTCATCTTCGAAGAATTCAAAGGCACGGGAAACATGGAGCTGCATCTCGACCGCGCGCTGGTGGAGAAGCGGCTTTATCCGGCGATCCACGTGCAGCAATCGGCCACGCGGCGCGAAGAATTGCTTTATCATCCGGAGGAATGGGAACGCGTGCAGGTTTTGCGCAAAGCGATGGCGCAATTGCCGCCGATCGAAGCGATGGAACAATTGATCGGCAACCTGGAGGCGACGAACACGAACGCGGAACTGCTGCTGGCGGGCTTGCGATGATGAACATGCGTCATCGGTTCGGTCGCGTTTTGCGGCGTCATCATCCTGCATGAAAAGGATGAGAATTTTTAAATGACTACGAGACGAATTCAACGAACAGCAGCGCCGCAAGGCTGCCGGAAACTTTGACGACGGCGATGTGGCCGACCACGCGCCGACGGCCCGAGCCGGCTGTCATCCCGAGAGTCGCCGTCCGCCGGGCCTCGGACGGAGAAGGACTGATCGCCTCCGACGAGCAACTGGCGGCCATCCTGCCAGCCCTCGCACCGATCGCGCGGGTCGCGATCGATACCGAGGCGGACAGTCTGCATTGCTACTTCGAGAAGCTTTGCCTCGTGCAAATGAGTTTCGGCGGGAACGATTATCTGATCGATCCGCTGGCGGGTTTCGATCTCACGCCGCTCGCGACCGCGCTCGCCGGGAAGGAAATCGTCCTGCAAGGCGCGGACTTCGATCTGCGTTTGATGAAGCGCGCCTTTGATTTCACCGCCAGCAAAGTTTTCGACACCGTCGTCGCCGCGCGTCTGCTCGGGCTGCGCGAGTTCAGCCTCGCGGCGCTCGTGCAAAAATACTTCGGCGTCATCCTGAGCAAAGGCTCGCAAAAAGCGAATTGGGCCCAGCGCCCGCTGCCCGCGCTCATGGCGGAGTATGCGCGGAACGACACGCGTTACCTGCTGCCGCTCTCGGAAAAAATGGAAGCCGAGCTGCGCGAGAAAGATCGCTGGGAATGGTTTGAGCAATCCTGCGAACGCGGCCGCGTGCAGGCCGGAGTCGAGCGCGTGCGCGATGAAGAAGAAGCCTGGCGCATCACCGGCTCCGGCACGCTTTCGCCGCGCGCTTCCGCCATTCTGCGCGCGCTCTGGCGCTGGCGCGATCGCGAAGCGCAGGCCGCCGATCGGCCCTCGTTTCACATCCTGCAAAATCATCTTCTCATCGAAGCGGCCAAAAGCTTCGAAGAAGGCCACGTCCCCGAGTTCCGCCATCTCACCCCGCGCCGTCGCCGCGGTTTCATGGATGCGGCGGAAGAGGCGCTGCAAATTCCCGACGAGGATTTGCCGCGCCGAATCCGCCGCAAAGGCACCCGCCCCACGCAGGAGATGGAACGCCTGGCGGAAGATCTGCGGAAACGTCGCGACGCCAAAGCGCAGGAGCTCGGCCTCGATCCCTCCTTCATCGCCCCGCGCGCCACGGTCGATTCGATCGCCGCCGATCAGGAACGCAGCGACCGTTCTGCTCGTGCCGTGGCAACGGCAGTTGCTGGAGTTGTAGGCGCGAGCGCGCCGGTTGCGTGGCAATCGATTAAGGTCGCGAGCCTTGAGGCTTCTTTTTCGGAAGATCGAGCTTCGGATTGTCGAGCGCTGTTTGCCGGCCGGGATCCCACATCCAATTCGACTGCGGCGTTGCAGCGGGTGTGGCCGGGAGCGCTGGCCGGGGAGTCGCGTGTACCACGCGGGTGCGTGTCGGCTGCTTGCGCGGCTTCGCGCCGAAACGCTCTCGCATCGGTTTTTCCCACGCGAGACCGATTAATACGGCGATGACTGCGATTTCGAGAAACAAGCGCATTCCGTTAGTTCACTGGTAATTATTCGGCCTTAAAGTGCAACGCTAATGAGCCCAACTCATAGGTCAGCGGGTTCCCGTCCTGCTGATCACGGTCTTCAAATCACTGATGCTCCCGTCAGTGAAGATGAGGAGGTTGCCGTGGCCGTGCGCGTCGGCGGTTTCAACAAACCAAGGTTGCCGCGGCCAGCGATGCGGCGTGCCCGGTTTGTCGTCGAATGGTGTTGCGATGTAGTCGATGCGGGCGCTTTCGGGCCGCGAGTAGTCAGGGTTTTGCAGAGCACCCTGGATGGTTGGGCAGATCCACGTCTTTCGTTGAATGCCGAATGGAGCAAGAGCCTCGATCCAACCGTTGGCATACTCATCCGAACCGGGAACAGAAGTGCGCGGAATCCGCGGCCAGCTTCCATTCTCCTGCACGAAAAGGTTGGCGCCAGGTAGAGATTCCGCAGGTTGGTGGAGCACTGTATGCGTTGCGCGCGAGCCCGAACCTTGGAAATGACGGGCACCGAGAGCGCAACCAAAATCGCGATGATGAGGATCACTCCGACGAGTTCCAGAATCGTGAACCCGCTCCGCCAAGCAGTGTAGCGTGGCGGATACACTAAGTCCTCTTATTGCCGATAACCGACAACGGAATAGTCAGCGGACCCAATGCTTTCGGGCGTCGCATCGGGATCTTGGCTTCGGTAGTCGATATGAGCGAAGCCTGCGAGGCGCGCAGTCGCTGGTTGCGAGCTGCGGGAAGGTCCTCGGATGATGTGAACATCCGAAGTGAGACCATTCGCAGTGTAGGCGTAATTGCACCGCGCTGTCGTCGTTACGACGGTTCTCGGTGGGGTGGTTGTGCTTCCTGCGAAAGCACTAACGTCCTGCTCAACCGTGCAATCGCCGGAAAACTCCTGGGGAGGGGGTGCTCCACTGCCTTCGATGACCTGTGTAGAGGTAGTCGTCGTTTGCTTGGTGAAAGACGTTACGATGGAGCCAATGAAATTTTCCGCATTTGCATCAATCGTGGCGCTCATAGTGCCAACATAATTGTTTCCCTCGCGGAAGATGATCGCGGTTCCCGTTCCCAGTCCAGTTGAGGTGAGAGTGACCGTGAAGAGCGCGACTGAATTATCCGGCTCGCTTTCACCGTCTGCGACGATCGGGAAGAACGCTCCTGAATAAGTAGCAGGTCGCTTTGGCCCGAGACGGGTGTAATCAGGCCCGCCCTTGAGCGCGAAACTTTGCGCGGCGGTCAGCACCAGACACATCAGGGAGGAAAGGAGGATTTTCATTCCGGTGGCCAGTTAATGGACTCGGGCCGCGGGTGGCAATGCAAATTGTCGCGGCACTTCTGCTTGACGGCTGTCTCCGCGCTCGGCAGAACTATGGCCCCGCATGAGCCCATCTCTTTTCTCGTGGCGGCCCCGAACTGCAGTGGTGTTCGGCGGCGTCCTGTCTTTGCTTTTTTCTTCGCTCGAAATTGTTTCGGCGCAGAACCCCGGCAGCGCCCAGGATCGGGCTGCGCTGACGCGGACGAATGTGGGCCTCCGGGCAGACCCGACGGAGGATGAGACGGGAACGGATTCCACCCACGCGGTGGCGAGCCCGAACGATCCGGATTTGGGCGAGCAGGCGATCCTGAAGCGGGCGGAGAATTATCAGGCGTGGACCTTTTTCGCGGCGGCGCCGTTTTCCTACACCTCAAATGTGGCCCTGACGCGGAGCGGGGAGGAGAGCGACCTGCTTTTCGCTCCAGTGGTGGGAATCACGTATGCGCCGCGGCTGACGAAGACGCTCTTTGCCAATATCAGCGTGGCGCAGCAGTTCTTTTATTACGACGATTTCGATGGGTTCAACTTCGCCAGCTTTGATGTGCGGGCGGGTTTGGTTTATTCGCTGCCGCAGTTTCATAATCTGCTGCTGCGGGCTGACTACGATTTTAACCGGCTGACGGCGGAGGACGACCTGGGCGAGGAGTTTTTCTCGAACCATTCGCTGAATTTCGGGGCGGAGTTGCCTTTCCGAATCGGGCGGGCGCAGCAGGTTTCAGTGGGCGCGGATTTGAGCTTCAGCGTGGCGGCCTCTCCCAATCCGCCGGCGCGGCATGATTACAGCGCGTTTGTCGGCTATTCCGTAAATCTGACGCGCGACCTGACGCTGAGCGCGGTGAATCGGCTGGCGGTGCGCGATTACGTAGAAGGGGATCGGACGGATGTGAGCGCGATTTTCGGCCTGAACGCGAACTATCGGTTTAACAAATGGTTAAGCGCAGGCGCGAATACGAATTTCGCGACGAATTGGTCGAACCAGAGCGTGTTCGAGTACGATGTCTTTAACATCGGCGGGGCCGTCTCGGTAAACGTCCGCTTCTAAGCTGGGTGAGACGCTTGCCCTCCGCCCTCCCGGCATGGCTGGCCGTGTGCCTGGGCTGGGTGTGCGTAATCTGTCCGGCGCAAATTTCATCGGCGGCACCGGAAGAAAACGCGCGGCTCACTCGGGTGCTGCAGGATGTGCGAGTGGACGTGGGGACTGGCCAAAGCGCGGCCCGCGAAAACCGGCGATGTCTTGCCCGCGGGCGCCGTCGTCCGCACGGGCAAGGAGGCGCGGGCGGAGATCACACTTCCGGGAGCGAGTGTAGCGCGGCTGGGCGGGAAGTCGTTTTTGAAAATAGGCGACACCTCCGCGCGTGTTGGATTTACCGGAAGGGCTGGCGCTTTTCCAAGTCTCGCGCCAGGCGCCGTCGCTTAAAATCACAACCGGGAGCATCAATGTCTCTGCGCGCGGCGGGACGGGCTTGATCGAGCGAAACGGGAAGGCCTATGTGAAGATTCTCGTGCTGGAAGGGGAGGCGCGGGTTTACACGAAACGCCTGGGGGAATCGATCGTAATGACGCCGGGCCAGCTTCTCATTACCAGTCCTGCGGCGGATCGATTGCCGGAGCCGGTGTATTTCGCGATCGAGCAGCTTTACAAAACATCGCTGCTTTTGAACGCGAGTTTTGCGCCCTTGGCGAGCCGCGACGCCATCCTGCTGGCGATCAAAAAACAGAAGAGTGACCCGCATTTCGTGCCCACGAACCTGATGATTTTTGGTCGCGGAACGCTGGTAAATCTCCTGCCGCCAAATCCGACGCCGCAACCGCGCGGAAGTGCGACGCCGGCGAAGCCGTAAGAAGCCCGGCTTTCTCCGCGCTGGCGGAAGAAATATGTCCCTTTTTCCGGACCGGTTCCGCATAATCCGAGGATGAATCGCGCGATCTTTTCTGCCGGGATACTTCGAGCCGCCGTGGTGTGGGTGGCCTCGGGATTGATGGCTCACGCCCTGTCCGCTGCGCCTTTGCAGCAAGGGCGGATCACGCAGGTGATTCGTGATGTTAAAATTTTGTCGGAACAAACCGCGGCCCGACCGGCAGCGGTGAACGATGAGGTCGTGGCGGGCACAGCGGTGCGGACGGGTGTGGAATCGCGCACGGAGCTGACGTTTGCCGATCTCACCATTGCCCGCCTGGGCGCGAATACGATTTTCACTTTCGATCAAGGCAGTCGCACGATCGATCTGGGCGGCGGGGCGGTGTTGGTGCGGGTGCCGAAAAATTCCGGCGGCGCGAAAGTGAACACGGCGGCGGTGACGGCTGCCATCACCGGCACGACGATGCTGGCGGAGTATCACGCGAATGAAATTTACAAATTCGTGATGCTGGAAGGGACAGCCACGATCTGCCGCTTAGGCGGAGAATGCGTGAACATCGGGCCCGGCCAAATGCTGAGCGGAGTGCCGGGCGAGCCGTTGGGCGAGCCGGTCACGGTGGATTTGAAAGCGTTGGTCGAGACATCGCAACTTCTGGAAGGTTTCGGACCGCTCGGCAGCGAAGATCTTATCCGACAGGAGATTCAGAATCAGCAGAATGCCGGGAATGCTCCGCTCATGCTGGCGTATAACCAGACGGCCTCCGAGCAACTGAACGCGATCGACCAGCGGCTGACGGCCTCGGAGGCAACACCGACGCCGAGCCCGCTGCCGTCGCCGAGCCCAAGCGTCACGCCAGGGCCGTCGCCCAGCCCGAGCGCGAGTCCGTTGCCTTCGCCAAGTGTGTCACCGTCGCCTAGTCCGTCGCCGTCGGTGAGCCCCACGCCCAGTCCTTCACCGAGCGTGTCGCCGACTCCACAGCCGACACCGCAGAAATTCGGCACGCCGCCGGTGATCACGTCGGCTAATCTTTCCACGATTGATGCCGGGACAGTGATCCAAACCGACCCCACGATCACGCGCAACGGCGAGACCGGCGAAGGCCGCATCTATCGCGCGCCGGCGACTGATGGGCCGCGCAGCATGTGGCTCTTTGGTTCCACCTCTACGTTCGACATGCAGCTCAACGTCGATAGTGGCGATCCCACCTTCCTTAACTTCGCCGCTTTCAAATTTGCGGATGTGATTCTGGCTGGGAATCCGATCATCGACACCGCGAATGGCGGCGCCAGCGTCCTCGCCCTCATCGGAGAAAACAGCCTAACGAGCGCCGGGCCGGGCAGCATTTTGACTTTTGGCGGCGTGAACGCGCTTCTCCTCGCGACTCAGAACGGTTCGATCACGCTCGGCCCCGAGCTGAGTATAAACGGGCCGGCGCATGTGATCATTTACGCACGCGGAGCGGGCTCGAATCTCACCCTCGGTGCGGCTATCACCGCGGACGAGCTTGAGCTGGCGGCGGAGGGCAACCTGCAGATCAACGGCGCGCAGACCGCGCGCGTTTTTTCTGCCTTGGCGGGAGGCAATTTTCTGGCCGGTAGCGGCCTGATCCAGGCGAGCGAGGAAATCCAGATCCGCGCCAACGGAAATCTCAACTTCGACGTCAACCAGTTCGCCCCGGGCGCGAACATCGGCTTCGCCCTCGAACTCTCCGCCGGCAGCGCTCTTAACCTGAGCGTCGATGGCGACCGCGCCATTTTCGCGCAGGCGGGCTCAGTTTTAATCCTGGGCTCCACCATCAATCTGCTCGGCACTGCCGGAACCTTGATCGATCTCGATAACGGCACGCCGATCTCGCTCAACGCCGGACTGGGAGGCATCCAGGGTGCGAACGTGGGATTCCACGGGGGCAACCTCCACCTCGTCTCCGACGGCGACATCAACATCTTCAGCGCCACGATTCCGGCGGTGAACAATAGCCGACCGATCCAGGGCATGATTATCGCGGCCGGCTCCTTCACCGCGGTGCAGGATGTCGAAACCAGCTTTCTCCAAGCCGGCACAAGCGTGCAGGTGGGAGGCGATCTGGATTTCGGTTTCACGCTCAATGCCGGCACGACGATGGATGTGGGCGGCCAGTTGCGTGGCGATGCAGTCGACGGCGGGCGGCAATATCACCGCGAACGGAGTGGCGGTCCGGACGATCGTGGCGCCGAACTCGGTCCTGACCGCGGGCAGCGCTGGCATCGTGCCCATCCTCTTTAATCCGGGCGGCGCGAGCGTGCAGTTTACGTTCACGATCGGCAGCATCATTTCGGCGGGCGGCCTGAACTTCAGCGGCGATCGTTTCTTCGGGCTCAACGACAACTTCTCGGGCGGCCTGCTCACGATCAATGCCAGCACGCTCACCTTTGGCCCGGGCGGAATTGCCTTTGCCAATTTCAACGGCGCGGATGGCTTAAGCACGCCGGATAATGCGGGCGGAGCAGGCGGAACGTTCATCGTCAACGCAGCCGGGAATATCGTGGTTAACGCGGCTATCACGGCCACCACTGGACTGAATAATAACGTGAGCTCCGGTGGCGCGGGCGGCGCGGTGGAATTGCACTCGGCCAACGGGGCCGTAAGCGTGACCGATCGGATCGAAGTCTCTTCCCATGACCTGGCCGCAGGACGCGTCAGCGCCAGCGGAGGCAACATCACGATCACCAGCAATGCCGCTTCCGGAACCGCGATCAATATTGGCAGCACGGCGCAACTGCTCTCGCTGCTCGACCTCGGAGCGCCCGGCTCCGGCGGTCACATCCTTCTCCGCGCCACGGGCAACGCCAGCTCGATCGACATTAACAACGGCGACGGCGCAATCATCGCCGACCGCGGTCTGATCGATATCCGGCAGCTTGGCGTCTCCGGCGCGATCAATCTGACGTCGCCGAACCTGTTCGCCGAGGCGATCAAGATTGGCGCGCTCGGCAGCAACGGCACTTTGACTATCAGCGGCGGCGCGATTTCCGCGGACATGCTCCTGCGGCTCTACGCCGGCGGTAGTAACGGATCCATCATTTTTTCCGGCAGTGTCACACTCAGTAGTCAAACCAGTGCGACGCTCATCGCGGCGAATTCCGTCACGATTTTGAATGGAGTGCTGGTCACCATCGGCGGCCAGACGCCGGCGTTCGTCTACACGAATCTCGCGAACTACACGGGCTCCGGCGGCAACGGCGCCACCACGGGAATGTTTGGTGGCGCAGGCGCGACCACGCAGCCTTTCGCGAGCGCGCCGCCGTTCGACGGTACCCCCGGAGCGCAAGCGGTCACCTACACCGGCGCGCCGAATGGAGTTTGGAATAACGCGGCGGTCTGGAATCCGACGATCGTGCCGAACAACGGCAACGGCGGCTTCGTTTTCGACGTCATTTTTGGCAGCGGTTTGATCACGCAAAACATCGCTGCGGGTGTGACGGTCGAACAGCTTTTCATGACTGGCGGGACGATCATTCTGGCCAATCCGCTCACGCTCCACTCCGGTTTGCAATTCGCCGGCGGCACGTTGCGCGATGGGACGATCAACCTCGATGGCCCGAGCCAGCAATCCGCGCTCATGACGGTCAACAGCACCACGCTCAACAACAGCGGCAACTATGCGCTCACGCTCGCGAGCGGGGATGCTTTCAGCGGGGCGAACTCCGTTTTTAATAACAGCGGCACGCTCACAACGAGCGGCGCGGGCGCGGTCAGCTTCAACATCGCACTCAACAACACCGGCACCGTGATGGTCCAAAACGGCACGCTGCGCCTGACGTCGGGCGGGTCGCTCAGTGGCGCGCTGGTTGTGGGCAGTGGCGCGGTTTTGGAGTTGGCCAGTAACTACACGATCGCGAGTGGAACGTCGCTTTCCGGCGCGGGAGTTCTCCGCCTGGCCAATAACACTACGAGCACGGTCGCGGGGGCGTTCCTTAACAACGGCAACGTTTTTCTCAATTCCACGGGCAACTTCACCGATCTCGTATTGAGCGGCGATCTCACGCTCAACGGGAGCGGCGTCATCACCCTCGTAGATGCTGCGCGCATCCGTGGGAGCGGCGTCCTCACCAATGCCGGCAACACCATCACCGGAGCGGCCAATAACAGCGGGAGCGGATTGGGTGCGAATGAAATCGGGATCGTGAACCAGGCGGCTGGAATCATTGATGCCAACGTCAACGGCGCCGCTTTTAATATTGATCCCGGGACCGTGGGCCTAACGAATCAAGGACTGATGCGTGCCAGCAATGGCGGCCTCCTTTTGCTCAATGGCAATGGCGGCAGCGGATTTGATAACACGGGCGGCACCATCAGCGCGCTGGCCGGCTCGCAGGTGCAATTGATTAACGGCGCGACCATCTCCGGCGGCATTTTGAATACGAGCGGGACAGGTTTCTTCAGCACCCTGAACAGCGCGACCTTGAGCGGTCTAACAAATGCGGGGGACTTCCGGGTAAGCAATAATACCAGCCTCTCTCTGGTAGGAACGATCAACAACACTGGCAGCATCAGTCTCAATTCGACCGGGAATTTCACTGATTTGGTGGTGAGCGGAAACGTCACGCTCACTGGGAATGGAATCATCAACTTCGCAGATGCGGCGCGCCTTTTGGGCACAGGAATCCTGACCAACGCCAACAACATTCTTCAGGGACAAGCGAACAACAGCGGGAGCGGAGTAGGGGCGAACCAGCTCACAGTGATCAATCAGGCCGGCGGTCTGGTGGACGCGAATATTTCCGGCGGGGTTCTGAACGTCGATCCGGGCGGCAGCGGCTTTAGCAATCAAGGTCGGCTGCGCGCGAGCGCTGGTGGGATTTTGTTGCTGAACGGGAATGGGGGAGAGGGCTTCAACAACACGGGCGGCGTGATTGAAGCGCTGAATGGAGCTCAGGTCTCGCTGGCCAACGGCGTTTTCGTCACCGGCGGGACGCTCGCGACTTCTGGGAGCGGGACAATCCGCAATATCAGCAGCGCAACGCTCGATTCGCTTCTCCTGACCGGAAATTTCATCGGGAACAACAACACCAGCACGACCTTTAGCGGAACGATCACAAGCACCGGCAGTATCTTGTTAGACTCGACCGGGAACTTCACCGATCTGCTCATCAACGGGAACGTCACGCTCACCGGCGGGAGCGCGCTGACGTTGCAAAACGCAGCCCGCGTTCGCGGAGCCGGTACGCTTTTCATCGGTGGGAGCGCGGGAGAAGCGTTCACGATTCAGGGCGAAGCGAATAACAGCGGGAGTGGATTGGGCGCGAACGAGCTGACGGTAGTCGTGCGCAGCGGCGGGCTCGTCGATGCGAACGTGCAGGCGGGCGTTTTGAATGTCGATCCGGGCAGCGGCGGCCTAACGAATCAAGGATTGATGCGCGCGAGCAACGGGGGCCTCCTTTTGCTCAATGGCAATGGCGGCGGCGGATTCGATAATTCGAGCGGCATTATCAGCGCGCTGAATGGCTCGGAGGTCCAGTTGAGCAACGGCGTGACGATTAGCGGCGGCGTTTTGCAGACGAGCGGGACGGGTTTTTTCCGCACGCTGAACAGCGCGATCTTGAGCGGGCTGACGAACGCAGGGGACTTCCGGGTGACCAACAACACCAGCCTCACGCTGGTGGGGACGATCAACAACACCGGCAGCATCAGCGTGAATTCCACTGGGAATTTCACCGATTTGTTGATCAACGGAAACGTCACCCTGACCGGGAACGGGACGGTCAACTTGAACGACGCGGCGCGCATCCGCGGCGCCGGGGTTCTGACCAATGCCAACAACGTTATTCAGGGCTCGGCGAACAATAGCGGGAGCGGGCTCGGCGTGAACGAAATCGGAATCATCAATCAGGCTGCGGGCGTCATTGATGCGAGCGTGAGCGGCGGGGCGGCTTTCAATATTGATCCCGGGACGGCCGGTTTAATCAATCAGGGCATAATGCGAGCGAGCAACGGCGGGGTTTTGGTGCTCAATGGAAACGGCGGCGGAGCCTTCACGAACGCCGGAGCCGTGATCAGCGCGCTCAATGGCTCGGAAGTCCAACTGACGAATGGTGCGTCGATCAGTGGAGGAACCTTGAGCACCGTCGGGACGGGTTTCTTCCGCACCTTGAACCATGCGGTCCTGAGCGGTCTAACGAATGCGGGTGATTTCCGCGTGGGTAACAACACCAGCCTGACCCTGATGGGCACGATCAATAACACTGGCAGCATCAGCATCAATTCTACCGGGAACTTTACTGATTTGGTGATCAACGGAAACGTCACCCTGACTGGGAATGGGGCGATCAACCTGACGGACGCCGCGCGGATCCTCGGCACGGGCACCCTGACCAACGCCGGCAACATTATCCAGGGCGCTGCGGATAACAGCGGAAGCGGGCTGGGTTTCAATCAAATCGGAATCGTCAATCAAGCCGCCGGGATCATCGACGCGAACAGCAACGGCCTTGTCTTGAATGTTGATCCGAACGCGACGGACGGGCTGAACAACCAGGGTCTGATGCGCGCGAGCAATGGCGGCATCCTGCAATTGAATGGCAACGGCGGCGGCGCCTTCACCAACAGCGGCACCATCGCTGCCGTGACCGGCGGAGTTCTCCGTTTTAACGGCACCGTCACTTCCAGCGGAACAGTCGATGTCGGGAATGGCACCCTCACCGGCACCGGCACTTATACGCAAACCGGCGGCAGCTTCATCCTCACGGGCGGCACCGCGCAATTAAACAGCGCGCTTAATTTTCAGGGCGGCCTCGTCGACGCCCGCGGCACAATCAACGCCGCGATCATGAACAACGCCATGCTCCGTCCGGCGCTGGGCGGGAGTGGGCTCGCGGTTACGGGAAACGTCACCCTACTCGGGTCTTCCCAACTCATCTTTCAACTCGGCGGCTTGGCGCAGGGGAGTCAATACGGCTTCCTCAACGTCAACGGAACGTGTCTCGTTAGGCGGGAATTTAGTCGTCTCGTTTGTGAATGGTTTCCAAGCTGGGAATGGCGACAGTTTTACCGTTCTTAGCTCTACGGCGCCGTTAGGCGGCACCTTCGCCAATGTGGTCTCCGGTGGGCGCATCAGCACCACTGGAGGCGCCACCGGGACCTTCCTCGTGAATTATAACGGCACCACCATTGTGCTCTCCGATTTCATGAGCCAAGTCGGCCTTGTCCTGTCGACCTCGCCAGCTTTGCCCGCTGCCAACGCCGGCCGAACGGCGCGACGGCCGGCCGGACGCTTTTTGAGCCCGAGACCGATAGGCCCGGGCGTTTGCCGCGCACCTCTGCTATTCGCTCGCGCATGGCCGCGATGGAAGAGGCGGGAACGGAAATGCCGGCGGCGCTGGGACGCGCGTCAGCTCCGATTGCGGCCGTGAATGTAGCCGCTGAACCAGTCGCGTCGTCTGGCCCCGTGGCTACGGGCCGGGTGACACTGCAAAATTCCACCGAACTGTTGGACCTGCTTGACGCGGCCGAGCCCGACGCGGCGGGCGGTCGCGTGGTCGTCCGCGCACAACGCCGAGGAGGAAGTCTCCGAAGTGGCGAGCGTCTCGCTGCTGCGCCTGCTTCGAACGTCATGGCTCGGCGAGAAGGCCGCACTCGTGGTGGCAGCGGCGGTGTGCGCGAGGGATTCGCCAGCCAGACGCGTGGACGCAGCGGGTCGGCTGGTTCCGTTGTCGGGCGCGAGAGAAACTAGGCAGCAGCGGAGCGCGTCTGCCACCGAGAGAAGATCGGCCGGAAGCGCCCCGAAAGGAGACGGGAATTTCTTTGGTATTTTGCGTCGATTGATGTTCAATCGGGCGGCAGTCATGCCCGGCCCACGTTTCACCATGAAAATATCACTGTTTCTCCTCGGTCTTCTCCTTTGCGTTTCAACGGCTTACCCGCAGCTAAAAGAAGCTCGTGTCACCCAGATCGTGCAGGAGGTGAAACTACTCTCCAGCGCAGCCGAGCGAGCGGCAGCGTTGAATGATGAAGTGAAAGCGGACACCGCCGTGCGGACCGGCGTCGAATCACGGACGGAGTTGACCTTCGCCGACCTGACGATCGCGCGTCTGGGTGCGAACACGATTTTCACTTTCGATAAAGGCTCGCGCGCGATTGATCTTGGGAGCGGCGCGGTGCTGCTGCGCGTGCCGAAAAACTCCGGCGGAGCCAAGATCAACACCGCCGCGGTCACGGCTGCAATCACCGGCACGACGGTGATCGCGGAATACAATTGTCCAAAACTTCCCAAGGGTGCGCGGGCAAACTGCCCCGACGCCTTGTTCAAGTTCATCACGCTCGAAGGCTCGATGCGCGTGTGCAAAAGCGGCTCGCCCAACGAGTGCGTAGATCTCGGGCCGGGCCAGATGTTAGTCGGCACCGCGGATAAGCCGCTCTCCGATCCAGTGGACGTGGATGTCGAGCGATTGCTTGAGACTTCGCTTTTGATCCAGGGCTTTCCGCCGCTTCCGAGCCAGGACCTTCTGGAAGCCAGCGCGCGAGAGCAGACGCGCGAAAAGTCTGCCGGCCAGTTGGTGGATAACAGCAACAACGTCTTCGGGCCTGGCCGGCTTTACGCCCTGAACGATCCGGTTCCGCAGGAGACCATCGATCAGAGATTCGCGACGAATGAGGCGCCTTCGCCCTCGCCAACGCCGGTTCCGTCGCCTACGCCGACCGCCACCCCTTCACCCACCCCGAGCCCGTCACCCTCGCCGAGCCCGTCACCCTCGCCGAGCCCGTCACCTTCGCCGAGCCCGTCGCCTTCGCCGAGCCCGTCACCCTCGCCGAGTCCTTCGCCCAGCCCGTCGCCCACTCCGCAGCCGACACCGCAAAAGTATGGCACGCCCCCGGTTCTGACCTCCCCAAACCTCGGTGTTATTGATGCGGGCACTGTGATTCAAACAGACCCCACCGTGACTCGAAATGGAGAGACCGGGGAAGGTCGCATCTACCGCGGTCCCACGGAGGACGGCGCATTTTCCACCTGGGCTTTCACCGCGACGTCCGCCTTCGATACGGCGAGCGGGATCGACACGCACTTTGGTGATCCCTCGAATCTACAAGTGGCGGCTTTCAAGTTCCTGCTCCTGACGCTGGCGGGCGATCCCACCATCTCTACCGCCAATGACGGCGCGACCAAGCTGGCGTTGATCAGCGTAGGAAATTTGACTGATACTGTGGCCGGAGAAGTGCGCCCCTTCGGAGGCGGAGTTGTCTATCGTTTCACGGGTCTGGATACGCTGCTCCTGGCGACCCAGGCAGGTTCCATTTTGCTGAATGGCGGAACTTTCGCCGATATCCAGCAGCTCTATTTCTACGCGCGCGGCGCTCTCTCGGACTTGATTTTAGGGTCGGCCATTTTCGGGACGGATCTGGCGGTATTCCAGGCGGAACGCGACGTGCAGATCAATGGCAGCACCTCGGTCGCGAACTTCTTTTCCTACGCGGGACGCAATTTCCTCAACGGCTCCGGCCAGGTCGGCGCCAGTGTGATCGATATCCGCGCGGGGAACGACGTGAACTTCCTCCTGTCCCAGTTCGGCGATGAGGCGGCGACGGGCCAGAGCATCAATCTCCTCGCTGGCAACGCCATCAACGTGGATGTCCGCGGCGACCAAAGCGCGTTTGCGCATGCCGGCTTCATCCGGCTGGAAGCGAACACGATCAACTTCTTCGGCGATCCCGCGTTCACGGGGAACTACACCCTCATGTTCGAATTCGATCCAATTATTCTCTTCCAGGCCGGCCCCGGCGGCTTCCAGGCGGGTAACGTCTCCTTCGATCACTTCGACGCCTCAAACTCCTTCGACATCACTTCGGATGGCGACATCAATGTCTACGGCATTGTCGGCGTCGATAACATGACCGCTGGAGGTTCCTTCCATTCCGAAGAGGATGTCATCACCCTGACCCTAACGACTGGTGGCAGCGTGACATTGAACAGCGGAAGCCTCAACGCGCTCAGCTTTGTTTCCGCCGGGTCCTTCATCGATGTGGCCAGCCAACTTTCAGCGCCGCTTGTTTCGGCGGGCGGAGATATCATGGCGGATTTGCTCACGGTCGGAACCATCGTCGCACCGAATGGCGTCCTCCGGATTGGCGCCGGCGGGATCCACCCGTTCCAGACGGAGGAGGGCTCGATGTTCCAGCATACCTTCACCGTCGATAGCATCGTTTCACCGAGCGGGATTTCGTTTAGCGGGAACGAGTTCGCCGGCAGCGGTGGCTTTTTTGGCGGAGGACGTCTCACCATTAACGCCAATAATCTGCGCTTTGATGCCGAAGTCGGCCTGGGCGCCGTGAATTTCAGCGGGGCGGATGGGCTGAATGAAGGCTCGCCTAATGGAGGCGGCGGGGATGGCGGGATTTTCACGGTCAACGCGATCGGATCGATCTTCGTGGGTGAGCAAATACTCGCCACCACGGGATTGAATGATGGGGATATCGGTCCGTTTACCAGCGGGGCAGGAGGGCACGTCACCTTGAACGCGGGCGGCGCCATCGGGGTGAACTCGTCGATTATTGTCTCATCGGATGACGTTTCCCAAGGCGAAGGCGGGATTCACATTCCGAATCGTCGCAGTGATAGCGGCGGCACGATTGATCTCCACAGCGATCTGACCAGTGGGACCGCCATCACGCTCGGCCAGACTTCGCATCTACTCTCGCGCCTGAATGACAACGCGACGGGGCCGGGCGGCACCATCCAGGTTCTTACGGAGGGCGGGAACATCATCGCGGACGGCGAAATCATTGCCGAGCGCGGGACGATCCTAATTTCGAACATCCCGGCGAGCGCCAGTTTCGCTCCGAATGGGGGATCGTTTATCTCCATGGACGGATCGTTTGCCTCCATGCAAGCGGAGACGATCAGCTTGCTCTCGGGTGGTGATCTGCGGTTGGGAATCGGGGGAGGGGTGCAGATCTATGGCGTGACGCTCGATCTGCGGGCCCAGAACAACATCGTAGGAGGCGTGCTCGATTCCACGGGCGGAAAAGGTTCGCCCATTCCGGCCCGCAATTCCTCAGGGAACGTCAACATCGCCGCTGGTGGATCGATCGCATTGGACGCCGTCCTAGTCGCGCGCGCGAACGATGGTCGGACCATGGGATTGAATCTCACGCTCGATGCGGGCACCACTCTTTCGATCACGAACTTCTTTTATCTATACACCGACAGCACAAACCTGAGTGACGGCGGCAACATTCTCGTCCGTTCTGGAGGCGACATGTCTCTGAGTGCCAGCTCCTCTCTCAGAACCAGCTCTGGCGGCGGAACCGTGAATGGCGGTAATATCCTCGTCGATTCCGGCGGCATGCTTACAGGCGGGAGATTATTTGCCGCTTCCTCGATCGCGAACGGCGCCGTCGGATCTGGTGGCAACATCACTTTGAGGACCGTGGGCGACGCAAACTTTGACGATGTGCAGTTTGGAAGTGGCGTCTCGTTGCAGGTCGATATTTTCAACGGAGGCTCCCTCGGTAATGGCGGCAATATCACCGCGACGGTGGGCGGTAACTTTTCTGCGAACGCGCTGGAAGCGACCATTCGCGGGCTGGGCTCGATCACCAGCGGCGGCAACATTGATTTTAACATCACCGGAAATCTGACCACCACGACTGATGGCGCGTTTTTCTCCAGCAGCTTGCAGGAGTCTGATGGCCCCTTCGTGACCGGCAGCACTTTCATTAATGTGCGGGCGGCGAATATGTCCATCGGCAGTTCTGGAAACGGCGGCGATTTGACAGCCTACATCAATGATTCGCTCACTTTCGGGGTCCCCTCCGGAGCCATTGGGTCGGTCCTGGTGGATGCCACCGGCACCATCAACGTTTTCGGTTCTTTGAGCGTCTTGGGCACGGTCAATGCAGTCGGCGCCATCAGCGCGCAGACGATCGCATCCACCAACGTGGTTTCCGCGACGTCGATCGCCGCGGGCAATTCCGGGATTCAGCAATTCGGCGTGCTGGAGTTCGGCCGGGCAACCTCTATTCTGCACACGCTGACGGCGCCCTCCATTACCTCGGCGGGCGGGATCAATTTCGATGGCGCAAACGCCGACGGGGACTTCGCCACAGCCGGCAGCGGCGGCAGGCTCACCTTAAACGCGGCCTCCCTTAGCTTTGGTCCCGGGGCGAACATCGACGGCTTTGTTTCTCTGAACGGCGGCGCCGGATCCGGCGTGGCTGGATTTGAAGGCGCGAACGGCGGGACCCTGACGGTGAACACGACGGGCGCCATCACCGTCGCCGGTGACATCGAGGCCACGACTGGGCGAAATCCGTTTTCCAGCGGGCCCTCCGGCGTGGGCGGGACGGTGAATTTGAATTCCACCGCTGGCACTGTTTCCGTTAACTCGCGCATCGAAGTCTCATCGGCTGAGCCTGCGCAATCGCCTTCGCCCGCGCCGCGTCGGCGGAGCAATAGCGGAGGCAACCTGAACATCAGCAGTGGCAAAGCCGGCGGGGCGCAGAACCGCGCAGTCGCGGTCAGTATCGGCAGCAGCAGTCAATTGCTGGCGCTTCTCGATGCCGCGGCCACCGGGCCCGGCGGGAAGATCACGATTGTGGCCACGGGCGCGAACAGCGACGTGAACGTGGACGGTCGCGCGGAAGCGCGGCGCGGGACGATCGACGTGCGTCATCAAGGCGATGGCGGGCACATAAACATCGGTGCGCTCAGCGTCGGTCCGGGCGGCGGACCTGCAGGGAACAGGATTTCCACGATGTCGGCCGACGTGATCAAAGCGGGAGCTTTCGGTGCGAATGGGCAATTAAATGTGGGCTACAGCACGCTCTCCGCGGACACGCTCATCCGGCTTTACGCCACGGGCAGCAATGGCGAACTGAACTTTGTCGCCAACACCACCCTGAGTGCCGGCACGCGTATCGACCTCGCCGCCAACACCATCACCATTCAGCCCTCCGTCATCGTCAACATTACCGGCAACGGCGGAGCGGCGAACGTCTTCACCAATAACGCCAACTACTCGGGCTTCGGTGGCACCAACCCGAACAACGGAACTTTTGGCGGCAATGGAGCCAACACGCCACAGCCTCTGAATGTGGCGCCTGGTTTCGATACGCCGCCGACTCTTCCGGGCTCCTCTTCGCATTAGCCGGCTGCCGGAAAATAGCCGGCAGGACGTTCCTTTAGACCGCGGATAGGGCGGCACGCAGCGCGTCGGGCTGAATCAGCCTAACGAGCGGTTTTGCAACCTAGCGCCGCTGTCTGTCCAGGTAGCCGGCGCCCAGCGCAATCCCGCCGATAAGCAGCGACGCCGCCGTCGCGAACGGCACTGGATCGAACGGCGCGCGGGGCAAAGAGACCACGCCCTCGTCATCCGCGCGGGCCGGTTCCTCCACGTAGCGGCCCGTCCGCGGCGAGCGAAAGCGCGCCGCAAATCGCGTCATGCGTGCGGGCAAATCTGGATCGGAAATCGGCACGCCGTGTCCCGCGCCGACCACGTTCGGATGCAGCGCGGCCAGACTTTGCACGGAAGTGCGGGTGGCATCCCAATCGCAATTAAACGGCGCCCCCGCGCGCGCTAAAACCTGCCGTCCCGAGATCAGCCCGACCCACGAATCCATGTTCATGGTCGCCAGCGCGTCTCCCGCCAGCAGCACGCGGTCCGCCGGACGGAAGAGCGAAATATGACCCGGAGAATGTCCCGGCGTAGCCAGCCATTCCCACCCGACCAGACCCGGCACGGCGTTGGGAACCAAAGGACGGACCGCTTCCTCGAAATCGTAACTGCCAGACGGCATGAAGCGGGAGAGAAACGCAATCGCTCCACCAATGGTGGGATCGGGCGGTGGGTAGGAAGATTTACCCGTCACATAAGGCAATTCGAGGTGTGCGCATAGATCGGCACCTCCCACCTTTCCGCCAGCTTCAGGGCCGACCCGGCATGATCGAAGTGTCCGTGTGTGAGGATGATCGCCTCCGGTTTCGCGCCCGCGCCAAAACGCGCTTCTGCGGCCTCGAAGATTTGCTTGGCGCGTCCCGGCAAGCCGGCGTCGATCAGCACCCACGGGCCTCCGGGGCGGCCGACGAAATAGACGTTCACGAAACTGATCGGGAGCCAGCCGACATCGGGCGCGATTCGAGTAATGGGAGTCATGACGTGGGAATGTGGACGGGGATCAGCGGATCAGGAGGTGGGCAAAAAGGGCGCGGCGGTTCACTATTCACTCTCTCATCAGGCACGGCAAGCATCGTTAGGGAATTGCCAGGGTCTGGCCCACCTTCAATTTCCCAGGGTTCTCCACGCTTTTCTTGTTCGCTTTCAAGATGTCTTTCCAGCGATCCGGCGAGTCGTAATATTTGCGCGAAAGAGAAAAGAGCGTGTCGCCCGCCTCGACCACATGTGTGCGCGGAGTCGTGCTGCGGGGAGCCAGGTTCTTCTTCCCATCTTTCTTCGGGTTGGCGACTGCTCGCGCCGGCGTGTTGCGCTCTTCCAGCTGCTTCGTGAGGCGCAGGTTCTCGTTGCGCAAATCTGCGGCTTCCTTTCGCGTCACCAAGGCATCGCCCGAGAGGTTGGTCACCAATTCCAACTCATCGCGCTTCATGAATTTTTTCACTTCCTCTGCTTGCGCTCCCCCGGGGGCGAGCGTGAGGTAACGTTTGAAGTGATGCAGCGCCATGAGCGGCTCTTTCATCTTGTCGTCGTAAAGGAGCGCGAGTTGAAAATGCACCTCGGCGGAATCGGCGCGTGCCATCCAGGGCACTCTCGTAAAGATTAATCGCATCGATGTATTCGCCCGCGGCTGCTTTCTGGCCGGCGTCTTTTTGTGCCTGCGCGGATCCCGGCGTGATCATGCGATCGCAACCAGAGAGAAGGATGAGGAGAAAAAGGCAAGCGCTGCCGCGCGTAATACTTGAGTTCACGACCGGAAGGTAACAAAGAATCGTGCGAGCGAGAGTGGCTTGCGGCGGAAACTTGTCAGGTCGCGCATTTTCGCGAACGGTGAAAAATCATGCACCGCCTTAGTCTGCCGATTTTATGCGTGGGCCTGCTTCTTCTCGGGCATCACGACGCGACGGCCAACGAGTGGGAAGTGGGCTCCACCCATGTCCTTTCTTTTTCAGACGTGGATGGGAAGGAAATTTCAACGGCCGATGGCCGGGTCACGATCATCACCGTGGTCACGCGCGCGCACGAAGAGAACGCGCGCGCGGTGGCTGATCTCGTGCCAGATCGTTATATCGGGGACCAGAAGTATCGTTACGTGACGATGGTGAATTTCCAGGACAAGCTGGCTGGACCTTTCCAGGGACTAACGCGTGCTGTGATCCGGAACCGTCTCAACGCGGAAGCCGAAAAATTGAAGCCGCAGTATCGCGAGCAAAAAATCGGGCATGATCCGCGGAGGCGATCTCTATGTGATCGCGGATTTCGACGGCAGCGCGAGCAAACGTCTCGGCCTTACGGAGCGCAGTCGAGACCGGCGGTTTTTGTTTTTGACGGAGCCGGACGATTACTCGCGCGTTGGGAGGGGATCCCGCCGGGCGATGCTTTGCCGAACATCCTGGCGAAAAGCGGATAACTTCTGCGAGCCGAACGCGTGTCTTCCGCGTTACGAACTCAATAGCGCGGCACACTCCGGATCTATCTCTACCGACCACGCATCGATCCCGCCCGCGAGATTGACCGCCCGGTCGAAGCCTGCGGCTCGCAGGAGTTGCACGGCGTGAGCGCTGCGCACGCCGCTGTGGCATTGCACCACGATGTCCGCTTCACGTTCCAGCTCGTCCAGGCGCGCCGGCAAGTCTCCTAACGGAATCAGATGTGCGCCGTGGATATGTGCGATCTCGTATTCGTGCGGCTCTCGCACATCGAGCAGGAGAAAGGACGCGTTCGTGGCGAATTTTTGCTTTAGTTCGTGAACCGAAATTTCAGGCGCGACGTCTCCCGTTGCACCCGTCGCCCCTGCTCGCGCAGAACATTTCGTAATCGATCGGTGCCGTGATCGTGGGCTGGTCGCCGCAGACGGGGCATTGCGGATCGCGTCGGAGATTAAATTCGCGAAACTTCATCTTTAAAGCGTCGAAGTGCAGCAAGCGTCCGACTAACGAGTCGCCTAAACCGAGAATGAGCTTGAGCGTCTCGATCGCTTGCAACAGCCCGATGATTCCGGGCAAGACCCCCAATACGCCCGCCTCCGCGCAATTTGGCACCGTGCCCGCCGCTGGCGGCTCGGGGAAAAGGCAGCGATAACACGGACCGCCGAGATGCGGGGCGAAAACCGTCGTCTGTCCATCGAAGCGAAAAACGGAGCCGTAGATGTTCGGCTTGTTCCGCAAATACGCAGACGTCGCTGGATAGGTAGCGCGTGGGAAAATTATCGGAGCCGTCCAGCACCACGTCGTAGCCGGCGACGATTTCCATGGCGTTGGCGCTGGTAAAACTTCCGGGGTGCAGTTCGACCGCGACATTTGGATTCGCGGCCGCGATCCGCGCGCGCGCGGATTCCATTTTTGGCCGCCCGATATCGGCGGTGCCGTGGAGAATCTGGCGCTGCAGATTCGAGCGATCGACCTTATCGGGATCGATCAGGCCAAGCGTTCCGACTCCGGCAGCAGCGAGATAAAGTGCGGCCGGCGAACCAAGGCCGCCGGCGCCGATGCACAGAACTCGCGCTGCTTGCAGGCGGCGTTGCCCGGCGACCGTGACCTCCGGCATGATCAAATGACGTGAGTAACGGCTGCGTTCCTCATCGGAAAAAGAACGGTCGCGCGTTCTATCGTCGCTGATGATGCTCTTGCTCATTCATCAAGATGGCACATTCGTCGTCCGGCGGCGTCGCCCGAGCCTCCGAAATGTCGCGGGAAAAAAAAGACCGCCAGAGAACTACGGCAAAGAGGATCAAACTACCGTTGCTGCATTCCTGCCCTGGCGGGATTCGTAAGTCCGCAGTCCATAGCCCCTGACGGAGACGCAATTTGAGCGAGAGAGCCGCACGATGCAACGGCGTCTTTTTTGTTTCGAAGGACGAATGGGGAAACGGGAACCCGTTGACACCCGCGCTCGCATCTGGTCGCATCGCCGCGCGTGAAGTTGTTCCTGTGGCTCCCGCTAATCCTGTGCTGCGTTTCTTGCACCACGTTGGAAAACCGGCGCGATCTTTATCGCTCGCCCGGCGAAGGCTACGAGAAGTGGTATCCCGAGCCGCCGCCGACTCGTGGCCCGGCTACGGGACCTGTGCGGACGACGACAGCGACCACCACGACGACGACCACGCAGGGTGTGATCACATTCCCGAACGAATAAAGCGGCGGGAACCGCGAGAAGAGTACAGACGCTGTTTCGCTTAAGCGAACGGCATGTTCAGCTTGATCCGGGCTTCGTCCGTCTTGTGGACGACGGCGGATTTCGCCATGTGCCGCTTTAGCTTTCCGCTCTTCGAAGAGAGCAAGTGACGGCGCGAAGCGTGCTGACGCAAAACTTTGCCGGTTCCAGTGATCTTGAATCGCTTTGACACGGCTTTCCGGGTCTTGCTGCGCGCTATTGCTTTCGGCATAAGGCGCGGAAGATAGATGGTTTTCGGCGGGAGACAACCGCTTTCCTTGCTCGACGGCCGTCGCATTGCGGAGAAGGCGGAGGTCGTTCTTCCCGCGTGAGCGCCGCGGAACAATTCGAGCAAATAAAGAACCTGGGAGCCGCAGAAACTTGTACGCAGCCGTGATCGCGATCGCCGACCGGCGGCTGGATAAACCGAGCCTGTTTGCTGTCTTTCGCGAACTGTTCGGCGAAGGTTGATCCATGGAAACTGATCCGCAGAAACCGCACGTCGTTATCATCGGAGGCGGCTTTGGAGGGTTGGAAGCCGCCAAGTTGCTCCGCTGCGAACCGGTGCGGGTGACGGTGATTGACCGGACGAATTATCATCTCTTTCAGCCGCTGTTATATCAGGTGGCCACGGCGGCCCTGTCGCCGGCGGATATCGCGGCGCCGATTCGCGGGGTGCTGCGCGAGTGCCCGAATATGGATGTGATGCTGGCAGAAGTACGCTCCATCGATGTCGCCAACAAACGTGTCCTCACGAGTGAGCGTGATATCCCTTATGATTATCTGATTCTCGCGACTGGCTCGCGCCATTCCTATTTCGGGAACGACCAATGGGAGAAACTCGCCCCCGGCTTGAAGAGCCTGGAAGATGCGGTGGAAATTCGGCGTCGGCTCTTGCTGGCTTTCGAATACGCGGACCGGATGACAGATGATGCGGAGCGGCAGGCCGCGATGACTTTTGCGATTATCGGCGGCGGTCCGACCGGGGTGGAAATGGCAGGCGCGATCTCGGAAATCGCGCGTTACACCCTGGCGCAGGATTATCGACACATCGATCCTTCCAGCGCGCGCGTGATTTTGATCGAGGGCGGGGATCGTATCTTGGGTGGTTTTCCGGATGACCTCAGCGCCAGCGCGCTTCGGCAATTGCAGTCCCTCGGCGTCGAAATCATCCTGGGCGAGCACGCCAAGAATCTGACCGCCGAAGGGTTGGAAGTGGCCGGTCGGTTTATTCCTTGCCGGGTCAAGATTTGGGCGGCGGGAAATGCGGCTTCGGCGCTCGGAAAGACTCTCGGAGCGCCCGTCGATCGCGCAGGACGCGTGATCGTGAATGCCGATCTCACGGTTCCTGATCATCCAGAAGTGCAGGTGATCGGAGACCTCGCGAATTTTTCGCACCAAACCGGCCAGCCGCTCCCAGGAGTCTCACCGGTGGCGATGCAACAAGGCCGACACGCCGCGCGCAATATTCTCGGTCTCCTCGACGGGCGAAAGCCACAGCGTTTTTGGTATTGGGACAAAGGCAGCATGGCCACGATCGGGCGAAACAAGGCGGTGGCCGATTTGCGATGGATGCACATCAGCGGCCTGCCGGCGTGGCTGGCCTGGCTGTTTGTGCATGTGGTTTTTCTGGTAGGATTTCGGAATCGCGTGGCCGTTCTGCTCCAGTGGGCCTGGGCTTACGTCACCTTCAATAAAGGCGCGCGGTTGATCACACGGAACTTCCAGGCCGAGCAACGCACTCCGAATTGGTGACGAGTGACCGGCGATCCCCGCGGTTTATAAAAACCTCTGATGCGCGCCCGATATATTTTGCCGAACTTCCGGATCGCCGTCGTCGGCGCAGGTTCCATCGGGGGATACTATGGCGCGAAGCTCGGCTACTTCGGGCGCGATGTGCATTTTCTTATGCGCGGCGATTTGCGGGAGGTGCGACGTTTCGGTCTGCGCGTGCGCGGCAAGACGGAAAATTTCCGACTCGCAAAGGTAAACTGCTACAACTCCACGGCGGATATCGGGCCGTGCGACCTGGTCCTCATCGCCCTGAAAACGACCGCAAACGAAGAGTTGCGGCATCTTCTGCCGCCGCTGCTCAAGCCGGAGACGATGCTCCTGACGCTGCAAAACGGGCTCGGGAATGAGGAGTTCCTGGCCGAGCATTTCGGTGCCGAGCGCGTGCTGGGCGCGCTTTGTTTCGTCTGTCTCATCCGCGAGGAGCGCGGAGTCATCACGCAGTATGGCCACGGCCGCATCGTGCTCGGCGAGTATGGGCGCTACCCGCGGCCGCGAACGCACGATGTCTCGTGGGAATTTAAGCGTTGCGGTGTGGTCTGCAGCGTCGCAGAAAACCTCGGCCGCGAGCGCTGGCGGAAGCTGGTCTGGAACATTCCGTTTAATGGGATCGCGCTCACCGCCGGCGGACTCGATACCGCCGCCATCCTGGCAGACGACCGACTGCGGAGCGACGTCCTGGCGTTGATGGATGAAGTGATCGCAGCTGCCAATCACTGCGGCTATTCCCTGCCGACGGCGGAAGCACTCGAGCAAATGAAGCGCACGGAGAAAATGGGCGCTTACAAGCCCTCCACCCTGATCGATTTCGAGGCAGGGAAGCCGATCGAATTGGAGGCGATATGGGGCGAACCCTTGCGGCGGGCGCAGGGGAGGGGATTGGAGATGCCGCGACTGGCCGCGCTCTATCGTGAACTCAAAAAACTCAATGAAGCGAAGATGCATCCATGAGCGCGCTGCCGACTATTCGTGTGCGGAGCGCGCAGCGGAAATTGCGCGTAGCGATGAAGGAGCTGGAGCTTTTCGCAAAGCGCGCATTTCCCGAATGCTGCCGGCTGCCGGCGGCCACGCTCGATCAAATTCGCGACCTACGAGAGATCGATGTGATTTTGGTCTCGGACCGTAGGATGGCAGCACTGCATCGGCAGTTCATGAACATTGCGGGCCCCACGGATGTGCTGACTTTTCAACACGGGGAAATAGTCGTGAGCGTTGAGACCGCGCAGGAGAATGCGGCGCGTTTCGGGGTCGCGGTAGAGGATGAGATCCGGCTTTATGTCGTGCACGGCTTTCTCCATCTACTGGGGTATGACGATCAGACGGCGCGCGGCGCGCGCGCGATGGAGTCCGCGCAACAGCGAGTGCTGAAAGCCGTCCGCGCGTCTGATTAACGCAGTTTCTCCGTGGCCGCCGTTTGAACTGCCGACATCGTATGATAGGCTTTTTTTCCATGAACGGGCAGCCACGGCTGGGGACGGCGCAGTCCGCACTCAGAACAGAAAGACACAGCGACGAGTGGGTGTGGAAGACCGCCCTGAGGATACGCGCTGACTCTAGTTCCGGCACTGCCAGCCCGGTGATTGAACAGGAAACCCGCGGCCAGGAAGCCGTGGACTTGCCGTGGCAAGTGGTGGTGCACAATGACCCCATAAACCTGATGAGTTATGTCACGATGGTCTTCGAGAAGGTCCTTGGATTTAATCGCGAGCAGGCAGAGAAGCACATGCTGGAGGTGCATCAGCAGGGACGTTCGATTGTGTGGAGCGGGCTGCGTGAGCGGGCTGAACTTTATGTGCAGCAACTGCACGGCTATCTCCTGCTGGCCACGCTGGAACGGGTCAGCTAATGGAAATTCGCCGCCAGGGAGACGCGCTGGAGGTTTCGGAACTCGATCCCTTTTTGGCCGAGCTGCTTCGTCAGGTTCCCGATAGCACAAATCCCGAGGGCATATCCTCGGCCGAGGAACGTCTTTATAGCCTTCCGGGCGATCCCGACGATCACGCCCTCTGTGCCGAATGGAAACTTTACGTGGAACCGGAACTGCGCCGCCTCTTTCGCAGCGCGACGGAGACCGTGGTCGAAGATTTAAAAATGCTCAACGGAAGCGCGAAGCCTTTTGCGAATTGTACGCTCCGCATCCCGACGAAGAATTCCGAAGCCTGGCTCAGCGCACTGAATCAGGCGCGTCTCGTGATCGCTTCCAAGTATGCGTTTACTGACAGCGAGTTATCTGATCACTACCGTTCGCCGATCGGGTCGCGGCGCGACCTGGGCCTTTTCCAGATAAACTTCTACGGGTTCCTGCAGGAATTCATTTTGCAGGAGATGCAGGCCGATTCGGCTGATGCCTCGCCGTCCACCGCCACGTCCGAATAGTCAGCCCTTCCGCTCGCGCACCATTGCCATCAGGCGCGATTTTAGTGCGTCGGAAGATTTCTTCGGTTGCAAGCTGAGAGCGAAAGCCTCGTGCAGATCATAGCATTCCGTGATGAAGCGCTCCGCCGGCTCGCCGTATTCCTTGCGCGCGATTTCGAAATCCTCCACCTCATCGGATTCCAGCGCACCGATCACGTAGATCCGTGCTTGATTTTCAAATTCGTCAAAGCTCATCTCTCAACTCCTTCAGTCCGTCGTAGAGCTTCTTCAGCCCTAATTCCAACCGCGTTTTCACGGTTCCCAGAGGTGTATTCGTATTTGCGGCGATTTCGCGCTGGCTCATCCCGCGGAAAAACGCGAGGTCGATTGCCTGTTGCTGCGCCTCCGGCAAAGTGTCGATCACGCGGCGCACCAAAATCCTCGTGTCGCCGGAGTTGATTTCCTCTTCGGTGGCGTTGTGAATCCACGCTTCGGGCTGCTGCTCGGTCTCGTTTTGCAAGCGTTCGCCGGCGCGCATGTAAGCCTGTTTCTTGCGCAAGCCGTCGATGGCGCGGCGTCGGGCCAAAGTCACCATCCAGCCGAGCGGCTTCCCTTTTTGCGCCGAGAAATTCTTCGCCTGATTCCAGATCTCCATGAAAATCTCCTGCAAGAGATCGTCCGCTTCCGCCTCATTATGGATCACGCGCAGGATGAGCGCCTTGATGATGCCATTGTAGCGATCGTAGAGCTGCTCGAGCGCTTCCGGTTTTTCCTCCTGGATCGCGTGCATCAACTCCAGATCGCTCGGTCCCTCATACACCGGCGCCGGCGGACGTGATGGACTTTGATTGCCCTCGAGATCCTGAAGTCGTGTCGTCTGTGCTGGTACCAGTCATGAGAAAAATTAGCTGCCGCCCCGCGAGTAGGGAGCGCGATGGAATGGAAAGGCCGAGCGCATAGGGTATGCAGTCTTAGTATGCCACCTCCACTTCGTCCAACGCATTTCTGGCTGGGCACCCTTTCCACTTCTGCCGATGGGAGACGAGCGCGAATCAAGTTGACCGGGTAAATCTGACCGCACTACCATCCGGGCCGCCTTTAGTAGCTTTTTCCCTGATGAATTTCCCTAAATATTTCGCCTGGGCGTTTAGCCTGCAGCTTCGCGGTCGCTCCCGGTCTCCGCGCGCAAGATGCCGCGGCACCGATCCGGCGCCCGTCTCCTTCGCCCGCGGAGCCTGCTCCTACACCCATGGGAATCGAGGAGGAGCCTACGCCTGCCCCCACGCCGAAACCCACGGCGACGCCCGCGCCCACGGCCCCCGAAATTCTTCGGAGCAGCAATGGCATGCCATTACCGATTTCGGCGAATCCGCGGCCCACGGCCACTGTTTCCCCGAGGCAACCAACCCCCACGGCCACGCCTGTCATCCGCTCGACGCCGGAGCCGACCATCGTCCGCGAAACGCCGCCGCCGGTCATTCGCCCCACGCCGGAACCGGCGCGCGAAACTCCACCGCCAGTCTTAGCCAGCACTCCTGTGCCCGCGGCCGCGTCGACGCCCACGCCGGAGCCTGAACAAACCCCGAGGCCGACGCCGACCCCAGCGCCCATCGCCACGCCGCAACGTCAGCCCGAAGCCACGCCAGTACCCACGGCGACGCCCGCCGTTTCAGCTCTCCCGCTCCCCCCGGTCTCAATTCCGACCCCCCGCGAAGTGGCTGCGCCCGCTCCCGCGTCCACCGTCGAGCCTGCGCCCAAGCGTCCTCGGATTTTGCAGGAAAAACCGGTCCGCGCCGCCGAGCCGCGCCCCACTGATTTCGCGCGTCCGAAAGTGGACGATCAAAGCGATAACGTTGGCGGCAGCCGTCCCACCTTTGATCTCTCGAACCGCCCGGATCGTGATGTGGCCACCACGATCAAGCGGATGGAAAATAGATGGCAAGCCGCCATTCGGGAGCACGACGTTAAAGCCCTGAATGATTTGCTCGCCTCGGATTTCGTCGGCACTTCTTCCACCGGAAAGGTCGGATCGAAATACACGCTGACCTCGGCTTTGCGTCGGGACAAAAACACCTACACCACGGTGGATGCGCGCGGAATGTCGGTCCGCACTCCGAGCGATGACACGGCCATCGTCACCGGCGTCACGCGCGAAGCGGGAATGACCCCCGAGGGCAAACGCTTCAAAAGTTCGCGTCGCTTCACCGACACTTGGGTGAAGCGCGACGGCAAGTGGCGGTGCGTGGCCAGTCAAACCACGGACCTCTAAAACACGCGCGGCGCTGTCCATCTTCGCGGTCGCGCGGCCTAACGAGAGCACGTCGGATCGTGTCTTTGGCGTTAACGAATGAAACATGCTCTTTTCGTCGGGCTCGGCGGCTTTCTCGGCTCCATCGCCCGCTATCAGCTCGGCGCGCTCGTCGGGCAGCCTTCGCTGTCGTGGCGTTTCCCGCTCGCGACCTTTTGCGTCAACCTCCTCGGATGTCTGCTCATCGGGATCCTCTCGGGGTTGGCCGAAAGATATTTCGTCTTCACGGCTGAAGCGCGGCTGTTTCTTTTCACTGGCCTGCTGGGCGGCTTCACCACCTTCTCCGCTTTCGGTGTGGAGGGCGTGAACCTGATTCGTCGTGGAGAAATTGCCGTCGCCTGTGCCTACGCCGCGCTCAGCGTGCTTTGCGGTTTTGCCGCGGTTTGGGCAGGCATGAAGCTCGGCGCCGCCGCGTCCGGCCGAGTTTGAAACCGGTCATTTCCGACCGGCGCC
This sequence comes from uncultured Verrucomicrobiae bacterium, assembly GCA_963762685.1. Classification (GTDB taxonomy): domain Bacteria; phylum Verrucomicrobiota; class Verrucomicrobiia; order Chthoniobacterales; family UBA10450; genus JACCTI01. The sequence goes on along the minus strand of CAVXLV010000013.1, from coordinate 16,239 downwards.
TGCCTGTCGTCTCATTGCGTCCGGCTGCAATGTGCGCCAAGTGTTACCCTATGCCCGGACCCGTTACTGACACGCTTCCCGTCGATCCATTGTGGTACAAGGACGCGGTCATCTACGAGCTGCACGTCAAGACGTTTCACGACAGTAACAGCGATGGCATTGGCGATTTTCGCGGTCTGATTGAGAAGCTCGATTACCTGCAGGAACTCGGCGTCACCGCGATCTGGATCCTGCCCTTTTATCCATCGCCCCTACGCGATGACGGCTACGACATTGCCGACTATTACGACGTCAATCCGAACTACGGGACGTTGCGCGATTTCAAGGATTTCCTCGCCGCCGCGCACGCTCGCGGGTTGCGGGTGATCACCGAGTTGGTCATCAATCACTCATCCGATCAGAACCCTTGGTTCCAAAAATCGCGCCGCGCGGCGCCGGGTTCCCCGGAGCGGGACTTTTATGTCTGGAGCGATACGCCTAACAAGTATGAAGGCGCGCGCATCATCTTCAAAGATTTCGAAACCTCAAACTGGTCGTGGGATCCGGTGGCGAAAGCGTATTACTGGCACCGCTTTTATTCGCACCAGCCGGATTTGAATTTCGATAATCCGGCCGTGCATGAAGCGGTCACGAAGGTGCTCGATTTCTGGCTCGATATGGGTGTGGACGGCCTCCGTCTCGACGCGGTGCCGTATCTTTACGAACGCGAAAACACGAGCTGCGAAAACCTGGCCGAGACGCATGTGTATCTGAAGAAACTGCGCGCGCACATGGACTCGCGTTACGAAGGCCGCATGCTCCTGGCCGAGGCCAACCAGTGGCCGGAAGACGCGGTCGCCTATTTCGGCACGGGCGATGAGTCGCACATGAATTTCCACTTCCCGCTCATGCCGCGCATGTTCATGTCGCTGCAAATGGAGGATCGGTTTCCGATCATCGACATCATGGAGCAGACGCCGGCGATTCCGGAGAATTGCCAATGGGCCATGTTCTTGCGGAACCACGACGAGCTCACGCTCGAAATGGTGACCGACGAAGAGCGTGACTACATGTGGCGCGTCTATGCCACCGACAAAACTGCGCGCATCAATCTCGGCATTCGCCGCCGGCTCGCGCCCTTGCTGGCTAATAACCGACGCAAGATCGAGCTGCTTAATATTCTCCTCTTCTCCATGCCGGGGACGCCGGTGCTCTACTACGGCGACGAGATCGGGATGGGCGACAATTTCTACCTGGGCGATCGCAATGGCTGCCGCACCCCCATGCAGTGGAGCCCCGATCGCAACGCCGGCTTTTCGAAAGCGAACCCGCAACAGCTTTATCTGCCGATCACGATCGATCCCGAATATCATTTCGAAGCGACCAACGTCGAGACGCAGCAGAAAAATCTCTCCTCTCTCCTCTGGTGGATGCGCCGCGTGATCGCGATGAGGAAGAACTTCAAAGCCTTCTCGCGCGGTTCGCTCCAGTTCCTTCATCCCGATAATTCGAAGGTCCTCGCGTTTCTGCGCGAGTTCGAAGGCGAGACGATTCTCGTCGTCACCAATCTGTCTCGTTACGCGCAGGCGGTGGAACTGGACCTCGCGCGTTTTGCTGGCTCGTCCCTCATGGAAGTCTTCAGCCAAAATCTTTTCCCTGCGATCAAAGAAACGCCGTATCCGATTACGCTCGGACCGCACGCGCACTTCTGGTTTGTCTTGCGGCCGCAGGCGGAATCTTCCAGCGGATTGGCGCCGCGGGTCGTCCCCACGGTGAAAGCGGCGCCGGTTCTGGAGACGCTCTTGCAAGACGGCCGGCGGAAGATTTTTGAGCGCGAGATTCTGCTCGATTTCATTCGGCGCTGCCGCTGGTTTGGCGGCAAGGCGCGCGCCGTGCGGGATATTCGCATCGGCGAGCAAATCGCCATGCTGCGGTCCGGCGCACAGTTTTGGTTTGTTGAAATTACCTACGTCGATGGCAACCCGGAGACCTATGCGTTCCCGGTGCAAATCGCGATCGGCGAAGCGGCGCACACTATCGCGCAAACCGCGCCGCAAGCGATCATCGCGCGCTTCGCAGGGACCGATGAAGCAGATTTTGCACGACGCGATTTGGGATGCCGCTTTCCGCGAAGAACTTTTCCGTTCGATTATGGAGCGGAGCACTTGCCGCGGCACCTCCGGCGAAATGCTCGGTGTCCGTGGTTCCGCGCTCGCGCACGAGACGACGGTGCCGACCTCGCAAGTCCTGACTGCAGAGCAGAGCAATTCCTCCATGCTCTTCGAGAACAAGTTTTTCCTGAAGCTGTATCGGAAGCTGGAGGATGGAGTGAATCCCGACGTGGAAGTGACAAGTTTCCTGACCGAGAAGCAGAAGTTTCCGCACGTCCCGGCTTTTGCCGGTGCGCTTGAATATCGCCGGGCGCAGGGCGATCCGACGGTCGTTTGTTTGCTGCAAGCGGCCGCGCCGAACGAGGGTGATGCCTGGGCGCTCACGCTGGATGCCGTCGGTCGTTATTATGAGCGCGTCCTCGCGCGGAAAACTGATCTGCAGGAAACGCAGACCTCAAAGACTTCGCTCCTGAACGAACTCATCGGCGGCGTTTACACCGAGAAAGCGAAGCTGCTGGGACAGCGCACCGGCGAACTGCATCAGGCGCTCGCAGCGGAACCGGAGGATCGCGCGTTCGCGCCCGAGCCGTTCAACGCGCTCGCGCAGCGCTCCGTTTTCCAATCCATGCGCGGCTCGCTCCGGCGCATCTTCGATTTACTGGAGAAAAAACTTCCCGGCCTGCCCGACGCCTTTCGCGATGAAGCGAAGGAAGTGCTCGCGGCCGAGGAACAAATTCTCGCGCTCGAACAACGCATCCTGGAGCAGCGCTCGCCGGCGACGAAGATTCGCATTCACGGCGATTACCATCTGGGGCAGGCGCTCTACACGGGAAAAGATTTCGTCATTCTCGATTTCGAAGGCGAACCAGCACGCGCCTTGAGCGAGCGGAAATTGAAGCGCTCCGCCCTGCGCGATGTCGCCGGCATGATGCGCTCTTTCCAATACGCCGCCTACAGCGCGCTCTGGCAGCCCGCCATGCGGCCGGAGGATATTCCGTTTCTCGAGCGTTGGGCGGATACCTGGTATCGCGAGATGAGCAGCGTTTTCCTCCAGAGTTACCTCGGCGCAACCGCTGGCGCTTCCTTCATCCCGCCGGATGAGCAGGAGTTCCAAGTCCTGCTGGAAGCATATCTCCTCGATAAAGCGGTTTACGAAATCGGTTACGAATTAAATAACCGTCCCGATTGGGTCGTGATTCCGATCCGCGGGATCAAACACATCCTGCAGAAGAGTTGACCGCTCCCCCGAGGCCAAGAATTGAATGGCATTCCGCGCCAACGCCCTACAATGTGTGCTCTCGCCATGAACAAACATCTCGACACCATCGATCAACAAATCGCCGCGAAACATTTGCTCACCCATCCCTTCTACCTCGCCTGGACGCGGGGCGAGTTGAGCAAGGAAGCGCTGACCGATTACGCGCAGCAATATTATCATCATGTGGCCGCGTTCCCGACCTACCTCTCGGCCGTGCACGCGAAGTGCGATGACCAGCCGACCCGCAAAGAAATTCTGAAAAACCTGATCGACGAAGAAGCCGGCAACCCGAACCATCCCGAGCTTTGGCTGCAATTCGCCGAGTCGTTAGGCGTCTCGCGCGAGGACGTGCGCGCAACCGCGAAACAACCGGAAACAGCCGCGCTCATCGAGACCTTCCGCTCCGTCTGCGGCGAACAACCGACCGCCGATGGCCTGGCCGCGCTCTATGCCTACGAGAGCCAAATCCCGACCGTTTCCGAGTCGAAGATCGACGGCTTGAAGAAGCACTACGGCTTCGATGATCCGCAAGGCTACGAATATTTCAGCGTCCACGTGGAAGCTGATCGCGAACACGCCGCCGCCGAACGTGAAATGCTGAGCCAGCATATTACGGACGAAAACGCCTCCTCCGTGAGCGCATCCGTCAATCGTGTGCTGAACGCGCTTTGGGATTTGCTCTCCGGCGTCTGCCAGCGTCACGCCATCGCCTGCTAAGCGCGCCGAGATTGCGCGCGGGGAGCGTTGGAGGATTGGCGCTGCGCTGAAGCTGCGTATCGTAAGCCGCTATGACGGACCAACCTCTCGCAGGAAAAATCGGCGTAGTTTTTGGCGTGGCGAACAAGCGCAGCATCGCGTGGGCGATTGCGCAGGCGTGGGCCGCGGCGGGCGCGAAATTGATCTTCAATTACCAGGGCGAACGCCTGAAGGAAAATGTGGAGGATCTGGTAGGCGAGTTCGGCGAAGAGACGTCGCTCTGGCCTTGCGATGTCTCGAAGGATGAGGAGATCGCAGAGTTTTTCGGGAAGGTGAGGGGACAGACGGATCGGCTGGATCTGATGCTGCACTCGGTGGCGTTCGCGCCGAAGGAAGCGCTCGAAGGAGATTTTCTTAGCACCTCGCGGGAGGCTTTTCGCACGGCGCACGACATCAGCGCTTACTCGTTAGTCGCGCTCGCGCGGGAAGCGGCGCCGCTGATGACGAATGGCGGCAGCATTGTCGCGATGAGCTATTACGGCGCGGAGAAAGTGGTGCCGCATTACAACGTCATGGGCGTGGCGAAGGCGTCGCTGGAAGCGAGTACGCGCTATCTCGCATACGATCTGGGCTCGAAGAAGATCCGCGTGAATTGCATCTCGGCCGGTCCGATGAATACGCTCGCGGCGCGGGGGATTTCGGGGTTTACCGCGATGCTGAAGCATTATGAACAGCACGCGCCCTTGCAGCGGAGCTGTTCAGCGGCGGAGCTGGGTCAGACGGGCGTCTTTCTTGCCAGCGAAGGCGCGGGCGCAATCACGGGGCAGGTGCTCTACGTGGACGGCGGCTATCAGATCATGGGCATGTGAGGATCGCGGCTCAGCTGCGTGATTTGTTAGGCGAATCCGTGGTCGCGGACGATGCGGAGACGCTCGCCGCGCACGGCGGCGATAAGTGGTTCGCCGCCCATTTGCCGGAAGTGGTCGTCTTCGCCGAGACCACGGAGCAGGTCAGCGCGTTAATGCGATTCGCATCGCAGCATAAAATTCCGGTAACCGCGCGCGGCGCCGGCTACGGTTACGTGGGTGGCTGCGTGCCGATGCGCGGAGGAATTGCGCTCTCGCTCGCGCGCATGAATCGGATCAAGGAGATCAGTTTTGCCGACGCCGTTGCGATCGTGGAGCCGGGCGTGATCACGGGCGAACTGCAAGCGCAGGCCAGGGCGCAGAAATTATTTTATCCGCCCGATCCCGCGAGTCTGGCGCATTGCAGCATGGGCGGAAACGTGGCCACGAATGCCGGTGGGCCGCGTTGTCTGAAATACGGCGTGACCCGTAATTACGTCATCGGCCTCGAGGTGGTGCTCGCGAGCGGAGAAGTGCTGCGCACTGGTGGCCGGGTGCACAAAAATAAGACCGGCTTTGATTTAATCGGCATCTTCGTGGGCTCGGAAGGACTGCTTGGGGTCGTGACAGAAATCACGGTCAAGCTCCTGCCGCTCCCGCCGGCGCGGGCGACTCTTTCTGCTTCTTTCGACAAAATGGCGACCGCCGCGGCTGCGGTGCAGGAAATTTTCGCGCAAGGATTCCTGCCCTCTTCGTTGGAGATCGCGGATCATTTCACTCTGGAGGCAGCGCGGCGCGACCTGGGTGCGGATCTCGTGACGCCGGGGAATGCGCATCTGCTGGTGGATTTGGATGGCCAGCCGGAAACGGTGCAGCTGGAAATGGCGAAGCTGCGCGAACTGGTCGCGGCCAAGAATCCGAACGCGATCGCGGTGGCGACCGTGGAGGAAGATTCGGAGCGGCTGTGGTCGCTCCGGCGCGGATTTAGCAATGCGCTCCGCGCCACCGGCCTAACGAAACTCAACGAGGATATCGTAGTGCCGCGCAGCCGGCTGGTGGATTTGGTGGAATTCGCGGAAGCGCTGCAGAAAAAGCACGGCTTTCCCGTGGCCACGTTCGGGCACGCGGGTGACGGCAACATTCACGTCAACCTCATGGCCGACCGCTATCATCGTGAAGCCGCGGTGCGCGCGCGTGTGGAAGTGGCGCTCGACGAACTCTTCGCGCAAGTGCTGGCCTGGGGCGGTGTGATCACTGGCGAGCACGGCATCGGGCTGGCGAAAAAGCGTTGGTGGCCGGAGGCCACGAGCGAGGTGGCGCGCGATCTCCATCGCCGCTTCAAGCGCGTGCTGGATCCGGACGGGATTCTGAATCCGGGAAAATTCGTCGAATAAAAGCGTGCTGCCTAACGAGCGGCCGGAAGAATCAATTCCGCGCGAATCGCGCGGTGATCGCTGGAAACATCGGTCGTCGGCAAGGCCTCCGCTTTTTTTAAAGTCGCGCCCAGATAGAAGATGTGGTCGAAGCAGGCCGCTGGGAAACGCGCGTCCGGCGGCATGGTGACGCGCCGATCCAGCGGCATCCCTTGCCAGCACCAGAGCAGGCCATTTTGCGCCAGGGTCGCGGTCGATTTATCGGTTTTGAAACGGGGATCGTCCGGCGCGGTATTGAAGTCGCCGCCGACCACCCAGATGAGTTGGCCGAGTTTTCCGTAGAGCTTTTCCATGTCTTTCATGTGCGCGATGAGCTGGCGCGCGGATTCTTCGCGGATGGCGATGTTCTCGACCAGCTCGCCGCGATTGCTCTTCAAGTGCACGGCGTAAAACATCAGGATCTGCTGCGGTGCGATCTGGTAGGCGGCGAACGCAAATCCCCGGGGCGGTTTGATGGCACCGCCGGTTTTCCATTCTTCCGCCCAGGCGCTCATGGGCTGCAAGCGACTGGCGATGCCTACTTGCTGCGAGACGGCCTGGCCTTCGCGCGGAGGAAAATTTGAGCAGACATCCACCTTGAATCCCGGCAAGGGCCGAACGGCCAGCGCGATGCTCTCCCAGTCCCGCACTTCTTCCACGCCGATGACGTCAGCCGCCAGCTTCGTGATGTCCGCCTGGACGGCTCTAATCTGGCGCGTTTCTTCGCCGGCATAAGCGTTCGGGCGGCCGCCGGGGAACCATTTGATGTTCCAAAAACCCACTCGCAGCACCTCGCTGCCGGGTGTTATCGGAGCAGCCGCGGGCGCGGTGGCGGCCGCGGGACGTGGCGGAAAGGGCCAGGGCGAGGTGGATTGTGCCAGAACGGCCGCGGAAAAGAGGACGTAAAGTAAACCGAGGGCGAGGGGAACGCGGGAACGAGTCATGCGACGTGTCTAGCGAGAAAGTCGCGTCGTGCGAAGCGAGAATTCCGAAGATCACGCGAGCGGCAACGCCTTTCGCAGAAGAGGAACTCGGAACGGCCAGCCGGGTCCGGATTTTTGACTTTTGGCCGTTCCGTGGCCTAGTAAGGGAAGACAAAAACCGCTCTTGGAGACGACGCGCCTTCGCGTTATCCGGCCAGTAACTTTGGCCGATCGGCACCCAATTCGCCGTCCAGATACGAATCAAGAGCATACCCCTCAGCGCTCAGGTTTAACCCCGAGCATTGCTCCCTTTTTTGATGAAGCCAGGAACTCTTACCCACACTCTCGCAGTTTTAATTTCATCCGTGACGTCTGTTTTCTCGCAGTCGGTCCCGATCCAAATGCCGTTCGCGAAGTCGAAGCTGAGCAAGAAATCGGAAAAACCGTCGGAGAGCAGCGGCGGAGGCCCACTCGTCTTCACGCCCACGATGAGTATGACCCCGCCGCCTCCACCTCCGGGGCAGAAACAGCAATACGCCTGGAAGTCGAATATCGTGACAACGGTGTTCTGGATTGGGGAACGTCCGACTGAGAATAATCCCGTGCCGAATCACGCGAGCTCCTGGGATAAAGACTGGGCGAAAAACTACGGTGGCTACGACGATCCGAACCCCGCGACGCGCCACGATCTGATCCCGGCAAAGTTTACCCCGCGGCAAAATCCGTTCTACATCGCGCTCCCGTATAACGACAAGTCGCGCGAAGGTCATCGCCCCGAAGCGTCGAAAGTCGTGCCGTGGTTCAAGGAAGCCTACCAAGGCCCCGCCGTTTCGACCTGCAAAGGTCGTTGGGTCGCAATAAAAAAAGGCACGCGCACCGTTTACGCGCAGTGGGAGGACGCCGGCCCGTTCCGCACCGATCACTGGCAATACGTCTTCGGCAACGAACGTCCGAAACCGAACCTGAACAAAGGCGCTGGCCTCGATGTCTCGCCCGCCGTGCGCGATTTCCTCGGCTTGCAGGACACGGATGTGACCGATTGGAAATTCGTCGAATTCGAAGATGTGCCGTCGGGACCGTGGTCGCGCTACGGTGAGAACAACACCTTCGTCATGAACGCCCGGAAGAATCGCACCCCGCTGGTGCAAGCGGCCACGCCCTCGGCGGAAATCGTTCCCCGATAAACTCCGAGCTCGGAGCGACGCCGCGCGCGCTTAGAAGAGCTGCGGGTGATCGTCGTCGCTCTGCGCCTTACCGATGACCGCGCGAATGCGTTCCAGCATTTCGTTGAAGTCGTACGGTTTTTGCAGTGTATCGATCACACCCGCCTTGAGGATTTCCGATCGAAGCGACGGCTCCAGGTAACCGCTGGCGACGATCGCGCGCACGTCCGAGCGAATCTCCTTCATCTTCAAGAAGGCATCGTAGCCGCCCATCCGCGGCAGGCCGAGATCGCAGACCACCAGGCCGATGTCATCTCGATGAGTGGAAAACATTTCCACCGCTTCCACTCCATCGCGCGCCGCCAGCACGCGGTAACCTTCTGCGGAAAGAATATCCACGCCCAGTTCCCGCAGCATCTCTTCATCCTCCACCAGGAGGATGGTTTGCGGCTGGCCCGTCTTCCGCTGCCCATTCTGCGTCGTGCCGTTCCCGGCCTCCTCCGTCGTCTGCTTTAAAGGCAGGAAGACGTGGAAAGTCGTCCCTTCTCCCGGGACGCTTTCCACCTGCACGAAGCCGCTATGATTATTCACCACGCCGTAGACCACTGAAAGCCCGAGCCCCGTGCCCTTGGCCCGTTCCTTCGTCGTATAGAACGGCTCAAAAATGTGCGCCCTCACTTCCGGCGTCATCCCGGATCCATCATCGTGCACACTCATGCGCGCATAATATTCCGCGTCCGCGCCGGTAAAAATAAGACTCACTTCCTCGCCCGGCACGATCGAACTCTCCAGCCGGATCGTCCCGCCATTTGGCATCGCATCGCGCGCATTCACGCAGAGGTTGAGCAACACCTGATGCACCTGGCTCCGGTCCGCTGTGATCAGTGGCAGATGCGGCGCCAGCTCCGTCCGGAAGCTGATCATCTTCGGGAAAGTGGCCTGCAACATCCGCTCCACCTCGCGCAGAAGCGCATTCAGATCCACCGATGACAGCCGCGCTTCCGCCTGCCGCGCCGAAGTCAAAAGCTGCTGCACCAGCGCCGCGCCGCGTTCCACCGCTTCCTTGATCACCTTCACCGCGCCCGGAACCTGATCCGGCTTGTACTGCCGCCCTTCCAGCTGCGAGGCGTAGCCCAGGATAATGGCGAGGATATTGTTAAAATCGTGCGCGATTCCGCCCGCCAGAGTCCCCAGTCCCTCCATCTTTTGCGCCTGGATCATCTGCTCCTCCAGCCGCTTCCGCTTCGTATCGTTAAAAAGGTAAACCTGCAGATCGTTGATCGCGCCCTCCTCATCGAACGCGCCCACCAGCCGCGCCGCCACATACACCGGCTCCCCCCGCGGCTGCCGCATCTCCAGATCGTGCCGCTCCACCGCGCCATGCTTCCGCACTTCCTCGAAGAGGTCCGTCCAATCCCGGCGATAACGCAAAAGCGTGGTGAAATTAACCGTCACCGCCTCCTCCACCGAGGCAAAACCAAACGCCCGCACGAAGGCCGCGTTGCAGGTCAGGATCGAGCCATCCGCGCGGATGATCAGATTGCCCGTGAGATCCTCATCCACAAAACGGCGGTGCCGCTCCTTGCTGTGTCGCAACGTGTGCTCCACTTTTTTGCGCGCGCTGATATCGATATTGATCTGCAACTGCCGCGGCTCCGCCACCCCCGGCTGCGTCGTCCAATGGCTGCTCACCCACAGTTCCGAGCCATCCTTGCGCACCTGCTGCAGCTCGCCTTCCCAGTGCGCATGCTCGCCCAGCTTGGCCGCGATCGCCGTCTCCTTCTCCGGGAACTGCGTTTGCAAAAGCTCGTGCACCTTCTGCCCCAGCGCCTCCTCCGGCGACCAGCCGTAGATCCGTTCCGCCCCGCTATTCCACGCCAGGATGGCCCCCGCGCCATCCACCAGAATCACGCCATCCCGGGATAATTCCAGCAGCTCAGCCTGCGTGCGCAGCGTCGTCGTTTCAGAATCAAACACGGCCCCAGATTACGCCGCTTTCTCCACCCGCGTCATTTCATTTTCCATCGGCGCGCGCGCCGCCGCGGTAAATGATTAACCAACCCTGCCGTTAAGGCGTGGGTTCCGGCAACGAATCCATCTCCTCGCTCCGGTGCGTCTTCATCTCGTGCACCCGATCGGAAGAGAGCGCCCAGAGAAACACCAGCACGCCGATTAAAATCACCAGGAAGAGAAACGCGAAACTCATCACCCGCAGCGTGCCCCGGCGCGCCTTCGATTGCTGCCACTGCAAGCGCTTTTGCATCAGCTCGATCTCGAGCATCCGCTCGATTTCGGCCGGGTTTGGCGGAATAGGCTTGAGGTCTTCGTCAGGGTTCATTCAGAACAAGGCAGCGCTTCGCTCCTTCTCCATGGATTCTCTATCGAACACTTCCGCCCGACGCAAGCTGGCAGCGTACGCGCTCCCATTACCCGTCTTTCTCGTCTTGATGGCGCCCATCTCGCTTTTGCATCGGTTAGGCGACGCCTTCTGGCTGCAAAATCCGGAATTTTGGGTTTACCCACTCCAGACCCTCATCTGCGCCGGCCTCCTCGCCTATTACTGGCGCGCCTACGAATTCCACGGCCTGAAGCAGGTCCTCTTCACCCTCGCCCTCGCGCTTCTCGTCTTCGTCCTCTGGATTTCGCCCCAAGCCTTCTTCGGCGTCGCCGCTCGCCGCGATGGCTTCAACCCCGAGATCTTCCCGCTCGGCTCCACCGCCTATTGGGCCACGCTGGCTTTCCGTTTCCTCCGCCTCGTCATCGTCGTCCCCCTCGTCGAAGAAATTTTCTGGCGCGGCTTCCTCCTCCGCTACCTCATCGACGAGAAATTCACCACCGTCCCCTTCGGCAAATTCTCCTGGCTCAGCTTCGGCGTCGTCACCGCCGCCTTCACCTTCGCCCATTCCTCCGCCGATTGGCCCGCCGCCGCCCTCACCGGCGTCCTTTACAACGTCATCGCCTACCGCACCCGCAGCCTCGCCTCCTGCGTCCTCGCCCACGCCGTCACCAATTTGGTTTTGGGCCTCTGGATTGTTTACACCAAGCAATGGGGCTTCTGGTAGCCGCCGGTCCTCTCCGCGTTCGAAGTTGGAAGTTGGAAGTTGGAAGTTGGAAGTTGGAAGTTGGAAGTTGGAAGTTGGAAGTTGGAAGTTGGAAGTTGGAAGTTGGAAGTTGGAAGTTGGAAGTTGGCGTTCCCGCCGCGGCGGGCGGGCTGTGTTCGACGTTCGGCGTTCGACGTTCGGGCAGGTAGGCCTCGGAGCGCTGACACTGATGGCCAGCTCCGTCATCGATCTCACCAGCAATTCTCTGCTGCACTTTGCCAATAGCTCCGCCAACACCTGGACGGGCACGCTTTCCATTCTTGAATTGGTCGGGCACGTTGACCACCGGCGGCGGCTTGGAGCAACTTTTGTTTGGCAACAGCGCGGTCGTTCCTGGATTGACCGTTGGTCAGCTAGGGATGATTCAATTTGTGAACCCAACCGGGCTGACGCCCGGCACCTACGCCGCTATGTTTGCCACGCTCGACGCGAGCGAGATCGTGCCGGACGCGCTGACACCGGTCCCCGAGCCCGGCACATGGGCGGCGGGCATCCTCGCAGTCGGCGCGCTCGGCTTTTCGCAGCGGAAACGCTTGGGGAAGTTGGGCCGCCGGGCGCCAGCTAGCGCGTAAGGGCGTAAGCTCGTTCCTCCTCCTGGCGATATTGTAGGGGAGAACTCGCGAAGTGTGGCTGGCCGGTGCACTAGAAGTGCGACCGATCGATGACGGCTGCGCGATAATCGAGGCTGGTAGCGCGATATTCCACTCCGGAATCGTATCCCTCCGCTCGGGTAGCGCGATACATGGCTGCGAGATCGCGATATTCGACTCCATCCGCGCCATCCACAACCGCGCTCGCGCGATCTTCGGCTGCAAACGCGCCGTACCCGACTCCATCTGCGCAATACTCCACTCCATCCGCGCGATACCGAACCGCAATTGCCTGATCTTCGACTCCAAACGCGGGAGATCAGCTCTCTAATCACGGGAGATTCGACTTCAATCGCCCCTTCGTCGACTCCAATCCCCCGAGAGTTGATTCCAACCGGCGGGAGTTTTACTGCAATTGCCTCGGATTCGACTGCATTCGCTAAAGATTCAGCTTCAAATGCCCGGGATTTAGCTCGAAACGACCCCGAATTCCTTTTGTCTGGCGTTGTGCGTGCGCGGGGGCGAACGCCCGCGCCGGTCAATTTCCCCCCAAGAACCAATTCTCAATAACCTTTAATCCGGCCGCGCTGCCGCGGCCGCTCCCTACAGGAAAACTCGTAGGCGAAGAATACAGGATTTCTGGGAGTATCCCGACTGCGCAGGCCTTGTTACGCTCCGACCTGAATCAGTACCGCTTCCTGCGCCTCTGCTTTTCCGTGCCCTAAAGAAAACGCCTCGACAATCACCGTAAAAAAACTGAAGACTCCCCGCCGCATCGTAAAAACGACGTTTCACCGCAAATTCGGCACGGCCAACGAGCGCCGCCAGGGGCTGGATTCACCGCTGAGAAATCGCTTTCCCGCGATCAATAATCCCAACCACCCATCCCCCGTTTCAGCATTTCAGCTTTTCCCCAATCTCCCATTCTCTCCATGAACCGTTTCTTCATCCCGCGAGCCGTGTCCGGCATTCCCCGGTCGCTCTTTGGTTCCGCAGTCCGCATGAAGTTTACCCGCCGCGGCGGGCATTCCGCATTTCTTCTCTCCGCCCTTTGGGCCTGATGATGTGCGCGTCCGCGGTCGGGCAGGTACCACTAACTATACGTTTGCTACGGCTGCAACCGGCTCGCTCGTCTTAGACCTTAATGGGAACACCGTTACGATGAGCAGCGGAACAACATCGCTAATTGGCGCAGGACTTGATGCGCAAGCGTCGGCCATTACGAATATCGGCTTCGATTTCTGGTTCATGGCGAGCCGTTATACACAATTCTCGGTGAACGAAGACGGAATTCTGCAATTAGGGAGCACCGTGGTTGGAACCAACCTGTATACCATTAATACTGGAACGACTACGTCGCCGAAGTTTGCCGCATTTAATGCTGACTTAAGAACGGGAACCTCGACAGGCAAAGTCCATTACCGACTATTCGGTACAGCTCCAAACCGCACCCTCGTTGTTGAGTATGCGAACATGCAATTGTTTTATACGTCCTCGGGTAGCGCCGGTGCGGCCACGTGGCAGATGAGACTCTATGAATCGACTGGGGTCGTGGAATACGTTTACGGTGGAATGTCGGTTTCGGACATCACCGCCTCAAACAGGTCTCCTTCAGTGGGATTCTATACTGGCTCTGCTACGGGAAGTTTTGCTTCGGTCGCATACGCTACGCAGACATCTTCCACGACCACCCCGTACGCGGCCAATCCCGGAATTGCCGCAACGGGTGCAATCAGCGCTCTCAACTCCTCGAGCGACGGAACCAGAAGGTATTATAAATTCACGCCAGTCGCTCTAGCGGCACCAACAGGCTTAAATTTCACTAATGTTGGCGCAGGGCAAATGACCTTGAACTGGACCGACAACGCGAGCAACGAGCTGGGCTACGCGATCTACTTTTCGACAGACGCCACCAATTTTACTATCCTCAACACATACCCCGCAAACACTTCCTCCGTTGCAATCACAGGGACAGCGCCGAGCACCACCTACTCGTGGAGGGTATACGCATACAGAGAGAGTCTTAGCACCGTGCTCAGTGGCAGCCAAATTACCAATGCGGCAATCTCTGGGACAAAGACCATCGGTCCGGGCGGCGATTATACGACATTTAGTTCTGCAATTAACGACGTAAACGCAGGCCCGCCGGTGCGGTTACTTTCAACGTGACGGCCGGCGCAGCGTTTACCGAGGACCCCCCCGCCATTACGGGAACGGGGACGGTTTCTAACCCGGTTGTATTTCAAAGGTCTGGCGCGGGTGCGAATCCAGTCCTCAAGCCAACCGGCACTGCGGCGACCTCCGATTTTGGAATCGAAATTCTCGGCGGCGATTATATCACCTTTGATGGCATCGACATCATCATCAATAGCGGAAGTGCCGTCGAATGGGGTTACGCTGTCCTCAGCGCGTCAGCGACAAACGGCGCCCAGAATAACACGATCAAAAATACTTCCATCACCCTGAACAGGACGAATACCAGTTCGCTCGGTATTTTGCAAAGTTCGAGCCTCTTCACGCCTTCCTCTTCTGCTGGCACGAACAACAACAACAAATACCTAAACGTCACAATTCAAAACGTGGGCAACGGTATCCAGCTGAACGGAACTGCCTCCACGTCGTTTCCGGGATTACGGCAAATGAGATCGGGGTGACCGGCGGGCACGACCACAATCGGCGGTGCTAGCGCTGGCGATATCGGCAACTTTGCCGGGACGATCGCAGGCATTCAAGCTATCAATCAAAGCGGCATCAAGATCTCGAACGTCGAGATCCGAAACATCACCAACACGAGCACTACGTTGAATGCGTATGGAATATATCTAAACAACACAGGCGCTAATACATTTAGCGTCGGAACGAACGAAATCTCTAACAACAAGATTCACGATATCACGATGACCGGCGCCAGCACGACCGGCGTTGTCTACGGGATTCGGGAGGACTTGACGAACAACGCTGCTAGCGTGTCGCGCGTCTTCAACAATTTCATCTGGGGTTTGGAATCCAGTTCGGCTACGGTGGCGAGCCGGAAGATTATAGGCATCGGGGCGCAGACCGCGTTCCGGGGCTGCGTCCACGCACAACATCGATTTCAATAGCGTCCGCATTGCTCCGGCGGGTGTTGCGTGTTCCAACACGACGTTCGAAATTGGGGTGTCGACTCCGATTTTTAAAGTCCGAGACAACGTCTTCGCGAACGCTACAGGCGCTCAAACTGGCAGCGCAAAGCACTACACTTGGGTCTCAACAAGCGCCAGTTCGATCGGCGCTGCCGGCTCCACGTCTGACCGGAACGATCTTTACGTTTCCAACACTACGAATGGCTTTGTCGGTCTGGGCAACCCCACCGATAGGACAACCCTTGCAAATTGGCAAACCCAAGCCGCCGGCGTGGATGCAAACAGCATCTCATCCGATCCGCAGTTCTCGTCGGCAACAGACTTACATATTGGCGGTTCTTCGCCGAGGCCATCGACGTTGGTTCTTTCTTTAGCGGGGCGATTACGTGGGCTGGAACGGATATTGATGCGCAAACGCAACCCAGCGGTGCAGCCCCCGACATCGGTGCAGACGAAATTGTATTGGTCCGGCGCTGGGACCCTTGCCTTCAGCGCGACGAGTTACACAAGAGTCTAGAAGGCACGACTGCAACCATTACTGTCACACGGTCGGGCGGCATCACCGGAGCAATCTCGATTGATTATGCGACTGGCGGAGGCTCCGCGACAGCGGCGCGTCGTGCACGGGAGGCGCTGATTACATAACGTCCAGCGGAACTCTCAACTGGGCAAATGACGACTCGACGCAAAAACGTTTACCTCCAGATTTTTGCGCCGACGCTGTTACACCGGAGACCCGAGTCACTCAATCTGACACTGAGCAATCCGACGGGAGGTACGTCAATCACTGGCATCAAACAATCCGGTCGCTTGAATATTACCGACGTCCCTCCGATGACGTATGTCTCGAGCACGACTACGCAGAGTGCGAGTCCAGTTAATTACAATACTACTAATCAACAAGTGATCGGGATTCAGGTCGTCACCACGGGGTCCGGTTCCCCGCTTGCCGCTACCAGCTTTACCGTCAATACCAACGGCAAGAACCGTGCCGGCAGATATTTCTAATGCGAAACTCTTCTATACGGGGACAACCAAC
>CAVXLV010000012.1:0-127051 GCA_963762685.1 uncultured Verrucomicrobiae bacterium | reverse complement strand
GGATGTCCGCCGCAGTGCATCTACATCGTCAAGAGCACGGACAAAAAGCCGGACTACATGGGGAAGCCGCAGTTCTACCCGGCGCAATTCGACATCGATATTTCGGTCTGCATGAGCTGCCAGATTTGCGTAGAGGTCTGCCCGTTCGAGGCGATCAAGATGGATAAGGTTTTTGAACTGAGCACGCGCGAACGCTTCGATGCTTTGCTCATGGATAAGACGCGAGCTGGCTAAGTCTAACGAATACTATCACGGCATCCACCCGCTGGAAGCCGCCGAGGTAGATGCGAATCTCGCCGCCGCCGCGGCGGCCAAGAAAAAGCCCGCGGCGCCGGACAAGCCCGCGGCCTAACGAGAAGCAGCCCCGCCTCACGCGGGGACTAGGCCGACTGTTTTCTTGCGGCCGCCGCCTTCCAGACGGCCCTAGCTCAGCGTCACCGAGAGAGGCTCACTCGTCTTCCCGTGGCCGGCCTCGTTCGCCCACTCGCATTCCACCTGCACCGTGCCCGTCGCAGGCAGCCCGGTGAATTGCTTCATCGGATTGCTCGTGCGGCCCATGAAACGGAAATTCTGGTCCACCCCCACCAGCTTCAGCTTCCAGCGGTAATAAGTGACGCCCGGCTCCGTCTTCGCCGTGGCTAACACCTTGCCCGTGCTCACCATCACCGCGCTTTCCAGCGTCGCCTTCCCCGGTAGGGTCGCCGCGCCCGAACGGTTGAGCCCGAACAGCTCCCATATCGGAGCCGTCGGCGAGAGCTTCTGGCTTAAGTAATCGATCGTCCCTCGGATGGCGTCGCCCAGCCCCGTCGCTCCGTCCGTGCGCGCCTCGCCCGCCGCACCCATCGCCTCACGCTTCGCCATCACCCCGCCCGCGCCTTTCACTGTGACGTTTGAGGGGGAAGCCCGGACGGAGATCCCAGAGGGCATTTGGAATCTATTCAATCATCCCGGTGTGCGTCGCGCCGTCGAGCGCATGGTTGAACCCCTCAACGCTGAAGGCTTCGACGAACTCGAAGTGTGCAAGACGGCGAGCAGTTGCTCCACGTTACGAAGGAAGAGGCACCGTATTTCAAAGCTCCTGAATCAAACCCGGACCAGACCCTGTCCGAAACGCCGAACGCGATGCTTGTCGTTGTTTTCCCGTTGTCCCGCCCGGGCAACAAATGGCGCCTGCATGACGGGACCAAGGCCATCTGGGTCTCTGTTGAGGACCCTGACTTCGTTGCTGCGGTGGATAGCGGCCGGGCAGCTTTCCGGAAGGGCGATCTTCTTCACGTAACGATTGAAACGAAGCAAAGGCTGGAAGAGCGCGATCTTCGGGCTGAATACACAATTCGGGAAGTGCATCGGCATGAAAACAGACTTGATCATTTAACGCTGCCTGACGACAACGGCGCCTAAAATAACACGAATCGGAAGCAAAGCGGGGTCGGAAGCAAAACGGGGTCAGCTCTAGAATCTCGGCATTGTTCAGTTGGTAGATGAAACACCGCCTTCCAGACCACTTGACCTTGGCGCGCATTTTCCTGCGCCACCACCTCCGGCGAGGTGATACCGTGGCGTTACTGACCCCCGAGACGCTCCCCTCTGCATGACGGTGACTTCAACTTCGGGACGGGTTGTCAGCACTTGGAACATCGGGGTTGTCGTCTGGCCTACCGTGTCTCCGGTGCGGGCCCGGGCGTGCTTTTCATTCAAGGGACCGGTCTGCATGGGGACGGCTGGCGGCCGCAGGTGGACGAACTGTCAAAGCGCTACCGATGCTTGACGTTCGACAATCGGGGGATAGGGGGCAGTCAGCTCTTCGGTGGGCCCATTACGGTGGAGCGAATGGCGGAGGACGCGCAGGTGTTAATGGATGCGCAAGGTTGGGATTCGGCGCATGTGGTGGGGCATTCGCTGGGGGGCTGGTGGCGCTGCATCTTGCTTTGTCCGCTCGCGCTCGCGTCCGGAGTCTGTCCTTGCTCTGCACCTTCGCGCGTGGGGGCGACGCGACGCGACTCTCCGGGAGGGTGTGCTGGCTGGGTCTGCGCACTTATCTAGGAACGCGCCGGATGCGCGGCGGGCTTTTACGCAGATGGTCCTGCGCCCTGACCTGTCGGGCAACCGTGACGCTTGGGCGGAGCGGCTGGCTCCGCTCTTCGGCCATAACCTGGCGGACCACCCGCCGGTGGTGATGAAGCAATTCGCCGCGATGCGCGCCTATGATGCCACGGCTCGGCTCCACGAGTTGGCTGGGTTGCCTGCTTTGGTGGTCGGGGCTCGCTATGACCCCATCGCCCGGCGGACGTGGTGCGGTCACTCGCTGCGGGCTTGGCTGGTTCGCGGTTGGTCGAGTTTGGAGATGCGGCTCACGGGGTCACGATTCAGTGCGCAGAGAGAACCAACGCGCTTTTGCATGAGCAGTTTTCCGCAGGAGAACCTCGATGACCGTGCCGCCCGACCCCTTTGGAGGGAGCCAGTCTTCCCTCAAAACCAGGACACGCGGAGCAACGGACGTTGCGCGTAACCAGAAAAAACCCGCCGCACAGGGTGCGGCGGGTTTTCTTGCTAGGCTGACTCCGATTTACCGACCGCCAGCGCCGCCGGAGGTAGCCGGCTTCGCCTCCGCGGTTTGAGCCGAGGCTTCCTGCTCTTGCTGCATCTGACTGCGGGCATATCCGATCCCTTTCTCGGCAGGCTGGCCGAAGACCTCTGGATTCAAATAGGCGCCGCGCTCCACGCCTTGCTTTTCTTCTTCTACCTGCACGCGATGGGCGTCGGCATAGGCGTCGTGGCGAATGCCGGTGACCTGCCAGGAAACCTTCACATTCGGTTTATCGGTTTTGATGACGAATTTATTCTCCGCGATTTCTTTCGCTACCATCGCCTGCGCAAAGGATCCGACTGGGGTGAGCTGGTAGCGGAAGTCCTTGTTCAACACGCTGAAATACTCCGGCAGGGTGACGACGGCCTCGCCTTGCGCGTTTGTGACGACGTTGCCGTTGTAGATGTTCATCATATCGGGCGACTCAATGAAAGAGTGCGAGAGGTATTTGTTCGCCGGATCAGCCGGATGATCGATTTTGAAGGTGCCGGCACTTTTGCTCAAGGTGCCCAGGATGGTGACGTCTCCGACGAAGAAACCAGCAAATCCGCCACCTGTCGCATTCCCGTAGACACCCACGCCGGTAGCCGTTTCGCCTTGGACTCCGCGGCCGGAACTCGACAGGCCGTAGACGCCTCGTCCATTGCCCGTAGCGGTCCCGTATACTCCCCACCCGGTGCCAGCATGGGAACCCCATACACCAACTCCGTTCGCCGTTGTCCCATTGTTAATCCCGCGCACGCCGGCGGAGAATGCTCCGGGCGCAGCGTTGAGCATGACACCTCTCACGCCGACGGAGTTCGCGGTGGCGCTGGAGTTGTAGGCCTCGATCATCCCGTTCCCACTTCCGGTGCCGATGTTTCCGGTGACAAAGAAATTATCGCCGTCGTCGAGATCGTTGGTGAAAATGCCGACTAAATCCATCACGAGATGGGTCCCCACGCTGGTAAAAACTTTGACCGTGCCATCTGGCGCCAAGGGCATCACGATCTCGTTCCCAATCACGGTGTTGGGGCCGCTGGAATTAATGGAAGAGGCGACCGGCTGAGTGCCGTTGCCGGGGTAGATGGTGACGAAGCCGGGGCCGTCTTCGTTTACGAGGGTGACGTTTACGACCATAGCTTTTACGTTAGGAGGGAAGCTGTTTACGCAAAGCCCCCCGATTCCAGCAACGTCGAGATCGAAGGTGCGCGTGGCGCCTGCGACCAATTTGGGTCCGCCGAAAGTGCCGGTCGCGTTGCGAGTATCGATCATGCGGCAGGGCTCGAAGCCCTGGTAAATGGCCGGGCTTCCTACAAGAGTATGCGTAGACGGTGCGAGTGGAACGCTATCGGTTGCTGGGGCCGGTGGGCGATTTTGTGCCAGGACGGTCATGGTAATGAGCGCGCCGGAAAGCGCAATCAGGGTTACTGCCGCCGGTTTGCGCAGGCGCGAGATTCTACGCTCTGTCGAGGGTGTGGAAGAAGTTTGCATATGTTTTATCTATGTTCTTTCGGAGGTTGAGTTTTGCCGGCACACTCCGCTGCGAAGCAGGAATGCGGCGGCGGGATGCCACCGATGGTAGGGAGTATCGAGTAAACACGTCGAGCAAAATTTCCGGTTTGCCCCTGTCCGAAGCCTTCCAAGCGCCTGAATCCGCAGGTAACAGTTAGGTTACCTTTGAAAACTCGCGCGGCCGGAGCGGGCGTCGCATTGTCGCCGCCATGAAAACAACCGCTCTCCTGAAAGTCACGCTGCTGGCTGCGCTCGCGCTCCTGGCAGTCCCCTGCAATTCTAAGGCCGATGTGCAAGATCGTCTCTACGATTTCACCGACGCCTATTATCGCAAAATGGCATAAACCCCGCGGCCATCGACGGCCGCCGCCAACCCGGTCCTCTCGCTGTCACCGACACGCCGATCTTTCGGTATCAACGCAATCTGCGCGCGCTTCTTACCCTGCCCGCCTATGACCACAGTGGGAATGCCTGGTATTTTACCGTGCTGGGTGGCTTGAGCGCCAATGCCTTCACGGGTGATTCCGCCGGGCAACGCGCGCGCCAAATAGCCGACACCAGTGCGGAATACATTTTCCCGCGGCAAGGCACCGACCCATTGGGTCTGGGCGCGTTGCGGCAATCGGTCATGCTGGACCTGCGCAACGGCTACTTCAGCAACAACAAGCTCGGATTGTGGATTCACGTTTGGGTGAGCTACACGCAGGCCGGGTTAACGAGTCGTGAAGGCATCAGAATGCAAAACGATCTCGCCAATCGCAACGGACGCGATCTCGACGGCACCGCGATCATCGCCTCAGCTTCGGAGATTGATGATCTTTTCCGGAAAGGATTCATCACCAAGACGACCCGTCCCTTAAACGATCCGCTGCGTTACGCGATCTGCCCGGTGATCAAAGATCCGACCGATGGCGGCATCGCGCGGGATCAATTCCTCGCCTACACCCGCAAGCCGGACGGCAGCGCGCTTGAACCGGAGTTCCTGCAGAATTTTAACAGCCTGCAGCAGACCGGCCGGCCCGCGAACTAAAAGCAAAGCCAGCCGATTCCAGAGAATCCTGAGCCGCTCCGGTCCGCCGGAGCGGTTCTTTTCGCTGCGGGCGAGAAGGTGCGGCTACACTTCCAGATTTCTTCGCATCCTGATACGATGAGCCTGATGACATTGCGCACGCTCGTCCTTTCCCTGTTCTCGATCTTCGCCCTGAGCCGTCTCGCGTCTGCGCAGGCGACGATCGAAGGTCGGGTGGCCTTGTCGCCGGCCATTTCGGCTCCTGTCATGACGAAGCGCTATGAAATCGTGACCAAAGGCGGCGTGCTCGCGACGAATCCGCCGCTGGCCGTCGTCTATCTCGAAGGAGCGAAAAATGCGGGTGCTGGCAGGCAGACGCCGGCGCGGGTGGCGCAGAAGGATATGAATTTCGTCCCGACGCTGCTCGCGATCGAGACCGGGACCCAGGTTGAGTTCCCGAATGAAGACGACACCTATCACAACATTTTTTCCTACTCGCCCGCGAAGCGTTTCGATCTCGGGCGTTATCGGCCGGATGAGCGCCCGATTCCGTCCGTTGTCTTCGACAAGCAAGGGTTGATCACTTTGCGCTGCGACATCCATGAGCACATGCGCGGTCTCATTCTGGTCCTCGATACGCCCTACTTCACGACCACTGATCCGGACGGCAATTTTAAATTAAGCGGCCTGCCCGCGGGCCATTATACGGTGAAGGCCTGGATCAATAGCAGGACCACGCGTGAGCATGCGGTGGAGTTGCGCAGCGGATCGAAGCTGCGCGTGGATTTCCCGTGAGCGCGCTGCCTAACGAGAGCAGGACTGGGCTGTTGAAAAGCTTCCGCGCGAAGCTTCTCATCGGCATGATGCTGGTGGTCCTCGTTCTGACCTCGCTCGGACTGTATCTGGCGCAGCGGAAAGTCGCGATCGAAGCGGAAGTGGATTTCCGCCAGGATTTCCGGAACGAGCTCGCCACTCTGCACGGCATACAGGAGGTGCGGTACGCCGCGCTGGCGGAACGTTGCCGCACGCTCGTCCTGCGGCCGCGCATCCACGCCGCGCTGGAGGATAACGCGCTCGATCTGCTTTATCCGAGCGCGAAGGACGAATTGCGCGACATGATCGCCGCCGGGGACGAGCCCATGCGCGGAACGCTGGCGCATCCGTTGAACGCGCTGTTTTATCGTTTTCTCGGGAGCGACGGCGCCGTCCTCTCGCCGCCGGCGAACGCCTCCGTGGGCGCATTGCGGCCGGAAGAGGAAGCGCAGCTCACTTTGCCCACAGTGCCGCGTGAGCAACAGATCGGCTACTTCCTGCACGAAGACGGCGCCGGCGGAACGGTGGTGAATGAAATTCTAGCGATGCCGATCGTGTCCACGCAGACCGGCGATGTGATCGCAGCGCTGGTCCTCGGTTTCAAGCCCGAAGAAGTGGGCCGCAAGCGCCCTGAAACAGGAATAAAAAGCGGCATCTGGTTAAACGGTCGGTTGCAACTACCGACATTACCGGAAGAGGGGCGACAGCTGGTGAGCGCCGAACTAAGCCGCCGGGTCGGGGCGGCCGCACAATCGTCCGAGGACAGTTTTCAGATCGGCACGGGTGCGTCGCGGCATCTGGTTTTCTATAAGCAGCTCAATCCCGGCTCGCTTTTTCCTCCCGCTTTCGAAGTGGCGGTTTATCCCTTGGCCGCGGCCATGGCGCGACAAGCCAAAATCCGCTGGCATGCCATCCTGACCGGAGTCGGTCTGCTCTTGCTCGGGTTGCTGGCCAGTCATCTCATCGCGCGCCGCCTCTCGCAGCCGGTGGAAAAGATGGCCGTCGCCTCGGAAGAAAATCGCGCGCAGCGGCAGCGGGCCGAGGCCGAATTGGAAATCACGAGCGAAGAATTGCAGCGCTCCGCGCGTTTTTCGGCGGATGCGTCGCATCAATTAAAGACGCCGGTGACGGTGCTGCGCGCGGGGATTGACGAGCTCTTGGCGGAGGAGCACTTCGACCCGGACGTTTACGACAAGCTCTCCGCGCTCCTCCATCAAACCTATCGGATCACGAGCGTGATCGACGATTTGCTGCTGCTCTCGCGCATGGATGCCGGCCGGCTCCAGATCAACTTCGGCGCAGTGAATTTATCGGAGCTGCTGGAAGAATGGATCGACGATCTGAGCGCAATGCCGGACGATCTGCACGTGAAGCTCGAGACTAATTTCCCGCCCGGTCTCTGGGTCGCGGGCGAGCGCGGCTACATCACGGTGATTGTGCAAAATCTGCTCGAAAACGCGCGCAAGTATAACGTGCCCGGCGGCAACATCTGCGTTTACGCGCGGGAAGAAGGCGAGCACGTGACGCTGAGCGTCGAGAACACTTCCCGTCCCATTCCGGAAGTGGCGCAGGCGCACATCTTCGAGCGCTTCCATCGTGGCGGGCGCGGCGAAAATATTCCCGGGCACGGGCTTGGATTAAATTTGGCCCGCGAATTGGCGCGACTGCACGGCGGTGATCTGCGTTTGGTTCGGTCGGACGAGACCGGCACGGAATTCGAGGTGCGATTTAAGGTGGCCAAAATCAACGCGCCTGTGCTCACTTCTTCCGTGTGAAACTGCCAAGGCTCATCTTTCTGGCGGCGTTGTTGAGTGCTGTGGAGGTAGGGGCGCAGGATTTTTTCGATCGGCTGGAAGAGAAGGCTTCCGTCCACGCATGGGATGATCAGGTGCGGCTGCGCCTGAGTGGGACGCTGGACACGGAGTTCTACGCTTTCAACGCGCCGGCGCCGGGTTTGATCGATTCGACCGACGACAAGCTTTTCAACCCGCGCCTCACGTTCTTTCTCGATGCGCAACTGGGGCCGGCGGTTTACGTGTTTGCGCAGGCGCGGTTCGATCGGCATTTCGATCCGACGAACCAAGGCGCGCAAGCCCGGCTGGACGAGTACGCTGTGCGCTACACGCCGTGGGAAGATGGACGCTTGAGTATTCAGGTGGGGAAGTTCGCGACTGTGATCGGTCGCTGGGTGCAGCGCCATCTTTCCTGGGATAATCCGTTCCTGAACGGGCCGCTCATTTACGAGAATATCACCGCCGTGGAAGCGCGGCTGGCGCCGGCTTTCACCGCCGATTTCGATCCGGATGTGGCGGATGAAAAATACGAGTACAACCCCGCCATCTGGGGCCCTAGCTACACCTCCGGCGCCTCCATCGCGGGCCAGATCGGGAAGTTCGACTACGCCTTCGAAATCAAAAACGCTTCTCTTTCCTCGCGACCGGAAAGATGGGACGCCACCCGGGCGGGCTTCGATCATCCCACGGTTAGCGGACGGTTGGGCTACCGGCCGAATGAGGCGTGGAATTTTGGACTCTCAGGCAGCAGTGGACCTTACTTTGAAGAGGAAGCGGTGCCGAGCCTGCCGCCGGGTCGCGGCCTCGGTGATTACCGGGAGATTTTTATCGGGCAGGACGTCAGTTGGGAATGGCATCACTGGCAGATTTGGGCGGAATTCCACGAGACGCGTTTTGAAGTCCCATTAGTCGGCGACGCGGATGTGTATGGCTATTTCGTGGAGGCGAAATATAAGTTCACGCCGCAGCTTTTCGCAGCCATGCGCTGGAACCATGAGCTCTACGGCGACGTGCCGAACGGCTTAGGGGGAGAGCACGCTTGGGGCCACGATGCCTGGCGCATCGATCACGCGCTGGCGTATCGATTCACGCCGCACATCCAGCTCAAACTTCAGTACAATCTTGGGCATGACGACAATGGGCGCGACGGCTTCGGACACTTCTTCGGAACACAGTTCACCGTCCGTTTTTAGGCGCGGGCTTCGTCGGGTAACAGCGGCGTTACTTTTAGCATCTCGCTTCCGGGCTGCGTTCTCGCTAAACGATGGGTGAAAGCTGCCTCGTGCACTGGGGTGCTGGCGGCGATTTCGCCATCGGGGAAAAATCATGCGCATCCTTATTGTTGACGATGAAGTCCGTCTGACTCGTCACGTTGCTTCCGCCTTAACCGAAGCGGGGCACGACCCGGTGGCGGTGCATGATGGCGAGACCGCACTCCGAACGGCTGCGCAATCAGCCTTCGACCTTATCGTGCTCGACGTCGGGCTGCCGGGCCTGGACGGCTTTGAAGTCTTGCGCCAGCTCCGCGCGCAGCATCATCCGACTCGCATCTTGATGCTGACGGCGCGCGGTGAGTTGAACGACCGCCTGGCGGGATTGCAGCTCGGCGCAGACGATTACCTCACGAAGCCATTCGCCATGCAGGAATTGGTCGCGCGGGTGCGGGCGCTTAGCCGCCGTTTTGCCGAGGAGCCGGCGCTGATCCTGCGCGCGGGAGACGTGACGTTTAATCTCGCGGATCAGGCAGTGCAGCGGGATGGGCGTGCCATCGATCTCTCGGCTCGCGAGCTCACCTTGCTCAAGGTTTTAATGCGCGAGCCGGGCCGGGTGTTTACCCGCACGGAATTATGTGAGCGCGTTTGGGAGCGCGAGCATGATTACGATACCAAGCTGGTCGAGGTTTTCGTCGGCCGCTTGCGCAAAAAACTGGGCACGCCGCCCATCATCGAGACGGTGCGCCACGTCGGCTACACCATCCCGGAAACAGCCGGCGGGCAGGAGTAGAGCCGCTTTCGGCGCTCGCTCCTCGACGAGAAATCAAAACGCAGTCAGCGCGTTACTTCTTCGTCTTGACGTATTCGAGGATCTTCTCCTCGTTCCCGCGCGCCGCCCAAACCGCGCGCATGAAATCCGCCGGATGAATGTCGTGCGAACGGAAGAATTTCCGATCGCCGCCGCAGCCGAACATGATCTCGTCCGGCAGTTCGCCTTTTAGACGCGCCTGCGCTTTCGCGATCGCGCGCGGCAACCAGACCACGCCTTTCAGCTTGGCGTCTTTCGGCGGGAGATCTTCCACCTTGATCTGCTTCTCGCTCCACTGCCCGCCCTGCATGATGAGAAAATAATCGCGCCGCGCGGCCGTGATCAGCAGCGCAGTTTCAGGATCCAAATCGGACGAATCCTCCGCGTAATCGAACAGCTCCATCGGCTTCGCGCCGATCCCAGCCAGCACGCCGACCTCGCGCGTGGTGAAAAACGTCGTGATCCCGCGATGCTCGTTCCGATATTTCACCAGCGCCTTGTCGTAGAGTTCCCGGAAACGCTGGTGCCAGCTGTAATGCATGCTTTTCATAAAAAGTGAGACGCGCCCGTGGGCGAATCGCCTCCACTGTAGGCTAAGCGTCCTCTTTTGCCACTCGCACGGGACGGTTTGTGCTCGCGGCACGGTTGACTCACCGCCCTCCGTTGTATGTTGCGACTCACCTCAACCAAGGAATCTCCTGCTTATGTTTCACGCTCCGCGTCTTTTGCGCTTCACCCTTTCCCTCGCCTGCACCCTCGCGCTCGTCGCCGGTCTGCGCGCCGCGGATGAGAAAATTGAATTCCCCGCCACCAGCCAGCGCGGCCTCGTCAAACAGCGCGTGGCGCTCACCGACATCGAGGTCGACTACTCGCGTCCGAACAAAAACGACCGCGAGATTTACGGCAGCCTCGTCCCTTACGGCCAGGTCTGGCGCACGGGCGCCAATGCCACCACCACGATCAAGCTGAGTGGCGGCATCAAGCTCGGCGACAAAGCTGTCCCCGCGGGCGAATACGGCGTCTTCACCATGCCGGGCGCGGAGGAGTGGACGATCATGCTTTCTAAAGATACGAAAGCGACCGCCGCCGAATACAAACAGGAGAACGACGTCGCGCGCGTCACCGTTAAACCAACCGCGCTGCCTATGTCGGTGGAGAGTTTCACCATCGGCATCGGTGACGTGAAAGGCGCGAGCGCGAACTTGCAGATCGATTGGGATAAGACCCGCGTCACCGTGCCAATCACCACGGATGACTTCGGAAAACTGAGCCAGCAACTTGAAGCCGCGGCCAAGAGCTCGACTCCGCTGGAGCCGCGCATGGCTTATTCTGCCGCCGTCTTTTACCTCGAGAACGACAAGGACCTGAAGCAGGCGGAGAAGTGGATCGATCAGGCGCTGGCGAAAGAGCCGGAAGCGTATTTCATGAACATGCGCCGCGCCCAGATCGAGCAGAAGCTCGGGAACAAAAAGGAAGCGACCGCTTCCGCCCAAAAAGTGCTCGAGATTCTCAAGAAAGATAAAGCGCCCGATCAGGCGGTAATGCGGAACGCGCAGGCCATCATCGACAGCTCGAAGTAGGCAAAACTGCGTCAGGCAATCCGCGCGTCCGATCCGCGCTGCCTAACGTGTCATCCCGAGCTGCGCAGCCGGCCGAGGGATCTCACCGCCGCTTTTTCACTCTCAATAAACAGCAGCGTCCCGCGGTAGAACCATCGTGCATCTTCCTTACGTCTTCTTTCGCGCAGCATTGTTCTTCCTTTTCGCCGCCCCGCTCATGCGCGTCTCCCCGATTCACGCCACGGAAGCGCCGCCCGAAATGAACGCCGCTGAAATCCGCCTCGCGCTTGAGAAGCTGAAAGTGCTCGGCCGCGTTCTTTACGTCGCCGCGCATCCGGATGATGAAAACACCGGCCTCATTTCCTATTGGGCAAACGGCGCGCTCTTCGACACCGCTTAT
Source organism: uncultured Verrucomicrobiae bacterium (assembly GCA_963762685.1). GTDB lineage: Bacteria > Verrucomicrobiota > Verrucomicrobiia > Chthoniobacterales > UBA10450 > JACCTI01. Next base: position 115,374 of record CAVXLV010000012.1, on the reverse strand, counting down.
CTCTCGCTCACGCGCGGGGATGGCGGGCAAAACCTCATCGGCCCCGAACTCGGCGCGCAACTCGGAGTCATTCGCACACAAGAGCTACTCGCAGCGCGGCGGATCGATCACGGGCAGCAGTTCTTCAGTCGCGCCAACGATTTTGGTTATTCCAAATCCGCTGCAGAAACGCTGCGTATTTGGGATCGCGAAAAGATTTTAGCCGACACCGTTTGGGCCATCCGAAAATTCCGGCCTGATGTGATCGCGACCCGCTTCCCGCCCGATGACGACAAGACGCACGGCCATCACACTTCCTCCGCCATCCTGGCGCAGGAAGCCTTCCAGCTCGCCGCCGATCCGAAAAAGTTTCCCGAGCAACTAAAGCTGGTCGAGCCCTGGCAGCCGACGCGCCTTTTTTGGAATGCCTCTTCATTCTTCTTTCGCGCGCGGAACGTCCCCTTCGACGAAACCGGTCTGCTTAAAATCGAAGCTGGCGGCTACCAACCGCTCCTCGGGAAATCCTACCCCGAGATCGCCGCCGCCAGCCGTACCATGCACAAGAGCCAGGGCTTTGGCGCCGGCATCGAGCGCGGCGAACGCACCGAGTATTTCAAATTCCTCGATGGCAAAGCAGTCGAAAACGGTGACCTCTTTTCCGGCATCGACACCACTTGGAATCGCGTCAAAGGCGGGAGCGAGATCGCGGCCAGGATCGACGCCATCATCGGGCGTTACGAGATGAAAATGCCGGCCGCTTCCGTGCCCGCGCTGCTCGAGTTGCACGGCCTGCTCGGACAGTTGGACGACGACTTCTGGAAGCGCGAAAAGCTGAGCGCGATCGAACGAATCATCGGTGCTTCGCTCGGGCTTCATCTTGAAGCGGTCTCCCCGAAACCCGCGGCGCAGCCGGGCGAGGCCACCGAGTTGCAGTTTGAAGCGATCAATCGCTCCACCGTCCCGGTGAAATTCAAATCCGTCCGAATCTCCGGCGAGATCACCGCCATCGACAGCGCGCTCGTTCCTGATGCCCTTTTCACAAAAAAGATTCCGGTAAAACTGCCGGAGGCGCTGCCGTTCACGCAGCCTTACTGGCTGCGCGAGCAGGCCACCAATGGCACTTTCGTGGTCGCCGAGCAGGCCCTCATCGGGCGCCCGGAGAATCCCCCCGCCTTCCCGATCGAATTCATTCTCGATATCGGCGGCCAGGAGATCGCCTATCAAGTCGAGCCGCGCTTTCGCAAAGTGGACCGCGTGCAGGGTGAAATCACGGAGCCGCTCGTCATGGCCCCGTCTGCGTTCGTGGAGTTGCCGCGCCCCGTCTTCCTCTTTCCCGACCAATCGCCCAAGACGATCAACATCCGCGTGATCGCTTCCGCGGAGAAGGTAAACGGGAGTGTCGCGCTCGCAGTCCCCGCCGGTTGGAAAGTGGACCCAGCCAGCGCCGCATTCGATCTCGTCGGTGCGGAGAGCGAGACGTCCGCGCTTTTTAAAATCACGCCGCCGGCAGCAGGGGGAGAAGCCGTCCTGCGCGCCAGCCTGACGACAAACGGCAAACAAACGCCGGCTTTTAGCCGACAACGGATCGATTACCCGCACATCGAATCACAGACGTTGATTTACGCGGCCCAATCGAAACTGGTCCGTGCTGACATAGCCAACCAGGCGAAATTGGTTGGCTATATCCCGGGCGCGGGCGACGCGGTTCCAGAAAGCCTGCGTGAAATCGGTTCCAGCGTTGAGATCTTGAGCGACGGCGACATCAAGGCCGCCACTCTCGCCCGCTTCGACGCCATCGTTCTCGGTGTGCGCTTGGCGAACGTGCAACCCGCCCGCCTCAGCGCGTGGTTCCCAGAACTGCTTGCCTACGCGAAGAACGGCGGCGTGGTCGTGATGCAATACAACACCTCGCCCGGACCGAAGCCCGACCAGCTTCCGTATCCGTTGAAGGTTTCGCGCGACCGCGTGACCGAAGAAGATGCTGAAGTGCGAATGCTCGCGCCCGCGCATCCGGTCCTGAATTCCCCAAACAAGATCACCGCCGCAGATTTCAACGGCTGGATCCAGGAGCGCGGGCTGTATTTCCCTAACGAGTGGGACAAAGCCTGGACCCCCATCCTCTCCAGTAACGACACCGGTGAGAAGCCCGCCGATGGCAGCCTGCTCGTCGCCCGCGTGGAGAAGGGCTGGTTCGTTTACACAGGCCTCTCCTTTTTCCGCGAGCTCCCCGCCGGCGTCCCGGGCGCGTCCCGGCTTTTCGCGAACATCATCTCGCTTGGGCAAGCGCCTGCCGCGGACCGTTGACATGAAGCAGGGTCTCTCGATGCGAACGACTGTGAGCTTGCACGACGATGTCTTTACGGCAGCGCAGTTGCTGACCCACAAGCAGCACGCGTTCTGGCCTTCGTCTGTTGCGAATCTGGCCGCGGTCTACCTGCGCGCCTTCGGCCATCGCCAGGTAAACGATGCGTTTTTAGTGGCGGTTGCGGAACGACGGCAAGGACGTCTCGAAACCCTCGACCCCAAACTCGCGGCCCATGCAGGTGAGGAGAATTTGGTGAGGTTCTCGGGCCGTGAAACATGAATAATTCTCTCAGAGATGACAACGACGCCAGCGCGGCTGTCCCGCTCTTTCGGAGCTGGCGCAACGCCTACGCGACCGTCGTAGTCGTCTTCGTGGTGGAGGTTGCGTCCTTCTACGTTTTGACCCGTTATTTCGCGTGAGTTGGGCCGATTACGCGGTCCTTATTTCGACGCTGGTTGCGATCGCGCTCTACGGTCATTGGCGCACGCGGCGGGACTCGGATCTCGGCCATTATCTGCACGGCGATGAGACGATTCGCTGGGGCACGATCGGCCTTTCTGTCATGGCCACGCAGGCCAGCGCGATCACGTTTCTTTCCACGCCAGGGCAGGCCTACGAGAACGGGTTGGGCTTCGTGCAGAACTACTTCGGACTGCCTTTTGCCATCATCGTGGTCTGTGCGGTTTTCATCCCAATTTATCACCGGCTAAAAGTCGTCACCGCTTACGAATATCTCGGCCAGCGCTTCGACCAAAAAACACGTCTGCTCGGCGCGTCGCTCTTTCTGGTGCAACGTGGCCTCGCGGCCGGCATCACGATTTACGCGCCGGCTATTATCATCTCCGCCATTCTCGGCTGGAACTTGCAACTGACGATTCTGCTCACCGGCATCTTCGTGGTTCTCTACACCACTGCCGGCGGGACGAAGGCGGTTAGCATCACGCAGAAATGGCAGATGCTGGTTATCCTGCTCGGGATGTTCATCGCCTTCGGCATGATCCTGCATCGTCTGCCGGAGAATCTTTCTCTCGGCCAGGCCACGGCCATGGCCGGCAAGATGGGCAAACTCAACGCGGTCGATTTCTCGTTAGACTTCACCCAGCGCTACACGTTTTGGTCGGGACTGCTGGGCGGCTTCTTCCTCGCGCTTTCTTATTTCGGAACGGATCAATCCCAGGTGCAACGCTACCTCGCGGGCGGCTCCGTGGCCGGCAGCCGTTTCGGTCTGTTGTTCAACGCTGTCCTGAAAGTGCCGATGCAGTTCTTCATTCTCTTCACCGGGGTGATGGTCTTCATCTTCTTCCAGTTCGAAAAGCCACCCATCTTTTTCAATCAACCGGCCTATCAGCGGGCGGCGCAAAGCGAGGCCGCGGCGCCGTTGGCGGCCTTGGAGGCGCGCTACAATTCGGCCTTCGCGCAAAACCAGACCGAGGTGCGCGCGCTGGCAGCGGCGCTGGCGAATGGAGCGCAGACAACAGTCGATGAAGCGCAGGCGCGCGTGCTCGCGGGCCAGGCGGAGATTCAGCAAATCCGCACGGAGGTGAAGGCCGCGCTGAAGAGTTTCGATCCGAAGATCGAAACCAAGGATTCCGATTATGTCTTCATTACCTTCATCCTCAATTACCTCCCGCATGGCCTCATCGGACTGCTGGTCGCGGTGATCTTCTGTGCCGCGATGTCGTCCACCGCAGGTGAATTGAACGCGCTCGGTTCAACCACGGAGGTGGATTTTTACCGTCCGCTGATTCGCGGGGACGCCAGCGAGCGGCATTATTTGATCGTGGCGAAGTGCCTCACGGCAGCTTGGGGCATGATCGCCATCGCCTTCGCGCTTTTTGCCAACTTGGTGGAGAACTTGATCGAGGCCGTCAACATTCTCGGCTCGATTTTTTACGGCACGATTCTGGGGCTTTTTCTCGCGGCCTTCTTCCTGAAATTCGTCCGCGGCAGCGCGGTCTTTTTCGCGGCGGTAATCTCCCAGTCGATGGTTCTCATCCTCTTCAAAACCACGGACATCGGCTATCTCTGGTATAACTTGATTGGCTGCGCGGCAGTGTTGCTTTTCTCCACGGTCTTACAGAAGACGGTCTTTACTCGCGAGGCGGCGTGATGTCCGGACCAGTGATTTGTTTTGGCCAGCAACCCTGCGGGATTTTTCCGCGCCGGTTTCTCTTTGCGAAAATCCAGACCGCGCGCCGACTGCAGCAGGAGATGGGCGGTGAGATCGTCTTTTTCTATCACGACAGCGATCATGATCCGCGCGAGACCGTCACGATTCTGCGCGATCAACAAAGCGACGCGCTGCAGCGTTTGAACTTTGAATTCGAGAACAAGCTGCAGAAGCAGTTTTCGCCCCTCTTTGCCAAGCGCGTCCTGCCGGCTTGGAAAGAGAAGATGGCGCGTCAACTTCCGCAGTATGTCGACGCGGCGCGGGTCGAATCTTTCAAGGAAGTCGCGGCAAAAAACGTGGCTGATTTCTGCCTCGAAATGTATCAGCGGATGGGCCTGCTCGATGGGGTGCGCGTGGTCCGCTCGGGCGATGCCGAGATGCGAGCGCGGGCGATCGAGGTGGACGATTATTTTGTCGACGTGGAATATGAAGGCGAGTTGGTGCGCGCGCGTCTCGGAGAGAACGGCCTCCGCCTGCACAAGGGCGGCCACGCTTACATCGATCTGCCGTTACCAGAGTACGATAAACGTCGCATCAGTCCTACGCGCGACACGCGCTTGCGCTGGATGCAATCGATCGTGCACTGCACGCACTACATCGCGGGTGCGGGTGAGATGCAGTATTTAAAGAAGGATGCAGCGCCGGAGGTCGAGTTCGTGGCGCGCGACCCGATTTCCGAATCAGATCAGGCCTACACCGGATAGGCATTCCTACCGCGCTACTCTCGGCGGGAGGAGCCAGACCAGACGTCCGCTTTCTTCTCCAACCTCAAAATCCACGCGCGCGAGGCCGCCCTTCGCCAGCTTTACCTTCGCGCCGGTGAGCGCGCGGATGACATTCACGAAACCGGGATTGTGACCGACGATCATCGGATTCTCTTTCGCGTGTCGGTCAAGAATCCGGCGCAGTTTCGCACCGTTGAATCCTTTCTGTAGCTCGGGCTCTTCCCGCAGTTTCAGCTTGAGAAATTCCGCCGCGATCTCCGCGGACTGCCATGCCCGGGGGAGTGGGCTGGAGAGGATGATGGATGGTTTTGGCTTTAAGCCGCGCATGAATTTTGCCATCCGTCGCATCTCTCTTTTTCCCTTTTCGGTGAGAGGTCGCTCGTCATCCGGGCCTTCCCAGTTTGGCCAATCTGCGATGCCGTGGCGCAGGAGAAAAAGTTTCATGAACTCAGCTTGGCGCGGTTCAAACGGCTTTGCCGGTGTTTTCTTAACGTCTCTCCGGCAGACCAAACGAAGGCGACCCAGACGGCGCCGGCCGCAAACGCAGCCAGCACATCGGTCAGGAAATGCGCGCCCAGATAAATCCGGGTAAGTCCAATCGCGACCACGACTAACCCAGCCAGCACGACTGCAACCAATCGGCGCGACCAGCGCCGCCAGGAAGCAAACGTCAAGAGAACGAGCAATCCGTAAAACGTCGTCGCGCCCATGGTGTGGCCGCTCGGGAAGCCGTAGCTGCTCAGCGTGACGAGCGGGTTTTCCAGGACGGGGCGCTGGCGTTGGAAGAAGTGTTTCAGGAGAATGTTGAGCACGCTCCCGCCGATCATGCCGGAGGCGAAAATAAGGAAACGATTCCATGCGCGCTGCCAGCCGAGAAGGAGGAGAACGCCTAACGAGAGAACGGAGAGGACGGCGACGGAACCGAAAGCAGTGATGCTGCGGGCGGCCACGGTGAGACCGGGGGTGGCGTGCGCATGGAACCAATTCGTGACCGCGTGATCGCGCGCCAGCATTTTGCCGTTGGGCGCAATGTCCTCCGCGATTTCCGCAAAGATCCAGAAGCCCAGGATCATCACGAGCAAGCCGAGCGTGAGGTGTAAACCGAAAGCACCTTCAGCGGAAAATCGGCGCTGGATAAATCCCAACGGACGCGCGAAGCGACGAGGCGACTCCGGCTCCGGCTTCATGCGCGCGACCAGCCTTCGTCTGACCGTTGGAAATGCTCGACGGAGGCGACAGTGAACAAATTGACCTCCGTTTCCCAAAGATAGCGTTCGATCGAAAGGCGGGAGTTTTCGATCCGAATCACATTGAGTGAATTCGCCTGGCCGCGGTAGCGCGTGGACGTGCTTGTGCCGGAGGAAACGATCAGGGCAGAGTAGCCGGGAACGCGATAGCGCTTCGCCGTTTGTCCCGTATCCGCAATGTGGAAATGGCCGGCGAGGAGTAGGTCCACGCGACATTCCGCCAAGGTGCGGATAGCGAGGCGTGAACGTCCGACCACGTTGCCCGACGCGCCCGCCGGCAGATCGAATGGGTGATGCGTGACCACGATTTTTACGCGCTCGTGGCCGATGTTTTGAAATCCCGCACGCAGCTTCGCCAACTGCCGCCGATTGATCCGGCCATCTTTCCACGTGAACGCGCGGGCCGTGTTCACTCCAATGACCGCGATCTCGTCATCGATAAAGCTGGGCTGCAAATCCTGCGTGATGTAGCGGCGATAATGATCGAGCCGCCGGGTAAAACGGGCGAAGACATTGTGCAGCGGCACGTCGTGGTTTCCCGGCACGACTACCTGCGGAAAAGGGATCTCGCGGAGAAATTCGCGCGCCGCCAAATATTCACGCGTGCGCGCGCGCTGCGTCAGGTCGCCGGAGATGGCGACCAGATCAGGCTTCTGCTGCCGGATCAGATCGAGGAGCGGCGCAACGATCTTCGGATCAACGCGGCCAAAATGGAGATCGGAAAGGTGGACAACGGTGCGCATCTACGAAGCGACATCGGTCGCTCGCGGTAGCATGACCCGTAATGCGCGCGGGCGCGCCCGATAAAGCAGCGGGGTGCGCATTTGCGTCACTTCGCCATCGGTGGCCACGAGAATATGCCGCCGCCGCGTTTCAATGGTGGCTTCGGTCACGCAGAAAGCTTCAAAATCACTGGCCTGTTTGATACGGCCGAAGAGCGCGCGGAAGGCCAGAAGGAAAAGGCCGAAGCGGCCGGTGCGATGGGTGAGGTAAAGGCCGAGGTTGCCAGCGTTCATGCAGCTGCGCGCACCGAGCTGAAAGCCGGTGATTTCGTATTCATTATTGCCCACAAAAAGGAAGGCGGTCCGGCGCTGCATCTCCGCGCCATCGACCGTGAGCCGAAGATTCAAGAAAGGGAAACGATGCAAGGCGCGCAGCGTCGCCCAAACAAAGGACGGCCATTTCCCGCGCGCCAGCCGCTCCTGTTGGGTCTCCCGATCCTTCACGATCTTCGGATAGAGACCGAGACTGGAGTTGTTGATGAAAACGCGGCCATTCACTTCGGCCACGTCCACTTCCTCCATCCGGCCTTGGATGATGGTGGCGACCGCGTCCGCCAATTCGAGTGGGATTTTGAGATCCTTGGCGAAGTGATTGAGCGTGCCGAGCGGCAAAACGCCGAGCGTTTTACCGGTGCCCGCGAGCGCGCCCGCAACCGCGCTAATGGTGCCGTCGCCGCCGCCCGCGACCACGAGATCGCCCTCTCCCGCGGCGGCCTCCTGCGCCAGGGCAGTCAGGTCTTTCCCCTCATCGGGATGTTGAATCGTGGCCTCCGCGCCAGCGGCGGCGAAGAGGTGCCGGACTTCTTCATCGAATTCAGAGGCCTTCTCGTCGGGACCCGCGGCGCGGTTTAAAATTACGATCATCTCTCTTCAAATCGCTTCTCGCCGACTCGTGGAGGGCACCGCGATGCATTTTCCCAATCGGAAAACATGGCGCCTCGGGTGCAGCGCGCGGGCGGGCCGCTGGTCGCGCGAGTTTACCTAATTGTCACATGGCCGTCATGGGAGCGTCACAAAGCGCTGCCAGCCTCCCGATGAGAAACAACCACCCGGCCTCTGGCCGATAGCAACCGAAGGAGAAACCATGTTCGTGAAGAGAATAATTTTAGTCGCCGTAGCCGCCAGCCTGGTGCTCGGCGCGAGTTTAGCCAGCGCGCAAGATAACGGCGCCCTGCTCGATCTGCTGGTGAAGAAGCGGATCATTACCGACCAGGAAGCGGAAGACATCCGCGGCGAGCTTTCGCGTGATTTTGCCGCCACGCCGGCGGGGAAATTGAAAATGTCGCAACCGCTCACCGAGCTGGAAATTTTCGGTGATGCCCGCGTTCGTTACGAAGTGCGGAACGGAAACAGCGGCGCCCCGAGCAGGCTGGTCACGAATCCGAACGATGCGCAGCAGCGCAACCGCGCTCGTTATCGCATCCGCCTCGGCTTGCGCGGAACGCTGGTGAACGATTTCTTCTTCGGTCTGCGCCTGGAGACCAGCGCGAGTCCGCGTTCCACCAACGTGACCTTCGGCGACGATGCCGGGCCTTTCGGCAAAACCAGCGACGCGGCTTTTATTGGCCAGGCGTATCTGGGTTACAGTGGCATTCGTGACGTGAAACTGACGGCGGGCCGGATGCCTAATCCGTTCGTCACCACCTCGATGGTCTGGGACGGCGACCTCAACCCGGAGGGCATCGCGGAGCAATACAAACACACCTTCAATCTCTCCTTCGGTGGCGGCTCAGCGGTCGCGGAACGCGAGACCTACAGCAAGGATGGCAAAACTTATACTGCGAGCGCTTCGCGGGAGCCGACCAATATGACGATCGACGTCTTCGCGAACTTCGGACAGTTCCTTTACGACGATAACAACCCAGAGAATCCAATCGGTAGTCCAGCAGTCGCGAACGGTCGTCGCGTGCCGGAAAACGATGCCTTCCTCTTGGGCTGGCAGGTTGGCGCGAAGTTCAACTTCACGAAGACGACGTATTTCCAGCTCGCGCCGACGATCTACAACTATACCGGCGCCGGGAACGACTTTAATACTTTCTTCTCGGGCGATCCGAATTTCCGCGTCGGGAACACGACCTTCACGCCGAACCAAACGGGCATCAACAGCCTGCTCGTTTTCAATATGCCGGCCGAATTCGGCTTCACCATTGCTGAGAGACCGTTCAAGATTTTCAGCGATTTCGCGGTCAATCTCGATGCCTCCGATCGCGCCCTCGCGGCGGGTCATCCGGACATGGATGATGAACGCTACGCCTACCAGATCGGCGCGCAGATTGGTAAGATCAAAGTCCGCGGCGACTGGCAGGTCGCGGCCTTTTATCAGCACGTCGAGCAATACGCGCTCGATCCGAATCTGGTCGACTCCGATATTTTCGACAGCCGCGTGAACATGGAAGGCGTTGCCGTCCAGGCAGGTTATGCCATTGGCGACGCTGTCACCTTTAACCTGACCTACGCCTACGGCTGGCAGATTAATAACCAGCTCGGCACCGGCGGCGTGGGCGACATCGGAGTGAACCCGCTCCGGCAAGTGCAACTCTTCCAGGCCGACTTGAGCTGGAAATTCTAAGCGCAAAACAATTCCCAAACCCAAACCCAAGCACACCTATGAAAATCAAACATCTCGCACTCGCAGCTCTCGGCCTCGCGCTCGTCTCGACCAGCGCCCGCGCCGATCGGCTCGTCATTAAAGGTTCCGATACGCTCGGCGCCAAACTCGTGCCGCAGCTCGCGGAGCAATTCAAAGCACAGAACTCCGGCACCACCTTTGACATCGCGGCGGAAGGTTCCACCACCGGCATCGCGGCCATCATTGATGGCACGGCGCAGATCGGCATGGCCAGCCGGCGCGCCAAGCCAGCGGAAATCTCCGCTGCCTCCGGTAAAGGCGTGAACATGAAACCGACCATCGTGGCCTACGACGGCATCGCCGTGATTGTGAACTGCGGCCAACCCAATCAAGGGCCTGACGAAAAAGCAGGTGGAGCAGATCTTCACCGGCGAAGTGACGGACTGGAGCGCAGTCGGCGGCAGCGGTGGAAAGATTTCCATCTATACCCGCAACACTTCTTCCGGCACTTATTCCGACTTCAAGGAATTGGCGATGAAGAAGCGCGATTACGCCGGCAGCTCGCAGAAAATGGCGGGGAACGAGCAGATCGCTTCCGAGGTGGGCAAAAATCCGAACGGCATCGGCTACGTCGGCCTCGCCTACGACAAGGCTCCCGGCGTGAAAGCGATGGGGATCGACGGCGTGGTGCCGTCGGTGGCGACGGTGCAGGGAAAGACCTATCCCTACGCGCGTCCCACTTTCTACTACACCAACGGCGAACCCAGCGGCGTGGCGAAACAATTTCTCGACTTCACCACCAGCGCGGCCGGTCAGAAGATTGTCGGCCAGGTTGGCTTCGTCCCGATCAAATAATCTCCAGCGGACCAGTTAGGTTAAGGGGAAGCCCGCTGGAATTTTCCAGCGGGCTTTCTTATCGCGGCATGGCTGAGTCCTCGTTGCCACGCAAACGTCACAAAACTGCCTTCGTTCTCTGCACCGCGGCCGCGTAAAGTCTAACCACAGCATGACCACGCTGACGGAACCGCCTCGCTTCAAAAATGTGCGCGTCGTGCATGCGCCGACCCCGCGACGCGTGCGCACCGCCTGGGTCTCGGATTTGCATCTGGGCACACGCGCCAGCAACGCGGCGGCGTTTCTGGATTTCCTCCGCCAACACGAAATCGAGACGCTCTACATCGTGGGCGATTTGATCGATGTCTGGCAATTGCGGCGCGGGATTTATTGGCCGCAGGAGCACAACGACGTCATCCAAAAAATCCTCCGCGCGGCCCGCAAAGGAACCCGCGTGATTTACATCCCCGGGAATCACGACGATTTCGTAGAGCGCTTCTGCGGGCAGTACGGCGAGATCTCGATTCAAAAGCACGCCATTCACCTCACCGCCGACCAGCGTCGCATCCTCGTCATGCACGGGCACGAGCTGGATACCGTGGTGCAAAACGCACGCTGGCTCGCCTTCGCGGGCGATCTCGGCTACCAGTTTCTCCTCTCGCTCAATCCCGCGATCAATTTTTTCCGGCGGCGTTTTGGGTTCGGCTATTGGTCACTCAGCGCCTACGCCAAGAAGCGGGTGAAGGACGCGGTCAGCTTCGTGGGCGAATTTGAAAAGGCGATCGTGCACTACGCGGAACGCCATGAGGTGGAGGCCGTCCTCTGCGGTCACATCCACAGCGCCGCGGTGCGGCAATTTGGCCACGTCACGTATTACAATTGCGGCGACTGGGTGGAAACTTGTTCCGCCATCATCGAGACGCACGAGGGCGTGATCGAGTTACTCACCTTTAATCCCTTCGTGGAGCCGCTGCCGCTGCAGCCAGCGCGCGAAACGTCCGTCCCCTTATGAGCAAAAAAAAGTCACGTCCGCGTGCGCGCGACACCGCCACTTCACCCGCGCGCCATCTGGAAGCGGAGCTGCTCCGCCTGCGCTCGGAGCTGCGGCAAACCGTCCGGTCCTATAGCGCCCGCCTTGAAGTTGAGCTGGCGCAAAGCCTGGCGGCAATCAAAGCCAGCGCTCCACCGGAGGAGTTGCCACGCGAGCGTTTGCATCTCCTGCGCGATCTCATCGCGATGCTGCGGAAACGGAAACTGAAACCCGAGAAAGGTCGCCGCAAGGATCTGCGGAAGATCGATGCGCTCATCAATGACGTGCATTCGTCTCTGCCGGAGGCGGCTGAGAAATGAGGCCGCGAATCCGGCGGCGTCTGGCTGGGTTCGGTCTGCTCGGCGCGTTGCTTTTTTCGGTGGCACCAATCCGAGCCGCCGAGATCATCGTCAGCGTGGCGGATCAGGAACTGGCTCTGCTCGCGCATGGGAAAACGCTGGCTCGTTACCCCATCTCCACGTCCAAGTTTGGCCTCGGCGATGGCGTCGGCACTTACCGGACACCGCTCGGTTCGATGTTCATCAGCGCAAAACTCGGGGATGGTTTGCCTGCCGGCGCCGTCATCAAAAGTCGAATCGCCACCGGTGAAGTGATCGCGCCGAACGCGTCGGGCCGCGATCCAATTGTCTCGCGTGTTTTATGGCTGCGCGGGAAAGAAGAGCAGAACCGCCACGCGCGTGATCGTTGCATTTACATTCATGGAACGGCGGAAGAAGCGCGCATCGGCCGTCGCGCCAGTTTTGGGTGCATTCGCATGAAATCGAAAGACGTGATCGCGTTGTATGCGCGCGTCCACATTGGGACGCCGGTACAAATTACTGAAAAGCGAATCGCGGAGTTTCTACCGCCGGAAGAAGAGACGCTGCTCGCGCGTTCTTATTAACGGGCAGCGCTTCCCCCGCAGGTTCACGCGCTCGCGGGCACGAAAGGCTGGTGCCGGATATCCTCGGCGGCTGCGGCGTATACCGCATCCTCGGCGATGTTCGTGGCGTGATCACCCACGCGCTCGAGATGGCGCGCGATGAACATCAAATTCAAATAACCGCGCAATTGCTCCGGATCTGCCGCCATGCGCAGGATCAGCTTCTTGCTCGCGGTCGCGTTCATTTCATCCAGCACTTTATCACGCGCCTTCAAGGTCATGGCCTGCGCCACATCTTCGCGGATGTAGGCGTCCACGCTGTCTCGGAACATCGACATCGCGTGCCGATGCATCGGCTCGATCAGATCGGCTTCGGCCAGGACGGGATGCTGATTCAGTTTCCGCGCTTTTCGCGCGATGCTGACCGCCTGATCGGCCATGCGTTCCAGATTTGAACTGAGTTTCATCGCAGAGACGACGCGCCGCAGATCGGATGCGACCGGCTGGAAACGCAGCAACAAATCGACGCCGTCCTTATCCACCTGCTTCTCCAGTTGATCGATCTCCTCGTCGTCCGCGATCGCGAGGACGCAGAGATCGTCATCACGGGTAAGTAAACCAGTGACCGCGCGGTCGAGGCTGCGCTCGGTCAAGCTCGACATCATGAGGACATTATTGCGCAGCGTGCCGAGCGCTTCGTCGAAGGTGCCGAGAATGTGATTTTGCGCGTTCATGGCTGTGTTTGCACGGCTTGAGAGCGAGAGGCTTGGTTTTCCATCCGTGTTTTATCCCTGTTCATCTGTGGCTCTGTTTCTCTGCACCAATCATAAGGAATCATCCAAACCTCCCGGTGATGTAATCTTCCGTCTGCCGTTGCGCGGGATTGCTGAACATTTTGCGCGTATCGCTGTATTCGATCAGGCGTCCCAAATAAAAGAAGGCGGTGCGATCAGAAATACGGCCGGCCTGCTGCATGTTGTGCGTCACGATCACGATGGTGTAGTGCTCCTTCAGTTGTCGGATTAGCTCCTCCACTTTCGCGGTCGCGATGGGATCGAGCGCCGAGCAAGGCTCATCCATGAGGACGATCTCGGGCTCAACCGCGAGGGCGCGGGCAATACAAAGCCGCTGCTGTTGGCCGCCGGACAATCCGTAGCCGCTCACGTTTAGACGGTCCTTCACTTCATCCCATAACGCAGCCGCGCGCAGACTTTTTTCGACCGCTTCGTCGATCTTCGAGCGCTTGGTAATGCCCGCGATGCGCAGGCCGTACGCGATGTTGTCGTAAATCGATTTCGGAAACGGATTCGACTTCTGAAAAACCATCCCCACGTTCCGGCGCAGATCGACCACATCGATTCGCGGATCGTTGATATCGACGTCTTCGATCTTGATCGTGCCGCTGGTGATCTGCGCGCTCTCGATCAAATCGTTCATCCGGTTCAAGCAACGCAGAAGCGTGGTCTTCCCGCAGCCGGAGGGTCCGATGAAAGCGGTCACCGCCCGCGCCGGGATGCTCAGGCTGATGTCGTGCAGGACTTTGTTAGTGCCGTAAGAAAACTCGAGATGCTCGATCTCGATGATGCCTTTTGCAGAAACGACCGGCGGCGCTGGCGACGGCGCGCTTTTGTCGGCGGTGGGTGGTGGGGTGGTGGGGTTCACAAGAGTGGACGGCGGCTCCATTAGATTTACCATGCGAGGCGGCTCCGGCTTTTTTCTCGCAAAACGACCGACGTGAGCGCGATCAACATCACGAGAAGGAGGAAGACGAGGGCCGCGCCGTATTGCACCCGCTCGGTGTATTCGTTTTGCGGGATCTTCGAACTGACGACGTAGATGTGATAGGGCAGCGCCATCACGCCTTGGAAGACGAAGTCGGTGGCGCGTTGCACTTGCCAAGGCATCTCGTCGCGCATGGCGTAGGCAGCGGTGAACATGATGGGCGCGGTCTCCCCCGCGACCCGCGCGATGCCGAGAATGGAAGAAGTGAGAATTCCCGGCATGGCATACGGGAGGACGTTTTTGCGAATGGTCTGCCACTGCGTGGCGCCCAGTGCGAGCGAACCTTCCCGCAAACCCTGTGGAACGGCGCGGAGCGATTCTTCGCTGGCGGTGATGATGGCGGGCAAAATCATGAGCCCGAGCGTGAACCAACCGGCGAGGAGGGAAACGTTCCAACCAAAAAAGATGACGAAGAGGCCAAAGCCGAAGAGGCCAAAGACGATGGAGGGAACGCCTGCGAGATTCAAAATCGCAATGCGAAGCAGGCGAATGAAGACGCCGCCCCGACTGTATTCGCTCAAGAAAATGGCGCTGCTGATGCCGATCACGAGGGCCAGCGTCATCGAGCCTATGACGAGCAAAGCCGTGCCGACGATGCATGGCCAAATCCCGCCGGCGGAGTAGGCGACCGTTTGTGGTTCCACCACCGCGTCGGGGTGCGTCCCTTTCCATTCGCGGAAATCGCTATCGCTCAGCGTCAATTTTTTACCTTCGTAATCGAAAACGAAAAGCGTCTGCGGCCGCTCGCTCAGGAAGGTGAAATTAATAAACGGCGCCTTCGCCATGAAGAGAGTGCGACTGCCTTTGAGGCCGATATCGAGAAAGATATAGCTCGCACACGCGATGATGAGGTAGGTCGCAATCCGGAACATCCAGAAAGCGCCGCGCTCGACGAAGCGACTGCGGCGGGAGTTGGAAGTGGACGGTTTCATTTTGAATCACCGCAGAGAACGCGGAGCGCGCAGAGTTTACGCGGCTCCTGTTTCTTCCACTCGGCGGCCTCTGCGATGTCTGCGGTAAAATCCATCAGCCAATGCTCATGCGGTAGCGCGCGACCAATCGCTGCGCGAGGTAATTAATGCCGAGGGTGAGGACGAAGAGAACCAGCCCGACCATGAAGAGCGCGCGGTAGTGAATGCTGCCGCGCACCACTTCGCCCATCTCCTGCGCGATGATGCCGGTCATGGTGTGCGCCGGTTGAAAGAACGCGCCCAGCCCTTCCGTAAAGTCGGGAATCTCGATCCGGTTCCCGGCGCAAAGCAGGACCACCATCGTCTCGCCGATGACCCGGCCGAGGCCGAGCAAAATAGCCGACACGATTCCAGAGAGCGAAGCCGGGACGAGCACGCGGCCGATGGTTTGCAGGCGGTTCGCGCCGAGCGCGTAGGACGCTTCTTTGAAACCGCGTGGGACATTGCGCAGCGCGTCTTCGGAGAGGGTAAAGATCGTGGGCACCGCCATGAGCGCGAGCAGACTGCCAGCGGTGAAGATGTTCAGCCGCTCCGAGATGGGGAAGGAATTGATCCAACTCAGCCATTCCCATTGCGTAGCCGCGCGGATCGCCTGGCCCACGACGGCGATGCCGAAAAAACCGAGCACGACCGATGGAATCGCGGCAATGAATTCGATGTAAGGCTTGATGATTTTCTTTTCGCGCGAGGAGGCGACTTCGCTCACATAAATCGCGGCCATAACCGCAAGCGGCACCCCGAGCGCAAGCGCTACGATGGAGACCATGACGGAGCCGGCGAAGAGCGGGATGATCCCATACCAGTCCTGCCAAAAGCTTGCCGTGACCCAGTCGCGACCGAAAAGAAAAGAGGTAGCCGTGCGATACCACGCGATGGGTTGGTCGGGATTCCAGGCGCGCAGTTCTGGCCCGCCGGCCGACAGACCTTGCACGTAAGTGCGGGCGTTCTTTTGCCATTTGGCGAAGGCGGGTTGGACGGCGGGCGCGGTCAGCGCTGGCGGAGTGGCGAGCAGATTGTTGATCTGCGGCTGCATGGTCGCGGCGATGCCGTCAAAAGCGGTCGCGCTGGCGCGCAGCTGGTCGAGTTGCTGGCGAGTGGTCAGGACGGCCGGTGTGGCCGTAGCTTCTGCATCTTCCCGCAGGCCGGCTTGTGCGAGCAGTTCCGCCTTTAGCGCCGAAGCCATCTCGCCGGAGTCGGAGACGAGCCCATTCAAGGGCTCGGCCGTGGAACTGAAAGCTTCCGCAAATTGATCGAAGGGCGCGAGCGACGCATTGATTTGCTCAAGTGGCACGCCCTCTTTTTCTGCAGCGCGAAATTGGCGGAGACGGAGCGCATTCAACCCGCGCGACAGCGCCATATGCGCGTCGGCATACTGCCGCATGAGATCGACGTATTCCTCCCCGCTTTGCCGGTAGCGGCGAATGCTGTCGAGATTTTGTCCGAAGAAACCGAAGCCTTCGCGGAAGAGAAAAATCGTGATCAGCGCCAGGACGACGATGGCGACGAGCGCGTTACTGCCGAAGAAAAGCTTGATCGTGCGATCGGTCGAGACGCGCGCCTTCTGGGCGCGGTTTTTCTTCGCGAAGCTTTTCGGAAGTTCGGCCATGGATTCCATGCGGGCTCCCACGATGCCGCGGGCAACCCAGAACCGACAAATGCTTTAGTGTGACGATTGTGTGACAGCGGACGCGCGTCCGGCAATCACTCCGGCAGGAGTAACGAGGGCTGCACGAGCGCCGCTTGATAGGCGGGCGAGTGCACCGGGAGAAGCACGCGAATGGTGGTGCCCTGCCCGAGTTCGCTGGTGGCTTCCACACTGCCGCCATGAAGCTGCACGATGTGTTTTACGATCGAGAGCCCTAATCCCGTGCCGCCGATCTGCCGGCTGCGCGCTTTATCCGCGCGATAGAAGCGCTCGAAAATGCGCGGGAGATCACGGGCAGGAATCCCCACGCCTTGATCGGAAACTGAGAACTGCACGGAAGCCCCGATGTGCTCGGCGCGGAGCCAAATTTTCCCTTCCGGCGGGGAATATTTCACCGCGTTATCGAGGAGATTATAAATGATCTCCTGTAAACGATTCTCGTCCGCGCCGATGACCGGCAGGTTCGCCGGTGCGTCGAGTTTTGCCTGCAAGAGCTTCGCGTCAAAACGCCGCTCCCAGTCCCGCAAAATCCCGCTGAGGAAATCCGGCAGATAAATTTCACTAAACTCCAGCCGAGTGCCGGGAGCTTCCAGTTTGGCCAGACTGAGAATGTCTTCGACCAATAAGGTCAGCCGCTCGGCGTGGCGATCCATGACCTCAAGAATGCGGATCAGTTCCTCGGGCGATTGTTGGGGATCATCGAGCAACGTTTCGAGGTAACCCCGGAAGATCGAGAGCGGGGTGCGCAGTTCGTGCGAGACATTCGCGACGAAGTCTTTCCGCATCTCCTCCACCTGCCGCATCTGCGTGATGTCGCGGAACAAAACCACGGCTTCGTTCGCGGCGTCATTTCCCGCGCGAAACGGCACAGCTGTGATCTCGATTTCCTGCCGCCCGTCCGGTTGGCGCGCCAACGTTACGGCCGTGCTTTGCAGCTCGCCTGTTTCCAACGCTGCGGTGACCGCGCGATCGACCATGGCATCGCGCACCACTTCCAGCAGCGACACGCCCGTACCGCCCTCGGGCCAGGCGTAGAGTTGCCGGAAACGCGGGTTCATCATCTGCAAACGGCGCTGCGCATCGACGAGGGCGATGCCGTCCGGAAGCGCGCCAAGAATATTCTGGAGCCCAGCACCGCCCTCATGCGCGAGGCGCTCGAGTTCAGTCTGCTTCAGGGCGAAGCTTTCCAGAGCCAAGCCGATCGCGTTGGCCCGCTCATTCGCCGTGATCAGGAATTTCCGGGGGGCTTTCCGGCCCACGATCGCGCTGACTAAATCCTCTATTTCCCGCCACGGCTCGATCCAGCGGCGCCGATTGGAAAACCAGAAAAGGCCGAGCAGCGCAAGACACGGGAGGACGAAAAGCAGGTAGCGCATGCTGCGTCCAGAGTCCCGCCGGCTTAAAACATTCCCGCTACCCGTGCGAGGAGGTAACTCACCGCCGCAGTCGCGGGCAGAGTCAGCACCCAGGCCCAAACAATGCGCTCGACCACGCCCCATTTTACCCCGCTGAATCGCTTCACCGCTCCCACGCCCATGATGGAGGTGGAAATGACGTGCGTGGTGGAAAGAGGAATGCCATGCGAGCTGGCTACCTGAATGATGACGGCGGCTGTCGTTTCCGCGGCAAAACCGTGCACCGGCTGCAGCTTCACCATTTTGTGCCCGAGCGTGCGAATGATTCTCCATCCGCCCGCAGCGGTGCCCGCGGCCATGGTGGCGGCGCAGAGGAACACGACCCATTTGGCCACCTTAAACTCCGGCGTGATCAGAAAATCGAAGAAGTGCGGCAGTCCATTAAAAGCACCGCTCTGGCTGCCGGTGAAAAGCGCGAGCGCGATAATGCCCATGGTTTTCTGCGCATCGTTGGTGCCATGGCTGTGCGCCATCCAGGCGGCGCTGACCAATTGCAATTTGCCGAAAACTTTCTGGACCAGGTGCGGGGTGAATGATTGCAGGCTCACCAGAAGCAGAAACATGAGCAGGCCGCCAATGAGGAAACCGAGAATCGGCGACGTGATCATCGGAATGACGACTTTCGGCATCAAACCGGTTTGCCATTTCAACACGGACCAATCGTTCCCGGCCGTCGCGAGGGCGGCGCCGCAAAGACCGCCAATGAGCGCGTGACTGGAGCTGGAGGGGAGGCCCAGCCACCAGGTCAGCAGATTCCAGAGAATCGCGCCGAGCAACGCACAAAAAATCGTCGGCATGGTGATGACTTTCGGGTCGACCATGCCCTTGCCGATGGTGGTGGCGACGGCCGTGCCCATGAGCGCGCCAGTAAGATTAAAAAAAGCCGCGAGCGCGATGGCCTGGCGCGGAGTCAGGACTTTGGTCGAGACCACGGTCGCGATCGCGTTGGCCGCGTCGTGGAAGCCGTTGATGTACTCGAAGGCGATGGCGGCGAGCACGACCAGAAGAAACAGAGTCATACGCGCAGCCCGGCAGCGGCTCAGGAATACTTCAGCACGATCTGGAGGACGATGTTGCCGGCATCGCGGCAGCGATCGATCACTTTCTCGAGCAGTTCGTAGATATCGCGGAGGAAGATGGTGTGCTTGGCGTCGTAATCGCCATGGTAAAGATCGCGCAAAAGCTCCAGCTCCAATTTATCGGCGTCGCCTTCGATCGCTTGCAGTTTGGCGTTCTTTTCCCGCGCACTGGCGGCGTCCATGCCCTTGCGCAATTCCTTCACCATCGCCAGCACAGCTTCCGCAGCCTGGTCGAGCAGCTCGAGGTGCTTCCGAAAATTGCGCCCTTCCAATTCGCCGGGGCAAATCAGGAGTCGCTCGCCGATTTTCTCCACCGTCTTCGGAATCTTGTAGAGCGCCGCCGCCAACGCCTGAATATCCTCCCGCTCCAACGGGGTGATGAAGGTTTTGCAAAGCTGCTCTGTCAGCTCTTGCGTGATCTGCTTGTCCTTGCGCCGGCGATGAACAAACTCATCCAGGCTCTGCGGCGAATCGTGCTTCTCCAGTTGCCCCAGGAGTTCGACCAGGTGGTGCACGCTGGCATCCGCCTGCTGCGCACTCGCTTCAAGAAGATCGAAGAACTTTCCATCGTGCCCGAGGAGTTTCTGGATCGAGAACATATCCGGTTAGATCACGCTTTTTCCCTTCGAGCAACTGGGAGTGGTTTACCCGCGGGAAATCGCACGCTTCACGGCCTAGCGGAAAGAAATTGATTCGCCAAGGCGAAACGCAGCTCGTCGCGCTGGAGAACGTTTTTTCACCGCCTCGGCGACTCGCGCAGGCGGTAACCGAAGCCGCGCACGGTCTCGATCGCGTCCGCGGCTTTGCCGAGTTTTTTGCGCAGGCGGCGCACATGCGTGTCCACCGTGCGCGTGTCGATCAAGCTCTCGTAACCCCAGACTTCGTTCAGCAAGCGATCGCGCGCCTGCACCCGACCGCGGCGCAGCATGAGCATGCTGAGCAGTTTGAATTCCACGCTCGTTAGGCGAATGGGCTTGTCGTTGACGGTTACGACATGGCGCACCGGATCGACCCGGATCGCTCCGACCGTGAGCGGCTCCTCTTCTGCGACCTCGCCCTGGCCGCGGCGCAGGATCGCCTTCACCCGCAAAACCATCTCGCGCGGACTGAAAGGCTTCGTCACGTAATCATCCGCACCAAATTCCAGGCCGACGATGCGATCGATTTCCTCGGCTTTGGCGGTGAGCATGATGATCGGGATATGCTTCGTGGCGGTGTCGCTTTTCAAGACCTTGCAAACTTCCAGGCCCGGCATTTTCGGCAGCATCAAGTCGAGGATGATGAGCGCGGGCGCTTCCTCCCGCGCCAGCCGCAGACCGCGCGCGCCGTCTTCTGCGCTTGAGACCGCGAACTCCGCTTTGCGCAGATTCAGCGTGAGCATGTCGACCACGTCCGGTTCATCCTCGATGATCAGGATTCGATTGCCGGGAGCGGAAGTCATAAGCTAGATGGAGTGGTCCGCGCAGCGATTGATACGACGTTCATGCGGCATTCCTAGCTTTAACTCATGCGTCAATATCACAATCTTCTTCGCCTGGTCTTGGAGGAGGGTAAGACGCGGGAAGATCGCACCGGCGTCGGAACGATTTCGGTCTTCGGGGCACAAGCCCGGTTCGATCTGCGAGAAAATTTTCCTCTCCTCACCACGAAAAAGCTGCACCTGAAATCGATCATCCACGAGCTGCTCTGGTTTTTGCGCGGGGAGACCAATGTGCGTTCCCTGAATGATGCGGGCGTCACGATTTGGAATGAGTGGGCGGATGAAAGCGGGGACCTCGGGCGCGTTTACGGCGCACAATGGACGGATTGGCGCGGCGCCGATGGCACGCGCGTGAATCAGATCGATGACGTCATTGCGCAGATCCGGACCAACCCGCAAAGCCGCCGCCTGATCGTGAGCGCGTGGAATCCGGCGGAGATCTCGGGGATGGCGTTGCCGCCCTGCCATGTGTTGTTTCAGTTTTATGTCTGCGATGGGGAGCTGAGCTGTCAGCTCTATCAACGCAGCGCCGATCTTTTTTTAGGCGTGCCGTTTAACATCGCGTCCTACGCCTTGCTCACCATGATGGTGGCGCAAGTTTGCGGGCTCAAGCCGGGCGAATTCGTCCACACGTTTGGCGATTTGCACCTTTACCGAAATCATCTCGAGCAAGCGCGCGAGCAACTGGCGCGCGAGTTCCGGCCCTTGCCCCAGATGCGCTTGAACCCTGCGCGAAAGGAAATCGCCGATTTCCGTTTTGAGGATTTCACGCTCGAAAACTACGAGCCGCATCCCGCGATCAAGGCGCCGATTGCGGTCTAGTCGTCACGGGGATATCGCGCTGGAAGCGATCCAATCCGCACAGGCGTGGGCGCAGCTGGCGCGACCGCAACTTGGCCGCCCGCGCCGGGTTGAATCCGGTATGCGTTTGCGTTGGATTTTGTTCTCACTTTGGCTGGCGTTTGCTGGCTCCGTTTTGGCTCAGGGGACGAACCGATTCGCGATCGAAATCGATCTGCAAGAGCAAGTCGCCTATTTGATCGAGGACGGCCGGGTAGTGTTATCCTCGCCGATTTCCAGCGGACGCGCCGGGCATCACACCACGACCGGCCAGTTCAAGGTGGTCGAGAAGGAGCGCAGCCATTTCTCGAATCTCTACGGCAGGATCGTGGACGCGAATGGCCGGACGCTCGTGGCGGATGCGGATTCCGAGATGCAGGTGCCGCGCGGTGGACGGTTTGTGCCGGCGCCGATGCGCTATTTCCTGCGTTTCAATGGTGCGGAAGGAATGCACGCCGGTCATTTGCCGGGCGCACCGGCCTCGCACGGTTGCGTGCGGCTTCCGGAGCAGAATGCGATCACGCTTTTCGAAACCGTGCCCGTAGGAACGCCGGTGACGGTTTTTGGAAACACAGCTCGCTTCGTTGCCAGGGGCGAGAATAGCCGACCCGTCCGCCAGCGTTCCCGCCAGTGGGTGCGGCGCCCGGATCCGCGAGAATTCAGCGCGCCGATTTGGCGGTAAGCAGCCCACGAAGACGGTGGGATTAACCGCCGCGTTGGGTCCTCACGCGCGGGCTACGGGTTGGTCGTGCTGGCTGTCTTCGGACCCTGCGAAAGGTCCGCCAGGTCACCGAGAATATTCAGCGCTTCTTCGCGGCTGGGATCGACGGCTGGCTCTTTGCCATTCTCGCCCTCGACCAAATCCTCCGAGTCGCCATCGCTGGCGGCCTCTGGGGAAACTTTCTTGTTCGTGGCCGCAATTTTACCCGGATACATGATGAGCTGGAGCTCTGGTTTATCGACGGTATCGAGCGTGACCCGGTAAACCTTTGCGTCCTGTTCCTGACGCGCGAGCCGGTCTTTTGTGCGGCCCTCTTTGCGCACTTTGTCTTCCGCCATTTCCGCTTTTCGCACGTCCTCGTTCAGGACGATTTTGTTCTCATCGAGTCGACGACGGAGCCGCTCCATGTCTTCCATGATGTAATGGAATTCCGGACTTTCATTTACGCGCGCGGTGGAGCGGCGTTTCAGTTCCTCGAGGAAAATCTGCGGCGAGTCCGGCCATTTCGTGTAGCGGGCCTTCGATACTTCATCGTATGGGAGGCAATTCTTGAGCGAGCCTTCGCCAAATTCCGGCAGATCGGTGAGCGACGGAAGGACGATATCAGACGCAACGCCGTTCAGCTGGGTGGATCCTCCGGCGACGCGGTAGAACTTCTGGATGGTCAACTTAAGCGCGCCATCTTCCTGCGAGCTGCTGCCGAGGAGCGAGGTGAATCGCCCGATTTCGAGAATGGTCTGCACCGTTCCTTTACCGAAAGTGTTTTTGTCGCCGACGATGAGTGCGCGGCCGTAATCCTGCAAAGCTGCGGCAAAAATCTCACTCGCGGAGGCGCTTTGTCGGCTAATCAGCACCACCATCGGCCCGCCGTAAGCGATGCTCGGGTCCGGGTCGCTCGAAACGACGATGTTGCCATTCGAACCTTTAGTCTGCACGACTGGGCCGGATTTAAGGAATAAGCCGGTGAGCGAGATCGCTTCTTCGAGGGAACCACCGCCATTGCGCCGCAGATCGACGACCAGGCCGCCGATGTTCTCTTTCTTGAGGCGCTTCAGCAACGCGAGGACATCACGCGTGGTGCTCTTTTTGTGCCGTTCCATGTCCGCGTAAAAGGACGGCAACGTGATCCAGCCGAGTTTGACCGGCTGTCCGTTTTTGTCCTTCTTGATGATGATGTCAGCGCGGGCTTCCTGATCCTTGAGTTTGATTTCGTCGCGCACGATTTCGATCGTCTTGCGCTTGGACGGATCGGGCGCGTCGGCTGGGATCACGAGGAGCCGCACTTTCGTGCCTTTCTTGCCGCGGATTTGCTCGACTACTTTGTCGAGCCGCATATCGCGCACGTCGTTGAATTCAGCCGTGCCTTGCGCCACGGCGGTAATGCGGTCGCCCACTTTGATGCCGCCATGTTTCTGCGCGGGGCCGCCCGCGACGAGGCTTTCGATCTTCGCGTAGCCATCCTCCGAGCGCAGCATGGCGCCGATGCCCACGAGGGACAGACCCATGTTGATGCTAAAGTTCTTCAAGTCCGATTGGCTGAGATACTCGGAATGCGGGTCGTAGGTCTGCGCGAGAGCGGCCAGGAACAGTTTCACCTGCTCGGGCTTATCCTCTTCGTGCACATTTCGCTTTAAGCGATCGTAGCGGCGCGCAATCAATTGTGGGCCGGGCTCAATCGGATGTTCGCTCATCGATTCCTGGAGGAGCTCGTTAAGAATCCGGTTATGCCAGATGACATCGGCCTCCGCTTCATCCTTCGGCCAGTCTGATTTCTGACGGCTGAGCTCGATCGTGGCGTTGGTTTTGAAATCGGGCGTCTCCTTGACCTGCTCCTTCACCTTCGCCACCCGGTCATCCACGCGCTTCTGGTAAAGTTCGTAGATTTCGTAGGCGGGCTTCAGATTCCCCAGCAAAACGTCGTCGTCGATGGACGTGCCGTATTTTGCGTAGAGCGCGTCCACGTCTTTCTGGGTAAAGAAAAGATGACTAAAATCGAGCAGCTCAAGATAGGTGCGGAGGAATTTCTTCGAGACCTCATCGTTCAACGGCTGATGGGTGTAGTGCCCTTCCTCGAGCAGCCGACCCACGGAAACTTCCACCTGTTCCAGGTCCGATTTGGCGTGGACCGTTGGCCGCGCCACCAGCGAAGTAGCGAGAACGACAAGGACGATCGACGAAAGACGAAAGGTAAGCTTCATGCTGGAGATTTCAGGTTGGATAGAGTCGCAGAGTTGGCTGGGAGGCGCAATGAGCGCGTTGCTGGAAACAGAGGGTGAGACACTTGATACGCTGGAAGATTCAAATATGACGCGGAGAAACTCGCGTCGCGGCGGTTTTGATGCAGCTTCCGTTCCTGCGGCGGGAGAATGATTTGCTCTCGCGGCAGCGATTTCTGGGAAGGAAACGTGATGACCTACGAGACATTTTGCGGCGGAATTTTTGAGACGAACTGCTACCTGCTGGAAGCGCCCGGGGGTTCGATCCTGTTCGACGCTCCGGATGGAGCCTGTGCCTGGCTGGAAAAACGCGGGACCACGCCGGGACTGCTGCTTCTCACGCACGGGCATTTCGATCACATCCCTGATGTGGCGAAAATCCGGAAACGCTTCCCGAAATGCCAGATCGGTTGCCACGCGGAGACCGTGCCCATGATTTCGGACCCGGAATTTTTCCGGAATTACGGGTTCGCGCTCGAAGTGGAGCCGAGCGAACCCGATTTCCTGATCGAGGCCACGCCGGCACGCGAATTTCTCGGATTGAACTTCGAGGTACTGGAAGTGCCGGGCCACTCGCCGGGTAGTCTCTGTTTCCTGCAACGTGCAGGGCAGCTTCTCATCGGCGGCGACGTTCTTTTCGCCGGAGGCGTCGGCCGTTGGGATTTGCCGGGCGGCGATGGCGAACTGCTTTTCGCCGGGATCCGTGAAAAGCTCTTCCCGCTGGGCGACGAAATTACCGTCCTGGCAGGGCACGGCCCGCCTACCACCATCGGTGAGGAACGCCGCACGAACCCTTTCGTGCGCTAGAGTCAAACGGCGGCCGCTGCGTGTCGGCTATTCGCCGATGTCCTCATGCCAAAGCTCTGGGTGGTCGCGAATGAAATCGCGCATGAGCTGGATGCACTCCCCATCTTGCACGACTTCCAATTGGACGCCCGCAGCCCGCATGGTTTCCTCGCCGCCGAGGAACGTCACATTCTCGCCGGCGACGACCCGGGGAATGCCATAGAGAATGATCGCGCCGCTACACATCGGGCAGGGCGAGAGGGTGGAGTAAATGGTGCACCTCCGATAAACCGAAGCCGGCTGGCGGCCGGCGTTTTCGAGGCAGTTCATCTCCGCGTGATGGATCACGCTGCCTCGCTGCACGCGCTGGTTATGGCCGCGGCCGATGATTTCTCCGTCACAAACCAAGACTGAGCCAATAGGAATCCCGCCTTCGTTCAATCCGAGCCGCGCCTCTGCGATCGCGGCCTGCAGGAAAGGATCAGTGGTGTTCATTCAGTCAGTCTAGCGTAAATCCGTAACAGCCTGCGGCACGAGGACGTCCTGCCCTAAATGACGCACCGTGATGACCGAACCTTTGCGAGAGATGACCTCCACCTTCGTGCCCACCGGGAGAATGGTTTCACCGTAAGGAATTTTCACCCGCACCGCTTGCAGAATGGTCGCAACCCGCGGACCGGCCGGCGTGCTCGGCTGCGCGGCGGCAACGTTGGCCGCGGGTGTTGGCGCAGCGCCCGTGGGCGAAGTCGCTGGGGCGGCTGGCGCCGGGGCGTCGAGCACCTCGATTTTCAGGACCGGATGAATCTCGAACGCCGTGGACCGCCAGGGATGGTGGTAGCCGTTCTTGCCTTTTTCCGCGACGCGCGGCCCGATATCGGCCGCGCCGTTATGGTCGTCGTCCCAAAGCACATAGCCGGTCAAGCGAACCAGCCGCGCTGGATGCTTGTTATCCTCATGGGACTGGTCTGGCAGGCGCATGTAGCCCGCAAGATCCTGCAGCTTGATGCCTTGCTCGTAGAACATGTTTTGCAATCGCGGAGTGATTTCACAAATCACCGGCGTGGGATCGCCAAGGCCCGGCGGATGGTTCATCGGCTTCTCAAAAACCTCGAGGTGCCAATCGTGGACGTCGGTGTCGCCGCAATTAGTCGACTCCGCTGGTCCGGGATAAGCCAGCACGAGATAACCGGTAAACGAGATGATTTCCTTCTCGAGCGCAGCCAGTTGAACGTTCTGCGCCGCGCTCAAGTCCGCACGGCGTTTCCCTCTTGTCTGAGAATCAAAATCGCGGACCCCTTTCAAAAAGCTCGCCGTCTCGAAGGCCGGAATGCGCAGCTTCGATAGGTCCACCATCGGTCGGTTTTTGCCTTTGTTGCGCTCCACGCCGTCCTCCGTCTTGGCTGAGCCGCCGGGTTGATCGAGGCAATCCCAATGACTGATGTCGAGCGGAAGCAGGTCGCGATCATCCGTGAGTCGGCGCTGAGCGCGCAGCGGTAAGGCCGTCGCCCCTACCGCCAAGAGCGAACACCAGATGGCAACCTTCCTCGGGAACATCCGGCAACCCTACGCCGTCCGGCCGGAGGCGGGAACGCTGAAAGTCGTCACAAAGGTGCTGACACCGAAAAAATCGAGAACCCGCCCCCCATCCTTCCCCTCCAGATCCCGGCTGGACAATACAGACCCTGCGGTTGACTATTCCCCCCTTCATGAGCGTCCTGTTCTTTAAGCGATTCTTGCAGCGGCCGTTTCAGGTCGCTTCGATCATTCCCAGTTCCAAAGCGCTTGTGGAACGCGTCTCCGGAAAAATGGATTTCACGCAGCCGCGTGTGATCGCGGAGTATGGCCCCGGCGAAGGCGTGCACTCGCGCGAGATCGCGCGCCGGATGTCGGCGGATTCCACCTTGCTCCTTTTCGAACTCGACGCCGATTTTTCGAATGACCTGAAACGCCAGTTCGCGAATGATCCCCGCGTCCACGTGGTGCACGGCGACGCCGCGCAACTGACCCACGAGCTGGAATCCCGCGGCATTCCTTCCTGCGATTACATCGTCTCCGGCATTCCCTTTAGCATCCTGGACATTGATAAAAAGCGCGCGCTCCTGCAGCAGACCTACGATGCGGTCATGCCCGGCGGCAGCTTCATCATCTACCAGGTCACGAACGAACTCCGCCAGCACGCCACCCATTTTGACACGGCGACGTCTGAATACTTCCTGCAGAACATCCCGCCGATGTTCATCACCGTCTTTCAAAAGGCGAACACGCGGAACGGCCACAGCCATCCCGCCGTCCCCGCGGAGCGGATCCCAGTCAGCCAGCCCGCATGAGTTCCGGCGGTTCTCGCACGGAGAAGGACTCGATGGGCGAGATGTCCGTCCCGGAGTCCGCGCTTTACGGAGCTTCCACGCAGCGGGCGGTTCTGAATTTTCCCGTTAGCGGATATCGTTTTTCGCGCCCCTTCATTCGCGCTCTCGGCCTCCTAAAATGGGCCGCCGCCCAGGCGAATCACGATCTTGGGTTGCTCGATGCCCACCGTTCCGCGCTCATCGTGCAGGCTGCGGAAGAGATGATCGAGGGCAAGCTCGACCAGCATTTCCCGCTCGATATTTTCCAAACCGGTTCGGGCACGAGCACGAACATGAACGCGAACGAAGTGATCGCGCATCGTTCCCGGCAATTAGCCGGCGAGAAGGACGATCCCAGCCAGCGCGTCCACCCCAACGATCACGTCAACATGGGGCAATCGAGCAACGACGTGATTCCCTCCGCGATCTACGTCAGCGCCGCGGAAGAATTGAAAAATAAGCTTTTGCCCGCGCTCAGCGGATTGCAAAAGGCGCTCGCCGAAAAGGCGCAGGAGTTTGCCGATATTATTAAAATCGGCCGCACGCATTTGATGGATGCGACTCCGGTGCGCCTCGGCCAGGGCTTTGGCGGTTACGCGCAGCAGATTGCGTATGCACAGGATCGCACGCACCGGGCCATCGATGCGCTGCAGGAACTGGCGCTCGGCGGGACGGCTGTCGGAACAGGTCTGAACCGGCCGGTCGAGTTTCCGGCAAAAGTCATGCGCCATTTGCAGCAACGCACCGGGATCGATTTCCGCGAGGCGGCCGATCATTTCGAAGCGCAAGGCGGCAAAGACGCCGCCGTCGAAGCCAGTGGCCAGCTCAAAACCATCGCGGTCAGCCTTTTCAAAATCGCCAATGACATCCGCTGGCTCAGCAGCGGACCGCGCTGCGGCATTGGCGAGATTCAATTACCGGCCACGCAGCCCGGCAGTTCCATCATGCCCGGGAAGGTAAACCCAGTCATGTGCGAAGCGGTCATGATGGTCAGCACGCAAGTCATCGGGAACGACGCCTGCATCACTTGGGCGGGCGCGAACGGCAATCTCGAGTTGAACGTCATGATGCCAGTGATGGCCCACAACCTCCTCGAAAGCATTCGTCTCCTCGCCAACGTCTGCGAAATCTTCACCGAGAAATGCGTTCGCGGCATCGTCGCGAACAAAGAACGCTGCGAGGAATTGGTCGAGCTTTCCATGTCCATGGTCACCAGCCTCGCGCCTATCATCGGCTACGATCGCGCGGCGGAGATCGCAAAAGAGAGCGCTAAAACGGGCCGCACCGTGCGCGAACTTTGCCGCGAGCAAAACGTGCTACCGGAAGCAGAGTTAAACGCGGCGCTCGATCCTATTTCCATGACCGAACCGGGCGGCAGCGGATCTGGCGGCGGCTAAAAATCGGACCACAACCGGTTCGATTTCCCTCACAAAGTCATGGTCGCCAACGTCAACGGTCCGCAATTTTCCGGTGGTGCGAACATCGCCATCAAATGTCCCACGCACACTTACGAGCAGACGATCGCATTTTATCGCGACACGCTCGCGCTGCCCTTGATCGAGGAAGAACAGGACGGCTGCATTTTCCAGTTCGGCCCGAACCGGCTCTGGATCGATCGCGTGCCGAACCTGAGCCAGCCCGATATCTGGCTGGAACTGGAAACAAACGACACCGAGGCCGCTGCGTCGTATTTGAAGGTCAACGGCGTCCCGCGGCGCGATGAAGTCGAGCAACTGCGCGAAGATTTCGACGGCTTTTTCATCTCTGCCCCCAGCGGTACGATCCATCTCGTCATTGGCGACGAGGAATAGCCATCGCGTTTGCCGGCGCGTCACCGTACCCGAACGCTTCTCCTGACATAAGGCAACGCGTTGAGGCAGTCATCCCGAGCCGGCGCAGCACAGGGATCTTCCCGTTGTTTATTGAACACGCTGCTTAGTGGAGCGTGAGCACAGAGCGCCAGCGAGATCCTTCGACCGTCTTCGCGGCTCAAGACGACAAACGCGAAGGCGGTCCCGCGCTAAAGATTTGTCCCCACGATCACGATATCGCGCTTCTTTCCTGCGAGATGGTTCATCTGTGGTAGCAAACCCCAGCGCTGGAAACCCAAACGCTCGAACAACTTCAAGCTGGCTGGATTATTTCCCGGAATGAGCCCAATGAGACACGAGATCTCGAGCTCCAGGCCGCGCTCTACGGCCGCCGTCAACAACCGTCCCGCGACGCCGTGCCGATGGAAATCGGAGTGCACGTAAACGCTGATTTCGGCCGTGCCGCGGAATCCACTGCGCGGCATGAAGGGTTGAAAACTCAGCCAGCCAGCCACGCGCTTTTCGATCTCCCAGACCCAAAGCGGATAGCGCTCCGCCGAATGTTCCGCCAGCCACGGCCGCCGTTCATCAATCGTCACCGGCTCCACTGCGGAGCGCGAACTCCGCCTCGTCATCGCCACATTGTAGATGTCCACGATGTCACGCAGATCGTCTTCGTTCGCGTCGCGCAGCATCGGTTGTTAGTCGTTCCCCGCCGCGAGAACTTGCGGCGCGGTTTCCCATCCGTGAATGGGCGCCTTGCGATCCCGCAGCGCCTCGGCGCTTCCTTCCGCGAAGACATTTTGAATTTCTGCGACAATGGCGAGCGCAATCTCTTCCGGCGTTTCCGCGCCGAGATCGAGTCCGGCGGGAGCGAAAAGCTCAGATGAAATCGTCACGCCGCTATCGAGCAGGTCGCCGAGGATTTCATCCCGCCGCCGTCGCGGTCCAAGCAGGCCCACGTAACGCAAACCCAGCGGCAGGAGCTGACGCAAGGCAGCGCAGTCGCGACCGTAATTGTGCGATTTAATCACGGCAGCGGTGCGAGCGTCCGCGTTGGCTGGCAAATCCGCAGCCTGTTCCGCTTCCAGCACCGGCCAGCCGAGCATCTCTGTCAGCGCCCGCAAGGGCCGGCTGTCCGGCCCGTCACCAAAAATGATGAGTTGGATGGGCGGCTGGATGGTTTGCAGAAACGCGCCATCCGGGACGTCTTCATCAGGGCGTAACATCCGGCTGCCGCGTGCAACTTCTGTAACCGCGCGACAGACGCGGCGATCGCGTCGGGCAGCGCTCAGTTCGCCCAGAAATTCACTCGACGCGCGCTCCACTAGAATCTCAATGCGACCATGGCAGCCGAAGCGGCGGCGCGTGTCAAAGTCCATCAAAGATGGAATCCCGCTTTGCAAAACCTCGCGCCCGCGTTGCGCCACTTCCTCTTCCAAACAGCCGCCGCTGAGCGAGCCGACCGTAATTCCGTCCGCCGCGATTAACATCCGTGCGCCCGGCCGCCGATAGCTCGAGCCCTCCGCGCGGACCAACGTAGCCAGCGCGAAAGGTTCACCCGGTCGTGCCTCCCACAAACGCGCGATATCGATGAGTTCTTTCACGTCTGTTTAAATCATTCCGCGCCGCTAACGAGAACGGCACGCCTACGACCGGAACTCACGTCAAATCAGTTTGTCGGGCGTGATCGGCAAATCGCGCACGCGTTTTCCGGTGGCGTGGTAAACCGCGTTCGCCACCGCGGCGGCGATGCCAGTGGTGCCAATCTCTCCCAAACCGCGCGCGCCGATCGGATTGAAAGCGAAATCGGGTTCACCGACAAAGGTCACGTCGATCATCGGAATATCGGCATTCGTCGGCACGTGATAATCCGCCAGGTTTCGGGTCGCGGGCAATCCCGTGCTGCCGTCGTAAGCAGTCTCTTCGGTCAAGGCCATGCCGATGCCCATGACCAGGCCGCCGATGATCTGGCTGCGCGCGGTTTTGGCATTCACGATTCGGCCGCCGTTGATAACGGAGACGACACGCGTGACCTGCACGCGCGGGAGCAGCGGATCGATTTTCACTTCGCAGAAGTGCGCGCCAAATGATTGGAAGGCCAGCTTCTTGTTCTCCTCCGGAGATTGCAGCTTTGTCTCGACTGCGATGGAATCTTTGCCGGCGCGTTGCATGATTTCGATGAAGGCATCGGAGGTCGTCGGGTCCCCTTTCATGCCGATGCGTCCCGGGGCGACCATGGCAATATCGGCTGCCTTCAAAGTGTGCAGCGGCGACTTTGGATCTTTCACGGCCAACTCTGCCAAGGCCTGATGAAGCAAGAGCGCGACCTCGTGGATCGCCGTGCCGACGGTGGCGGTGGAGTTCGATCCGCCGGCCACGGGGCCGAATGGAAAATCTGATTTACCCAGCTCGAATGTGACCTTCTCAAAGGGCACGCCGAGTTGCTCTGAGGAGATTTGCGTGAAGGCCGTATACGCGCCGGTCCCGAGATCGTGCGTGGCGCATTGCACCACTGCAGAACCATCGGCCCGCAATTGCGCCCTCGCAGCCGCGCTCCACTTATGAGCTGGGTAAGTGGCAGTGGCCATGCCCCATCCCACGAGGAGATCGCCATCGCGCATCGATTTCGGTTCCGGATTCCATCGCGCCCAGCCGAATTTTTCCGCGCCCATTTCGTAGCACGTCTTCAAGAACTTCGCGCTAAATGGGATGTCTTTGGTCGGGTGATTATCCGCGTGATTGATCAAGCGCAGTTTCACCGGATCAATCTTCGACGCGTAAGCCAGCTCATCCATGGCGCACTCGAGCGCGAATGTTCCCGGGCATTCCCCCGGCGCGCGCATGAAGGTGGGCGTGGCCACATTCACCGGATAAATCAGCTCATCGATATCGATCGCCGGGCTCTCATACATGATGCCGGTGGAACGCGCGCCGCAGGATTCGATGTACTTCCCGCAAGTGGAAGTGAGCGTCTCGCTCACATGCCGCATCGCTTGCAATTTCCCCTCGCGATTCGCCGCTAAAACGAGCCGTTGCCGCGTGGGCGGGCGATGCCCGGTGCCGGTAAACATGGCCTTCCGCGAGATGTGGAATTTAACCGGCACGCCGGCGGCTTTGGCTCCCATCACCGCGAGAAAGACATGCGGCCAGACGGCGCCCTTGCAGCCAAACGCTCCGCCGACGAATGGACAAATGACGCGCACGTCTTCGATCTCGGAATTCGTGGCCTGCGCCAGTTGGCTCTGCACGCCCTTCACGAACTGCGTCGCGTCGTAGACCGTCAGCTTTTTCCCCTGCCAGACGGCGATGGTGCCGGACATCTCGATCGGATTGTGTGTCTCCGTCGGCGTGATGTAAGTCTGCTCGACCTTGATCAAATCGGCATTTTTAAAAGCAGGCTCCACGTTGCCTTTTGCGATTTGATTGTCGTCTTGCTTATTCTTTTTCGGCTTCTTCACCTCGCCCGCTGCGGCTTCCATCGAAAGCACCGGCGTCTGTGGCGCATAGCCGACACGCACCAGCGACGCCGCGTAGCGTGCTTCCTCCAGCGTCTGCGCAATTACGAGCGCGACGTACTGTCCGGCGTAGTGCACCTCGGCATCGCTCAAGGGCAGCCGCTCCTCGTTGCGGAGACCTTTCGTTAGGCCACTGTCTTTCGGCGTGGTGAACTTGGGCGCGTTTTGGTGGGTGAGAACTTTTAAAACACCCGGCGCGCTTTCCGCGGCCTTGGTCTCAATCGAGGTGATTTTGCCTTTGGCGATATTGGTTTCCACCGCCCAGCCGTGCGCGCAGTTTTCGACCTCAAACTCGACCGCATACTTCGCCGCGCCCGTCACCTTGAGGCGACCGTCGACGCGCGTCCGGGCTGGCCCGAGAATTTCTGTGCTCATACCATCTTCGCCACCGTGCTTAACGCGCGGACAATGGTGCGTTTCGCGAGTTCGATTTTGAATTCGTTATGCTGATAGGCCTTCGCGCCTTGCATCGCCATCTCCGCAGCGCGCGCCAGGCTTTGCTCGTCCATTTTTTGACCGACCAAAGCTTTCTCCGCCTCAAAGGCGCGCCACGGCTTGTGCGCGACACCGCCAAGCGCGATGCGCGCCCCGCTGATCGTGCCGTCGGCCGCGCGGTCGAGAATCGCGGCCACGCTGACCAGGGCAAAGGCGTAGCTCGCGCGATCCCGCATCTTAATATAGAGCGAGCGCGCGGTCGGCGGCATGGGCGGAATCTCCACCGCCAGGATTAACTCATCGGCTCGCAGATTGGTCTCGATGTTCGGCGTCTCGCCCGGAAGCCGGTGGAAATCCGTGAGCGCGATGGAACGCTCGCCCGTCGGCCCCTGCACCCGCACGACGGCGTCCAACGCGGCCAGCGCGACATTTTGATCGCTCGGATGAGTGGCTATGCATTGCTCGCTCTGCCCGAGAATGGCGTGCACGCGGTTGAAGCCTTTCAGCGCACCGCAACCGCTGCCGGGGTTGCGTTTATTGCACATCGGAAACGCCGGGTCGTAAAAATAATAACAGCGCGTGCGCTGCAAGAGATTGCCGCCGGTGGTCGCCATGTTGCGGAGCTGCGGGCTCGCACCCGCCAGCAGCGCCTGACTCAAAACCGGGAACCGTTCGAGGATCAGCGGATGCTCCGCGACGTCGGAATTGCGCGCGAGGGCGCCGATGCGGACGCCGCCACCTGGCATCTCCTCCACTTGCGCGAGCGGCAGGTGATTGATGTCGATAAGTTGCGCGGGATTCTCCACGCCCATCTTCATGAGATCGATCAGGTTCGTGCCGCCGCCGAGAAACTTTGCCTTCGTTTGCGCGCCCAAGCCGTTGATCGCTTCCTGCGCATCGGCCGCGCGCGTGTAGGTAAACGGATTCATGCGCCTTTTGCGGCAACCTCCTTGATCGCATCCACGATGTTCGGGTAAGCGCCGCAACGGCAAAGATTGCCGCTCATCCATTCCCGAATTTGCGCGTCATCTTTCGTGTGGCCTTCCTGCACGCAGGCGACCGCAGAACAAATTTGTCCGGGCGTGCAATAACCGCACTGGAACCCGTCGTGCTCAAGAAACGCGGCCTGCATCGGATGGAGCTGGTCGCCTTGCGCCAGACCTTCGATGGTCGTGATCTCATCGCCTTCCACCGCGGCTGCGAGCAGGAGACACGAGTTCACCCGGCGACCATTTACCAGCACGGTGCAGGCGCCGCATTGGCCGTGATCGCAACCCTTCTTCGAACCGGTGAAATGCAGATGCTCGCGCAGGGTATCGAGCAAGGTCGTCCGCGGATCGAGCGAGAGCTGATGCGCCTGACCGTTGATCTTGAGATTCAAGGCAAGACCTTCGTTGCTGGCGGCCGCTGCGGTGGCGGTGGTGGTAGCGGCTCCCGGAGTTTGTGCGGAAGCGAAGCGGAGCAGGCCCGGCCCGAGGGTGATGGCTGCGCCGGCACCGGCGGCCCGTTTCAAAAATTGCCGGCGCGTCGCGGGACTGCCGAAGGTGAGCAAATAATCGAGGTCGCCCGGATCAGCGGACTCGGGATGCAAGGGTTCCGGTTCTTCCTCCATGATCTTTAATGAGAACGCTTTCGACCGTGCTCTCGGATGCAATGAATCACTACGACCATTCCATGCGGAGCAAAATTATTTTCGCGCGGCCACGGAAAGCGCCAGCCCTCTATCTTCGCCGCGCCTCTGAAATCAGATGGTGCCGGGCGGCGTGGGACTTGGTTCGGCGTCGTCGTCGTTCTCCAAGGGCGCGTCGTCCTCCCCGAGAGTGGTAAGCACCAGTTTGTCGTCGATGATCGCCAACGTTTTTAGGTTCTCCCAGAATTCGTTGGTGCGTTGGTTTTCGCGCCGCGACCTGCCGATGTACTCGTTAGCCTGATCGTCGATCAGTGTCGCGAACGTGCTGCCTAAAGCATCGAGCGGGAACTGCCGGTCGTTCGCGCTCAAGGAATGCAGGGCGAGGTTGAAATTGCCGTCGTGATAAATCAAACCGAAGCGCGCGGTCCCGTTGAGCCAGCGATTCCGAATCGTCGGCAAGTCGATCCCGCGCAGCGGCACGCTCATATCCAGCGTCATGTTGGAATCCGCGAGCGCGACCCGGAACTTCCCGCGGAGATCGCGAAACTCGGCGTGGCGCGCGATAAGTGCATTTATCTCCGCGGCACTGAATTGGATCGTGACGGACTTCCGCGAGCGGACGGCTTGTTGAAGGGTGTTCACCTTCTCATTGGCAGTGGCGAAGTCGGCCTCGCTTGTCTCCGTTTGAATCGAGATCGCCTCGCGGGAGCTGTACTGGTTAACGAGTTGTCCAAAGCCCCACCAGCTCACGCCGATGATCATGGCCAGGCCGACCAGAAGCAGCACGAACATGGTGGTGCAGCCCATCGCGCAACAGGCGCACCCGCCTTTGCTTTTTGGGACCTGAGCAGACGAAGCGGACTGGGCGAGCGGCGACATAGTGCTGTCTAACACTCGACGACGGCTTCTGAAAGCGTCTTCCGAAGTGGCGCGAGAGCGTCCTGCGCCACCGCTCAACACTTTTTCTGAATCCAAAAATCTGCGCGGACGCATCTCACTGGAAAGTCATGATCCAGGATTTCCGTTTCGCGTTCCGACAGCTCCGAAAGGCGCCAGGTTTTACGTTCATCGCGGTTTTGACGCTGGCGCTCGCGATCGGCGTGAACTCCGCCATTTTTGCCATCATCAATGGCGCCGTCCTGCGGCCGATGGTGCCATTGCGCCCGGCGGAGGTGGTAAATCTTTTCACCGCCCGTGAAGGCGTGAATCGAGATTACCGGCCGTTTTCGCACACGGAATATCGCGAGCTGCGCGAAAGCGGGGGCGAAGTTTTCGCGGAGATCGCGGCCGCCGAATTTGCTGTCGCCGGCATCGGGCGCGACGAAAGCATGAAACGCAGCTTCGCGTTTCTGACCTCGGAGAATTTCTTCGCGCTCATGGGCGTGAAGCCAGTGCTCGGGTCGA
Source organism: uncultured Verrucomicrobiae bacterium (assembly GCA_963762685.1). Lineage (GTDB taxonomy): Bacteria > Verrucomicrobiota > Verrucomicrobiia > Chthoniobacterales > UBA10450 > JACCTI01. The sequence continues at coordinate 78,772 of CAVXLV010000012.1, read as the reverse complement.
TTCTATAATGCCGAGGAAGCGCGCCCGAATGCCGCGCTGCCTGTGGTCGTGGCGAGTCATGCGTTTTGGCAACGCCTGGGTGGTCGCGGCGATTTTATCGGAAGCGAACTGCAGATTAATGGTCAGCCCTACACAGTCATCGGCGTCACGCCGAAAGGTTTCAGCGGTTTAAGCGCGCTCGTGGCGCCGGATATCTGGCTGCCGCTCGGCGTCCACTCAAAGCTCGGCTCGGCTTTTGCCGACTCCGAGGATTTGCACGATCTCGCGCAAGCGAACAACTACGCCTTGAACCTCATCGCCCGGCTGCGACCCGGCCTCACGCTGGAGCAGGCCAGGACGCGTTTGCCAATCCTGAGCCAGCGCTTAAACGCCATCCAGCCGCCGGACGCGGAGGGGCGGCGCGAGGTGCAAATGCATAAGCCTTCGCGCTTCAGTCTCAGCACCTCGCCGGAGGATGATGGTCCGATCACGCTCGTCGGCACCTTGCTCATGGCGATGGCGGGCGCGGTCCTCCTCATTGCCAGCCTGAACCTGGCCAACATGCTGCTCGCGCGCGGGACAGCCCGGGCAAAGGAGATCGCGTTGCGTTTGGCACTGGGCGCATCGCGGTGGCGCATCGTGCGGCAGCTTTTGTGCGAAGGCTTGCTGCTCGCGGGCGTCGGCGGGCTCGGCGGACTCATCCTGAGCGTGTGGTGCAATCAACTCCTGCTCCGCTCGATGGCGCGCCTGCTCGGTTCGCTCAACTTTTCCTTTATTCTCGATTTGCGGCCGGACTTCTTTGTTCTCGCGGTCACGTTCGCGTTCTGCGTTCTGGCGACGTTGTTCTTCAGTCTCGGGCCCGCTTTGAAAGCGACGCGCGCCGATTTGGTGAACGATCTCAAGCAGCAAGTCGGCGAGCCTGCCGGAGCCGGCCGGCTGGGCCGATTCTTCGCTCCGCGTCATCTCTCGGTCATGGCGCAAATCGCGCTTTCCCTCATGCTTCTTTTCGCGGCCGGTCTGTTTTTCCGCGGAGCCTTGGAGGCGAGCGGACTCAATCCCGGATTCAATCCGGAGGGCGACCTCGTCACGGAGCTGGACTTCTCGCTCATCAAGAAAGATCCGGTGGAGGCGCGCCGACTTCTTTTGGCGGCGGTGGAGCGCGCGCAGCAGTTGCCCGGCGTCAAAGCCGTCGGCATCGGCACGATGTTACCCTACGGCAACTTCACCAACAGCCGCCGCATCATGTCCATCCGCGAGACCATTGCGACGGATCCGAAAGCGCCCGATCCGGGCGCTGGTGCGCTCTTCACCGCGACGACGCCCGGTTATTTCGATGCCATCGGCGTGCCCATTCTGCGCGGGCGCGATTTCACGCAGGCCGAGGCGCAGAACAAGGAGGGGCCACGCCTCGCCATCATCGACGAGGAGATGGCGCAGAAGCTTTTTCCAAAGGAGGACGCAGTGGGGCAACACATCCGTTTTACCCAGCCGCCACGGGACGGCACGCCTAACGACCTCTTGGTCGTGGGCGTGGTCGGCGCGCATCGGCATGATGTGCAGAGCGACACGCTGGTGCGCCGCTTATTTGTGCCGCTCGCGCAGGGTTACAGCGGCGGCACCTATTTGCACGTGCGCCTCGGCACGGTCGATCGCGGTGCGGTCCGGGCTTTTATTCCAACCCTGCGGCAGGCGTTGCGCGCGGTGGATCCCGATTTACCGATTTTAAGCATCACGCCTTTCCGCGAGACAATGCAGCGGAGCGTGGGCCTTTGGGTGGTGCGGCTGGGCGCGATCTTATTTGGCGTTTTTGGTGGCATTGCGCTGCTCCTGGCGGTGGTGGGCGTTTACGGAGTGAAGTCTTATTCCGTGGCGCGGCGCACGCGCGAGATCGGCATCCGCATGGCGCTGGGTGCGCATCCGCGAGACGTTTTTGGTTTGATCATGAGACAGGGCGCGTTGCAGACAGGGCTCGCGTTGGTGGCCGGGTTGTTGCTGTCGTTAGGGGCGGGCCGGGTGTTGGCGCAGATGCTTTACAAGGTGAGCCCGGCGGATCCGTTCGCGCTCGTAATCGCTTCCGTAGTGCTGGGGGCGGCGGCGTTGCTCGCCTGCTATGTGCCAGCGCGGCGCGCGACCAAGGTGAGTCCGATGACCGCGCTGCGCACCGAGTAGTTAAACCTTCTTTTTCGCGATGTACTCGTTCACCTGTTGTTCGAGAATTTCCAACGGGAGCGCGCCGTTCTTGAGCACGACATCATGGAATTCCTTCAGGTCGAATTTGGCACCGAGTTCCTGTTCAGCGCGCGTGCGGAGTTCGCGAATTTTCAGCATCCCGACTTTGTAGGCGCAGGCTTGTCCGGGCGAAACGATGTAACGCTCGATCTCCGACGTGACTTCCTTTTCTCCCATCCCGGTGTGTTCGCGCATGTAGGCGATGGCTTGCTCGCGGGTCCAGCGTTGCGCGTGAATGCCGGTATCGACCACCAGCCGCACCGCGCGGAACAGTTCCGCCTGTAAGCGACCGAGATCGCCAAACGGATCGCCTTCGTACCAGCCGGCATCCTTGGCCAGCCACTCCGTGTAAAGCGCCCAGCCTTCGCTGTAGGCAGTGAACGGAATCAACTTCCGAAATTGCGGCAGGCCAGTCAGCTCACGCGCGGTCGCGATCTGGAAGTGATGTCCTGGCACCCCTTCGTGATAGGAAAGTGTGGGCATGCCCCACTTCGCCACTTCGTTCATCTCGCGCAGATTTGCGTAGAAAATGCCGGGCCGCGTTCCATCCATCGCCGGTCCCTCGTAGTAGGCACCGGGGCCGGTGGCTTCCTTGAAGACGGGCACGCGTTGGACCTCGATCTTCGCCTTGGGAATCGTGGAGAAGAGCTCCTTGGAACGCACCAACGCCTGATCAATCAGGCGCGTGTATTCCGCGAGCGCGGCCGCGCGGCCGGCGTCGTCATTGGCGAAGAGGAAACGCGGATCTTTTCCCAGCGTATCCAAAGACGGAGCGATCGGTTGACCCGCGAAACCGTTCGCATCCAGAATTGCGCGCATCTCGCCTTCGATCCGCGCCACTTCCGCCACGCCCAACGCGTGAATTTCCGCCGGGTTCAGCTTCGTGGTCGTGTTCTGCCGCAGCATGTAGGCGTAGTAGGCTTCGCCATCCGGCAATTTCCAAACGCCATCGTCCGTCGTCGTGATGGGCAAAAGCGCGGTGAAATAGTCGATCAATTTCTGATAAGCGGGATAAACCTGATGGCTGATCGCGCCTTCCACCTGCTCCTGAAAATCCGAGCGCTGCTCGTTTGTCAGGTCATCGATCTTGGCCACGCGCTTCTTGAAGGAGGTGGCGAGAATGTTCTCCGCGGGCGGTTGCGCGACGAATTCGGTCATCTCTTTCAACACCCGCTCCACCACGAAGCGCGGCGGGATGATCTTCTTTTCCTGGCGCACCTGCAGCCCTTGCAGGAGCTGGTCGAACTTCGTCGGCAAAGCCTGAAGCCGCTGCACGTAATAGCCACAATCGCGTGGCCCGAGGAGGCGATGCGTGTTTGCCATGAAAGACGGGAACTGATTCTGCACGCCGAAGAGCTGGTTCACCGGATAGTTGTGCCATTGATATTTTTCGCCCTCGAGCTGGACGGTGAGAAACCAAGCGAGCACTGCGGTGGAAAGGCGCTGCGAAGCGTTCTGCTTTTCCAACGGATAGGCGTGTAACTGCTCGACGTTCTTCTTCAGCCGCTCGAAGCCCTTTCGCTGATGCTCCGGCGATTCGTCGCCCAGTTTCGCGTTGTGCCCGGTGATGCCGAATTGCTCGACCAGGCCGAGCGAGGAGAGCAGCTCCGGCTCTTGGAATAGGATTTCCACGAAAACTTTCTCGTAGAACACATTCAAGCTCCAAGGCCGGAACCAGATCGCGTTTACCGCGAAGACCGCCACCACCAGAAGCAGGACCAAAACGATCCCGAGGAGCCACTGCAAAAGCCGTTTAACCATGCGCGAGAAAATGTGCTTTGCGCGGGCAGGTCAATGCAAAGATTGCCCGCAGACAGGGCGCGCCCCTTAACCCGCTTTCTCTTCCGCCTCGTCGCCTTCTTTCACAATGTCGCCTTCCGTGAAGAGGACGCCTTGCGCGATTTCGCGCCAGAGCGGCTTCGTCCGCAGAAGCCACTCCAGGTCCATCGAGAAATGTTTCATCTCTTCCTTTTGCGCGTTTTTCATGATCGCGCGGGCGCTTTTATCCTTCTCCAATGCCATTCGCTGCTCATACCAATTAATTGCTTCGGCTTCTTCCGTGAGCGAGACGATCATGCGAGCAAAGGTGCGTGTTTCTTCCGGCAGTTCGCCGGCTGGCTCGTGGTATTGTTCGAATCCCATAGGTGGTTTTTTTGTGGTGTGATGATTGCGGTGACGGAACGTGTCAGACGGGTGACGCCCGCCGATTGCGCGATACCGTAGCAGAGATGTTGCGATACTCCGTGCTCGATTTGGCGCCCATCGTGGAAGGCGGTGACGCGGCGCTGGCTTTCAGAAATACAGTGGACCTGGCGCAACACGCCGAGCGTTTCGGTTACCACCGCTACTGGCTGGCGGAACATCATAACATGCCCGGGATCGCGAGCGCGGCGACCGCGGTGGTGATCGCGCACACGGCGGCCGCGACCAAAACCATCCGCCTCGGCGCCGGCGGGGTGATGCTGCCTAATCACGCCCCGCTGGCTATCGCCGAACAGTTTGGAACGCTCGAAGCGTTGCATCCCGGACGGATCGATCTCGGGTTGGGCCGCGCGCCGGGGAGTGATCGCCTCACGGCGCACGCCTTGCGGCGCTCGTTAGGCAGCAGCGGCGATACCTTCCCGCAAGACGTGCTGGAGTTGCAATCCTACTTTCGGGCGACCACACCGGGGCAACGTTTGCGCGCGGTCCCCGGGGCAGGGCTCGGCGTGCCGCTCTATCTGCTCGGCTCGAGCGATTTCAGCGCGCAATTGGCGGCCGAGCTGGGCTTGCCGTTCGCGTTCGCCTCGCATTTTGCGCCGGAATATCTGCACGTGGCGTTGCGGATTTATCGCGAGCGTTTTCAGCCGTCGGCGCAACTGGCGAAACCATACGCCATCGTAGGAGTGGGCCTGTTTGCTGCGGAGACGGATCGTGCGGCGCAAGAGCTGGCGACGTCCGCGCAGCTTATGTTTCTGAATCTGGTGCGGGGCGAGCCCGGGCTTCTGCCAGCACCGGTGGCGAGCATGGATGGCCGCTGGAGCGCAGCCGAGCGCGCGGCGGTGCAAGAGAGAATGCGCTACTCGCTCACCGGCTCGGCCGATACGATCCGGCGCCGGCTGGAGGAAATCCTGGCGGAAACGCAAGCCGACGAAATTATTGCCAGTGGGCAAATCTTCGATCACACCGCGCGGGTGCGCTCCTTCGAAATCGCGGCCAGTGTCTTTGCGGAAGTGTCGGCAAAATAAGGCCGGATGAAATTTTCCTGGCCGGGTGGTCAGGTTGAGCACGCGATCTGCTGAACAGAAGGGATGCACCTCAACCCTGCTGTTATCCGTCGGCCGCGCATCATAACCCGCGCGATTACCCCTAGCACCGCTGCCCGCAGCTACGCCTCTTCTCCTGCGGCCACCGCGGAGATCTACGCTTACATCGCCGCGCGCGACCTCGCTTTGGTCGAAGCCGAGCGGGACGTTTCAACTTTGACTCTCAATCGTGCATTTTTGGCCAATCAATTGGTCGATAATTGCCTGAAGCCCGCGCGCTCGCCCTATCAGGCGCAGTCGTTGCCAGATGTCGATGCGATGCGCGAACGCCAGCGCTGTGAGAAGGCGAAGCAACGTCTCGCGCAGCTGCGCGAAGGACAGGAGACGAACCTGTTCGATTGCGCAGTAGCTGCGTAATTCGGACAGCGCTCCCGACATCGTAAACGACACGGCGGAGCTTGGTTGCCACGCCACGGCTGCCGCCCGACGGCATCGAGGTGGTCCGCCTTCGTGCCTCCTGCAGCGCGAAAACGCACGCGGCTTGAAATTTTCCTATCCGCGGACGCCCGAATAAGTCATTCTCTGCTTCGGACATCAGTAACGACCTCAGCATTTTATGCGGTGGGGTCTTTTTGCTGGACCTAACCTACCTTTCAGAAACCGCACATTATGCAGATGTTTTCTTCCACGCCCCGTAACTCCGAACCCACTCCTCCGCCTCCGGCTCCGAGGCCAGCCCCGAGCATTCCAGCACCCGCACCCGCCGCGCCTGCAGCGCGTGCGCCGCAGACCGGCGGCGTGTTGTCGAACGGTGTCTCGATTAAAGGCTCAGTGAAATTCGATACCGAGTTAATGATCGACGGCGAGGTGGAAGGAACAATCACTTCCAAAGGTCGGCTGACCGTCGGAAAAAACGCGCGCATCCAGGGCGAGATCAATATTCGCTCGATCGTGGTTTACGGCATCATTGAGGGCAACGTGACCGCGGAAGAGCGCTGCGAATTGCACTCTGGTTGCACGTTGAAGGGCGACATCGAGGCACCTCGTCTGGTGGTGGATGAAGACGCCACCTTCCTGGGCAGTGCCAAGATCGCGACCGGGGCGAAGAAGAAGGATTAGTCCGGCCGTGCTTTAGGCAGCACACGGGGTCGGCGCCGCCGCGTCGATCTGCTGAATCGTGCGTCCGCTTACGAGGAGAACTTCCCGTAAACCGCGAGCACGGGATAGTAGCAACGATTCTTGCTGTGGTAGTCGCTGGCGAAACCGGTCTTGGTGCGCAGCTCCACGTGGCCCGCTCCGCCGGCGCCTTTGCCGTAAACGATGACCGCGCCGAGCGGTGCCGCATACGGATCGCGCATCGGAAGTTTCTTGAAGCCAAAGCTGCGGACCAATTCTTCGCCCGCCTGGCAGGCATAATTCGTTTTCGGATAGGAGCTGACGGCGCCCGCGGCGAGGAGCGCTTCTTTTACATAACGCCAGCAACGGGCCTTGGTGCGAGCACTTGAGCGTTCCTGCGCGATGGTCGCGGCCCGGCGCAGGCTTGGATCGATTCGGGAGTCGACCGCGGCTGGAGCGTGAATCTTACGCGCAAAATAGCGGCGGACGATTCGCGCAGAACCCACCCTGCCATCCGTGCTTTTGTAATAGAATCGGGAAGAGGACCGCGCCAACCCCTCGGCTTTAAGAGCCGCCGTGGGCGCTAGAAACAATCCGAGACAGAGAACTGCAAGAAAGCGTTGCACGGGCTTCTGTATGCAGGGTTCGTGCCAATCACACCAGACCTTTCGAGGGCGGACGCTCATTTTTTTACGAATTGCGCGTTTCCCACGCGTTTTGGCCGTGGTCGGTTATGGTTCGGCCAAGCTTAGTGGACACACCAGACAATCACGAAAATGCGCTGCAGGCGGCCGAGCAGTTCCTGCATACGCGGATACCGCTCACCCGGGCCATGGGCGTGCGCGTGGTTGCTGCGGCGGATGGTGCCTTCTCGGTCGAAGCTCCCGTGGCGCTGAATTCCAATCATCTGCAAACCGCATTTGGCGGCAGTATCAACGCCGTCGCTACTTTGGCTGGTTACGGTTTTCTTTGGCTGGAACTCCGCGACCAGCCCGCAGACGTCGTGATCCGCGAGAGCACGATTCGCTTTCATTCTCCGATTCGAAATTCTATCTGCGCCACTTGCGCACCCCCGCACGCCGAGGCGCTGAAGACCTTTCACAACGCATTTCGTCTGAAAGGGAAAGCGCGGATCACGCTGCAGGTGCGCGTGGAAGAAAGTGGACGATTGGCGGCCGAGTTAGAGGGCACGTTTGTCGCCCTGCGCCGACTGTCGGACTAAAGATGGCCCGCAGGCCAAGGCGATCACTGCAAAACTCAACGAGGCCGGATCAAGGCTGCCGCCCGGTGCGGGCGCGCGCGTTGATTTGTTCGAGATCCGGATCGTTTTTCCGCAGCCAATCTTGAATCTCGCCCACCTCGGACGGGTCGATTGCAGTCGGACGCTGCGACGCCGGCTCCACGACAGTGGCCTGGCGATGCTTCCAATGCCTTCCGTGACGAACGAGCGCGTAATACATGGTCTTCGCGGTCACCGCGCCCACGCCACTGCAGCGCATGGCGTTGTAAAACATCCGGTCGGCCTCTTCCCAAGATCGGGCTTGGTTGTCGTAAGCGACGTCGTGCAAGACCGACGCCTTCCGATATTTCCCCTCGAACGGGCCGCCGATGAGACTCCAGAACGCCCTCGGAATGGAAGCGCCATCCACCCGCGAACCCGCGGGCGCGACCCAAACCACGCCGTAGGGATCGGTATAACGCAGCTCGTTTAGCAAAACCATGGTCACGCCATCGGCTTCCCAACGCGTTTCGACAGCGCCACTGAAGTATCCCCAGCTCCCAGCGCGTGCGACTTTCGCTTTGGCAGCCTGCCGATCGAGGGCCTTGTCGGCGCGCGCAGCTTCGCGCTCCATGTGCAGACGGCCTCCGCCACACGCCGACAGGGCAAAGGCGAAGACAACCAGGATGAGTCTCATATTTTTCAACAAGCGACCGAAACCGCGCGTTTGAAAGCCAAGGACCGGGCGAGCCGCCTTCGACCGCCGCAAACCGCCGTCAACGCTCCGCGCGCAAGGTCACCGGCGAAGTGGCTAGTTCCTCCAGGAACTCCACTTCTTCCGCAGCGGCTTCACGTAACTATCCACATCCACGCTCCGCAGGCGGTCGACTCCATCGCGTACGCCTTCCCGAACCACATCCGCCGAGTCCTCGTAACGGCGCTTCATGGTTTTGAAAAATGGCCACAGGAATGGCAGTGAGAGCATCCCGAGATTCACATCGCCGAAAGGCGACTTCACTTCGCGTTCCACTTCCCTCGACTCCGAGGAATAGCGAATGGCCAGGCCGATGGCCAACCCCACAGCCAAGGCGCCAATGACAGTCGGGACCGGATTTTGCCGCATGAGGAATTCAGTCTTCTCGCGCGCATTGCTGGCCGTGACTTTGGTTTGCTTCCACGCATCGCCAGCCATGTTCGACATTTTGTCGGTCGTGTCCTGAAAGCGGCTTGAGCTGGCAGAGATTTCTTGTCCGCCTGGCTGCGTCGTCGAGCCCGGGAGCGGATTATTCAATTCGTCGCCGTTTGGATTCATCATAATATGGATTCGGTTTTGACAGGCCCGTTGCGTCTGTCGCTCGCTTACCTTCGATGCGACTCCCCCTGGCCTCAAACTCCAATCTGATCCCGCGCCGTTGGCTGGCAGGCCCGCGTTCGCGAGTTCTTCGCTGACCTTGGCCCGCCCAGCTTCGCGTGGCCTTACCGGACCAGCGCGATCGGCGGATGGCGGTTCGGTGTTTCGGTCGCGAATTCGTCCACCAACGCGAGGAACGGATCGATATCGAACGGCTTCGTCAGATAATTCCGCGCTCCCGCGGCGAGAAGACGTTCGATCTGGCTCGGCGTGGCGTCCGCGCTCAGAACCACGACGGGAATCTTCGCGGTCTCCTGTTTCTGCTGGAGCTGGCGCAGGACTTCCGCGCCATGCATGTCGGGCAAATTCAGGTCGAGCAAGATCAAACGCGGCTGGCAAGCTTCGGCAAATTGCACGCCCATCTCGCCTCGCATCGCGTGCATCAGGCTTAGGCCCGGCCGAAATTCCAGGATGCGTTCCACCAAGGTGAAATTCACGATATCGTCTTCCACATAGAGAATATCGCAGGCATGCTCCGCCGTGGGGATGGCGGCGACCTCGTCGAAAATTTCCTCGGTCGGGTCGGCTAATTCGCGCTCGATGATGTGCAACATATCGCGCGCCGACTTCAGGATCTGCTGAATGTCGCCGCCGCCCCGTTGATGCGCGGGCTGCAAGGCGAGCAATTCGGCAAATCCGATGATCGCGTTTAGCGGCGTCCGCAATTTATGGTTCAAGCCTGCGCGAAACTGGCTCGGCACCGACGTATTCACGGGTTCGCCTGCTCCTGGCGATACATCATTCATTCTTGCTTCCTCATTGGCCCTGGTATTCATCTGAAATTGCTTTTAGCGAAACGCGTTCACGAACGGCGTTTCCTCCGCTTCCATGCGCAATCCGGAAGGTTCTTCATGCGCCTGGCTGCGCAGTTTCACCTCCATGTCGATGTCGCGGCGCATCTTGTTCTTGTGCGTGCAGAACATCAGCGCGGTCTCCGCGGTGATCGTTTCTTCTTTGAAAGCTTTCAGGAGCGATTGGTCAAAGCTGTGCCAGCCCAGCGTCACACCCGCCTCGATAATTTCCTGGAAAGTGGCGTTCTCCTTTTCTCCGTAAAGTAAGGCTTCGCGCGTGCGCATGCTGCTGCCCATGATCTCGGTCACGAGCAGACGCCCGCCGCCCGTCTTGCCGACCAGGCGCTGGCCCACCACATAGCGCAAAGTATCGGCCAGGCGTTGGCGGAGTTGCTGTTCCTCATCTTTGGCGAACATGCCCAGGATGCGGTTAATGGTCTGGCCGGCATTGATCGTATGCATGGTGGTGAAGACAAGGTGACCTGTCTCCGATGCCGTCAGCGCGATCTCCATCGTGGCGCGATCGCGCACCTCGCCGACCAAAATCACTTTTGGCGCCTGGCGCAGAGCCGCGCGTAGGCCAGTGGCGAAATCCGGAAAGTCTTTCCCCAGTTCGCGCTGGTTAAAGAGTGCGCGTTGCGGCGGATGCAAAAATTCAATCGGGTCTTCCAGCGTGAGGATATGAATCTGCTGGGTTCGATTCAGCTCGTTCAGGATCGCAGCCAGCGTCGTCGTTTTGCCGCTGCCGGTGCCGCCCGTCACGAAAATGATGCCGTTCTTCTCCCGGCCCATCTCGCTAAAGACCGGCGGCAGACCGAGCGCTTCCAGCGTGGGGATTTGCGTCTGCAATTTCCGCAGCACAATCGCGGGCCGGCTGTTTTGCCGGAAAATATTCACGCGGAAACGGGCCACGTCGCCCAGCGCATAACTGCAATCGCACGAGCCCATCGCGGCCAGATCGTCGGCCAGGCGTCCATCTCCCTGCATCAGGTGCAGCGAAAGCTGTTCCAGCTGATCGCTCGTTAGGCTGCCGTCTGCGGTATCGATCGGGAATTCCTGGAGCGCTCCGTGTTCCTCGATCAAGGGCGGACGGCCGACCGCGAAGAGCAGGTCGGAAACACCGGGACCGCTCTGTACCATGGCAGTCAGGAGGGCATCGATAACGTCGGTATTCACAGAAGAGGATCGGGCTGGAATACCAGTGGATAGCGGGAATTATGCCGCGCGCAGTCCTAAACACTTCCGGTGAGGAAGTTACCGCCACTCGTGCTTCGGATACTTCCGCTGCAGCTCTTTCCTGATCTTCGGGTAGGCCTCGCGCCAGAAGCTTTCGAGGTCGCTCGTGATCTGGATGGGGCGATGATTCGGCGCCAGAACCTGGATGACCAAAGGCGCCCGCCCCGGGCCGATGGTGAGGTGCCGTTCCACCCCATAAAGATCCTGGATCCGCGCCGCCACCGCCGGCGGAGACGATGCGCTGTAAATCACTTTCGCCTTGCGACCATTCGGGAGGCTGATCCGCTCGGGCGCGTATTGATCCACCAAACCCTGCTGCGCGCCGGAGAGCCAGGATTTCACCGCCGGCCAAACCGCGCGGTCCTTGATCTCTTTATAACTGACCGCCCCACTGCAGACCTGCTCGATCAGGAGAAGCTGATCGTCTTCATTAATCGGAGGCAGCTCCAGCTCCGGCGCGGACGTCGCGATCCAGTTCACGCGCAGAATCCATTGCTCCACCGCGTTATCCCAATGCTTCAGCGGGCACGTACCCGCACTTACTTGTTTCGCCAGCAACGCGGCCGCTTCCTCCGCCGGAGGCGCCGCCGCTTCGTGCCGCAGAATGAGATCGTGGAAGGAAATTTGCCGCCGCCCGACCACGCGCCGCGCCGCCGTGTCGAAGCTGACTTCCAGGCTTTCGCGGAAAGCCTCGGGAAACAATTCGCGCAGCCACTCCTCTTCGATCCGCGTGGCCAGCGTCAGCAACACCTGCCGCTCCTGCGCGCTGTCTTCGATCTCGCGAATCTCGGACGCCACCAGCAACCGCGCGCGATGCACCACGCTCTCGCGCGCCAATACGCCCCGCCGCCCATGCACCAGCGCGCAGCGCAGCGTTCCCTCATCCAACCGCACCGCCACCTGATCCGGAAACCCAGCCAGCACGCACCGCTGGATCGCGCCCGTCGCCGGCTCTTTCGCGTCCACGTTTAAGCCTTCATCTCGCGCGATCGCGATGAATTGTTCCCATAACTGCGCCGCTTCCCGCGCCGCCGCCGCATTCACCGACAAATGCTGGCAACGCCGCGGATCGAAATTGTTCTTCTCCGCGAACAGAAACGCGCGCATCAGAATCAAGAGATCCGAATCGTCATCGGCACCGAGAATATCATCGCGGTCGGCGCGCGCCTGCTTCCCTTCCGCGCGTCGCATCAGATTCCGCCCCTGCGTTACCGCTGCGATCAGAGCAATCGCGCGGACACAGCCGTATTGCTCCGCGGCCAATAACATCCGCGCATACCGCGGGTGCACCGGGAAGGCCAGCATCCGGCGTCCGAGTTCCGTGATCGCACCGCCGCTGGCAGTGACCGCCCCGAGGTCGCCTAACAACTGCTCCGCCCGCTCCAAAGCGCGCGGCTCCGGCGGCTCCAGCCAGCGGAATTGCGCGATATCTTCCACCCCGCTGGCCTTCAGAGTCAGCACCACTTCCGCGAGGTCGAGCCGCTTCACTTCCGGCAACTCCTGCGCCGGCCGTTCGAGATGTTCGCGTTCCGTCCAGAGCCGCAGGCAATGTCCTGGCGCCGTCCGACCCGCGCGGCCGGCGCGTTGATCCGAGGCCGCACGGCTGATTTTCTCGATCAACAAAGTGTTGAGCCCGCGCCGCGGATCAAAGCGCGCGATTCGTGCGAGCCCGCTATCGATCACCACTCGCACGCCGTCGATCGTCAGCGACGTTTCAGCCACGTTGGTGGCCACGATCACTTTCCGCTTCTCGTAACGCGCCAGCGCGGCATCCTGTTCCGCCGGGGGCAGCTCGCCATAGAGCGGCAACGCCACGAATTCACTGCTCACGCGCGACGCCCGGATGGCCGAGATCGTGCGCAGGATTTCAAATTTTCCCGGCATGAAAATGAGCGCATCGCCGGCCGTATTTCGCGCCACGCGGGCCAGCTCCTCGGCAGCCAAATCCCAGATCGCGTAGTCCTCGCCGCGCACCGGGCGTTCCAGATATTCAATCGCCACCGGATGCTGCCTTCCGCTGGAAGTGAGGAGCGTGGAAGGCGCGAGGAAATCCTCCAGCGCACCGACGTCGATCGTCGCGGACATAACCACGATTTTCAGGTCCGGCCGCGTCGTTTCTTGCAAACGCAACGCCCGCGCCAACGTGATGTCTCCGTAAAGATGCCGCTCGTGAAATTCGTCGAACAGAATCGCTCCTACGCCGCGCAGCTCCGGATCCTGGATGAGCTGCCGCAAGAGAATGCCTTCTGTGACAAAGCGGATGCGCGTCCGTTTGGAGACGACATTTTCGAAACGAATCTGATAGCCGACATCATCGCCCAGCCGGCCACTGCGCTCTTGCGCCACCCGCGCCGCGAGCAGGCGCGCCGCCAGCCGACGCGGCTGGAGAATGACCACCTGGCGCTCGCCCAGCAGGCCATGGTCTAACAACATCTGCGGCACCTGCGTCGATTTCCCCGAGCCCGTCGGCGCTTGCAAAATTAGCCGCGGCCTCTCGCGCAACGCGGAAACAAGCGCGTGCTCGAGTTCGAAGATCGGCAGTTCTTTCCGCGAACTCATGCCGACAACGCCCGCATGGCCGCCTCGTAGGCGTGGGCGATGACATCGCTCGCGACCACGAAATCCACCCGCGCAAGCGAGGCGTTCGTGCGCAGGAAACGCGAGGTGCATTCCACCGCCACCTCCGCCGCTTCTTCAATTGGGTAGCCGTAAGCGCCGCAACTGATCGCCGGGAACGCGATCGTCTGCAGGCTGCGCGCGACAGCGAGCTGGAGAGAATTTCGATAACATGCAGCCAGCACCTCCGCCTCGTCGCGCTCGCCGCCGGCCCAGATCGGTCCCACGGTGTGAATGACGAAACGTGCTGGCAAATTATAACCGCGCGTGATCTTCGCCTCGCCAGGTTGGCAGCCACCGAGCGTCCGGCATTCCGCGAGCAACTCTGGCCCCGCCGCGCGATGAATGGCGCCATCCACGCCGCCGCCGCCGAGAAGCGTGGTGTTGGCCGCGTTCACGATCGCATCCACGTCGAGCTTCGTGAGATCGCCGCGGAGCACCTGCATGCGCGGCGAAGAAGGTTGGGCCCGGCTGGGATTCATCGTCGAACTATGACACGCTTCTGCGCCCGAGCGCGGCACCGTCCCTAGCCGCCCCCAAAGACGAGCGCGTTGACCAGCGCATTCGCGATGCCAATCAAGGCCGCGCCGCTGATCAAGCCGGCGCAGATCGGTTCCATGCCTTCGACCCACTTGCGATGTCCCGCGCTGCCGACAGGATTCCGCCGCGCCTGCCACCAAAAGAACATCGCGCCGAGCCACATCGTGAGGCAGTACTCCGGCGGCAGAATCACGCCGAGGCCGATCGAGACCGACGACAACGGAAACGGCTTTCGTCGAACGATCGTGATGATTTCAATCAGAGCGGCGACGCAGGCAGCACCGATCATCGAGACGATGGCCGATTGCGGCAGGCTGCTCACGCCGCGCGCGATGAGCTCCGCCACGCCGCGCCATTGGATGGCGGAGGGCATGGGAAATTGCTCGGAGGCAATCGTGCTCGCCGCGCGCACCCCATCCGCATTCGGCGCCAGAAACAGAACAAAGAACAACGGCGTGGCCGCGATCGCGCCCGAGATAATTCCAATCGCGTGACCGATGGCTTGCTGCCGCGGTTTCGCGCCGAGCATGTAGCCGGGTTTGATGTCGGAAAGTAGATTCGCCGCGTTCACCGCCACCTCCGCGGTCATCCCGCCGGTGATTAAATTCGAGGCCGGATTCATCCGATCGATCGCGCCGATGGTGAACTGCGTGATCTTGCTCAGCGAACTGGTCGGCGTCCACGAAGTGAGCGCCATCGAGTTCACGCAGATGACCGTGAGCAAGAGAATGAGCGGAAGCGACAGCACCGCCAGCCACATCGGCACGCCGAAGAAAAGATGCGTCACGTAACAACCGAGCAAGCTCAAAACCGGCACGCCCACGTAGGAAATCCATAGCGGCAGCTCGATGTCTTTCAGCACGTCCATGCCCGAGCCCTTCTTCTTGCCGCGGAGATTCTTGAAGACGCTGGTAAAAATTTCTGGCTTGCCCGCGAGCGCGATGAGCGAGCCCACCACCATCATGCTCACGCCCCACCAGAGGGACCATTGGTTCACAATCTCCGCGCGGCTGAGCGCCACGAGCGCACCGCTCGGTCCGGGTCGCGGCGCGATATCGCCCCGCGCGATCATGATCGGCGCCAGGACCATGAAATTGATCACCGTCCCGAGGACTACGCTGGTCGCTACGCGGACTCCCATTAATCCGCCCACACCCAGCATTGCGGCGTCGATCGTGAAACGCAGCCCGAGGGTTTTGAAATCCGTCCCGAGAATCTTCGGCGTCCAAAGTTCGTACTTTGCACCGAGCATGTAGTAATAATCATCCAGCCGCTCATGGATGTGCCACGGTTCCTTCCAGCCGAACGCGCGATCGAGCCGCAGGAGACTGAATTGCACCAGACGCTGCAAGCCGCCGCTGATCAGGAATTGATACAGCGCCGTAAATCCCGCCGTGATACCGAGCAGCTTCGCCTTGTAAACGCCTTCGCCGGCGGCGCCATGATAAAGCGCATCCAGCACCACGCCGCAGGCCCGGCCTTCCGGAAACGGCAGCTGATCTTCATTGATGAAGCGACGCTTGAGCGGGAAGGCGACGAGCACGCCGACTAACGACATGATGACCATCCACACCACCATCTGCCACCAGGGCACGATGTGGTTCGTGATCATCATATAAGCGGCCAAACTGGAGATGAGCGGCGTCGTCATATAACCGGCCGCGGTCGCGATCGATTGCATGGCGTTGTTCTCCAGGATGGTGAAATCTTTCCCCAACCCGATGCGCGCCAAGGTGCGAAACATGACAAACGCGAGGATGACGGAGGTGAGGTTCACCCCCAGCGTCACGCCCGCTTTTCCGCCGATGTAGAGATTGGTCGCGGAAAGAATTCCGCCTAACAAGAAACCGGTCAGCCCGGAGCGCAGCGTCAACTGCGGCAGATCGCCGCGATAAACATTTTCCAGCCACCAGCGATCCTTCTGCTCCCGCGTCCAGGTGCGGATTTGTTCGTCGGTGAGATGTGCCAGGGCCATATTGGAATCGAGTCAGATTGGCCGCGCGCGGGTCAAGGCGCGAGGCGTTCGATCAGCCAGCCCGCGTCAGGCTCGCGGCGGTAACGGAAGCGATCGTGCAGCCGATTGGTGCGCCCCTGCCAAAACTCCACCGTTTGCGGCAAGACACGGTATCCGCCCCAATTCGCTCGCAGCGGAACAATTTTGCCGGCAAATTTTTGCGTCGCTTCCGCCAACTGCGCTTCCAGCACTTCGCGATTCGCGATGACCTGGCTCTGCGGCGAAGCCCACGCGCCCAGCTGGCTGCCGAGTGGGCGCGAGTGGAAATACTCCTCCGATTCCTTGATCGACGTTTTCTCCGCGAGGCCGGTGATGCGGATCTGCCTTTCCAGTTGCACCCAAAAAAACGTCAGCGCCACGCGCGGGTTCGCCGCGATCTGCTTTCCCTTCGCGCTGTCGTAGTTGGTGAAAAAAACGAACCCATGCTCGCTGATTCCCTTGAGCAGAACGACCCTCACCTCGGGCGTGCCGTCGTCGGCAATCGTGCCCAGGCTCATGGCGTTGACATCGCGCAGCTGCGCGGCCGCTGCCTCGGAAAACCATTTCGTAAATTGCACGATGGGATCCGGGTCGAGCTCTGCGCGGCGCAAGCCGTGCGCGACGTAGTCGTGACGCAACGTGGCAATATCGAGCGGCAATTCCATGGCCGGTTTTCTAGCACAGAGAACCCGGAGGACACAGAAATGATTTCAGGTCGCGCCTCCCCGCGGCTTCGCGCTCTCGATTGGGCAAAAACTTTACAACTGCGAGCGAAAAGGAATCGAGAGCCACTCGGTGAAGCGTTCCCACACCCCGCGGCTCTTGAATTCCGCCAGCGTATATTCGCGCGAAACGGCTAGATCTTTCTCGAAAGATTCCTCCATCCGCCGCCCGAATTCCGGATCGTAAACCACCACATCCAGCTCTTCGTTAATCTCCGCCGAACGTCCATCCAGGTTCGACGAACCCAGCATGGAAAAGAGCCCGTCCGCCACCATCGTTTTGGCGTGAATCATGGTCGGCTGATACTCGAAAATCTTCACTCCGCCCTCGAGCAACTGCCCGTAAGCGGTGCGCCCGGCTGATTGCGTGAGCGGTTGATCATGATGCGGCCCCGGGAGGAGGAAGCGGACGTCAACGCCGCGTTTGGCTGCGGCTACGAGGAGCTCCACCTGATTATCGGTGGGCGTGCAGTAGGGATTGGTAATCCAGATCCGCTTTTCCGCGGCGGCGAAGGTGACGGCCTGGATCAACGGCACCGGCGCACTCGAGAAGGATTTTGATTCCACCACTTGCGCACGCAGTTCGCCAACGGGCGGCAGCGCGGGGAACTGTCCTGCGCCGCTGAGTGCTTCCTTGGAAGTTTTGATCCAGTGCGATTGGAAGGCCGACTGGAGATCATTCACGATCGGGCCTTCCAGCCGCGCGTGCGTTTCCCGCCAATGATCTTTGTCCTGCGCGTGCCCGGCCCATTCATCGGAGAAGGCTGCGCCTCCGGTAAAGCCCACGGTCCCGTCCACAATTAACGCGCGCCGATGCGAGCGGCGATTGGTCCGATCCACCCGCCAGGATGCGACCGGATGATAGTAGGCAAATTTACAGCCCGCGTCTTTCATCAGCCGCACATCGGAGTTATCGAGCGACCAGCCGGAACCGATCCCATCGAGGATGATGCGCACTTCCACGCCTGCCTTCGCCCGCTCGGCCAGGGCATCGCGAAACTCATGCCCGACAGTGTCCGACTTCATGATGTAGGACTGGAAATTAATCGTCTGCTTCGCGCCGCGGATCGCTCCCAGCATGGCGGGGAAGAACTCGTCGCCATTGATCAAGAGATCGATCTTGTTCCCGGTGATCGGGACAGGATCCGTCAGCGCAAGCGCGGACTGGAAAAACTCCGGCGACTGGATGGAGAAGGTGTGGGTGAGATTGTAGTCGAGCGCGCTCCGGCGAATAAAAAAGAGGCAGAAGAGAAGGACGATCCCGAGAAACGCGAGCGTGACCGAAAACAATTCGCCCCGGGTGAATTTGCCCTTCTTTTCGCCGAGCCAATTCCTTGCGCCTGATTCCTTTTCGCTGGTAGCCATCGCGGAAGATTCGTTTCTCGGGGCGGGAATGAGTGCAAACGCCCGGCCGGCGCAGCGAATCGTGTTTTCGCTAAGTGAAAGCCACCGCCTCACGCGGGGCTAACGCGCGCACTTTCGCGACCACGCGAGGCAGGATCTCAAGCACGCGATCCAACTCCGCCTCGGTGTTAAAACGCCCAAACGAAAAGCGCAGACTGCCGCGCAGCCGCTCTTCGCTTAAGCGCATCGCGCGCAAAATGGGCGAGGCCTGGAGCGTTCCGGTAAGGCAGGCCGAGCCGGCCGAGCAGCAGATGTGATGTTGATCGAGCAAGGCCAGAACGGCATCGGCCTCGGTGCCGACGAAGGCGAGGTTGGAAACGTTTTGCAAACGCTGGGCGCCGCCGCCGTTCACGAAAGTATCGGGGATGGTCGCGAGCACCGTCTCCTCGAAGCGATCGCGTAACGCCTGCACGCGGGTCGCGTTCTCCACCAGCGAAGCCGCGGCGAGCTCGGCCGCTTTTCCGAAGCCGATGATCGAGGCCACATTCTCTGTTCCGGCGCGGCGTTTCTCTTCCTGGCCACCGCCGAAAGTGGAGGAGCGGAACGGCGTCCGGCGATTCACATAGAGCGCGCCCACGCCTTTCGGCCCATGAAATTTATGCGCGGAGACGGAGAGATAATTTGCCGATAACTCGGAGAGCCGGGCCGGCACTTTGCTGATCGCCTGCACGCCGTCGATGTGAAAGAGGACGCGCCTGGCGCGCGCGATCGCAGCGATTTCTTCCACTGGAAAAAGCACGCCAGTCTCGTTGTTCGCCCACATCACGGAGATCAGCGCCGTGTCGGGGCGGATGGCGGCTTCGAGTTCCGCGAGATCGAGTTGCCCGTCGCCATTTACGCTTAGAAAAGTGGCCGCGCCTCCGCTGGCCGCGTGCGCTTCGCTCTGCTTCCGAATCGCGCTGTGCTCGACGGCGGTGGTGACAATGTGTTGGCGCGCGGGATCGAGTTGGAGAGCGGAATGCAGCGCGGCGTTATCGGATTCCGTCCCGCCGCTGGTGAAAACCACTTCGCCCGGCGAGCAATCGAGCAGCGCCGCCACCCGCGAACGCGCCAGCTCGATCGCTTCCCGCACCTGCACGCCGAAGCGATAACCGCCCGAGGGATTGCCGTAGTATTTCGTCAGGAACGGCAGCATTTCCTCCAACACCGCCGGGTCGAGCTGGGTGGTGGCGTTGTTATCGAGGTAAACGATTTTTTCCGGTTCAATCATGCTCTTGAGTCGGAGAATCATTCCGCCGGTCGCGGCTCATTCCCGGGGTGCTTCGGGTGCTTGTGCGAATAACGAAAGAAAAGATTTCGTAGATAAATCGGCAAGGGCAATGCCGTCATGATCACACCCACGGAGTCGCGCTGATAGACGGCAAAATAGAGCAGCGTTAAAATGCTCCCGACTGCGCTGCATTCCCAAAAGCCGAAAGGAATGACACTTTTGCGCGCGCGTTCCGAGGCGATCCACTGAATCAGAAAGCGTATCCCGAAGACCACGCTGCCGCTCAAACCCACTATTTTCCAAGGATGAATCGTGATCCCGAAAATGTGCGTCTCGGCGAGAAGGAACTGGAGGCTGCTCATAGGGGCGGAATTTACCGCAGAGATCGCGGAGAACGGAGAGGATTCTTTGCCCCTTCCCGACTCTGCGTTCTCTGCGACCTCCGCGGTTAGACCAAAGCCAAATCCGGCTTAAACTGCGCGCCATGAGTTCGATCTGGGATCACGCCAATCCGCAACTGCGCGACCTCGCCGTTTACGAACCGGGGAAGCCGATCGAGGAAACCGCCCGCGAATTGGGCGCCGACGCGAAGAGCATCATCAAGCTGGCTTCGAACGAGAACCCGCTCGGCCCGTCGCCGAACGCGATCGCCGCGATGCGCGACGCCCTTGAGAGCGTGCATCTCTACCCGGATGGCGGCGGCTATTATCTGCGCGAAGCGCTCGCGCGGAAGCTGGGTTTGGCCCGCGAAAATTTCATCCTCGGAAGCGGCTCGAATGAGATTCTCGAGTTTCTCGCGCACGCGTTTCTCAACCGCGAGGACGAGATCATTACGTCCCAGCACGCTTTCGTGGCCTACAAATTGATCGCCGCCGTTTTCGGTGCGCGCACCGTGGAAACGCCGAGCCCGGACCTGCGTCACGATCTCGAAGGGATGCTCGCGCGGATCACGCCGCGCACGCGTTTGATCTTTATTGCGAACCCAAACAATCCGACCGGAACGCTCCTCACGCAGGCAGAGATCGATCGCTTCATGGCGGCGTTGCCGGATCGCATCGTGGTCGCGTTCGACGAAGCGTATTTCGAATACGTGGAGCAGCCGCCGGACACGCTGCAATACATTCGCGCACGCGAAAACGTGATCGTTTTGCGCACGTTCTCGAAGATTTTCGGTCTGGCCAGTTTGCGCCTGGGCTACGGCATGGCGCATCCCGCGTTGATCCAGATTCTGCAGAAAACCCGCCAGCCGTTTAATGTGAATGGACTCGCGCAGGTCGCCGCGGTTGCCGCGCTCGAGGATGAGTCGCACGTGCGGGAAACCAAGCGCGTGACTGATGAAGGCCGGGCCTACTTCCAAATGCACTTCGCCGAGATGGGTTTCGAATATGTGCGCGGCGCGGCGAACTTCGTCCTCGTGCGAGTGGGTAACGGAGCCGGCATGTTTAGCGAGCTTTTGCACCGCCGTATCATCGTGCGCGCGCTGAAAGGTTACGACCTATCGGAGTGGGTTCGGATCTCGATCGGCACGATGGAGGAGAACCGGAAATGCGTCGCCGCCTTGCAGGAGATTTTGCGCGCGAAGGTCACGGCACAGGGGTCGGCGACGCCCTGAAGCAGATAGTATCAAGTTGAACGACGAGTCTTCAGACGCGCCCGAAACCATTGCTGCGATCTCGACCCCGCCGGGCGAAGGCGCGATCGCGCTGATTCGCATTTCCGGATCGGAGGCAGTCACGATTGCGGACCGCATTTTTCGCGGGAGACAAAAGCCGTCCGAGTTCCAATCGCACGTCCAGCATCTGGGCGAAGTCGTCGAGGACGAAAGGATGATCGACCAGGTCGTCGTGTCCGTGCATCGCGCGCCGCACAGTTATACGGGTGAGGATTTGGTCGAGATCGGCTGTCATGGCGGTGTGCTCGTGACCGCACGCGTGCTGGAAGTTTGTCTGCGCGCGGGCGCACGGGCGGCGCGGCCGGGCGAATTTAGCGAGCGCGCATTTCTCCACGGCAAAATGGACCTGACGCAGGCCGAAGCGGTCATCGATCTGATCCGCGCCACCACCGATCTCGCGCTCCGTTCCGCCACTGAACAACTGCAAGGCCATCTCGGCGACGCGATCAAAGTGATCCGCGATGAGCTCATCGCGTTACTCGCGCAGATCGAGGCTTCGCTCGATTATCCAGATGAAGATGTGGCGCCGGAGAGCGCGGAGACGTTGCGCACACGCCTTGAGCACGTGCGCTCGAAAATCGGCGCTCTTCTCGACACCGCGGAGCGGGGTCGCTTGATGCGGGAAGGGGTGCGCGTGGTCATCTACGGCGCGACGAATGCGGGCAAGTCGAGCTTGCTGAATCGCCTCCTCGGTTATGACCGCGCGCTCGTGAGTGAAATTCCCGGCACGACGCGCGATACCATTGAAGAGGCAATCAACCTGCGCGGCCTTCCCGTTCGCCTGGTGGATTCCGCTGGTCTGCGTGATTCGACGGACCCGCTGGAGCGCGCGGGGATGGAGCGCACGGAACGCTCGCGTCAGTCGGCCGATCTGCTGCTGCACCTCGTCGACGCGAGCGCGCCGCGGCCGGAAAATTTCGCGACGGCAGAGAACGGCCTCCTCGTTCTCGAACAAGGGCGATCTTCCGGAACACGCGGACTGGAAAACGGCGGACGCGTTACGGATTTCTTGTCTGACGGATGATGGGCTGGCGGGTCTGGACGACGCCATTCTGGCCCGCATCGGCGCGGGCCATTTAGAAGCGGAAAGCTCGGTCGCGATCAACCTGCGCCATCGTGATTGCCTGCGGCGCGCGCGCGAATCTTGCGCGCGCGCGGACGCAACTTTTGCGGAAAAGCACTCGCTGGAATACGTGGCGCTTGATTTACGCGCGGCGCTGGGCGCGGTTACGGAAGTGATCGCGGCGGAGAGCGACGACGCCATTTTGGATTCGGTTTTCGCGCAGTTTTGTATCGGAAAGTAATGGCTGGTCTTTACGAGAATCTCCTCCGGCCAGCGCTCTTCGCTCTCGAGCGCCGAGCAGGGCGCACCATTTTGGCATTGGTTTTCTCAAAGTAGCCTCCTCCTCTGCGGCCCTGCTCGCGGGTCTGCGGCGCTTTCAGCCGCAGCCGAAACCGGTGCGTGCTTTTCGGTTTGGATTTCCGCAATCCCGTGGGACTCGCCGCCGGGTTCGACAAAAACGGCGTCGCCCTGCCGGCGTGGGAGGCGCTTGGGTTTGGCTTCATCGAGATCGGGACCGTGACCGCGCAGGCACAGCCGGGAAATCCGACAGCCGCGCATTTTTCGTTATCCGGCACAGCAGGCGTTGGTGAATCGCCTCGGATTTAATAACGACGGCGCGGACGCGGTGGCGGAGCGGCTGCGGCGGCTGCGCGCGAGCGGGCGCTGGCCGGAGATCCCGGTCGGGATTAACCTTGGAAAATCGAAAGTCACGCCGCTGGAGGAAGCGGCGGAAGATTACCTCTACTCCTTTCGCAAGCTGCGGGAGTTCGCGGATTACGTGGTGCTCAATGTGAGCTCGCCCAACACGCCCGGTTTGCGCGCTTTGCAGGGCGACGATGCGCTGGCTCCGCTCCTGCGGGCGATGCGGCAGGAAAACCGCGAGACGGCGAAGCCGATTCTGCTCAAGATTGCGCCGGACTTAAGTGACGCGGAATTGGAGCAAGTCATCGCGACGTGCGAGCAGGAAGAGATCGCGGGCATCATCGCCACGAACACGACGCTTGATCATTCCTCGTTAGGCGAACGCGACCAGGCGGGTGGCTTGAGCGGCGCGCCGCTGCGTGCACGCGCGACGGAATTTGTGCGCGCGATCAAAGCGCGGACGGAGCTGCCGGTGATCGGCGTGGGCGGGATCATGACGGCCGACGATGCGCAGGAGAAACTCAAGGCCGGCGCTGCGCTGGTTCAGCTCTACACCGGCTACGTTTATCGCGGCCCTGCGCTCGTCCGTGAAATAGCCGACGCCTTGTAATCCGCCAAGAGGTGGCGCCCGCGAGTTTTAGCCGACCGCGGCGGCTTCGAGAGCATTGCTTCTCGGGGCGTCGATATGCAGCCCGAGTTCGCGCAGCAACGCCACATCCGTGTCGGCGGCGGGGTTGTCCGCAGTAAGCAATTTGTCGCCGTAGAAGATCGAGTTTGAGCCGGCAAAGAAGCAAAGCGCCTGCCCTTCTTTTGAGAGCCGGGTGCGGCCGGCGGCAAGGCGGACGCGCGCTTTTGGTATCGCGATGCGCGTGACCGCGATCAGCCGAACGAGTTCGAAAATATCCACCGGCGGTTGCTCGCCCAGAGGCGTGCCCGGCATGGCCATGAGACAATTGATCGGCACGCTTTCCGGCGGCGGATTGAAATTGCTCAGCACCTCCAGCATGCGCAGGCGGTCATCTTCCGTTTCGCCCATGCCAATGATGCCGCCGCAGCAAACCGACATCCCGCTCTCCTGCACTGCGGCGATGGTTTGCAGCCGATCTTCAAACGTGTGCGTGCTGACGATTTCCGGGTAGAACTCGGGAGAGGTATCGATGTTGTGATTGTAGGCAGTCACACCGGCAGCGCGGAGCTTCCGCGCTTCCACGGTTCCGATCTGGCCCAGCGTGACGCACACTTCCATCCCGAGCTGCCCCACTTCGCGCACCGTCTCCAGCACTTGCTCGAATTTCGGAGTGCCATCGCGCACGCCCTTCCAGGCGGCGCCCATGCAAAAGCGCGTCGCGCCCTGCGCTCGCGCCTGTTTCGCGGAGGTAAGAATGTCGGAAATCGGCAGCAAATCCTCGCGCTCCAGCCCGGTGGCGTAATGCGCGCTCTGCGCGCAGTAGCTGCAATCCTCACTGCAACCGCCGGTCTTGATGCTGAGCAAACTGCAACGCTGCACTTGCTCGCCGCGCCAATGCTCCAGATGCACGGCGCGACTCTGTGAGATCAGGTCGAAGAGCGGTTGGTGATAGAGCGCGTGGAGCTTTTCGAAATTCATCCGAAGCCGAGGCTACTTCGAAAATCGAAAATCAGAAATCGAAAATCAGTACGTCCACTTCCCGCCCGGCGGGGTGGCGATGACCGGCAGCTCGTGCGTCAGGTATTGCGTCTTCCCGATCACGCCCCACATCTTGTTCCCGACCGCATCGCGCCATTTTTTCGACATCATCTCGCCGGTATGGCAGCCCCAGCTGCGGACCTGCGCGTCTTTCGTGAAGGATGATTTCTTGATTCCAGCGAGCTGGCTCTGGTGCAGGAACGACTTCGAGGAGCTGTCCACGTTGCTGCTGTAGTCGAACATGAAACAGGCCTTGTTCGAATGGCCGAAATATTCGAAGAACGCCACCTTCACCTGATCCCGCGGCTGGCCGTTATTGAGGTAATTGATCACGTCATTTCCGTCGCGGAAATAGACCAGGTTCAGGTTAAAGGTCTCGCGGACGGAGTCGATAAACCCGAGCAAATCCTTCCCTTCCTGCGCCGAGCGATCGACGTAGCCCTGCTTGTAAACCAGCCAGGTAATCTTCGCGTCCGGGCCGTATTTCTCCCGCAGCTGCTCGGTCCGAATCCGGCCGGCACGGACGAAATTCGCCCACCAGTTATCGTGCGCGAGCGGGCCTTTGTATTTCTCCCACTTCATCAAAGACGGACCGCCAATAAGGAGAACGAACTCCGGAGTGGCATTCGCTGCGCGAGCCGGCACGACGGCGGTAAACAGGAGCAGGAGGGAAAATAGAAGCAGGGTGAGTCTTTTCACGGGTATTGCAGGAGCAGTATTTATGCGAAGTGGCCTTTTTGGCAAGCGGACGGGGTTAAATCACATTCCTTTCTCCCCGCACCAGGTCCTCATAGGTCTGCCGTTCCCGCACCAGGGAAGACTGGTCGCCCCGCACCAGCACTTCGGCAGGGAGCGGTCGTGAATTGTAGGTGGAGGCCATGACAAAACCATAGGCGCCCGCGCTCATGATCGCCGCCAGTTCGCCCTCGGCCAGCGCCGGCAGCTCGCGATCTTGCGCGAAAAAATCGCCGCTCTCGCAAACCGGGCCGACCACGTCGACCGATTCGCGCTCGGGCGATAGTTGGTTCCCGCACCGGCACGATCTCGTGATAGCTCTGATAGAGCGCGGGGCGAATGAGGTCGTTCATGCCTGCATCCACAATGACGAACTTCTTTTGCTCGGCCTGCTTCAGGTAACGGACGCGCGTGAGCAGGACACCGGCGTTGCCCACCAAAAAACGCCCGGGTTCGAGCAGAATGCGCAAACCCAGCGCGCGCAACGGCGGCACAATCGCGGCTGCGTAATCATCGATCGTGAGTTGATGCTCGTGTGAGCGCCACCAATCCGGCTGGCCGCTGGCGAGCGAGGATTGATACGCGATCCCCATCCCGCCGCCGATGCTGAGAAACTCGATCGCGTAGCGTTTTTTCAACTCCAACACCGTGGGCGCAATCTTTGCGATGGCCTCGGCGAACGGTCCCGCGGCGGTGATTTGCGAGCCAATGTGCATTTGCACGCCGCGAATCTGGAGATGCGAAAGCGTCGCCGCCTTTTCATAAACCGCCGCGATTCGCTCCAGCCCGATGCCGAACTTGTTCTCGCTCTTCCCGGTGGAGACATACTTGTGCGTGGAGGCGTCCACATCCGGGTTCACGCGCAAGGCGATCGGCGCCCGCGCACCTTTCCCGGCGGCGATGCGATTGATGTATTCCAGTTCTGCTTCGCTCTCGACGTTGAAACAAAAAACGCGCTTCGCGAGCGCATACTCGATCTCCTCCCGCGACTTCCCGACCCCGGCAAAAGTGCAAAGCGTCGGATCGCCGCCGGCCGCGATCACGCGGTAAAGCTCGCCACCCGAGACAATGTCGAAGCCTGCGCCCTCCTCATGCAGAAGTCGAAGGACGGCGCGGTTCGAGTTGGCCTTTACCGCGTAGCAGATCAAGTGATCGAGCTCAGCCAGCGCTGCATCGAGTCGACGGTAGTGATCCGTGATCGTTCCCGCGCTGTAAACGTAAAGCGGCGTGCCGTGTTTCTCGGCCAGTTGGGAAAGATCGACGTCTTCGCAGTGCAGGGAGCCGTCTCGGTAGTGGAAAGCGTGCAAGCGGAAACGTCCGGCGTCGGACGCCGAACGTCCAACGCCGAACGAAGAGGAGGTTCGTAACCGTCCAGGCCGCTTCGATAAGCGCCCCTCCGCTAAAATGTCGTGCGCAAACCGACCAGCACGCTTCTGCCTGCCAGCGGCAACACCTCCTTCAAAAACGAAAGGTGATCGCGCGCTTCCTCGTTCGTCAGGTTCGTCCCGCGCACATACAGGTTCACGAAAGTGGGACCGACGCGAAGATTGTACCCGACGCTCGCGTTCAAAAACGTGTAGCCGTCCGTCGGCGTCTCGGATTGCGCCACACGATCCTGCTGGCTCACGTGCTGGCCTTCAATCCTGGCCTCCCACTTTTCACCCCGGTAATTGAGCGAAGCGCTGTAACGCAGCGGCGTGATCCGCGGTAACGGCTCGTGCAGATCAAGATCATCGGCGTGGACGTAATCCGCGCGCAGATCGAGAAAGAGATCGTTTGGATTCTTTTGCGCCTCCGCTGGCCCACCGGTGATCATATTCTTGACCGATTTCGGATCGTCGGGCGCGTTCGGTGGCGCATCATTTCGCAGCGTCAACGGCAGCAGATGAAATTGCACCTGCGCTTCGCCACCGTAGAACTCTGCTTCCTTCGGCGTGTAGACAAAGACTCGCAGGCCGTCTTCCATGTCCCCCGTGGGCGTGAAGGCAATGAAATCGCTGAAGCGCGTGTAGAATCCGCTCACGCTTCCTGTCACGACACCGTTTTCTTTTCGTAGGGAAACGTCGATCCCGCGACTCGTTTCCAGGCCGAGCGTCGGATCGCCGACGATGAACTGGAAGGTCGCGTCGTGCGGTCCACGGGCGAACAATTCCTCCGCAGTCGGCGCACGCTGCGAGAGGCTGAGATTCACCGCCAACCGGTAATCGCGCGCAAATTCGTAGATCAACCCCGCCGCCGCACTCACCGGCAGAAAATCCTGCTGCTTCTGGCTCGGCGACGTGAGCGAGGTCAGATCGGGATCGCTCGAGTTGATCTCCACGTCATCATGTTCGACCCGCACGCCCGCTTGCAGGCGCACCGGGCCGAAGTGCGCCTCCTCAAACAAAAACGCCGCCAGTTGCAGCGTCTCCGTTGGCTGCAAAAACGCTTCGTCGCCGAGGATGGAAAGTTTCTTGAAGAAGCCCTGCCCGCCGAACGAGCCCTCCAGCGGCCCGATCGGCTCATGCACGATCTCGAGTCGCGAATCGATGCCGTTGGTCTTGAACGTTGCGGCGAGGTCAGGGCCGTCGATCTCCTGATGTTGGTAGTCGGAGTAAACGAGTTTGAAGTTGGCGTTATGGATGCCGTTGAAGGGATCGACGATCGAGCTGCGCAGATTGAGCTGCCGCTTATCGACATCCAACTTCACCCGCTCCTGCGGATCGCCCGCCACGGTCGCGTCGGGATTGGCCGGCACGCCGTAGATGGAGAGAAACTGGCTGAAAGACGCGCCGATGTAACCCTTGGCCCACACGTAGGACGCGCCGATGCCGTACTCTTTCGTGCGCACATAAGTGTTCGGCACCGTGCCGTCCGGATTCTCGCCAAAGCCGCCACCTGCCGCGACCGCGGGCGGCAATCGGTCACGCAATCGTTCGCTCAAGGCGAAGCCCGGCACGTCGCGATCGTCCGTGCGAAAGATCGAGCCATCGAGGTGAAAGACGAAGTGCGGCGCGGCCGCGATCTCCAGCGCCAGCGCACCGCTGCGTTCGAGATCGACCGACCCGAAACGCCCCACCAGCTCGCCGCCGAACATTTTTGTCGGCACCTCCACCGGGATGCGGTTGTCATTCACGTTCACGACCCCGCCAATCGCGCCGGAGCCGTAGAGAATCGTGGCCGGCCCGCGCACCACTTCGATGCTGGAACTGAGCAACGGGCTCACGCTCGGCGCGTGATCGGGGCTCAAGTTCGAGACGTCGAAGACTTCGGTGCCGTTATTGAGCACACGCACGCGGTTGTCGGCTAATCCGCGAATGACCGGCCGGCTCGCGCCCGCGGTAAACCCGCTCGCGGCCACGCCCGGTTGATCGCGAAGCGTGTCGCCTAAAGTGGCGCCGGCTTCGCGTTTCAGGTCCTGTTGGTTGAGGACGGAAACCGGTTCGACGGTTTCGGTCTCGCTGTGTTCAATCGCGCCCGCGGTCACGACCACGCGTTCGGTCGTGGCGGTCTGACCCGGCGTGGGGCTGGCGTCGGGTTGGGCCAGGGCTTCTTGCGCGCTCGTTAGGCGCACGCTCACCGCCAGGGCGAGAGCAAAGGTGGTCAGTTTTTTCATCGTAAAAATTCTCCAGGGTGGAAGTGCAGAAACGGAATCACGGCACCGCACGACAGGTGCGGACCGCATGGGATTGCGTCTGCGCAGACGAACGCCGCGAGGAGCGGGAGCCGCGACGAGGCGGCGAACGTTGCGCCTAGGAGCGAGCGGGCGGCGCGTGCTCGAGGAGAGAAAAAACGGGACGCGCCACCAGCCGCGGAACGTCCGCGGCGAGTAGCACGTGACCTTGCGGAACGCTGTGCCGGCGCGGCCGCGATCGGTGCGCAATCCGAATGCTGGATGTTTCCGGAAGAGAACATCGTGACCGCGCATTCATGCGTGCCCTTATCGGCGTGATGGAGCCGATCGTGCACTTGCGGCGCGGCCGCGAGGCCGAGCGCAAACGCGATGCCGGCGAAGAGAGCTGCCGCCACGGAGGCGCGCATTTTACCGGTCATGCTGCGGGATTGTTCAGCACATCGCCGGTCGAGGCAACGCGTTTTGTCTCCGGAGTCCGGCGATGGAAAATGCGGTAGAGCACTGGCAGCACCAGCAGAGTCAGCAGCGTCGAGCTGATGATGCCGCCGATGACCACGGTGGCGAGCGGGCGTTGCACTTCGGCGCCGCGTCCCTGCGCGAGAGCCATCGGGACGAAACCGAGCGCGGCGACGAGCGCAGTCATGAGCACGGGACGCAAGCGCGTGATCGCGCCCTGCGTGATCGCATCGTCGAGCGGCTTGCCTTCGCCGCGCAGTTGTTTGATGAAGCTGACAAGGACGAGGCCGTTGAGCACGGCGACACCGCTCAAAGCGATGAATCCAATCCCGGCGGAGATGGAGAGCGGAATGCCGCGCAGCCAGAGCGCGAGCACGCCGCCGGTGAGCGCGAGCGGGACGCCGGTGAAAACGAGGAGCGAATCTTTCACGCTCCCGAAAGCCATGAAGAGCAGGACGAAAATGAGCAACAACGCGAGCGGCACGACGAGCTGGAGGCGTTTGGTGGCTGATTGCAATTGCTCGAATTGCCCGCCCCACGCGCTCCAGTAGCCGGGCTCGAGCTGCACCTGCGCGCGGATCTTTTCCTGCGCCTCGGCCACGAACGAAGCGATGTCGCGGTCTTTGATGTTGCAGGTGACAACGACGCGCCGCTTTCCGCTTTCGCGGCTGATTTGGGTTGGGCCCGGTTCTTCATCGAGCTGCGCGACCTCGCCCAGCGGGATGGACGTGTGCGTTTCCGGAGCCATTTGTGCCGCGCTTGCTTCCACGCCAGGCAACGGGATCGGCAACCGGCGCAGCGCGTCGAGATCGGCTCGCAGATTTTCCGGCAGGCGCACGACGATCGGGAAACGGCGATCGCCTTCGAAGAGCAAGCCCGCCTCGCGCCCGCCGAGCGCGGCTTGAATGACTTCCTGCACGTCCGCGACGTTCAATCCGTAACGCGCCATCGCGGTGCGCTTGAAATTAATCGTGAGCATGGGGAGTCCGGTGACTTGCTCCACCTTCAAGGCATCGGCGCCGCGAATGGTGCCGAGAACTTTGGCCACAGCATCGGCACTGCGGCGCAGCACTGCCATGTCGTCGCCGAAAATCTTCACCGCCACGTCGCTGCGCACGCCGGAGATGAGTTCGTTAAAGCGCATCTGGATGGGCTGCATCATTTCGTAGTTGCTGCCGGGGACCTCTTCCGCGGCGGCGGCGAGTTCGGCCACGAGGACGGTTTTCGGCTTGCCGGGATTCGGCCAATGCCGCGCGCGGCTTGAGCATGACATAGCAGTCAGCCACGTTCGGCGGCATCGGATCGCTCGCGATTTCCGCCGTGCCGATGCGGGTAAAGACTTCCTTCACCTCGGCGATTTGCAGCAGTCGCTTCTCCATCACCGCCGACATCGCGACCGCCTGACTGACGCTCGTCCCGGCGATGCGCACCGGTTGAATCAGCACGTCGCCTTCATCGAGACTGGGAATGAACTCGCGACCCATTTGCGAAGCGAGCAGCAAACTCAAGAGCAACCAGAGCAGCCGCACCAGCGAGCACCATTCCACGCGACGTTCAGGCTCCACTGCAAGCAGCGGCTCATAGAGACGGCGCGCGAACGCGATGACGCGATTTTCTTTTTCCGTCACGCGACCGGTGAGAAACGTCGCCGCCGCCGCAGGAACGAAAGTGAGCGCGAGGACCATCGCGCCCGCAAGGGCGAGCAGAACGGTGAACGCCATCGGGCCGAACATTTTCCCTTCCACGCCGGTGAGCGTCAGGATGGGCAGGTAAACCACCATGATGATGAGCCCGCCGAAAATGCTCGGCGTGATCACTTCCCGGCTCGCGCGATAAACGACCTCGCACCGTTCGGTCGGCTTTAGCAAGCGGCCGCGGGCGTGTTGCGCGAGCGCAAGTTGGCGCATGCAATTCTCCACGATGATGACCGCGCCATCGACGATGATCCCAAAGTCGAGCGCGCCGAGGCTCATCAGATTCGCGCTCACTTTGTTCGTCACCATGCCGGTGATGGTGAAGAGCATGGAGAGCGGAATGATGGCCGCGACGATGAGTGCCGCGCGAAAATTCCCGAGGAGCGCGAAGAGAATCACCACCACGAGCACGGCGCCTTCGAGGAGATTGTTTCGCACCGTTTTGATCGTGGCTTCGACGAGATCGGTTCGGTTGTAAACGGTCTTCACCGTCACGCCTTTCGGCAGCGTCCGCTCGATTTCGCCGATGCGTTCGTGCACGCGGCGGGAGACGGCGCCGCTGTTCTCGCCCATCAACATGAAGGTCGTTCCGAGGACGCACTCGTGTCCGTTGTGCAAGGCCGCGCCGCTGCGCAGTTCCTGCCCGAGCGCGACCTCCGCGATGTCGCCGATGCGCACCGGCAAGCCTTTCCGGCTGTCCACCACGATGTCGCGAATCTCGCCCATGTCCTTCACCTGCCCGGGCGCGCGAATGAGATATTCCTCGCCGTTTCGCTCGATGTAACCCGCGCCGACGTTGGCGTTGTTCTTCGCCAGCGCCTCCATCACGTCGTGAAAGCTCAAGCCGTACGCGACCAGCTTCCGCGGATCGGGCGTGACGTGATATTGCTTCTCGAACCCGCCGATCGAATTCACCTCCACCACGCCGGGCACGTTCCGGAGTTGCGGCTTGATCACCCAATCCTGGATCTCGCGCAGATCAGTCGGCGTGAACTCGGAGCCGTCCGCTTTCTTCGCGCCCGGCTTCGCGTCCACGGTCCACATGTAGATTTCGCCGAGCCCGGTCGAGATCGGGCCCATCTGCGCTTCGATGTCGTTAGGCAATTGCGTCTTCGCCTGCTGAATGCGTTCCGCCACCTGTTGCCGCGCCCAATAAATGTCGGTCCCGTCTTCGAAGACGACGGTGACCTGCGAGAAGCCGTAGCGGGAAAGCGAGCGCGTGTCATCGAGCGCCGGAATGCCGGCCATCGCGGTTTCGATCGGGAAGGTGACGCGCTGCTCCGCTTCCAGCGGCGAATAGCCGGGCGCGCTGGTGTTGATCTGCACCTGCACGTTGGTGATGTCCGGCACGGCATCGATCGCCAGCCGCTGATAATTGTAAACCCCGAGCGCGCCCACCGCCGCCGTCGCAAACAGAACGAGCCAGCGGTGCCGGATGGAGAAGTCGATGAGTTTCGCGATCATCTAGTGCTCGTGGCCGGCCTCGCCCTTTTCCAACTCCGCTTTGAGAATGAAGCTGTTGGCGGCGGCGTATTTTTCGCCTGGAGAAACTCCGGCGACGATCTGCGTCCGCTCGTTATCCTTCGCGCCAAGTTCAACCGCGCGCGGCTCGAACCTGTTGCCTTCCGCAACGAAGACGACCGTCTTGCCATCCACGTTCTGCAAGGCGCCGTTCTCTACCGCCACGGCCGCTTCCACCTGACCGGTGACGACTTCGCCATCGACGTAGAGGCCCGGCCGCAACTCGCCCTCCGGGTTCGGAACCACGCAACGCGCCAGCATCGTTTGCGAGCCTTCACTGCCGAAGGGCGAGATGTAGTCGACCTGCGCGCGGATGTGTTGCTGACCGGTGACGTGGCCCTCGCCGGTGTGAAACTCGACCGGCGCACCGACCGCGAGCGAGCCGAAATCCTGCCGGAAAATGCTCAGGTCGATCCAAACCGTTTCGAGATTCGCGACCGTGAAAATCGCTTTGTCGTCTTTCACCAGCTCGCCCAGCGTGATGTCTTTTTGAATGACGGTGCCGGCCAGCTCGGACGTGACGTCGTAGATTTTCAGACTCTCGTTGCTCTCGATCTGCGCCAGCACTTCGCCGCGCTCCACTTTGTCGCCCAGTCGCTTTTTCACCGTCTTGACCACGCCCGAGAAACGCGGCACCACTCGCGCGAGCGCTTCCTCGTTAGCCGCCACTTTTCCGTAAACCGCCACCATGGTTTTGATCGTTGCCGGGCCCGCTTCTTCGATTCTTAGCTGCGCGTTTTCAAGCTGCGCGGCGGTGAGTTCCACCTGCGCCTCTTCGCCGTGTTCGTCGTGCCCGTGCTCCTCGTGTTCGACGTTCGTGGGACGAGCGCTGTTGTTCCAAGACCACCAGAGCGCGAGGCCGACCAAGGCCAGTGCGGCAAGAAAAATGAAGTGTCTGCTTTTCATAAAAAACTAGGGCAGCGGCGCGGCGGTTAACGACTCCACGGCGTGAAGCGCTTTGTGGTAGCTGGTGAGCGCGTCGAGATATTGCAGACGCGCAGTGCCGATGGTTCGGCGCGTCTCCAGCACATCCAGGTAACTGAAGCGCCCGCTCTCGTAGCCTTCCGCCGTGGCCGTCAACGCGCTCTCGGCGCTCGGCAAAACTTTCGCGCGCAGCAAATCGATCGCAGTGCGCGTGCGCGCGAGATCATGGTAGGCGTCACTCAGTTCCGTCATCAAGGTCGCTGCAACGGCCGCGCGCTCTGCGTCTGCTCGATCGATCTGCGCGCGCGCGGCGCGGACATTGCCTTGATTGCGATTCCAGAAAGGGAGAGGAACGGAAAATCCGACGATCGCAGTGGCATCGTTGGTCTCGTTCAGTTGACGTGCGCCCGCACTCACAGTCACATCGGGCACCGCCGCCGCTTTCTCCCGCGCGAGCGCGGCTTCGCGTTGCGCGACTTCCGCGCCGAAACGGGCGAGCCGCGGATTGTTCGCCAGCCGACCAGCCAGCGCGTCGAGCGAAGCGATCGCGCGTGTCTCTTCGAGATTGCCGACCACGGAAGTGAAGCGCGGTTGGGTTGCGCCCCATTGCGCGGCCAGACGCTGGCGCGCGGCCATGAGTTCGTGCTTCGCCTGTTCCAACTCAATTCGCGCCGACGCGCTCGCGATGTCGAAGCGCGTCTTTTCCAGATCGGACGCTTTGCCGGCTGCGAGCCGCTTCTCGACCGCGGGGAGGAAATCGTTCGCCAGACGCGCGATTTCTTCCGCGAGCCCGACTCGGCGTTGCCCAGCGAGGACATCGATGAAATGGCGCGAAGTCCTGAGAAAAACTTCGCGCTTCTTCGTTTCGTAATCGAAACCGGCCAGCTCGCGCCCGAAGCGCGCTTCTCGCATGCGCGCGCGGCGCTTGCCTCCGAGTTCGAGCAGCTGCCCGAGCAGCAAGGTGTTCTCCGAACGGCGCGCGTCGGAGTAGCTGCCGGAGCCCACGAGATTTTCGCTCGTGAATTCCACTTCCGGATTCGGCCGCAGTTTCGACTGCAGCAAACGCGCGTCGGCGATGCGCACATCGTAGTCGATCGCGGCCAGCTCCGGGTTGTGCGTGAGCGCGAGCGCAAGCGCCTGGCGCAAGGTGAGCGTGCCGCGCGGTTCTTCGATCGACGACGAAGGACCGGCGCAAACGATGGCCGCGCTGGCGAGGAATAAGATGACGGTGGTTTTCAAAAAAAATCGAGAGACTGAGCACGTGGACACGACGCACCCCGAGCTGGGATGCATGGACGGGAAGCTGCCGACGCGAGCGAGCGCGCCATGAAGGCGCGAGGGTGCGCGTCAGGCGCTACGCGAGTTGCGGCGGATGATCGATCTCCGCGGGCGCGCCCGGCGCAAAGCGGACATCGGTCGACGCAATGTCATCCAGAAGGGACAACGCGCAGACTTGGAAGACGCCCGGTTCAGTCAAAGCCGCCGAGCCGCAATGTGTGGTGCAACCGCACGCCGGGCAGGAATCGTGTCCGGCATCCTGTGATTCCGTCGCGCACGCGCCGCTCGCGTCATGAACTGCATCGGCCACGATATCGCCCGCGAAGATGAAGCACGCGAAGAGCGCGCAGATCATCCGCAGCGCAGGAAATCGCAACCGGTTCATGGGCGGGAAGGTGGGCTACGCGCGCGCGCTTGGCAAGACCCTACGCCACGTCCCAGTAGTGATGATCCTGGCGCGAGAGCGACCAGTTCGGATGGGCCTGCACGAACTCCAGACAGGTGCGCAGACTGGCCGGGTCTTCCGTTTTCCCGATCGAAAGCGGCTGCACGTAGCGATAGCGGAACTGCGTCGTCTCATCCGGATGCGCGGCGCGGAAGTCTGCAATCCCGAAGCCGTTCAAATCCGGCACGATCTTCATTTCATCGCCGGAGGTTTGGACCCATTTCGCCGGCTCGTGCGGGGAAACGGAGAGCCAATCGACCGCGTAGGCCACGGCGCGATGGCCGCTGGTAGCGAGCGCGATTTGAAAGTTCCGCGCGCGCAAGGCCGCGATCAACGCGGTGAGATTGTGATCGGTGGGTTCGCCGCCGGTCACCCAGGCCCAGCGTTCGCGCGCGGCGGCGGGAGTTACCTCATCGGCGCGCTGCTGCGATCTCTTCTGGCGTGGCCATTTCATTCTTGCGGTAGTCCGTGTCGCAGCCCGGGCAGCCCACCGAGCATCCCGCCAAACGCACGAAAGCACATCTGCTGGCCCCGCATGTGGCCCTCGCCTTGAATCGTCCAGAAGATCGGGTTGCTGGAGAGCGGGTAGCGGAATGGCGGACGGGCGCTGTTCATTTTCCGACGGCGAGCGTTTTCGGTCGGGAAAAGAAATGCTCGAACGAAGCGTAAATAAAAATCCCGTAGTCGGGCGCCGCCGACGTCAGGCCAATCGGCACCGCGATGCCGAGCACTGTTTGCGCGTCGTTCGAATGATTGAAGGCATAGCGGAAGCCAGGCGAGATGATGACGGAAGTGGAACGCGCGCTGCGGCCCAGATCGTTCACCTCCTCGTCGAAATCAGAGACGAGCTCGACGAGAAAGTTAAAGGTGGGACTCACTGCGTAAACGGCGCTGGCTGCGAGATGATAGCTCACGAGATCGTGGCCGCTGACATCGGGGAGGAAGGTGCCCCCGGCATTCGCGTGCAGCGTCCAGCGGTCGCTCACGATTTTGCTCAACGGCAGGCTGATTTGATAACCGACCGTGTCATCACCGAAGCCTTTGTCAGCATTCCCGGTCGGCAGAACGAGACTGAAACTGGGCGCGAAGGCGGGCGTGCTCTGGGTTTCCAGCAGGAGTTGGTAACGGTAGTGGAGCGAGATGTCGTTGATGCCGTCTTGCGTCCGGCCGCCGCTCTCGATCAGCGCGTAGGGGAGCGTGAAAGAAAGTTGGTGCGTCTGCGAAAGGAACGGCCATTCCTGCGTGAAAGCGAAGTCCCATTCCCGGTCGTCCGGGCCGCGGTGCCGGCTGACGGAGTGCACCACATTCAGGATGTGCTGCACCACGCCGGGTTCCTGGTTATAGGCCTCTTCGACGAAAAAAGAATTATCGGTGATCCCCTCGGACGGTCGCGTCACCGGCGCCTTTTCGAGGGCGGAAATCGAGTCAACCGCAGCAAACCCGGCCAGCGGAAAAGCGACGACTATGAATGCGAGAAGAAGAGGACGACGCGACATAAAGGATGGCGATTGTAGCGGAATCCTGGCCGGCCCGCGAGTCTTTGGTCAGGCAGCGAGATGGGCCGAGGTAAGACGCTGGCAAAAATCCGTGAGCAGCTGTGCCGCCGCGGCGCGCGTAAATGTGCTCGTGCGGAAAGTGGTGTCGATAAAAATTCGGCCGCGCATAGTCGTGATCATCAAAACCAACGGCACCACAGGACCGGCCGGTCCATAGCGACGAAACTCGGCGATGCCGGCGGCTTCGATCCAGCTTCCGGTGAGATTTACGTTCGAGAGACCGGCGGCAAAGGGCGCGCCGCGCTGGTAAATTGTCGCCTTGGCGTGACGTGAACGGGCCAGCCGCCACATGAACCATCCGGCCGCGAAAGCCGCTTGGCCCGACCTGCTTTTCAGGGCGCGCGTTTTGCGGGCAATCCGTGTCACCAATTGCGCCAGCGGCACCTCTTCCGGATGCGGCTCCACGATCGTGTATTGACTGATGAGAAGACCAAACCTTCCCCGCTCCGAGCCGGTTTCGAAGCGCCTCAGGTCCATCGCCGTCACCAAGCCGATGGAATCGCGCCGCGCGCCCGCAGTCCATGGGTAGGCCGCTCCGCTGGCCTGAGCGGCGGCGGCAAGGAAGACATCGTGAACGGTGGCGTCCTGCCGTTTTGCGAGCGCGCGGATATTTTCCAGCGCGCCGATGGGTAACTCCGTTCTAAAAGCGCCCGTGGCCAAATCCAGAGGGCTCTGCCACGGAATCCGGGCCGCGCGCCGCAGAGCCCGCGCTTGCTGGAGGAAGGAGCGCCACTCGGTCCACCAATTTCCCCGCGCCGGCTGCCTCCTGGCCCAGGTAATTTCCCGGCTGTCGATCCCACGATAGTTGGCGTAAATCCGTTCCAGGAGTGCGCGACTGGAAAAGTCATCGGCGAACCAATGATCGAACACTACGCCTAACCAATGGTCGCCCGCGGAGGTCTCGAGCAGGAAGAAGCGCAAAGGCAGGTCGCCGGCGGCAAACTCGCGGTTCAATTCCGCTTCGACATGGGTATCGATATCAGTGGCTGGTCTCTCGATTTTAAGCGACGCCGTTTCCAAGCCCAAGGCCGCCAGCGCCTCCACGATGGCCTCACGCCAACGCTCTTCCTCCGCCGCTCCCGCGAGGCGCAGCGCGTGGATAAAATTGTAGGGTGCCAGCTCCGCCCAACCGCGCATCAGCCGCTGCAAGGCGGAGGACCATTGTGGTTGCGAGACCTTCACGATTTCGCCGCGCTCACCTCGCGGTAGAGTTCGAGGAACTCCGTCGTCTGCTGCGCAAAGGTGTGTCGTAAAGCCAGGGCGCGGCCGGCTGCGCCCATTTCGGCGCGGAGGTCCGCGTCCAGCAGGCGCGACATTTTTTCCGCCAACCCGGCCGCGTCCGCTGGTTGCTCGAGCAAAAATCCTTCCACCCCGTCGCGCATCATTTCAGAAGCACCATTAAAGCGGGTGGTGACCACGGGCACGCCAGCGGCTGAAGCTTCCAGGGTGACCAGGCTGCACGGGTCGTACCAAGTGGGATGAATGAAGACATCGGCGGCCGCGTAATGCGGCACGGGATCGACTGCGCTGGCAAAGGTCACAGCGCGCGCGATGCCTAATTTCTCCGCCAGCCTAACGAAAGGTTGCGGCTTTCTTCCGCCAGCGATGAGGACTCGCAGAGCCAGGCCAGCCTGCAAGAGACGGGCGGCTGCACGCAGAAGGGTCTCGGCATTTTTCAGCAGAAGGTTATGCGCCAGCATGAGAAACAAAACTTCATCTCGCACCCCGAGTTGCCGGCGAGTCTCGGCGCGGAGGCGTGGACGGTCCGCGGGTGTAAAGCGCTCCACGTCCACTCCATTCCTGATCACGCGCAACCGTGCCGACGGCAGATGGTGCAGGGTTTCGAAGTGACGCTTCACCATCTCCGAAACGGCCACAATCACCGCGTCGCTCTGGCGGTGTTGGCGGCGTTCCACTTCGGCTAATTCGCGATAACGCCGCTCTCGCCAGAAGCGAATCTGCCGCCATTTCGGAACGCGCAGAAGATTCTGTTCCCAGAGCGCCAAAGTCGACCCGCCGTGCGGATGGATGATATCCGCGTGCCAGCCGACGCCCATGTCGTGCACGATCTCCAGCCGCAAGGTGGACAACTGTTGCGCGATGACCTCCGCGCGCTCGAGCCGTGAGCGCGGCATGGCTCCGAGCGGGTGGAGAACGAAGCCGGCAGGTCCCGTCTCAGGATGAAAATCAAAGGCCACCACATGGACTTCGTGACCGCGCCGGAGCAAGTCATGAGCAAACTGCCAGGTCCAATGCTCCAGCCCGCCCCGGCTCGGGTCGAAATGCTCCAGAACCAGGCCTAATTTCACACGTAGTTCACGTTACAGGTTCTAGTTTACCAGAGGCGAGAACGTATCTACCTTGTGCCCGCGTGGCGATCCATCCAACGGCGGTAGTCAGTTCTCGGGCAGAAATTGCGGACGATGTCGAAATCGGGCCGTACGCCATCATTGAAGATGATGTTCAGATCGGCCGGGGCTGTGAGATCGGCGCGCATGCGGTGATCAAACGTTACACGACGCTGGGCGAACGGAACCGCGTTTTCGAGCATGCCACCCTCGGCGGTCATCCGCAGGATGTGAAATTCCAACGCGAACGGAGCTACCTCGTCATTGGGGACGAAAATCTCATTCGCGAAAACGTTACCATTCATCGCGGCACGGGCGAAGACCAGACCACGGTCATCGGCTCGCGTAATTTCCTCATGGTAGGTGTGCACGTGGCGCACAACTGCGTGCTCGGCGACCACTGCATTTTTGCCAACGGGACCGCGCTGGCCGGCCATATCACGGTGGAGGATCACGTCTTTCTTTCGAATGAGGTGGGCGTGCATCAATTCGTTAGGCTGGGACGTTACTCGATGGTCGGGGCGAAGGCGAAGATCGTGCAGGACGTGCTGCCGTTTCTGATCACGGACGGAAATCCGTGCCGGGTGCGCGGTCTGAATTCGGTCGGCCTGCGTCGCGCCGGTTTCACGCCGGAAACGCGGCTTAACTTAAAACGCGCCTGTCACCTTTTGCTGCGCTCGAAGCTGCCGCTGGAAACCGCTTTGCACGACATGGAGCAACTGGCGGATAAAAACGTCACCCATTTGATCGAGTTCGTCCGCGGATCGCGCCGCGGTTTCTGCCGCGAACATCGCGAACCTGCCCTCGCCCGCGCGAACGGGTATTAGCCAGCACGCTCGATCTGGTCGAGCCGCTCGCCCATTTCCTTAATCTTTCGCGCCAGGGTCTTGATGCGTTTGATTTGCATCAGGCTATGCAAAAATTGCTTCCGCGGCTCCGCGGGTGAGCCACCCACGTAGGAACGCGGCGGCAGATTACCCGTCACCCCCGCCTGCGGCATGATAACGGAGTCATCGCCGATGTGCGCGTAATCCGGAATGCCAGCCTGCGCGGCAATCACGACGCGATCGCCGAGCACGGCGCTCCCGGCCACGCCGGCCATGGAGACGATGATGCACTTGCGACCCACCTGCACGTTGTGCGCGATCTGGACGAGGTTATCGATCTTCGTGCCGCGCGCGATGCGGGTTTCGTGGAGGGTGGCGCGATCGACGCAAGCGCCGGCGCCGATCTCGACTTCGTCTTCCAGGACCACGGTCCCGACTGAATTGATCCGCAGAATTTCCGAATCCGTCGGATGCGCTTCGCCGGTCTGGCGGGTCAGTTCTGCGCTGCCCGGCTCGACGGTCTGGAAACTGAAACCGTCGTTCCCAATGGAAGCGTTGGCCTTGATGATGACGCGATTTCCGATGCGCACGCGGTCGCCGATGCAGCAGCCGGAATAGAAGAGACAAGCGGCTCCGATTTCCACCTCGGCACCGATATGCACGCCGGCCGCGAGGGTGGTGCCGGCCCCGATGACACTGCGCGGCCCGACGGAACAAAGTGGTCCCACCCGCACATCGGCGGCGAGTTTCGCCGTCGGATCGATCGCAGCCGACGGATGAATGCCATCAGCCACGTGGACCGGGCGCGCGAAAATCTCCGAGAGGCGCGCGAGGCAAACTCGTGGGCGTGCGACCTTGAGCTGATTCGGGATTCCTGGCACGTCCGGCGACATTGGCACCAAAGCAGTCTGGATCGCGCGCTCCTTCACGATGGGCGCGACGGAGGCACTGTAAACCAACGCCAGATCGTGTTCGTCTTCGGCGAAAGCTGGATGCACGACGCGGCGAATTTCGATTTCCGGGTCGCCTAAAATTTCACCGCCGAGTTCGGCCGCCAACCAGCCCAGTGTCTTCGCCATGCGAGGATCATTAATTTTCAACGCGAGAAGCGCAATCCCTGATCCCGGGACATAGTGGCCGGAGATGACTGCCGCGGCTCCTTCAGCACGCGCGTCCGTTCGCTGGATACCGGCGGGAATTTTACTCGGGCTGCTTGTGGTCTCATTCGCTTTTGATGCCGGCTTGGATCGCTGGGTGGCCACACATCGCGAGTCGTCCTGGGAGTTGACGGCGAAATTATGCAGCCGCTTTTTCGCGTGGCACTGGCTCATGCTAGGCGCCGCTTTGAGCCTTCTGCTCGCGTGGTGGAAAGAACGGCGGGACTGGATGCGCGTGCTCTGCGTCATGATGGTGGCGGCGTCGATCGCCGGCCTGTCCGCCGATATTCTTCGTGGCGTAATCGGCCGGACGCGGCCTTCTGCGCAGGTGACGCAGGGTTGGTATGGCATGCGCTCCGGCGGGGAGTGGCTCATCGTGAAACACGCCTACAATTCCTTCCCATCGGGCCACACCACGGCCGCGGCCGGTTTCAGTCTGCCGCTTTTCTTCTGGAGACGACGGCTGGGCTGGATCGTCTTGCCCTTGATCGCCCTTGTAGCCAGCTCCCGCATCTATCTCGGTGCGCATCATCTGTCCGATACCATCGCGGCGACCCTGCTCGGGTTTCTCGTCGCCAGCTGGATTTGGCAGCGCTCGGCCGCTGGCGAACGACTCGTTAGGGTGCGGTGGCGGCGGGAGCGAGCGTGATTTT
Source organism: uncultured Verrucomicrobiae bacterium (assembly GCA_963762685.1). Taxonomy (GTDB): domain Bacteria; phylum Verrucomicrobiota; class Verrucomicrobiia; order Chthoniobacterales; family UBA10450; genus JACCTI01. The sequence continues at coordinate 36,811 of CAVXLV010000012.1, read as the reverse complement.
TTCCTCGAGCGCGACCACGTTTTCGACGCCTCGGATCTGCGCGGTGACGACGGGCGGTGACGCCTCCCAGTTGATTTCGAGCAGGCCAAAGTTTAACGCGACGTAATTTTTACCTACGCGAAAGCGGTTGGTCTCGTGGTCGAAATCGTGGAGGAAGCCATTCGTGGCGTGATGCGTCATGCCACTGGAAGTGATGTCGTAGATCGGCGTCGGGACTCGCGGATCGACGCAGCGGGAGATTTCGCCCAGATGGCGGTCGCCGCTGAGGATGATGGGGTTCCTCGGTTTCGTTTTGGCGATGAGATCGAAGAGACGCGCCCGGGCGTTGGGAAACTGGTCCCACTTTTCGTAAGCATGTTCGTTCGCGATCACCTGGATGCCGGAGCCGATTAAATTGATCTCCGCCGTGCTGGTGGCGAGTTCGCGCTCCAGCCAGGCCCATTGGGCGGCTCCGAGAATATCTGCGGACGCTTCCTCGCTCGCCCAAAGCGCACTCCACCAGTGCGCCTCTGCGCGGAAATAGCGGCTGTCGAGCAGGATCACTTTTACCTGCCGGCCGGGTGGGCCGAAGGTGTAGGAGGCATAAATTCCTTCCTGCGTCCGCCGCGGACTGTCGGCGGGTTCGTCGAGAAAATTAAGCAGCAATTCCTGGCTCTGCCGTTTGTGCGCATTCTCGGCGCCGCCGTTGCTGACCCCGTAATCGTTGTCATCCCAGATGCCTAAAATACGCGCGCGCTTCCTTAAGATTTGGTAATCAGGCTGCGCCTTGGCCGATTCATAACGACGGGCCAGGTCGGCTAAATCGTCCGCACGGCCGTAAACGATATCGCCCAGCCAAATCCAGAGATCAGGCTGGGTGGCCAGGATGGGTTGCCACAACACCTGCGGTTTGTATTCGCGATTACAGGAGCCAAACGCGATTCGCGTGATCGGCGTGAGCGCAGCGTTTTCCTGAGCCGGCGCGCCGGTTCCGCACAGGAAAAGCAGCGCGCCGAAGAGTAGCGCCGGGACGCGCATCTTCCTCAAGCCTCGACCTTCACCACGGCGGACTCCGTGGTGAAATTCTCTGGCCGCGCGACCGCGAGCCCCTGCTGCCGCGCCATCCGCGCAAATTGTCCGTTACTGTCCAGCAGTTCTTCAAAAGTGCCTTCTTCAATCACGCGCCCGGCCGCGAGCACGATGATCTTATCCATCTCCGCCAGGGTGGAGAGGCGATGCGCCACGCAGATGACAGTGCGGTGTTCTTCCAAACGATCCACGGTGGCCTGGATGTCCGCTTCCGCCCGCGCATCGAGCGAGGCGGTGGCTTCGTCGAGAATGATAATGGGCGCATCGCGCACGAAAGCCCGCGCGATGGAAATGCGCTGGCGTTGGCCGCCAGAGAGCCGGACGCCACGCTCGCCTACGCGCGTCTCGTAGCCTTCCGGAAGCTGGGTGATGAAATCGTGACAGCCGGCGGCGCGCGCGGCGGTTTCGATTTCCGCCTGAGTCGCGCCCGGTTTCGCGCAACCGATGTTGCCAGCGACCGATTGATCGAAGATGACGACTTCCTGGCTAACGAGTCCGATCAGGTTGCGCAAGTCGGCGACCTTGGCGTCGCGGAGATTCACTCCGTCCACCTCGATCGCGCCTTCTTTCGGATCGTAGAAGCGCATGAGCAGGTTCACCAAAGTGCTCTTGCCGGAACCATTATCGCCGGCGATGCCGATCTTCGTCCCGCGCGGAATCTCGAGATCGACGCCATCGAGGACGAGCTTTTCTTCGTAGGCGAAGCTCACATTTTTCAACCGAACCCCAGAGCTAAAACCAGGCAGCGGTGTGGCATCCATGCGCTCCTGGACCGAGGGCACTTCTTGCAGGACTTGCTTCAACCGATCGACGCCCATTTTCGACTCTTGCAGCATGAGATGCAGCGAGGCCAGGCGCTTGACCGGGATGAAGAAGAACAGCATGCCCGTGAGGAAGCCGACCATATCCGGCGTGGTCTGGCCGCTGTAGAAAACGTAGATAAGGAGGAGACCCAGCCCGAGCATCGAGAACGTTTCGATGATCGGATTGATCTGGGAGCGGGCCGAGACGGCTTTGAGCGTCCCGCGGATGAGTTCTTTCGAATGATTACGGAAACGCTGCGCTTGTTCGTCTTCCAGATTCAGCGCCTTCACCACGCGGATGCCAGGCAGCATTTCCACCAGCAGGCTGGCCTGGCTGATGGTGGCCTTAATGCCGATGGCGGCGGCCGCACGCGCCTTCTTCCCCAAGGTCGAGATGGGAATGAGACAAAGCGGCGTCAGAATTAACGCTGCGACCGTCAGCTTCCAATCGATCAGACACAGCGCGATCGTGATACCGATCATGGAAAACGGTTCCTTCACCGAATCCATGAAGCCGACGCTGAGGCAGCGATTCAGCGCCGCGGTGTCGCCATTAATCCGCTGGAGGAGATCGCCCATGCTGGTGCGATTGAAGTATTCGAGAGAGAGGCTCTGCAATTTTTCCAGCACGTCCGCGCGGAGATCGTTCACCGTGCGTTCGCCGACTGAGGCCATGCAGATGGCGCTCAAATATTGCGCCAGCCCGCGCAGGCCAACCAGCAGGGGAAGAAAAAGCAGGCCGCCGATGATTTGCCGGCCATCAATCGGGCGCCCGGTCCGCGGCAGCCACGGATCCACCACCGTGTAGGTGATTTTCTCCATCTTCGAGAGGTGCGAATCGGAAACCACCGCGCTCACGGGGGGCGGATTGAAACGGTCCAGGATGGTCTTCGTTCCCCACACGACGGTCCCATTCGAAAGGCCGTAGAGGATGCTGAAAAGAATTCCGAGCACGAAGGCCAGCCAGTAGCGCCGCAGGTAGGGCGCGCCAAAGCGAAAGATGTCGGCGATGTAGTGCAAAGCGGACGAATACTAGACGGGAGGGGACGCCTGCGCCACCGCCGGCTTGCCTGTCCCTCGTGAACATGCGCCTTGAAAATTGGCCTCCCGCTTGGCATGGAAGGGGTCGCGTCCCGCGTCCCATCCGATTCCGTTCTTACATGTCCAAGCCCTCGCGCGTAATCTTGATGACGGCCGGGGACGTGTCGGGCGATGTCCACACCGCGGCGCTGGCGCAGACTCTCCTGGCGCGAGACCCGTCCCATTCTTTGCATGTCTTGGGCGGACCGCGATTGCAGGCCGCCGCGCTAGCTTCGCCCGGGGGCGAGATTTTAGGCGACACCACCAACTGCAGCGCGATCGGCATTCTTTCCGCGATCCAGCTTTATATTCGCTGCTGGAAATTGCGGACGCAGTTGCGGCAATTCCTCGCGCAGAACCATGTCGATCTCGCTGTCCTCTGCGATTGGGGCGCCTTCAATGGCCGGGTCGTCCACGAGATTCATGCTCGCGGAATCCCCGTGCTCTATTATTTCCCGCCACGCTCCTGGCAACAGGGCGGCACACCCGGCTTGGGCATCGTGCCGTATGTGAAGCGCGTCGCCACGCCTTTCCCATGGTCGGCGGAACAGCTCCGCGCGGCGGGTTGCCACGCAGAATGGGTCGGCCATCCTTCCGTTTCAAAAATTCGCCAACCAGAAGAACGCGAGGCATTGCGTCTCCGCTTTGGGGTGCAGGCGGGAGAAAAACTCGTGGCCTTGATGCCTGGCTCGCGTGTGGCTGAGATCAAACTGCTCGCGCCCAGACTGGCGGAAGCCGCCGCGCTGATTAAAGCGCAACGCCCGGTCCGTTTCATTGCGGTGCTCCCGCAGGAACTTGCCGCGACCGCGCGCGCGCATCTTCCGGCTTCGATCCCGGTGGTGACCGATTGTGCGACCGACCTTTTGGTGGCGGCGGATGCCGCGATTGTGAAAACCGGCACTGCCAGCCTCGAAGCCGTCCTGGCCGGCGTCCCTCATCTCACAGTCTATGATTTTACCTGGCCGGTGCGCCTCGAGTGGCTCCTTCTCTGGTCCTGGAGACACATCCCGTTCTACGCCATGCCGAATATTATTCTGCAACGTGAAGCCATCCCGGAGTTGCTCGGGCTGAAATGCCAGCCAGAGCGAATCGCCGCCACCCTCCAGAATCTGCTCGATGATGGGCCGGCTCGCCGGCAGATGCTGCAGGATTATGAACTCGTGCGGCAAGCGCTCGGCTCGGAACTGCCCACGCCCGCCACGATACGAACGGCGGAAATCGTGGAGGAAATGCTGCAGGAAATCGCGGACCCGTGCGCTCGCCCCGGCCTGACGGCGCGCCGAGAGCAATTCCCGCGTAGGGTGAGGTTCCGGATGCGATCGGCTTTTTATTTTTTCTATTACGTCTCCTACCTGGGCTTTCGCTTTTGTGAAGGTCTCGTTAGGCTGCTGCCGCTGGGCGCCGCTTTCTCTCTCGGAAAATTCAGTGGCCGGGTCTGCTATTACCTCTTGTGGAAACGCCGCAGCCTGGCCCTCTGGAATCTCCGGCTCGCCTTCGGCGCGGAGATGTCCGGCGACGAATTGCGCGCCTTGAACCGCGAGCATTTCGAACTGCTGGGCGCCAATCTTCTCGCGGGTTTCAAAGCCTCCTCCATGAGCGACGAGGCGGTCTGGGAACGCGTCACGGCCAATATCCCAACCGAGCGACCTGCGACGGGCTGGGTGGCGCTTATTAGTCACATTGGAAACTGGGAACTCTTTAGCCATCTCAGTGGTCGCTTCCCGGAATATCGCTTCGGCGCCATCTTCCAGGGGCTGGCGAATCCCTTCATCGATCGCTACCTCCGTCGCACCCGCGCCGGGTCCGGCAACGTCCTCTTCGATCGGCGCACAGAATTGCTAAAATGTGTGCGCTTCCTTCGGGACGACGGCGTTCTCGGCGTGCTCATCGATCAAGGCGCAGGCTACGCCGGGCTTTGGACGCCGCTCTTTGGCCGGCTTACTTCTTCCTCCACGCTGGCGGCGATGCTGGCCATCCGCAGCGGCCATCCCGTGGTGCCGATCGCGATCAACACCGCCGGTCACGCGCGCTGGAAGATGACCATCTCCGCTCCCGTGTCTCCGCCGGCAGATGGCGATACGGAATTGTTCACCGCGCAGATCAATCGTCTGCTCGAAGAACAGATCCGCGTCTACCCGGCGGACTGGCTTTGGTCGCACAACCGCTGGAAACCGCTCCGCCCGCACATCCTGTTCGCGCGCGATCAGCGCCGCGTCTTCTTTCCGCCAGACTTCGATCGGGCCCAGCTGGACCTCTTTCGGATCGTCCTCGTTTCGCCAGAGGATGCGGCCAGCGCGGCCGCGGCTCTTCCCGCTGTCCGCGCGATCAAGGCCGGACGCCCCGATCTTTGGATCGCGCTGCTGACTCCGCCGGCTCTCGCTGAAATCTGGGAGAACACGCCTGAGGTGGATGCGGTTATCGCGTGGCCGAGCGACGCCTCACCATTCGAAATCGCCGCGCAGATGAAGGAATACGCGCGCTTCACAGCCGCGATTTTCTTCGAGCCGCAATGGCGCAGCGCGCTGGCTGTTTTCATCGCAGGAATTCCCATTCGCGTCGGGCGGCGAGGCGGCTGGATTTCCTCTCTTTTTAACCAGCACCCTTTGCCCGCGGCGCCCACGGCCACCGCCACCGATGCCCATCTAGCCGTCGCGCACAGCATCGGCGCGAACATTCCGCACGCTCACGTGAACTCCACTGCCCTATGAACTTCGCCCTCGCGCTGCAAGGTTTCCTCCTCGGCTGGTCCGTCGCCTGGCCTCCCGGGCCGATTAATGCCGAGATGATTCGGCGCGGAGTGCTGCCCGCGTCAGAAGGCGGCGGCTTCTGGCCGGCCTGGCGCATTGGGCTCGGCGCTTGCGCGGGTGATTCGCTCTGGGCGCTCGGGGTCGCACTCGGCGCAGGCGCGCTCATCAACACCCCGCGTCTCCGCCTCGTGCTCGGCCTTATCAGCCTGTCTTTGCTCCTTTTTCTGGCCAGCGTCTTCCTCCGCGGCGCTTGGAGCGCCTATCGGAAACAACGCGCTGCGACTAACGCCTCAACCAAAACCGCCCAGTTGCGCCAGCGTGGCCTGCCCGGTTTCGTGCTCGGTTTTGTTCTCGCCCTCACCAGTCCCTGGAATATCGGCTTTTGGCTCGCTGTCATCGGCAGCCAGAGCGAAAAACTCAGCGGCAACCTGCTTAATTCCTGCTTTCTTGCTGGCTCCGTCCTCCTCGGCGCGATCACGTGGGGTTTCGTTTTTGCCACTGCGATCAGACTGGGCGCCCGCATTTTCTCCCGTCCGAGCTGGCAAATTGCCACACAGGCGCTGACTGCGCTGGTCATGCTTTACTTCGCCGCGCAGTTACTGGTGCGGCTTGCGTCCTAGCCTCGAAGCGCCGCCCTACCACAGGTCTTGCGCCGTGGTTACGCCGCGGGCTGCGCCGCGTCCTTCACCATCTTGCGGAATGCTTCCGTCGCCGCGGCCACGGTTTCCTTTGGGCCCGTCATCTTGATATAGACATCGCCCGTCGCCGCATTTTCCAGGATGGCGCCCTGCAGCGCATAATCGGCTTTTGGCGTCGTCGGGCCGCCGGGCATGCCGCTGTTAAACGTCCCTGCTGCTTGCACGAACGTGATCTTGACCCCGCCGACGTCCATCGTCTCGCTCTTCTGAGTTTCCTCGCTCCCGGGGAATTGCGAATACCAGCGCGACACATTGTCGGTCACGCTCCCGCTGCCGCCGCCAAAATGGAAAAACGTGACCTCCGCTTTCGCCGCATCTTCGCCCACCTCAAGCTGCGCCTTCCGCATTGGCGAAGGCGGCGCCACTTGTTTCCAACCCGCGGGCACAGCAAACGTGAAACGCTCCACCGTGAATGTTTCCGGCGCGGCCAGGCCAGGAGCAATTAGGGCGAGAAGGAGTAACGCGAAGGACAAAACAGTTTTCATCCCGACGAACTTGCGGCAGATGCCGCCGCCCCGCCAGTCTGGTCCTCTGTCGTCGCGAAATATCGCTTGTTCCCGCAGAGGAAGCGCGCAAGCATTTCCGCATGGCTGCAGGACAAGGTTCGACCGGAAATGTGATCGCAGCGCTGTGCAGTTTTTTCATCCCGGGGCTGGGGCAGCTCATTCAGGGCCGGGTGATGATGGCGCTGATTCAGTTCGTCCTCGCGGGTCTGCTCTGGATCGTATTTTTCGGCTGGGTCATCCATCTTTGGTCCATCGTCGACGCCGCCATGTTCAAGGCCAAAGCCTAGGCGAAGGCAGGCGAACGGTGCGCGGCGGGGTGGCGTAGTCTATCGCGCCCGGCAGATCAGCCTGCAGCGGGAAGGGACCGACAAGGACTTCATCAAACACGAGGACGGAAACGACAAAGAGCAACACGTCGACGTCTTTCAGAAAAACTAAGATCGCTATTCTTCATCGAGAGCGCCCCGTCGGGACGGGGCGCTTCTCGCGTGCCCGGGCACAAGCCGAAAACCTCGAACGGTTAGGCGAGCGATTCCCTTTCGACGATGAGCAGGAGATTGCGCGCGGGCATTTCGCCGACCACCTCGCTGCCTTCATTCGTCTTCACTTTGAAGCGGTAGGATTGTTCCCCTTTCTCGCCTACGAGGGCGAACCAATCAGCTTGCACTTCGACTGGCTGCTCGCGGCCCATCAGATAAACGGCGAAAATTTTCATCCGTGACCTTCCGGCAAGCCGGGCCGCGGCGCGATACAAAACCGCAATGCGCTAGGGGATGGAGGCTCGATAAAAGCGGCGAGCGGCGCTGCCCGCAGTCGTATCGGTAAAAGTGAACGTCAGACCACTGGTCGAAACACGACCCAAAGAGACGAAGCCATCCGTCGGGCTCGACGAGCCACTGATCAGCACCGAACCAGCATCCGATTGCCCGGTCACACGCACGTCTCCCGAAGCCAGATGTTCGATCCCAGTGATCGAAACCGATAAAGTCGAGATCGAGTGAACCAAGGCTCCCAGATAAAGAACATCACCCCCGGGCGTGGTCTGGGCGCTCACCGTCCGCGAGGTTTGGCCCGCGGTCGGCACTGGATGGATTTCGTCAATATCCACTCCCGACATGCTATTGACCGCACCGGTGAGCCGCGGCAGGTCGCCGCTATTGCTGACCGCCGCGCCGTCCCGGCTGTGTGTGCTGTTGAAGAAATTCATCGCCGCGTTTTGCGCATCGGAATAGACGTTGCCATCCACGGATAAGGAATCCCCCGTCACGGTTGCGTCCGTTTCAAACGCCAGAACGGAGAGCGAAGAGGTGAAGCCCCCGGCTGGGACCAGAAAACCGCTAAAGGTGTAGCTCGCGGATGTCGTGCCGTTCACGACCGCCAGGCCGTCGGCGATTTCGACGAAACGGTTAGGGAGGGCCGGTGATTCGTAGACGACCACCAATCCCCAGCCCGTGAAGGCATTGTTATCATTGCGATTGATCAAATCCACGCCGTTCACTCCACTCACGGTATAGCCTCCGTTGCCGGTCATCAGGCTCGTCACATCGGCCGTCCCTAGATAGGAAAAGTTGGTCGAGGTATAGGTCGCATCGGCTGTGACCGTCGTCGTTACGCTGTTGGGTGAGGTGAAGGAGACCGTGGGATCCGCCACCCCGTCGGTGGTCGTCGCCGCCCAGTAAAGGCGGGCATAGCGCACCTGCTGCCCAGCGGAGAGGGCGAGGGCGGCAGTGGAACGCGCCTGCGCCAGGCTGATGTTAACGCTGGCCTCGGCGTTGCCGGTCGTTGGGGAGTTCGACCGCCAAAAAACATCCGGCGCGGTGTCCGTGGTATTCGAGCCCGTGAAGCCCACCGTGCCGACCACCGGCGCGGGAACCCCCGCAGCCGCGTCCTGCGCCAGGGTATTCCCTATGATCACCGCATCCCCGCGGACAAGAAACGTCGCTCGCGAGGTCAATTGGCAGAATGCTGGCGCCGTGCCTCCCCCGAGAAGAGCCATAGCCAGCAGCGACCGGACCGCGATGGGATATTGCATGGTTCATTTTTGGCTCCCCCGCATGCTTTGGCAAGCCCACGCCACCACCGAAATGGTCACCGGAACTGCCCTCAGCCCATCCAACCGATCATCACTGACTCGCAGTCTCCGATCATCCATCTTTCAAAAATTTCGGCTGTTCGTTCAAAGCAGCTGGTACGGATCGACGTCCACACTTGCGAAGACGTCCTCCGGGAGCGGGAGCTTATCCAACGTCTCGCGCACCAGCCGGCTGAGCCGCAGGATGGCTTCGCCGCGTAAGAGAATGTGATAACGGAACTGGCTTTGCAGCTTCTCGAGCGGCGCGGGTGTGGGCTCACTCATGATGAATTCTTCGGGGAGCGCTTCGCGTAAACGTCGCGCCATGGTTTCAGCGGAGAATTTGGCCCGCGCTTCATGGGCCGAACGGACGGTGAGCAGGACGGCGTGTTTGAACGGCGGAAAATCGCAGCGCTCCCGGAACTCGAGTTCCTGTTCAAAATAGCCAGCAAAGTCGTGATGCCGCGCGAACTGAATCGACGGGCTGAATGGCGTGAAGGTTTGCACAAAAACTTCGCCCGGCGTTTCGCCGCGACCGGCGCGGCCGGCCACCTGCGTGAGAAGCTGGAAGGTGCGCTCGCCCGCGCGGAAATCGGGGAGATGCAGGCTGAGATCGGCGTTGATGATTCCCACCAGCGTGACGTTTGGGAAATGCAGCCCCTTCGCGATCATCTGCGTGCCGACGAGGATATCGATCTTGCCCGCGCGAAAAGCGCGGAGGGTTTCGCGGTAAGCATCCTTCCGCGTCATGGAGTCGGCGTCCATCCGCCTCACGACTGCTTTCGGGAAAAGCTGTTGCACGGTGGACTCCACTTTCTCCGTGCCGAAACCGGCATAGACGAGTGCGTTTTCCCTGCAGGCGGGACATTTTTTTGGCACCGCCGCGGTGTGGCCGCAGAGGTGACAGCTCAAGCGCGCGGCGTGGCGATGGAAGGTCAGCGCGACGCTGCAATTCGGGCACTCGCGCACTTCGCCGCAGGCGCTGCAAAGGAGCGAAGTGGAGAAGCCGCGGCGATTGAGAAACAAGATGGTCTGCTCGTGTTTCTCCAGCCGCGCTGTGATCGCGCTGTAGAGTTTTTCGCCCAGAATGGTGAGCGATTTCGCCTTTCGCGCTTCCTGGCGGAGATCGACGATGCGCATGAGCGGCATCTGGTTGTCGTCCACGCGCAGGGTCAGATTGAGGAGCTGATACTTGCCGCGTTTGACGTTGTAATAGCTCTCGAGCGAGGGCGTGGCCGTGCCGAGGAGCACGACGCAGTTCTCCATCTTCCCGCGCACGACCGCGACGTCGCGCGCGTGGTAACGGGGAGCCTCTTCCTGCTTGTAAGTGGTCTCGTGTTCCTCATCCACCACGATGAGGCCGAGGTTTTCCAGCGGTGCGAAAACCGCGCTGCGCGCACCAATGACGATGCGCGCGCGGCCGGCTTGAATCTTGTGCCATTCGTCGTGCCGTTCGCCTTCGCTCAGCCGGCTGTGGAGGACGGCCACCATATCGTCGCTTTCGGAGAAGCGGCTCTTGAAGCGTTCCACCGTTTGCGGCGTGAGAGAAATTTCCGGGACGAGAACGATGGCCGTCTTGCCGCGTTCCAAGGTGAAGCGGATGGCCTGGAGATAGATCTCCGTTTTCCCGCTGCCAGTGACGCCGTGGAGCAAAAGCGGACGCGCCGATTCCGGGGTCTGGAGCGCTTCCTCCACCGCCGCCAGCGCCACGGTTTGCTCGGCGTTCAAGGTCAGATTGGTGCTGGCTATGAACTGCTCGTCAGAATGCGGATCGCGGGTGACGGCTTCTGCGCGCAGTTCAATCCAGCCGCGCTTTTCGAGGCCGCGCAAGGCCGCGTTATCGAGCGAAGTTTCGCGCAAGAGATCGGCCGCGAGAGCGGGTGCACCACGGCGAAGAATGGCCTCCATTAATTCCGCCTGCCGCGGCGCACGTTTCCGCAGTTTCTCGATTTCCTCCGTCGTGCTTTCGCGCGCAGCACGAACCATGAGCTGTTTTTTCCAGCCCACTTCCCCTCGCCGAATCACCTGCGGCAAAAGGCTGCGCATGACGGTTTCGATGGAGCAGCAGTAGTAAGCAGCCATCCAGCGCGCGAGCTCCAGCACCTTCACGCTCAAGGCGGGACGTTCGCCTACGATCGCTTCGATCGGTCGCAATCCGGTCGCATCCGTTTCCTCCACGATCGCGACCACGGTGGCGAGCGCGGAGTGTTCGCGAAAGGGCACGCGGACGCGCCAACCGATGTTTACTTGTGCGGCGAGATGCTCGGGGATGGAGTAATCCAGCTCGCGGTGGATGACGCGATCGATGATGACGCGAGCGTAGGGCATGCGGGGAGGGAAACGTCCAACGTTCAACGTGCAACGTCCAACGTTGAACGTTCCGAGGCGTCGTCTGCGCACGCTCTTCATTCAACGTTGGACGTTGAACGTTGGACGTTGGACGTTTCCCTTCCCCGTTCGAAATGCGCTTCATCCTCAAACTCCTCATCTGCGTGATCCTCGCCAGCGCGGCGGGAATTGGATATCTCGCGCTGCGTTCGGGCGATGCGTTCTACACCACGTTCGAGTGGCTAAGCCCGAAGCGTTTCCAGCAACACGACGCGCTCATTCGCGAGGTGGCGGCGCGAAACGGCGTGGACCCGATGCTGGTGAAAGCGGTGATCTGGCGGGAGAGCCGCTTCGATGAGCACAAGTTTGGGGGTGCTGGTGAGCGTGGGTTGATGCAGGTCTCGGAGCCAGCCGCGCGCGAGTGGGCAAAGGAAAACAAAGTCGAGAATTTCCAGGCGGAAGAGCTCTTCGACCCGAGCGTGAATGTGCAGGCCGGGACGTGGTATCTGGCGCGGGCGCTGGCGCACTGGCGGGAGCAAATCGATCCGGTGCCTTTCGCGCTGGCGGAGTATAACGCTGGCGCCAGCCGGGCGCAGCGCTGGGCCGGTGGCAGCAGCGCGGGCGTCCTCCCTCCGGATGAATTCCGGGCCAACATCGACTTCCCCGGGACGCGGAAATACGTGGACCTGATTATGGAACGGCAGGCGTTCTACAAACGGCGCGGCCGGATGTAGCGCGCGTTCGGGCTGACTGATTCGCTCGTTAGACTACCAGCCCTTATTCGGCTCGGCGTAGTAGATGAGCATGAGCGAATTGCGTTCGCCTGAGGCCATCGGCACCGTCTCGCGGCCGTGCCAGCTCTTCGAGCCCACGGCGAAGGCGTAGCCGCTGTTCGGTTGAAAGGAAAATTGCTTCACCTTCTCGAAACGATTGCGCGGAGAGAACAGGTTCTTCACTTGCAGCAAACGCACGCGATAGACCGCCGTCCCCAGATCCGATTTCGAAGCATCGGGCGGGAGATAAAATTGCATGGTCACGATCTTCGAGCGCGTGTCTTTATGCGGCGCGATCTCGTAGCCACCCAGGTCTTTGACCAGCGCCGGTTTCGGATACGCCGGAATCGTGGTGAGCTCTTCCGCCGGGAGGCCGAAGCGATGGCTCAAGTCTTTCGCAAGCTTTGCGAAGACCGCATCTTTCAAGCGCGTGGAAGTGAGCGCGACGCCGATTTCATTCCAGAAAACCTTCTGCTCTTCCGGAAGCGCGGCCAGCGCAGGCGGAGAAACACTAATGACGTTGCGCGTGATCATGCCGTCCTCGCGCGTGTGCTTGCGGGGGTTGTCCCCGCCGAAAGCAGCGTGCGCGGGGAGCAATTCGAGCATCTGTTGAAAAACGGAATCCGGGAACGCTCGTTCTAGATAAAAATGCGAATACGGTTCGGTGCAGAGCTCGGTCGACTCAATCTCATGGACCAAATGATCCACCACCCGTTCCGCAACGCTTTCCTGCATCGTTGTCATGCCTCACCATTTAGCTCATGAGAGTGCGGAGGTAAATGGGAGACATACTCGACCCGGCCGGGGAAACCGCGGCCATTCGCGCACTCTGGTGGCGCCGAATTGTCGGCGTGATCGGGATTTTGATCCTGCTGGGCTGCGCCTTCCGCGTGCTCGCGCGACCACTCGATGGCGACTTCAAATTGCACTGGGAATTCGGGCGCCGCTTCCTCGCGGGCGAGTTTCTTTATGCCGGCGGCATGCATCTACCGTATCCGCCTTTTTGGGCCATGGCGCACGCGCCCGCCGCGTTCTTGCCGCTGGCGGTAGCGAAGGCGCTGCTCTTTCCACTGGGCGTTGGCGCGCTCTTTTTGCTCCTCCGTTTATTGCGCGAGCTGGCCGGGCCTGTCTTCACGCTTGAGCGGAGCCGCGCCTTTTGGGTGGCCGCGCTCGCGCTCGTCCTGGCGGGTCGCTACGTCATTCGCGACCTGGCGGAGCTGGGCGTGAATACCCTTCTGGTCACGCTGACCTGGCTGGCGATTTATCTGTGGAGGGAACGCCGAGACTTGTTAGGCGGCGCGAGCCTCGGGCTGGCTGTGGCCTTGAAATGCACGCCGGCTATTTTTGTCGGCTATTTTCTTTGGAAACGGCAGTGGAAAATGTTTGCCAGCAGTTGCGCGGCGGCGCTGCTTTTTACGCTCGCGCCCATCCTTTGGCAGGGGCCGGCTTCCTACCGGCACCACATGGAAACATGGGCGGGAAATGTCTGGCAGGGCTTCGGCAACACGAATCCCGCCATCGGCGTGCTCGGCCCAGAGCCGCTGCAGAACATGGCGCTGCGCCCCACGCTGGCGCGTTATTTGATGGAGTTACCCGAGGGCCATCCCGGGCGCGCGGCGCATCCGCTTTATTTCGATGCGCTCCACTTATCGCCTGGCGCGGCCGGTTGGGTGATCAAGGGAATCCTGCTGATTTTGCTCCTGGGCTTCCTCTGGTGGTCGCGCCGAGCACTCGTTAGCCGACACGATCCGCGATTTCTCTGGGAGCTCGCCGTGCTTTCGCTTTTGATGCTGCTCTTCTCGCCAATCACCTGGGGCCAGCATTGCGTGGCGCTTTTGCCGGCCTGCTATTTCATCGCCGCCCTGTTTCTCACCCGGAAAGAATGGCCCGGCTGGATGCTGGGTTTGCTCGCGCTTTTCCTTCTGTTCGTTCCTGTGCTCAGTCGGGATGTGGTCGGCCGTGCTTTTGCCTTCCTCCTCGCTAGTTATCACGTGGAGACTTTCGCCATGATCGGTCTGCTGGCTGTGCTGCTGGGTTGTGCTCGATTGCAACGTTCATGACCTCGCCCAAGATCTCCGTTTGCATCGACTCGTTTAACTACGGGCGCTTTCTGCCGGCGGCGATTGAGTCGGTCCTGCGCCAGAGTTTTCAGGATTTCGAGATCGTGATTTCCGATGATCGATCGACGGATGATTCCTTCGCGATCGCGCAACGTTACGCTGCGCAGGACGCGCGCATCATCGCAGTGCAGAACGCGCAAAACCTCGGGATGGTAAAAAACCGGAACGCCTGCCTGACGCGCGCGCGGGGTGAGTATGTGAAAACTTTGCATGCCGATGATTTCCTGACCTCAGAGCATGCGCTGGAGAAGATGCTGGCGCCGATGGAGAGCAACCATGCCGTGGGTCTGGTGGCAGCGGCGCGCCAGATCGTGAATGAGCGGGGCGAACCGGGCGAAGTCTGGTCGTCGTTCGCGAGGATGTCGCGGCCTTTAGCCGGCACGAGTGTGATTACTCGCTGCCTCTTCGAGCAGCGAAATCTCATCGGTGGGCCAAGCGCGGTGATGTTTCGCCGCTCGTTAGCCGGGCGGGGTTTTGACGAGTCGTTCTTTGTCATGGCGGACATGGAAATGTGGTTCCATCTGCTGGAGCAGAGTTGCTTTTTTTATCTGGCGGAACCGCTTTGCGCTTTCCGTCAGCACGGAAAGCAACAGACGGAAAAGGACCGTTCTGCGCTCGCGCCGGCCTTGGAGAATCGCGCGTTGCTCGGTCGCTATTTGCACCAGCGTTACGTCCGTTTGCGCCGTTGGATTTGGAAGTATCTGGAATATGACGCGGTGCGGAGAATCGTTCGGCGCAGTCGCAAACTGGGGCTCGGTCGCGAAGAAGTAGAAGCGGCGGTGGCGGAATACGGCGGGTGGCGCAAGTATCGAGGAAAAGCGCCGCGTGCCCTCTACCACGAGACGTTGCTCAAGCTGACGCGTCTCTACGAACGGCACCTGCGGCGACCGTTACCGGCGGTTTCACAGGTCCGCCCGATGGGCATCAACATGGCGGGATTCGCGCAGAGCGAATTCGGCATCGGCGAGTCCTCCCGTGCCCTGTGGCGCGCGGTGCAGGCGACGGGTTTGCCGTGCGTGCTTTGCAACGTCCGCAGCACGATGCATCGCAATCGCGACGCCAGCCTGCGCGAGTTTTCGCGGACGAATCCCTACCGGGTGAACCTGATGACGTTCTCCTTCGATTATGCGCGCCGTTTTTCGCGCGACATGGGGCGAAAGTTTTTCGCCGGGCGTCACAACATCGGGCTTTGGTATTGGGAACAGGAACACTTCCCGCGGCGCTGGCATTCGGCCTTTGATTATTATGACGAGATCTGGGTGCCATCCGATTTTACGCGGCAATCGATCGCAGCGGTCTCGCCGATTCCCGTGCACCAGATCACATATCCATTCCAGCTCAACGAGGCGGAAGCGATCCCGGATCGGAAGCACTTCGGACTGCCGGAAGAGGCGTTTCTTTTTCTCTTCAATTTCGATTTCCTGAGCACGACGCAGCGCAAAAATCCCGGCTGGGGTGATCGACGCTTTTCGGCACGCCTTCCATGCGGATGACCATGCGGTCCTGGTGATGAAGTCGATCAATTGGGAGCACGATCGTGCAGGCCGCGCTGCGCTGGCGGAACGCGCGGGGGAGGCGCGCGTCATTTTTCTTGATCCGCATCTGACCGGCGCGGAGGTGAACTCGCTCTTTGCCTCGGTCGACTCTTACGTTTCGCTGCATCGCTCCGAAGGGTTGGGATTGGGAATGGCGCAGGCGATGTATCTGGGCAAGCCGGTCATCGGCACTGGCTACTCCGGCAATCTGGAATTCATGAACAGCGAGAACAGCCTGCTCGTGAACTACAGCATGACGGAGCTTGAGGAGGATGCCGGACCGTACGAACGCGGCACGCACTGGGCTGCGCCGGACGCTGAGCATGCCGGAAGTCTGATGCGTTGGGTTTATGAGAATCCCGCCGAGAGCGCGGCCTTGGGTGCCCGCGCGTCCGCAAGCATTCGCCGCCGCCTAAATCCTGAAAAAACGGCGCGGGAGATCAGGGAGAGAATGGGCGAAATCGAACGCCATGCTATTGCGAGTCGTTAGGCGTCGGCAAGTGGGCGAGCGCGTCGCGCAAGAAGAGATCGAGGTAATGCCCGGGCACGGGAACGCTCGCCTCATTTAATTCCAGCAGGAGACAGTCGGCGCCGAATATTTCCTGCGCGAAGTCCTGCGGCGGGCCGTCGCGACCGCGAATGGTTTCGCCATTGATCACCTGGCTTTGATAGAGGCGGTAATAGAAGTGAACGTCGATTTCCGAGAACTGCCCCGATTGACTCAGCAACCGCGCCAGTTGCCAACTAAAGCTGTCGCCCACGATCGCCAGGCGCCGGGGCGGGCCGGCTGTTTTCGTCACCCGGTCTAACGAGACTTCCTCGCAGGGATAGGTCAGCGGCCTGGCCAGATTCAAGAGTTGCACGAGATCATTATCCTCATGCCGCGGTTGATCGGTTAAGCGAAACTCCGCCACTCGCAGCGGCTCCGAGCTCAGCCCCTGCGCGCGCCATTGCGCCTGCAGTTCATTGCCGGCCAGCAAAGTGGCGCGGGCGTTCCAATGGGCGCCGCCTCGCGGAAAAAATGGCGCGGGCGGCGGCTGCTCTTGCCGCGCACGGTGCAACAAAGCTGGCGCGTCCACGAAGCGGATATCCGTGCTCCCGCAAAAGCTCAACCAGATGGACATAGCCGCGGGGTTGTGGATCGAAAAAGCGTCGCCAGGCGAGCGGCGTGGTCTCGGGATAAAGCGCAGGTTTGCTGGGCGCAATCAGCACGGCGAATCCCTGCCCGTTTGCGGAACAATATGCCTGCAAGCGTCGCAGATCTTTGACCCAAAGGGCGATCGCGCTTCTGTCGGGTCGTTCCAGGAAATAGGCACTGAGCACGTTCTTTTCGAACAAAACTCCGCCCGGTCCGATCGTGACAGTGGAAGTAAGACTGGCGGGTTCTCGAAAAACTCGAAACCACACTTCGCTCGTCCAGCGGATGAGAGCTTCGCGCCCAGGGAATCCTTCACCGAACCGGTCTGCTTTGCTTTTCTGGAACGAGCCCTGCGCGAGCGCGGCCCAAGAGAAGGCAATGTCCGGCGCGGCCACGGTGGTTCCTTGCAGGGTTTGATTGCCCAGCCACGGATGCGAGAGCAGAGGTATTTTGCGGAAATGATTGCGATTGTTGGTGACGATTTGCAGTGGCAACGGCAGAGCGAAGATCAATGCGATCGCGCCCAAAAAGATGCGCTCGAGGAACGTGGTGACGCGCGCTGTCATTTCTCAGAAGCGGAAGTAGAGGAAGGGCTGGAAGGAGTTCACCGAGATCCGGCCGAGACAGAGGACGAGAAGACAAAAGGCCCACGCGAGGCCGGGCAGTTGCCATTTTCGATCGAGGACCGGCCGGGCGGAAAAGCCGATGAGCGGTTTCAGAATAAGAAGCGCGCTCGCGCCGAGGACAAAGATGGTGTCCGGCCGCAGGAAAACTTCATTTGGCGCAGACGCGGCGCCGCCCGCCAGTGCGTGGAAGAAATTCAGCGCTTGCTCGAAGCTAGCGCTACGAAAAAACACCCAGGCAAATGCAACGCCGGCGAAGGTGACGCCTACTCGCACGAAGCGCGGCCAGGCCGCGGAAATCCGAAGCCAGAAGGCGCGTTCGCAGACCAGTGCCAGACCATGCAGGCAACCCCAGATGACGAAGTTCCAGGCTGCGCCGTGCCAAAGGCCGCAGAGAACGAAACAGAGGCACAGGTTTGCGTAGCTGCGCACGCGCGAAACGCGATTTCCGCCTAACGGGATGTAAACGTATTCCTTGATCCACGAGGAGAGCGAGATGTGCCAGCGCCGCCAGAAATCCGTCACGCTTTCCGCCAGGTAGGGATCACGGAAATTCTCCGCGAGACGGAACCCGAGCATGCGCGCCATCCCGATGGCCATGTCCGAGTAGCCGGAAAAATCGAAGAAGATCTGGAGCGTGAAACAAACCAGACCGAGCCAGGCCGCGCCGGGATTGAGCGCTCCACCTGGAAGCGAGAAAACCTGATCCACCACCGGCGCGAGCGAGTCGGCCAGCAGCACCTTTTTGCCCAAGCCAAAAATGAAACGGAGCAGCCCTTCTTTGACTTCCGTAAACCGATGCGACGGCTGCGCCAGCTGCGGTGCGATGTCGTGATATTTCACGATTGGCCCTGCGAGCAGTTTCGGGAAGAGGAAGACGTAGTTGAGGTAATCGAGAAACGAACGCGCCGGCGGAACGAGCTTCCGGTAGAGGTCGACGACGTAGGTGATCTTCTCGAAGACGATAAAGGAGACGCCGAGCGGCAAGGCGATGTGCGGCACGGGCCAGGCACGCCAGCCCTGCATGGTGGCGAGCGCGTTGATATTCAGAATCGCGAAGACGGTGTATTTCGCGTAAACCAGCAGGCCGAGATTGGCGATTACGCCGAGCGCCACCCATCCGCGCGCGCCGCGGCCACGCTGCGCGATGCGTTGTCCGAGCAGCCAATCGAGCAGCGCCGAAGCGAGGACGACAAGGAGGAAGATCGGTTCGCCCCAGCCGTAAAAAAAGAGGCTGCCCGTGAGCAGGATCCACCGGCGCTTCGGCAGGAACCAGTAAAGCGCGAAGAAAACCGGCAGAAAAACGAAGAGGAAAAACGGTGTCGAGAAGAGCATTCAGAACATCGGTCCGCGCGACCAACGAACCAGCGTCGGAGGCTGGAGCCAGAACCGCAAGACCATCTTGCAGGCGACATGCGGGGCTGGTTCTCCGCGAAAGTTTGTCGCATCGCGACGCGCGATGATGGAAGCTGCGTTTCGCCTTTCCACCATGAGCATTGCACCCGCCCCGGTTTCCTTGGCCGAGATTTCAGAGCGCATTCGTCTGGCTGCGAAGACGGAGAAATGGAATCCGGGTCTGCAATTTTCTTCCAGTCCGGCTTCAATTTCAGAGCGGAATGATTTTCACGCCGGCCGCATCCAGAGCGCGCTGCAGCGGGCGCGGTTGAAAACCTTCGTCAAAAAAGCGAAACCGTTCCGTCGTCTTCTTCGCAATCAGGAGACGGTGAATGACAGCCTGATTGCGGCCGCCAGGGCGTTGGCGGTGCAACAGCAGGAACTGCGGGACGAAATGCAGAGAATGCGGGAAGCGCTCCGGGCGGGCGTGGCGCGCAGAGTGCAATCCCGGTCAAACACGCCCGGCCCGAGCCGCCACCGGCCTCCACGCTGATGCGAGTGCTGGTGGCTACAGTGGGGACGCCGTTTGTGCACGGCGGCGCAGAAGTGCTGGCTGAGGAATTGGTGCGCGCGCTGGCGGCGGAAGGCCATGAGGCGGCGTTGGTTTCCATTCCCTTTAATCCCGCGCGGCCGGAGTCGATCCCGGATCAAATGCTGGCCTGTCGCTTGTTAGACCTGCGCGAGATTCATGCTGCGCCGGTCGATCGTTTGATTGCGTTGAAGTTTCCCGCGTATCTCATTTCGCATCCGGCGAAGGTGGTTTGGCTCCTGCATCAGCATCGCTCGGCCTACGATCTCTGGGAGACGCCGATGGGCGATTTACACACGAATCCGCGGGGACGATTGCTGCGCGACGTGATCGCGCGGGCGGATCGCCAGATCGGTGAGGAGGCGCGCGCCGTCTTTACCATTTCACAAAATGTAACGTCGCGGCTGCAGCATTATTCGCAGATCGCTTCGAAGCCGCTCTATCATCCGCCGGCCAATCCCGCGGCCTTTTTTGCCGCGGAGAAGGCGGAGGATTATTTCTTTTTCCCCAGCCGGCTCTCAGCGAACAAGCGGCAGGAACTGGTGCTGCGTGCGCTCGCGCACACGCGGCAGCCGGTACGGGTGAAATTTTCCGGTCTTCCCGACAGCCCGCCTTATGCAGAGCATCTCCGCCGCGTGGCGCGAAAATTAAAAATCGAAGCCCGCGTGGAATGGCTGGGCTACCTGAACGAGACGGCAAAAGTGGAGACGTATGCGCGTGCGCTCGCAGTGGTCTTTCCTCCGCTGGATGAAGACTACGGCTACGTGACCCTGGAGGCGATGCTCGCGTCCAAGGCGGTCATCACTTGTCGTGATTCCGGCGGCACGCTCGAATTTATTTTGCCGGGTAAAACCGGTCTGGCGGTCGAGCCGACCGCGGCAGGTCTGGCTGCGGCCATGGACGAGCTGTGGCAGGAACGGGAGCGCGCGCGAGAGTACGGAGAGCAGGCGCGACGACATTACGATTCGTTAGGGCTTTCCTGGTCGCATGTGGTGAAGACCCTGCTGGCATGAAGCTGAATTGGTTTTCGCCCGTCCCACCGACGCGCTCTTCGATCGCGCTGGATACGGCTGCGGTGCTCCCGGCTTTGGCTCGACGGGCGGAGGTGACGCTTTGGGTGCATGAGAAAACGTGGCTGCCGGAATTGGAGAAGAGCGCTCGCGTTCGACGCTACGATCCGAACGCCATGCCTTGGGCCGAGATCAATGCGGCCGAGGCCACGATTTATCATCTCGGGAATGAACCGCGCTATCACGGACCGATCTGGCGGGTAAGCCGCCAGCACCCTGGGATTGTGGTCCTGCACGATTTGAATCTGCAGGAATTCTTTTCCGCCATGGCGGACATGGCTGTCCTCACGCCCGGCGATTATTTGCAGATGATGGAGTTCTATCATCCGGGACGCGGTCGCTCGTTAGGCGAAGCCTGCCTGGCAGGGCGGAAGTCCCTGGCGGAAATTGGCCCAACCTGCCCTCTTACTGGGGCGGCGATCGAGCACGCACTGGGGGTGGCGGTGCATACTGAAACCGGCCGCACCAAGGTGGCGGGGCTGACGCAACTCCCGGTGGCGTATATTCCGCTGTTTGCGCCGACCTTGACGGAGAGGCCGGCGCGAGCTCCGCAGCGCGGTGCCTATCGAATCGTCGTTTTCGGATTTCTCGGGGCAAACCGTCGCCTGCAAACCATCCTGCAAGCTCTTCATCTTTTGCCAGAACGGAGCCGATTCCATCTGGACGTTTACGGGACGATCGCGCAGGAAAGTGCGTTTCGTCGGCAGGTGCATGAGCTCGGTTTAAGCGCGTCGGTAACGGCGCACGGTTTCGTGACCGAAACGGAATTGAACGCGGCCCTGGCGGAGAGCGATCTCGCGTTGAATCTGCGCGACCCAACCATGGGCGAAGTCTCTGCCAGCCAACTCCGTATTTGGCAACACGGCTTGCCCAGCCTCGTTACGGACATTGGCTGGTATGCCACCCTCGCCGATGACGTGGTGGCCAAGGTGCGGCGCGAATTCGAGCTGGAGGATATCCAGAAGCATCTGCGCAATTTCCTGGCAGATCCGGGAAGTTATCGCGCCATTGGAGAAAATGGGCGGCGCCACGTGCAGACCCATCACACCGTCGACGCGTACCTTGATCGACTGTGGGAACTCATGGACCAGGTGAACGCGGCGCGACCGCGAGAAGTGGCGGCCTGGATGGCAGGCCGCGCTGGCGTGGCGATGCGGCCATGGTTTGGCGAAAGTGTGGCTGAAGTTTGTCTGCCATCCGCCGCAGGTGCGATTCGCGACCTCTTCGGGCCACACTCGACCAGTCGTTAGGGGAGGGCTGGCTAATCCCGCAGCTGGCGCAAGACGCCGCGCAGCTCGCTCATTTCCTCGATTAACTCCTGATTCTGGAGTGCGAGTTGGTGGACTGCCTCGATCAGGCTGTCGTTCACGGCTCCCTGATTCCGCAAGATCCGTCGCAAAGGCTTTACCGATCTCACAAAATGCTTTTGTTGCGCGCGGCCGAGGGAGGTCTGGATAAGGGAATGGGTTTGGGCCTTCCTTTCGGCAGACGAAATTTCTCTCACCCGCGTGCGCTGAAACCAAGCAAGGAAATTGTCCGCGTCCGCGAATGGATTGGGCGGAGCCGCCAGGCCCAACTTTTCGTGATCGTCGAGGGCCCCGCGATAGGCCAGGCGCATCTCTTCGGTGAACTCCGAGCCATCGCCCGCTTTCGCGAAGCCGTAAGGAAGTGCGCGCATCTCCCGGTAGCCAGCCGCTTCCAGTTTCGCGGCGTAAGCCTGGCAAAGACGCGCCAGCGCCGGATGCTCCGGCACGCGCGTCCGGGGCGCGTCCAATTGATGAATGCTCAGCCGCTCCGGTGTCTCCGCGCGGAAACCGCTGAAGTGAAAAAAGCACAGCGGTTCGCCACGCACTTCGTAGCGCTGGCCGGTCCAGGTAAGAGGTCGGGTGTCCGTGTTCCAGTAGGCCACGTTGCACGTCTCATCTTTCAGGATGTGGGAATCGAAATAGCCCGGCGCGAAATCCATCCAGCGTTGATCGGTAAAACGCATCTTCGCGGGGGCGATGATGGCTTCGCGTAGCAGACGCTCGCCCCACCAGTCGAGAAACGCGCCGCTCTCATGATGCATCCCGAGAAAGCCGAGATTGTACACACCTGCGCTGAGGATGTCGGTCTCACTTGGTTTCTCGCCGTCGCGGTTCATCGGCCGGGTGGTGTGCGGGGTCAGCACCAGCGTGTGGGCCTCCGCCAACTCTGCGATGTGCGAGACCGGCGCGAAGAACTCGATATCCGGATCGAAATAGAGGAGATCCGTCTTCTGCCGTGCGAGCAGCGTGCGAAAAAACCACGGCTTCAACGCGGTCGCCAGCTCGGTCACATTATAGAACGCCGGCATGCGCGCTTCCTCACCCGGCGGCAGACCGATATCCGCCAGACTGAGCGTCTCCCATTCTTCCTCCACCGTTCCCGGCGGCGCATCGAAAACGAGCACGCTAAAAAGAACGTCCGGATGGAACTCGCGGAAGGAGCGATAAAGCACCCGCGCATGCGCCAGATAATTGTGCGCAATGATGGTGCAGACTTGGAATCGCATCGTGCCAGTCTAGGCATTCATCCTCAGAATGCCATGGCGCGTGACCAGACCAGCCCGCGCGCTAGGAATCCGCCGCCGACGGTAAAGACGAGGGCAGGTTCCGCGCGATGACGGCGTATTCGCCTTCCCACGCCCGATCGTGCTGCAAATCTCCCCGACCACAGGGAAAACGGACAATGGCTTCGCCGTAACCCGTTTCCCGGCAGAGGGCCACGAGCACTTCCGGAAAGATCGGCTGGTTGTGCGTGAGATCGACCCAGAAAGTTTTGAGCGCGCGGTGCGAATGCGGGTTCACCGTTTCCAGCACCAGCGGACCGCCGGGCTCCAGTTTTTGCCGACCCAGGAGAAGCAATTCGAGCAACTCTTTGTAAGGCATGTGCTCGATCACTTGTGCGCAAAAAATCCCGCCGATGGAGCCATCCGGCTGAGCTCTGAGGAACGGTAGCGCACTTTCGTGGACCACCTCGTTTCCTTTGGCGCGGGCGCGTTTCACCATTCCCGCGTCCGTATCAACGCCCACCGCGGTAATGCTGGCTTCGCGGAGCAGGTCGAGCATTTCTCCCCGGCCGCAGCCGAGATCGACCACTGGACCGCGCCGATCACGCAAGACGTCCAGGTAGGTCCGTTGCCGCTCGCGAATCATCTCTTCCGAGCCCCGAAAAATGCTTTCAAAGGAGAGATACAAATCATCTCCCGCGGCCTCGGCATCCGAGCGTCGATAGCCGATGGCTTCTTTTCCGTCACTGGTTTCTGTGCGGAGGATGCTGGGGTCCGCCATGAAAGGCACGGCGTCGAAGTGGGTCGTAATTTCGTCGAGCCGCGTGGCGCCATTCCTGACCTCGTCATTCAGAATCCCGAGGAGATGGTCCTGCCGCGCCGCGCTCTCATGCGTAGCGCTGGCAACGGCTTCCACCGCATCCAGCCGTTTCTCGACACCTTCCTGCAGGTGTTGTTGCGCGTGCGCGAGCGTCCGCGTTTGCTCCGCTTCCTGCGCCAATGCTTCCCGTAATGCGGGAATTTGCGCGACGGTGGGCGTGATCGTTTCCAGCAACTCCAGACGCGTTGCCAGGCTTTGCACCATTTCCTTCTGCGCCTCGATCATTTCTCGCAGCGCTGCCGTCTCCCGGCGCCCGGACGCTTCTTGCTGAGTTGCCGTGGCTCCCGCTGCGGCGCGGAGTGACTCCTGCTGGTGCTCCAGACGGATGATGCGGTCTCGCTCTTCCTTGAAAAAATGGCGAAGGAAAGAGCGGACCCACCGGTAGAGCAACGGCCGCCGTCGAGGCGGAGGCGGCGTCTCGGAAATTTTCGGCGACGCTTCCTGCGTTTCGGCCGCGGCCAACTGAGCACGGATGGCAGCGATTCGTTCGCTGATTGCGCGGCCCGCCACCGCGGGAGAATGTCGCGTCGCGATCTCGGTGGCCGCGCGGCTTCCCCGCGCCCTCGCTTCCTCTTGTTGCCGATAAACCTGGCGCATGAAGGCAGAGGCCTCGTCTAGATTCGGCTGCGCCCAGCGACAGTCTGGCGGATAAGGCGCCGAGCCCGGGCCGACCTCGGTGTATTCGAAAGAACAGAGATAACTGTTTTCCGGAGTCATGAATTCCAAGTTTCCGGAATAGCCGGTCGCGATGACAGGCTTCCCGAGGCTCATCGCCTCCGCCATGGTCAGGCCAAAACCTTCCGAGCGATGAAGCGAGACGTAGCAATCGCAGCGCGCCATAAGCGCGTCTTTCTCCGCGGCCGAGAGATACCCATCCGAAACAATGATGTCCGGCCGGTCAGCAGCAGCCAGTCGCACGCGTTCCAAGTCGGAAGCTGTCCGATTGCCGTTGATGGTCTTGATCAGCAAAACGGGTCCTTCGTTCGGCGCGAACGCGCGTTTAAACGCCTCGATCGCGCCAAACGGATTTTTCCGCTCCAGAATGCTCATGAAATCAAAGCTAAAGAGGAAAGTGAAACGGCCGTCCGTCCCCGTCGGCCCGGCGGGCAGGGCGGCCGGCGAATTTGGCCTAACGAGAGGCAGGTGGAACTTGTGCACGGGCTTGGGCGAGACTTTAGCCAGCACCTCCCGCATGAATTCCGTCGCCACCCAGACTTCATCGACGTGATCGAAGGCCGGCCGAAACGCGCTCGGGAATTCTTCCACTTCCCAGAACCAAACGCCGATGGTGTAGCGACCCTGATAAAATTCCGGGCCCATGGTTTGCGCGAAGATCGGCGTTTGATCGGCATTCACGCAGACAATGTTAATGTCGCTCGTGGCGCCGCCGCCGTCCCGCGTGGCAAAGGGATGATCCTGCCGGCTCACCGTTTCTGCACACGATACGGTTTGGTAGGGCAAGCCGGCGGCTTCCAGCCCGCGCAATAAAAGACGCGCTGCCTCGCCAATGCCCAGCTCGGCCCGGAAGTAACCGGCCACATTCAGGAGCGGCCCCTCGCTTTGTCTTGTGGTCACCGGCGCCGGGGTGCTCTCCTCGGGTGGCGGCGGCAATTCCTGGGGAATGAGCGCAGGGTGAATCAGTTCCCGCACCTGCGCATCCTGCGAGAACCAAGTGTAAAAACGCAGCGCATCCGCGGCCAACGGAGACGGGAAGGCGCGTTGCAAATCTTCCCGTTCTTCATGAATCGCGATCATAAAGCGCGTGACGCCGGCGCCCGCCTTGGTCATCGGTTCGTTCAGCCAATGCAGAAACTCTTCTTCGTTTTCCGGGCCGAAAGGCGAGGGCGGCTCGGCCTCCCCGTTTCTTTCCGAGCGTTCCAGCGCCTCGCGATAAATGCGGCGAAGCCGCTGATCGATCCGCAGACCATTCGCTAACGACTCGAAGCCGTACGGATGCCGTTTGGACTCCCGGAACCCAGCGGCCGCGAGCTTTTGCGCGTAGGCGTCGCAGAGCTCTCGGACCCCGGCGCGTTCGCTTAAATTGATCCGCGGATTGGCACCCTGATGTTTGCTCAGGATATGAGGACTCTCGGGATCGTATCCGCTGTAATGGAAGAAACGCAGCGGTCTGCCATTGACCGTATATCCCGCACCATTCTTCGCCACTTTCCGGCTATGCAGATTCCAATAGGCGACATTAAAACCCGGATCGCGCACGATGTAGTGCCGGAACAACCCCGGGACGAAATCGATCCACCGTTGGTCTGTGAAACGCATCCGCGCCGGATCGATCACGCTCTCGCGTCGCAGCCGAGCGGCCCACCAAGTCAGAAACTCGTCACTTCCCGGACCCACCGCGATGAAGCCGAGATTGTAGATGCCGGCGCCGAGAATATCGCTTTCGCTGAGCCGCAAGTTATCGCGTGGGATCGGCTCAGTCACGTGGGGCGTGAGGACGATCGAGTGTTGCCGCGCCAACTCTGCCAACTCGTGCAGCGGTGAAAAGATCTCAATATCCGGGTCCAGGTAAATGACCACCGGTGACCCGCGCTCGTGCAATTTGCGCAGCAGCCACGGCTTCACGGCCGTCGACAATTCGGTCACATCATAAATCATCGGCATCCGGAATTCGTCCCCTGGGGCGAGACCGATTTCGGCGAGGGTCAGAAATTCCGCGCCTCCGTGCCGCGGCGTGCGGTTGGCCAGTTCATCCACGAGCAAGATCGTGAAAGGACTGTCCGGATGGTGCTGGCGGAATGAACGGGCCAGGACCTCCGCCTGCGCCAGATAATTTCGCGCGACGATGGTGCAGCCGTGGAGCGCCGGCTTTTCCGGGAGCGCCGCGGGCGCGCTCAAGCCTTCCACGCCGGGCGTGGAGATTGTGGTCACTTCCATCGGGCAGCCAGCTTAGCAATGAATGGACATTCGTCGAGAAACCGGGACTTTCCGCAAGGCCCCCAGGTATACCCGATGCGCAAACGTCCCCGCTCTCTTTCATGCGCACAGCGAAAATAGCGCCCGTCTTCTTTCGGCACCTCACGGGTGGCGGCGTTGTCCTGCTCGCGATCGCCCTCATTTGGTGTCTGAATTACAACCGGATCAAGCTGGCCAATTGGCAGGTTCCGGTGTCTGCGACGAGCGACAGCCTGACCGTGCTCGCGGTGCAGAAGAGTTCGGCTGAAGGGAATTTCCCTCCTCTGCGCCAGAAATTTCAACCGCATTTTGGCGCGCCCTACATCGCGAGCTGGAATGATTTTCCGATCACGGAAGAGCCGCTGATCCTGTTGGCCGGGTGGCTCACGAAAGCCATGGGGCTTTTTGCCGCGAGCAATCTCGTGCTCCTGCTCGCGCATGTTCTGGCTGGGCTGTCTTTCTACTTTGTCGGTCGCGCTCTGGGCGGCCGTGCGCCCTGGACTTTTGTGGGCGCTCTTATTTTTGCCTTTTCGACCTACGCGTTTCGCCATGGCTATGCGCACCTGGCGCTGACCTATTACTGGCATCTCCCGCTAGGTTTTCTCGTCTGCCTTTGGTGCGGCCAGGCGCGTGGGCTGGGGTTTTCGGATCGTCGTCGGCTCTGGTTCAGCGTCGCTGTTGCTCTGGTCACCGGGATTCAAAACCCCTATTACACAAATCTCTTCGTCCAGTTCCTTGGCTTCGCAGTGCTCGCTCAAGCTTTCCGGCGCCAATGGAAAAAAACCGTGGTGCCGCTGCTGCTCGGGACTTTGGCGATAACCGGATTTGCGTTGATGAATCTGGATACAATCTCCTACCAGATCCAGCATGGCCCCAATGCGGAAGCGGGTGCGCGGAACTACCAAGGCTTGGAAATCTACGCGCTGAAGCCGCTCGATTTATTCATGCCGCCGCTGCAGCACCGTTCCACTTTCGCCCGCGCGATCAGCCGCGATTATCTCTACGACGACGAGAAGAAAGTCTATCTCCGCGGGGAAATGTTCGGCTCCTATCTGGGCCTCGCTGGCATCGCGGCGCTCCTGTGGTTGGGAGGCATCTCGGTCGCGCAGATTTGCCGTCAACCGCGCCGGCCGGTGCCGATGGCGGCGCTGCTGGTCGGCTGGATTTTTCTCTTCTCGGTCGTGGGAGGCTTAAACGGATTTCTCGGCCAACTGGGGATCAACCTCTTTCGTTGCACCAGCCGTTACAGCATCGGAATTCTGGCGATCGTCCTGCTTTTTGCCGTCCGCGAATTGAGCAGGCTGAGCCAGAAATGGCATCCCGCGCTTTCGCTGGCTCTGGCCGCTGGCATCGCCGTGCTCGCGCTTTGGGATCAACTGCCAAAACGTGAAAGCCAGGCCGGCGTCTATGCAAAGTTGGGCGCCCTGACGTCCGATCGCGTCTTCACCGAGGAACTGGAGAAAGCGTTGCCGGATCACGCCATGGTTTTCCAATTGCCCGCAATGCGGTTTCCAGAATCGTGGCCGATTAATGGCATGGGCGATTACGAGCACTTTCGTCCTTTCATTTTCAGCCGCGCGCTTCGGTTCTCTTACGGCGACACGAAAGGGCGCGGCCAGGATGAATGGCAATATCGCCTGGCCGAATTGCCCGCGGAGGAGTTGATCGACGTTCTGGAACGGGCTGGTTTCTCCGCGCTCTACCTCAACCGCAAGGGTTATACCGACAACGCGGAGGCCTTGTTGGCTAAAATCAAATCGGTAAAGAACTATCCTGTGATCGGGAGCCCGGCCGGCGATCTCATTGCCGTCTTATTAAAGCCAGTGGCAGATCCGGAGTTGCCAGCGCGACCGCCCGAATTCCGACCGGGCTGGTACGAACAGGAAGGCGCGGATCCTTCCGAGACGTGGCATTACAGCAAAGGCCCGGCCGAGTTGGTGCTGCATAATAATTCCGCGAAGCCGCGGCGGGTCATCGCCAGCTTCGACTTATCCTCGCCCAGCCCGCGCACGGTCGAATTGTGGAGCGGTGAGAAGAAAATTTATCAATCGCCTTCCCTCACCAGCGAACGCGTGAAGGTGGAGCTGGCTCTCACCCTGGCGCCGGGCGCAAACCATTTTTCCTTCCGCACAGATGGACCGGTTATTTTTCCGAGCAGTCCCGATACGCGGCCGCTCGGATTCCGGCTCTGGAACTTCAGCATCAGCAACGCCGGCGACGGCCTCTAGATGAACCCATCCGTCCCGCCCGGCCCGCCGGATTCTCCGCCCGGAGCTAATCTCTATGCCATGCGGCGCGACCCGCTGGAGTTTTTCTCCAGGCTTGCGCGCGAATACGGAGACGTGGTGCGTTTCCGCCTGGGCGATCATGCGCATGATTTGTTTTTCGTGAACCATCCGGATTACGTCCGCGAGGTCCTCGTCACGCAGGATCGCAGTTTTTCGAAATGGTTTTCCGTCGAGCGGATTCGGGAGGTTTTGGGTGAAGGACTCTTCGTGAGCGAAGGGGAGTTTCACCGGCAGCAACGCCGTTTGGCGCAGCCATTTTTTCATCGGGAACGCATCGCCTCTTACGCCGAGCAAATGAGTGCGCTGGCCGTCCGCTTGCGCGAACGCTGGCAACCCGGCGCAGTCATGGACATCTGCGCGGAGATGAATTGGCTCGCGATGATGATCGTAGCCAGCACGCTCTTCGGCGCGAACATCGAACACGCAGCGGAGGAAATCCGCGATGCGCTGAGCGAGATCCTGGATCAATTCGAACGCTCCGTGCTCCCGCAGGCCGACCGCGCTGATTTCGAGCACGCGCTCAGCCGACTGGATGCCGCGGTTTACCGCATCATTCAGGAACGCCGCGCCACGGGCCAAGACCATGGCGATCTGCTTTCCATGCTCCTGCTCGCGCGGGATGAAGAGGATGGCCACACCATGACCGACGTTCAGGTGCGCGATGAGGCGATGACGATCTTTCTCGCCGGCCATGAGACGTCGGCCAACGCGATGGCGTGGAGCTGGTATCTGCTCGCGCAACATCCGGAAGTGGAAGCGCAATGGCACGCGGAGCTGGAGGAGGTGCTCGCGGGCCGCGCGCCGCGGATGGAGGATGTGCCCCGTCTGCCGCTCACTGGCCGCATTTTTTCTGAGGCGCTGCGACTGTACCCGCCGCTTTGGGCGGTCGGACGGCGGGCCTTGCAGGATTGTGAAATCGGCGGCTACGCCATCGCCGCCGGCTCGGTCATTCTTTTGTCGTCCTACGTGACTCAGCGGGACGCGCGCTGGTTTCCAGAGCCAACGCAGTTCAAGCCAGAACGCTGGACTGCGGAAGCGCGCGCGGAGCGGCCGAAGTTCTCCTACTTTCCCTTCTCCGCCGGGAGTCGCGCTTGTCTGGGTGAAGCTTTCGCCAGCATGGAAGGCGTCCTCTGCCTGGCCGCGCTCGCGCAGAAATGGCGGCTCGAAATTATCCCCCAGCATCGGATCGCATTGCAACCGCAGTTAACCCTGCGCGCCCGCCACGGGATCAAGATGCGCGCAGTCCCGCGTGCCTGACCGCCGGGCGCCAGCTTGACAACCGCTCCCACGCATACAGATGCTCACTTCGTTCCCATGGCCACCGAATTGACAGAAGAAGAAAAGGACAGCCTGCGCCGGAGTTTCAAACGCTGCCGTGCAGACACCGTCGAGGCGATCATCGCTCTCCGCGAAACAGGGGACACCGCGCAGATTCCCGCGATTGTGCGCGGAATTGTCTGGCGCTACGTGCAGCCGGAGGCGCGACCGGTGGTGGAAGAAGCCACGCCCGAGACGCCGCTGGTGGCCTTGGGGATCGATTCGCTCATGATGCTGGAAGTCGTCCTCGACGTGCAGGATGCGCTCGATCTCGTGATCGAAGATTCGGATTTGCGGCAGATGCAGACCATGGGCGACGTGATCGGCTTCTTACAAACGCGCTACGCCGAGACGCATCCGAAAATCTGAGCGCGCGCAAGCTGAACCGCATGTCGCCCGCGGATCGCCTGGTGCGGAAAGTTGGTTGGCTATTGCGGTTGAAGCTGGAGACGCAGCCCGGCTTGCTCTGGCGTTGGGCGATCCGATTTCTTGCCTTCCTGGTTCGTATCCACGGGTGGACGCTGCGCATCCAGATGGAGGATCGGGCTGGTTATTTTGCGAGCACGCGCGGTCGCCCTGTAATCGCCCTCCTTTGGCACAATCGCATTCTTCAGTACTCCGTTTATCTGGCAACGGTATCGACCGCACAACTGCCGGGCTTTGGTCCTGACCAGTGCGAGTCCCGAAGGCTCGTTGCTCGCACTATTCGTCTCGCATTTCGGGTTGGGTGCCGTCCGCGGTTCCAGCTCGCGGCGCGGCTCGACTGCCTTTCGTGGCATGATGGCCCGCATCGCGCAGGGCGACGACATCCTCATCACTCCAGATGGCCCACGCGGCCCGCGCTACCGTTTACAGCCCGGTGCGATCGCGCTGGCGCAGCAAACCGGAGCCCCGATTTTCCCGGTTCAAATCGAGTACCTCCCGCTACCGCCGCTTAAAAAGCTGGGATGGTTTTGCCATCCCGCTTCCTTTTTCAACGGCGCGGGTGGTGATCGATGGGCCGGTCTGGATTAAGCCCGAGCAAACGCCGGAGGAGTTGGAGAGTGCACGGCAACAGCTCGAGCGAATCTTGACGGACTCAATGTTGATGGATCGCCCGGACTCCGCGGCCTAGAGTCCCGACGTTATGCCAATCCCATCGAAGGAGCGCCGCGTCGTCGTGACCGGCTTGGGTTTCATCACCAGCATCGGGAATGATCGCGCGCAGGTGCTGGCTAATCTGCAGGCCGGACGTACCGGCATCGAGTACTACCCGGAACTCGAACGCCCGGGCGTGCCCGTGCGCCTCGCCGGGACCGTGAAAGAATTCAGCTTTCCCGAGCTGCGTCCGGATGAGTGGACCTACCCCGCGCAATACAAAATCCGGCGCGAGCATTTGCGCTCAATGGCGCCCAATGCCGTTTACGCTTTTTGCGCCATGGAGCAGGCCATCGCCGACGCGCAGCTTCCGCCCGATCTGGTCTCGAATCCGCGTACCGGCGCCATGTGCGCCTCAAACGGCTCCGCCTGGCTTACGCACGATTACCTCGACATCATGCTCGAAAAAGGCCCGCAGCGTTGCAACCCGATGGCCATGGTGGCGAGCATCGCCGGCACCTTGAACATGAACCTGGTCGCGTGTTTCGGAATCAAGGGGCATTCGTTAGGCTTTTCCAGTGCCTGCGCCTCTTCCGCACACGCCCTCGGGGCCGCGCTCGATCGCATCCAAATGAATCGGCAGGACACCGTCTTCGTCGTCGGCGCCGAGGACTGCAATCTCTTCAGCATCCTGCCTTTCGTCGGCACCCGCGCGCTGACCACGCAAACCGATCCGGCCATCGGCCCCTGCGCCTTTGATAAGAACCGCGACGGCTTCGTCGTCACCGGCGGCGCGACTGTGCTGGTTCTCGAAGAATTGGAACACGCCCGCAAACGCGGCGCTCCCATTCACGCGGAAGTCCTCAGTTGTGGCGAAGCTTCCGATGGCTACACCGTGATGGCGCCCGAACCGAATGGCGACGGCCTTGCCCGGGCCATGGAAGCAGCTTTGGGCGAAGCCGGAATCGTGGCGTCTGACGTTGATTACATCAACGCCCACGGCACCTCCACCCCCGCTGGCGACGCCGCCGAAATTCGCGCCATCAAACGCGTCTTCGGCGAAAAATCTCCTTACGTCAGCAGCACGAAATCGCTCACCGGCCACGGCCTCTCGTTAGCCGGCTCCATGGAAGCCGCCTTCTGCTGCCTCGCCCTCGAAGAAGGCTTCACGCCGATCTCAGCCAACATCAAAGAGCTGGATCCCGATTTCGCGCCCGTGCGCGTCGTGACGACGCCCGTGGAGTTCGCGCCCAAGATCGCGATGTCGAACTCGAGTGGTTTCGGTGGAACGAACGTCTCGTTAATCCTGCGCCGCTGGCAGAAAGCGTGAAGCGGAACAAAAAGCCGGCTGACGGGTTCGAACCGACGACCTGCTGATTACAAATCAGCTGCTCTACCAACTGAGCTAAGCCGGCAAACTGAGGGGCGCAGATTACTGCACCAAACGAGGGGAGACAAGTTGCGGCCTTATCGCCGGCGCACACGGGCACGGCGCTTAATCGATCAACCGCTTCTCGATCCCGTCATAGGCGTCGATCCGGCGATCGCGCAGAAACGGCCAGTGCGTGCGCTGCTCGTCGATGCCAGCCCACGCCACGTCCGCCATCACGATTTCTTCCTGATCGACACTGCCTTTCGCGAGGATCTCGCCGTTGGGCGCGACGAGAAAACTTTGCCCCCAGAATTCCAGACCGGGTCCGCCCGCGGGCGCTTCGTGGCCAACTCGATTGACCGCCGCGACGTAGCAGCCGTTCGCGATGGCGTGGCTGCGCTGCATTGTTTCCCAGGAAGAATGCTGCGCCTTCCCGTATTTTTCTTTTTCCGCCGGATGCCAGCCGATCGCGGTCGGATAAAAAATCAACTGCGCGCCGCGCAGCGCCGTCAACCGCGCCGCTTCCGGATACCACTGGTCCCAGCAAACGCAGACGCCGATATTGCCCTGCTGCGTCGGCCAGGCTTTAAATCCAAGATCGCCGGGCGTGAAGTAAAACTTCTCGTAAAACGAAGGGTCATCCGGGATGTGCATCTTGCGATACTTCCCGAGGAATTTGCCGTCGGAGTCGATAATGGCGGCGGTGTTGTGATAAACCCCCGCCGCCCGCTTCTCAAAGAGCGAGGCGACAATGACCACGCCCAGTTCCGCGGCTACTTTCCTAACGAGTCCGTGGTCGGCCCCGGAATTTCCTCCGCCAGCGCAAAGTTCGCGTGATCCTCCGCCTGGCAAAAATACTGGAACGAAACAGCTCCGGCAGACAAATGATCTGCCCGCCCTGTTTCGCCGCCTCCCGGATAAAATCGATCGCCTTTGCCAGATTAGCCGTCGGGTCTTTCCCGCACTGCATCTGGACGAGCGCGACTTTGGTGGTCTCTGTCATCGCCTTAAACACAGAGCCACGAAGGCATCTTTGTGCCCTCGGTGCTCTGTGTGGTGAAAATCACTTCACCGAATCCGCCGGGACAATCTTGATGCTCTCCACGTTCATGCGCGTGACCGGGCGATCGGGCGCGGTCGTCGCTGTTGTCGCGATCTTCTCCAAAACGTCGTCGCCTTTAATCAGCTTCCCGAAAGCCGTGTATTGCCCGTCGAGAAATTTCGGTGCGCCGTGACAAATGAAAAACTGGCTGCCCGCCGAATTCGGATCCTGCGACCGCGCCATCGAGAGCACGCCGCGCTCATGCGATTTCGGATTAAACTCGGCATCGATTTTGTAGCCGGGATCGCCCGTGCCCCAGCGGCTCTGTTTCGAATCATCCTTCGTCAGCGGATCGCCGCCCTGGATCATGAAACCCTTGATCACGCGATGAAAGGCGGTGCCATCGTAAAATCCTTCGCGCGCCAGTTTCTTGAAATTTTCCACCGTCTTCGGAGCCACTTCGGGCCAGAATTCGGCGACCATTTCGCCCTCGCTGGTTTTGATGATGGCGACTTCGTTGGCGGCTGGGCTGGGTGATGTGCTCATAGCGGGTGTGGCAGTGGGTGAAGGGGTTGGAGTGGCGTCCTCGCTGAAGGCGTTCGGTGCGATCAGCGCGATCGCCGCGAGGCAACCGAGGATGTTCAATTTCATGGCCGCAACCCTAGCGTTCAACGACCAAGGTTCAACCCCAAGGCCCGCCACGCGCGAAACACTAACATGCGCTTACGCTGGATAAGGCGCCGCGTGCAGCAGGCCCGTCGTTTCCGGGAGACCGAGCGAAAGATTCATCGATTGCACCGCCTGGCCGGCCATCCCTTTCCCGAGATTATCCAGCGCCACGGTAATGGCGGCGGCGCCCTCCGTAGCCGTCACGTTCATGTCCGCAAAGTTACTGCCGACGACCGCGGAGAGGCGCGGACTCGTCTCGACCTGGCGAATAAACGGCGCGTCCGCGAATTTCCTCCGCGCGTGCTCCTGAAATCCGCAGGCGATAACGCCGGCGGCAACGCGCATTGCAGCGTCGCGAAAATCCCGCGCACGAATGGTCCGCTCTGCGGCACGAACGAAAGCTGCCCGTTCACCTGCATGTGCCGCATCGCCATTCGCACTTCCGCCAGATGCTGATGCGTGAGGATTTTGTAAGCACGAAAATCATTCGCGCGTGTGGGATGATGCGTCCCCGCGCTGGCCGCCATCCCGCTCCCGCTCGAACCCGTGACCGCCGTCGCTGCGATGAAGCCGAGATCCATTTCGCGGAAAGCCAGCAGCCCGATTTGCAACGCTGTGGCGAAACATCCCGGACTCGCAATTCGTTTGGCTCCGGGCAAGGCCGCGCGGTTCCACTCCGGCAAACCGTAAACGAACCGATTAAGCAACTCAGGCGCAGGATGCGCAACGCCGTTCGTCTCCTGAAACGCGGCCGCATCCGGCACGCGGAAATCGCCTGAGAGATCGATCAGGAGCACGCGTTCGCTGAAACCAGCAGCCGTCCACTTCTCTTCCAGTGTCCTTAATATCTTCGCCAGTTCTCCATGTGGTAAGGCGGAAAAGACCACCGGCTGTGCGCTCTTTGTTAGTTCACCCCAGGCCACCTCGGCCACGAAGTTCCCCTCCAAGATTCCGCGCAGGTTCGGGTGCGCCACAGAGAAGTTCTGACCGCCTAACGAGCGCGACGTCCCGCGGATGCTGGCCACATTCGGATGGCGCGAAAGCCAGCGCAGCAGTTTCCGCCCCCGTAGCCGGACGCTCCGAGAATGATTACATCAAGTTGCATGGGTCGCTTCCAGGTGCGGTCGCAGTTTAGCCAGCACGATGTCGCCCAATTGCTTTGCGTTGGAGCGCGCGTTGGCCGCCGGTAGACCCAGCGTCTCCACAAAACGCGTGCCGACGCGATTGTCAGTCGCCGGGCCGGTCACGACATCCACCTCCAGGCGGAACGCGCGCCGGAAATGCTCCACCGCGCCCGCCACGCCCACCGGATCATTCGCGCACAGAATGTGGACTTTTCCCCAAGCTTGCAGCTCCGCGTCGGTTAAAATCGTCTGCACGCCATACTCGCCCATGATGCCATCGCCCGTTTCCGCGATGATCAGGTCCACATCGCGCGCCGCCAGTTCACTCAAGATCACGCGCGCGATCCGCGCCGAGGTCTCCGGCCCGGTGCAGGCCACGCCGGCGTCGGTAAAATCGAGCACATGCTCCGCGCCATAATCGCGCATTGAAAGCACGTCGCGCAGCAGGCTCACGCCGGTTAATTTCGCGCCGCCAACCTTGAGCCCTTCCTGCGACAATCGCCTAACGAGTGCACAAGCGGCGTGCGTTTTCCCGCGTTCATGCACGTCCCCGAAATGTAAATCACCGGCACCGGTTTCGCGTCTGGGCGTCCGAGGATCGCCGACGATTCAATCGACGCTGGCTGACCCACGCGACTCCCGAACTCGGGGAACAGCAGCACCTGTCCCAGGACTTCCACCTCAAACGGTTTCCCGACATCCGGACTGCCAGAAATCGCCTGTCCGATCACGCCCCCGATGTTCAAAAGATGGAGTGTGTCACCTATTTTGACGGACGACGGCATGATGCCCTCGTAACCCTGGAGCGCGTTGCGATGACCCAGCGCGCCGACGATGACATCGCCATCGTGTAACACGCTCAGCCGCCCGTGAACGTCTTCGAGTTGATTGTAAACGCTCTTCTCTCCATGGATGCGCCCGACCACGACGGCCCCGGGACGCGCTTCGATGCCTTCGGTCAATGTTGCCTGGCGGCCGAGCCGCAGTTCCGGGGCGCGGAAGCGTATCTTGTCGAGATGCGTGCGGATCATTTCGTTTCCTTCGCGGCGCCGTCATCGCGAGCATTTGTGGGGCGCCAAAAATTTTGGCGTAGGCCGCGGCCTCCGCACCGGTCC
>CAVXLV010000011.1:0-413672 GCA_963762685.1 uncultured Verrucomicrobiae bacterium | reverse complement strand
TGACCCCATCTCTGCCCCACATGAATCTTTCCCCCGCTCGCAATCTTAAAGTAATCGATTTAGCCGATCGACGACGAATTGGCGCAACCAACAGCGAATTCGCAATCCAACGGCTAGGCCGAATATCCAGATCAGTGGCTGGGCGGCCTCGACCATTCCGCGCGTTTCGACAGGAACTCCCAGCATCTCGCTGAACATGACTGCCGGAGATGTGATTTCGTTGACTATCCACCACATTGCGAATGGCATGCAAAGAACACCTATAAACCAGAAGATTCCCTCAATCTGCCACGGCAGGGGAAGTCCTGTCTGGATAATGGTGGGGTCGCGTCATAGGTTCAGGCCGTTGCCTGAGCGGCGGGGAATAGGAACACGTGCTGAGGTCCGTGGAGGCGTCTTTCGGCCGGACAGAACGCCGGAGCTCAACGAACTTGTTCGGGTGGCAATTCCGCAATGGCCGCCCGCTGCCGCATGGACAGATTTCGTGGCCTTGAGGATCGTTCTTGCGTGATAGCAACCGCATCAAACGAATGATCGTCGCGCGTGACGTGTCCCCCAGCGGCGCGCAGAGTTCGGATATGCTTCGATAATTCCTTGCAAGCCATGAGATCGGGCGCCAGTCGGCGGCCAACATCCGTGGGTTTCGAAATAGAATTGGCCCAGAAATACGGCCGTATCAGCCGTTCGATGAAGTCGCTGAGGCTCGCCCTTCTGGCCAGTGCAGTCGATATTCGCTGCGCGCGCACAGACACGCATGACCGTTTTGAGTAACGACATGACGGTCGAGCTCCCAAGGAATCTCAGACGGATTACAGTGCAAAATCGGAACGTCTTCCGGATAGCCTCCAGGGATTTCTAACTTGGTCGTATACCCGACGTCTGCGGACACGAGAAACGTTCCGGTTACGATTGCAGAAGCTTCGCCATTCGGGGGCAAAAATGGAGGAATGGAAACCTCTGCGCGAGTTCTTCAAGTTGCGCTCTCCGCGGTCGGTCTGCCAGAAGCATTTGCGCACTGATCACGAAGCCCAAGGCTTTGGCACATACGAGGTAGCCGCGATAGCTGCAGAAGCCTGCCCCTTTTCTTGCTCCTCCGCGTTCTTGATCTCGGTATCGAAGTAATCCGTTTTGAGAACTTCCTTCCACGCTTTCAGTGCCTGGAGCGGCGGCAGTTTGCGCGGTCGAGGATTCCAACGTCTCGAGCGACTTTGCGATGGCGTCGACAAGCGCGATCACCTTCGCCGTGTCTGAATCCTTCGTCAGGCTCTCGGTTGAATTGGCAGGATTGTTGACGGTGACATTAACCAACAAGCGATTGCGGATTTGCCGCAGCACTTCGCGGAAAGCGCGGTCTTCGCGCGCATCATAGGCGGTGTGTTTCTCAGCGGTGAGGACGGTCAAAATCAAGCCGCTTAACGAGTTTCCCTCGAGATTTCGGCGCGAATACCTCTTCACCAAACGGACGACTCGACGCAGCTGAGGCTCGGCGTCCCCCTCGCGCTGAGTACTCTTTTCTGCGGTAGCGAACCACTCTGTGATCTCAGTCGGATTGGAATCACGCCACGTCTCACCGGCCAGCTCCTTCCTACCGCTGAGGATGCGGTAAACGGGGATGTCGACGTGATGACCAGCCGCGTATTTCACGCGAACACAGTTTTTCTTCACCGTCGGGTTTTTGGCTAAGCCACCGCCTTCAATCAGGGCGTCCCTCACCATTTCCTTGGCCTCTTGCGGCGTGAATGAAACGCCCCCTTTGGTTTTCAACTTATCCGCAGCGAACGCCGCGCCATCATCGATGTCGTAATCATTCTTCTCGTGCTGCGTCATCGTCTTCATTGCGTACAGACCCCTGAATGACGAACTCATCAGGCTTCGGATTGCCATTCCTTTCGAGCCCCCGCTTGAGGCGATCGCGATTAGCGTTCCGATTGCCGCGCAGGTTTTCACGCGTCTTCGGCGACAGGGTCACCTCGTCGGCGTGGTAGTTGAGTATGTCTGTCGAGCAGTCTTTCATTATTGCGTTCTCCTTTTGTGGTTCAAATCCGGCGCGCAGTTCGACGATGCCTCTGACTTCCGACGCGGGATCATCGATTCGTTCCTGAAGGGTTACTGCGAACTCATCGACAGCGTCTACGAGCTCAGCGTTCGTCCGGTGGTCTAAGCAGAGAAGGGAGTTAATCGTCGTCGGGATGTCGTAAACGACCTTGTCCGGACCGATTTGGGCTGTGCCGACGCGCCGGATTGCCGAATGAAATCCGCTGGAACCCATGCTCCGCATAATACCTGTTCGTTGCCGTTTCCGACGCGTCGCCGGGCACGCGAGGGACCAGCACCACAAATCGGCCGGCGGCTTCAATCGGGTCTCTGTCCCCTGTCGCCGAAGATCTCACCGCGAGCGAACGCGCCTCCTAGACGGCAGACATACTGCTTGAAGTAGGTGATCGCGGACCACCGCGCCGCATCGTACGGACTTACTGGTTCCTCACACTCCGACGGTACCTCACCGTTCGCGAAGGGCAGGGGTTTCGCGAGGAACGGTATCCACTCACCGAGGTAGTGATCGTATCCGAACGCCGAAGAATGGTCGTAATCCGCGTATTCCCGGTCGACCAGCGCGTCGTGTTTTTGCGAGAACCCGCTGAAGCCTGAGCTACCTGTTCCCCAGGCGAACCATTTCGAAAAGCGTGCCCAGACATCTTTTCTGCCGCGGTCGTTTCGAACCGACGTGGCTTGATTCCGCTGTAGGATTCTCTGCCAATCGAAATCGTCAGGTGCAATCGATCCAACCAAGATGATCTTGTCGAAGCGGAGATGCTCGTACTTCGCTATCGCTTTGCAGAGAACCCAAGTGCCGAAGCTGTGAGCGACGATCGAGGGAATGACGTCCGGATAGCGATTGCGAATCTCGCGATACCGCTCTCGAAACGATTCGATCTTCCGGCTGCGCATGAAGCCGGGTATGAAGAACACCACCGAAAACCAGCCATAATCAAGCGGGTAGTAGATCCAGCCTTGCTCGCTAATGATGGGCGACAGGTCTTTTTGCCATAGGCCTCGCGTCCTGATGCCATGAAGTGAGATTATGATCTTTCGTTTCGTTCGCAGCATATCGATCTTTCGGAACGGATGACGCCCCCTCCACATTGTTCCGCTCCGTTTTGAGAAATTTCTGGAAAACTTTCCCAAAAAAGTTTGCAGGTGGAGCGTCCAAGAACAAGAGAACGGAACCCGTGAAGCAAATGAGTCCAGCGTTGAAGGCCGCACTTAACCAGCCCGGCTACCAAGAGACGTTTGCGCGCGCAGCACTCCATGCGGACACGATGATTCGAAAATATATCTGGCGCGGGTATCGACCGAAGAGGAGCGCTCGAACGAAATAATGGTCGGTGACAAAACTGCTACGGACTTTGTCTCAGAGGCGACAATGCGACTCATTGACGGCCGGCGGAGCTTTGACTCCGGCCGATCGTTGCTCGACAACCTCAATTCGATTACCGACAGCCTGATCTCCGCGGAGAAGAAGCAGTCGGACAGGAGCGGTGTGGTCGATTATGCCATGGAGACTTGGGAGGGAGGCAATCCTGCGGATCCAATCTCTGCCGCAGTCGCGATTGGCCTCACACCAGAGGAAAAGCTGCGTGGCGAGGAGCTTCTCGAGATCAGTGTCGGTGTTTCAAAGCGACTTTTAGCGCTTCGTTCGACGGCGATGATCAAATGCAAAAATACCTGGAGGCACTAATCGCCGGGTTCAACCGATCCGAAATCATTGAGCTTATGGCACTTCTGGCGAAAAGGTCGACGAACTGCGGCGAAAATTATCGAAATACGCGCGCAATTTTTCGGAGTCACTAGCTTCGAAGAGACTACACTTGCCGTTTGGAGGAAGGAAATCAGAATAATATGCCCAATGATGACGAACGCCCAATGGAGAACATGCTCGATGGTCTGGATCGCCAGTCCGGCGTGCTCTCGCTGGATGAGCTAAAAGAGGAATTGGGCGGTCGCGGTATCGATATTGATCCGTTCCTCGAGCGGATTGATAAGATGATCGCTCAACAAGACCGAGAGGAGCGACTGCATTGGATGCAGATCGCCGATGAGAAAAAAGCGTCGCTTCGAGTGGCGGAGTCCCCGGTCGCAAGGTGGATCGACAGAACACGTGAAGAGATTCTTACGGCGTTCGCGGCGCTGAGCTCCGCGAAAGAGACCTCCGTCGCGTTTCGCAATAAAGAAACGTTATCGGTCGAAGACATGGCAGAGATTCTCGAGGCGCACGACCGCCTTAAAGAGCGGTCCAGCGCGGAATATCCGAAGGACTAATGGCGTTTAGCCAACGCAAGGCGATTGCTCTCGCGAAAGCGGACGCGCTGTTGAACGAGCTCCAGATCCGCGAACCCCGCGAAATAGACATCGAGCGTATTGCGATCTTGAAAGACGCGAACGTGCGCTTTGTGCTCCTGCGGGGAATGGACGGCGCCTTAGTCCGGCATGGAGATTCGGCAGAGATTGCCGTGCGTAGCACCCTCACGTACGACGGCCAAAAGCGTTTCGTCATCGCACATGAGCTCGGGCATTTTTTCCTTCATCCCGATACGCGGCAGATTGAGACCGTCGACAATGAACAAACGACCAACTGGTCCGACCGCCAAGAGACAGAGGAATATGAAGCAAATCTCTTCGCGGCTGAGCTCCTGATGCCGAAGGCATTGATGAAGCCCCGCATCCTACGTGAGGAGCCTTCGTTCGCATTGATCAAGCAGCTAGCTGGAGAGTTCAACACAACGCTCACGGCAACAGCGGCACAATTCGTCCTTACAACCAACGAAGAGTGCGTGCTGGTTTCCTCTGCGGAGCGCCAGCGCCTCTGGTTCATACCGTCAAACGGGTTTTCTTTCAGGATGCTCGAAGACAGCTATGTCCACGGCCATAGTTGCGCGGCAGAAGTGAATGCCTCGAAGCGGCATTCTCGATCTTCAGACATTGAGGCGGGATACTGGTTTGAAGGGTTCCGCGGTGATCACAAGTCCTGCATCACCGAGGACGCTCTATTCTTTCCCACGCTGCGGCGAAGTCTTTCACTTCTTTGGGTCCACGACGCGATCTAGCGATTTGATCCAGTCATTTGTTCGTCTTGCGCGGTGCAATCGGGGTCAGGTCTAGAATCTCGGCAAATGTGCGGATGGAAGGGCTGTGAAATGAGGTTTCGGTCTCGCGCTGCGAGATGGGTCTGAGTTATCCAAGGGGTTGGGCTTTATCCCACGATGATGGAACCACCGAGCGCTAACGACTCCGATGCGGCTCT
Organism: uncultured Verrucomicrobiae bacterium; assembly: GCA_963762685.1. Classification (GTDB taxonomy): domain Bacteria; phylum Verrucomicrobiota; class Verrucomicrobiia; order Chthoniobacterales; family UBA10450; genus JACCTI01. Next base: position 408,370 of record CAVXLV010000011.1, on the reverse strand, counting down.
GCCTGTGCGGGAGCCGGCTGCGGTGGATGGGCCGGAGCGGGGACGCATCCCGGTGGAGGTGCGGGTGCAGGTGCATCACGCGGCGATGACGCAGGAGGGTCTGCGGAAGCTGGGGGAGGTGTTGCCGCCGGAGGATGAGGTGTTGCACGCGTGGTTGGACGAGGCGCGGCAATGGGAATGGGGAAACGAGTTCACTTACCTGAGCTATGCGGCGGCGCTGGCGGGACGCGCGCTGGAGGCGGGTTTGCTGGCGGAGAAGGGTCTGCGGCTTTTCCAGGACGATTGGCCGTTTGCCTGGATCGCGCGTCACATGAAGGGAGACGTGATGGCGGCGCTGCTGGCGACGACGGATCAAGGCATCAGCCGCCGACGGAGTGCACTGGCGATGACGGTGGCGGCGCGATGGTGGGCGGAACACCGGAGCGGGGAGCCATTCCCGCCGCGGCTGGTGGCGTCGGGGTATGCGCTGCACGGTGCCGAGGGTATGACGCCGGAGGCGGTGGGGATTATGCGGGCGTTCACGGCGGTGGTGCAGGACCCGAAGCTGTCGAAGTTGTGGGGCGCCAGTCACGCGAAGTTCGCGCGCGAGCAGGAGGCTTGGACGCGGCACGTGACAAAGTGGTTGGATGGGCCGTTCGCGGCGTTGATCCCGGAGGAGGAGCGGCACGAGCGGGTGAGCGATGGGCCGATTCGCCGGGCGGTCGAGCGGATCGGGCGGAATGAGCCCTGCCCGTGTGGGAGCGGAAAGAAATACAAGCGCTGCTGCGAGGCGACGGATAAGGAGCGGCTGCGGGATTCAAGCGCGGTGGCGGGCAAGACGCGGTCGGAGCTTTATGCCGACGCGGCGCAGCTGACGGCGGCGCGGTTGGCGAGCATGGAGCTGGAGGAGCTGCATGAGCTGAATGCGGCGGAGGTGCCAGAGGAGCTGCGGGTGGCGTTTCTCGATCGGCTGCTGAAGGCGGAGTCGTTCTACGCGGCGGCGCACGCGTTTGGTGAATATGGGGTGACGGAGCCGTTCTATGAGGTGTGGAAGAAGGCTTTACACTTCGCGGCGCGGCGCTGGGACACGGAAGCGGTGGAGCGCCTGGTCTATGCGCGCAAGGGTTTGGAGGAGAAGACGGACGACCTCGATCCCGTGATCCGGCTGATCCTGGTGTCGCATGATCCGGGGCAATTTCTGGAGACGCTGGAGGCGGAATCGCTCCGCGCGCTGGAGGCGCATAGTTCCGAAGCCCTGATGGAGTTGACCACAGCGCTGACGTGGTCGCGTTACCAGGCTCTGGGGATCATGGTGGCGCGCGGGGCGTTGCTCCTGACGGAGCCGGGGCACTCGACGTGGATCTTTAACGAAATCCGGGACGCGCGCGGCGATCTGGGATTGTCGCTGGAGGATGAGACGGCGGACCTGCTGGATGAGCGCGCGGCGCGGGCGCCGGCGGGCGAGAGCGATGAGGCAATCGAAGCGGCGCAGGCGAAGCTGGAGCAGAAGGCGGCGGAGGTGCGCCAGGTGCGCGAGAAATTGGTAGCACTGCAACGCGAGATGACGCTGCGCGAGAAACGCGCCAGCCGCACCGTGGAGCAGCCGCAGGCGAGCGACCACGCCGACAAGGAAGCGGCACGGGAGCAGCGCGCAAAGATGGATCGGTTGAAGGCAATGCTGCAGGAGCGCGGCGAGGAGCGGGTGACGCTGCGGCGTGAGGTGGAGAAGTTACACGATGAGGTGGAAACGCTGCGCGCGAGCAGCGGAGCGGCAGCCGCAGACGCTGATGGGCAGGAGGCGGAGGAAGGGGGCGACGAGGATGACGATTTCCAGGTCGACGGATATCAGCCGGTCCGGCTGATGGAGTTCCCGAAAAATTTCGCGGAGACGCTGGCGGGATTCCCGCGTCATGTGGGCCGGGCGACGATGAATCGCTTGGGGCGAATCGCTTCGGGCGAGCCGGGCGCGTTTGAGCGGGTGAAGCAGTTAAAGGCGTATCCCGAGGTGCTGCGGGCGCGCGTGGCGGATAAGTATCGCCTGCTCTTTTGCCTCACGCCGGATCGTGTGCGGGTGGTGGATCTGATTCGTCGCGCGGATCTCGACCGGCGCATCGAGCGACTGCAAGCAAGCGGGTTGCCGGCTCGGGGCATAAGGGATCCAGGAACAACCGGCGACTTTAATATCCCATCGGCCGACCGAACTGCCACTTGGTGGTGTAGCTGCAGGCGACTGGTTTCCCGTTTCGATAGCCGGGCATGAAATCGAGAAACGGCGTGAGCTGGGTGACGTAGGTGCCGAAATCGTAGCCGGGGGGATGCTCGCTCAGCACCTTGACTCCGGTCGTCTTCCCGTTCGCATCGACGCTGTGCCGGATCAAGGCGTAGCCAGCGGCATCGTGGCGTTTTGTGGCCGTGGGCGTTTTAGGCCAATCGTTGCGGATATGGCTTGGCACCCAGACCACTTGCGGCGCGATAAAGTCGGTGCCGCGCTTGATCTCGTCCATATCCTGGCTGGCATAAAGGCGAAGGCGCGGCTTCCCGTTCACCACCACATAGACAACGGTGCCCTCGAACCAGGCGGCGACGCGTTTGTGATCGTAGACGGCAGGGATGAACCGGGTCTGGCGCAGGCGCCGCCGCACCTCGTCCTTCAGCAGTTGCGAATCGGGCGAAGCGGTGAAGAAGTCGCTGCCATAAAGAACCCCGTCGTCATCGACGCCGCATTGGAACATCACCCACGCGTCGCGCTGGCCTTTTGCCATCAGTGTCTGCACGTCGATGATGTTGACGAGTGAGCGGGGACCAATTCCAAGCGTAGCAGGGCGTCGGTCCGGCAGTTGCTCGCCTTGAAGTGCATGAGGCGCGGCGATGAGGAGGGCAAGGGTAAGCGAGGCAAAGACTAACCCGGCGCGAGGTAACGGAGCAATCATGGGGCTACTTTGGCAGAGAAACGATCACCGCAGGTAGCTCAATCCTCGTGCTCGTAGCGTTTTTCGCCGGCTTTAGTGGGGCAACGGGCAGTCGTTTCCCTCGGGCGAGAGCGGGCGGGTGGCGTAGGGTTTTCGCAGAGCCAGCAGCCTTGCACGCTCGAGGAGGGCGCTGACACGCCCGAGGAGCCGTTTTACACGCCCGAGGAGCCAAAAACACGGGCGAGAACGCGTTTGTACCTATTTTGGGTCGAAAACGCACGATCGAGGAGGCGACTAACCCGCTCAAGGAGGGGGCTGACACGGCCGAGGAAGCGTTTTACACGCTCGAGAAGTCGGCTGGCACGCGCGAGCGGCTCGATGACATGGACGAGCGGCTCTATGACATGGACGAGGGGCTGACTGACCTGCCCGAGGAGGTGGAGGACGCGCTCGAGCATCCTGTTTGGGAGGTCTGGAACGCAGCTGTCGTGCTCGACGAGCTGGCGGACACGCCCGAGGAACACCGCGCGACCGCCGCTTTCGTCGCTAGCCGTGGGGGCGGATGGGTGCGGGAGCCCTTGTCTTCATCGGCTGCTTTCACGGCAAAAAAGGGGCGGTTCCTTGCGCCGGGTTCGCAGTTCGCGACATTGGGCGCCCCCTTCGCATGCTCACGATTTCTCAAGTCACGAAAGCCTTTGCCGGGCGCACGCTTTTTGAAGAGGCGTCGCTGCAGGTGAATCGGGGCGATCGGGTGGGCCTGGTGGGACCGAATGGGGCGGGGAAGTCGACGTTGTTCTCGCTCATCCTCGGGGAGGCTTCGCCGGATGCGGGGCAGGTCTCGAGTGAGAAGTCGGCTACGATCGGGTTTCTGCCGCAGGAAAGCGCGCCGGTGGGGGATGAGACGGTGCTGGAATTGGCGACCGCGACTTCGCCGGAGCTGAAAGAGGCGCAGCGCATCATGAAAGCGACGCCGGAGGACTCGGAGGAGCATCACGAGGCGATGCATACTTTCGATGAGCACGGCGGGTGGCAGATCGAGGTGAAGGCGAAACGCATCCTGCATGGGCTGGCGTTCCGGGAGGCGGATTTCGAGCGGAAGGCGCGGACGCTCAGCGGCGGCTGGGTGATGCGGGCGCATCTGGCGCGGCTCCTGGCGATGGAGCCGGACCTGCTTTTGCTCGATGAACCGACGAACCATCTGGATCTGGAATCGCTGGTTTGGTTTCAGGAATATCTAAAGAATTATCCGGGCGCGATTCTGATGATTTCGCATGATCGCGAGTTTCTGAATCAGCTCGTGGGATCGATCATCGAGATCGCGCACAAACGGCTGCAACGTTACCGCGGAAACTGGGACGCTTACGTGGAGCAACGCGCCGCGCGGGAGGAGCAGCAGCTCGCGGCCTACAAGAATCAGCAGAAGGAAATCGCGTCGCTGCAATTATTCGCGGATCGTTTTCGGGCGAAGGCGAGCAAGGCGTCGCAGGCGCAGAGCAAGCTGAAGCAGATCGATCGGATGGAGAAGATCGAGGCGCCGGTGGCGCGGGAGAAGACGGTGCACTTCCATTTTCCGCAGCCGCCACGAAGCGGGCATCGCGTGATCAAGCTGGAGAATGTGGATCACGCGTATGACGATCTTGTCGTTTATCGCGGGTTGGATTTCGAGGCGGAACGCGGGCAACGGACCGTGCTGGTGGGACCGAATGGGTCGGGCAAATCGACGCTGCTGAAACTGCTCGGTGGTTCGCTGGAAGTGCAAAGCGGCACGCGTGACCTCGGCCACAATGTGAAGGTCGGCTATTTCTCGCAGTATCGGGTGGAGATGCTGCAGCCGATGATGACGGTGCTCGATACCGCGCGCGATATGCCGAACCCGGTGTCGGAGCAGGTCGCGCGGACGGTGTTGGGTTCGTTCTTGTTTCGCGGCGACGATGTTTTTAAGACGACCGCCGTCTTAAGCGGCGGAGAGAAAACGCGGTTGGCGCTGGTAAAGCTGCTGCTCGATCCGCCGAATCTGTTGCTGATGGATGAGCCGACGACGCATCTGGATGTCGGCAGCATCGACGCGCTCGTCGGTGCGCTGGAGCAGTACGAAGGCACGCTCATTTTCATCAGCCACGATGTCTATTTCATCCGCGCGGTCGCGAAATCGGTGCTGCATATCAGCGCGGGCCAGCTCACGCCGTATGCGGGCGATTACGATTACTACCTGGAGAAATCCCGCGCCACTTCGGCGCGCGCCGCCCTAACGAGCGGCGGAAAATTGCACAACGAACAACCCGCCGCTGCCGCCAATGTGGCATCGGCTCCGAAAGCGGCCGGCATCAAGGAGACGCGTGAGCAACGGCGCGCCGATGCCGAGCAGCGCAAGGCCGAGGCGAAGCTGAAAAGGGATCACGAGAAGCGCGTGCGCGAACTGGAGATGCACATTCTCTCGCTCGAGGGCCGGCAACGGGAATTGACCGCGGAGTTGGAAAAGCCGGAAACATACGAAGCGGGCGGCAACGCGATGGAATTAAACCGTGAGCTCTCGGCTCTCGGCGAAGAGCTGGCGCGAACCACAGCGGAGTGGGAGACGCTGGCGGAAAAGAGCGATTCGGCTGGCTAATGCTGACCGCCGCTCGGAGGCGCGCTGAATAATTATCCGGCAAACTTCTGCCGAAACGCCAGCGTGGCATCGCTACTGCTATAGGAGAGGGTGTAAGCTAGGAAACCAAACACAACATATTAACTTTCCGCAGCTTCAGCAGCGCGACCAGAAATGGTCGCGCTTTTTTTTGGGGCGGATTTATGAGAGCGGGGAAGACCGTTCGGCGGTGGTCCTCGCATGAAAACAAAAAACGCTGCGCTCGAAGAACGAACGCAGCGCTTGAAGTTCGCCCGCTATAAAGCACGGGCGCTTGGTTATTTTTCTAGCGCTCGAAGACTTTTTCCACGTCACCTACTTTGTCCTGCACCTTCCCGGCGGTCTTTTGCACGGCGCCACGGGCTTCGAGGTCTTCGTTTCCAGTCAACTTACCAGCGGCCTCTTTCACCGCACCCACAGCTTGATCTTTTTTGCCTTCAGCTTTGTCTTTTGTGCTTTCATCCATGCCAATTATTCGCCGCTGCGCGCACGTTAGGTCGTGACAATCTTGCGCGCGCTCAATCCAGCCGCGCGAAGAGCAAGCCGATGTAAAGCGCGATCAGAATCGTCATTACGGCTGCGAAGACCTGGTGGAACCATTCCCGGCGAGTCAGCACGCCGACGATGGCGAAGAGCGCAAAGATCGCGTGGAAGATCACGTTCCTCGCTTCGGGTAAATGCCCATCTATCACGAGATCTTTCGTGAGACTGATGGCGACCGCGGCCAGGGCGAGGCTGCAGAACCAGCGCCGTTGCGAAAAATAATGGGCGCGCAAATCGATCGGTTCCCCGGAGTGCGAATGCGGCAGGACCAGTCCCGCCAACATGTAGAGCGCGATGGTTTGCAGAAGGACGACCGAGAATGCCACGAAGGTCCAGTGGTGATGATCGCGTAAACCAAACATCGCCCACCACGTCTGCGTGCAAATGCTCAGGAGGATGAAACACCAGAGCAGCGTCGGCCAATAAAGAGTCACCTGAGCTCGCGCCTGCAGCAGGCCGCGGAAACCGGTGAGAATGTCCGTGACCGCGAGGCCGATGATGATCGAGAGGAGAACGGAGAGATAACTAAATTCGTCCATGATCTTATCGTTCGTTAGACCGAGAGCAGACGGGTAAAGCGGGTGCGGGCATTGGTTTGGAAACCGTGGCGCTGGTAAAGCGGCGCGGCCCGTTCATGCCCTGCCACTACTTCCAGTTCGAGCGCTCGCCAGCCCAAAGTCTGGCTGCGTTCGATCGCCGCCTGCAGGAGGCAACCGCCGAGACCCTTTCCGCGAGCCTCCGGGCGGACGTAGATTTCCTCGATCCAGCCGATTGTCCCGCCATGCTCAGCGCTCAGATGCGCGGCCGCGTAAACCAAACCTGAAGCTGCTTCGCGCTCGCTGCGCGCGAGAAGAATGAAGCCGAGGTCCGCATCCGCGAGGACCTCCTCTACCACCGCGCGAAGTGCTTCCTCCGCAGTCGCCAGATCGTGTTCCGCCAATTGCGCCTGCAGCAGCCTTACCGCGACTCCGATTTCGCCTGGAGCGAGGGCGGTGACGATGGGCGTGGGCACGAGAGCGGGCGAACGCGGCGCTACTCCGAGCGGCCGAGGGAAGCGGGGAGACCGAATTCTTCGAGCCACATCGAGAGCTCGGTGTCGGTTCCGCCAAAGCGCCATTTCACGAGCGACCATGCGCCGTTCCGCCGTCGCAGGAGCGCTTCGCCTACGCTATCAAAGGCGCCCTCCGCGTCATCCTCCCGATAATGGGTTTTGCTGAAATCGATCTCGTTACCGTTGGGCTTGATCGGCATGACCCGCGCCGCCGCCCAATCGCCCCCCACATTAAGCAGCGTGACCTTGAAGATAACCGGCTGTTTCAGATCGCGTTCACAGGTGGGGCGGATGGCATCCATGATCGCGGCGCGTTCCGCGCTGCCGGGGCGCGGCGTATGCGAGCGTTGCGCCAGGGCGGCGTTGAGGGTGAGCGCGGCGAAATTGGCCGCAAGGAAAATGCGCAGGGCGTTTCGGGATGAGCGGTAATGGATCACGGCGCTGAAGTTGTTTGCGCAGGAGGCAATGGGCGAGCCTTAATTTTCATCGGCGGCACGGGATCATCCGTCCCCATCGGCACCCACGGCCCGCAACGGAAGAGCCGGACCGTGGTGAGCCAGACGCCCTTAACGAAACCGTGCTGGGCCACGGCGTAGAAGGAATAGGAGGAACAACTCGGCCGAAAACGGCAGCGAATATAGTGCGCGGTGTAGGGACGGATGACGTTTTGGTAGGTCCCGATCACGGCCCGCTCGTAGATTCGCACCGAGACCTGCTCTGCCGCAGGACGGGTCCAATCAAAAATCGCCGCGGCAGCGAGTGCTGCCGCGGCGATCATTTTGATCCAAAAACTCGGAGGTCTTAGGGGTTGCCGCAGTGCGGACATTTCGCGCTGCCTTCCAACCGTTTCTTCTGGCAGGACGGGCACGGAACCAGAGAGCCTTTCGGACGCATCAGCAGATAAATAATGAGGCCGAGAAATCCAGTGACGATGGTGACGATGGTGAGGAGGACGGCATTGTCCATGCCACGGCTTTTCGCATCTTTATAGACCCACAGGGCCAGCGCAATCCAGACGCCGAGCGCGACCAGCATGACGATGCAGCCGCAGGTCCCGCCGATCAACGCCCCAGCGGCATCCGCTCCTGAGGGAGAGGCATCGCTGTCCTGGGCGAAGAGGTTGGAGGCAACAAACAGGAGAGGTGCAAAAGGGAGCAATCGCTTCATGCGGGAAGTGAGTACGAATTTTCGCGGGGTGCTGTCAACTGTGGAATCACACCCCGGGGATTTTTAAAAAATCATCTATCCGCCAGAGCGTGGCGCGAGGGATCTCGCGCTGCGCTCCGCTGCGGGCGTTCCTTCCAATCGGCAACCGGACCGCGCGGTCGCAAGTTGAACGGAGTGATGACTCCTCGTTAGACGGGCAGAGCGGACGCGTGGTCTAGAATTCCAGCGTCAAATCTTCTTCGCAGAAATTGAATTCCGCGGGTTCCGATTCGTCGCCGCCTTCGTAGACGGCTTTGAACCACCAATGGCAGCCCGATTTATCAGTCGATTTATCCCAGGCCAACTTCATCGTGCCGTCAGGCGCGATGCCGGCGCCGATATCAAACTTGCTGTAAGTTTTGCCGTCCTCAGAAGCGAGCAGGCCAGTGATTTTTTCCTTGGTGGTGTTGTGGACCTTGAAGGAATAACCGCCCTCTTCTGCGAGCAACCGCGGGACGTTGGTGAGGGTGAAGAGTGCGCAGACGCAGGTAAAGATTATCGCTAATTTAAGAGAATGTTTCATGGGCGCGTGAATATCTGAGCAGCTGAAATTTTAACAAGCAGAAAGGCGGAGGGCGGATCGCCGGGGTTTGATTTTGGACATCTGCGGCGCAGTGGCGCCGGACGCCAGCGGCTATTCGCCACTCTCCTTGAACCAGGTCACGATCGACTGCGGATCCTTCTCCTGCATGTAATCGGAATGCGAAGCGAAGGTCTTCATCTTCAAGGAATCGTCTTCCAGGACAACGGAGACGAACTTGCCGGGGAAGGCGTCGATCGCGCCCGTCGTGGTAATCTGCAACTCGAAGCTGCTGCCATCAGTCCCGCGCGTGATGTCGCGATATTTGGCCGGTGTCTCGTCCGCAAATTGGAGCGTCTTCTCCGTGATCGTCAGGGTCTCGCCGCGCCCGTTTGACCATTCGCCCACGTAGGGCAGCGAGCCAGCTACGAGGTTTACGGCGAAGGCCAAGACCAGCAGCGCGCTGCCAAAAAAGGCGTGCCTCACTTGCCCTCCACGCCGTCGATCCTCCACGCCCCATTTTCCCGCGCCAGTTTTACGCTCAGCTTATGGCTCCCCATTTCCGTCCCCTGCAGTTCCACATCGGCGGTAGCTTGTTCGCCTTTCAGCGCCGGCTCGGAAACGGTCACGTTCGTGCCCCACTCCTTGTCGAAATCCTGCGCGCTCAAAAAGGGATCAGCATCCAGCCCGTCAGCGCTGTTTCGGATCTTATCGATCTCCTTCAACCAACGCGCGCTGATATAGCGTTCCAAGTCAGCGCGCCCCGCTTCAAACGGATCGCGATCGCTCACCAACTCCGCGACATACCAGCGGTAGAAATCGCGGATCACCTGTGCGGGCGCAAGGTCTTCGGCGCGCAGGGTAGAAGTCGTCAGGCAAAGCACGAGCAACAGCAAAAGCCGCGCGCTCGATCTTATGATGCGCGCTTTCATGAGGCCCTTTCGTAACGCGTGGTCTGACCATCCGGTCCCGTCATTTCCAGCACATTGCCTTTGAGCGCTGCAGTGAAAGCGAGTTCGTCCGCCACGCCGTCGAGGTTGATGCTTAATTTCGAGCCGTCGAACACGTAGCGGCCGCGGATGAGAGGCCCGCTTGCCGGTTTTTCCGTCACCGTTTTATCGTGATGAAATTCCGTCACGTCGCTGCCCTGCGGTTCCTTCCAGCGACCCACGATGGAAGGTTTCGCCGGTGACGGCGCCGCGGGTGGCGACGTTGGAGGCGGCGGCGCGGGTGGAGTCGAATTACCAAGACCGAAGAATTTTCTCATGCGTCAAAGTGGGTGGCCGCGCGACCGGGCGGAAGCGCGAGATTTCGAAAGTTCGGTGACGCTACAACGGAGCGCGCAAAAATCGCGCGCTTTTTTGTCTGGGGAAAGCGGAGAGCGGGTCGAAGCTTTTTAAGAAACGGCAGCGTCGCGCGCGGATTCCTGCGCTTTTTTCTGCAAAAGCCGCTCGATCGCTCCCCGCAATTGCGGCCAATCGACCGGTTTCGTCAGATGCTCCGTGAAGCCTGCGGCCGCGCTCGCGGAAATATCGTCATCGGTGCCGAATCCGCTCAGAGCAATTCCGCTCAAGCCATAATGCGCATGCAAGAAACGCATCAAATCCACGCCGCTGCCATCGGGCAATCCCACGTCGCTGATCACCAGATCGAAAGGCATCGACGCTGCCAATTCCCGCGCCCGCGCCAACGAATCCGCATGCGCCGTGACGTAGCCAGCATGTTCCAGGATCCGCTGCAAAACGCGTGCGGTGTCCTTATGATCCTCGACGAAAAGAATCGACGCCGGCTGCATCGCAATATTCTCGTGCGGTAGAAGCGCGGCCGGTCCCTCCAGCAGCGAGGTCTGCATCGCCTGCAAGGTCACGGTGAAGGTCGAGCCGTGGTCGCGCCCAGCGCTCTCCGCTTTGATCGAGCCGCCATGCAAATCGATCACACGCTTGGAGATGGCCAGCCCGAGGCCGAGGCCGCCATATTGGCTGGTAATGGCGCGACCGCCCTGCTCGAAAGCGTCGAAAACGCGCGGCAGAATATCCGGCGCAATGCCGACGCCGGTGTCCGCTACTTCCACAATGATTTCGTGGGCCGCATTATTCCGCGTCCGCACCTGGATAAGACCGCCGCTGGCGGTGAATTTGACTGCGTTCTTGACCAGGTTCCAAAACACCTGCTGCAAGCGGGCCGAATCCGCCCAGCAGTGATGTTCCGTGGCCGTGAAGGCCTTTTCCACCTGGAGCTCCTTCGCTTGCAACTCGCCGTTGGAAATCAGCAGCGCATGCTCCAGCGCAGTGTGCACGTCCACTGCGTCGGGATGCAGCTCGAGCTTGCCGTGCGCGATCCGGGTCAGGTCTAACAAGTCATCAATCAGGAGTGCTTCCAGCTCCACATTACGCTGCAGCACTTCCAGATCCGCCTGGATTTCTGCTGGGATATCTGCCTGCCGCCGCAAGGACGCAATCGTCATCAAGACAGGCGTCAAAGGCGTGCGCAATTCGTGCGAAAGCATGGCGAGAAATTGATCCTTCGCGCGGTTGGCGGCTTCGGCTTCCTGCTTCGCCCGGCGCAGGATGATCTCCGCGTTCTTCGAAGCCGTGATGTCCAGGAGCGTGCCCAGAAAACGCACGGCCTGCCCGGTGGGGTCGAGGAAAACGCGTCCCTTTTCGGCCAGCCAGCGTTCCCGGCCATCGATGGGGCCGACGGTGCGATATTCGATGTCGTAACGGTCTGGGTTCCCAGCTTGCAGCAGGCGCTTGACCGTTTCGCTGGCAATGTGGCGGTCCTCGGGATGTAACGCGGCGAGATAGGTCTCGTAGGTTGGGGTTGCGTCCGCGGGCAGACCGAAAAGCTTTTTCGCGCGTTCGGAGAACCGCAATTGGCCCGTGCGCGGGTAGTAATCGAACGTGCCGATGGAGGCCGCCTCCGTCGCGAGCCGGAGCAAATCTTCGCTCTCCTTCAGTTTTCGATCCTGCTCGCGAGTCAGGAGTTCGTGCTCTTTTTGCACCGAGATATCCGCGCGGAAGATGACGATTCCGCCTTTCGTCGGATAAATGCGGGTATCGAGCCAGGCCTCCCACGGCTTGTGGTAAAATTCGCCCTGCACGGCTTCGCGTTTTTCCATCGCGTGATGCGCGCGCCGATAAAAGTCCGTCCCGACCGCTTCCGGAAAGATTTCCCAAATATTGCGCCCGAGCATTTTTTCCTTGGGCAGGCCGGCCATCTCCGCCACGCGATCGTTCACGTAGGTGTAGCGCCATTCGTAATCGATGGAGGAAAACGCGTCGCTGATGCTGGAGAGCACGGCTTCGCGTTGCTCGATTAATTCCCGCACTTCGTGTTGCCGCCGCCGCGCGCGTAACGCCACCTTCATCGCGCTCACCAAGGTGACGCCGTGCAGGGGCCGTTCCAGAAGGGTGACGTTGCCGGCCGGGCCAAACAAATCCACCGCCTGCAAACTCATGCGTTCGCTTCCGCCACTACTCGTTAGAATAATGACCGGCAAATCGGACCAGGGCGGCTGTTTCTGCAAGGCCGAGAGGAGCGCCGGTAACTCGGCGGCCAGCAGCGCTTCTTCCGCAAGCAGCAGCGCGGTCGTGGCGTCATTGATCTTGCTTCCGACTTCTCCCAGGTTGCCACAGGCTTGGGCCGCGATGCCGGCCCGTTCCAGAACCTGAACGGTCAGGGCCGCGTCTTTCCCGAGTGGCGCCACCAGGAGGACGGCGCCATCCGCCGCTTTTTCACTCGCCTTCATGAGCACTGGGGCTCGGGCCGTCCGTGGTCGATTTTGACACCACCGGAGTTCCAGTCAGGACACCCCGCAGATGACGCAAGGGCGGCCCTACCACAATTCCGGACGAAGTGATTTCCAATTCCCGGATCGTGTTTTCGTGCTGGCCTGTGCGCTTTTTGATCACCGAGAGCGCCTTCCGCACTTCACCTTCCGACTCGTAAAAACGGAGCGTGATGACGGTGTCGGCCAGATACGTCACGTCGATCGGCGCCTGCATATTGCCGAGCAGGCCGCTCGGGCTCACCACCAGAATGGTAACGATGCCGAGCTGGTTGAGGTAGGTCAGCAGTTCGTGCAACTGCAAGTTCATGTGCCGCTCTTCGGCCATGCAATAGAGGTAGCCGTTCAAGCTGTCGATATAGACCATGCGCACGCCGCCTTCCTCGACCGCGGCGCGGATCTGAGACGCGAGTTGGCCCGGCGAAAGCTCGGCCGGGTCGACCTGCGTCACGGTGACCAACCCGGCATCGACGTATTTTTCCAAGCCTAAACCAAGGCCGCGGGCGCGCGCGAAGAGGATCGAGAGGCTCTCATCGAAAGTGTAGATCGCCACCTTCTCGCCGCGTCTAGCCGCCGCCACCATGAAGGTCAGCGCGAGGTTTGATTTCCCCGAGCCGGGCGGGCCGGAAAAGAGCGTGCTCGTGCCGCGGCCGAGTCCGCCCCCGAGCAGTCCATCCAGCCCTTCCACTCCGCTGGTGACGTTTTCGTTGGGGAAATTCCGATGATGCTCCGCTGCCACCAGTCGCGGAAAGACCACGATGCCGCCCGTCTGGATGACGTAGTCGTGATAACCGCCGCGGTAGGTCGTGCCGCGCACCTTTTGCACGATCAACCGTCGCCGCTCCGCCCCGTATTCGGGCGAGAGTTGCTCCAGGACGAAAACGCCGTGCGCCAGGCTTAGGACGTGGCTGTCCATCCCGTCCACGCTCAAATCATCAAGCAGGAGCGTGGTGCAATTCCGGCCCGCCAGATATTGTTTGAAGGAGAGGATTTGCCGTCGGTAACGCAGAGGAGTTTGCGAGAGCAGGCGCAGCTCCGAGAGCGAATCAAAGGCCACGCGCGTAGGCTTGATCCGATCGACCGCGTCGAGCAGCAGACTGGTCATTTCCGAAAGCTCGACCTCGGAAGCGTGGAAGAGCGTGTTCTGAGCTTCCGCGGAGAGTTGCTGCTCGATGGCCGAGAGCTCGACGATTTCCACATTGTCTAACGACCAACCGTGCGACAGCGCCACTTCCTCCACTTCCTCGCGCGTTTCCGAGAGACTGATGTAGAGCACTTTCTCGCCCGCGCGTGCACCGGTGAGGAGAAACTGCAGCGCCAGCGTCGTCTTGCCCGCGCCCGGCTCTCCTTGCAAAAGATAAAGGCGCCGCGGAGGGAGGCCGCCTTTCAAAATATCGTCCAGACCCGGAACGCCAGTAGGGACCTTTGGCGAAAATGTGGCCTTGCTCTCGTTCACGTGGGCGGATTCTACGGGGGACGCGCGCAAAAACCAGAATAACCTCTCCGCGCCGCGCCCTGAGTTGATGAACGGCGTTCCTCCGTGAGAAGCTGCGCGATGTTGAAGGGGCTCGAGGTCAACCTGGTCGTTCCCGATCTCTGGCAACAGGAAGCCGTCCGCGCTTTGCAGAGCGGTCAGGATGTGGTGGTGCAGGCGCCCACCGGCTCGGGCAAGACTTACATTTTCGAGCTGCTTTATCCCTCGCTGAAAGGGCAGGCGATTTTTACCGTGCCGACGCGCGCGCTGGCTAATGACAAGCTGGCCGAGTGGCGCGCGCGCGGATGGGACGTCGGCATCGCGACCGGCGATCTGGCGTTAAACCTGGACGCGAAAGTCGTCGTAGCCACGCTCGAGACGCAGCGCACGCGCTTCCTGCGAGGCGACGGACCGCGACTGCTCGTGGTCGATGAATATCAGATGATCGGCGATGCCATTCGCGGCGTGCATTACGAACTCGCGCTCGCGCTCGCGCCGCCCGAGACGCAACTGCTCTTGCTGAGCGGGAGCGTGGGCAACCCGCAGGACATCGTGGCGTGGTTGCAGCGCATCGGGCGCGACGCGGTGTTGGTTTCGCATTTGGAACGGCCGGTGCCGCTGGAAGAAGTGGATTTGCGGAATCTCTCCGATTCACAATTCGTGCAGTCGAAAGGATTTTGGCCGCGCATGATTGGGCGGGCTTTGCGGGCGGAACTGGCACCAGTCCTCATGTTCGCTCCGCGCCGGAACGCGAGCGAAGAGCTGGCGCAATCCATCGCCTCCGCCATGACGGTGCGCGACCCGCTGCCGCTCTCGCCCGCGCAGGAAGCGCTCGCCGGAAAACGGCTCTCGAAATTACTCCGCAGTCGTGTCGCCTATCATCACAGCGGGCTGAGTTACGCGGTGCGCGCCGGGCTTGATTGAGCCGCTCGCGAAAGCCGGGCAACTGCACGTGGTCGTGGCCACGATGGGTTTGGCGGCGGGGATTAATTTCTCCATGCGTTCCGTGCTCATCACGGGCACGAGTTACATGGCGGGAAATTTCGAGCGGCACGTGCAGCCGGATGAGTTGCTGCAAATGTTCGGCCGCGCCGGCCGCCGCGGTCTGGACGAAACCGGTTACGTCCTGCTCGTGCCCGACATTCCGCGGCTGAACGATGCGCGCCCGCGCCAGCTCAAACGCGCCACGCAGGTCGATTGGCCCAGCCTCATCAGTGTGATGCGAGGCGCGGGCGCGCGCGGCGAGCAACCCTTCGCCGCGGCGGTGAAGCTGAGCCACTCGCTTTACAGCGTGCAAAAGATTCCGCTTGGCGTGGAGCATTCGTTAGGGACCGGTCCGCGGCCTTGCGGCTTGCTCGTGGATGCCGAGCGCGCGCGCTTTATCCGGCGACCGGTCACGGAGATGCTGAATTCTGCCGGCGATTGGGAACCGAAGACTCCACGCGTGAATGTCTCATTAGGCGACGTGCTCGCGCGGGAAAATGAGGGCTGGGCGCGGGCGCTCACCTTGCCGCGGATGCTGGACGGGCTGGGCGTGGGCAATCTTTGCAAACTGCGCGAGCAGGGCGTGTATGGTCGCGAGATTCCGCTCGCGACGGTGTTGGAGGATGGCGCGGTGGCACCGGTGAAATGGCTGCGCCGCGCCACGGGCGAAAAGATTCTCGCCCGCGCTGAGTTTGACGACCGGATCGTGCCGCGGCTCCCGGAGTTCACGCGCGGCGGCGCCATCGCAGAGATCGCGGCGCGCGGCCGGACGCTGACCGCGCGGCTCGACTTCTCCGCGCTGCCGGCCAGCGCCATGATCGACTCGCACGGGCGCGCTTTGCTCGATCCGCCGGAACGCCAGGCCATTCCGCAGATCTGTCTGGATTGTGATCAACGCGCGCACGATCTCGCGGTTCCGATCGTGGCTTCGCCGGCACACGCCTGGCGACGTCTGGGCTTGGTGGAGGAAGATGGAACACCGACGCGCCGCGGCCTTGTTTTCTCATTCTTTCAAGCGGGCGAAGGTCTCGCGATCGCCGCGGCGCTGGAGGAGGAGCGCTATCCGATCGACGATCTCATTTTCGATCTCGCGAACATCCGCGGCGGCCCGCGTTTCTCCGGCGAAGACGCGCCCATGGGCGGGCGGCTGGGGATTCTTTGCCAGCGCATTTACGAGCGCGCGGATCATCCCGGTTATCTGGAAATGGGGACGCCCACCCAATACGGCTCGGGCGCCTCGGAAGTCATTCGCGAAGTGATCTCGAATCCCGCCGCGCGTTACAAATTGACGACCGATTCCCTTCGCGCCGGCGACATCGAACGCGCGCTCATGGAATGGCGCAGCCTGCTCCGCCACATCGTGCACGCGCCGGAACTGGATTGGGATCGCTGGTGCGAACTCAAAACCGCCGCGCGCCATTTCGTCGAGAGCACGACCTCGCCGGCGTTGCTCGATTTCCCGCCGCTCCTCGCCGCGCAACAGCGACGCGCCGGCTGATCATTCGCGTTGACGCATTTCCTCGCGCCGCATCGGCATGGAGTCGATCAGGCGGAAGAGTGTTTCCGGCGGCACGACTTCCGACGAACGAAACTTTTCGCCGCCATCTTTTCCGAGCAAGAGCACAGCAAACTTCTTTCCGGAAAGCTTAAAACGCGGCGCGATCTTTCCGTGGTCCGCGCTTTTGCGCAGCAGGATTCGCGTCACATCGCGTTCGCTCAAGCCGGACGCGTGGGCGTCGAATAATTGCTGCTGCTCCGCGAGCTGTTTTTCGGTGCCGGCGGGCGCGTAGATCACCACCACACGGCGCTTCCAGCGGAGATCGGATAGGTCGTTGGCGGACGAGGG
Source organism: uncultured Verrucomicrobiae bacterium (assembly GCA_963762685.1). Lineage (GTDB taxonomy): Bacteria > Verrucomicrobiota > Verrucomicrobiia > Chthoniobacterales > UBA10450 > JACCTI01. The sequence continues at coordinate 391,445 of CAVXLV010000011.1, read as the reverse complement.
CATGGTGGCCAGGAAAAAATGCGCGAGAAAGAACAGGAACGGGACGGCTGTTTTCATTTCAAAAGTTGCGCGCGAATGCGGCTGGCGGCTTCGAGGCCGGTGGACATCGCCCGCCCGACGCGTCCCTTCCCCACGAGCGCGTCGCCCGCGACGAAGATGCCCGCGCCCTCCGCGCTTTGGCAGGACGCTGAATCGGCTGCCGCGGCCGGCTGCGCATAACGCCAGCGCTGCGCCTCGTGCCACAAAGGCGTTTCATTTTCCCAACGCAACAGCTCGGTCGCGTGCTGACAAGCTACCGCCGCCAGTTCGTCGATGTCCGAGGCAAAATGGTCCGCGCTCCATTCTGGCTGCGTCTGCACCACGATCACGGTGAGGCCGGGCGGCACGTGACCGGGCTTGTCATTTTCAAAACTGAGCCACGCCAACGGATGCTCGCCGTCCAGATTAAGGAGCGCATGGAAGTTCTCAGGACGCTCGCGCTCGCCGTCGAAGCCAAAGACAAAGGTAAATTGCGGCCGAAACGACGCTTGCCGCAACGCCTGCACCACGGGCGCGAATTCATCGCCCAGGTCGCTCGCTTCCAGAAGTGCCACCGTCTGCGGCGCGGGCGGCGTGAGCAAAATGGCATCGAAGTTTTCGTGCCGCCCGCCAGCGTGATCATCGAGCGACCAGAGGTTACCAGTCCGCGCGATGCGCGCGATTTCCTTTTCCTGGTGCACGACCGCGTCGGCGGCGTCGGCGAGTAATTTTCCCAGCGTGCTGATGCCGGTCCGGTAGGTCCATTTCGGAATTTTGTTTTGCTCCGCCGCGCCGGCCTGCAATCGACCCCTGCGATCGAAGATCCAAATATCGCCGACAATTTGTGCCAGCTCCGCCGTCGGGAGCTGGCGCAGGATCAAGTCCTCGATCTCGGGCGTTTCCGCTTTCAGATAATTCGCCCCCGGATCCATCCGCACGCCGTGCCGCGTGCGCGAAGCAGCGCGTCCGAAGACTCCGCGACTTTTCTCGAACACCTCCACCTCGATTCCGCTGCCGCGAAGTTTCCAGGCTGCGGCCAACCCGGCCGGACCCGCGCCGACGATCGCGAGACGCGGCATCGTTAGAACAGGCGGAGCGCGGAGAGGCCGCCATCCACGCCGATGACCTGACCGGTCATAAAGCCGGAGGCGTCGCCTAAGAGGAATCGCACCAACTGCGCGGTTTCCTCGGCGTTTCCCAACCGCTTGAGCGGATGGCGATCGCGGCTGGCCTGCGCTTTGGCTTCCACATTGATCAAGCTGGCTGCCAGTGGCGTGTCGGTTAACGACGGCGCGAGGCAATTGACCCGGATTTTAGGCGCCAGCTCGGCGGCGAGCGACCGCGCCAGCCCTTCCACCGCGCCCTTCGCCGAAGCGATGCTGGCGTGGAAAGGCATCCCGGTTTGCACCGCCACGGTCGAGAATAGGACGATCGACGCCCGCTCCGCCTTTTGCAGCGCCGGGAGCGCGGCCCGGATGAAACGGATCGCGCCAAAGAAATTTACCTCCATGTCTTTCAGGAAGTCGTCGTCCTTTAGCGCGCGGAAAGACTTCAAGGTGATCGTGCCGGGAAAGTAAACCAGACCATCGATTGCTTCCGGCAGGACGAGTTCCGCGGCTGCGTTCCGGGCGTCGAATTTAAGCGTCTCCAAGCCTTCGGCGGGCGCGAGTGTCTCCGGCTCGCGCAAGGCCGCGATGACGCGGTGACCATCGGCCAGCAAAGCAGTGAGGGTGGCGTGGCCGATGCCGGTGTTACCGCCGGCCAGAAGGAAGGTCTTGGGAGTCATACGAAATTCGTGCGTGGGAGGTGCGTGACTATTACGTCAGCCAGCCGCCCTCGGTTTCAGAAGCCCCAGTGTGGGCCAGAGCACGCGACAGCGCGCCGGGCCGCTTACTTCTTCTCCGTTAACGTCAGAGAACTGCTCTCCCAAGTGACGGCTCCCTCGCCGGTTGCCCTGGTGGTTTTATAGGTTTCTCCGCTCTCATCCGGCGCGAAGGTGAACTCGGCCGCATCGGCATTGGGCTGCCAGCCCTCCACGGAAAACTGCGTCCCGTCTTCCAGCGTGACCGTGCCGCGTCCTCTGCGAATGACCTCGGGCGTATCGCCGGGAGCCCACCGCATTTGCGCGGTGAAGGGCTTCCCTTTCCACGTGCCGGTGTAGTGCTCTTCCACCATGGTCGATTCCGTGCTCTCGGGGATCGGAGTGGGCGACGGGGAGGGAGTCGGGCTCGGCGTCGGCGTCGGTGCCGCTCCTTCGGAGAATGACAATCTGGCGCTGACCCAGGAAGTCGTTCGGCCTCCATCTTTCCGCACGAGGCGGAAGGGAGTTTGGTTGGCCCGGAACTCGAGGACGCCTGGCCGGCTATTGCTGCCGGAGAACGGAATGAGCGTGCCGTTCGCCAGTTTGATCTGACCTTCAATCGGGCCCAAGCCTGACCAATTAGACCATTTCATCTGCACGGTGCAGGCAACGCCGTCGTAGAAACCGGAATACGTTTTTGTCGTCGCCGCAGCGAAGGCAAGAGATCCGCTGACCAATAGGAGCAGCGCGAAGAGATGAGTCGTCAGTCTTTTCATCGGGCGTCTTTAATGACTCTGAACCGCGCCGGATGGCAAATGCCGTGATGGCGCGAGCGGCTCCGCGTTTGCGAATTTTGCGGGACTTTCCGTTTTGCGAACGCCACGCTCTCTGCGATCTCTGCGGAGAAAGATCATGAGCGAATCCGCCGAAACTCCCGCGCAATTAGGCTACCGCATGCCGGCGGAATGGGAGCCGCACGCCGCCACCTGGCTTTCCTGGCCGCGGCGGGAGGGGATCAGTTTTCCCGGCGCCTACGATCGCGTCCTGCCGACCTTCCGCGCCATGGTCGAGGCGATCGCGGAATCCGAGCCGGTAAACATCAACGTCTGCAACGGCGCGCACGAAGCGGAAGCGCGCGCCGTCCTGGCCGGCGTCGCGCCGGAGTGCATCACCTACCACGAGATCCCGACGAACGAGCCTTGGTGCCGCGATCATGGCCCGACCTTTCTCGTGCGCGAAACGGATCCGCGGCTGGCGATCGTGGATTGGGATTACAACGCCTGGGGCGGGAAGTATCCGCCCTGCGATCTCGATGAAGTCGTGCCCACGCGCATCGGGAGCGCAATGGGGCTGCGGGTCTTTTATCCGAAGATGATTTTGGAAGGCGGCTCCATCGAAGTGAACGGCACCGGCGCGCTTCTCACCTCAGAGTCGTGCTTGTTAAACCCGAACCGGAATCCGTCGTTCAGCAAAACTGAGATCGAGCAACGTCTGCGGGATTATTTGGGCGTGCGCGAAATCCTCTGGCTGGGCGACGGCATCGAAGGCGATGACACGGATGGGCACATCGATGACCTGACGCGCTTCGTCAGCGAACGCACGGTCGTGACCGTGGTCGAAACGAATCGCGCTGATTCCAATTATCAGCCGCTGCAGGAGAACCTCATCCGTTTGCGCGAGCTCCGCGTGGCGGGCCAGCCGTTGGAGATCATCGAGCTGCCCATGCCCGCCAGAATCATCCGCGATGAGCAAGTTCTGCCGGCGAGTTATGCGAATTTCTACATCGCGAACGAAACGGTCCTGTTGCCCGTCTTCGCCGATCCGCACGATGCCCAGGCCATCGCAGTGATCCAAAACGCGTTCCCGCAACGGCGCGTCATCCCGATCGATTGCCGCGAACTCATTTGGGGCCTGGGCGCCTTCCACTGCCTCACCCAGCAGCAACCGGCCGCCTAATTTCCCAGCGGCGGTATCGTTTGGCCGCGCCCTGGGACGATTCTACCGTGCGGCAGAATGATTCTACCGCGCCCGGAATCGATTCTTGGGGCCCCACGGTCGGTCCAACCGCGTGGCAGAATGATTTTTTGGGCCTCGGGGAGCGTTCTGACCACGTGGTCGAATGATTCTGCCACACGCCGGAACGATTCTACCGTGTGGCAAAATGATTCTGCCACGCCCTGGAACGGCTCAACCGTGTGGTAGAACCATTCTACCGCACCGGAGAATGGTCCCGGGAGCGCCTTTTCGCCGGTCTCAGGGAGGTCGCGCCTACACTCCAGTCATCGCCCGGAGAAAGAAGAACAGGACGATGAGCGTGACGAGGCCCAGCGGTCCGCGGGCGAGAAATTTGGTCACGCCATCCAGACTTTGCCCGCGGCGGGATTGCATGAAGGCAACCAGCGCCAGGACCAGCCCGATGCCGTAGCAGATCAGCGCGATGATGAACGCGGTATCCGGGGTGGCGCCGATGACGCGCGGAGCCAAGGCACCACTGAGCAAGCCGAGGGCGAGAAACAGAAACGAAGCCAAACCGACCTTGCGAAGATGATTCATGGTCCGCCTGCTTAGTCGACGCCGCGGACTCTCGCAACCGATGTCGCCCGCATCCGCTCTCGGCGAGCAAGGTTAGGTCGTGGGGGCAGGTTTGTAGCCACTTTGCAAAATCGCTTCGTGGAGCGCCGGAGCGTGCGTCTTGCGAGCATCGAAGGTGACGGTGACACGTTCGCGCGCGGCGTCCGCCTTCACTTCCTTCACGCCCGCGATTTTCGAGAGCGGTTCGCGCAAACTTTCCACGCATTCGTCGCAATCGTTTCCGGCAGTGCCGATGTGAATCGTCTCCAGAACCTCATGGTCCGCGGTGTCGTGCAGGTTATGGGGGTCAGATGGTTCCATTACCCTCTAGAACGTCCGGCCGAGGCCGCGCGGATGTTTCCTGGAGTCGTGCGGGCTGACAAAAACTTGTCGCGCCGCGCGAATCTGAAGGGTAAGGAATGCCTTGGCTGTCTCCGATTCCCAGGGAACAGGCCGCAACCACAACCAATCCATCTCATGAAAAAAATCGGCGTCCTTTTCGGTCAAGAAAACAGCTTCCCGCCCGCGCTCTGCGAGCGGATCAATCAAAAAGCCGGCGGCGAAATGCACGCGGAATTCGTGCGGATCGATAAAGTGGTGCAAGGCGAACCGTGCGGCTACGACGTGATCGTCGATCGCATTTCGCAGGACGTGCCGTTCTATCGCGGCTTCCTCAAGAACGCCGCGCTCACTGGCACCGCGGTGGTGAATAATCCGTTTTGGTGGAGCGCGGACGAGAAATTTTTTAATAACGCGCTCGCCACCCAAATCGGCGTCGCCGTGCCCCGCACCGTGCTTTTGCCGTCACACGAAGTGCCCCCGGACACGAACGATAACTCTTTCCGCAACCTCGCTTACCCGATGGATTGGGAAGGCATTTTCGAATACGTGGGCTGGCCGGCCTATTTCAAACCCTTCTCGGGCGGCGGCTGGAAGAACGTCTACAAATTAAACAACCCGGACGAATTTTTCCGCGCCTACAGCGAGACCGGGCAGCTGGTCATGATGCTGCAGGAGGAGGTGCTGTTTGACATGTATTTCCGCTGCTACTCGATCGATCAACGCCACGTGAAGATCATGAATTACGAGCCGCGGAATCCGTATCATCTGCGTTACCAGACCGATTGGCAGGCGCCGAAAGACATCATCGAGAAGGTCGAGTGGGGTGTGCTGCAATTGAACAAATACCTCGGCTACGATCTGAACACGGTGGAGTTCGCGATCCGCGACGGCGTGCCGGTGGCGATCGATTTCTGCAACCCGGCGCCCGATGCCGAGCGCACGAATGTGGGCGAAGAGAATTTCCAGTGGGTGGTCGAGGCCGTCTCGGAAATGTGCATCCGCAAAGCGCGCGAACATAAGCCCGGCCAGGATAACTTGAGCTGGGGCAAGTTCATCCAAGCCGGCGCGACCGGACGGACGCTGCAGGACTTGCAGTAGCAGACGGCCAGCTTGAGCCGCAGGGACGGTCGGGGGATTTCGCTATAGGGCTGGCGCGTTCTCTTTAGCGTGGGCGCCAACTGCGGTGTCGTCGTCCGCGATTGGCAACGGGAAACGTCTCCCCGTTTTGCGAGATCCCTTGACCTTCTGCGCGGCTTGGGAGGACGGATGGACGCGTCACGCGCCGCGTTAACTGTCTCACCCTCAAGCGCGCGCTTGCGTCGTTCGCCGATTTGGCGCTTCTTTGTCGCTCATGGAAAAAGACCACGTTTTCACTCTCGGAGTCGAAGAGGAGTTCCAGATCGTCGATCCCGAGACGCGCGAGCTGAAGTCGCATATCCAGCAAATCCTGGGCGACGGCAAAGTGGTGATGCAGGAGCGCATCAAGCCGGAGATGCATCAGTCGGTCGTGGAAACCGGGACCGATATTTGCCGCACCGCCGCGGAAGCGCGGGATCAGGTGATCCGATTGCGGAGCGAACTCGCGGAATTAGCCGCGAAAGGCGGGGCGAAATTTGCCTCCGCGGGGACGCATCCGTTTTCGCATTGGCACGATCAACGCATCACGGAAGGCGAGCGCTACGAGACGATCGTGAAGGATATGCAGCAGGTGGCGCGGGCGAATCTGATCTTCGGTTTGCACGTGCACGTGGGAATTCCGGATCGCGAAATGGCGATTCACGTCATGAATCAGGCGCGCTATTTCCTGCCGCATATTTATGCGCTGTCGGCTAATTCGCCGTTTTGGGTTGGGACGCAATACCGGTTTCAAAGGCTACCGCCTGAAAGTGTTTGAGCGCTTCCCGCGCACCGGTATTCCCGATGCTTTCGAAGGCCTTTCGGAATACGAGGATTACTGCAAACTCCTCGTCCGGACGAACTGCGTGGATAACGCGAAGAAGATCTGGTGGGACATCCGGCTCCACCCGTTTTTCGATACTCTGGAAGTGCGCGTCTGCGATGCGCAATCACGCGTGGACGATACGATCGCGCTCGCCGCCATCATCCAGGCCATCATCGTGAAGCTGCATCGGTTGCAACGGCAAAACCTGAGCTTCCGCATTTATCGCCGGCGCTTGATCGATGAGAACCGCTGGCGCGCCGCGCGTTACGGGATGGATGGAAAGCTGATCGATTTCGGCCGCGAACGCGAAATGGATGCGCGCTCCTTGTTGAATGAAATGCTCGAATTCATCGGACCGGAGTTGCAGGAACTCGGGAGCCAGGCCGAGCTGGAGCACATCCACAGAATCATGCGTGAAGGCAACGGCTCGGATCGGCAGCTGGAAGTCTGGGCCCGCACGCGCGACATGCGCGAAGTGGTGGATCACATTGTGCGTGAGACTTATGAAGGGCTCAACATTCCCGTGCCGGACCCGGTGCCGCTGTAAAACGAGCCGACGCGGCCCTTGTCATCCAAGCCGCGCAGGCGGTCGAGGATCTCGCCGACGCACCGAGCCGTCTCCAGCTTCCCGGAAATCGTCGTTCGTCCGCTCGGCGGACCTTGATTAAGGAAAGCAGCGCAGTGCGGTTTGAACCTCGCCGTCCGGGTTTGCCGCCCGGGCTTTTCCACGCCATGATGAACGCTCTTTTCCATGTCTGACCATCTCGCCACCGATACGATTGATCAGGAGCTCATCCCGGGAGCGCGCAATGCCATTCGCGATTGCCTGCGTCTGCAACCCGGGGAACGCATCACCATCATTACCGACGAGGCGACGCAGGAAATCGCCGCCGCTTTGCAGGCGCAAGTAGAGGAGCTGGGCGCCGCCCACGCGGCCTTTGTGCTCGAGCAGCACGCGGAGCGTCCGTTGACCGGCATGCCGCAAGTCATTCTGGACGATCTCGCGACATCGCAAGTGAGCGTCTTCTGCGCGCAAACCCAGCGCGGCGAGCTCGGCTCGCGCATCGAAATGACGGCGGTGGTGAACAAGCATCGCCTGCGGCACGGCCACATGGTGAACATTAGCCGGCAGATCATGCTCGAAGGCATGCGCGCAGATTTTATCGCGGTGGATGAGCTGAGCCAGCGCCTGGTGGAACGCGCGCGGCAAACGAAAAGGGTCACGTGCCGCACCCCGATGGGAACGGACTATGTGGCCGAGCTTTCACCCAGCCTGAAGTGGCTGAAAACGAGCGGCATTATCACGCAGGAGAAATGGGGCAATCTGCCCGGCGGCGAAATTTTTACCTCGCCGTTAAACAGCAACGGCATCTTCGTGGTGGATGGCGTGGTGGGCGATTACCTCTGCCAGAAATATGGCGACATCCAGGCCACGCCGCTCACGATCGAGATTAAGGATAATCGCATCACGGACCTGCGGTGTGAGAACAAGGAACTGCTGGAGGAATTCCGCGCTTACACGAGCACGGATGAGAACAGCAATCGCGTGGGCGAGTTCGCGGTCGGCACGAACACGGCGTGCACGCACGTGATCGGCAACATCTTGCAAGACGAGAAGATGCCCGGGATCCACATCGCTTTCGGTCATCCGTACGCGGAGCACACCGGTCAAGACTGGATCTCCAAAACGCACATCGATTGTGTGGGGCGCGATTTCGACATCTGGTTCGACGACACGCAGGTGATGGCGTGCGGCAAGTTCCTGATTTAGGCAGCACCGACGCGTTATCCCGAGCCGCGCAGACGGCCAAGGAGTGTCTGCGGCGATTTCGATTTTCGCATCCATCTGATTTCCCGTGCTCTCGAGATGCTCATGACGGAGTGCGGAATTTTTTCCTTTGGGCAGAGCGCCATCGCTACCAGGACCAGAAAAAAGACGGACAGGCGCACGAGGTTTCCGCTACCTTTTGTCTCATGCATCCGGAATATCGCGCGCGCTTTAATGCTGGCTTCACCGATCAGCGCTACGAGGAATTACTTCGCGTCGCGAACGAGACTGAAAGGTGGCCGGTCGATTTCCGCATTTCCGAATCGCCGATATTTTTGACGGAAGAATTCACCGCCGAGATCGCTGCCGCCGCGGAAAAGATCGTCGCGCAAGTACGGACGCCGGAATTCGCTGAACATGCGAAAACGGCCATCCCGCCCGGCCTCGAAGTCCCCGGCGAAACGCCGCATCCCATTTTCCTGCAGGTCGATTTCGCGGTCTGTGAAGAGGGGGGCCGCTTGACGCCGCGTTTGATTGAACTCCAGGGATTCCCGAGCCTTTACGGTTTCCAAATCTTCCTGCTCCGCTGTATGCGGCACGCCTATCCGGCAATCCCGGCGGAGCTGTCGCCGTTCTTCAACGGTCTGGATGAGCAATCCTACGTGGAGATGCTGCGCCAAGTGGTGGTGGGGGATTGTGATCCTGAGGCCGTTGTCCTCCTGGAGATCGAACCGGAAAAGCAGAACACGCGGATCGACTTTGTCTGCACGGAGACACTCCTGGGCGTGCGGCCGGTCTGCCTTACGGAAGTCACCCGGCAGGGCAATGAACTTTTTTACACGCGCGCTGGTCGCGAGATTCGGATCGAGCGCGTTTATAATCGCGTGATTTTCGACGAGCTCCTGCGCCGGCCCGACCTCAATTTCGGTTTCAACTTTCAACACGAGGTGGACCTGCAATGGGTCGGCCATCCGAATTGGTATTTCAAAATCAGCAAGCACTCGCTCCCGTTCCTGAAAACCGCGCACACGTCGCGCGCCTACTTCGCCGATGAGTTTCCAGCCGGTCACTCGTTAGCCGACTACGTTTTGAAACCGCTCTACTCTTTCGCCGGACTCGGGGTGGATCTCGAGCCGACCGAAGAAAAGCTGCATGCGCTACCCGAGCCGCACACTTGGATCCTGCAGGAGAAAGTCCACTACGCCGGCTTCGTGCCGACTCCGGACGGGAACCTCTCGAAAGCGGAAATCCGGATGATGTTTATCTGGCCGGAGAAAGGTGAACCGGTGCTGGTCAACAATCTCGTCCGCATGAGCCAGGGCGCGATGATGGGGGTGAAGTTCAATAAGAACAAAACCTGGGTTGGCAGCAGCATCGCGCTGCACGCGGGCGGCTGAGCGCCGGCGTTCTACGGCTGCGCCTGACTCGCCTGAATGGACTCCAGCGTGGCGCCTTCTTCCCACAATTTCTTCTGCATCGCTTCCTCCGCCGCGGCCGTTTCCGCCTGTTTTTTGCTTCGGCCTTCGCCCTGCCCGAGCGCCATCCCTTCCCAGAGCACGCGAACCTGAAAAGTCTTTTCGTGTTCGCGTCCGCTCTCCGCGAGCAACTCGTAAACCGGACTGCGCGGCGAGATGGATTGGAGCAATTCCTGGAGATGGCCTTTCGGATTAATATCGACCGGTTCCATTTCGATCTGCGCGAAATCCGGCGCCGCCAGGGTCAGGAGAAAACGGCGCGCGGTCTCGAGATCGGTATCGAGATAAATCGCGCCCAGAAGCGCCTCAAAAGCGTCCGCCAGCGTGGAAGTCCGGGAGCGGCCGCCGCAGGATTCTTCGCCGCGTCCCATCATCAGGTATTGGCCGAGCTCCAGCTTCAAGGCATGACCGCAAAGTGCTTCCCGTGAAACAAGGCGCGAGCGCAGTTTCGTGAGCCGACCTTCCGCCTCGCGCGGGAAGATGGTGTAAAGATGTTGCGTGACGATGAGCTGCAGAACGGCGTCACCGAGAAATTCGAGGCGCTGATTATCAAAGTGGTGCCGCTTCGTTTCATGGCCCAGGCTGGGGTGGGTCAACGCTTCTGCGAGAAGAAGCGAATTCCGAAACTTATGGCCGATGCGTTCCTCGAGCGGGTTCACGAAGCGTGAGTGTATTTCAGCGCGCGGATTTTTTCCAGAATTCGCGGCAAGGGGAAAATAACGAGGACGCGCGGGCGTTTACTTCTTTTGGTAAATGCCGAGTGACGTCACCAAGTCGATCGCGCGCTGCAGGACGACGTCTTTTGGCAGCGCTTTGTCGGCCGCTTTCCGGCGCTGGGAAGCTTCGAGGGCATCGATCTCGGGATTTCTCCCCGCGAGCAAGGCCGCTTCGTTCAGGTGCGGCCGTTCATTCTCGAAGACGAAGGGTCCCATGCCGCCGGCTTGCGCACTTTGCTGGAAGATCGTTTGCTTGTCTTCCCCCGACATTTCGACGGGAAGATCTGGCTTTAAGCCTTTCGGGAAGAGAGCGCGCTCGTCCGGCAGAATCGCTTCGCCAACCGCGGCGCGCAGGATCCGGCCGCCGCTCAAAGGGAGGTCGGAATATTCGACAGCACGGCCGGCCGTAGATCCTCCGATCAGCAGCGCCTTCGCGTGCAGGCGAAGATCGCCAGCGAGCGCTTCAGCGGGACCGGCTGTGTCTTCATCGATCAGCGCCAGCATGAGGCCGGTGTAAGAGGGATCGCGATCCGAGTTAAAGGCACGCTCCTGTTTTCCCGCGGTGCGACGGAGCGTGAAGAGCGGTTTTCCTTTCGGGATAAAACGATTCACAAACTCAGCCGCGGTCGCAAAATCATTCGTCGCAGCGCTGGCGCGCAGGTCGATCACGATGGCGTCGATCTTCTTCCCGGCATACTTTTGCAGGGCGGCATCCAGCGCTTCCAGATTGGCAGGCGTGAGCGCTCCGAAGCGGAAATAGCCGATGTGGTTTTCCAGGATTTCGCCAAAAAAGAGGACGTTCTGCGCGGAGCTATCAGAGGTTTTTTTTGGCAACAGGATCGCGCCCCCGCCGAGCCGGGCCAGCACACCAGAAAGCATCGCGCGATTGAGTTCCGCTTCATTCAAGGCCGCGGGGTTGATGTAGTTGACCTTCAATAACTGGATGACCTGCTGCAAATCCGCGGGCGCCATGTCGTTGATCATCGATTCCGTCGTCGGCACTGGGGAAGGCGAGGGAGTCGGCGAAATTTCCTTCGCCGCTGTCGGAGCGGGCGCAGGCGATCCCGCCGGAGGCCGCGCCAAACCTTGCGCGAACGCTTTTGGGAAAGCGCTAAAAAGAAGAAGTGCCGCGAGAAGCAGGGAAGCAGGCCGGGAGATCAATGGCCTGCGACCTTAGCGCCAACTATCGGAACGGCAATGTCGCGTCTGAAGAACGCGCCTTCGAACTTGATCAAATCTACCGCCGCATAGGCGCGCTCGCGCGCTTCCTCGACCGAGGCGCCGAGGGCGTTCACCGCCAGGACACGGCCGCCTGCGGTCACGATCTCGTCACCCGCGCGTCGAGTCCCCGCGTGGAAAATTTGGACGTCCGGCAACTCCGCACAGGCGTCGAGTCCGCGGATGGGTTTGTTGACCTCATATTTCCCAGGGTATCCGCCCGAAGCCATGATCACCGTCACCGAAGTGCGCTCATCCCACTCCATCGCCACATCGTCCAGCTGGCCGTCGATGGTCGCTTCCAGCAGCGGCAATAGATCCGACTTGAGACGCGGTAGCAGAGTCTGCGTTTCCGGATCGCCGAAGCGACAATTGAATTCCAAAATGCGCGGGCCTTGCGGCGTCATCATCAATCCCGGGAAGAGAAGGCCGCGGTAATCGAGACCGGTTTGTGCGATCCCTCGAAGAAATGGACGCAGGATTTCCGTTTCGACCAGCCTCCGTGTGTCAGGGCCGCAAAGCTCCGTGGGGCTCACCGCGCCCATACCGCCGGTGTTCGGGCCTTGATCGCCATCGAAGGCACGCTTGTGATCGCGCGCGGCTTCCATGAGCTTATAGCTGCCGCCGCCCACCAGCGCGTGGATGGAGCATTCGATCCCGGTAAGATATTCCTCCACCACTATTCTGCGGCCGGCTTCGCCGAAGCGACCTTCATCCATCATTTCCGTGATGGCGGCGCACGCTTCCTCGCGATTTTGGGCAATGACCACGCCCTTCCCGAGCGCCAGTCCGTCCGCCTTGATCACGAGTGGATACTGCAAGCGCTCGCAAAAATGGATCGCCTTGCCGCTCTCCTCGAATGACCCCGCCATGGCTGTCGGGATGTGAAAACGTCGCATCATTTCCTTCGCGAAAATCTTGGAAGACTCGAGCCGTGCGGCTGCTTTCGTGGGACCGAAGACCCGCAATCCAGCTTGAAGAAAAAGATCCGCCATCCCGGCCGCCAGGGCATCGTCTGGCCCGATCACGGTGAGACCGATACCGTTCTCAATCGCGAAGTTTAATAATCCAGGAAGATCATTGGTCGGGATGGCGACATTCTCCCCTAGCTGGGCCATCCCAGCATTCCCCGGTGCGCAGTAGATCTGTTCCACCTGCGGAGATTGGCGCAGTTTCCACGCGAGCGCGTGCTCACGGCCACCACTACCGACAACGAGGATTTTCAAACGAGAACCGCTTCCATCTGATTCAGAGTCCAATAGGTCGCGTCAAAAGACAAGCGTCCCGAACAGGAGGTTTTCTAGCTCCGAGCAGACTTGCTATGGCAGCCGTTCGTCCTACAGAAGAACCATGGCGAAAAGCGGCCCCACCTACTCCGTCCTTAGCCCCGGTTGTCCGTCCCGTGTCGTGCTGGAGCGAATCGCGGATAAGTGGACCGCCCTCATTATCCAAGTGCTGGCGCAGGGCACGCTCCGTTACTCCGAGTTGCGGCGCGAGATTGGCGACATCTCGCAAAAGATGCTTACCCAAACTTTGCGCAGCCTGGAGCGCGATGGCCTTGTCCGGCGGAAAGCCTATCCGGTGGCTTCGCCCAAGGTGGAATACACTCTTACGCCTTTGGGCCGAACGTTGATCGTGCCTCTGCAAGGCCTTTGCCGCTGGACGGAGAAGCATCTCCCCCAGCTGGAAGCGAACCGGAAACTATCCGCCCACAAGCGCGCTGGCTGGTGAAGCGCGCTTTCCTGCTCTCACCGGCCTACGCTGGTGGAACCCGGGCGCGTCTGCTCGTGAGTGAGCGCGCCCAGTTTGACCTCGCCCGTCGGCTGCGCAGCAGCGACCCGCCCACGCTGGGCGAAGTCTTCTCCTTCTTGAGCGGGCTCTACTTTCGCGGCAAGCTCGCTTACGCCCGCGCCTTCACGCCGCCGCGCGCACGCCCCGCGAGTATTCTCGTTATTACTCCAAATCGTGGCTTGCTCGCCGCCGATCTGCCCATCACGGCAGCCGATCTGCAGTCATTCGCCGAAGTCGATATCGCGGCGGACGATCCGCGCTATCGCGCACCTTTGGAACGGGACGTCCGCAAGCTCGCGCGCCGGCTCGGCAGCGACGGCTCCGTCATCCTGCTCGGCAGCATCGCCACGGGGAAATACACGGATGTCTTGCTCCAGCATCTGGGAGCGCGCTTGCTTTTTCCCAGCGAGTTTGTCGGCCGTGGAGACATGAGCCGCGGCGGTCTCTTGCTCCGTTCCGCCGCGGCTCAGTCGGAGCTTACCTATCTTCCCGTGCAAGGCGCCATGCGCACCGGCAAGCGACCGCCGAAACTCACGCCGCGTCACTCTTCCCACTGAAAAATCCGCGCCTACTCGATGTCGAGTTCGAACTTGATCCGCACGTCGTAGTGCCCGCCGCCGTCGAGTCCGGCGGGAAGCGGCTCGACCTTCAGCACGCGTTGCCCCACGGCGATGATCGATTCGTCCACCACCACATTGCCGGAGGAGCGCGCGATTTTGAATTCCGAGACGCGCCCGTCTTTTTCAATTCGTATTTGCACCAGCGCGGCCATCTTGCTGCCCGTGGCCGCGGCGGTCTTTGGCTGCGCCCAGGCGCCGAAGAAACGGTCGTGCAACATATTGCCGTAGGCGTTGGCCTGGGCCGCGCGGGCGGCGGCGCTGCGGCTGTTGTCGCTCGGCCCGAGATTGCCTTCTTGCGCCGGGGCATCGACCGCGACCGAGGCTTTTTCCTTCTTGTCTGCGTCGGCTTTTTTCTTGGGTGTCGCGGAAGCCTTTGGCGCCTGGTCTTTCTTTTTCTTTTTTGTCGGCGTCGGCGTCGGCTTTTTTTTACGCTGCGATGACTCCGAAGCTTTCGGTTTCGGCGTGGGCGTGTCAGTGGGTTTAGGTTTTGGAGTCGGTTCGGGCGTCGGCCTCGGTGTGGGTGTCGAAGTGGGAGACGGGGTCGGAGTCGATAGGGGAATATCGCTTTCCGCCGGAGTCAGCGCGGGCGCGGGTCGCACGTCGGGGGGAGGACTCGCTTCCTCTGCCTCTGCGGGCGGCGTTTCCTCGTTAGCCGACACGGGCGTCGGCTCCGGCGCAGCGACTACACTGGCCGGCGCCGCCATCCAGACGACATTCGTTTTGAGCGGCTTTTTCATCGCGCCGCCCCAGCGGATCATCCCCACCAAAAGCGCGACATGCGCCAGGCCGATCAGGATGACATTTCGCCAGAAGCGCAGATCGCGCGACATCGCTAGGGCTGGTCGGGTTGGGTTGCGATCCCCACCTTCAAAATCTGTGCGCGCTGCAAAACATCCATCACGCGGATCAAGTCCTGCACCGGCAACGCGCGATCCGGCCGAATCACCACCGCGACGTCGGGGTTCGCCACCTTCACCGCCGTCAATCGCGCCGCCAAAGTGTCCGCGTCCACCGCTTCGTCGTTAAACTTGAGCGCGGAGCTGCGATCGATCGAAACCGTCTGCACCTTCCCGGGATCGACGGCGGCATTCGCGGCGTTGCTGGAAGGAATGGAAAGATTCACGCTGTTTTCCAACAGCGGCGTGGTGATGATAAAAATAATGAGCAGCACGAACGCGAGATCGAGCAAAGGCGTGACATTGATCTCGGAGAGCGTCGAGAGAGTGGTGCGTTGAGAGTAGCGGCGCATGGCTCTCAGTGTCCCTCCTTGAGCGTTGAACGTTGGACGTTGAGCGTTGGACGTTTCTCGTCGGAATTGGGAAAACGTCCAACGTCCAACGTCCAACGTTCAACATCCAACGGCAGAAAGGCGTGCCTCATCGCCGGTATTCCTCCACCCGCGCCGTGTGATTCACGTATTTATGCTCAAACTCCGAGGCTAATTCCGCCGCGAAATTATCCATCTCCACGATCATGCCGCGGATGCTGGTGACGAGAAAGTTGTAGCCAAACATCGCCGGGATCGCGACGCAGAGCGACATCACCGTCGTGATGAGCGCGCCGGAAACGCCGGGCGCCATCGTGGTCAGATTCGAGGAACCGGCGACCGCCACGTCGGTAAACGTATCCATCACGCCCCAAACCGTCCCGAGCAATCCGAGAAACGGCGCACCGCTGACCGCGCTGGCGAGCAGAATCATCTGTGACTCCAGGCCGAGCGCCGTTTCGCCCACCGCGCGTTCCATGGCAGCGTTCACCGCGCCCATCTGCGCGGGCGTGATCTTCTCCGCGCTGCCGAGGCGTGCGCGAAAAGTTTCGTCCACTTCGGGCGAGCCTAACAAGTGAAATGTCATCTCCTGGCAGCCAGCGAGATAGACATTGAACAAGGGCGAACCTTTAAAGCGCGCATGGCTTTCGAACAAACGCAGTGGCTGTCGATCCTGGCGGAAAGCGGCGCGGAAGCGGTTCGATTGTTTCTGCGCGAACCGGACTACGCGCAGCTTCGTCACCATGATCGACCAGCTAAAAATTGACCCGATCAGCAGGCAGGCGAGCACGACTTTGCCGGCTATCGTCGCGTGTTCGAAGGCGAAAAGCAGTCCGCCCGCCGCGAGAATTTCTGCAGAAATCATCGACCGCAGCCTAACCGATTTTGCGCGCCCGGTCGGTCAGAAAAAAATTCAGGTCCAATTCAGTTTCGTCGGATAATGCGGGCGCAATTTCGCAGCGATGATAAAGGCGAGGCCGAGCGCGATGAGGAAAAAGGAAAAAAATTGTCCGCGCGTGAACATCCCGATCATAGGCGCATCGGGTTCCCGGAAATTTTCCACGATGATCCGACCGACGGCATAGCAGGAAAGAAACAATCCGGTGATGACACCGTTCGGCTGGCGCGTTTTTGTCCGCACGAGCCAGAGAAGGAGAAACAAAAGCACGCCTTCCACGAGCGCTTCGTAAATCTGCGAGGGATGTCGCGGCGTAATGATGCTGCGGAGGATTTGTTCGATTTGCGGATTACTTTGCGCGGCCGCGATCACGTTCTCGATCGAGTTCAAGCCGGGGTCGACCTGATGCGCGAGCGCGACCGCGCGATCGGCTTCCGCGGTCGTGCCGGATTCCAAAAGCTCTTTCGGAAACAGCACCGCCCAGCTCACGGTCGACGGGCGACCGTAAAGCTCGCCGTTGATGAAGTTCGCGCAGCGCCCAAAGAACAATCCGATCGGCGCGACCACGCAGAGATTGTCGCCCAGATTGGTCCACGAAATTTTGTATTTTCGCGAGTAGTAGAGCGTGAAGAGGACCAGGCCGATAATCCCGCCGTGGCTCGACATGCCGCCTTCCCAAATTTTCACGATTGAGAGCGGGTGAGCCAGCATCTCCGGCTTGTAGAATAAAACGTAGCCCAGTCGCCCACCCAGCATCACGCCGAAGAGCGCCGCCCAAGTGATGAAGTCGCCCACCTGCGCCTTGTGCAAGTCCGCATAGCCGCGCTTGGAAAGCCACGCGAGCAGCGCATAACCGCAAACAAACGCCATCACATACGCCATCCCATACCAGCGCGGCCCAAACGTCTCCGTTACGCGAAAGATAAACGGATCAAGATTGTGCAGGTAATAGGCAAGAGTTTGCACGGCGGTGGTGGTTTATCGCAGCAAGCGTCGCGCCCGTCGAGCGATTCCAAAGAACGCGCAACGCTTATCGCTTACGCGTTTCTGGACGACCTGCCTGCAGAACCTCGCGCAAGAACGGCGCCGTCCGGCTAATACGATTTTCCGCCACTTCTTCCGGCGTGCCGGCGGCGACAATTTCTCCGCCTTCCGCGCCCGCTTCCGGTCCGATATCGACCACGTAATCCGCCTCCGCGATCACGCTCAAATTATGCTCGATCACGATCACCGTATTGCCCTCGTCCACCAGCCGGTGCAGCACCGTCAGGAGCAACTCCACATCCGCCATGTGCAGTCCAATCGTGGGCTCTTCCAACAAGTAGAGCGTCGATTTCGGCTTGCGCATTTTCCGCAGTCGCTCGTTCTGCGCGCGACCGATCCCACGCGTTAACTGCGTGACCAATTTCAAACGCTGCGCTTCGCCGCCGCTCAAGGTCGGGCTCGGTTGTCCCAGCTTCAGATAGCCGAGTCCTGTATCCACCAGCAGCCGCAAGGGTCGCGCGATTTTCTGGTTCGCGGCAAAGAACTCCGACGCCTGTTCGATCGTCATTTCCATCACGTCGCCGATGCTCTTTTCGTTGTAGAGCACCTCGAGCGTTTGCGGGTTATAGCGCCGCCCACCGCAGTCATCGCACGGATGATAACTGCTCGGGAGGAAGTTCATCTCCAGCTTGATCACGCCCTGCCCTTTGCAGGCTTCGCAGCGCCCGCCTTCCGTGTTGAAGGAGAAACGGCTGCTCGAGTAACCACGCACGCGCGAGACCGGAAGTTGCGCGAAGAGGTTTCGAATTTCGTCGAAGACTTTGATGTAAGTGGCCGGCGTGGAGCGTGAAGTTTTTCCAATTGGCGACTGGTCGACTTCGTAAACGGTTTCGAAAAACTCCGCGCCTTTCACGCTTGAGAAAAGATCGGTCTTCGCGCCGCGTTTCAGCCGCGCTTGAATGGCCGGCAACAAGACCGAACGCATCAGCGTCGATTTCCCCGAGCCGGAAATGCCGGAGATGACCGAGAGGCGATTCACGGGAAAACGCGCGCTCACTTTCTTGAGATTGTGCGCTTTGGCCTCGCGAATCTCGATCCAGTGCTCCACTTCGGCTAACGAGCGGCGACTCGCGCGCGTCGGATGACAAAGTGGCTCGCGCAGGCAGCGTCCCGTCTGCGAATTCGCGTGCGCTTTGATCTCCGCCAGCGTCCCTTGCGCCACCACTTCGCCGCCGTGCATGCCCGCGCCCGGCCCGAGATCGATGATGTAATCGGCCCGCCGCATCGTCTCCTCATCGTGCTCCACGATCACGAGCGAGTTCCCTTTTTGGCGCAGCGCGGTCAGGGTTTCGAGCAGGCGCACATTATCGCGCGGATGCAGGCCGATGGTCGGCTCGTCCAGGACGTAAAGGACGCCGCGCAAATTCGAACCCAATTGCGCCGCCAGGCGGATGCGTTGCGATTCCCCACCGCTCAACGTCTTGGCCGAGCGACCGAGCGCGAGATAACCCAGCCCCACGCTCTCCATGAAATCGAGCCGCTGTTGAATCTCCGGCACCAGATCGGCCGCGATAGTTTTTTGATTCCCGCGAAAACGCAGCTTGGCCAGCAAGCCGCGCGCGTCTCCCGCCGCCAGAGCGGTGAAGGCATCGATGGTGTGACCTTGCACGCGCACATGCCGCGCAATCGCGTTCAGGCGCGAGCCGTGGCAGGCCGGACATGCGACCGCTTCCTCTTCTTCGATCCACTCCGATTCGCGCTCCGCCGCCAGTTCATTTTCTAACACGGAATCGCCGGTTTCTTCTTTGCCGGTCTGGCGCGCCGCATTCCAAATCTCGCCGAAGCCGCCGCATTTATGACAAGCGCCATGCGGCGAATTGAAAGAGAACAAACGCGGATCCAGTTCTTCAAAAGCGCGCCCACAACCTGGGCAACTCATCTCCGTGCTCATGACCGTGAGCCGTGACTTTGCGTCGAGCAGATGCGCGGTGCCGCGGCCAATATCCAGCGCGCGTTGCACCAGATTACGCGCCTTCAGGATGCGCTTGGCGTCGATCATTCCCACCACCACGTCGATGGTGTGTTCCTTGAATCGCTCCAGCTTTCGGAATTGCCCGATGGGGGTGAGCTGCCCATCGACGAACAACGTGTCGAAGCCCTGCCGCTCGGCCCAGCGCGCGACTTCGGTGTGGAATCCTTTCCGCGCTTTCACCAGCGGCGCGAGCACCTTGAGCGGTCCGCGTTTGGCCGCGTCCTCCACCTGTTTCACGATCGCGGCCAGGCTTTGCTTCTCCACCGGCAGATCGCAATCCGGACAATATTGCGTCCCGGTTTTCGCGAAGAGTAGCCGCAGGAAATGGTAAACTTCCGTCACGGTCGCGACGGTTGATTTCCCGCCGCCGCGCGTGACGCGTTGCTCGATCGCTACGCTAGGCGGCACGCCTTCCACCAGATCGACGTCCGGCTTTTCCAATTGTTCGACAAACTGCCGCGCGTAGGGCGACATGCTGTCGAGGAAGCGGCGTTGCCCTTCGGAAAAGAGGATATCGAAGGCGACGGTGGATTTTCCCGAACCGCTTAGGCCAGTGATGATGACCATCTGGTCGCGCGGAATGTCTAACGAGATATTCTTCAGGTTATGTTCGCGCGCGCCGTGGATGCGGATGGCGTTGTTCAAGCCCGCAGGTTTGGGTGCAACGTCCGGCGATTCCTCCGCAGCGCGCAGCGCATCCTCGAACTCTCCATTGTCGTAAGAACGCACGGCGGTCCGCGTTCCACGTGCGCCGGGTAAGACGCCACGCAGGTAGCGACCCGTGTGGCTCGCTTCTTCCTGCGCAACGGTTTCGGGCGTGCCGGCTGCCACCAGTTGCCCGCCGGCCTCGCCCGCTTCCGGGCCGAGATCGAGCACCCAATCCGCACACTTGATAACTTCGAGATTATGCTCAATCACGAGCACGCTGTTTCCGGCATCGACCAGCCGGTGAAACACTTTCATCAAAAGCGCGACATCATCGAAATGCAGTCCGGTCGTCGGCTCATCAAAGATGAAGAGGTTCCCCTTCTTCTCTTCCTTGGAACGTTGAGCGTTGGACATTGGACGTGGGACGTTCCCCTCTTCCAACGCAGTAAGATGGCTCACGAGTTTCAACCGCTGCGATTCGCCCCCGGAGAGCGTATTCAACGGCTGCCCCAACCGCATATATCCGAGTCCCACTTCCTCGAGGACCGCGAGCGGTTCGCTGAGTCGGGTCGCTTCCCCGATCTCCGCAAAAAACCGAATCGCTTCGCCCACGGTCAGCTCGAGCACATCGTGAATCGATCGACCTTCCAGCTTCACCCGCAGCACATGCGCTTGAAAGCGCCGGCCTTCACACTCCGCGCAGCGGACATACAGATCGCTCAAAAATTGCATCTCGATCTTCTCAAAGCCCGTTCCGGAACAGCGCTCACAGCGACCGCTGCCGGAGTTAAAAGAGAAAGCGCTCGCGGTTAATCCCTGCGCCATCGCTTCCGGCAACGCGGCGAAGAGTTCGCGCACGCGATCGTAGAGACCGAGGTAAAGAATCGGGGTCGAACGCGGCGTGCGCGCGAGCTGCGATTGATCCACCATCACGAGATCGTCGATCCGATGCGCGCCCGTAACGGACTTGCAGGCGCCGGGCTCCTGCTCGGTCGGCTGCCCTTTCGCGCGGGACAGGTTCCGGAAGAGCACGTCGTGGATCAGCGTGGATTTTCCGGAACCGGAAACGCCCGTCACGCAGGTGAAAACGCCCAGCGGGATATCCACGCTCACGTTCTGCAAATTGTTCGCGCGCGCGCCCGTGATCTTGATTGCGGCGGTGGATTGGCGGCGTGATTTCGGAACCGGGATCCGCTTTTCGCCGGTCAGATAATCGCGCGTCAACGAACGCGCCGCCTTCTTTTCCAGCGCGGCTAACGAGCCGCTAAAAATCAGTTCGCCACCCTGTTCGCCGCGACCGGGGCCAATGTCGATGAGATGATCCGCGGCGCGGATGATCGCCTCTTCGTGTTCGACGACGAGGAGCGTGTTCCCCTTGTCGCGCAAATCGTGCATGACGCGAACCAGCCGTCCGACATCGCGCGGATGCAGACCGACGCTCGGTTCGTCCATGACGAAAAGCGTGTTCACGAGCGAAGCGCCGAGACAGGTCGTAAGATTGACGCGCTGGACTTCTCCGCCGCTCAAGGTGCGGGTGGAGCGATCAAGCGTGAGGTAGCCCAGGCCAACGCCGCACAGATACGAGAGACGGTTCACCACTTCATCGCGCAGCATCGCCGCGGTGGAGTCGTTAGGCGGCAACGCCAGTTGCGCCAGCATTGCGCGATTCCGCGCCGCCGGCAGCGCCGCGAAGTCCGGCAGATTCAGAGTGCCACCGATGCGGTAATTGAGCGTCTCCGGCTGGTAACGTCCGCCACGACAACTCGGACAGGTGGTGTAAGCGCGGTAACGACTGAGCAGCACGCGCACGTGCATTTTGTAGGTTTTGCTCTCGAGCCACTTGAAGAAACCGCGCACGCCATACCAGCGATCGCTCTCTTCATCTTCCTCATATTCGCCGTTTTTCTTTTCGCCCTGGATGACGAATTCCTGATCCGCCTTCGGCAACTCCTCGAAAGGCAAATGCACATCGATGTCTTCGCGCGCACAGGCGCGGAGGAGATCCTTTTGTGACTCGCCCATTTCTTCGCCGCGGAAGACACGCACCGCGCCTTGCGCGATGGAAATGGAGCGATCGGGAATGGCTCGGTTGAGATCGAGACCGATGGTGCGACCAAAGCCGCGACATTCCGGGCAGGCGCCGAGCGGGCTGTTAAAACTAAATAACCCCGGGGTAGGCGGGCGAATATCGAGATCGCAATGCGCGCAATGCCATCCGGTGGAATACGGATGCTCTTTCGTTCCACGTTCGGCGTTCGACGTTCGACGTTCGACGTTTCCCTCCCCAACCGACACCACATTGACCCGATCCTTCCCAAACCGCAGTGCCGTCTCTAACGACTCCACCAGCCGGCTGCGCGCTGCTTCCGAAATCGCGATGCGATCCTGGATTACCTGCACACGCGCGCCTAACCGGCCGACGCTTTTGTCCGTGTCGGCCCGAACGATTTCTCCATTGAGCCAAACGCGGAGGTAGCCCTGCGTTTGCAGAAACTGGAAGAACTCCCGCGGATCTGTTTTTAACGGAACTGAAACCCAAAACGTCAGCAGCACCGTCTGTCCGGCAAACGTGCGCAGGACATCATCCGCGATTGACTTCGCCGTCTCCGGCCGAATCTCGCGTTCGCAACTCGGGCAAAACGCCTGCGCCACGCGCGGCCAAAGAAGTTTCAAGTAATCGTTAATCTCCGTCATCGTGCCCACGGTGGAGCGCGACGACTTGACTGGGTTCGATTGCTCGATCGCGATGGCTGGCGGGATACCGCGGATTTCGTCGACGCGCGGCTTGTCCATCCGATCGAGGAACTGCCGCATGTAGGGCGAGAACGTCTCGACGTAACGGCGCTGGCCTTCCGCGTAGATGGTCTCGAAAGCGAGGCTCGACTTGCCGCTTCCGCTCGGGCCGGTGATCACCGTCATCTCGCCCAGCGGGAGGTCGAGATCGATGCCTTTCAGGTTATTCTGCCAGGCGCCACGAATCTCGACGCAAGCCGCCCGCGGCGGGTCAGGCAGGACCGCGAGGAGGACTTTTTCCGCTTTCTTTCGAACCACCGGAGACTATCCGGGAGCCGGGAGATATTGGCAAGAAACGCGGGAAAAAGGAAACGCATTTCATGTCCTCCAAGCTTGCAGCCTGGCGACGCTGCCTGTCATCCCGAGCCGCGCAGACGGTCGAGGGATCTCTCCATGGGGCGAATCGCTTTCGCGTGAGGGGTCGCGGGGTGGGCAGGTGGTCGTTCGCCTTTGGTGGTGTGCCGTTGATCGCAGCCGTCTGCGCGGGATGACGCGGGGTGCGTGGCGTAGTGGTCCGGACGACGAATTAGCCGGCGAAACGCTTGGCGGTCTTTTCGCGTTGCGCGCCTAGTTCTTCGGGCAAATCAGCGCCGAGCGTGTCGAAGAACTCCTGCTGCGTTTCGAGTTCCTTCTTCCACTGCTCCGGTTTCACCGAGAGCAACTCCTCCAGCGTTTCCCCGGTCATGCCCCCGAGGCCACTCGTGTCCAGATCTGCGGGGCGCGGTAGCAAACCGATCGGAGAGTCGACCCCTTCCACGCGGCCTTCCACGCGGTCGAGAATCCATTTCAAGACGCGCATGTTATCGCCGAAACCAGGCCACAAGAATTTCCCGTCGCTTCCTTTGCGGAACCAGTTCACATGGAAAATGCCCGGCGGCTTTTTCAAGCGCGGACCGATCTCGAGCCAATGCTGGAAATATTGCCCCATGTTGTAGCCGCAGAACGGCAGCATCGCCATCGGATCGCGGCGCACCTGCCCGACGGCGCCGGTGGCGGCGGCGGTCGTCTCCGAGCCCATGGTGGCGCCGACGTAAACGCCGTGTTCCCAATCGCGCGCCTGGAAAACCAGCGGCATCGTGTCGCTGCGGCGTCCGCCGAAAATGATCGCGCTGATCGGAACGCCTTTCCCGTCTTCCACGTGCGGATCGAGGACAGGATTGTTGCGCATCGGCACCGCGAAACGGCTGTTCGGATGCGCGGCTTTGTCCTTCGACGCAGGCGTCCAATCGTTCCCCTTCCAATCGATCGCGTGCGCGGGTGGCTCACCATCTTTTCCTTCCCACCAGACATCGCCGTCATCGGTCAGCGCGACGTTGGTGTAGAGCGTGTCCCGCTCGATCGATTTCATCGCGTTCGGATTTGATTTGTAGCTCGTGCCCGGGACGACACCGAAGTAGCCGTTCTCCGGATTGACCGCATAAAGGCGGCCATCTTCGCCGATCTGCATCCACGCGATGTCGTCGCCGATCGTGGTCACTTTCCAGCCCTCGAATTCCTTCGGCGGAATCATCATGGCGAAATTGGTCTTGCCGCAGGCGCTGGGAAACGCCGCCGCCACGTAGCGTTTCTCACCGTCGGGCGACTCGACGCCGAGGATAAGCATGTGTTCGGCGAGCCAGCCTTGCTTCCGCGCGAGATAGGAGCCGATGCGGAGGGCGAGACATTTCTTGCTCAACAGGACGTTTCCGCCGTAACCGGAGCCGACCGAGATGATCGCGTTATCCTGTGGAAAATGACAGATGAGCCGGCGCTCGGGATTCACGTCGAGCAAGGAATGCGTGCCGCGATTCCACTCGCCGTTTTCGCTCTTGGCGAGGCGCTGCACGGCCACATCGCCCATCCGCGTCATGATGCGCATGCTGAGCACGACATAGATGGAATCGGTGATCTCGAAGCCGACTTTCGTCAGGGACGAATCGGGCGGGCCCATGATGTAGGGAATGACGAACATCGTCCGTCCCTGCATCGCGCCCTTCAGCATGCCGTTTAATTTCGAGTAGGTCTCGGCCGGATCAGCCCAGTGATTCGTCGGGCCGGCTTCTTCCTTCGTGGGCGTACAGATGAGGGTGAACTGCTCCACCCGCGCGACGTCATTTTGATTCGAACGATGCAAATAGGAGCCGGGCACCTTTTCCTCGTTCAACTTCTGCAGCGTGCCCTGCGCTTCCGCTTGTTGGAGGAGCCAGGCGTTTTCTTTCTCCGATCCGTCGCACCAAAAGATGTTTTCCGGCTGCGTCAGCGTTTCGACTTCGTGCACCCAATCGAGGACGGCTTGATTACTTGGCTTCGAGTCGCCGAGACCGTTCGGCGGAGTGATGGCGGGTGCAATGTTGTCCATAGATTCGGCTTCCGGGGAAAGCCACGGTATTTTCCACGGCTGGGAATGTCCAAGTTAAACTGGCAGCGCTGCCGCGGAACCGTCGCTTGCACGCGGGAACGCCGCGCCGTTTATTCCCGCATGTTCGGGGTGACCACGCATGATGATTACCAACCGGTGACATGGGTGGGACGCTATCCGGTGCACGTGACCACGCTTCTCGTGGGCTTGCATTCTGTCGCTGCGATTGCCGCTGCCTTTCTGAGCGCGTTCGGCGTCGGCGGCATCCTGAATCATCTCATTTTTAATAGCTCGGAGGTCCTGACCGGCTCGATCTGGCAACTCGGAACCTACGCGTTTGTGCATCCGCCATCGGGCCTGCTCTGGCTCGCGCTCGAGATGTACATGCTCTTCATGTTCGGTCGGGAAGTGGAACGCTTCATCGGTCGGCGCGCTTTCATCACGCTCTACTTGGTTCTGATTTTCGCGCCCACTTTGCTGCTAACCGCCTGGGGGCTTTCGCAACCGACCGCGATCGGTGGATCGTCCGCCATTCACTTCGGCATTTTCGTGGCTTTCGCGACGATTTATCCGCGTGTGGAAATGTTTCTCCGCATCATGGTGAAATGGATTGCGCTCGGGTTCGGCGTCATCCTCACCTTGCAACTCTTCGCTGCGCGCGCGTGGCCGGAATTGAGCGTGCTCTGGTTGAGTATCGGCGTGGCCTTCCTATTCCTCCGTCTGCGCGGCGTGGGCCCGGAATTGGAATGGTGGACGGCGGTGAGGGAGAGGTTGCAGCCGAAGCCGAAGTTCAAAGTTGTCCCGCGCTCGAGTCCTCGGCGGGTGGTGGAACCGGAAGATGTTTATCAATCGATCGACCCCTTGCTTGATAAGATCTCGAAGTCCGGGATCAACAGCCTGACGGCGAGCGAGCGGCGCACGCTCGATCGGGCCCGCGCTCAGCTTTTGAAGAAATCGGAGTGAGGACTTTTATGCCTGGCGGCCAGCCACCGCTGCGCATCAGTGTGATTATTCCCACCTGGCGCGATGCAGAAAACCTCGCGCGGCTTCTGCCGAAGCTGGCGGCGATTCCAGCCGTGACGGAGACCATTGTCGTGAATGCGTCGCGCGGTGCAGAGACCGATCCGATCGTGGAAAAGTGGGGCGCGACGCTGGTAAAATATTCGCCGCCGAATCGCGGGGCACAGATGAACGCGGGCGCGGATGCAGCCGAAGGCGATGTGCTGCTTTTCCAACATGCGGACACGCATGTGGAGGAGGCGCATATCAAAGCCATCGCTCAAATCATGCGGAAGCCGGACGTCGTCGGCGGTGCCTTTTATCGGAAATTCGATGGGCGCCATCCGCGGCTAACCTGGCTGGAGCCGGTGGCGCGTTTTCTCTCCCGAAATGGCGGGACGCTTTACGGTGATCAATCGGTTTTCGTGCGGCGAAACATCTTCGAGGAGATGGGCGGCTTCGCGGCCTATCCGCTGATGGAGGACGTGGAATTTTCCAAACGGTTACGGCGGGAAGGGCGGGTCGTTTTTCTCGATCCGCCGGTGCATTCCTCCGGCCGGCAACATCTCAAGAAGGGCGCGTGGCGGATGACGGTGCGGAACGCGCTGTTTATGGTGCTCTACAAGTTTGGGGTTTCGCCGGTGCGCTTGCATCGGTGGTATTATCCGACGCCGGAACTGCCGCGCGGAATACGAGGGCGTGCTCCGCGCGCTTCTGCGAAATCCGCAGCGCGCTACTAGCAGCGATTTTTTATTCCAATTGGAGCGAGCCCGTTCGGAGAAGCTCGATCATGTCCGCGGCGCTCGCGGCCCCTAAAAGGGCCTGGCGCGAGCTCTCATCCTTCGTTAGGCGAGCCAGCGCGCCGACGCAAACGAGGTAATCCGTCACCATCCGTTTCGGCACGCCGATCACGAAAATCAGGTGCGCCAGTTCGCCATTTTCGCCAAACGGAATACCGGCCGCGCTCCGTCCAATCCCCAGCACGATCTCATCCGTCAGCTCGGTGCGCGCGTGCGGGAAAGCGACGGCGTTGCCCATGTAAGTGGTGTGCGCTTCTTCGCGCGCAAGAACCTCGGCGAAAAATTGGTCCGGCGTCCGCAAGGTGCCGCTTCCCGTCATGGTGTTCACGATCTCGCGCAACGCTTCCGCGCGGGTGCGCGCGGCCAGCTCCAGGGTGACGTGTTTTTCCACGAGAAGATCGGCGAGCACGACAGCCATGATAGGAGTGCGGGAGGAATTGGTGGATTATCCCGGCAAAGCCAGTTATCCAGTTACCGACTCCATTGTGGCAACTGAAAACACTCCGCCAGAAAGCACGACTGAACGCACGGTCTCTCTCCAGCGCAGCATCTACGATCCCGGTTACGTCAATGCGATGTCGCATTTTTACCGGGGCGAACTCGGCCGCATCATGGTCTGGCGGCAGCGGCTCGACATCACCACGAACTGGGCCATCACCAGCAGCACCGCCATTATTACGATCGCGTTTTCGAATCGCGAGGTGCCGCACATCATCTTCTTTTTCAATCTCGCGATCGTCTGGGTAATGCTTTGGATGGAGGCGCGGCGTTATCGGTTTTACGATGCCTTCCGTGCCCGCGTCCGCATGCTGGAAGCGCATTTTCTCGTGCCGATGGTGCTGGAAAATCGGCAGATGCTGCAGGGCGAATGGAAGAAACTGGTCTGCGAGGATTTGATTCTGCCGCGCTTTAAGATCAGCAAACTCGAGGCGGTCGGGCGGCGGTTGAAACGAAACTACATTTTCATTTTCGTTCTCATCATGACGGCGTGGGTCACAAAAGTTTTCCTGCACGCCACTGAGCCGATCGACAGCTTCTGGTCGTTCTATCGCAGCTTGAGCGTGGGTCATATTCCCGCGTGGTTGGTCGCGTCTGTTTTTGCCGGCACCTTCGCGCTCGTGATCGGGATCACCATTTACGTGGGCAAGAAAACCACGGGCGAGATTTCCGAGTTCGGCGCGCATCGCTCGCTCTGGCGGATATGAGCGCGGCGTTCGCAGAGTTATGCCGCGTGGTCGCGCAGCTGCGCGCGCCGGACGGCTGTCCGTGGGACCGCGAACAAACGAACGAGTCCTTGGTGCCGAAGTTGCTCGAGGAAGCCTATGAAGTGGCGGACGCGATTCGCAATTCCGACGACGTGAATCTGCGCGAAGAACTCGGCGACGTGCTTTTGCTTATTGTGATGCAGGCGCAAATCGCGAGTGAGCGCGGCGACTTCGCGATGGAGCAGGTGGTGGAAGATATCACTGCGAAATTAATCCGTCGGCATCCGCATGTCTTCGGCTCAGACGAGGCGAAAGATGCGGGCGCGGTGGTGAAGTTGTGGGATAACGTGAAGCGCGAGGAAAAGAAGGAAAAGCCAGGGCATTACCTCACCGGCGTTGCGGCCGCGCTGCCAGCTTTGATGCGCGCGCAGAAAATCCAGAAGAAGGCCGCGCATGTGAATTTCGATTGGGACAACGAAGCGGACGTGATCGGAAAGGTGGACGAGGAACTGGCGGAAACGAAAGAAGCGCTCGCTTCGGAAAATGCGGCGCACATCGCCGAGGAGATCGGCGACCTCCTTTTCGGCGTGGTCAACCTGGCTCGGAAACGCCACCTCGATGCCGAGACGCTTTTACAAGCAGCGACGGATAAGTTCGTCGCGCGTTTTCACGAGATGGAAGACGAGTTGCAGCGACAGGGAAAAAACTCGGCGACGTGCCACTAGCAGATTTTAGACGACATCTGGAACGCGCAGAAAGCCGAGCGGCGCGCCGCGTCCTGATTACGGACCAGATAAAGCGCGGAGCAGAACCGCGAGCGCGTCTTCCAGATTCACACCGAATGAGACCACGCCATCTTCATGGCCGGCCATGAGGAAAAGCTGACTCTCTTTTACCTGAGACAACGCGAACAGGCGAAGGACGGCGCGCGCCATCGCGGGTGTGCCATACTCGATCTCCGCGGGAGTGGTCGGCGCAATATTAAGCAGCGCTTCCCAGATCATTCGGCTGTGGCAATGGAGCACCGCGCGCGCGCTGGCGTTGGCTTCGTACACGGCGGCGTGGGTGAGCGATTCAGAAGACGCGATCGCCTGGCCCTCGCTGCAGAGCCAGTTGCGCTCGAAATCGAAGGCCAGGACGCGCGCCAAATGCTCGTTCTGCAAGTTAGGCAGCGCGCCGGTGTTCGATCCGGTAATGACGAAACCGCCGGCGGGATCGCGCACGCTCATATTGCCAAACCCGACGCCGCTCGCATCGACGCCAAGCAGACGGAACTGCAGGAGCTGCCGGCGGCAGCGGTTTAGCAGGTCGAGCGCGGGGAAAGAAATGGGCGCCGTGGAGCTTTGTTCGTGCTGGAACTTTACCGCCCCGGTTTCGCTCACGGCGCGTGCTCCGGAAAAAGTGCGAGGATGCCTGCTTCGCTGGCGGAGCAGATTCCGCGTTCGGTAATGAGCCCGGTCACCAGTCGACGCGGCGTGACATCGAAGCCGTAATTCGCCGCTCCGCTTTTCTCGGGTGTGACGCGCACTTCCACATGGCGGCCGTCTGCCCAGCCGTCGGCGTGTCTCACTTCCTCCGCGCCGCGCTCTTCGATCGGGATCTCCGCCAGGCCGTCGCGCATCGTCCAATCGAACGAAGTCGATGGCAGCGCGACGTAAAAAGGCACGCCATTATCCTTCGCCGCGAGCGCCTTCAAGTAGGTGCCGATCTTGTTCGCGACATCGCCGGTGAACGTCGTGCGATCCGTGCCGACGATCACCAGATCCACCTCGCCGCGTTGCATGAGATGGCCGCCGGTATTGTCGGCAATGACCGTGTGCGGGACGCCGTGTTCGCCTAATTCCCAGGCGGTCAATTTCGAGCCCTGATTGCGTGGTCGCGTCTCGTCCACCCATACGTGCACCGGCAGGCCGCGATCGTGCGCGGCATAGATCGGCGCGGTCGCAGACCCGTAATCGACAAATGCCAGCCAGCCGGCATTGCAATGCGTGAGCACGTTGACCGGTCCGCCGTTTTTCTCGTTCGCGATCTGCTGGATCAACTCGAAGCCGTGCAAGCCGATCCGGCGGCAATATTCAGAATCGTCGTCAGCGATTTGTTCCGCGGTCGCGCGCGCGGCCTCGATCTTGTTTTCCGCTCCCGCGCCTGCGGCGAGCTGGCGCTCAAGCGCCCAGGAAAGATTGACCGCGGTCGGTCGCGTCGCGCGTAACAGCTCGGCCGCCTCCTTCGCATCCATTCCAGTCAACGCCGCCAGATACATCCCGTAGCCAGCCGCCGCGCCGATCAATCCGGCTCCGCGCACGTGCATGTCCCGGATGGCCGCCGCCATTTGCTGCGACCGTGGTGACGTCTTCCACTACGAAACGATGCGGCAAGGCCGTCTGATCTATCAGCTGGACCACGCGCGGATCGTCAGGGTGAAGCCAGATGGTGCGGTAAGGGCGGCCGGCAACTTGCATTGTGCGCGACGATTACGATCAAGAGCGGGAGCACGAGCACGAAGAAGGCCATCGTTTACAAACCCGCCCTCAATGGCCATATTGCCCGTCCCCATGTCGATTTTGATCAATATCACTTCTCGGGATCTTCGTCCTTGTGGCGTTGCTCATGATCCTGATCATCCTGATGCAGCGTCCGAAAAGCGAAGGCCTGGGCGCGGCCTTCGGCGGCGGTGTGACCGAAAACATCTTCGGCGCCCAGACTACCAACGTGCTGACCCGGATCACAGGCTGGCTCGCGGGTATCTTTTTTACCCTCACTTTCGTCCTCTCGATGTTGTATGCGCGGCAGAGTTCGCAGACGAGCGGCTTGCGGCAGGAACTGGAAAAAGGCGAGCCCGCAGCGGCGCTCGCCCCCGGATTCCAGCGGCGAGTCCGGCGGCCTCGGTCGCGGTGGGCGCGCCCAATACGGTGACGAACCCGACGCCTGGCCAGGCTCAGCCGCAAGTGGCGCCGGCGGAGCCGTTGACGCCCGCTGATCAGGCGGTGGGAATTTCCAATGCTGCGCCGGTCACCACGCAACCGGCTCCAGTCCCTGCGGCATCGCCCGCAGCTAGTGCGGCGAAGCCTGCTGCGAGCGCTTCACCGGCGCGGTAGCATCGGCCAATTCCGCACCGGCAACACGCCAGTGCTCCGGTAAATCCTTTACAGCCCGCTCGGAATGCCTTCTGGCTTCGGGCCGGCTTTCTCGTTTAAGGCCTGCGTGAATTCCTGCAGGCTGGAAACGATCTGCGGCGCCTTGGTCAGCACCGTGCTGGCTAATTTCTCCGAGTAATCGGGGCGGCGCTGGGACATTTCTGAAAGCGCCATCATGACGGCGAGCGCATTATTGATGGAATGCTTGATTTCGCTGAATTTCTTCTGCAAAACGACTAGCTCTTCCTGGGAAATGGTGCGCTCTGAATCACTCATGATAGGGGCGAAATGGCTGGAGAACCGACCGGTTGATGCTTAGCTGACAGGTTCGACTTTAGTCGGTTTCTCGATGCCTGCCGAAACTATCAAGATCAGCGGTGCGCGCCAGCACAATCTCAAGAATCTCCATGTCGAGATTCCGCGGGAAAAGCTGGTCGTGATCACCGGCATGAGCGGATCCGGGAAGTCGTCGCTCGCATTTGATACGCTCTACGCCGAAGGGCAGCGCCGTTACGTCGAAAGTCTGTCCGCTTACGCGCGACAATTTCTCGACAAGATGGAGAAGCCGGACGTGGACTTCATCGAAGGCCTCTCGCCGGCGATCGCGATCGAGCAGCGCAGCGCGGGCGCGAATCCGCGGTCGACCATCGCCACCACCACGGAGATTTACGATTACCTGCGCATTCTCTTTTCGGCCGTCGGGCAACCCCATGACCCTGCGACCGGGCAACCGATTCATCGGCAGACACCGCAGCAGATCGTCGATCAGATTTTAGACTTCGCGCCGGAGACGAAGATCATTTTGCTCGCGCCGTTGGTGCGGAATGAGAAGGGCGAGTTTCGCGATGTGATCGAGAAGGTGAAGCGCGAGGGCTTCGTGCGCGTGCGCGTGGATGGAGAGATTCTGGAGTTGGCGCAGCCGGAGCCGATTCGGCTGAACAAGACGGGGCGGCATACCATCGAGGCGGTGGTGGACCGGTTGGTGATCAAGGAGGGGATTCGGACGCGGTTGGCGGATTCGGTGGAGACGGCTTTGAAGTGGGGTGGGAACCGGTTGGTGGTTTTGGAAAGAAACGTCGAACGCCGAACGTCGAACGTCGAACGTCGAACGGAAAGAGGAGTGGGAGTCGATCCGGTTTTCCACCGATTATGGGAATCCGGATACGAACTTTTCGCTCGGGGCGCTGACGCCAAAACACTTTTCGTTTAACAGCCATTTCGGCGCTTGTCCTTCGTGTCATGGACTGGGGACGGAGATGGTGGTGGATCCTGAGCTTATGATTTCGGATCCGGCGAAATCGCTCGCGGATGGAGCCATCGTTCCCTGGCGGCGCGGGACGAAACGGATGCAGGCTTACTACAAAACGCTGCAGACCGCGCTCGTGAAGCATTTCGGTGTCGATGAGTTTTTGCCGTATTCGGACCTCTCCGACGAATTCAAAAAGGCGCTGATTCACGGCACGGGCGACGTGCCGGTGCGGATGAGTTTTGGAGCGAGTGGGAAGAGCGAGAAAACGGCCAAGCCATTCGAGGGTTTGATTCCGCAGATGCAGCGGCTCTACGAGGAAACCGAGAGCGAGTTTACACGCAATCGCATCCGCACTTTCATGACGCGAGTGCCGTGTCATACCTGCCACGGGGCGCGCTTAAAGCCGGAAATTCTTGCGGTCACGATCTCTACGAAAGCGGAGACCAGCGGTCCGAAATCAGAGAAAAACATTCACGAAATTAGCGAACTCACGATCGCAGCCGCGGCGCAATTCGTCGCCGGCATCGTCCTGTCGGACCAAGAGCGCAAGATCGTGAGCGAGGTGGTGCGCGAGATTGAATCGCGCCTGCAATTTTTGCTCGAAGTGGGCCTGGGCTATCTCACGCTCAACCGCGAGAGCGGCACGCTTTCCGGCGGCGAGGCGCAACGGATTCGGTTGGCCACGCAGATTGGTTCGGGGTTGGCGGGCGTGCTGTATGTGTTGGACGAGCCGAGCATCGGCCTGCATCAACGCGATAACGCGCGTCTGCTGACGACGCTCTGCCGGCTGCGCGATCTTGGGAATTCCGTCATCGTGGTGGAGCACGATGAGGAAACAATTCGCGCGGCGGATTACATTCTCGATCTCGGACCGGGCGCCGGCCCGCGCGGGGGCGAGATCGTAGCCGCGGGAACGCTGGCGCAAGTCCTGCGCGCGAAACATTCGCCGACCGCGGATTACCTTTCCGGGCGGGCGCGGATAGAGATTCCGAAACGCCGCGTGGCGCCGCGCACCCCGCCGGGTTCGCCGGAAGGCTGGCTCATTCTTCAAGACGCGAACGAGAACAATCTCAAGAACGTCACGGCGGAATTTCCGCTCGGCTGTTTCACGTGTGTCACGGGCGTTTCCGGCAGCGGAAAATCGACGCTGGTGGACGACACTTTGCGCCGCGCGCTGTTCCGGCATTTTTACAATTCGAAAGATCGCCCAGGCGTGCACGGACGCTTGCTCGGGCTCGACTATCTGGACAAGGCGATCGTGATCGACCAGAGCGCGATCGGGCGCACGCCGCGCTCAAATCCGATCACGTACACCGGCGCTTTCACACCGATCCGCGAGTTGTTTAGCCAGCTGCCGAGCGCGCGTGTGCGCGGCTACGATGCGGGACGTTTCAGCTTTAATGTCAAAGGCGGGCGCTGCGAAAATTGCGAAGGCGGCGGGCTGATTAAAATCGAGATGCACTTCCTGCCGGACGTCTATGTGGAGTGCGAAGTCTGTCACGGCCAACGCTACAATCGCGAGACGCTCGAGATTACTTACAAAGGAAAAAACATCGCCGATGTTTTGAATCTCACGGTGGATGAAGCCGCGCGTTTTTTCCGCGCGGTTCCGGCGATCGCGGATCGGCTCGACGCTCTCCTCGATGTGGGACTGGGCTATCTGCGCCTGGGGCAAGCCGGCACCACACTTTCCGGTGGCGAAGCGCAGCGGGTAAAACTGGCGACGGAGCTGGCAAAGAAGGCGACCGGGCGAACGTTCTACATCCTCGACGAGCCGACCACCGGACTGCATTTTGCCGACATCGAGAAGCTGCTCCAGGTGCTGATGAAATTGCGCGATGCGGGCAATACGCTGGTCGTGATTGAGCACAATCTCGAGATGATCAAATGCGCGGATTGGATCATCGATCTCGGGCCGGAGGGCGGATCGGGTGGAGGACGGATTGTGGGGGCGGGGACGCCGGAGAAAATTGCGCAGTTGGAGGAGAGTTATACGGGGCGGTATTTACGACCGTTGTTGGAGACGAAATGAAAACGTCCAACGTCCAATGTCGAACGTCTCAACGTCGAACTCAGAGGATGTTCACTCGTTCTTGTTGCCCTTCTCCTTCTCGGCTTCGGAAATGCGGTGACTGGCGCGGAAGATTCGCTGCAGTCTGCGGTGCGGCCTATGATGGAGGGCGTGCCGCAGGTGGCAGTCGTTAGGCTGCGTGCCTTGCTGGCGACGAAATTATCGGCTGCGGAGCGGACGGCGGTGAATGCAAAATTAGGCGAGGCGCTCATCGCGGCGGAAGAGCCGGCGCAGGCCTTGCCGATTCTGGCTGAACCTCCGGTGCGAGATTTGCCAGAGACAAAATTCTTTCGCGCGCAGGCTCTTTCCGCTCTCGGACGCTGGGACGAAGCGCTCATTTTCTACCAGCAGAGCGCAGCCGACGTGCGCGCTGCTTATCATTCCGAAGCGGTCTACGGGCAGGCGGAAGCTCTGCGTGCGCTGGGTAAAATCGACGAGGCGCTGGCCGTTTTGCGCGCGTTGGCGCGCGACCCGAAATGGACGGCGCAGACAGGTTTACGGATGTCCGAATTGCTCCTGCAAAAGAGAGATGAAGTGGGCGCGACGCGCGTGCTGCAAGCGATCGCGCCCGAGGCAGTGGCGGAGAAAAAAGAGAGACGTTTGCTGCGTGGCCGGATCGAGGCGCGGCGAAATCGCGATAACGCGATCGATCTTTACGATTCCATTCTGAAGAATCCTTCCGGCGCGACGCACTCTGTTTTGGTCGCAACGCTCTTCGCCATCGCGCAGGCGCATCTGCAATCGCATACGCCGGAAGCGGGCGATAATTTTTTGGAAGAGTTTATCGAGCACCATCCGGCCGATGAAGATTTGCCCGCGCTGTTCGCGAAGCTCGATCAGCTCTACGCGGCGCAGGCCACGCCCTCCGCGCAGGAATTGCGCCGATGGAGCAATGATCCGGCGCAGCCGCGGCGCGGCTTTGCGCAATGGTATCTGGCGCGACACGAATTGCGGCTCGATCACCGCGAGCGCGCGCGGGAGGCGTTTGCGAAATTTCGGCTGAGCCATCCTCCGCGGCCGATTTTCGCGGAAGGGTTGCTCCAGTTCGCGGAGTTGGAAATGCGGGAAGGTCGCATCGCGGAAGCGCTGGCTATTTTGAAGGAGGCGCGCGCGCTTCAGCCCGCGGCGGAAGTGCGGAACCGGATCGAAATGCTGGCCGGCCTGAGCCACTACACGAGGGGAGAATTTGGCGAAGCCGCGGGAATCTTTCGCGCCCTGGCGGAGACCGATCGCACGGTCGCGCAGCCGGCACTTTTCAACGCCTCTCTGGCGTGGTTGCAAGCTGGGGATCCGGCGGCCGCCGAAGCCACTGGGGCGCAGTTGCGGAAGAGCGGGGCGAACGATGAGATGCGTGGCGAATTGCGCCTGGATGAGGCGCTGCTGCAAGCCACGCGTGGAGCAAAAGAGGCGGCAGAATCGCTGCAGAAATTTACGCGTGAGTTCGCGACGCATGCGCGAGTTTCTGAAGCGTGGGTGGCGCTGGCAGAGCTGGCTTTCCACGCCGCGCCGCCGCGCTTGGAAGAGGCGCGGCAAAATCTCGCGCGCGCGACCGAGCAGAAGCCGACGCCGGCCGCAGCTGAGCGGGCCGATTACCTGATGATCTGGCTGGCTGATGCGGCGCCGGAGCCTAACGAGTCCAAGGTGATCGCGCTGGCGCAGAAATTTCTGCAGAAATATGAAGGGTCGCCTTCATTGCCCGAGGTGCGGTTGAAGCTGGCGGAAATTCATTATCGCCGGCAGGATTTTGCCAGCGCGCAGACGCAGTTTGAAATTCTGGCGCAACGCAACCCAGAGTCTCCAATTGCGGAAAGGGCGCTCTTCTTTGCGGCCAAGTCGGCCGTCCAGACCATGGCCGCGCAGTCGCTGGATCACGCGCTCGTTTTGTTCGACGAGGTGGTGAAGAAAAATGGCGAGCTGAAATGGGCGGCGCGAAACGAGCAGGCTGTGATCGAGCGGAAACTGGGGAAAACGCAGGATGCGATCACGCTCTATGACGAGGTCTTGAAAGGGGACGCGCAGCTAGCGGAAAAGCGGGAGGCGCTCTGCGCCAAGGGCGACATTCTCTACGAGCAGGGGGCGACCGACCCTGAGAACTATCGCCGTGCGATCGAGCTCTACGAGCAACTCGCGAATCAGCCTGAGATCTCAGCGCATTGGCGGAACCAGGCGCTCTTTAAGAAAGGCATGTGCCTGGAGAAACTTAGCCAGCCGGCGGAGGCGCTGGCAGCGTTTTACCGCATCGTCGGCGAGGAGGGGCGGCCGGAAGAGCAGCGCGAATTTTTCTGGTATTACAAAGCAGGCTTCAATGCCGCGCGACTTCTGGAAGAAGAAGCGAAATGGGAACCCGCGGCAGCGGTTTACGAGAAGCTGGCTTTCGCTGGAGGCGCGCGGAGTGAAGAGGCAAAATCGCGGCTGAATCAATTGCGGCTGGAGCATTTTCTCTGGGAGCAATAGATCGTTTGCCCAGAGAAAAGTTTGGTGCCCCGGCAATCTTAATCCGGGGAGGTGTTGACTGCTGGTGCCAGTCCAGGCGGGCGCGCAAGCGCTGACCCACTTTCTCGATCGGGTGCGTGCCGGCCGCGGCCAGGAGTTTGGTGTAGCGCTTCTTGCCGCCTTTGGTTTCGCGGATCCAGCCGCGGGCGAATTTCCCGCTGCGAATGTCTGCCAGCGCGGTCTCCATGTTAAGACGCACCTTCTGATCGACGATCTGCGGGCCGACGGTGAGATCGCCCCAGGTGGCCGTGGGAGACATGCGCGCGCGCATCCCGCTGAAGCCGCCTTCATGCATGAGATCGACGAGAAATTTCAGTTCGTGCAAACAGGCGAAATACGCCATCTCGGGCGCGTAGCCATTTTCCACCAAGGTCTCAAAAGCGGAACGCACCAGCGCATTCACACCTCCGCAGAGAACCGCCTGTTCCGCGAAGAGGTCCGTCTCCGTTTCGTCCTGGAAAGTGGTCTCGAGGACACCGGCGCGCGTGCAGCCGATGCCTTTCGCCCAAGCCAGCGCCGTTTTTCTGGCCCGGCGCGTGGGATTTTGATGCACGGCGATCATGCCCGGCACGCCGCGCCCTTCCTGGAATTCCCGCCGCACCATGGGCCCAACTCCGTTTGGGGCCACCAGGATCACGTCCACATTTTTGGGTGGAACGATGGTGCGGTAGTGAATGGCAAATCCGTGGGCAAAGAGGAGCGTCTTCCCGGCGGTGAGGTGCGGCGCGATTTCGGTTTGGTAAATGGCCGGCATGTCTGTGTCGGACAGGGCAAAGAAAAGAATATCGCCGCGAGCGGCAGCTTCCGGCGTGGTGACGACTTCCAACTTTTCTTTCGCCGCACGCGCCCGACTTCTACTTTTTGGCGGCAGCCCCACGAGCACCTGCAACCCGCTGTCGCGCAGGTTTAAGGCCTGTGCCTGGCCTTGCGCGCCGTAGCCGAGGATCGCGCACGTCTTCCCGTGTAGGAAGGAAAGATCAGCGTCCTGATCGGTGAAAATGCGTTTGGCCATGGCGCGCTTCCGGGAAGGAGAAGCCGGAATGGACTGATTGGCAATGCAGAGGGCACTTTTGCGGAAACGCGGCGCAGGTTATTTCCTGACCGACTGCTCCTGCGCCAACTCTCGCAGCCGACCTACTTCCGCGAGTGCCTGCTGTGATTCGTCAGTCTGACCCATGCGCGCGAGAATGCGAGCCAGCAGGAGATGTTGTTGGGGTTGATCGGGCTGTCGACGAATTGCGCGGCGCTGGGTTTTGAGCGCGGCCGCGAAGTTTCCCGCATCGGCCTGCAGTGCGGCGAGCGAATTGAGCGCGCTGGTTTCGTGGAAATCGAGCCAGGCAGCTCGGCTGAAGGCTGCTTCGGCTTTTTGCTTTTCGCCCTGCTCAGCGAAAAGCTGACCGAGCGCGAAGTTCGCGCCGGCGTGCCACCAATTCCGCTCGACGAAATCCTGCACCAACGGCAACGCGGCCGCGGTCCCTCCGCTTTCATGGAGGAGAGCCGCTTCTAGATTCACCAGCTGCCAGGTATTCGGAAAGTCGCGCCGCGCTTGTTGAAGAAGAGATAACGCCTGGGCGGTGTCCTTTTCTGCGTGGAGCACATTCGCTAAATGGAGGGCGGCATCCCAAGTAGTGGGATGCGCATTCTGCTCGCCGGGTCGCGCTTTACTGGCGGTTTCGAAAAGCGTTTTCGCTTCCTCGGTTTTGCCCTGCTGGGCAAGTGCGAGTGCAAGATTGCTACGCGCCAGGCTATTCCCGGGCGCGACTTGCAGGACCTTGCGCAAGATCGCTTCTGCTTTCGCGTGCTCACCGCGCTCGGCATAGATCACGGCAAGATTTACACCGATCCGGCTGTTGGTGGCGCCGGCCGCAAATGTCCGGCGGAAGAAAGTCTCTGCGTCCACCCAATCGCTGCTGCGGTGGGCGCTCAAGGCCGTGAAAGCGAGAACAAGCAGACCAGAGAAGACGGTCGCCGTCGCACGAAGACGAGCGGGGAAATCGAGTGCGACACCAGCGAGGAAAATAATAAATCCGACGCTGGGCAAATAGAGCCAGTGCTCCGCAACCGTGGCGTTGAGCGGGAACAGATTCGAGGTCGGGAGAAAGGCCAGAATGAACCAAGCCGCGCCAAGAACGCGTAATCGCTGCGCGGGTCCAGGGCGAAGCAGACCGTAAATAAGCAAAGCCAAAGTGAGCAGACCGCCCATGGCCAGGTAAGGAAGCGAACCAACCGGAACCAGGATCGTCCGCTCCACATGCAGATTCATCGGAGCCACCAGCAAGCGCGTGTAATCGCCGAGCGCTCCCAGCATCAACGTTCCGCGTTTAGCCAGGCTCCAGTCTGGATGGGCGAGATTCTCGGGACGGCTTTCCGGCAATAAGCGCAGACCTAGGTAGGCAGCCGTGATCGCCAGACAGGAGAGGAGAACGAAGACCTTTGTTCTGCGCGGCAGTCCTTTTT
Organism: uncultured Verrucomicrobiae bacterium; assembly: GCA_963762685.1. Classification (GTDB taxonomy): domain Bacteria; phylum Verrucomicrobiota; class Verrucomicrobiia; order Chthoniobacterales; family UBA10450; genus JACCTI01. Next base: position 351,815 of record CAVXLV010000011.1, on the reverse strand, counting down.
CAAACGCGAAGAGGTAAACCAAAAAGAGTCCGAGCCAGACCAAACCAGTCTCGCGCGACGCGAGCGCGAGAAGCGCAGCGAGAGCGGCCAGGACGTAAAGGGCGCGCCGGATAAAGGGCTTTCCTTTCTCCTGTGCCTTCAAGAAAAGCAACCAACCGCCGGCGGCAAAAACAAAGGCGAGGCTGTCGGCGCGGCCTGAGATATAATCCACGGCGGCACTGTGCACAGGATGGACCGTCCAGAGCAGCGCGACCAAAAACGCCGCCGTAGAATTGCTTTTGCTTCCCACGGAAGTTTCGTTTTCTGCGCCGCACGCCGTCTCGCCTAGCGACAGGAAGAGCCGTCGCAGCAGGAAGTAGAGCAAGAGTCCGCCAGCCACGTGCCAGAGGATGTTGGACAAATGGAAACCGAACGGTTCGCCCCGCCAGAGCAAGTCGTCGAAGATGTAGGAGACGGTTTGGACCGGGCGATAATGTCCGGAGTAGGAATCTGGAAAGAGATAATGGCGGAACGCTTCCAGGAAGAGGAGCGGGCTCCGGATCATGGGATTGCCACGCACGAGAATCTTGTCGTCCCAAATCAGTTCTCCGAGGAGCGCCGGCCAGCGCGCGACGAAACTGACCACGATGAGCAGAAGAAGCCGGACCCTGGTCTGCTGGAGATAGGAGAAAATTTTCTCCGGTGCACTCATTCCGGACCCTTGCGGCGCCAGCCTCATCGTCGCGCAGAATGTCGGCTATTGGGCGATAACCGCAGGTTCTGCGAGTGATTGCATTTGATTTACCTGCGCGATGAGAGCTCGCGCTTCCGCGGGACGTCCCATTTTTTCCAGGATATCGGAGAGAATTAGATATTGCCGCGGTTCGTCGGGCTGGCGCGAGATAGCGCGGCGTTGTGTGCGGAAGGCGTCGTCAAAACGTTGCTGACCCACCCGGAGGAGCGCGAGCATGTTGAGGGCGCCGACTCCGTGCACATCAAGCCGGCTGGCTATGGTCAAAGCGGCCTCGGCTTGCGCGATGTCGCCTTTTTCGAAGTAGAGCTTACCGAGCGAGAGTTGAGCGGGGAGATGCCACCAGTTGGCGCGGACAAATCCCTGCACCGCGGGCAGGGCGGCTGCAGGGCCACTGTTCCGACGAAGCAATTCGGCCTGAAGCGAGATCAAAGGCCAGACGCCAGGATATTCGGTCAGGGCGCGCTCTAAAATCTCCAACGCGCCGGCTTCATCGCCGTCCAACTGTCGCACCTTGGCCATCTGCAGTGCGATAATCCACGTGCGGGGAAATTCCTTGCGCGCTTCCGGGGCCGCCGCGTTGGCTTCGCCGAGAATGCGATCAGCTTCGGCGATTTTGCCCTGTTGCCGGATGACGTCGGCGAGATTATTCCGGGCCACGAGGTAGGTCGGGGAAAGGTCGAGCACTTTGCGGAAGAGGCGTTCTGCCTGGGCGTATTTTTTCTGATTGGCGTAGATTTGGCCCAAGTTAAGGATCACGCGCACGCTTCCGCCGCCCGCTGTCAAAGTGCGGCGGTAGAAGGTTTCGCCGTCCACCCAATCCGTACTCCGGACATAGCTCCGCCCGCTGAGGGCGAAGACCGCAAGGCACGCCATGACAGCCGCGGAGCGCTGCATGCGGATCGGGAGTTCGAGGACGCAGCCGGTCAGGAAAAGGAGAAAGCCAATGCTGGGGAGATACAACCAATGCTCAGCGACGGTGGCATTTAGTTCGAAGAGATTGGAGATCGGCAGATAGGTAAGGATGAACCAAGTGGCCCCGAAGGCGCGCAGAGGGCGGGCGACGCCTTTCCGGCAGGAACCGACTATCATGCCCACCGCGGCCAGCAGCCCGAGAATGGTGAGGTAATCGCTACCCACTGCACCGCGCCAGTCTTTATTGCTCCGGGCGGCTTCTGTGTTCACGACCGTGCGTTCCATGTGGAGATTGCTCGGGAAAATCATGAGGCGGCTATAGTCACCCAAGGCGCGAAGCATTAACACTCCCTGCACCGGCGCGGACCAATCGTTGCTGGGAGTGGCGACGTTTTTGCGATTGGGGAGCTGCCGCAGCCCGCCGTAAATTCCTACGACTGCGAGGCAAAGGATGAGCGCGAGGGTTTTGCCGCGAAGCGAAAGTGACTTTTCGAAAACGAAGAGATGGACGAGGAAAATCAGGGTCCACATGCATGCGCTCTCGCGCGAGCAGAGTGCCAGCAGGAGTGAGCAGGCCGCGAGAACGAACAAGCTGCATCGAGCCACGAGCCCGCGGCATTTTTTGGCCCGGAGAAAAAGCAGCCAGGCCCCACACGAAAAAAAGAACGCGAGACTATCGGCGCGACCGGAGATGTAGTCGATCGCGGCGCTGTGAACCGGATGAACCATCCAAAGAAGAGCGAGGAGGAAGGCGATGAACTCGTTGCGCCGGACGAGCGGCCGGTCGGCTTCCGAGGTCTGCTCGAGGTGGGGGAAGAGAGGCGGGATGATTTGCCGCAAGAGGAAGAAAAGCAGCACCCCGCTGACCACGTGCCAGAGGATATTCGAGAGATGATACCCATAGGTGTTCGTGTTCCAGAAGAAGTAATCGAACATGTAGGACATGTTCTGCACCGGGCGGTAGTGCCCGGAGATCGATTCCAGAATGAGAGGATGCTTAAACGCCTCGAAGATCAGAAACGGGCTTTTGATGAACGGGTTGTCGTTGATCAGGAAGGAATCATCCCAAATCATCTCGCCTTGCAGCGCGGGCGAGCGGACGAGCGCGCCGAGCACGATTAGAATCAGGCAGCGCACCCAGACCGGTTCGAAGCAGTTCGTCACGCGGGCGAAACAGGCGCGGAGAGACGAGCGATTCTTGGAAGGTTCCAACGGGGATGGTGTCTCAGCCATTTTCATCGAGGGGAAGAAAGAAGATTACTGGAACGGAGACCAGAACGCCGTGTCGGTGACGTCGCTCAAATTGGCCTTGGAGTTGGCAGGGATGCGCGGAATCGAATCCACCGTTTGCGAATTGAAGGAATTCCCGAAGACGTCGCTCGCGGTCAGGTAGAGGGGCGTGTTTACCTTGATGTAATTGGTCCAGTCTGAGACGGAAACCTGAGTTCCCGGGTTGGCGATTGTTCTCGAGGGCATACTGGTCGACGGCTGAATCGACGAGACGCAGATCAGTCAGGACTTTGGTCGCTTGCGAGCGTTTGCGCGCGCGCAAAAACCCTGGAACGGCGATGGCCGCGAGGAGGGCGATGATCGCGACCACAACCATAATTTCCACGAGGGTAAATCCTGCGTGGCGCCGGAAGGGAGAGACAGCGGCCATGGAAGCGGGTTGAAATGTTAAACCTTCCAGGGGAGAAAGGATCCGACGTGAATTTCACGACTCAGTTCCTGCCACTCCCGCAGGAGCGGGAATGGCAGGCGAGTGAATCGTGTGATTCTTAGTTGTATGGCGACCAGAACGCAGTGTCGGTCACGTCGCTGAGCGAAGCACGGGTGCTCGCAGGGACTTTCGGCAAGGAATCAACAGTCTGTGCACCGTAGGTCGTCCCGAAGAGATCGGCGCCGGTGGAGTAGAGGTTCGTGCCGGCCTTCAGGTAGTTGGTCCAATCCTGAACGCGGACCGTGTCCGCCACTCTGCTTGTTGGTTTCGATCGCGTATTGGTCGACGGCGGAGTCGATCAGGCGGAGATCATTGATGATTCGGCTGGCCTGCGAGCGTTTGCGGGCGCGGAGGAATCCGGGCACGGCGATGGCTGCGAGGAGGGCGATGATCGCCACGACGATCATGATTTCAACGAGGGTAAAACCCCCACGACGGTTGCTGAGTTTGTTTAACATGCTGTTTGTTTCTTTATTGCTTGGTTGTTTTGATTGCGTCCGCGATTATCAGAACCGCAGATGAACGCTTATTAAGCAGTGTTGATGCCACGCTTGGCACTTTTTCGAATTTCCAGAACTACCGACGTCCGGATCGATCAGCTGCGATCCTCCCAGGCCGTGCATTTTCTCTTGAGGTCAGCGACACTTTCATGAGGGCTGCGCTGGGCGAAACCACTGCGCGTCGACCTGCTGCGGCGTGGATCGGTGGGGCGATTTTCGTGGGAGTTCTGGGGCTCCGGCTGTGGAGTCTTTCGAGTCAGGCTTCTTCAGGGGCGGTGGCACCCATGGGAGGCGATAGCGCTTTTTACAGCCATTGGGCGGAGCGTATCCTCGCCGGGCAGTGGACGGATGGCCGGGCCTTCTATGCCCTGCCGCTGTACGCCTACTGGCTGGCCGGGCTGTATGCACTTTTCGGCGTTGGTGCCTTTGTTCCCGCGGCTCTGCAGTGCGCGGCCGATGCGGGGACTGCTCTCCTCCTCTATTTGTTGGTGAGTCGGCTTCTGCAAGATCGTTTCCCGACAGGATCGGGTGATTTGTCAATGAACCGAGGTCGCAATCGCGAAAGGCTCAACGGCGGTGCCCTCGCCGGCGGCGTGGCGGCAGCGGGCGCGTGGGCCTTTTACCTCCCTGCCCAGGCTTTCTCGATCGTGCTCATGCCCACCGTGTTGGGTGTTTTCGCGTTTTGGTTTCTCGTCTGGCAAGTATTTCAAAGCGAAGAACAGCCGGGCTGGGTCCGCTGCTTTCTGTGGGGAATTCTCGTGGGCTCCCTCGCCATGGCAGTGGCGACCATGCTTTTCGCCATTCCGCTGCTCCTGGCGGCACTCCTTTGGAACTGGAACACGCCGTTGTCCCGCGCGTGGCCTCGGATGGCGCGAGATATGGCACTGCTGCTCGCTGGGGTTGCACTGGGGACGGCACCCTGCTGGGTGCATAACTCTATCGTGGCGCACGATCCCGTTTTCCTATCCGCGCACAGCGGGGTCAACTTCTGGATCGGCAACAATCCCGAGGCGACGGGGTATCCGCATTTCGGAGAATTGCGTGCCGGTCAGGCGGAAATGCTGAGCGATTCGGTGGCGTTGGCGGAGAAAGCGGCGGGAAGAACGCTGAGGCGCGGGGAGGTATCCGCTTTTTGGTCGGCCAAGGCTAAAGCATACATCGCCAATGACTTTTTTGGCTGGCTGCGGCTTCTTGGGCGGAAGATTTGGAATTTTTGGAACGCGTTCCAGTATGACGATCTCAGCGTTGTCTCAAATTTGAGAGAACAAGGGGTCATCTTCCCCGGCCTTCGGTTCGGGGTTATCGCAGCCCTGGCCCTTGCGGGAATTCCGGCCGTCATTCGGGCTTGGCCTCGTTCCCGCTGGATCCTGGCCGCGGTGGGGCTGCAGATGGCGGCGATCCTGCCGGTCTTCATCACGGAACGTTACCGTCTCGCAGCGGTGCCGGGTTTGGTCGCACTGGCAGTCCTGGGCCTTTGGCACTTCTGGGAAAGTTGTGCCTTCCGGCGTGCCGGGCGGGCCGCGTGCTACCTGCTCCTGCTCACGCTCGCGGCGGGACTCGTCTCCTGGTCGCGCGGTGAGCCAGCGCGCTGGGCGCTCGATCCCTATAATGCGGGCCGGGAGGCGCTGGATGCGAACGATCTCCCGCTCGCCGAACGCAAGCTGCAATTAGCCCACGCCTACGTGCCGGAAAATCCAGAAATCAATTTCGCCTTGGGGAATCTCTGGCTGGCAAAGCAGGATCGCGCGAAGGCGCAGGAGTTTTACCGCCAGACATTGGCTGCGCAGCCGGACCACAAATCTGCGTTGAATAATCTTGGCGTGCTGGCCCTGGAAGACAGGGATTTTTCAGGCGCGCGGGCCTATCTCGAGGGGGCGCTGCGGTCCGATCCATCGAGTGCCAAATCGCATTACCTGCTCGCGAAAACGCTCATCGGCCTCGGCGATCGCGCCGGGGCGCGGCAGGAAATCATGCAGGCCATATCCATTTCTCCAGAGCAACCGGAATACCTCGGCTTGGCGGCGGAATTGCGATGATTGCTCGTTTGCATTGTCCTAAGCCATGGCAGAAGGGCTGCTAGGGCTAACCCCGATATGCGTAGTCGCGAATCTTCTCCCTCCGAACGCTACGAATGGTGGATCGCCGTAGGGCTGTCCGTCATTCTTGTGGGAGTCCATGTCATGCTGCTGCTGAATCGCGGGCCGCTCTGGCGTGATGAAATTAGCAGCGTGGTTTTGGCTACTCAGCCGACGCTCGCGCATTTCTGGGCTGGGCTCGGGCTGGATCCATTTCCAGGCTTCTTTTTCCTGCTGCTACGCGGTTGGCATGCGCTGGTGGGCGGGGCGGACTTTGCCCTGCGCGGCTTCGGGTTCGTGGTCGGCGTGGGCTGTATCGGTGCCTTCTGGCTGAACGCTCGCCTGACGGGTCGCAGGACGCCGATCTTGCTGCTCCTGCTGCTGGGGTTTAGCCCCAATTTCGTCGTCTGGGGCGACTCCCTCCGCGCTTATGGGCTGGGAATATTCCTCGCTCTTCTTCTATTCGGCTTGTTTTGGCAGCTTTCCCAAACCGTCACGACTCGGCGTGTCGTGGCCACCACGATCGTGTCCGTTCTCAGTGTGCACACGCTTTACACGAACTCTCTGCTTGTCTTCGCGTGCGCCATGGCCGCGGTCGCGGTGACGGTGCGCCGGCGCCAGTGGAAGACGACCTTCGTCATCCTTGGGATCGGTGCGATTTCGGCTGCTTCCCTTCTGGTGTATCTAGGCGTTTTTCGTCAACTCGGAACTTGGGCCGTTCTCGGGCAGGTGAGTTACTCTTTGCAGGAATCCCTCTGGATGCTGCATGTCGCTTTGCTGGGCTGGGGGCGACCGTTCTTGTGGCTTTGGATTATCCTGCTTTCCCTAGGCCTGGCGCTTGCGTTTTGGTGGCAATTCAGGGGGGACAAAGGGGAGGAAGCCGACGAGCGGCGTGATCCTGCGCTCTACGCGGCGATTTGCGCCATCCTCACGTTCGTCACGACGATGGGCTTCTACCGTGCCGTCGGCTGGGGCACCAACGTCTGGTACTATCTGCCCATGCTCGCCCTCATGGCCGCGGGCTTGGATATGATCTTCCAACTTTTGCCGCGTCCGCGTTGGGCCGCGCTGGGTCGTGGGGCAGTCGCGCTAGCTGGCGTGGCGTTGCTGTCGCCAATCGTTTTTGGCTTCGCCGATACTCGTGCCACCAATATCGACGTCGTCGCCAAGATTATTACCAAGCGCGCCGCCCCGGAGGATCTCGTGGTCGTTTGGCCGAGCACGGATGCGATTACGTTTCAGCGTTACGTTGGAAAGTCGCTTAAGTGGATCAGCATACCGTATTACGCTCACCATCCTCCTGGGTTGGACGACGATTGGCTGGCTCCGTACCGGGAAGAAAACTCGCTCCAGCCAACCTTGGATCGTATCCGGGAGACTTTGCAATCCAGCCATCGCGTTTGGGTGGTCTCCTCCTGGCCGTTGGAGCCGTACCAAGGGGAGCGATTGCCGGCCGTCCGACCGCTGCGTCCGGGATTTAGGCCGAGCCTCGGCTACTACCTGCGCGGCTGGGGCTATCAGCTCGTACACGAATTGCAGCAATCCGCCAATCGCGTTTCGCGCGTTGACTTGCCTTTCGATCAGCCCATCAATCCCTACGAGCGATCCTTCATAAGCGTTTTCTCGTCGGAGAAAGAGGAGGCGACGGCGCCTTAGTGTTCGCTGTTTAGTTTATCGCGCATCCCGAGATTCCCTGCGAAAAATTAAAAATCCCGTGAGTTCTCCGTCCAAGCTGTCGCCGCTTTTTCGTCCTCCGATTTTTTGGGGCGCGCTTGGGCTGGTCCTGCTCGTCGGCATCTTCCTGCGCCTGCCGGTAGCGCTTTTCGAAGGATCCAGCGCGCCGCTGAGTTTTCTCTCGGCGGTGCATCCGAGCCCGGCCTTCACCGGTGTGGGTTTCGATGAAAATCTCTACCGCGGCTATGTCAACGCCGTGGCCGAGAAAGGCCTCCTCAATTACTCGGAGATCGTCGATCGATACATCGAAGTTCAGAAGACGCTCACCGGTTCCATTCTGCCGCCGATGCGGTTCCTCTACATCTTTTCCGCGTATGCGTGGAAATCGATCTTTGGGACCGAGACGCTGCAGGCGCTGCATAATGTCGCCTCGTTTTTCAATATCCTAGCGCTGCTTCTGGCCACGGTTTTCGCGTGGCGTTTGAAGGGGCCGGCCTGCGCTCTGGCGGTGGCGGCGTTGATGGCCTGCGCGCCCATGCAACTTCACATGTCCCAGCACGCGCTGGTCGATGGGTTCTTCGCTTTTTGGGCCATCTTCACTCTCTGGATGCTTTGGGAGAACTTGCGCTCGCCGCGGGATTGGCGCTGGCTCGCTGCGTATTCATTCGGCCTGGCGTTGATGGTGATGACCAAAGAAAACGCCGCATTTGTTTACGTGGGTCTGGTCGCCTTGCTCGCGCTCAACCGCTGGCTCAAATGGGGCGAGGTCACGCGTGAACTGCTCGCCTGCACTTTCATCGGGCCGCTCGTCGGCTTCGTCGTGCTCGTGTTTCTGGCCGGGGGACTCGAGACCCTGCGCACGACCTACACCCTGTCGGTCGGCAAGAATTACCATCTTACCTACGCGATCATGACGGGGGACGGGCCGTGGCATCGCTACCTGGTGGATTTGCTTTTGGTCAGCCCAGTCGTTTTGCTGCTGGCGTTGGCTTCGATATTCCGTTTGAACCGCGAGCAAAAGCCCGAGCTCTTCCTCGCCGTCTTTCTTGGCGCCACCTATCTGGTGATGTGCAATTTGAAATACGGAATGAACCTGCGTTACGCGAACATGTGGGAAATGCCGCTGCGGGTGCTCGCCTTCAGTCAGCTCGTGGCCTGGATTCGTCCCGTCACCCGTCAGCGGGCGTTGGTGCTGGCTGCTTTGGTCGTCGGGATTGGCGCGCTCGAGTTGCGGCAGTACCTCATTTTGGCGGTCGATTATCCGCTCTACGAATTGGTCACGGAAGGTCTGCTCCGCGCGCTTAGTATCCTGAAATCACCGCCCGCCGGCTAGGCCTACGCCACCTGGTCGAGCAACTCCTCGCGCAGACGCGCGCTGCCGGAGATGGTTTCCTTCAGCAGATGCTTTGCGTCCGGCAAAGGCCGAGCGCGGAGGCAAATCTGGTAGGCGAACAGGCCTTTCGACAACCGAATGAACGCGCGATTCAGCGTCAGCAGCGCGCGGCTCCGCGATTAGTTCCCGAGGGCGAGCGGGAAAGGCGCGGGCACTCCGTGTTCTTCCAGCACCTCGTAGCCCGCCTGTTCCAGGAGGGCGCGCAACGATTGGAAAGTGAAGAGCCGGCGATGACCCAGGCCGAGAATTCCTTTGCGGCTGTAATTGAACTGGCCGCACGCCAGCATCGCGCGCGTGACGCAGAAGGCCACGTTCGCCGCGGTGATCACCACTTCCGGGCGATGCCCCTCCATTTTGCGCCGCAGTTCATCCATGAACGTCTCCGGATCGTGCAGATGCTCGACCAGATCCATAAGGAGAATGTGATCGTAGAGCCCGACGTTGCGCGGAAGCCGTGGCATCGGCGCTGACGCCGGTGCGCCCGCTCTGTCGGCCGAGTGGTCCGCCATGTCGTTATTTCCGAAATCGATCGCGGTCACGTGGCAAAGTCTCCCCATTAACTCCGCGGCCACGTTCATGTGGCCGAGGGCGAATTGCAGCACGTGCCGCCCGGGCGGGCAGGTGCTGACCGCGTAAGATTGTGAGGAAGCGAAATCCAGCTTTTCGCTGTGCGCTGAGAGCTCGGGGCTCACGTCAAACTTACGATCGTAGAAAAGATGGATGCCGCAGAGGCGCGCCTTGATCGTCGCCTTGAAGACGTCCCAGGCGTATTTCATCCCGTTCACGTGGCAGACCTCGTTGCCGTAATAGGTCGGGATCGGCAGCTCCGCGATGCGCAGTTTCTTCAGCACAAACTGAATGATGATCTCGGTGTCGAAATGGAAATCGCCGGTGTTTTTCTCGAAGGGGATCTGCGCCAGCGCGGCTGTGGTATAGACCCGGTAGCCAGTGTGGAACTCAGACAGGTTGGTCCCGAGAGTGAAATTCTGGAAACGAGTCAGCACCTGATTCCCGAGCCACTTGTAGGCCGGCATTCCGCCGGCGCGCGCCGCGCGTTTATCGATCATGCGCGATCCGAAGACCGCGTCCGCCTCACCGCGCACCAGGGGTCCGAGCAGGGTCGGAAGTTTTTCCGGCGCGTATTGGCCGTCGCCGTGGACCATGGCCACGATGTCGAACCCGTTGTCGATCGCATAGCGATAACCCAGCTTTTGATTTCCGCCGTAACCCTGGTTCGAAGGCGTGCGCAGGATCGTGATCTTGAAGGCCGAGGAATGCTGCTGATAGCGCAGCCCCTGCAAAAAAGTTCCGTCTTTTGACGAATCATCGATGACTAAAATTTCGACGTTTTCGCTCTGCAAACTGGCGGGAATACGGGCGAGCGTCGCGCCGAGCGTGCTCTCCGCATTGTAGGCTACGATGAAAATGAGGACGCGTTTGCCCGCCAAATCCACCGGTTCAGATGAAGGTTCCAGCTCCATAAGTCGCATTCATCTTTAGAAGCTAGAAATGGGCCAGCCTCCTCGCGGTTTTCCGAAATAGCGCCTTGAAGCCGCGGGAAAAGGCTTTAGTCAGTGCTGCGATGAATCCGATTGAGCTGACTAGAACTTCTCGCTCGCCCTTGATCAGGGCCGCGAAGGTCCTTTGTCCGCCGCTTCTCTGGCGCTTTCTCTATCACCGCTTGGTGGTGAAGGATATTCCCAAGAGTGAGCAATACCGGCCGTTTTTTTCCCCCTGGCTGGGCGCTGAGTTCCTGCGCGAATTTCACAAGCTGGAAAACCATACCCTCGTCTCCAAGGAAAGCTGCTGGACGCTGCTCAGCATGCTCCAGCATTCCCTGCACGTGGAGGGCGATGTGATGGAAGCTGGCGTTTTCCAAGGCGGATCTGCCCGGTTTCTAAAAACGCTCATGGGAGACGGAAGCCGGAATCTTTATCTTTTCGATTCTTTTGCCGGGATGGAGACCGTCTCAGCGTCCACAGACCGGCATCAGGAGGGTGATTTTGCCGACACGTCCCTGGCGGCAGTGCAGGCGTTTGTGGGGTCGGAATCTTTCATTCACTATCGGCAGGGTTGGATTCCGACCACGTTTGCTGGGCTGGAGGATCGGCGTTTTTGCTTCGCCCACATCGACCTAGATCTCAGCCAAAGCATTCTCGATTGCTGCGAATTCATCTACCCGCGCTTAAGCGCGGGAGGCGTGATGGTCTTCGATGATTACGGCTACGCTTCCTGCCCCGGCGCGCGGATCACGATTGACGAATTTTTCGCTGATAAACCCGAAGTCCCATTGGCGTTGCAGACGGGCCAAGCTGTCGTTCACAAGCTCTAGAACGCCCAAACGCGCCCTGAGGCCCGCCAGGCTTACGCGCCGTTTCGGCCCGCAGGCACCGATTTCCCGAGAACGGCATTCGCTGTCGCCAGCAAAGCGCGATCGTCGTTGCCAGTCAGATCAGTGAGGAAACGCCGGATGCGCCCGAACGATTGTCGCAGGAAAAGCTCGGCCGCCTCGTGAGTGCCCGGCGCTGTAGAACCGTTCTGGCCCACGCCTTGCAACTCCGAGTCCAGCCGGCTGATCACGCAGGCCGAGGCGAACATTTCCATCGCCGCATTCGCGATGCGTTCCTGCACCAGCTGCATATCCATGATCGGCTCGCGATAGGTGATGAGCATCCGGTTGACCGCGAGATTAAATTTCCAGACAAACCGTCCGAGTTCCGCCGCGCGCGCGCGCAGGCGATCGCTCTTCACCGGCACCCCTGGCACCTTCACCGCGGCTCCGAGGCGCTTCATCCCCGCGCCCCACGCCTTCATCCGATCCTCGCGCCAAGGCTTCAACATCGTGTCGAGAATCTCTTTAAACTCCATCCCTGGCCCACGCATTCCGACCAGCGCCACAAACGAAGTCAGCACCTCGTTACTGCCCTCACCGATCTGATTGATTCGCGCGTCGCGCAGCATGCGCTCGAGCGGTGAGTCATTGAAATAAGCGCCGCCGCCGTGGATTTGAAAAGTGTCGTTTACGGCTTCCCATAGGCGCTCGGTCGTGAAGACCTTCAGCATCGCCGTCTCCAGCATGTAATCCTCGAGCCCGCGATCAATCAGCGACGCCGTCACCGTCGTCATCGCTTCCATCGCGTAAACATCGGCCGCCATGCGCCCGATCTTCTTCTTCACCAGGTCGAACTCACCCAGCGTCTTCTTAAACTGCCGACGCGTATTCGCGTGTTCCACCGCCATCCGCAGGCAGGTTTTGGCCGCGCCGGTGCAGCAAGCGCCAAACGTCGTGCGTCCGAAATCGAGCACCGTCAGCGCCACTTTTAGGCCCTTGCCCATTTTGCCGAGGACATTCTCCTTCGGCACTTTCATGTCCTTCATTGCGAACCGCCCGGTCGCCGTTCCGCGAATCCCGAGCTTCGGCATGCGCGGCTCGATCATCTCGAAGCCCGGCATGTCCGGCGTGACTAAAAATGCGGTGATCGCTGTCTTATCCGTCCCCGGGACGGGTGTCCGCGCCATCACCGTCAGCACCTGCGCGATCGCGGCGTTGGTGATGTAACGCTTCTCGCCGTTGAGGACGAAATGCGAGCCATCTTCCGACGGAGTCGCCGTCGTCTGCACGTTGGCCGCATCGGAGCCAGCCTCGCGCTCAGTCAAAGCGAAGGCCGCCAACTGCTGCCCACTCACCAAGGGAGGCAGCCACTTCTGCTTCTGTTCTGGCGTGCCGAAAAGCAACAGCGCCCGAATCCCGATCGAGTGGTGTGCATTCGTAAACACCGAGGTCGAAGCGCAGCGGGCGCCGATTTCCTCGAGAATCTTGCAGTAAGCCGTTTGCGTAAAACCGCGACCGCCAAATTCCTTTGGCGCCGTCATTCCCAGCACGCCCGTGCGGGCCAGGCCATCGATCACGCTCTGCGGGATGTCCGCCGTGCGATCGATCTCGCTCGCGTCCAATTCCGAGTCCAAAAAATCGCGCACTTCGCTGATCGATTGTTGCAGTTCTTTCTGCTGCGCCGCGGTCGCGCGCGGATACGGCATCGCCCAATCCGCCACGAATTGCCCAAGAAAAAGGCCCTTCGCAAAACCGAGCGCCTGCGGCCCGGTGAAGAGCAACTCTTCCGCTTCCTTGATCTCTTTTTGCCGCTGAATGTCTGCTTCGTTCATAAAGTCACCATTGTCGTGCGTGGGGGACGTGAAGGCCCGACCACGCGCGGGCGCCGACCGTTCCGCCCCAGCGAATCCCGCGGCAGATTAGTCGTGGAATCTCGCGTGCCTGACAACCGGTAATTTGGTGACCGACCCCGCCCGGCCCGCTATCGTAACCGCGCTTCCACCATGAAAACCACCGCCTGCCTCCTCGCCTCCTGCCTCTTCGCGCTTACCCACGCCGCTTCCTCGGCACCCAATCCGCAGCCCACGTCGGGAGGCGATTCCGCGAAGGCGCTGCACCGGTTTTTCGATGCGGAATGGGATTACGAACTGGAGCAAAACCCCACCCGCGCCTCTTCGTTGGGGGATCGGCGTTGGAACGATCGCTGGGATGATGACAGCCTGGAAGCGATTCAAAAACGCGAAGCGCACACCAAGGAAACGCTCGAACGGCTGCAGAAGATCGATCGCACCAATCTCTCCCCCGCCGATCAACTGAATTACGACCTCTTCCAGAAGGATCTCGAGCAGGACATCGCCGGCTTCCCGTTCCGCCGCTATCTCCTTCCCATTAACCAGCGTGGCGGTATCCAGACCGCGGATGAAATGGCGGATCTCCTCCGCTTTCAGACCGTCAAGGATTACGAAGATTGGCTCGCTCGCCTGAAGGCGATCCCAGTTTCCATGGATCAGCAGATCGCCCTCATGCGCGAAGGCATGAAGGCAAAAATCATCTGGCCGAAGATCGTGCTCGAACGCGTCCCCGCGCAGATCGATAAGCAAATCGTCCCCGATCCGGAGGAGAGCCCCTTCTTTAAGCCGTTCAAAAATTTCCCCGCTGATATTCCCGCCGCCGAGCGCGATCGGCTCACGAAAGCAGCGCGTGAAGCGATCGATGGCGCAGTCATTCCCGCATTTGAGAAACTGAAGCCGTTCTTCGAGCAGGAATACCTCCCGGCCGCGTTCCCGGAAGTTGGCGTCTGGCAAATGCCCGATGGGGACGCTTATTACACCTACCTCGCCCGTCGCTACACCACGACCGATCTCACCCCGCAGCAGATCCACGAAAAAGGGCTCAGCGAAGTCGCGCGCATTCGCGGCGAGATGGAGACCATTATGCAGAAGCTTGAGTTCAAAGGCACGCTGCAGGAGTTCTTCACCAAGCTGCGCACCGATCCGCAGTTCTTCTACAAAACGCCCGCGGAGCTCCTTGAAGCCTATCGCGCCATGGCGAAGACGATTGATCCCAACCTCGTAAAGGTTTTCAAAACCCTCCCGCGCATGCCCTACGGCGTCATTCCGATTCCCGACAAGATCGCGCCTGATACCACCACCGCCTACTACAATGGCCCCGCCGCCGATGGTTCGCGACCGGGCAGCTATTACGTCAATCTCTACAAACCGGAGACCCGGCCGAAATGGGAGATGATGGCGCTCTCGCTCCACGAAAGCGTGCCCGGCCATCACCTCCAGATCGCGCTCGCGCAGGAGCTGGGCGAGATCCCGAAATTCCGCCGCTACGGCGGCTATACCGCTTTCGTGGAAGGCTGGGGGCTTTACGCGGAGTCGCTCGGCGAAGACATGGGCATGTATGACGATCCGTACGCCAAATTCGGCCAGCTCACCTACGAGATGTGGCGCGCCGTCCGGCTCGTCGTCGATACCGGCATGCACCAGATGAAATGGGATCGCCAGAAAGCGATTGATTACTTCAAAGACAACGCCGCCAAAACCGAGAACGATATCGTGAACGAAATCGATCGTTACATCTCCATGCCCGGCCAGGCGCTCGCCTACAAGATCGGCGAACTGAAAATCAAAGAGCTGCGCGCGCGCGCAAAAACCGCGCTCGGGGAGGGCTTCGATCTCCGCGAGTTTCACGAGGTGGTCCTGCTCTCTGGAGCCGTCCCGCTCGATCTCCTGGAGCGCAACGTCGATGCCTGGATCGCGAACAAGCAGCGCGGGTTGCCGAAAGTTTCGCCGGTGCCGAAGTCGAGCTCCCCCGGATCATAGTCTTGCCATTCGCGCATTCGAGGCGCAGGATCGCATCTCGATGATCAGGGCGAATTGTCGGGAGCGGTTCACTGCCTCGGATTTCGATTTCGTCGTGCGGACGCTGGCGCGTTCGCAGACGGAGAGCGTGTCGTTAGTCGATCTGCTCAGCGACCAGGAGACACGCGATGCGGTGCTCGATTCTCCGCGTCTGGTGGATTCGATTTTGTCGAACGCCAGCCATCTGGCGATTTCGTCGCAGTTTTATTTTTACGTGCTCGCGCGGCACGTCTTGCAACAGGCTGGAATCCGCGATCGCAAGCTGTGTGATTACGTGGCTTCGCTGCTCGAGACTTTCTCGCGCATTAGCGGCATGCAGGCGCCGCATCTGGCCGATGAGCGTGGCCGCCAATACATCTCCGACATGTTGATTGCCCTCACGAAAGCAACCCCAGAGCAGGCGTTTCTCCTGCGCGCGCACGTCGGGAATTACTCGCTCTTCATCAGCGGCATTTTTCACGAGAACGCGCAGCATCGCAGCCGGCATGGCGGGCCGGATCTAAAATTCTACGAGCAGGTCGGCCGGACGAATTATCAACTGGTCGCCTCGCACGCCACGGCTCGGCGCTGCGATCTCAGCAGCGTGTACGAAGAGCTGGCGGATCGCTTTCACGAGGTCCGGCTCGCGCTCAATCGGCTCTCGGATCAGCTCTTGAATCTCGATGACGATCCGAACCCTTCCATCCTGCGGTGAACGAGACGCTCTTCAGTCAAATTCAGCGGCTCTTCGAGCGCACCTATGCGCAGGTGGGGATCAATCTGGAAGACTGCCTGATCGATGGCGCGCGCTGTGCGCAATTGAGCAAAGCGGCGGGAGCCTCGGCGCGCGAGCTCAGCCAATTGGCGCGCACCTTTCTCCGGCGCGCGGACGATCAGCTCTACGTCGGGATTTATTATTCGCGCTGGCTGATTGAGCAATTGGAACGGAACGATCCGCGCGGCGGATTGAACAACGGCAACATCCGCTCGCTCATCGCGTTCGTGGAGGAGTTGAATCATGCGCTGCACGCCGCGCTCCAGTTCCAGCAGGGCGCGCGTGAGATTTACACGGAGGACTACGCGCGGAATCTCGAACTCCAGGCGCGCGTGGACACCTATCTCGTCCTGCTTGCTGTTTGTGGCGTTTTTTCGGAAGACGCAAAAGGTTTCGCGGACCGATCGGCGCTGGCTGCGTTTCCATCTTTTCGCGTCACAAAACCCCGGTGCGTTCCGCGACGCCAATCTGCGCGGCCGCTATTTGGAGACGACGGAACTGGCGGCGCGCTATACGGAATTTCTCGACACCCTCAATGGCCTGCGCCGGCTGGAAGAGATTCGCGCGTTCCGCTCGCTCGATTACGGCGCCAAGAAAACGCGCGTCCTCGCCTTGATGGATCGCGCGTCGTGAACCGCCCCTAAACGGAAGCGTCGATCGGGCGGGGTGCCGGCGTGCTCGGGACTGTCTCGAGTTGGCTGCGCCAGGTGTGCGCCGGAAGCGCGCCGATGGCCATGAAGACGAGTTGGCTGCCGCAAAAGCCGATCAGCCACGGAAAAGCGCTCTCCATGAAGCCGTAGGAATGCAGACCGATGCCGAGCATGTTCACCCCGAACCACGACCAGGCGGTGACCACATTCCCAAAGACCGCCAGAACCATGAGGCCGCGCTGCCTAACGAGTCCACCCCAGCGCGCGTGCAGGATGATGGCGTTCCAAAGCACAATCAGGAGCGCGCCGTTTTCCTTCGGATCCCAGCCCCAAAAGCGGCCCCAGGATTGATCCGCCCAAATGCCGCCCAGAATGGTGCCGACAAAACTGAAGAGCGTGGCGAAGCATACGATCCCATAAACCATGCGCGTGAGCGCCTGCGCGGTTGGGCGATCGAGCGAGGGCGTGAAGGCGCCGCGCACGATATAGAGCAAAGCGAGGAAACCCGCGAGGAAGGTGGCGGCATATCCGAGCGTGACGCAGACGACATGCGTGGCCAGCCAGCCGTTCGTATCGAGCACGGCGCGCATCATTTCCATGGTGTCGCCATCCATCGAGAGATGATGTGCGATGAGCAGGGTGATGAAGCCGATGATGGCGGCGGTGGCGCTGCCGATGCCGTTCCGGAAAAAGCGCTCGAGCAGGATGCCTAACAAGACCGAGCCCCAGCCGATGAAGACGGCCGACGAGTAGAGATTCGTGACCGGCGGTCGCCCTTCCAGATACATCCGGATAAGGAGACCGGCGGAGTGGACGACGAACGTGACCAGCAAAAGCGCGAAAGCGTAACGGCTCAGTTTTTGTGGCCAGATTAGCCAGGACGCGCACGCCAGGAGAAAGATCAGCACATAGATCACCATCGCGGTGTAGAAAAGCTGGAGCTGGTTAAAAACGGCCTCCACTTTTGCTTTGCGCACGCGCCCCGGGAAATGCTCCTGCAGCCAGTCGGCATGATTGCCGACCGCAGCGTTGAAGCTGACAGCGTCCTTCGCCTCGAAGGCGCTCGCGATGGCCGCGTAGGCTGGCACCGCGGGATGCATCTTGCCTTCAGTGATGAACTGCAAAATGCCATCGCCCATTTTCTTCCACTGCAACGGATCGTCACTCGGCGGGAACGGCGGAATGGGGAAAAAGTAGCCGGTCTGGCTCAGCGCATTTAGGCTTTGCAGAGCCTCCGCGGAGAGGCCGCTTTGCAATGGGATGGCGGAGGGACGGATCGCTTTCTGGAGCGCTTCGAGTTGGCCTTTGAAATCCTCCGTCCCGGAGATTTGCAGGCTGTTTTGCAGCTTGTGATACAGAACGAGGCGCTCGTAGAGTTTCATGATATCGCGCTGAAAAGGGGAACGCAGTGGTGCTTCCACCCGACCCGCGAGCGTGGCCTGCTGTTCGATCTCCTGCACGTGCGGGAAGAGGTCGCGGAAGGACCAGTATTTATCCGGATCAGGCGCCATCCCCAGCGCGGCCAGAAAGGCGTTTGCCCCCGCTCCTGTCTTTCCCATTTCCGGTGGGCGCCCGAGGGCGGTGCGCGTCTCGAGATTGCGAATGACGAAGATCTTTTGTTGATCAGCCGTTTCCGGTTGCAGCATCACCTCGGTGAGCCAATCCATCGGCGTTAATTTCTCCTGCGGGAGCCGGAGCGTTTGGTTGCCGTGAATGATCAGGAGCGAATTCCGCGCGACGGTATCGAGCGGCTTGATGCGACCGTTTAGCAGAACGGGGAGGCGGCCGAATTTTTCGATCTGGAACCCGTTCCGCACATCGTGCCGAAAAAGCGGCGCGAGCACGTAGAGCAACGTTCCCAGCGCGATCAACCAAAGTGTGAGCGTGCCCTTTTTCATCGCTGCTTTCTGACGAAGCCGAAGAGATGCATGGAGAATTGCAAAGTCAGCCCGAGCGCGACCAGCCCGCAGGCGATATACGGCAACAGCATCGCAGGATTTTTCACCACCTGCAGGATCGTGGTCGTGTCCTTATTATCAAAACCGGACTGGTAAAAGGTGAAGCCGCGGTAGCGCAACGGATCGTTCATCGAGATGAGCGCTTCGCGATTTTCGCCGCGCTCTTGATCGACCAAACGCACGCGGCTGGAGAAGTTTTTCGGGATATCGGTGCCCGCATATTGATCGTGGGTGAAATCGAGCAAGGTGATCGCGAAGGCTTTCGGGAAACGGCGTTGCCGCATGATCAACTCGAAGGTGCGTTCGCCGAGCTGGAAGGATTGCGGTTCGGCGATGGCGTTCGAAACCAGCCAGGTGCCGAGAGAACCGGAAACGCCGGTCACTTCCACGAACGCCGCGCTCAGGTCGCGCTCGTCGTCCTTGATCGTGCGCGGCAACTCCGTGGCCACGATATTCGGACCCGCGCCGACAGTCGCCTCGGAAGGCGGCGCGCCCGCCACTTGCGAACGCATGAGCAGGCTGGCGTTCGGGAGAAAGCGTTTGATCTTCACACTGAAGGGCAGCGACGGATGCTGCACCACTCCACCGCGCGCGACCAGTTTCTCGGGGATCGCCACCACGCTGTCATACTCGGGGTTGGTCACGTCGATGATCGCCACCTCCACTTCGCGCGCGGCTTCCGAGTAGCCGATTGTCTGCCCTTCATCGATCCGCATCTGCGTTTCGCGCGCGTAGAGTCCGGTGAGCAACTGGCCGATGAGCAAAAGTATCACGCCGAGATGCAGGCAAATGATGCCGGCTTTCTTTTTCGTGAATTGGAAACGCGTGGCGTGGGCCGCGATCAGGTTCACGAGGAGGACCACGCCGAGGAGATAACCGCCCGGCAACACCGGGATTCCCCAACTCGCCCCGGGCGGTTTCCAAAAGACAAAGAGGCTTTGAAAATAAACGTCCTGCACCGCGTGAATGCCGGAGTGCACTTGCGCGAGCGTGCCGATGAAAACGAGCAACATCCCGAACCCCAAACAAACCACCGTGAGCCGCAAAGAAGCGAGCGCGCGGAAAGGCGAGCGAGCGAAGGCGGAAGTGGGCGCAGTCATTTTTCAGCGAAAATTCAGCGTGCGCAGAAATTCCGCGAAGGCGCTTTTCTGCGAGGCGACGGCTGCGTCTTCGCCCGTCATTTTTATGAACCAGGAGCGGCCCTTGTCGTTTAAGATCGCGGCCACGATGCGCTGTTTCTCGGCTGGTTCGCCGATCGGTTCAGCGCTGACGAGATCGACGATGAGGAAATCGTGACCGTTGACGGGCAGATGTTCCGCGGACTGCTGCAGCGAGGCTTCATCAATCGGCGGCAGCTTCACCTGCTCGCGCCAGCGATTCACATTGGCCAGGTCGCCGCCCGCTTCGCCTTGCAGCGAGACGACGGAGACATCGACTTGTTTTCCATTCGGCGCGTTGGCGTTGAAACTCCCCACCCGCATCGGCGTGAGCGGCTTTTCCTGCCACCCGGGCGGGAGCGTGTAATGCGTTGGGGCGCCTTCCAGTGTGTCGTTCAACGGCGGCGTCGGTGCATTGGTGCTGGCTCCGCTGGAGGCAGCGTGCGCGTCGCCTTTGTCCTCGTGCACGCTCAGCAGGAACTGCTTAAACGAGCCCTGCTGGGCCGCGACCAATTCATCCGGGCCCATCATCTTGAAAAACCAGGTCTCGCCATGCAGCGGATAGATGCCGCCAAGGATTCGCGTCTTGCCCGCATTCGCCTCCAGCGGTTGCTCACTGGCTAACTCCACCATGAGCATGTCGTGATCGCCGACCGGGAACGACGTGCCCGCCTGCGTTTCGTCGGTGATCGGCGGCAGCTTCAATTGCTCACGCCAACGGTTCACATTCGCGAGCGTGCCACCGGCGGCTTCCGGGAAAGAAATAACCGACACGTCCGCCGTTTTTCCCTCGGCGCCGCGGATGAGGAAGCTGCCTTTACGGAACCCGGAGGCAGGCTGTTCTTCCCAACCGGTTGGCGCGGTCCAATGCAAGCCGGCTGCGTTCGCTGCTGGTGCGGACGGGTTCTCCTTCCGCACTTCTTTCGGCGCCCGGTAGGCGATGACGGCGTCATCGCGTTGCTCGCAACCAACGGCCATGCAGAAACACGCCGCGAACAACACGACGCGAGAGCGAAAATCAGGTGATGGCTTTTTCGAGGACAGACGCGAAGTACCCGTGCCGCGCGGCCAATGTCAAGGGAGGCGACTCCCGCGCGCAGACCAAACAGGGACGGGCGGCGAAATGCGGATTGCTGTCCGGATGGGGACGGATACAACCGTGGCGTGAAGACGACGGCGGCGAAACCGGCAAACGCGCTGACTGTCATTTCGGCGAGCTGTTGGCTGGCGGTTTTCCTCATCGTGGCCAAGGCTTGTTCGGGGATCGTGCCTTGGTGGCCGCAGCTGCCGAGACGCGTGGTCACGCTGGTGGCTTCCTCGTGGAGCGATGTGCTGTTTGCGCTGGGCTGCGGATTGCTCGGCGCGCTGGTGGTGCGCGGGTTGACGCGATGGCCGCGGATCGCTTCCATCGCGCGCGTCATCGTCCTGATTTTGTTCACGGCTTTTGTCGTTTACGGGGTCGCGACGGTGGGGCTGTTCCGTTACTTTCATCGCCCGCTCACCTTCGAAATGTTCGGCATGGTCGGGAACGCCGGCGCCATTCGTTCTTCGCTTTGGGAGCGGGTAACGTTGCCGATCGGGATCGCGTTTGTCCTGGCGCCGGTGATTTTTCTTCTGCTCGCCACGCGGGTTCGGCGCGGCCGCCGGGTCTTGCTGGCGTTGCTCTGCTTTTGGAGCGCTGGCGGCTGGATCTTGCAACGCGCGGGTTGGGAGAGCGAACGGCTGCAGTTCCTTTGGCTCAGCCCGCACGCCGAGTTGCTGCGGAGCGTGGCGCGGGGCCTGGCCGGTGGCCAGCGGCCGAATTTTTCGACGGATTTTCCGGCAAATTATGTCGATGAATTCCGCACCTTCCGCACGCGCGACGTGCAGCCGTCATCGCACTTCTCCCTTCCGCCCGATGTCCCGCGGCCGAAGAACGTGATCGTGGTCGTGCTGGAATCGATCGGCACAAAATATCTCGGCCTTTATGGGAGCCCGATCGACCACGCGCCCACGCTGACGGCGGAAGCGAAGAACGCGCTCGTCTTCGAGAATATCTACGCGCACGCCAGCTTCACCTACGCGTCGTTTCGTCCGCTGAATTTCTCGGTTTATCCCGGGTTGCCCTGGCATTACGCGCTGCTCGAAGATGGCCGGCCGCTGCCGGAAACTTTGGCAGCACGGATGAAAAAAAAGCGCGGCGCGCGCACGGCTTACATCACGAGTGGCGATCTTTTTTGGGGCGAGCAGCATTGGCTGCTGGAGCGCGAAAACAATTTCGATTTCCTGCTCGGCGCGCCGGATCTCGGGTGTCCGCTCTTGAGTTCCTGGGGCACAGAGGATCGGTGCGCGATCGATCGTTTGGTGACGTTTGTCGAGCAGTCGGCCGGGCAACCGTTCTTCGCTGTTTGCTGGACGGACCAAACGCATGATCCCTATCTGCTGGGCGGCGCTTCCTCCGCAGCTGCGCCCGCCAGTGATTTGGAGCGTTATCTCGCGGTCCTGCGGAATACGGATGCGGAGCTGGCGCGTGTTTTCGCCACCTTGCGCGAGCGCGGTCTGGCGGACGACACGCTGGTGATCGTGACCGGCGACCATGGCGAAGCCTTTGGCGATACCCACGGGCAACGCGGTCACGCGTGGTCCGTTTTCGAGGAGGAAGTGCACGTGCCGCTGTTGATCTGGAATCCGCGGCTGTTCCCGGAGGGTGGTCGCGTGGCGACGATCGGCGGGCATGTGGATGTAAATCCGACGCTGACGGATTTGCTCGGTCTGGAGCCGGCGCAGGAATGGCAAGGGCACAGCCTCTTCGATCCGGCACGGCCGCCGCGCGCCTACTTCATGGCGATCGCGGGCGGGAGTTTGTTTGGCGTGCGGGAGGGGGACTGGAAATACTTCTATGAGGTGAAGAGCGGCCGCGAGTCCCTGTTTAATCTAGCCCGCGATCCGAAGGAGCTTCGCGACGTGAGCGGCCAGGAAAAAGAACGCGCCGCCGGCTTGCGTCAGCGGGTGGCGGCGTGGGTCACGTTTGAAGAGGCTTTTCTCTGGGGCCGGGAAAATTAAGCGGGGCGGAACGGCCCGGAGCGGAGCCCACCGGCTCGGAAGTTGCTTGAAGCCTCCCGCCATGAACACGCTCGCGCAAAGACAAATGGGCGAAAGCGCTGGCGCTGCTGTAGTATCCGCGGGAGTGAGCGCGCATCAGGAATCCGGGTTCGAGATTCGTCTTCGGCCCAATCAGAGCTGGCTGCGGATCGACGTGCGCGCGCTTTGGGAATTTCGCGATTTGTTGCTCCTGCTCGTGCGACGCGATTTTGTGGCCCGCTATCAACAGACCGCGCTCGGGCCGGCCTGGGCGATCGTGCAGCCGCTCGTGATGACGGTGGTCTTCACGCTCGTCTTCGGAAAGTTTGCCGGCATCTCCACTGACGGTCTGCCGCCGACACTTTTCTATCTCTGCGGGTTGCTGCTCTGGAATTATCACGCGCAAACCATCCAGCAGACCGGCGTGACTTTTACCGCCAACTCGCAGCTCTTCGGCAAGGTCTATTTTCCGCGTCTGATTTTGCCGCTTTCCGTCGCGCTCTCGAACGTGATCGCTTTCCTCATCCAGGCCGGACTCTTCGCGTGCTTCTGGATTTACTTTAAATTTTTCACCGCCTCAGGGGCGTTCGTTTCCATGAATCTCGGGGCGCTGGCGGTGCCGCTGATTCTTTTGCACGTGGCCGTGCTGGGTGTGGGTGCGGGACTGCTTCTCTCCGCTTGCACTGCGAAATACCGCGACCTGCAGCACGTGCTCCCGCTCGTCATTCAGGTCTGGCTTTATCTTACGCCGATCATTTATCCGCTTTCGAAAGTGCCGGCGCGCCAGCAGTGGCTCGTGGCCTTAAACCCAGTGACCGCTCCGGTGGAGATGCTGCGCCATGTCCTGCTCGGGGAGGGGACGGTCTCGTTAGGCGGCTATCTTTATTCGGCCCTTGCCTCCGGCCTCATCTTCCTCGTGGGCGTGCTGCTTTTCCAACGGACCGAGCGGACGTTTATCGACACCGTCTAGCGCATGCGTCCGATCATCGAACTGCAGGGCGTCTCGAAAAAATATCGCCTCGGCCGAATTGGGGCGACGAGCATCCGCGACTCGGTCGAGCGCAGTTGGAAGCGGCTGCGCGGCCAGCATGAAGATGGGAACGGCGCGCGGGGCGACTTCTGGGCTTTGCGAGACTTAAGCTTTCAGATTGAACCCGGAGAAATCGTCGGCTTGATCGGCCGGAACGGCGCTGGCAAATCCACCTTGCTCAAAATCCTCTCCCGCATCACGGAGCCGACGAAGGGCGAGGCCATTTTGCGCGGACGTTCCGCGTCGCTTTTAGAAGTGGGCACCGGCTTTCATCCCGATCTCTCGGGCCGCGAAAATATCTTTCTTAACGGCGCCATCCTCGGCATGCGCACGCAGGAAATCCGCGCGCGCTTCGATGAGATCGTCGCTTTCTCCGAAGTGGAGGACTTCATCGACACGCCGGTAAAGCGCTACTCCAGCGGGATGTATGTGCGCCTGGCTTTCGCGGTCGCCGCGCATCTCGAGCCGGACATCCTGCTCGTGGATGAAGTGCTCGCGGTGGGCGACAGCGCATTCCAAAAAAAGTGCCTCGGCAAGATGGACAAGGTCTCCAAGGATGGCCGCACCGTCCTGCTCGTCAGTCACAATCTCGCTTCCATCCAATCGCTCTGTCATCGCGCCATCTGGATGGATGGCGGCCGCGTCACCGCCGATGGCCCGCCCGGCGAAGTCGTGCGCGATTACCTGCGCGCGGCCATGACCGACGACATCCAATCGATCGAAGAACGCAGCGACCGGCACGGCGACGGCAGCGCGCGGCTGACCAGCATCAAGATCGAAAACGCGAACGCGGAGGCTGCAATTCGTTCCTCCAGTCGGCTCAAGATCACGCTTAGTTACCGCTCGGCGAAGCCGCTGCAAAACGCGCGCTTCGTCGTCTCCGTTTACGATTTTTCGGACGCCGGCCTTTTCGTCTTCGATAGCGATGCCGCCGGCGGCCTGCCGGAAACGCTGCCGGCAGAAGGCAGCGTCACTTGCCTGACCGACCCGATTAATCTCACGCCCGGCCGCTGCTTCGTGAACCTGCGGCTTTCGAAAGGCGGCGCGGATGCGGATTACCTGGCGCAGGCCACCATCTTCGACGTCGAAGCGGAAGATTTCCACGGCTCCGGCAAGGTGCCGGATCGGAACTGGGTGCTTTGTTTGCTCAAAAACGAATGGTTTCCTGCGGGAGAGAATCCGTGAGCGCGCTGTCGTTAGGCGAGTTTGAATTCCATCCCACCTCCTTCTGCGATGGGGACGGGCGCCTGTTCTGGTCGGCGGGCGAACTCTATCGCGCGATTCCGGAGAAGCGCGCGGCCTTTACTCGTCGCCTCTTCGCGGACGGTGTGGTCGCGGAATTGGTCGCCGAAGGACTGATTCCGCGCACGCGTTTGACCGATGCCGCGATGGCCGGATACGAGGTGGTGCTGCACCACGAGCGGATCCCGTTCGTCAGCTACGCCTACGAGTGGAGCCCCGTGATGTTGCGCGACGCCGCCCTCTTCGCGGTGCGTCTGCTCCGTGCACTCGCGCGCCGCAATTTGAGCCTGAGCGATGTCGCCTCCTGGAATATCCTGTTCCGCGGCACGCGCCCGTTGTTCGTCGATTTTAGCGCGATCATCGAGGCGCCCGAAAACCAGGTGGCCCTCTGGCAAAGCCTCGCGTCCTGCTTTCGGACCTACTTTCTCCGCCCGCTCGCGCTCTATGCGCGTGGACAGGAGAATCTCGCGCGCCTTTTGCTGTCAGATTATGAGCATGGGCCGCTCCAGGCCGAGTTCGATGCCGCGAGCGCGAGTCATCATCCAGCGGCACGAATGGCGCGAAGAATTTGGGGCCGGGGCGCTCATGCGTTGCGCCGCCGTGCGCGAACGTTTGATCCCGCCCTGCGGCACCCGCTCGGGGACGACAAAAGCTATTTTATGCGGCAACTGGAGCGCACGGAACGCTGTCTCCATGCTTTCAATTTTTCCACCAAACAGCGAGCGAGTGCCCGCCTGGCCGCGGACCATTACGATGTCCTCCGCGCAAAAATTCACGCGAGCGCGCCCGCATCTCTTTTGCTGATTGGAGCCGATGACGAAACAATCGCGCTCGCGAAAACCAGCGGCGTGCCTGTCCTCGCGGTGGATCGTGCGGCCCCGCGCGTAGACCAAATCTACCACGCCGCAGAAAGCGCCGGATCCGACATCCTGCCGTTGGTGGTGGACTTGCGTTATCCCGCGCCCGGCTACGGGGTGCAGAACGCCGTCCTGGCGCCGGCTTTGACGCGGCTGCGTTGCGATCTCGTCGTCGCCTTGGGCCTGCTGGAATCGTTCGTTTTCGAGCAACGCCTGCGGTTCGAACAGATTGCCGGCTCGCTGGCGCAACTCAGTCTGCAAACGCTGGTGACGGATTTCCCCTCGAGCGCAAGCGCACGCGTGGCCAGCCATTTGCGCGATCCTTATTTCGCGTGGTTCGGGCTCGATCAATTTTGCGCCGCTTTACGGGAGCACTTTGCCCGGGTGGAGTGCCTCGCGCCGGGAAGCGATGGCGCGGTCCTGATCTTTTGCGAAAAAAACGCGTCATGAAACGACTCTTAAAAAAAGCGGCGGCAGCCTTCCTGCCCCCCGAACTTTACGAAAAGCTGCGCCACCAGCGCCATCAGCGGCGCTTCGGCCCCAAGCCAGTAAACTTTGGCGACTTGCGCAAGACCACGCCGGTGGCGCGGCAGTACGGTTACCCGCGCGGCGAACCGGTCGATCGTTACTTCATCGAAAAATTTCTCGCCGAGAACAGCGATGCCATTCGAGGTCGAGTCCTGGAAATTGCCGATCCTGAATACACGCATCGTTTCGGCGGCGATAAGGTCACGCAATCCGACGTCCTGCATGTCGTGGAAGGTAATCCGCTGGCTACGATCGTGGGCAATCTGGAAGACCGCGAAAGCGTGCCCGCGAACGCCTTCGATTGCATCATCCTCACGCAGACGCTGCAGTTTACCTATCGTTTCCACGAAGCGCTCCAGACCGCTTTTCATGCCCTGAAACCGGGCGGGACTTTGCTGGCTACTTTCCCGATTATCAGCCAGATCAGCCTTTGCGATGCGGACCAGGGCTGGCCGGACTACTGGCGCTTCACCTCCCATGCGGTCGCGCGCATGCTGGGTGATATCTTCGGTCCAAAAAATGTGCGGGTGGACTCGGTCGGAAATGTCCTGACCGCCACTTCGTTTCTGCTCGGCATCTCGAGTCAGGAGCTGCGGCCGCGTGAACTCGACGAGAAGGATCCCGAGTTCGAGATGCTGGCCGTGGCGCGGGCGCAGAAGGAAGTGGTGGCTTGATGGACGGCGGTGCAAGGACAGGCGCGGAGAGCGAGCCGCTGGTCTCCGTCATCATGATTTTTTACAACGGCGATCCGTTCATCGCGGAAGCGGTTGAGAGCGTGCTGGCGCAGACCTATCAAAATTGGGAGCTGTGGCTGGTGGATGATGGCTCGGAGGATCGCGCCACCGCGATCGCCCAGGATTTCGCGGCGCGCTTTCCGGAGCGGATTTTCTACCGGGAACACGCCGGCCACGCCAACCGCGGCATGAGCGCTTCGCGTAATCTGGGCCTGAAAAACGCCCGCGGAAGTTTCGTTTCCTATTTGGATGCCGACGATGTCTGGAGACCCGGCAAGTTGACCGAGCAGATGGAATTGCTGCAGCAAAATCCGCGCGCCGCCTACGTCTACGGCCCGCTCGAACTTTGGCGCAGCTGGACCGGTCGGCCAGACGATCGCGATGAACTCCAGCAGCTCGGATTGGTGGCAGATCGGATCGTCGAGCCGCCGGAGCTCTTGCAGCTTTTTCTGCGCGAGGACAAAGCCATTCCGAGCGGAATTTTGGTGCGCGCGGAAGCGCTTCAGCGCGTGGGCGGCTACGACGAGAGCTTTCGGGACATGAACGAAGACCTGGTCGTGCATGCCAAGATTTGCCTGGCGGAGCCCGTTTACGCTTCGTCAAAGTCCTGGTATCGCTATCGGCAACACGCGGATTCCTGTAATGCGCAGGCCTGGCGCGCCGGCCGCGCAGGCGCCGCGCAGCACACCTTTCTGACCTGGCTGGAGAAATACTTGCGGGCGCGGGGCGCGACCGGCGACGCGGTCTGGCAGACCGTGCAAGATGAGCTGGCGCCGTTCCGTCCGTCACTTCCGCGACGCACCCTGGCGACTTTGCAGCGGCAACCGGCCCGCGCGCGCCGCTTCGCGCGCAGGATTAAACAGCACGCGCTCCGCCCGCTGCGACGCGCGCCGGTGGTGCTGTGTTATCACCGCGTCTTCAAGCCAGAACGCGATCCGCATTTGCTCTCCGTCAGCCCGGAAAATTTCCGCGCGCATCTCGAGGTCATCCGCCGTCTCGCCCAGCCGCTGGCCTTGGATGAGATCGTCGGTGAAGTCCGTCCAGCGCGCGGGGTCGTGCTGACCTTTGATGATGGCTATCTCGATAATCTCGAGATCGCGCTGCCGATCCTGCGTGAGTTTGCGGTCCCGGCCACGATCTATATCGCGACCGGCTCGGTGGGTGCAGAGCGCGAATTTTGGTGGGACGATCTCGAACGCCTGACGCTGAGTGCCGCGGGTTTGCCGGAAGTGCTGCGCTTGCAGATTAACGGACGAGTGCGCGAATGGGATCTTGCGGATGCCACCGCGTCCGAAGCGTCCTGGAACGTTTTGCACGAAGCAAAACCTTCGCCGCGGCAGAAGTTGTTTCTCGATCTGCATGCGGCGCTGCGGCCGCTCCCGGAAGCGCGACAGGAAGAAGTTTTGCAACAATTGCGCGCCCACAGCGGCACCCCGCGCACTGCACGTCCGCAATATCGCTGCGTGACCGCGGCCGAACTGCAAACTTTCGCAGCGGAGCCGCTCATCACTTTAGGCGCGCACACGATCACGCATTGCGATCTGGATTTTCGCACGGAGACGGAACAGGAGACGGAGATCGCAGGGAGCCGCGAGCAACTCGCGGGGTTCATCGGGACGACCACGGCGCATTTTTCTTATCCCTACGGTTCGTTTAACGAGAGCGCGGTCGCGGTTTGTCAGCGGCTTGGTTTTCGTTCCACGGTGACGTGCCTCGAAGGCACGGTCCAACGCCGCACGCATCCCCAGCGGCTGCCGCGTTTTTTGGTGCGCGATTGGGCGGGCGCAGAATTCGAACGTCAACTGAGCGCCTGGTTCCGTGGATAAGCCGCGCATTCTTCTCGTGAGCACGAGCGATCGCGCAGGCGGCGCCGAGCAGATGGCGTTGACCTTGCTCGATGGCTATGCGGCGAGCGGAACGCAGGCGGCGCTGGCTGTGGGAACCAAGGGCAGCGCACGCAGTGATGTCTTCGAAATTCCGAAGAACGCCTGGCGCCACGTTTTCGAAAGCGCGACCCAACGCCTGGTCGCGCGCCGGGTGCGGGTGTTGCCTAAAATGACGCACGCCCTTTCGCGTTTGGGCGATTTGCGGAATGAATGGGATCGCCACCGCGGGCACGAGCTTTTCCATTATCGCGGCACGCGGGATCTGTTGCGCCTGGCGCCGTTCGCACCGCAGATCGTGCACGCGCATAACTTGCACCGCGATTACTTTGATCTGCGCTTTCTGCCGGAACTTTCCGCGCGCGTGCCGGTAGTGGTGACGATGCATGATGCCTGGCTGACGACGGGGCATTGCGCGCATTCCTTTGCCTGCGCGCGCTGGGAAATCGGTTGCGGCAAATGCCCGGACCTGACCATTCCGCCCGCGATCGAACGCGATGCGACGGCGTTTAATTTCCGACGCAAACGTGCGCTCTACGCGCGCAGCCGGTTCTATGTCGCGGCGCCGTGCCGATGGCTGCTCGAGCGCGCGCAGCGTTCGATGTTGGCGCCGGCTCTGATCGAGAGTCGCGTCATCCCCAACGGAATCGATCTTGAGGTTTTCCGACCGGGCGCGCGGGCGTCGGCGCGCGAGCGGTTGGGGCTGCCGCAGGACGTCAACATTCTGCTTTTCACCGCGCTGAGCATTCGCGGAAACGTCTGGAAAGACTACGAAACTCTACGGGCAGCCATCGGAATTTTGGCGGAACGACCGTTGCTGTTTCTCGCAGTGGGAGAAGATGCGCCGGTGGAAAAAATCGGCGCGGCGGAGATCCGTTTCGTTCCCTTCACCACCGAGAGCCGACAGTTGGTCGATTATTATCAAGCGGCAGATTTGTACGTGCACGCGGCGCGCGCGGACACCTTTCCGACCTCGGTGCTGGAGGCGTTGGCCTGCGGCACGCCGGTCGTCGCGACGGCGGTCGGCGGGATCCCCGAGCAAATTCGCGACGGCGTGACGGGTCTGCTCACACCCATGGGCGATGCGGGCGCGCTGGCAGGCGCAGTTTCCGCGCTCCTGGCCGATCCGGCGCGCAGAGCCAGCATGGGAAACGCCGCCGCGGCTGATGCCGCCGCACGTTTCGATCGGCGCCGAATGGTGAGCGACTACCTGGAATGGTTCGCCCGGATCGTGCAGCCATGAAGATTAGCATCGTCACGCCATCGTTTAATCAGGCGGCTTATCTCGAGGCGACATTGCTTTCCCTTTTGGCGCAGGATTATCCTCAGCTCGAATTGATTGTGATCGATGGAGGCAGCACGGACGGGAGTGTGGAGATTATCCAACGCTACGCCTCGTCTTTGAGCCATTGGGAGAGCGCGCGCGATCGCGGGCAGAGCCACGCGCTGAACAAAGGCTTCGCCCACGTGCACGGCGACGTCTGGGGTTGGTTGAACAGCGATGATGTGCTCGAGCCCGGAGTGCTGCACCGGGTGGCGCAGGTCTTCAGCGAGAATCCCGAGATCGGGGTCGTTTACGGCGATTGCGTTTACGTCAGTGCGGATGGCGAGACGGTGCTGGAAAAATTCAAAGCCGAACCGCATTCGCGTTTGCGTCATCTGGCGCATCGCTTCATTGCGCAGCCGTCCTGTTTCTTCCGCACCAGCATGGTGCCACCGGCGGTGCGCGAGGATCTGCACTACTGCATGGACTATGATCTGTGGCTGAAACTTTCCGCCCGCGGCGTGCAGTTTCATTACGTGCCAGAACTGTTTTCGCGCTACCGGCTGCACGATGAATCAAAATCCGTCAGCGCGCTGGTGGCGCTGCATCAGGAGATCGTGGACGAGATTTATCGTCCACTTTTACAAGCCGGCGCCTCGCTGGAAGAACGGCGGGCGATCGCTTCGGCGGCGGGCGACATGATTCATCAGTTAAACGGGCTGGGCGCGCGCGCGGCGGTCTTGCGCACCCTTTGGTTCCACATCTGCGCCGCCCGCGTTTTGCCGTCCGCGCCTCTGCTCGGGCTGGGAGCGCAGGCGTTGCTCGGTCCGCGGGCGGTGCATTTCGTGCAATGGTGGAAGAGACAGCGCGCAACCAGGCGCCGATAAGCTCATGCGGATCGCGATAGATTTTTCCACGCTCGACCACTTGCGCATGACCGCGGGGCATTACCGCTATGTCGTGCAATTGGTGTGCGGGCTGGCGGCGATCGCGCGCACGCAGCCCTTCCTTCTGCTCGGCTCGCAAAAGGAACCGGTCGCGGAATTGCGCCATCTTTTCACCCGCGATTCGAATTGGCGTTACCGGCAGATGCGGCATTGGCGGCATCGCGGGAGACAGCACGTGGATGAGTTGCTTTACCTGCACGCGTTTGCGGGCCAGCAAATTTCACTCCTGCATGTGCCGCACGATTTTCTTCCGCGGGTCGCGCGCTGTCCGATCGTGGTGACAAAGCACGATCTGATGGAGGAGTTGTTCCCAGAATATCAGCCGACGCGCGAGGGCGTGTTCTACCGGCAGCACCGGAAGCGGGTGCAGGAACGAGCCGATCGAATCATCTGCATCTCGCAAACGACGGCGGACGATCTACAACGGTTTTGGGGCATAGGCGCGGAACGCAGCGTGGTCATTCACCACGGGGTGGAAGAAGCGTTTTTTGCGGAGCCGGGCGACGATTTGCTGCGTGCCGACCCCACCTATGCGCCGGGACGGCCGGTCCTGGCTTCGGTTTACAATCTTGGAGCCGCGGAAAAATGTCTCGGCTTTGCTCCAGGCCGTGCGTCTGCTGCGGACCGAGTTTCCACAGCTGAGGCTGGTGCTGTTCGGCGCGGGTTTGCTGACCCCGGAACGCGAGGCGCGGTTCGAGGCGGAGCTGGATGCCCTGCAAGTGCGTGAACACGTGGTGCGGCCGGGAGTGATCTCGGACGCGCTCTTGAAACAGATTTATCGACGCGCGGATGTGTTCGTTTTTCCTTCACTCTACGAAGGGTTTGGATTGCCGGTGCTGGAAGCGCTGGCCTGCGGAGCGTGCGTCTTGACCGGCGCCGTTTCTGCGATGGCGGAGGTGGCGGGCGACGCGGCCGCGGTTTGCGAGATGAACGATCCCGCGGAGCTGGCTGCCAGCCTGGCGGCACTGCTGCGAGACTCGGAGAGAAGCGCGCAGCTGCGACGGGCCGGACCAGCGCAGGCCCGGCTTTTCCCGGTGGAAAAGATGGTGCAGCGGACTTGGGAGACCTATCAGGCAGCGCTCGCCGCGGTCTGAGCCGCGGGCAGTGCGGAAGTGTTTGAGCGAAGCGGCGATTGAGAGAACGTTCCCGTGTTCCCATGCAGAGCACGATCCTTATCGTTGATGACGAAAAGCATACGCGGGATGGATTGCGTCGGCTCTTTGACGACCAATACGACACCTACGTGGCGGAGGACATCCAGGGCGCGATGGACGTGCTGGAACGCGATCCGATCGATGTCCTGATTACCGATCTGCGCCTGGCGGGCGATGATGGGATGAGCTTGATCGAGCGCGCGCTGAAGCTGCCGCGGCCGCCGATTTGCATCATGATGACGGCTTATGGCTCGGTCGATACCGCGGTCGAGGCGATGAAACGCGGCGCCTACGATTTTGTGACCAAGCCGCTCAATCTCGACAAGGTCGAGATCCTGATCGCGCGCGCGCTCGGCACGCGCCGGATGGAGCAGGAAAACCGGACCTTGCGGAAGCAGGTGGAGGAGCGTTTCGGGCTCGAGAACATCATCGGCGAATCGCCGGCCTTGCGCGAAGTGCTGGATACGATCCGGCAGGTCGCGCCTTCGTCGGCCAATGTGCTGATCGATGGCGAGAGCGGCACGGGGAAAGAACTGGCGGCGCACGCGATCCATAATTTGAGCCGGCGGCACAAGGCGAAATTCGTCACGGTGCATTGCGCGGCGCTTTCGCCGACGCTGCTGGAAAGCGAACTTTTCGGACATGAGCGCGGTGCGTTTACCGGCGCGCACGAGCGCCGCATCGGCCGCTTTGAGCAGGCGAATGGCGGCACGATTTTCCTGGATGAAATCGGCGAGATCGACCAGAGCACGCAGGTCAAATTGCTCCGCGTGATCAGCGAAGAACGCGCTTTCGAACGCGTGGGCGGCAATCAATTACTGAAAGCCGATGTGCGCCTGATCGCGGCCACGAACAAGAATCTGGCGCAGCTCGTGAAGGAGGGAAAATTCCGCGACGACCTCTATTTCCGCCTCAACGTCGTCCACGTCACGATGCCGCCGTTGCGCGATCGGAAGGAAGACATTCCGCTGCTCGTGCGCGGGTTCTTGAAGCACTTCTCGCAGTTGAACGAGAAGCCGCTCCTCGATCTGACCGCGGACGCGATGAACACGCTGCTGCATCACGATTGGCCGGGAAACGTGCGCGAATTGCGGACCGCGATCGAGCACGGCGTGGTGATGGCGAACGGGCCGAAGGTGACGCTGCGCGAATTGCCGGCCAGCATCCGGCAGGCGGCGGGCGCGAATCTTGCCGGGCGGAATCCCGGCCGCGAAAGCGTTTGGCGAACGCGTGAGCCCGCTCGATCTGCACGAGACGGAGCGGCGGCTGATCATGCAGGCCCTCGCGAGCACGAAAGGGAACGTGACGGCGGCGGCCAAAAAATTAGGCATCAGCCGGCGCACCTTGCACCGCAAAATCAACGAAATGAACGCCGCCAAAGCCGCCGAGGAGAAGAGCGCGCTGGACACATAGCGCACGGAAAGAGAGACTCCCGCCCCGTCGCTCGCGTCCGCGTTGATGTCTCAAACTTTGCAATCCCAACCCTCAAATTTCTCCAATGCCCGGCTCCGCTGATTTCATCCAACGCAGCATCCACCTGCTCGAAGAGGGCGGCGCGGCCGTCTGGATCAAACGCGCGCTCGTCGTGCTTTTGGTCGTGGGTCTCGCGGTCTTCTACATGATGCACGAGTTCAATGGGCTCGGCTCCTCGCAGGGGATGGATCAGGCGCAGATCGGGCGCAACATCGCCAGCGGTCAAGGCTGGCGGACGGATTTCGTGCGCCCGCTCGCGGTGGGGCAATTGCAGCGCGCCGGCAAAGACGTCACCAAGCGCATCTGGCACGACACCTACAACGCGCCTCTGCCGCCGCTGGTGGACGCGTTCGTCCTCCGCCCGATCAAACGCTATTGGAAGATGACGCCAGGCGAGTTGGTTTACGCGGGCGACAAGGCGATCGCGTATGCCTCGATCTGCTTCTTCCTGGGCTCGCTCGCGATCTTCTACTTTTTAACGCGACGCCTGTTTCGATCAGCGGCTGGCTATTCTCGGCACCTTTCTCGTGCTGCTTTGCGATACCTTCTGGCATTACTCGCTCTCGGGCTTGCCGCAGATGCTGATGCTGTTTCTCTTCAACGCCACGCTCTACGTCATAGTGCGCGCGGTTGAAGCTCACTATCGGGGCGGCGCCGTGGGAATCTGGCTGGGCTTGGTCGGAGCTGGGTTCGGTCTGCTCGCGCTATCGCACGCGCTTACTATCTGGATGTTTGTCGGCTTCCTGGTCGTCGCGATCTTTTTCTTCCGGCCGCGCGGCTGGGCGGCCGTCATCGTCCTGGGAGTTTTCCTTGTCATGTACTCGCCGTGGCTGGTGCGGAACTATGTCCTGACGGGTAATCCCGCGGGCGTCGCTGCTTATTCCATCCTCGATGGCATCAAACATCCGGAGGCCGGACATATGCGCCGGCTGGAACTGGATCTGGACGGCGTGGGGCCGGGAAACTTCCGCGGCAAGGTCGTGAACAATCTCACCACGCAAGTCGGTCGGCTCTTGGAGTATCTCGGCTGGAGCGTGGTGGCGCTGACGTTTTTTGTCGGGTTGCTGCATATCTTCAAACGCCCGGAGACTGCCGTCATGCGCTGGATGGTGCTGGCGATGTGGCTGGGTGCCGTGCTCGGCATGGCGCTCTACGGATTGCCGGAAGAATTCGGGCGTGTCAGCGAACCAATTGCATCTCCTGTTCATCCCGATCATGACCGCCTACGGCCTGGCCTATTTGCTCGTGCAATGGAATCGGCTCGACATCCATTACAACATCGCGCGCATCGGATTTATCACTCTTCTCTTCGTCGTCTGCTCGCTGCCGATGCTCTTTACCGTCGGACTTCCCAGCACCAAGGGCGGAGTGCGCTGGCCGCCCTACGTCCCGCCCTACATCTCGGTTCTGAATGATTGGATGGCGCCGGAAGAAATCACCGCTTCCGACATGCCGTGGGCCATCGCCTGGTATGCGGATCGGCGCGCGCTCTTCGTGCCGGACACGGTGAAAACGTTTACCGAGTTTCACGATTACGGCATCTTCGGCGCGCCCTTGAACGGGCTCTATCTCACGCCGATCAGCGGCAGCCAGAACACGCTCACGGATATTCTGAAGGGCGAGTATCGCGACTGGGCGCCGGTGATTCTGCGCAGCGTGGATATCAGCAAGTTCCCGCTCAAGTGGGCCACGCTGCTCGGGTTGGATAACGAGTGCGTCTTCTTTGCTGATCGTGATCGGCAGAGCGTGCCGCAGGCGCCTTAGTCAAACTTGGATCGTAGCACAGGCGGGCATTTTCCGTTTACGCCGGCACGGGGCGCGATATGAATGGGCGCGTGGCGCAATCCAACAAACTCTTCGGCACCGATGGCGTGCGCGGCGTGGCCAACGTCGAGCCCGTCACCGCGGAGACCGCGCTGAAGCTGGGGCGCGCCGCGGCGCATGTTTTCACGCAGCTAAATCCGCGCACTCTGCCGGCGGGCGCGCGGCCGAAGATCGTGCTCGGCAAGGACACGCGGCTCTCCGGTTACATGCTGGAAAACGCGCTCGTCGCCGGCATCACCTCGTTAGGCGTGGACGTGCTTGTGATCGGGCCGCTGCCCGACGCCGGGCGTGGCCTACATCACGCGTTCCCTCCGGGCCGATGCGGGCATCGTGCTCTCCGCTTCGCACAACGCTTACGAGGATAACGGGATCAAATTTTTCCGGCACGACGGCTACAAGCTCGACGACCGGATCGAAGATCAAATCGAGCAGCTCGTCTTCAGCGGCGAGATCGATTCCATCCGGCCGACCGCGGGAAAAATCGGACGCGCCCGCCGGATCGACGACGCGCTGGGACGTTACGTCGAGTTTGCGAAAGCGAGTTTTCCGCGCGGGATGTCGCTCGAGAAAATGCGCATCGCGGTGGATGTGGCGAACGGCGCGGCCTACAAATCGACGCCCTGCATTTTGCGCGAATTGGGCGCCGATCTCACGGTCGTGCACGACGAGCCGAACGGCACCAACATCAACGCCGATTGCGGCAGCACGCATCCGGCGGAGATCCAGCGCGTCGTGCGCGAGAGCGGCGCCACGGTTGGCATCACGCACGATGGCGACGCCGATCGCGTCCTGCTTTGCGACGAAAACGGCGAGCTGGTGGATGGCGATGAAATTCTCGCGATCGCCTCGCTCGATTTGCTGCGCTCCGGGCAACTGCGCGAGAACACGCTCGTCGCCACGGTGATGAGTAATTTCGGCCTCGATGAAACGCTCGCCGCGGCCGGCGGCACCGTCTTGCGCACGAAAGTAGGCGACCGCTACGTGATCGAGGAAATGGTGAAGCGCGACCTGAACGTGGGCGGCGAACAAAGCGGCCACATGATTTTTCGCGACTTCAGCACCACCGGCGATGGCATTGTCTGCGCGCTGCAAATTCTCCGCATCATGCAGGCCACCGGGAAACCGTTGAGTGAACTGAAGCGCGTGCTGACCAAATATCCGCAGGCGCAGCGCAACCTGCGGGTGAAAGCCAAACCGCCGCTGGAAGAAATGGAGGCGGTGATGAAACTGGTCAGCGCCGCGGAAAAGGAACTCGACGGAAAAGGCCGCGTGCTTTTGCGCTACTCGGGCACGGAGCCGAAGATTCGCCTGCTGATCGAAGGCCGGGAATCGACGCAGATCGATCGGCAGGCGGATCGTATTGCCGAGGCGATCCAGACTTCCGCTATCGGGATTTAAGTTGAAATCACCGTTCATGACACTCCCTCAGATCCTGGAAGCGCTGCTCTTCAGCGCGCAGAAACCGCTGACCGCGCGCGAACTTCTCAGCGCCGTCAAAAGCGCGGAAGGCGAAGGCGCGCCGAACGAATTCGCTGCCGCCAAAGAAGCGGAGATCGCGGCCGCCCTGGAACAGCTCAAGATCGAATACATCGAACAAAGCCGCGCCTTTCAGGTGACCGAGAAAGCGGAAGGCTGGCAATTCACCAGCGATCCCGCTTACGCGCCGTGGGTGCGGCAATTATTCCCGGCGGCGAAACCGCACCGCCTGACCCCGCCTGCGCTCGAGACGCTGGCGATCATCGCTTATCGGCAACCGATCACGCGCGCCGATATCGAAGCGGTGCGCGGCGTGGCGGTCGATAGCGTTTTGCAGAGCTTGATGGAGCGCGGGCTGGTTAAAATCGCCGGCCGCGCGGAGGTCCCGGGTCGGCCGTTGCTCTACGACACCACGCAATT
The DNA here is from genome assembly GCA_963762685.1 of uncultured Verrucomicrobiae bacterium. Classification (GTDB taxonomy): domain Bacteria; phylum Verrucomicrobiota; class Verrucomicrobiia; order Chthoniobacterales; family UBA10450; genus JACCTI01. The sequence continues at coordinate 314,196 of CAVXLV010000011.1, read as the reverse complement.
TTTCCTGGAGCACTTCGGTTTGCGGAATCTGGAAGAGTTGCCGAATTCCGAGGAGTTGCGCCGCCGTCATCTCCCGACCGCGACGCCGGCGCCGGAAGCGGTTCCTGTCGGCCAGCCTGAGTTGGACGGACTCACGGAAGCGGCAGAGCCCTGCGGCGGAGGAAAGCTCTGCGGCGACGGAAAACCCTGCCGGTTAACGACCGGTTTTGCTGGCTCGACGAGGAGGCGCAGCCTCCGCCCACAAATTACATCCGCGCGACTTCGTGTTCGCTCGGCAAGCTGCGCGCCGGACGGACAGGCTCCGCGCTCAGGTCGATCCTTTTCAATTCCACCTTGATGAAACTCAAGATCACCGGGGCCAGAATCACACCTGAGATTCCCATCAAACGTTCGCCAATCAGCATGGCGAGAAGCATGAGCCACATCGGATGATCGATACGGCCGCCGATGATGCGGCTGTTGAGGAAATATTCCAGTTTGTGAATCAGGATGAGGAAAAACAAAGCCCCGACCGCGAGCTTCGGCGACATGGTGAAAGCGATGCAAAAGATGACCGTGTTACTGAGAAGATTGCCGACGATCGGCACCAGCCCGCAGACGAAGGTGAGAATGATGACGACGCTGGCGTAACGTAATTCGACCGCGAAAACAAAAATGGCGGTGAGGGTGGCGTTGATGGCCGAGATGATAATCTGCGCACCCATGACGGTGGCAAAACTGCGGTAGAAAGACGCGCAACGTTCTTTGATCCGCGAGGTGTAGAGACTGTAGAGATTCATGCCGCCCTTGCCCTGCACGCGCCGCGCCTCGAAATCCGGATTAAAGAAAACGCTCACCGCGATGACCACTCCGATGAGCAGGAAGATGAACTCTTTCGTCGCGACTTTGGCGTAATTGCCCAGCTGCCCGAGCGTGCTGCGGACACTCTCCAGCGCCACCGCGCGCAGGCTCTCGATGTCAGTAAACGGCAACTCGATGCCGCGCTCCGACGCAAATCGAACCACCACCGGGATGGAGGTCTCCACGATTTCCGGCAAGGCGACAAAGGCGTGCTTGAGGAAAAATACCAGACCGCTGAAACACCCCAACGATGACGACGAGGAAAAGCGTCAGCGCGATCCATTTTTTCCCGAAGAACGCCAGCTTGGTCAGAACGAGATAACAGAAAAGCGCCGCTAAAAAAGGGGTGGCGAGATGCAGCACCGCGAGCAGAACCAGAAGCACTGCAAAGAGCGCGTAGGAGATGGCAGCGGGTCTTTGCATGGAGTGGAAGCACGCACGCTGTGCGCGTCCCCAAATTATCTTCGAATCCGCTGCACGCCATGGACGTTTTTGCCGCGGTCAGGACCGTGCTGCGCGCGGAGCGGTCTGGAGGTTCGTCTTGCGAAGTCCGGGGCGGAACCGAACGTTCTTTCCATGAACAAAATCGCTGCAGGAAGTGGACGATGGTTGCTCGCGGGCCTCGCGGTTTTCGCGCTCACGGGTTGCGGCAGTTACAACAAACTGGTCACGCTCGAGAACAAGGTGAACAAGCAGTGGGCGGATGTGCAGTCCGTTTATCAACGGCGCGCGGACCTGATTCCAAATTTGGTCAACACAGTGCAAGGCGCGGCCAATTTCGAAAAGTCGACTTTGACGGAAGTCACCAATGCGCGCGCGAGCGTGGGACAGGTAAAACTCGACCCGAGCAAAGCGCCGACCGATGCGGCGCAGTTGCAGGAATTCCAACAGGCGCAGGGGCAATTAAGCAGCGCGCTTTCACGCCTCCTGGTGGTGAGCGAAAATTACCCGCAACTGCGCGCGACGGAAGCCTTCCAAAATTTGCAGGCGCAACTCGAGGGGACTGAGAATCGCATCTCCGTGGAGCGAAATAATTTCAACACCGCGGTGCAGGATTACAACACCGCTCTCCAGCGTTTCCCGACGAACATGCTGAACAAGATGTTCGGCTTCAAAGAACGGCCGTTCTTCAATGCGCAGCCCGGCGCGGAGAAGGCGCCGACGGTGAACTTCGGTGCGTTTGGGAACACCCCGCCACCCGTTCCGGCGGTACCCGTTCCTTCGCCTGACGCGATGGTGGGCAATCCCGCCGCCGCCCCCACGGCCGCTGCGACCCCATAAGAAAGCGTGCTAAAGCCGGCCCGCCCTTGGGCCGAAATCCAATCTTCCCGATGAAACGCGTTTGTCTCGTGCTCGCGCTGCTGCTCTGGAGCGTGGCGCGTTCGCCCGCCGGCGAGGTGATTCCGCCAAAGCCGGCTGGCTATTTTAACGACTACGCGGGCGTCGTTTCCAAAGACATCGCGCTCAAGTTTAACGAGCAGTTGGCGCAGTTCGAACGGGAGACTTCCAATCAGGTGCTGGTGGCGGTTTACCGCGAGATGCAGACGGATTCGGACATCGCCGCTTACACGCAGCGCATCGCGCAATCCTGGAAAGTCGGGCAAGCGGAGCAACGCAACGGCGTGGTGCTTTTCGTCTTCATGCAGACGCGCAAGATGTACATTCAGGTCGGCTACGGACTCGAGGGCGCTCTCCCGGATGTGACCGCTTTCGATATCACGGAGCGGCGCATCAAACCGCTCTTCAAGATGGGCGATTACCAAGGGGGTCTCTCGACTGGAATCATCGACATTATCAGCGCGCTGCGGGGCGAATATGTCGGCAACGGCAAGACCTTCGCGGATGCCGAAAGCAATGAGAACAGCGGCGGTGGGATGCTCCTTCTTTTCATCATCGTCGTCGCGACCTTCCTCGCCTGGCAGAGCGCGCGGAAAGGGAAGCGGCGCGGATGGGGCTATTCGGGCTCGGGTGGACCGCACGCGGGCGGATGGAGCAGTGGCAGCGGAGGCGGCTGGTCCAGCGGTTCTTCATCCGGTGGGGGAGGTTTCAGTGGATTCAGCGGCGGCGGTGGCAGCTTCGGGGGCGGCGGGGGCGGTTCCAGTTGGTGAGGCAATCATGCGCACGAAAGAATTTCTCGCCCGTCTCGATCATGCCCGCGTCGTCTCCGCGATTCGGGCCGCGGAAGCGCAAACGTCCGGCGAGATCCGCGTCTATCTGCAGCGCGGCGAGATGAAGGAAGATGCGCTCACCGTGGCGACGCGGAAGTTCCTCGAGTTTGGAATGGAGAAAACGTCGGCGCGGAATGCGGTGCTTATCCTCGTCGCGCCGCGTGCGCAGAAGTTTGCGGTAGTCGGCGATGAGGGCATCCACCAAAAGTGCGGGCCGGTGTTTTGGGAGCAACTCGTCGCCTCCATGCGCGCGCACTTCCGGCAGGAAGAATTTACCGACGCGCTGGTGGAAGCGATCGGAACGTTAGGCCAGTTGCTCGCGGAGCATTTTCCCCGGCAATCCGATGATCGGAACGAGCTGCCGGATATCGTTCTAGAGGACTGAGGCGCGACGAAAGTCTTGCCGCGTCCGGTGTGAATTGAATACTCTTCGGTTCCTCGAAGCGCAGCAGCTTACCTTCCACAAAACATGAACGTCACCGGCACGATCGAAACGATTCTCAATCAAAAGAGCGGCGAAGTTTGGTCCGTGAACCCGGATGCGACGGTCTACGAAGCGGTCGCGCTTATGGCGGAAAAAAATGTTGGGGCCCTCGTGGTCATGGAGGGGGAAAACTTGGTCGGGATCATTTCCGAACGCGATTACACCCGCAAGGTCATGCTCCAGGGGAAACGCTCCCGCGATTCTCTCGTGCGCGAGATCATGTCGACGGAGTTGAAAACGGTGGAGCCGAAAGAAGGCGTGGATGATTGCCTGGGATTCATGACGGATAAGCGCGTGCGGCATTTGCCCGTGGTGGTGGATGGGAAAGTGCGCGGCGTCATTTCGATCGGCGATCTGGTCAAACACGTCATCTCCGTGCAAAACGCTACGCTCGATCATTTGGAGCGTTACATCGGCGGCGGCTACGTCAGCTGAGTGATTCTTCGCCGCGGGCTTGGGCGCAGCAGTTAGACGACACAACCCCGCCGCGGCTCGGGATGACGGGTCAGCGCGCTAACTTCCAAACCGTCTTCCCGCGCACGATCGTCTGCACGGCGCGACCTTTCAGTTTCCAGCCGTCGAACGGGGTATTGCAGGACAAGCTTTCTGAAGCGCTCGCGTCCACTGTCCAATTCAGTTCTGGATCGATCAAAGTCACGTCCGCGGCCACGCCCACAGAAAGCGTCCCGGCTGGCAAATTAAGCAGCCGCGCCGGGTTGGCTGTGAACATTTCGATCAATCGCGGCAACCCGATCGTGCCCGTCTGGTGGACTAACAAGTCGAGAAACAGCCCGAGCTCCGTCTCCAGTCCCAGAATTCCAAACGGCGCCTGGTCGAACTCGACCTCTTTCTCGAATTTGGCGTGCGGCGCGTGATCGCTCGCGAGAATTTCGAGCGTCCCGTCCTTGATTCCCTCCAGGAGCGCGGCCACGTCCGTCTCGCTTCGGAGCGGAGGATTCATCTTGTAATTCGTGTCGAAATTTTGCACCGACTCGTCGGTCAAGGCGATGTGATGCGGGCAGACTTCGCCACTGATTTTCACCCCGCGCGCGCGCGCCTCGCGCAGCAGGCGCACGCTCCCGGCCGCACTGATGTGCTGGCAATGAATGTGGTGATCGCAAAGTTCGGCCAGAAGAATGTTGCGCGCGACGATCGCCTCTTCGCCGGCCGCAGGCCAACCGGGCAAGCCGAGCAGCGTGCTCCAATAGCCCTCATGCACCACGCCGTTGCCCACGAGATTGTAATCCTGGCAGTGATCCATCACCGGCACGCCGACCATGCGCGCGTATTCCACCGCGCGACGCATCAACTCGTTATTCTGAAGGCAATGCCCGTCGTCTGTGATCGCGACTGCGCCTGCTTGTGCGAGCGAGCCGATCGGCGCCAGCTCCTCTCCGGCCAACCCTTTGGAAATCGCACCGGTCGTGAGAACGTTGACGCACGCCACCGCCGCGGCGCGATCCTTAATCCAGCCGAGCGTGCTCGGACTGTCCGCCGTGGGCGAAGTATTCGGCATGCAGACCACGGTGGTAAAACCACCTGCCGCGGCCGCGCGCGCGCCCGATGCAATCGTCTCCTTCCAGCCGAAACCCGGCTCGCGGAAATGCACGTGAATATCGATCAAGCCGGGCGCGACAATCAGACCGGAGGCATCAATGATCTCGGCGCCTTTTTCGGTCAGCCGGCGCGGCGATGACGCCGTCCACCAACCAGAGATCCGCGATCTCATCGCGCCCGTTGGCGGGATCGATGATGCGGCCGTGACGGATGATTGTCTTCATGGCGTGGCGATTCCTCCGCAGAGATAAAGCACCGCCATCCGCACGGCGAGGCCGTTCGTGACTTGATTGAGGATCACGCTTTGCACGCCGTCCGCGAGGTCGCTATCAATCTCGACCCCGCGGTTGATCGGGCCTGGGTGCATGATGAGGCAGTCGGGCTGCAATAGTTTGGCGCGAGCTTTCGTTAGGCCAAACATGCGAATGTACTCAGCCAGCCCCGGGAAATATTCCTTCCGTTGCCGTTCGTGCTGAATCCGGAGCAGATTCACGACGTCCACCGTCGGCAAAACCTCGTCGAGCGAGTGCGAGACGGTCACGCCCAGGCGTTCGAACGCGCGCGGCACCAGCGTGCTCGGACCCACCAGCGTGACGCGCGCCCCCAGTTTCAGAAGTCCGAAAATATTCGAGCGTGCGACGCGACTGAAAAGAATGTCGCCCACGATCGCGACATGGAGGCCGGCGATTGTGCCGCGCCGTTCGCGGATGGTGTAGAGATCGAGCAAGGCCTGCGTCGGATGTTCGTGCGCGCCATCGCCGGCGTTGATCACGCTGGAGCGCAGACGCTCGGCCAAAAATTGCGCCGCGCCTGCGGAGCTATGCCGGATGACGATCAGGTCCGCGTGATTCGCTTCCAAAATCTTGGCCGTGTCCTTGAGCGTCTCACCTTTCGTTAGGCTGGAGGTGGACGCGGAGATGTTGATCACGTCGGCGCTCAAGCGCGTGGCCGCGATCTCGAAGGACGTGCGGGTGCGCGTGCTGGGTTCGACGAAGAAATTAACCAGCGTCTTGCCGCGCAAGGCGGGCACCTTTTTTACGTCACGCGTGCCGACCTGCTTGAACGCATCCGCGGTTTCGAGCACGAGCATGATCTCCTCCGCGGAAAGCTCGCGGATGCCGACCAGGTCTTTGCGGTTCCAGCGTGTTTCTGCGGTCATGCTGAAATCTCCTGGCCACGGATGAACACGGACGAAACACGGATCGCGAAGAATCCAGAAAACGCGTGCGGTTCTTTTCCGTATCCGTGTTTCATCCGTGTTAATCCGTGGCGCAAAAAGTTCACTCCTTGATCAACCAAACCGCATCCGGCTCAGCGTCGACATTTTGCAAACGCAGGCGCACGCGTTCGCCCGTCGCGGTCGGCAAATTCTTTCCCACGTAATCAGCCCGGATCGGCAGCTCGCGATGGCCGCGATCGATTAACGTGGCCAGTTGGATACAGGCCGGCCGGCCGAAAGAACTGATCGCGTCCATCGCGGCGCGCGCAGTGCGGCCCGTGTAAAAAACATCGTCCACGATCACGACCGTGCGGCCGTCCAGCGGCACCGGCAGATGCGACGTCTGCACGACTGGCAGCTGCGCGCGCTGGCCGACATCATCGCGATGCATCGCCACATCGATCACGCCGGTCGCGATCGACGTGTGCTCGAATTCCTGCATGAAAGCGGCGATGCGGCGCGCGATTTCCACGCCGCGGGAAGGCACCCCCGCCAGAACGACGGCGGCCAAATCGGAATTGCGCTCGATGATTTCGTGCGCGATCCGCCGGAGCGCGCGGCGGATGGCTTCAGCGTCCATCACAGGGACGCTGGCAGGAGAAGATGAATGAGGAGCAGTCATGCCATTCCTTCGCGACCTCGCAGGATCGCGTTAAAGGACGGGGACGGCGGAAAATCAGGAAGCGGTCGTTTGCGCCTGAGTCCGGACCTCCCGGTTACGTTTATCGCGCCAACTGGAGCGATGTTTCATGATCCAATCGAGCAGCGCTTTTTCGAAGCCGATATCACTGCCGGCTTTCTCGCTCTCGATCCATTTGTGTTTCAAAATCTCTTCACGCTCGGCCAGGAACTCTTTGTAGAGGACGGAGTTCTTGACGAAGGGAGACTCCTGTTCGGTCGAACCGGTCATTTCGTCAGTGTTATTCATAATGGAAGAAGCGCGGTCAATCTAAACCGCTCCGCGAGAGATAGACTTAGCATCGGCTGTGCCCATTTAACAACGGAAGGCGCGGCCGGTTGCGGACGCGATCGGCGCGCGCGTGGGTGCCCACTTCGAATTAGCCGATCGTTTCACGCAACTGGGCGGCGATTTTCTGGAAAGCCAGGGCCACGGCCGAGTCTTTCTTCTCCGCAGTAATCGGCCGGCCGCGATCGCCGGATTCGCGCGTCGCGATATCGATCGGGATCTGACCGAGCAGCGGAACCCGGAGCCGCCTGGCTTCGCGCTCGCCGCCGCCGGAACCAAAAATGTCGTAGCGCTTCCCATCGCTCGGCGAGAGGAAGTAGCTCATGTTTTCGATCAAGCCGAGGACGGGCACGTTCACTTTTTCAAACATGCTCGACGCCTTCCGCGCATCGATCAGTGCCACTTCCTGCGGCGTGGTCACGATGACGGCGCCGGCCAGCGCGACCGTTTGCACGATGGTGAGCTGGATGTCGCCGGTGCCGGGCGGCAGATCGAGGACGAGATAATCGAGCTCGCCCCATTCCACCTGCCGCAAAAATTGCTGGGTGTAGCGCGTCACCATCGGGCCGCGGAGCACTGCCGGCGCATCGTCTTCCAGCAGGAAACCCATCGACATCAGCTTCAAGCCATATTGCTCGATCGGAATGATGCGGTTTTCCTCGGTCGCAGTCGGCCGCTCGCGCGTGCCGAACATGAGCGAAATGCTCGGCCCGTAGATGTCGCAATCGCAGAGGCCGACGCGCGCGCCGCTTTGTTCCAGCGCGACCGCGAGATTGGCGGCGACGGTGGATTTGCCGACCCCGCCCTTTCCGCTGGCGACGGCGATGACGTGTCGGATGCCTTCGATACGAGTGGCGCCGACTCCCGCCGCGCCCGCACCGGCCGGCGGCGCGTGGATATCGATCAAAACTTTGACCTGCGTCACGCCTGCCAAACCTTTCAGAGTCTGCTCGGCTTCTTCCTTGATCGCGCGCGGAATGGCCGGCTCGTTCGTCGCCAACGTCATCTGCACCGTGACTGCGCCGTCCTGGATCTGGACGCCTTTGACGAGCCCGAAGGAAATGATGTCGCGGCTGAAGCCGGGATATTTGACCGCTTTAAGCGCTTCTTTGATCTGCTCTTCGGTAACCATCAGTGGCGGCCACTCTACGCGCAGGACTCACGCGGTAAAGGAAGGCGATCCGGCGCGGCTCGCGCTTAAAGCGCAGTCTCGTTTTTGCAGGCCACGAACACGCTGGCAAAAACCGAGGTCAGAAGAAGGAAAAACGCTGAGACGGTGAGCATGCCAATCATCTTAGCAACGGCTGTACCGCGAGCCGCATCCCGGGAGAGATGCAAAGCGACCCGAGAATTCCTGTCTCGTTAGCCGACACATGTGTCACGAATCACGACACCATCGCGCCGTCCACTTGCAACACCGCGGCGCTCAGCGCGGCAACGGCGTCTCGCTCTGGGCGAGCGCATAGATCACCACCGCGTTGACGGCCGCATTCTCCGCCAGCGTCTTTGGGTCCACCTTGTCCAACGTGTCCGCGGCGGTGTGGTGATATTGGAAATAAGTCCGCCCATCCTGGATGGGGTGGAAAGTCGGCACGCCCGCCGGTTCCATCGGCGACATATCGGCCCCGGTATGCTCGACTCGATCAATGATATTGGCGCCGATTTCATCCATCACCTTCGCCACCGGCGCGAGGAATTCGGCGATCTCCGGCTTGCCGCGAAAGCGCACTCCGACCGGGTGACCCGAGCCGCCGTCGGTTTCCATTGCGGCCACGTGCTGGGCCAACTCCGCGGCATGATCCTCGGCATACGTTTTCCCGCCACGAAGACCGTTTTCTTCGTTCATCCAGGCGATGACGCGGATGGTGCGTTTCGGTTTTAATTTCGCCTGCCGCACGAGATGGGCCACTTCCATCGCCACCGCCACGCCTGCGGCATCGTCGATCGCGCCCGTGCCGAGATCCCAGGAATCGAGATGGCCGGAGACGATCACGATCTCCTCCGGCTTGGTGCTGCCTTTCAAATCGGCCACCACGTTGGCGCTCTCCACGTCCTGCAGAATCTGCGGCGTCAAAACCAGCTGCATCCGCAACGGTCCCTGCGGCGCCAGATTTGCCAGCAGGTCCGCATCTTCCGCGGTGACGGCGGCCGCGGGAATCTTCGGCACGCCTTCTTCGGTACTTCGTCGCGCCGGTGTGCGGTAAGCGGTAGTTCGCACTGCCCACAGAGCGGACCAACGCCGCGACGGCTCCTTTTTTCGCGGCCGCAATCGGACCGCCGCCGCGATAGGCGACCGCATTTCCGTAGGCGTCTCCCGAACGGCCCTGCGCGGCCATTTCTTTATCGTAGGGATAATTAAAGAGCACGATCTTGCCCGCCACTTTGGCCGCGTCTAACGACTCCAGCTCCTCGAAATTCCGCACCACCACCACTTCGGCGGTCAACCCTTCCGCGGGCGTCGCCACACTGCCGCCGAGGGCGGTGAGCACGATCTTTTGCGTGGTGCCCTTGGCCTGCCCGGGGAACTCCAGCAGCGCCGCCGTTTCCTCGCCGCGCACCCATTGCGGCACCATCACCTTTTCCAGCTTCACCTCGAGCCCGAGCGCCTTCATCTCCGCCGCCACATACTCGACTGCTTTCGCGGCCTGCGCGGAACCGCTCAGGCGCGGCCCGATGTTATTGCAAAGATGCGCGACCTGCCGGTAGGCGTAATCACTTTTCAGCGCCGCCTGCTGGAGTTGTTTCAACTCAGAGATCGTCTGCGCGGTGAACGCGGTCGGCGTGGGCGACGGGGAAGGCGTGGGCGTTTGTGCTCGCGCATCCAGCGCCACCAAGAGCACGGCCGCCGTCGCCACACCGAAAAAACGCCCGCATTTTACTCTCGTCCTCATCGCCGACCTTCGGCGCTCACCGGCGCGACGCAAACTCAGCCAGCGTCGTTAAACCCGCCCGGCGCGCGGGCGGTAGGTCGCGGCGATGATCACTCCGAGCAGCGTCGCTTGCAGCAATCCGCTGAAAAACCATTTCGCCGCAATCGCGCCCGGCAACGGCGCCACCACATAAAACGCAATCGCCCAGACCTGGACCGCGATGCCCATGAAAAACCCGAAGCCCACCCCGGTGGCCAACGACCGGCCGGCAAACCCCATCGCCCAGATGACGGAAAACGCGACCGCGCAAAGAAGTTGCCCGAAGAGCATCCAGAGGAAGCGCTGCTGCATCTCCGGATCACTCCGCCAGAGTTCCGCCGTGGCCTTGTAGGAAGGCGCCAGCCAAACCGCATGAATCAGGAAATCGCTGGCAAAAATGAAAGCGAAACCGGCCAGGACAGTGAGAAGAAGACGCGGGGGATTCATGAGGGATAGGAGGGATGAGAGCTGGCCGATCCTGTGGACTCCCGGCGAAAATGCCGAGCCTTTTATTCATCCGCCACCGGACTGGCGGGAGGACGGCCGGACGCTGGTGCGCCCGGCCGTTTTCCTCTCGTTAGCCGCCGACCATCACGCTCACGGGATTGCTCCAATTACCGACCCGGATATCGCCCGCGTGGTAGATGGCGCGGTATTGCCATTTCGCCGGTTTGGCGGGGAAGGGCTGGGTATCGGTGTAGCCAGGGGTGGTGTCCATGGCGAGCAGGACCCAGCCGGCGGTGTCGTCGCGGTCCACCTGGATTTCGCACATGCTGAGGAAGGCGCGGTAGCCGCTCCAGTTCCAATCGATGTCGACCGAGGTGCCGTTGACGGTGGCTTTGATAGGGGGCTTGAGGTTGGCGTAATCGGGGCCGGTCTGTTCCGGGCCCACGATGCCGAGGGCTTCGCCGATGGATTCGTTGTAGCCGCTGGCGGCTTTGCATTGCTGGCAAAGAGCGCGGAAACGCGTCTCGATCCCCGGCGGAACCACAGGCGGCGCTGCCGGAAATTTTGGCACTACGGGCGCGCCGGTATCGGGCGGGGTGCCGCCGCGGCGGATAAGGCTTTTCCAGGTGCTGGCCTGCTGGGCGCTGTTCCGCATCAGCTCGTGGAACTGGAGGCACCAGGCGAAGTAATCGGCATCCGCCCCCTGCTCGGTGACGGCGGCCGGGGCGAGCGCGAGGACGCCGGTGTAATCGGCGATCACGTTTTTGAAGGTGATGAGTTGGGCGGAGAATTCCGTGTCGTTCTGTTTAATGAAGTCTTCTTTTGCCATGGGTGAGGGTGCTGCTTAGGGGTTGGTTTTGCTGCTGGGGACGTGGGTAAAGGCGTCGCGGCTGGAGGAATGACCGGCGCGGTGGAGTGATTTTCCGGCGCGGCGGCTCCAGGCCAGAAGGCGGCTGGAAGCTCCCGCGGTGCGGCTGGTGGGAGCAGGTCTGCGGTGGAACGCTCCAGCCGCATGGGTGGCGGGCTCCCGGGCTGGGTCCGGACGCCTGGCGGCGGCGGCTGGCGGAATTTGCGGCGCGGTCGGTGCGCCCCGCCGTGCGGTTGGCAGATCGAACCGCGCGGGCAACTGCGCCAGCCGGGTCATTTATATTTCACAGCCTTAAGCCGGGCTCGCTCCAGCCGTTCCACCGTGAGCCGGTCTCGCCAGGCCCAAGCCATGAAGGCGTTCCGGTTTTCCAGCTGGGTCTTGTGGAGGAGGGCTTTGACGTGGGTCTTCACGGTCTGCAAACCCAGGCCGGTGATGCGCGCGATCTCGGGATCGGTCTTCCCTTCCGCGATCCAACTGGCGACCTCCAGTTCGCGCGGCCCGAAATGCGGGATGATCCGCGCTTCCTCCGCGATGGTGGGGGAGACGTCCGGAGGGTACGGAATGGCCGGTCGCAGGGGCGCAGCCGCTGGTAAGGCTGGGGAGCCATTGGTTTTCGCAGCCTTCTTTTTTCCGTCCTTCACCGGGCCGAGCTTGGCCTTGTGGCGCGCGCTCCGGTATCCCTCGAAAGAGGGAGGTGCTGGCTAAAATGGAAGCCGCGCCGCGCGCTCGACAGGGCGGGCTGGCGCGCGGTAGAAAAAGGGCATGCGAAAATATCGGTTGGCGCTGGTGTTCTGCGGCCTCGCGACGATGGCCCGCGCGGAGGAGGAAGCGGCCCGGGTGATCCCGTCGCCGGATAAAAAATGGGAATACCGCGTGGTGGAGGACAAGCCGGTGATCGTGAAGGCGCCGGCGGGCGAGATGGCTTTGGATTTCGACGTGGGCACAGCGTTGGCGACGGAGACGGGCCGGGTGGTGTGGGCGCCGGATTCGCGGCGGCTGGCGTTTAATTTCCGCGCGGGCGGCCACTACTACACCTGCGCGCTTTACGAGCTGGTGGGGGAGGAGTGGAAACTCCTGCCAAGCCTGGAAGAAAACGCGCCGGAAGTATCAAAGATGATCGAGCGCTCCGAGCGCCGGGATCGGAAGGCGCTCGGCCTTACGAAGGACGCGCATAGCCGGAGCGTGCACGATGAGTGGAAGGTCGTGCGCTGGCTGGACCAGGATACTTTTGAGGCTTACGCGGCGTCGGAAAGCACGGTGGTGATGAAAAAAAAGGGAGAAGAGGATTTGGAAACGATCAGCGGCCAGGTGGTCTTCACGGTGAAGTGCGATAATCGGGGCGGCTGGAACATCCGCCGCCTGCGCGAGCCGACGCCCGCCGAGGCGGCGAAGATCAGCCGCGAGACCGAGTCGCCGGATTAAGCAGGGCCGTCGGCAGCGCTCGTTCACCGTTGCGCGCGCCGTGGTGCGAACGAGTGGAGCGCTCGGTTATTGAATGAACCGGATCGTGAGCGGGTAGCGGTAGAATTTTCCATCGCTGGCCTGGATGGCGGCAACGATGACGAGGACGGCATTCAAAACCCAGAGGATGGCGAGGAAAACGAAGCCGACCAGGACGAGGCAGAAGACGGCGGCGACGGCGTTATAGATGAGCATGGAGATCTGGAAGTTCAGCGCTTCCTTGCCGTGGGCGTCGATCTCCGGGGAGTCGTCGCGTTTGGCCAGCCAGATGATGAGCGGCGGGATGACGTGGCCGGGGAAGTGAAGGAAGACCCCGAGCAAGGCGCTGGCGTGGGCGAAGGCGCACCAGGTGCGGACATTGGTGAGTGCGGGAGCGGCGGGTGGGATGGGCGGTGGCGTTGAGTAGGTGGTTTCCATGGCTTCTAAGGAATGGATGCGGCGGAGTGTGGGTTTGGATTCAAAAATATCGCGGCCCGGATCGGAATGATGGCTCTCGCAATTCCCATCTTGCTCTAGGCCGGCCATTTCTCCACCATCGCGCGCGATGAAAAATTTTCTCTGCGCGCTGCTCTTGGGGTTCATTTTTGGCGCTCGCTCCGCCAGCGCGATCAGCTTGGGACAAGTGGATGACTTCCAGGGCGGCAGCTTGCAAAACTGGGCGAACGGCGTCCCCGGTTACCTCACAAACATGAGCACGGGTGGCCCGGCGGGCGCGGGTGATCGCTACCTGCAATTGACGGCTGATGGCAGCGGGCAGGGCGGCCGGTTGACGATGTTTAACCTGAACCAGTGGCTGGGAAATTATGTGGCGCAGGGGATCACGACGCTGGAGGTGGATCTGATCAATCAAGGCTCGGTCAGTCTTTCCATTCGGTTCGCATTCAAGTCGGCAAATCTATCGACTGCGCCCGGCTATCTCTCGCAGGCGATGATTCTCGCCCCGGGCAGCGGCTGGCAGCATTTTTCCATCGCGATCACGCAGCCCAGCTTGATCGCGGTGGGCGGGCCGGCCGCTTATAACACTTTTTTCTCCACGGGCCTGGGAGATTTCCGGATCATCAACGAGGTCGGCACGGCGAATTTAAACGGCGATTTCGTGATCGGGCAGCTCGGGATTGATAATATCCGCGCGGTGCCAGAGCCAGCCGTGACCGGGCTGCTGGCCGGCGGAGGGCTTTTACTGCTGGGGTGGCGCGGGCGATCGAAGGGGAAGCGGGGAGGCGCTGCTTGATTTACGCGCCCAGATGCTGGTAACCTCTCGTCACAATGCCGAAGAATTTCCCTACGTTGACTGTGTTGGCTCTGCTGCTGTTTTTCGTTCGCCCGGCAGGCGCGATCGTGCTGGGACAGGTCGATGATTTTCAATCCGCTGATCCCCTCGATCGGCAGAATTGGGTGAATGGTGCATCCCAAGTCGAGCGCATCAACGGCGGCGGCCCTCTGGGCGCGGGCGATAATTACATCAGGGTGACTTCCGACGGAAGCGGATCGGGTGGGCGTTTGGTGGCGCAAAACTATAACAACCCGTTCAACGCGCCGCCGATCGTGAGCCAGTGGACCGGCAATTACATCGCGGCGGGCGTAAGGGCGATCGAATTTGATCTGAATAATATGAGCGCGGTCACGCTCTCGATCCGGATCGCGTTTAAGACGGATATCACGCAGGGCTCGCCCGGTTATCTTTCAGCACGCGTGGTCGTCCTTCCGGGCAGCGGCTGGCAGCATTTTTCTATCTCGATCCTGCCGGGCAACATGACTGCGATCGGCGGGCCGGCCGCTTACAACACTTTTTTTGCGAATGGCTTCGCCGAGATGCGCATCATCAATGAGGTGGGAGCGACCAATTTGAATGGCGACCCGGTGACAGGCGTGCTGGGTATCGATAATATCCGCGCGGTGCCGGAGCCATCGACTGTCGCGCTCGCAGCCGCGGGCCTGCTCTGGCTGGGCGGGCGGTTGGTGCGCAGGAAAAGCTAGGCTGGAGACGCAGCTTTCGCCGCGCGATTCCGCCGAGGGCCGCTGCCTTCGGCCGTCTTATACGTTAATTGCAAAAAAATAATGCAGATTTTCGGTGACAGACGGAATTTCGGACGTTATCACGGAAATGAGCGTAAGAAGGCGGCTTCGTCCCTGATTTTCCCGCTGCCGGAGCCCGTAGCGCCTCCCGTTTACCACCAACCAGAACCCACGTCCCCATGAAGAAAAAAGAACACACTCAATCCGCCTTTTTTAACTCCCGCACACTCCTTGGCTTTGCGTTGTGCCTGGTGGGAATGCTGCTGGCGGGGCTCGCTTTCAGCGGTCTGACGAGCCGTTCCGCGCAGGCTCAGGGTAAAGCGAAAGCGCCGGCCGCCCCTCAGAAGACTCAATACGCGCAAGGCGTCGCGAATCCTCCGGAAGCGCCGATCATCTCTTCGCCGGTGCGGGCGGCTGTGTCCAAGCCGTTGCGCGAAACGCCGGTCATCCATCCTTCCAAAGCTCCCGGGCACGATCATCCCGAGCCGATGCAGGTGGCGCCGGCAGAGGAAGTGGGCTCGACCGACGGAGCGTTGCAGAGCACGGAAGGTCCCGTTTTCTCAGCGCCGGCCCCGACTGGTGTGAGTTTTGACGCGGTCGGGGTGGGGCTGGCAGGCTTTGCGCCGTCCAGCAACCCGCCGGACGTCAACGGTCGCGTCGGTGCGACGCAGTATGTCCAATGGAACAACTCCAGCTTCGCGATCTTCGATAAAACAACCGGCGCGCTCCAATACGGGCCGGCCGCTGGCAATACTCTTTTCCAGGCGCTGGGCGGCATCTGCGCCAGCCACAACGATGGCGACCCGGTGGTCTCGTACGACATCCTCGCGGGCCGCTGGGTTCTTTCTCAGTTCGTGGTTGGCGGTCCCACCACCAGCTATTCCCACCAGTGTTTCGCCATCTCACAAACCGGGGACGCAACCGGCGCTTACTACCTTTACGATTTCGTGACCGACCCGGTGAACTTTGTTGATTACCCGCACACCGGCGTCTGGCCGGATGGCTACTACATGGCCGCGCACGTCTTCAACGCAGCCGGCACGTCCTACCTCGCTGGCCGGATGTATGTTTTCGAGCGGGAGAAAATGATCCTCGGCCAACCAGCACGGATGGCGAGCGCGAACCTGGCGGGTGGCACGACTGCTTACGGTTTCCTCCCGGCAGACTTGGATAGCGTGACTCCGCCGCCCGTGGGCGAGGCCTCGTTCGTGATGGGACCCGGAGCCACCACGGGGACCATGCTCACCGCCCGCGCGAAGGTCACTTGGGATCCCACCCCCGCGCTCGTGCTGACGCAGTCCACCATCACCAATGCGACTTACAACAACCCACCCTGCGTCGGCGGGGGCAGCCGCATGTGCGTCCCGCAGCCTTCCCCAGCCGTCACGACCGATTATCTCGACAATATTTCGAACCACTTCATGTATCGCCTGGCCTACCGGAACAACGGCACGCAAGCCGCCCCACAGGAGTCGCTCGTAACCAATATCCCCGTCCGCGGCGCCACGACGGCGCGCGGCGGTATTCGTTGGTATGAGTTTCGCAATGCCGGCAACTCTTTGACGCAGCCGACCATTTTCCAGCAGAGCACGTTCGATCCGGACACCTCCTATCGCTGGCTCGGCTCAATCGCGATGGACAAGGATCAGAACATCGCGCTCGGCTACAGCAAATCGAGCACGTTGATCAAGCCCAGCATCTTCATGACCGGCCGTCTGAGCACGGATCCGATCAATACCATGGGTGCAGAAGTGAGCATGACCGATGGTCTGGGCGTGCAACAAGGCGGCGGCAATCGCTGGGGCGATTACAGCGCGATGACGCTCGACCCGGTGGACCAATGCTCCTTTTACTTCACCAGCGAATATCTAAAGACGAACGGCGCCTTTAACTGGTCCACGCGCGTAGCCTCGTACCGCTTCCCATCCTGCACCGATGCGCCGGCTTGGGGCACGGTCACGGGCTTGATCACTTCTTCCGCGACGGGCGCCCCTATTTCGGGCGTGCTGGTTTCGCTGAGCAACGGTTTTGCCGGAGCCAGTAACGCGGCCGGCATTTACACCATCCTCGTCCCGGCCGGGAGCTACACGGCCACTGCCTCCGACCAGGATCGCAATTGCGCCAGCGCGGCGCCGGCTTCCACCTCAGTCTTTGTCGCCAGTGGCGGCTCGGTGGTGCAAAACTTCACCATGACTGGCACCTCCAACCTGCAGGCCAATGGCCTCACGGTGAATGATGCCGCGGGCAACAATAACGGCATCATCAACAAGGCCGAGTGCGTGAACATGAACTTCGGGGTCAAGAATAACGGCTGCGCCACGGAGAGAGCCGTCTCCGCCACGCTTCGGACCACGACGCCCGGGGTCACGGTGATCAATGCTAATTCTGCTTATCCCGACATGGTGATTGACCAGGCCGCGACCAACGCGACGCCGTTTAAGATTTCGACTTCGGACACTTTTGTCTGCGGCACGAATATCGCGCTCTCGCTGGACCTGAACTATGCCGGCGGAACCAAGACGGTGGAGTTTGTCGTTCCGACTTGCTCCGGCGGGCCGGACCAGACGATCCCGCTCACCTCGCTGACCACGGCGGATATGACGCAAAACGACCGAACCGGTCGCAACGGCATCCCCAGCACCTGTGCCGGTAAACCAGCCCCGGCCGGCGGTTTTCCAGGGACGCATTATTACAAGACGTGGACGTTTACGAACGACGGCGGTGCACCCGCGTGTTTCAACGTGAACCTGAATGTCGGGCTCGGCGGTCCAGGGGACATCGAGAGCGTCTCTTACTTAAACGCATACGATCCGACGCAGATCACGCTGAATTACTTGGGCGATACCGGGATCAGCGGTTTGGGCACAACGGTGGGGAACGCTTCTTACGGCTTCACGGTTCCGGCAGCGTCGAACTTCGTTGTCGTCGTGGAAAGTGCGGGCTCGACCGCCTCGTCGCAATTCAGCGGCACGGTCTCCGGCTTCTACGACCAGACGCCAGGTCCGGGTGCCTGCCCAGCAGCTCCTCCGGGGCCGGTGCTGGTTTCCGCCGCTTCACGTTTGGGTGGGTTTGATGTGCCGTTGCCTCTGAGCGGACCTGCGGGCGTGGAATGCCGCGTGCCGAGCGATGGCAATTATTCCATCGTCTTCACCTTTGACCGTCCGATCCAGTCAGGCAGTGCCAACGTCAGCTCCGGCACGGGCACGGCGGGGGCGGTGACGGCGAACGGCAACGACCTCATCGTGAACCTGTCCGGCGTGACGGATCAGCAGCTCCTGCGGGTCACCGCCACGGGCGTAACCGATACGAACGGCGGCGTGCAAAGCTCTACGGGCGTAAACGTCAACTTCCTCGCCGGTGACACCACTGCGAATGGCGCCGTAAATTCCGGCGACGTCGGCCAGACGAAAGGCCAATCCGGCAACCCGACGACGCAGTCGAACTTCCGACTCGATGTAAACGTCAGCGGCGCGGTCAATTCCTCGGACGTAGGAATTGTGAAGGCGAACTCCGGCCATAGCTTGCAATAACTCGATACGGCTCAGAACGCCCGCGTCCGGATTGGTTCCGGCGCGGGCGTTTCTGCGTCCCGGTTGGCAGACGCGGTGTTCTGGCTCTACCGTGCGCGCGATGAAAGTTTTCGCTGCCGTTGCCCTAATCTCCTCGGCGTTTCTCGCGAGCGGATGTTCGGAGAAGTCCTCGCTCCGGAGCGAAGAGAAAACGGCTTTGGCGTCGCCGTCGACAGGCAGTTCCCCAGCCGTCACCGCGCGAAACGGAGAAGAAGACGAAGATGAAAAACCCGAGGCAGACATGGTCGAGGAAGATTGCGTGGCTTTTTTGCGCGCGACTACGGCCGGGCACGCGCAGGGCGTGAAACCCGATTGCCCGACCTGCCCGCCGAGCGCTCCCGCACCGGAAGTGCTGCAAATCGACCACGTCCAGATCGACCAATTCCTACCCGCGGACAAAACTTGCACAGTCTCGGTCCAGATTTTTGCCACGTTTAAGCCGAGCGCCGGCGGAGAGATCGTCGGCGGTTTGACCGGATGGATCACGCCCGATCAAAAGGCCCGATACGCGCGCGGAGAAACCCCCGTCGGCCAGCAAATCTACCCGGTGAAAGCACTCTACCGCCGCACGCCAAAAGGTTGGCGGGTCGTGGAATTTAACTAGAATTCGCCTGGAGCCGGACGCGGCGGCCTTTCGGTTGCAAAGCCGGCGCGTCCTCTCATAATAGGGGCGTGCACGCGCCATGGGGCGCTTCGAAAAAGGAAGGGTGGCTGAGCCCGGTTGAAGGCACTCGACTCGAAATCGAACGTAGGGTTAAACCTACCGTGGGTTCGAATCCCACCCCTTCCGCCATTCGTCTTCTGCGCGCCTCAACTCGCGGCGCACGTGAAGCTTGTCGGCTAACGACACTTCCGGCATGCTCGCGCTTTCGGGAGGATCGTGATGGCGAACGAACTGCAGAATCCTTGCTTATCCCTACCGCGCGTGCTGGCCGCGGAATTCGAACAACTCCACGGCCACGCGCCGCCGATCGATTTCACAGTGTCGGACGCCGACCAGCTGAAACAGTATTGGGCGGCGGTGCATGCGCTCGAGGAAAAGCAGGCCGCGCTTTGTCTTTCCGGCGGAGGCATACGGAGCGCGACGTTCGGGTTGGGCGTGCTGCAAGGCCTGGCGCGTGCCGGGTTGCTGCAAAAATTCCACTACCTCTCCACCGTTTCCGGCGGCGGCTATATCGGCGGCTGGCTCACGGCGTGGATTCGGAACGCGGAACGCGGCCTCGGCGAAGTCATCGGCAAATTGGCGCAACCGCGCCGGCACACCCGCCCAAATCCCGAGCCGGCCCAAATCCGCAATCTGCGCAGCTACAGCAACTATCTCAGCCCGCGGCTCGGCCTCCTCTCCGCCGATGCCTGGACGCTGGCCGGCACTTACCTTCGGAATCTGCTTTTAAATTGGCTCGTCCTCATTCCACTGCTCGCCGCCGTCCTGGCGGTGCCATGGATCTATACCGCGATTTTGATGACGTATCCGGCGCCGTACACTTTTACCTTCCTCTGGTTGGGCGGCGGTTTTGTCGCCATCGGCGTCGCTTTCATGGGCATCAATCTCCCTTGCGGCGGCAACCGGCGCAGCGGTCAGCCGGCGTTTTTGATCTTCTGCCTGCTTCCCATTCTGCTTGCAGCCATTTGTTTCACTATTCACTGGGCTTGGTTTCGTAATTACGAGCGACCGCTCGTGCAATGGCGCTTTCTCGGACTTTCCGCGCCGCATCCGTCCGTCGCTTTCATCTATCTCGGCGTCGCCATTCACCTCGCTTCCTGGCTCACTTCGCTCTTCCGCGCGCACGGCTTTCGGCTCACGGAATTTCTCGCCGTGATCGCCTCCGGTGGAATCGGCGGCTGGCTTCTGTGGTTAGGCGCGACCAGGATTTTTAATCAGCCGCTCGCCGTCGCCGAACTCTATTCCTGCTTCGCGGTGCCAATCATTCTGGCGCTCATTTTTTTCTCGATCATGACCTTCGCCGGCATTTCCAGCCGTTGGACCGGTGATCCGGATCGCGAATGGTGGGGCCGAGCCGCGGGTTGGTTTCTCGCCCTCGCGCTCGGCTGGATCGTTATCAGCACGCTCGTTATTTTCGGGCCGCTTTTTCTCTCTTCCGGCGCGCGCGCGATCTCGACCTTGAGCGTCGGAGCCGTGGCTGGTTTGCTAACTACCTGGGCGGGCCGCAGCAGTTCCATTCCCGCGAACGAAAAGCAGGCCGCCAAGTCCACCCCGCTCGCCCTCCTGCTGTCGCAAGCAACGCGGGTCGCCTCCATTGTTTTCATCGTCGTGCTCATGATCCTGATCACGAAAGGCACGACGGCGCTGGTAAAATCCATCGGCACCTATCTCAAATTCTCCTGGAAACTCGATGGCGCTTCCGGAGTCATCGGCCGCACGGTGGAATACCTGAACGTGATTCTTTATACGCCCACATGGCTGATCGCGTCCGTCGCGCTCGGGCTGGTCCTTTTTGGCCTCGCCATGGCGCATCTAATTAACCCAAACAAATTCTCGCTCCATGCGATGTATCGCGATCGCCTCATCCGCGCTTATCTCGGCGCATCAAATAAGCAGCGCGATCCGAATCCTTTCACCGGCTTCGATGACGAAGATAACATTCCGCTGCACGAAGCGTGGTCGCAGGAGAAATCGAGCGGCAAACTTTTCCCGATCGTCAACGTCGCGCTCAATCTCGTAGGCGGCAGCAATCTGGCCTGGCAGGAAAGGAAAGCCGCCAGCTTCACCATGTCGCCTCTGCACTGCGGTTCCTACAGTGTCGGCTACCGCAAAACGGACGGCCCGAAAAACCAACGTTACGGGGGTGAGGATGGAGTCTCGCTTGGCACGGCCATGACCATTTCCGGCGCCGCCGCCAGCCCGAACATGGGCTACCACTCCGCGGCCACCGTCACGTTCATTCTGACCTTGCTGAACGTGCGGCTCGGCGCCTGGCTGGGAAATCCCGGAGTCGCCGGTGACGAAACCTTCCATCTGCACTACCCCACCTTTAGCGTTCGCCCAATTCTCTCGGAGGCCTTCGGTCTAACGAATGAAACCAACCCCTACGTTTATCTCTCCGATGGCGGTCATTTCGAAAATCTCGGCCTCTATGAAATGGTCCTGCGCCGTGACTCATTTCATCGTCGTCAGCGACGCCGGCCAGGATCCGGACTGCTCCTTCATCGATCTCGGTGGCGCGGTCCGGAAGATTCGTATCGATCTTGGAATCTCGATCGAGTTCGATGACGTCCCGATCTTCCCCCGCGGGGCGGATTGCCCGGAAAATTGCGGCCGCCACGCCGCCATCGGGCGAATTCGATATTCCATCGTGGACGGACCGGACGCGCCCGATGGTGTGATCATTTATCTGAAACCGGCCTGCTACGGAAAAGAGCCGCGCGACATCTACGAATATTTCAAGTCTAACAAGACCTT
Organism: uncultured Verrucomicrobiae bacterium; assembly: GCA_963762685.1. Taxonomy (GTDB): domain Bacteria; phylum Verrucomicrobiota; class Verrucomicrobiia; order Chthoniobacterales; family UBA10450; genus JACCTI01. The sequence continues at coordinate 292,270 of CAVXLV010000011.1, read as the reverse complement.
CCCGCACGAGAACACCAGCGATCAATTTTTCACTGAGTCCCAATTCGAGAGCTATCGCATGCTCGGCCTCCACACCATGGATCAGCTCTGCCCAGACAAGGCCGCGGATTTTGCCCAGCTCCTGCAAGCCGTTCGCAATCACCTCGAGCGAAAAGAGATGGTCGCCTAACTAGTAAACAAAGATCAGCGACTACGCCTGCGGCGAGATTGTTCTTGAAGCGCAACCCACGTCTTGAGAACATCTTCGACGTGAAACTTCTGCGTCCCATCGGGCAGTGGATTTGCGCATTCGCCCTGCTGGCAGCGTCTCTCCTCAGCGGTTGCAAGAAGACAATTTACGAGGACGAAGCCAAACTCGCCGGCCAGTCGACCGCCGATTTCCCTCAAATCACCGCCGACGTCTTCCAGCAGATGGATGGCGGTATCCCGCTCTCGCCGGAAGAGATCATGGGTCGCAATACCTGGAACCTATGGAGCGGCGGCAACCAGCATTTCTGGAATCGCGTAGCGCAGGACAGCTACGGCTTGATGGATCTGCTCAAGACGCTCGATAACCGAAAATATCCGCGCGGCGAGCGTTTTAAGACGGCCGGATTAATCAACGAGCCCGGTTTCCGTGCCGCTACCAAAGCGGACGAGTTTGGGTTGTGGCTGGACGAGCAAGTGGAACCGGAGCCGGCTGGGATCGACGAGAACGTTTACGGGAAACCGTCGGGCGTGCTCGGGTTCCGCTTGTTTCCAAACCCGGAGTTCGACGAAACGGCGCGGAAGAAATGGGATGGCAATCGTTTCGTGAGCGATCCCACTTATTACAACGATAACAAACTCGTTAGGCCATATCGCGTGGGTGTTTCCTGTGGCGCCTGTCACATCGCGCCGCATCCGAATAAACCGCCGGCCGACCCGGAGAATCCACGCTGGGAAAATCTGGCCTCTGCCATTGGCAACCAATACATCCGCGAAGGAAAAGTCTTCGCGTCCAACGTGGAGAAGGGCGGTTTCTTTTACGAGATGATCGCCGCGCAACCGCCCGGCACTTCCGATACCTCACGCATCGCGACCGACCACATTAATAATCCGAACGCGATCAACGCCATCTTCCTGCTCGGCGAAAGGGAGCGCATCCAGCACTCCGAAAAGCTCGCGGGCGGCACGCTCGCGCTGCCTGGCACGCAAGCCGAGATGCCGGTCGCGCACATTCTGAAAGACGGCGCGGATTCCATCGGCGTCCCAGGTGCGACCATCCGGGTTTACGTGAACATCGGCATGTTTTCCGAGTATTGGCTCTCGCGCCACAACCGGCTCGTGGGTTTGCTCCAGAAGCAGGAAGCGTTCGAAATTCCGTATGCGCGCGAGCATTCGATTTTCTGGCGCGCCACCGAGGAGCGGCTCGGGAACATCGCGGCCTTCTTCCGAAAGTTGCAACCCTATCGCCTGCAGGATTCACCGGGTGGCGCTGATTTGATCAGCAAGGACGAGGTTCTCATGGCGCGGGGCAAACTGGCCTTTGCCAACAACTGCGCCGGTTGTCATTCCAGTAAACAACCGCCCGCGGGCATCGATCCGCATTCGTCGGAAGCGAAGCAGTGGTTCCGCGCCGAAGTGATGAAGCCCGATTTTCTTGCGGACAATTTCCTCTCAAACGAGAAGCGCTATTCCGTCACCGAGATCAAAACAAATTCCGCGCGCGCTTTCGGCTCGAATGCCAAGGCCGGCCACATCTGGGATAATTTTTCCTCGCAAACCTACAAGGAACTCACGCCGCCAGCGGAGATGGAATTCGCAAATCCATTCGACGAGGCGCAGCCGCTTAAGTATCGACCCGAGAGAGCGCGATGCGGGCCCGGGTGTTTATCGCGCACCCTCGCTCGTGGCCATCTGGAGTTCCGCTCCTTTTCTGCATAATAATGCGCTCGGAATTTTCAACGGCGATCCGTCGGTAAGCGGTCGCCTGCAAGCCTTCCAGGACGCAGCCGAGAAATTACTCTGGCCCGAGAAACGGCTCGGCCCAGGCTCGATCTGGCGCACGCAGAACGAGTGCTATCTCAGCCTGCGCAAAGAGTATCTGCCCAAGCCGGCGCAACGGCTGGCGGACGCGGAAGGATGGCTGAGGATCGGGCCGATTCCGCAAGGCATGCCGGTTAACCTGCTCGCCAATCTCAAGCCCGACGCCGCGGAAACCGTTAAGATGGTCGCCAGCCTAACAAAAGCTTTCGCCACCATTAAAGCCCACAACCTCGTTGGGCAGGCCGCGAACGCGGAACTTCTGAAAACGGTTCCGGCTTTGCTCGCCGCCAACAAATGCCCCGACTTTATTGAGGACAAGGGCCACTACTTCGGCACCGAATTAGCCGACGACGACAAGCGCGCTTTAATCGAGTTCCTCAAAACCATGTAACCCTGAGTCGACCAGCCTATGGCCGCCCCCATCTCCATCCGAAACCCGGACGAATTTCTCCGCCTCTCGGCCGTGCAACTCGACGACATTTTTCGCGAAAGTCCCGCGGGCGAAATCCCACGCGGCGAAGGACGCGGTGTGGCGATCATCGCGCCCGGCACGAACATTTCCGATGACATCGCGCGCTTCGTGAACCTCTTCACCTGGAAGGGCAAGGTTTTCGATCCGGAGACCGGCACACTGCGCAATAAGATCCTCCCGCTCGGCCATCACGCGATCGTGGCGAAGGTTTACAAAGACAAAAGCTGGTTCGACGAAAAGGAGTGCATCGTGCTCGATTATTCCGAAACGTCGCTGCTCGCGAAGTGGATTCGCGATGAAATTCGCGAGGTGACCCCCGGCATTTTTCTCGGGATCGTTTTCTGGGGCAAAACAAAGCTCATCCATTTCGCACTTCAGTTTCCGGCTTAGCGGACGCGCAGAATTTTTATGCCGCTCGATGCTCGACAATTGCTGCGGTTGTCGAGGCGCGAACTCGACGAGCTCTTCGCGAAAAGTCCGGCGGGTGAGATTCCGAACGGCGAAGGCACGGGCACCACGCTCTTTTTTCCCGGGACACTTTTCGGGCGCTTCCTCGCCTGGATCGCGCGCTGGCTTTTCTGGCAGGGCGACATTTTTTATCCAGCGGAAAAATATCTCCGTAGCCGCATCTCGCCTTTCGGGCTGCGCGCGATGACCGCGAACGTCTTCAAAGATCGCAGCCGGGTCGACGAGCGGGAATGCATCGTGATGGATTTCTCGCGCAGCCTGCCGGTGCCGCGCGGGATTCGCGATGAAATGCGCGAAGTGGCCGCGGGCCTTTTTCTTGGCCGCACCGTGGTCGGTCACAAACGCACCATTCAATGGGCGCTCAGTTTTCAATATGAGCCGGCGCGCAAATTCTGGCGGCGACTTTGGGCAACAGCGGCCGTCCTGTTGGTGCTCGGCGCAATCTATCTTGGGGTTCGTTTCACGCGCGATGAGCCCGTGCGCTACGCGAATCTGGAGGAGCATTTCAAATACGGCTCCACCGGCGGCGAACGGGAATCCGGCATTCCCTATTGGATGTGGAAAGTGCTGCCAAAAATGTTTCCCGAGTATCTACCGGGAAAAAAATATGAACCCGGCCGCGAGTATGCCTCGATGGGATTCCTTTACGAAGATGGGAAGGATCTTCCGATCGGCGTTTCGCAGCGGAACACGCAGGGGATCAATCGCGTCTTTCTGAACTGCGCCGTCTGCCATGTCGGCTCCGTTCGCGAGGCTCCCGACAAACCGCCGGCGTTCTTTACCGGCATGCCGTCCAATACGGTCGATCTCGGCGCGTTCGAGCGGTTCATCTTTGCCTGCGCGACGGACCAACGTTTCACCGCCGATCGCATTCTTCCGGAGATCGACGCGCTCGGCGGCGATTACGATTTTCTTAATCGCATGATCCTGCGCGTCTATGCGCTTCCGCTCATGCGCGAGCGGCTGCTTATGCTCGCGGGACATTTTCGTTATCTCGATTGGGAACCGGATCAGGGCCCGGGCCGCACCGACACCTTCACGCCCGCGAAGACGTTGCTCGAATTCCCGCTCGAGAAACTGCAGACGAAAGAGCTGGTGGGGCTCTGCGATTTTCCCTCGGTTTGGATGCAAGGGCAGCGGAAAGAAATGAAGCTGCGCGCGCATTGGGACGGCAATAATTCGCTGATGGAGGAGCGCAACAAGAGCGCGGCGTTTGGCACCGGCACGTTTCCGCCCACCATCGATCTCAAGCTGCTCGGCCGCGTTGAGGAATGGCTCCTGACGAAACAACCGCCACCTTATCCTTTCGCCATTGATCAAACGCGTGCGGCGCAAGGCGCGCCGATCTATGCGCAGTATTGCGCAAGCTGTCACGGAAAAGACGGGCGCGATTTTTCCGGGGAACAGGTCGGCCAGATTGTGCCCATCGCCGCCATCGGCACAGATCGCCATCGGCTCGATTCCTACACGGAGGAATTGGCTACCACCCAGAACATCCTTTACGCCGGCTACCCGTGGCGCTTCAGCCATTTTCGCAAAACCTACGGCTACGTGAACATGCCGCTCGATGGCGTATGGGCGCGCGCGCCTTATCTGCATAACGGCTCTGTCCCGACGATGCGCGACCTGCTGAATCCCGCAGCCGAACGTCCGCAGATCTTCTATCGCGGCTACGATGTTTACGAGCAGGCGAAGATGGGATTCGTCTCCGCGCCGGAGAATTTTAACGACGACGGCACCAGCCGTGACGATCCCGCGGACGCGCAGCGCTACTTCCGCCTCGAGACGCAGCCGCGCGCCGAAGGCGTGACTCCACGGGACCGGAACGAAGGCAATCTCAACACCGGCCACGAAGGTGCTGCCTACGGAACGATGCTCACTCCCGCAGAAAAAGACGCGCTGGTTGAATACCTGAAAACCTTCTGAGGCAATCCGTATGAAACTCTCCCCCAAAGCCAAACGCATCCTCTGGGGCGCACTCGCCTTCCTCCTAATCGTGGGTGCCCTCGGCGGCTGGTTCGCGTGGGAGAAACTCTTCCGCCAGGAGCCGCAAGTCTTCACGAACGAGGCCGAACAATTCAAATACGGTTCCATGGGCGCGGAAGGCGACCGTGGCATTCCGTATTACCTCTGGCTCGTGCTCCCGCGCGTCTTTCCCGATCTCATGCCGGGACCGGGCGGCTACCGGTCGTTCGGCGTCGTCTGGGAAGAAGGCGCGGAAATGCCGGTCGGTTTTTCGAAAAAGCGAGTCGGCTTCGACCGCGTGACGAACAACTGCGCAGTCTGCCACACCGCCACTTATCGCCTGAGCGAAAACGAAACGCCGCGCGTCGTCGTCGCCGCTCCCGGTCATACCTTCGATATGCAAGCGATGCTGCGTTTTCTCTTCAAAGCCGCGCATGATCCGCGTTTCAATTCCGATGCGATCATGAACCAGATCCGCCTGGTGAACGCGAACAACTACGGCAACGGCGGCCTCACTTTCGTCGACCGCCAGCTTTACCGTTACCTGCTTATTCCCCTAACGAGGAAAGCATTGCTCGAGCAGGAAAAGCAATTCACCTGGATGGAAAAATTCATCGACGACGGCACGCCGAAACCCGACTGGGGCCCCGGCCGCGATGACGCCATGAACCTGACGAAATATTTCATGACCAACATGAAACAGGACAGCACGGTGGGCCCGACCGACTTCCCTTCCGTCTGGAATCTCGGCATCCGTAGCGGCAAGGATAATGCCGGCCACCAAATGCTCCTCAACTGGACTGGCGACACGCCTGCCGTGCGTTCGGTCTTGATCGATTCTGCGCTCGGTCTGGGTGGGCCCGCGCGACCATGGTTTCTCGAACGCATGGCCGATATCGATCGCTACCTGAGCAACCTGCCGCCGCCCGCGTGGCCGTTTAAAGAGACGCATCCCATTAATCCAGACCTCGCCGGTGCCGGGAAATTGCTCTACCAGCGCGATTGCGCGTCGTGTCACGAACCGCGCGGTCAGCGCACGAACAAGGTGATTCCGCTGGCCGAGATTGGAACCGATGCGGAGCGCACGAAATCCTGGGCGAAAGTCGCGGCCGAAGAGGCTAATCGAAAGGTGAAAGAGCTCGGGATCGATCGTCCGCCGATGACCGAACTCGATCCCTACGGTTATATCTCGCCGCCGCTCGATGGCATTTGGTTGCGCGCTCCTTACCTGCACAACGGCTCCGTTCCCACCCTGCGCGATCTCCTGAATCCGCCTAACGAACGACCTGTCACCTTCCATCGCGGCTACGATGTTTTTGATCCCGTGAAAGTGGGCTTTCGCGGAACCTGCGCCGCGCCAGTTCGGCCCGACCGGGGAGTCTCGTCAGCCATTTTTCCTCTTCGACACCCGCCGGCGCGCGGAAGGAAATGGCGGCCATCTCTACGGCACCACATTGACGCCGCCTGAGAAAGATCAACTCCTCGAATACATGAAAACGCTCTGAGTTCGCGCGGCGCGCTCGTCTGTCTCGTTCTCCGATCAAGGCCAAAAGCGGTTGAGCTTTGGCACGCGAACCGCTAAAGGATTGCCCCCATGAAACATCTGGCTTTTGGAATTCTCGCAGGGGCGACCTTTCTCGCCGCCACCGCCTTCGCCGCCGCCGAATCTGCTTTTCCCGTGACGGGTCCAGTCGTTCCCGGCACGCGCGCTCTTCTTCGTGGCGGCGTGGCCCACGCGCCTGCGCAGGCCCCGACGGAAGTGAAACGCGCCATTTGGGCAGCAAATCAATTACGCAACAAACCCTATCGGTTCGGTGGCGGTCACAAATCTTTTCGAGACTCAGCCTACGATTGCTCCGGGACCGTTTCCTACGCGCTCGGTGCGGCCGGCTTGCTCAAATCACCCACCAGTTCTTCCGCCCTCAAGAATTTCGGTAAACGCGGACGCGGAAAGTGGATCACCATTTACGCCCGCAACGGCCACACCTTTGCTCTCATTGCCGGGCTGCGACTCGACACCACCCCTTACAACACAATGCGCCGGGACAGGAATTGGGCGCCGCGCTGGCAGCCGACACCACGCACTCCGAGTGGTTTCGAAGCGCGTCATCCGGACGGGCTTTAGTTCCGCGTCAGCGTCGTCGGCGCTCCAGGTGACGGCACCAAATGGGGCAGCCCGTTCGTGTCCAACTTCACAGGTGTGAGGCGGAGCGAAGGTGAGGCGTCGCCCTTCCGGAAACCGATTTCGAGGAGATTGCCGCTATTCCACGACGCGAGCCGCGGCGCGCCATCGAAGACAAGATTCCCTAACGAATAAACGACCGCGCGGCCGCGATAAAAATCAAGCGGCTGAACACAGTGCGGATGCGAGCCGGCGATGAGGTCGACCCCGGAATCGATCAACCAGCGGGCCAAGGTCCGCTGTCGCTCGGTCACGCGCGTGGTGTTCTCTTCGCCCCAATGGACCAGCGCGACCAGAAAGTCCGCCGCGGCGCGCGCTTTCTCTATTTCCTGCCGAAGGGTCGCGCGGTCCGGAGGAAGCGCGTCGGTATCGTTAATCGCCAGCATGGCCACCCGCGTTTCTCCAGCATTGAAAATTGTATAAGTGGGCGCTTCCGGAATCGCTCCGATCGTAGCCACGCCGACAGTGCGAAGACGGCGGATGGAATCGCGTAACGCGTCCCGACCGAAGTCGTGTGCGTGATTATTCGCCATGCTCACAAGATCGAATCCCGCCGCCGCCAGCACTGCTGGCGCCCGTGGCGCAGCGCGCAGGTGAAATCGCTTCCCGCGCACCGGCCGGCCTTTCGGCGATGCGACGCATTCGAGATTTGCGGCGCGAATATGCGCACGCTTGAGCGCTGGTCGAATCGCGGAGAACGGGTCCACCCCAGTCTCGATTTGAGCGCCTACGCCGCGACCTAACATGACGTCACCCCCGACCAGCAGATCGGTGTCGGCCGACGGAGCCGGCACGCGGAGGAGGTCGAAGCGGCTCACTTGGCGCGTTCGTAAAAGTTCATTCACGGAAAGCAATTCAGGCACCCCTTCCAATTGGTGCGCCACGATGTCGTCTCCGTTCAACTCGCCGAGCGGAGGAAGATCTTCCATTAACGCCGCCACGTGCGAACCCAGATGCAGAATGATTCCGCGCTCCACCTCGTCGGGCGTGAAGGCATTGTGCGTCGGCTCGAGATATTTCCGGAGCTGCTTCGGATTCGACCAGGGAACACGCCGGCCTTGGCGACGCAACGCGGCAACGACGAAGTTCGCGCAATCCGCGCCCCAACCGGTTTCGGGTCCGGTCTGCTCACCATCGCGCAACGCGCCGCTGCCGAAGAGATACGGCAGCCCGAACTGCTCGGTTAAGGCCGCACGAAACCCGCTCCCGCGGAAGCGCCGAATCTCGATCGCGGCCGTTTCCCGTTTCCAAGCGCCCATCGTAAGGCGCGCTTTAATCCGAAGTGCGCCGCATCCGTTGTTTGCATCAAAAAAAGAGCTCAGCGCGGAGAGAGGCAAAGCCGATCCGGAAAATTCCAGCAGGCTCTCGCGCCAACGCGGTCGCGGCGGCGCTCCCCGCGCGAAGCTGGTGTCGAGTGGGGTCAGATTGCAACGCGTGAACGCCGGCATTTCCGCGATCCACTCCACCCGCTCGAAGCGTGCGTCCCACGGTTGCGCGAGCACTTCGATTTCTGCCGGTTCCGACACGGCGACGCGCCAAATATTATCCGTCGAGGGCTCATGTCCTCGCAGCGCCAAACGAAATTGCGGCGCCGCTTCGCGCCACGCGCGCAGGCACTTCTCCCAAGCCTCGGCACCCTCGCGCACGGAAATGCGGTCTCGGTTCGCTAAAAGCAGCGCGCGCAGCGCAGGCGAAGAATCTGCCAGCGTGAACACCGGCACCGTTTCCTTCCGGGCGCGGTAGTTCCGGGCGCGGAGCGATTGATCGTTCCCCACGGTTTGAAAAGGTTCGAAGCGGATTTGCGCCGTCGGAAGCGAGAGCGCCGCACGCAACGCGAGTTGCAAGAGTTCATCCGCTTCTTCGTCACTGGCCAGATAGGGCCGTGAAATGGCGATCGTGACTGCACGCAGTTTTCTTTGCGCGACAATGAAACGCCAGATCCGCTCAAACTCGGCCGAGCGTTCGTTAGGCGCCATTCCGGAGAAGTAATCGAGATCGATCGTAGCGACGACCGGGCCCTCGATTGCAGGACCGGATGCAAGCGATGCCAGAGACTGTGCGCGGTAGCGGGCGCGGAGTGAACCGGAAGCGCGCGGAGCTGCTTCGAGATGACCATCGAGCCGCGCGGCTTCATTGATGGTGGCGGCCCCATCGCGTGCGATCCAGTAGACATTTGCCAGCGGCGCCGGCATCAGCGGTTCGATCCAATCGAAGCACTGGATCGCGCCGTCGCGCCGCCAATTACTGAGCAATTCACGCCGTGCCGCGACCGACGGCACCCGACGCAAGCGTGTCCGGATTTCATCCGAATCGAAAATCGCGGAAGCATCGCTGTGCGCGTCGAAAAGTAGCAGCGTGCATGGCTCCTCCAGATCGAGCTGCTGGGCCAGCCAGTAGAAGGAGCCGGCGTGATTATCCTCGAGATAAATCGGCAGTGCGATCTGCGCGCTGAGCGTGCGCAACATCGCGCCCGCCAGCGCGAAAATCACCAGCGCCCGCTTCACCGCGCGGGTTGGTAGACCGGTTTTTCCGCGAGCTTCGCTTTCAGGCGCAGCGAAGAAATGCAGGTATCGCGCGCCGCGGTTCCGCGATGCACCGCTTTGATCACGAGCTTGACCGTCTTCACCGGCGCCGCGTAATCGCGCACCGGAATGGGGTACAGATCCGCAAACTTCTCATCGGGGATCTTCGCGGTGAAAGTGTGCTCGCCGTTCAAGGTCACCTCCAATTCCGCGACGCGATTATTTTTCATCCAGAGCGAGGGATTTTCCCCGCTGCGATAGCCGGGCATGATCCGAATTTCATCCAACGGCAAAGGACGGTTCACCTCGAGTGTGATGCTTTCGCCGATTCCATCGCCGGGTACCCCTTCCACCCAAGCCATGTCGGATTCCATAGTGCGAAGATTTTTCGCGTCGTAGGAATGGCCGCCCGCGGTCGGCAACGTAGAACTGGCCGTCAGCTCGAAATCGCCATGCAGGAGATAATAGCGCTCGCCTTCCAACAGATATTCGCGCGGGATTTGCTGCTCCGCTTCGCTCTGCTGCTGATAGCCGGTGGAATAGCTGTCAAACGGAGGATGCGCCACGATCTTGAGATCATCGGCCAAAGTGGGCTCCAAGTTTTCAAAACTCCATTCGTAGCGCGTGTCGCTTATTTTTTTGAAACGATTCGCCGGCTGTTTGATCGCCACTTCTTCCGGACGCGGATGGAGCACATTGATCACCACCGTGCCTTTGCTGATCGCGCCCTTCCAGGTGGCCGCGGGTGAGAGCGAATAGAGGAAGACACGTTCGCTTCCGTGACCGTCATCTGAGACCGAGCTTTCCATCCCGCTATACGTGGCACGGTAGCGCACTGTGACTTCGCGGGTTTGCTGGGCCGCGAAGGGAATTTCGGTCTTTTTCCAAAGCTTGCGCGCGGGTGGGAAATCGTCCCCATGCTCACTCGCGACACGCTCCCCTTTCTCTCCGCTCTCGAGGTTCTTCCACTTCAATTCCGTGGTGTCGGCTGTGATTCGATAGCCTTCCAGGTCTGCCGGCTTGGCCTCCACCGACTCCTCCCCACCGTCCTCCTGCGTCCAGCGTTCCACTGGGAAAAAGAAATCCTGCGTCACTTTCGGGCCGGTATTGCGCATGCGGTAACGCACTTCCACCGCGGCGAATTCCTGATGCAAATCGATCGTCAGGTTTTCCTCTTCGATCGTGACTTCCGTCGCGCGCTTCCGATCTGAGGACGCCGCATTCCCGGTGGAAGGAACGCCCACCTGCCACGCGCCGCCATTGCCGAAGGCCCGAGCGATCGAGAGGAATAAAATGAACGCGAGAAGAGCTGGATTTCGCATAAGCCTCAGCCTAACGAACGCGGCCGAAGCTGAACAAGCGGGAAAGTGGGCCCCAGCGTCCCCGGTGCCAGGCGCGCGGTGCCCAACGTTCCCCCGCGTGTGGAACCGCTTACCCCTGTGGCGCCTGCTGCTGTGGTTGCCCGCCCGGCATCTCCCGCACGAAAAGCGGGATCGAAGCTTCGTGCCGCCCATCGATCGCAAGATCGATCGAGTATCTCCGAAGTTCGGCAGTTTAAGCTGTTGAATTTGTAAAACCAGACATGCGGTCACGCTCGGTTCGTCCGGCGGGAACATCACCTGCGTCGCCGCGTCCAGAGTCGGCATCACCGCTTTCCCGTCCGAATCCATAAACGAAATCCGGACGCGTTTTTGACCTTCCTCCAAACGCTCAAAACGCATCTTGATCGCGAGCGCGCAGAGCGGATGCGTCACCGGCACCGAGCTCGCATTGATGCGGTCGAACGAGCCGAGCACATTCAATTTCCCGCCTGAATCCGAGGTGGCCGCATCGCAGACGGTGAAGATTTCTACTTTCATGAGGGCGACACCTTACGCGGTCCCATCGCGTAGTCCACAGCCCCCCTTGCTCGAACTCTTCGAGAAACTCCGCGATGTCCTGTAAAGGAAATCCCGCCGTCCGCCCGCGCTTCCACCCGTCCGGCGTCACGGGTTTCCCGGCTCCCAGAATGGATTGGCCAGACGGCAGAGCGCTCCAACCACGTGGCAGAATCATTCTACCGCACGGCAGAATCATTCTCGGGGTTCCTGGATTCATTCTGCCACACGTTCAGCTCATTCTACCGCACGGCAGGATCATTCTGCCGCGCCCTGGAACCATTCCACCACGTGGCAAAACCATTCTGCGGCGGCCGCCAGCCATTCTGCCACGCGGTCAGACCGTTCTGCCACACGGTAGAATCATTCTGCCACAGCCATTTCACCCAAAAGCGGGCCAGAATGCGAAGAAAGGGCCCCCAAGATGGCGCGGCCGGCCATACCCGGCCGTTAATGATGGCCTCGGCACGGACGGTGTAGACGATTTTCCAGCGCCGGAAGATCAGCTTCCGCCAACCACCGTTGCGCAATTCTTCCAGAACCGTTCCCGCTTCCGGTGTTGAAGGAGAATTTGCGCGCGGTCGTAGATGCCAAACCCAATGCGCGCGGAAGCAGCCCGATCTCGACGCCCGATGTAACGGACGATCGCCTCAACGTCGTGCGAAGATTGCTCCGTCCAGACTAGTTTCCGGTCCATTCGTCCAACCGAGTCTTCATTTGCTCGTTGGTAATCAGACGACCTTCTGCGATGTCCTGCTCGGCCTTCTTCACGCCCGCGAGAAAGGCAATCTCTTCGCTTACATCACGAAAATCGGCATTGTCAGGAAGACGATTGATCGCCTGCAAAACCTGCTCTTTCACGCTCATGCTCGAAGAGCGCAGCCGATTCTAGACGGCGAGACAACGCAGTCGCCGTTCATCAGTTCGAGAGGAAAAGCAACGGTCTGCCCTCATCTTCTGATTCGACACTTTTCATCGATCGTCATACGCTGAATCCATGTCCGCCATGCTCGAAGCGACCTCCCGCGACGCGCTTGTTTTGCCGGCAGATCAGAGGCTGGCTCTCGGACATCGCCTTCTTTAAGCGTGGAACCCGACCCCGAACCCAACGCGGACGCCGCTTGGGAGGCGGAGATTGCGCGCCGGATCGCCCGCTTCGATTCCGGCGAGTCGCACGCAATTCCCACCGTGGAAGTCTTTGCCCGGTTGCGAGAAATCGCACCGGGCCAATGAAGCGTGAAAACTAAATCTGCCGTCCAGATGCCGAGATTCCAGGACCGCCCCCTTCCTCCTCGCTCCGAGCGGATGTATGACGCGGCGTTGACGAGGTAGACACAGTCGCGCGGTTCACCGCTGGCGAGCCGCACCATGCACGGGAATTACTCCATCATGCCATCGTGCGTTGGTTCGATGGCATGAAGCTGTGATTGAAGTTGCGTTGCCAGCCCCGGATAAAAGTGTTTCGCAGACGAATAATTCTCCCACATCCCGGCAGTCGGATTCCATCGTCGCATGATCGCTTTCAGCTAGCGAGACACGCAGTCAGTGATCGTTGGCGAGCGCGAGCCAGCGACGAAGCGCCTCTTCCACTGGCCGGATTTGCGATGGCGACAACCCGCCAAGCCGCCGTAAAAAATATCGGGGTGGAATGGCGAGAAGGCCTTGAACAAGGAATGCGCCTCCCGAAAGAAATGAAGCCGCAACGGCAACCTCAAATTGCGAACCGCGAGTGGCCGTCGTGTGCGGAATAACGCCGATTAATGCACGATCGCTATCGGCGTAGGGAACGCTAATGACGAGCGCAGGGCGAACCTTCTGAGTAATCCCGAAGTCGACCTGCCAGACTTCGCCGCGTTCAGGCACCAGGAGTCGCCTCCTCGCGGTCGAGGACCCCAAAGGATTCCGCGGCGAGAGCGCCAAAATCATCGTCGGTAAGATCGCCAGACATCGAAGTGGTGTCGATAATGGCACGACGCAATTCCACGCGCTCAGCTTGCGAGAGACGTTTCACTTCGCTTAGAATTTGGGCCACGGCCTGGGTCATACTTCCATCGTATCAGGGCAAGCAAAATGAAGCAACAGCCACCCACTTTCGACCTAACGGGCGAAGCATATTAAGGGCTGCGTAATCCTGCGCGCCTTTGTTTTGGACGAGTGGTAAACGTGCTACGCAAATGGACGAGGTGTTTTTAGCTACATCCCTGGCTCGTTCCGCATTCCGTGCACACGCCGCACGCTCCGGCGCGAACTACTTTTTCGCTGCCGCAATGGGAGCAGGTGGTGTCCATGAACATGCCGCCTAACGCGGTGGCGACGCGGTCGGCGTGGGTGTGGCCGTTGGTTTGAATCTGCGGGCCGCCGTCGTTGGAGATGTGGTTCGTGATGACGTCGAGGATCTCTTTCTCGGCGGTGCGTTCCAGATCGGCGACCGGACGGTTCACCGATTTCTTTTCCATCTCCGGGATTTCCTTCATCGGCAGCTCAGGCTGGGCGCGATGCGGCGAGGTGGCTTCCTTGTAGCCTTTGATGAATTGGCAGCCGAGCCAGCGGAAGATGTAATCCGTTATGCTGGTGGCGTTGCGAATGTCGGGGTTCTTCGTGAAGCCGCTGGGCTCGAAACGCTGGTAGGCGAATTTCTTGACCAGGCTCTCAAGCGGCACGCCGTATTGCAACGCGATGGAAGTGAGCGTGCCGACGGTATCCATGAGGCCGCCGATGGTGCTGCCTTCTTTCGACATGGTGACGAAAAGTTCGCCGGGCATCCCATCTTCGAAGAGGCCGACGGTGATGTAGCCTTCGTGGCCGGCGATCTCGAAACGGTGGGTGAGCGACATGCGGGTGTCGGGCATGCGATGACGGGCCGGCTTGCCGCGCGCGACCGAGAGCTCCTGTTCGAGTTCGAGAATGCGCGCTTCCAGTTCGGGACGCTCGACCATGATATCGAGCGCGCCGGTGGCGCCGCCCATGTCCTTGGTCTTGCGCGTATTCAAGGGTGCGGAACGCTTCGAGCTGTCGCGATAAATGGCGATCGCCTTGAGGCCGAGGCGCCAGCCCTCGACGTAGGTGTTCATGATTTCGTCGACGGTGGCGTGCTCAGGCAGGTTGACCGTTTTCGAAATAGCGCCGCTGAGGAAGGGCTGGGCGGCGGCCATCATGCGCAGGTGACCCATGTAGCCTAACGAGCGCTCACCTTTGAAGGCTTTGAAGGCGCAATCGAAGATCGGCAGATGTTCCTTCTTCAACCCGGAGCAGATGACGCTGCGGCCGGAATCGCCGATCCCGGATAGCTTGCGCGTTGCTTCTGTTTCGAGCTGGCCGGGGTCGGCCACGCCGGCGACAACGACGTCTTCGATCGTGTCGTGCTCATCGATATGCGCGATGATGCGATCGATCTCCTCGGAGTTGTAGCCCAGCTTCTCGAGCGCGGGTTTCACGGTCTGGTTGACGATTTTCAACATGCCGCCGCCTGCGAGCAGTTTGTATTTCACGAGCGCGATATCCGGCTCGATGCCGGTGGTGTCGCAATCCATCAGGAAACTGATCGTGCCGGTGGGCGCGAGGACGGTGACCTGCGCGTTGCGGTAACCGTGGCGTTGGCCAAGCTTGGCGGCGCTGTCCCAAACCGTGCGCGCTTCGTCTTTCAGGTAACCGAATTCATCGTTCGCCTGGATCGCATCCACGGCGGCGCGGTGTTGCTCAATCACCTCGAGCATGGGCGCGACATTATCCTTCGCGACTGGCTTCGGCACGCCGCTGCAACGCGCATCGCGATAGCCAGGAAATGGTCCCATCGCTTGCGCGAGCCGAGCGCTTTGCTCGTAGGATTCGCCCGTCATGATGGAGGTAATCGCTCCGCAAAGCGCACGACCTTCGGTGCTATCGTAGCCGTAGCCATAGCTCATGATGAGCGAGCCGAGATTGGCGTAGCCGAGTCCGAGCGTGCGGAAGATGTGCGAGTTTTCCGCGATCTCTTTGATCGGGTAGCTGGCGTTATCGACCAGGATTTCCTGCGCAGTAATGAAGAGCCGCACGGCGGATTTGAAGCGCTCCACTTCGAAGGCCCCATCCTTGGCTTTGAACTTCATCAAGTTGAGCGAGGCGAGATTGCAGGCCGTGTTGTCGAGGAAGAGGTATTCCGAGCACGGGTTAGTGGAGTTCTGCCGGTCGGTGCCTTTGCAGGTGTGCCATTTGTGGATGGTGGAATCGAATTGCATCCCAGGATCGCCGCAGACATGCGTGCCTTCGGCGATCTTCCGCAGGAGCTGACGCGCGTCCTTTTTGTCGCAAGGAGAGCCGTCACGCACGCGTTTCGTCCACCATTCGCGCCCGTTGACCGCGGCGTTCATGAACTCATCACTCACGCGCACGCTCAGATTTTCGTTCTGATACATGACGGAGCCATAGGCGTCGCCGTTGTAGCTGCCGTCGTAGCCCTGCTCGATCAACGCCCAGGCTTTCCGCTCTTCATTTTGCTTCGCGTTGATGAATTCCTCGATGTCGGGATGCCAATCCTTCAGCGTGTTCATCTTGGCGGCGCGCCGCGTTTTGCCGCCGCTTTTCACCACGTTCGCGACCTGATCGTAAACCTTGAGGAAGGAGAGGGGGCCGCTCGGTTTCCCGCCGCCGCTCAATTTTTCGCGGGTGCTGCGGAGCGAGGATAAATCAGTTCCCGTCCCGCTGCCGTACTTGAAGAGCATGGCTTCGCTCATCGCGAGGCGCATGATGTCTTCCATGGTGTCTTCCACGCTCTGGATGAAGCAGGCGCTGCCTTGCGGATATTCGTATTGGGAGGGCGCGCGTTCCGCCACGCCGGCTTCGCGATTGAAGAAGTAGTTTCCAGGGCCCGCGTCTTTACCGATGCCGTATTGGTGGTAGAGGCCGACATTGAACCAGACGGGCGAGTTGAAAGCGCCAAATTGGTTCACGCACAGCCAGGTCAGCTCGTCGTAAAACGTCTCCGCCGTCTGCGCGTTGGCAAAATAGCCGTCCGCGATGCCCCAATCCGTAATCGTGCGGGTGACGCGGTGCACGAGCTGCCGCACCGACGTCTCCCGGCCGCCCTTGTGCGGATCGGTCCCATTCGAGACATCGCCGTAGAAATATTTCGAGACCGCGATCTTGGTCGCGAGGGCGCTCCAGCTCTTCGGCACCTCGATGTTCTCCTGTTTGAAGATCACCTTTCCGCTGTCGTCCGTGATTTCCGCCGTGCGCTTCTCCCACTCGATCTGGTCGAATGGCGCTGTTTTCGCGTCACTAAACACCCGCTCAAAACGCAAGCCGCCGCTCTTT
Organism: uncultured Verrucomicrobiae bacterium; assembly: GCA_963762685.1. Lineage (GTDB taxonomy): Bacteria > Verrucomicrobiota > Verrucomicrobiia > Chthoniobacterales > UBA10450 > JACCTI01. Next base: position 275,488 of record CAVXLV010000011.1, on the reverse strand, counting down.
TTCTTCGCGGTGCGGTTTTTACCGCGCCGGGCCGAGGCGCGCGTTTTCGAGAGTGAGGATGGATGGAGGCCTGGCTTCAACTGGATCATGGGTAGCGAAAAGGATGGTTATAGGTTGCGAACGACCGTGAACAACGGTGAACAGCCCAGTCAGCAACCTGTTTACAAGCGTGTACAACAAGATGCTGGGGGGACCGTTCGAGAGGTCCACAAGATGAGGTAGAAGCGTCACCCCGAGCAAGCCAAAATTTGTGAACTTTTTTCTCCCTCCCGCTGAGCGGTTTACGGCGATTCTTTTCCTGCCTAACCAGTTCTCCGGACGTAATCTCCGAATTTTTTCCCTTCCACGCTCGACCGCACGAAAAAATGGGCAGATTGTAGAGTGATGGAAGCCGAAAATGAGTCGCAAAAAGGGGAGCGTAACAGCTCGGAGACGCCTTCCGCTTCATCGGATGGCCAATTGGCGTCGCGCCTACGCGATTTGACCCCGGAGAAGGATCCGATGGGCGCGGACGGAAAGCCAGAGTCGCCCAGCCCGGTTCTTTAGCGGTTAGCGGGAGACGCGGGTCTAGGTTTCGCGTCGGATCCAGTTAGAAAAGGTTCTGGAAAACCAGCCGCACAAACGCGTTTCCGCCATGCCCCTGTTGTGGCCCAGAGATGGTGTGCATGTAGCCAGCCTCCAGTTTAGCCGTCACGATCGTGAGCTGCAGGCCGCCGCCAGCCGCAAGCCACGTTTCGCTCCGGCCGTGCCGGTCGGATAATCCCGCCGCGTCGAACATCAGCAGCGGCTTCAGCGAATAAACATTCGCGTCCTCGATCAAAAAACTGGTGGCGGGCGTGATCTCCTGGAAGACGCGCCGCGCTTCCCGTTCCGCCTCGGCGTCACTCCGGCCCTCGTTCTTCAAGACCGCCCGCAGCATGCTCGGTCCGGTAACGTTGATTTGCTGCTTCAGGATGCGCTTGATCGACATCGGGCCGTCGGGGCCTTCGATATCCGTCAATTCGTTCGGAATCAGACTCCTCGAGAGCGGGCGGATCGGGATGGTCACGTTTAGGTTTACGTGCCAAAAGGTGTCGCCTCCGCTCGTTAGGCGACCGCCGCCGGTCAGGCGCGCCTCGTTTTCGCCAAAGCTGCGCAGAATCGGGCCGTCCGGCAGATGGCGCAGGCTGGCTGCGTCGGAGCCATCATAGAGAAATTGCCCCGGCGGATTGCCGCCGAAAAATTGCGCGTAAGCCGGCGTCCCCGTGGAAGCGTGACCCGCCCCGGCGATGATCTCCACGCCGATCGTTTGATTTTGCGCGATGGATATTTCTTTCTCGTAGCCGACACGTCCGACGAGGCGTTGGTATGAATCGCCGTCGCCGGTTAGCCACGAGTTTTCTTCCCAGATGGCCGCGCGCAGGAAGCCATTCACCTTTGGCGGAATCGCCTCCAGCACGACGCGATTCACCTCCTGGTTGGCGGAGGCGTCGCTCGTCCCGAGGACATTGCGCAAGCGATCGTCCGTCCGCCGATAGCCGACATCAATCGCCAGCCGAGTGTTGGGCGCGATCTTCAGTTTCAAGCCCAACGTCGCGCCGCCGGCCACGCGCGTGTGCTCATTTACCCCCAACGGCTCTTCCGTCGCCGCAAAGTCCGTCGTCAACGACATCTCGCGCAGAACGCCAGCGTCTTGCCGGTAGGCGTAGCGCAGGGCGGCGTCCGCGCGGTAGAACGATTCCTCAAGCGACTTCGTGCCCGCGACACTCAGGTCGAGATGTGGGCGATCCTGTGTCTCCGGGAGAAAGTCGAACAGGCCCGTGGCCAGGCCGAGTGACGCGCTCGAGCCAAACACGCGATCGTAAGAAAGGCCGGCCACTGGGTTCAACGTCAAGAGCCAGCCCGGCGCCTGTTCGTAGAATGTGGGCTGCCCGGTGCGCGGGATGGGGAGGATATTGTTCCCGAGTTCGACCAGCGAAACGTGCAGATAATGTGGGCGAAAGATTACGCCCACCGTGCTCTCGTCGCGGCGCGCGTTTCCGTTCGCGTCGATTACAGGATCGGTGTCGAACTTTACGTCGATGTAAAGGACGCCGACTTCGCCCTTGGAGCGGAGCGCCAGGGTGGGGCTGGCCGGTTTGGTGATAAGAGCGCGGAGGGTATCCAGCGCGGCGGAGATTTTCTGGGGCGTGAGAACTTCGCCAGGCACGAGCGGCACCTGAACGAGATCCCCCCAGCGGCCTTCCACTTTGACGTAGCGCACGCGGAGCCGATAAAGCCCGCGCTCTTGCGCCGTGGAAAGCGCCGCCTGTTTCTCGGAGGCTGGCGCCGCCTCCGTGGATTCGAGGTCCAGATTGACCACGTCTTGCGCGAGTCCCAAGGCCGGCGCGGACACGGCCAGGCCGAGAAGCACGCCAGCGAAAATGAAACGGGTGCGCATGAAGGAGCGCGCGGCAGCTTAGGAAAGATCCAGACTCACCACTTTCTCCATCGCAGCGGTGATCTTCTTTTTCTGGGCCGCAGTCGGCTTGGCGACACCGACGATCTCCTTCGTCGCTGGATAAACTTCCGCCACCAGGACATCGGCCTGTTTGGGTTTCACGCCGTTGATCATTTTTTGCACGGCCTTTTGCTGCACCGGCGTGCCGGTGGTGAAGGAAACATGCACCAGCTGGATTTCATCGCCCGCCTTCACGCGGTAAAGATCGAAGACCAGCTTCCAGATCGCGTCCGCTTCCGGGGTGCAGGAACGCTCCACCACGACTTTGAATTTGTAGCCCGACTCTGGACTGAAGACCATGACCTCGAGTTGGAACGGTCGGCAGGTCTTTTTCCCGATGGGAACGATACTGATGGAAGAGTCAGGCATGATGGAAACTCCTAACGAATGGTTGGCTGCGGTTTCCCCGCAGCTTATCCGGACGGGCCCCGCGAATTCAAGCGCCCATTTTGGTCGTGGAAGGCCACCGCGAAACGTCGCCGGAAGAAGCGGACCGAGCGCCCGGCCAAAGTTCCAAGAACTACGGCGTAGGCGGCGTTGTCGGCGGCTGCTTGGCTTTCAGGTCGACGATCACGCGCGCGGATTGGTAGCCGCCGTAGAACTGCGGATTGATGGTCCGATAGCGCACCATCAGCCGGTCCAACACCTGACGGAGGAACGACATCAGATCCCTCCGCTTGCCGGGGATCGTCTGCGTGATCCCGGCGCGGGCTGCAATCTTCGCCCGCGGTTGCGGCATTTTCTCCGAAAAGGCGGTCAGGGTCGCGCTCAAGCTATCCAGGTCCGCCTGCTCCATCTTGTAGTCGGTTTTGATGGCGCCGAAATTTTCCGTCGCCCGCGTGTGCGTGCGCTCGGCGGCATTGGCCAGCTCTTGCTCCGCCATCCGGTCGAGCTGCGTGACGGTGAAGTCCACTTCCGCGGCCAGCTCGTGATTGTTCTTCGCCATGGCCGACGAAAAGACGGCGCTCGCGACGAATAACGTTTTCTCTTCCAGCTGATCGCGCAGGGTCTCCTTGTCCTGCGTCGCGCCTTCTATGGGCGTCTCCTGCTGCTCGGTCGTGCTCTCGATGTCATCCAGCTTCGCGTCGAGCTGAGTGATGGCGGTCCCAATCGCCGGCACATCACTCCAGACGCCGTTATTATCCGCCAGGTAGGTCTGGACCGCCCGGCCCATCGAGAGGGTATTGCGTGTTCTATCGTCCATGCCTCCATCGTAGTTAAATAAGAACGCCGAAGGCAAGACGGTTTTCGCTGGTTGCCCGGCTGCCTCCGGTCGCTGCGAAGACGACTCCGGCGGGCGTAAGTGCACCTCCGGCTGGTGTAAGAATGCGCTGTTTGACTACGCGACCGGATTGTTTGCCTGCGCGATCGAGTTGCGCGCTGGTGAAATCGAGTTGTTTGACTGCGTGAGTCGATTGCTCGGCTGGGAAATCGGGTTGCTCGGCTGCAAGAGCCAGTTGTTCGCCTGCAAGATGCCTTTGTAACCACTGTAAGAGCGGCTTGTAACGGGTGTGAGCCAGCCCGTGCGGCTGTTTTACCATCTCGGAATGAGCCACTTACATGATTGAGCGCAGTCACCCGCTTGGTTGCAGCGGCGCCCGCTCTGGCCACGACGTGCCTGGCGGTCAGCTCGGCGCAGCGCTGAAGACTGTCTATCTGCCGGCAGCAGATTTCTGCTCGCGGATGATCTTCGCCAGCGCTCGCAGTGACCCGTTTACCGCTTCGGCGCTCGGGAAGGCGCATGCACGTCAGGTTCCAGCACGACCACGTTGGTTCCTTGCGCATAACGCCCAGCGTATTCGGAGCGCGTACCGTTGGCGAAATCGTATTCCGGCTGGATGTCGGGATCGGTTTGCTTATCTGGTTTTTTCATACGTCCGTCGTTCTCGCCTGCTCGCAGGTCGAGCGCTGATGATGCGAATATTGTCGCCGCTGTCGGTGTGACGACAACCAGCATTTGCCCCAGGTCGGACCGGCCGATTGCGACAAAGCACGCCTCGTCGTGCGAATGCGTCGGGTCCAGAATCGTTAATGAAGAAGGGAATCGCGAAGACGGACGAAGCATCATCGAATCTGACGCCGTGCTTCGTAGCGTTGGATCGCGCCTTCTTCACGTCCCACTCGAACGTCAGCGGCATCGGAGAGTATCATCTGCGATTGCGCACGATTGCCAAGCCCGGTTCCTCCCTCCGGCCGTTTGTGAAACTGACGCTCGACCGTATCGACCTGTTCGAGTTGAACGAGGCGTTCGCCGCGCAACGCCCTCGCCTGCCAGCGCGAGCTGGGCCTCGACCACGCAAAATTGAACGTCAACGGCGGCGCGATTGCGATCGGTCACCCGCTTGGTTGCAGCGGCGCCCGCCTGGCCACGACGCTGATCCACCAGATGGCTCGCACCGGCGCCTCGCGCGGCATCGCGTCGCTCTGCGTCGGGGTAGGACAAGGCTTGGCGACGGTCTTCGAACGGGAGTGAGTTTGGAAGTGGGCCTGACTGTCAGATCGTTCGAGCGCCCGGCGCCTCTGCAACGTCCCGCCCCCGGAAAAAAGAAGCGCCCGCATCGAAGTCGATGTGAGCGCCTCTGAGTCGCGTCGCTCTTTGACCCGTCTCTGGACTTAAGTCTTCGAAGACCGGGTTCTGTTCCGCCTTCACGGGTTAAGCGGGTAATCTCGAACGTAACCGGAACAGTCGTGCTCCAGGCGTGACCCGGCTCGCATCGCCACAGCCGAAAGGTCGCGGCGGCAGAACTGTCGAGAACGGCGTTGCCAGTAGATTTTACTGTTTCCACCCCAGCGACAGTTCCGTCGCTTCGGAATTTCAGGAGAAATTGGCCGGAACGGGCGCGACGGACGTCTCGAGCATTGTGAGGAAAGGCAGGCTTCGGAGTCCATATAAGCTTCGGCTTTGTTGCGCCTGTCGTTGGTATGGCAGCAATTGAAGACGCCGGAACCTGTGTTGATGGAATTCGGAGAGCCGTCGCAGTTTGATTAGCGAGAACCAGTGGCCAGTCCGGATCATTGAAGAACGCCGGGTTCGAGAGCTTGTGCTGATAGTAGGCGGACCATGTGGCGCGAAACAGGGTTGAATTTGAATCCAGGAGGTCCGGATACTTGGCTGCGGCCCGAAACACGACCGTCTGCCTGAATTGCGCGGCGAGGTCATCCTGCTCCCTCACAGGCATCGCTCTCTGGATCTGCGGCGCGGACGGAGGCGTTACCGTTGCTAAGGCCGCCTGCAGAGATGGCGCCGTGGGCGCAGCCAGTGGTGGCGCAACAGTCGGAGTCGCATAGAGGGACGCCGACGGTGAGAATGCGGCAACAGGATCAACGCGAAACGCGGCAACTTCAGAGTTCGGTTGGAGCGGCGCGGTCTGGGATAATTTCCCCCACGATCCAGATCACAAGCAGAATTTACTCCAGCGACATAAAAGAATTCTTGCGTCCGCACGGGGCGACGGCAACGGCTTCGGAACTTGCGGAGGAGGCATCGCCGCAGGTTTATGAACTTTTGTGTACGACAGGCCGGTACCGGAATTCCAACCGTCGTCCGCGCACCGCGCCTGCCAATGGTGTGCCGGAATCCGCGTCCGCCGAAAGTCCACGAACTCCCGCCTTTGCTGATGTTCCACCGAACGCCGGGAAGGATCTTGATACTTCTCCGAAACTGGAAGCGGAAACCCACAGTTCGATTCTGGCGCTCGGGAGGAGAAATCAATTGGTTAGCGCTTTAAGATCGGCTGCAGCTTGCGCTGTTTGCTGAATCAGATTCGCCATCTGCGCTTGGAGTTGAGTTGTACGCGACTGCGCAGAAGCGTTGGCTGGCGAGTGCTTTCGCCCCGCTCGTCAGTTGCGACGTGAGCTGATGACGCAGAGACGAGAAACGCGCATTGAGCTGATTCATTTCCTGAGCCGGGATGCCCTTCGACGGATCATAGTGAAATCTCCACTCACAGCTCTGACGCCACGCGAGCAGGTATCCCTTATTGGCCGGGCCAAATCCCGGGATCGTCATATCTGGTCTGATGTCCAAGGCAGACTCTATTCCGTAGTGAAACAAGCGTGATTTCTTAACCGGCCCTAAACCCGGAATATCCGCGTGTGAAATCAACTGGTGGTCCAGAAAGTCGTTCAATTGCAATTGGCGTTTCGCCGTTTTTCCAGCTTCCTCAGCTCCACTGCCCGTTCTTGATCGAGCCGCATGAGCCGTTCGTAGGCCTTCTGTGTCTCACTGCGTTTGTTCTCAAAGTCCAATTCGAACGACTTGGCGAAGTGCGCCAATTCCTGACACCGCGCGTGCAGCTCCTTCCGCTTCTGCTCAACAGTTTGGAACCGCCGCGTTTTTTCGGCTGCGTTACTCCGGTGCACGTAGGCCACCCGCGACCATTCCGCATCCGAACATGATCGCCGTCAATCCAAGCAGCGCGGCATCCGAAAACATCAGCACGAGACCGGCCGCGATTAGCAGGACTCCGACGACGAACTGTGGTCGCACCGCTTTGATGCCATCTGGCGAGGGACCCGGATGCACGATGGGGAACTTAATCTGTTCGAATGGCATCACCCCGATCGTCACCCGCTGTATTCGTGTAATCGCCTCCCAGGCCGAAACAATATCGGTTCCGCCGACAGGGACATTGAGCGAGACGGCGACGAAGAAGTGCGGGCCGCCAGCGCGCGCGATCTCACACCACGGACATTTGCTCAGGTTCTTTGGGTATTTATGGGAAGAATCTTGTGCACACTGAGTTAGATTCCGCAGGAGAACATCCAGCGCCTGCACCCACTGTTTGGCGTGCGGCCTCGCGTTGGTTTCCGAACCTTTAAGGAAGGCTCGATCGAAAAGCTGACGATAACTTTCCGGCAGCGAGGTTAACGGAAGACTAAAAGGAGGAGGGCGAACCCCGAGCGTGGGCGCCTGCGCGCTGTACGCGAACATGTGCCGCTCGATCATTTCCTCCAGCATGAGATCCGCGTGCGTCGTCGGGATGCCAGCGAACGGGTGCCGCCCCATGAAAAGGAGCTTGAAGATCAATACTGCTAATCCAAAGAGGTCGTGATTGGTCGTGCGCTCAAGATTGCGGAAGTCTTTTCCTTGGAGCTCTGGTGAGGTCCAAAAAGGGACACCAACATCACAGGTCCACGTCGTGGTTCTATCTCGGATTTGATAACTATCGCAGTCGATCAGCCGCGCAATGCCGTCCCGTCCGACGAGGAAGTTTCCCTCGTTAACGTCGCCAATGACTGCCCCGACAGCATGAACAGACTCAAAGGCGACGGCGCAATTCCGTGCGACGTGCACAAGGAAATCCCATCCTTTCCCTGGAAATTCAACGGCCCGCTCTGTTCGGTCGAACAGTTGATGGATTTCTTTGCCCTGAACAAGCGGCATGAAGAACCCGCGCGGGTTCCTCTTGTTGTCCCATAGCAGCGCAGCCGGCCACGCCGCGTGCCGGAGGAGTTCTGGTGTGGCCGTCCGCGTTAGATGATCGAGTTTCGCGACCTTTTGCGGCGAAGGCGACTGATGATAAACCTTCGCGATTACACCTGGTCGATCTTTTACTTCAAAAACACTCCCTTCACCACCGCGTCGGCCGATCTGCCGGCCAAGTTCTACGGCACCATGTTCGTCAAGCCACATTACATAGGAGTTTGACGTCGTGCCAGCAGGCGAGCACGAGCGATTTATCATCGTCAGTACGCTCAATTACCGGCTCGGAGGCCAGAAATTCTATCAGAGGCGCGATTAAGTCAGTTTCATCTTCCGCGGCTCTGAGTGCTTTAAACATTGGATCGAAAAACGGACCGTGAGCAGCACGGGCGGCGAACTGTAGGGCCAAACTTTGCAACCCGTCGCTAAAGCCCGCGACCGCGGAAAGATGTCTCTCGATCATCTGATACTGAAACGCATCTTCCCAGGCTGGTGAAGTGATGAAGGTCGTCTGGTTTGCATACTCACCGCCCGATGGCCACGTCGCACATGTCGGGCCGGATTCGGCGTCCACGACCCATGCTCCATCGCCCACTTGGATGAAAATCGATGCTTCCTCCGAGAGGATGGCGAGCAGGACAGTGCATGCCAGGTCCTTTGTCGATAGGCCGATCTCCGTGCCGGTTGCAGCGAGCTTCTCGCGAGTCTCGAGCAGCCATGCTTTCGCAACGGTTTCATTCAGACTTCGCACATCGTGAAGTGATGACGAGACTTTGCCGAGAAGGAATTCAATCGCTTGCGCCGATCCGATGTCAGAGGCCTTGGCGCTTCCCGCACCATCGGCGATTCCGATCACAAGGGCGGGGACATTTCCGACAAAGGTACGTCGATAATCGCAGAAATCCTGGCAGGGCGCACCAGACTTACAGTGCGAAGTGCCACGCACACTGGCGCCCACGACCCGCCACATTCCAAGCTAAATGCTCGCCCAGCCTTCCGGCGTAGCGGGATTCTGCAACGGGATGACATCATCGACGGTCGAACGAGATACCGTCTGCTGCGAGTTCGACAGCCACGCAAAGAGATCCCGGAAGCGCATTCCTTTCAGTTTCAAAGGTTCGCGCTTGCTGAGCTGCGTGAGGCGTTCCATGTCAGCGCCCTCCACTCCTACCGCGAAGAAGGAAAACGATTTCTGGTCCTCTCCTTCCATGATACGGCGAATCGCTTCCGTCCAATCCGGCGTGTTAGCGTCGGTTCAACCCCGTCGGTAATGAGGAATACCCAAGGCCGGTAATGACCGACACCGTTGCTTTTGTATTCTTTCTTTCTCTCCGCCAGAAGATCCAGACCCGTGTTCACCGCACGACCCATTGGCGTGTCGCCCGTTGCGGCAAGCGTCGGTGGATAGAACGACTCCGCGGTGACAAACTTTTTGCGCAATATCCACCGTTCCTCCGAACGTGACGACAGCGACTTCAACTCTCTTCCTTGCGAGGCTGTCTGCGCACAATTCATCCTTATAAGCGGTGATTCCCTCTTGCAGGTTCCGAAGAGGTTCGCCGGCCATCGGAGCCAGAGGTGTCGAGAATCAGCAGCGACGCGCAGCGTGGCTCAGGGTTCTCGGCGAACGCCACTTGTGCGTCCGGTGCTGCGAAGGGGTTTTGCTCCATATACGTTTTTTAAGGGCTGGTGTTTCGAAGCGCAAGCCAACAGAACAAGGTAAGCTTGCGCTCGCTCAGCCCACCGAAGCCAGCTTGGCAAAGCCGGACTTGAACGCCTCCACGAGCGTGTCGATCTCCGCTTCGGTCATCGGCGTGGAAAACATGCACGCACCCGTGCTGATGATGCTGCAACCTTCGTTGTAGAGATGATCGAGCAACGCCTTTCCAAATGCTGAAACGCTGAAGTTGAAACGCTGAAATCGCAGGTGGACGGGATCTCTGGCCACAGATTGACACAGATTTCACAGATTTAGAGGGCGACGGTCTGCCATCCGTGTTTCATCTGTGTAAACCCGTGGCGGAAACATTTCCGGACCCATTGGAAGGTCGCCGCCGTGCATGGCCGCAATTGACGCATGGACTAAGCTTAGTTTACTGTCGCGCCGATGATCACGGTCAACACGCACGAGGCGAAAACACGGCTCTCGGCGCTTCTCAAAGCTGTGGAGGAGCAGAACGAGGTGGTTCGGATCTGCCGCAATGGAAAACCCGTTGCGGAATTGAAGGCGCCAGCCAAGTCGGTGCGTGATCCGCTGAAAACCGATCCTACGCTGAAGGTGGTTCTGCATTATGACGCAACCGAACCGCTGACGGACGAGGAGTGGCCCGCGGCGCTGCGATGATTTTACTCGATACCTGCGCTCTGCTCTGGCTGGCGAACGGCTCCGACAATCTCAGCCCAACCGCGCAGGAGCTGCTGCGTGAAAACGTCGGCAGTCTCTTCGTCTCGGCGTTCAGCGTTTGGGAAATCGCCCTCAAGCATCGCCGCGGGAAACTCGAACTGCCGCGAGACACACCCGCCGAATGGTTTGCGGCGGTGTTGGAACAGCACGGCTTGAGGGAAATCCCGGTCGATTCTCGCATTGCCGCCGCTTCTGTGGTGTTGCCTCCTCTCCACACCGATCCCGCGGATCGCATTCTGATTGCTACGGCGCAGACGCAGGGCCTCACGCTGCTGACGCCAGATGCCCTCATCCGCCAGTACCCGGAGCTGAAGACAGCGTGGTAACCGGATCGAAAAACTTTTCGGCGCGATGTCGCCTATCCGATGTCACTGGCAGCGCTGCTCATCCGCTTTACTAGGCGGTTCGTCCGCTCCGTCCCTCAGCCCATCGCAGCCAGCTTGGCAAAGCGGACTTGAAGGAGCGGCGTGCTCGTGAGACGGCGCGGGTTTCGCACGCGAAACGATTACGAGATCACGTTCCACTTCGGCCGCCTGCTCTTCGGCTGCGTTTCCCAGAGACGGCAGCCGCCGAGATAGGCGTTGCGGTTATGCCCAAACTCGAAGCCTTCCGGCAGCTTTTTGAAGTTCTTCGCGTTGCCGCCGCCGAGGACGACGTAATCGGCGATGAAGGCGAGCTTCAATTGTTTGATCGCAGCCAGCACTTCGCGCTCCCAGATTTTCTTGCCGAGAGTGGCCAACCCGCGTTTCCCAAGGTGATCTTCGATGATGGAGCCATTCGTATAAGGCAGGTGCCCGAGCTCGAGCGGGAAGACATTTTTATCCCAGACGAAGGTGGAGCCCAGGCCGGTGCCGAGGCCGAGAAAGAGCATGCGCTGGCCGTGATAGCTGCCGAGAGCCTGCAGGGCGGCGTCGTTGATGACGCGGGTCGGTTTGCCTAACGATTTCTTAAAATCCCAGCCGACCCAGCCGGGCCCGAGGTTGCTCGGGTCTTTGATGATCTGCCCGTTCGCGACGGGCGCGGGGAAGCCGATCGAGATGGCGTCGAACGTCCAATCGGCCGCCGTCTTTTTGATTTTGGCCATCATCTGCCTGGGCGTGAGCGCGGTCCCGGAATCGAATTTCCGCTTCTCCTGCCGGGAGATCATCATTTTGACGTGGGTGCCACCGATATCGATAACGAGGATGTTTTTCATGGACGTTCTCTGGGTTGAGTGATGGGCGCGAGCTGGATGGCTGGCGTCCGCTGCGCTTCGGCGAGTTTACGCGCCTGCCCGCGCGAACGCTCGCGGAAATGCAGTTGGGCCTGGCTGCGGGGCTGGCCTTCCGGAAGGGGCACGCGGGTGTAGGTGCCGTCCGCTTCCAGTTCGCGCGCCTTGACGCGGTCGTGCACGAAACGGGGGAGGACGTCATTGATAATCTCGTCGCGCAAAATCGGGTCCTCGATCGGGAATGCGATCTCGACGCGGCGGACGAAGTTGCGCGGCATCCAATCCGCGCTCGCCAGATACACGACCTGCTCGCCCCCATTTTCGAAATAATAAATGCGGCTGTGCTCGAGGAAGCGACCCACGATGCTGACGACGCGGATGTTCTCACTCAAGTTCGGCACTTTCGGTCGCAGGCAGCAAATCCCGCGAATGATGAGATCGATTTTCACGCCGGCGCAGGAGGCTTCGTAGAGCTTCTCGATGATCTCCTGATCGACGAGCGAGTTGAGCTTCACAATGATGTGGCCCGCGCGTCCGGCGAGGGCGTGATCGCGTTCGCGTTCGATGAAGCCGATCAGGCGTTTGTTCAGATCGAAGGGGGCGACGAGGAGCTTCTCCAAGCCGGGGAAACCAGCCAAACCGGTGAGCGTATTGAAGACGATCGCGACTTCTTCGGTGATCTTCGGATTGGTGGTGAAGAGGCTGAAGTCGGTGTAGGAACGCGCCGTGCGCGGATGGTAATTTCCGGTGGCGAGGTGGACGTAATGGCGGAGGCGATCGGTATCGCGCCGCACGATCAGCAGCGCCTTGCAGTGCGTCTTCAAGCCCACGACGCCATAGACGACATGGGCGCCGGCTTCTTCGAGACGGCGGGCCCATTGGATATTCGCGGCTTCGTCGAAACGCGCGCGCAGTTCCACGAGCGCGGTGACCTGCTTGCCGGCATTCGCGGCTTCGATGAGCGCGGCCACGATGGGCGAATCGCCGCTGGTGCGGTAGAGCGTGATCTTAAGCGCGAGCACTTGCGGATCGGCGGCCGCGGATTCGACCAACTCGACCACGGGATCGTAGCTCTCGTAGGGATGATGCAGGAGCACATCCTGCTTGCGCATGACTTCGAAAATATTGGCGTGCGGCGGGAGCGCGGGATCGCGCGCGGGCTGAAAGACGCGGTCCTTTAGCTTGGCGAACGAATCGTTCGCCACCAACGGCGCGAGATGCGTCATGGTGAGGGGGCCATTTAAGCGGTAGAGGTCGGCCTCCGTGAGATCGAAGAATTCGAGGAGCAATTCCCGCACGTCTTTCGGGCAATCCACTTCCACTTCCAGCCGCACCGCGTCGCCGCGGCTGGAGCGTCGCAGTTCCTGCTCGATGCTGCGCAAGAGATTATCGGCCTCCTCTTCATCGATGTAGAGATCGCTGTTCCGGGTCACGCGGAAGGCGTGCGCGCCTTCCAGGAGCAAGCCGGGGAAGAGATCGGCGATGTTATTTTTGATCAGATCCGCGAGGTAAATGTATTCCCACGGATCATCGTCCTTGTTCCCGCGCGGCAACATGATCAGGCGCGGGAGCACGCGCGGGACCTGCACGATGGCGTAAAGGAGTTCATCCGCTTTCGAGACGCGGGCGCGCACGAAAAGGTTGTGGCTCTTGTTCAGGAGTTGCGGAAAAGGATGGCTCGCATCGACCGCGAGCGGCGTCAGCATGGGGAAGACTTCTTCCTGGAAATAACGGCGAGCCCAGGCCGCGCGTTTCGCGTTCAACTGCGCCACATGCAGGACGCGGATGTTGTTCTTCGCCAGCGCCGGGAGGAGGGATTCCCGCCAGAGCGCGTATTGCGTGGCCACCATCTCATGCGCGGTGCGCTGGATGGCGTTGAAGGTCTCGGTCGGCGTGAGTCCATCGGGGCCGACGTCGCTCGTCTCGCTTTCGATTTGCTGCTTAATCCCGGCGACGCGGATCTCGAAAAACTCATCGAGATTCGAGCTGACAATGGTGAGGAACTTGACCCGCTCGAGGAGCGGCTGGGTCGCATCCTGCGCTTCTTCGAGAACGCGGCGATTGAATTCCAGCCAGCTCAGTTCGCGATTGATGAAATTCTCCGGCGCGGAGAAACGAGACTCGGAGGCGTGCTCCGGTTCGTCGGTTAAGAGGAGAAGTTTTTCCGGCTTGGCCGGCGTCTTCAGTGCTTTCGAGGGCATCGGTCGCGCAGCCTAACAGTTCTGTCGGCCATGCGCACTTCCGGGCCGCGAATTTAGCGACAACTAATCGCCGAACATGCGCCCGAAGACGCCGCGCTTTTCCGGCTTCGCGCCGACCACGGCGGGCGGCCAGCATTCGATGATCTCGAGCGCGAGAAAACGGAACAAGGTGAGCCGGGCAAACTTCAGGTCGAGCCGGAGATTCTTGGCGATCTGCGCGATGGAACGGGTGCCATTAAACTGCGTGGCGAACTGCGCTTCCGCCACGGTGAGGCGGAGTTTTTGCACGCGATCGAAGCCGTCCCGCGTGTAAGCGGGGATGGAGGCGGAATCGTAGTTCGTCTTGTCGCCCACTTCCGTGAACTGGACGAAGCGCAGCGTGCCCAGCGCCCAATGATCGACGTCCTCCTCGGTCGGTAAATCCTGCGTGTAGGAAGGCAATTCCTCGAATTGCTCAAACATCATGCGCACCTTCGGCGCCGTCCAAAGGGCGGAGAATAATTTTTGCCCGTAATGCTGGACCAATTGCATGGCCGGCTCGCGAATGATCAGGCCCTCTTGCGCGAGCGAAACGAAAAGCGGGCGGGCGGTCTCGCGCTGCTGATCGCGCGCGGAGTTCGCGCGCGCTTCCTCAATATTAACCAGCGTGATCGGCGCCTCCGGGCAATACAGCTCTGGATCACGCGTGGTCGCGAGCACGATCTGCCCGTGGCGAGCCAGCACTTCCACAGTGGCCTTGTGCCAGAAGCAACGGAGCACGCCAGTCAGCTTCTGCGCCGAAATGGTGTGGAGCGCCCAGTTCAAGGAAAAGAAACTGGTGTCGCCGCAGAAAAAAGCGTTCCCGGCGTCCATCGGCACATCGGCCGTCTCGCTGAAGTCGCTCCCCGGCGCGCCAGCGTCGTACGGGTTCATCTCCGTTACCATTCCGGAACCCTCAGGCGGGGCGACCGGGGCTTCCCACCAGGCTTCCTGCGTTCCGCCGACGGCAGCTTCCACCGCTTGGGTCTCCATTTCCGCGAGCGGCGCCATCGGCTCTTCGATCACATTCTCCGCCGGCCAGGGCGCTGACGTTTCCGGCTCGGGGAACGATTGCGTCAAACTCTCCGGTTCCGAGACAAAATCCGGCGCACGCATGGGCTCATCGGAGTTATCATCCATCGCGGCCCAAGCTTGCGCGGCCGGTGAATTTGCGGCCGGAGCGGCGGGAGCATCTTGCGAGAAATCCGAGACGTCGTTGGGCATGTGATTCTCCACGGTCGTAAGCAGCAGTTCGGAAGTGAAAGGCTTGTTCAGCGACCCGATGACGTTTGCACTTTGCTTCGGATCGGATGGCAGATCGGTGCCGAACCCCGACATATAGACCACGGGCACGCGCGCGGTGGAGGGCTCTTGCAGGAGCCGACTCAGAACTTCATCGCCCTTCATATCGGGCAGGACGTAATCCAGCAGAATGAGGTGCGGCGTATTAGCCATCGCCGAGCGCAGACCTTCTTCCGCCGTGGGCGCTGCCTCGACGCTGTAATTGGCTTCCGTCAGGATCTCCTGCACAAAATTAAGCAGCATTACGCTGTCATCGATGACGAGAATCTTGCGTCGGATCGGCTGCGGATTGGCCGCCGCCAGGGCCGCCGCTTCTGCATCTGCTCCCGCTGTTTCGTCGATCTGGCGCACCGCTTCCATGAGCAGAATCTGCCAATCAAGATCGATCGTGCGCGGGCTGGTCCCAGCGCCGGAAACTTCCGAGATGGTGCCGCCTTTCCAGTTCACGATCTGGTTAAAGGCATCGATCCCTTGCTTGCCCGGCGCGGTGGCGTGACACACCTGGCCATTTTCGAAAAAGACGCGCGCCTTCTCTCCGTTGGGCCCGGTAAATTCCAGCGCGGAGGTCGCGCCGCTCATGCACTTAAGCTGAATGATATCCGCGATGTGCAGATCGCTCAGCGTGCCCTGGAATTTCTCGCCCTCATCATCGCCCGGTTGCAAAAATGCACCGGCCAGGGCGACGAAGTCGTCGTGCGGGAAAGGCTTTTCCAGGAAATGAATGGCGCCGAGCCCGGCGGCTTGCGCGCGTTGCGTGGCGAGATGGATCCCAGTCAGGACAATGGCGCGGGCTTTCGGATGGCTCGTGCGCAGATCGTAAAGGAATTCCTGTCCCAAATCCGAAGTCGCATCGACATCGAGAACGAAAAGGTCCGGACGCAGACTCACGACCAATCCTTGCGCCTCTTCCAAGGTGCGCGCGATCTCAACCTGGGCCGACGGGTGGGCTTCGCGCAGGGCGGTCTCGATCGCGGCAGCCAGGGATGCATCCGGCGCGAGCACCAGGACGCGGCCACCGGGGGAAATGGAAGAGGGATTACTCGGTTCGTTCACGGGTTTGGAAAGGTGGGATCAGCCACGCGCCCATAGGAGCGGGCTTCCCATCTCTCGTTAAGGAATGCCCGCTTCCCGATAAATGGAAAGTCTTTTCTCCGGCGGCGCACCCAAGATCACGTGATCGGCGCGCAGCGGGCGATGGGAGCTCGCGCCCGCACCTCGGAGACGGCTGCAAGCCGCCGCTACTGCGTGCGGGTGCTGATCGAAGCCGAACGTCCGCTGGGCGCGCGGACCGTGGTCGTGCAGCTGCTGAAAACCGCGAGGATGAGAATTGCGCCGAAAGTGGAGAGAAGAATGGTTCGCATAGTGTGATCTTGGTTTTCTCTTGATTCGGAATCGAGGCGCGAAGTGAGCGTCCCTTTTTGCATATTCTACTTTCCGGCAAATCGTTCTGCGAGAGTGCGCCGGCTGATTTTCCCCCGTTCGGACACGGGCATTTCATCCAGGAAGAAGATGCGCTTGGGTACCTGCCAGCTGCGCAGACGGCGACGGCAGAATTCGAGCAAAGCAGATTCCGCTAATTCCGGCGCGGCCACGATGCAGGCTGCGACCTCCTCATTGCGCAAGGCGGATCCGCGACCGAAGACAATCGCTTCTCGCACGCCGACGCAGGCCAGCAAGGCAGCTTCCACTTCCACCGGATTCACTTTTTTACCGGCCACGTTGATCACATCGGAGGCGCGCCCGGTGATGCGAAATCCTTCCTCGGCAAGCGTCAGCAAATCATCCGGGACAAAGCGGCCTTGGCTGAGTTTCTCCTCCTCTGGCTGCTGGAAAATAGCCGTCACCAGCCGCTTGGGAACGCACTTCAATGGGGCTGCTCGCGCTTTCGCGATCAAGCAACCGCACGTCCACGCCTGCCATCGCCGGACCGACGAAACCCTGATTGCTCCAACAGAGCTTCGCGGTCGTAACAAATCCCGCCGCACTCCGAGGAACCGTAGAAAGAGTGGATCGATTGGCTGAAGCGCGCGCGAAATTCCTGCGCCACCGGCAAAGACAAGGGCGCCCCGGCCGAAATGCAGAGCCGCAGCTGCGGCAGGGCCGGCACGGATTCCATCTGCGCGAAGGCCTGATAGAAAACCGGCATTCCCGGGAAGACGGTGGCCTTGGTGCGCGCGAGATCGTCCAGCACGGCGCGCGGCATGCGGTCGCGGCTCAGAACCAGCGGCACGCCGCGGATGAGCAACGGCGTGATCAGATTGCTTAAGCCATACGAATGCGAAACCGGGATGACGCCGAAGTTCAGATCGGTGTCGGTTATTCCCATGGTGTCGCAAATCTGGGTGCAATCAGCCAGCAGTTGCGCGCTGCGGAAGCGGATGGCTCGCGGTGCGGCGGTGGTGCCGGAAGTGAGCTTGAGGAGGACAGGCGGATTTTCTCCCCACTCCGCCGCTCGACAGAATGCCAGGATCGCCGCGCCCTGCTCGACGGGAGTCGATTCCTCCAGCGGGATCACGACCAACTTCTGCCGCAGGCACGCGAGCAAAACGGACGGCCAATCCGGATGGTTCCCCAAGTCGATCGCATAAACGTCGCCGGCAGCGCGATCCTGCATTTTTTCCTGGAACGCACGCGCTCTGGTCTCGACGTCTTGAAAAGTGCGAACCGTGTTCCCCCGCGTGTCGAAAATGGCCGACTGCCCTGATTTCCGCTCCAGGATCGATTCCCAAGCGCTGATTATAGGATCGTGGGATTTCACAGCTTGCGCCCGTTCTGGAGCGCGCCTACCTTCCACGCTCATTTCTGATCATGAAAGCGGACATTCATCCTGAATATAACCAGACCGAAATCTCCTGCGCCTGCGGGACGGTTTACCATACGCGTTCGACCAAGCAGGATATCAAAATCGGCATCTGTGCCGCTTGCCATCCCTTCTTTACCGGCGAACAAAAATTTGTCGATACCGCTGGCCGCGTGGAGAAATTTGCGCGCCGCTACGGTAGCGTGAAGGCGACTCGCACCACCAAAGCTTAGCTGAAGGAGCATGTGAACGGCGGTCTTAGACCGCCGTTTTCCTTGTACACGAGCCTTTTTGGCCAATGGACTTCCAGGATTTAATCCAGCGGAAACGCGAGCGCTTTGCGGAGCTCGAGCAGGAGATCGCCGATCCCTCGCTCTTCGAGAATCGGAAGCGGGCCAGCGACACCATGCGCGAGCACGCCAGTGTGAAGCAGATGCTCGCGCTTTGGACTGAGCTCGATTCCACCCGGCAGCAATTAGCCGACAACCGCGAACTCGCCGGCTCCGATGATGCCGAGATGGCCGCGATGGCCGCGGAGGAAATTCCTGAATTGGAAAAGCGACTCGCTGCGCTGGAGGGCGAATTTCAGATTGCTCTGTTGCCTCCGGATGAGAATGAAAACCGCGACGCCATAATCGAAATCCGCGCTGGCACCGGCGGAAGTGAGGCGGCCATTTTTGCGGCCGATCTTTACCGGATGTACAACCGCTATGCCGAAACTGCCGGGCTCAAAGTCGAAGACTTGGAGTCGAGTCCGTCGGATTTGGGCGGATTACGCGAAGCCATCTTTAAAGTGTCGGGCGAATCCGTTTTCCGGAAGCTGCGTTTCGAGAGCGGAGTGCACCGCGTGCAACGCGTCCCGGCCACGGAAGCGCAGGGCCGCATCCACACTTCCACCGCCACCGTCGCGGTTTTGCCCGAAGCGGAAGACGTCGATCTCGATCTCAAGCCAGAAGATCTCCGCATCGAAGTCTGCCGCGCGGGCGGCCCGGGCGGGCAGGGGGTGAACACGACTGATTCCGCTGTGCAAGTCATGCATATTCCGACCGGCCGCATCGTCCGTTGTCAGGACGGTCGCAGCCAGCAGAAGAACAAAGAGAAAGCGCTCAGCATCATGCGCGCGCGTTTGCTCGAGGACAAAATCCGCGAGGAAGAAGCGAAGTATTCCGCGCACCGGAAAACGCAGATCGGCTCCGGCGGTCGGGAAGAAAAAATTCGCACCTACAATTTTCCGCAGAACCGCATTACCGATCACCGGATTGGTTT
Organism: uncultured Verrucomicrobiae bacterium; assembly: GCA_963762685.1. GTDB lineage: Bacteria > Verrucomicrobiota > Verrucomicrobiia > Chthoniobacterales > UBA10450 > JACCTI01. The sequence goes on along the minus strand of CAVXLV010000011.1, from coordinate 256,383 downwards.
GACGCTCTATAACCTCGACCGCGTGATCGAGGGTGATCTGGGCGAGATGATGGACGCCCTCCAGGCGGCGGACTTGCAGGATCGTTTAAAAGAATCTGCGCTCACCGCTTAAGCGCCTATCTCGGCGGCGCGGCGATGTAGGGTCGATTTCATCCCGCTCGCGCAGCCGCTGCGCTCGTGGCCGAGCGACTCAATAACCCCCTCACGCCCCGGGAAGGGCAGCCGCGGAGGCCGCCTTGCCCGGGAAGGAGCATCGCCACTTCAGCGATGGATTTTTATTGCCGTTTGCCGGCTGCCGCAGCGGAATTCCCCGTGCCCACCGGGGAGGCGGGGAACTGGGTGCCGGATTGCGCTTTAACCGCACTCACGTCGCTGGAATTGATCGTGCCGTTGGCTGTGACATCGAGGCGGAAGTTCATCCCGGTGGTAGGGGTGCCGGATTGAGCCTTCGCCGTGCTGACGTCAGAGCTGTTCACCACTCCATTGTTGCTGATGTCGCCGACGAGGAGGTTAAAGGCGGTCACGGAATCGTTGAGAGTCGCGTTTCCACCATTCGGAGCGCCGGAGGTGCTGCTGTGGACGGGCAGACCGCTCAAAGTCACGGTGTGTTTCTGCGCATTGGGCACATTCGGCGAGAGGTGCACGGTGTATTGATTTGAGCCTGGGCCCGGGATTGTGGCTGACGACGTTGGCGCTGGCACCATCGACCATCACGGTGGCGGCGTTAGCGGTCGGTGTGAACTGAGAACCGAGGGTATAGATGATGGTGTAATCATTCTCCGTAGCAGGCACGCGGCATTCGATATCGCCGCTGCCGTCTGGGTGCACGGCGCGATCGTAGAGCGCAATATCAAAGGGCGAGCCGGCCACGCCGCCGTGGGCCTTGCGGGAGATGACGCGATCGATCGGCAGCTCAACTTCGATGTTCACAAGGCCGGTGTTACTACTGACGAGGCCGCGCGAGTCGGTCACCTTCAAGGTCGCGCTGAAATCGCCGTTCCGCGTGTAAGTGTGCGAGATCAGAGGCGAGGACTGCGTGACCAAGGCGGAACCATCGCCAAAGTCGAACGTGTAGGAAACGACGGTGTCGCCAGAGTCCGGGTCGGCAGAGCCGGAGCCATCGAAATCAACCGTAAACGGAGGATCGCCCATCGGCGGATTGGTAGTGCCACCCGCGAAGGCGAGAAGACTGGCAAGCGGTGCGCTATTTGGCTCACAGGAAGCGTTCCCGACCACGGTATAGGAACCGGACGGCGCGAGGCTGTCTGGCATGTTATCCGGCGTCAGCGAGGTGGCTGCGGTGATGCGCACAAGAAATCCGGTGAGCTGGGAAGCGACCGCGGGATTTCCGATCGCGCTCCGCGGAACGACGATCGTGATGGTGCCATCCGGGGTGAACGTGCTTGCGGGATCCGCGGTGACGAAGGTTCCGCCAGTGGGCCCGACCTGGAAGATTGGAGTGCCGACGGCGCCGTCCTGCGGATCATTCGTCATGCGGGCGGTGTAATTCGTCGTCCCGACATTGAAGGTGATGGGCCAGCGGGTCGAGGGCGGCACGGTGCGCGAGGCTCTGCATTTTCAGCGTGAAGACGACTTTGTCTGAGGAGAAGGTGAACGGCTCGCCCAGCGAAAGCTTTTGCACATCATGCCCTGGGACCTGATCGAGCTCGTCGTTGGCGGGATCGATTAGGATGGTGCGGCCAGGGAGCGCGCATGAAGTCTCGGGTGGGGGCACGGCGGAAATCGGGAGATCGATCTCGTTGCTAAAGCTCCCGATCGGGGTGCCGGAACTATTGACCGCTTTGATTTGATAGAAGTAATGCGGCACCGCAGGGTCGGCGGAAGTGTCGTCAAAGCTATTCCGTGGGACGCCGGTCTGGCCGATCTGCACTTCGCTGCCGGAAGTGAGTCCGCGGAAAATGAGATAGTTCACAATTTCCGAACCGCCATTGTCGGGCGTCTTCCACTTCAGATGCGAGGCTGCGGCATCGCGTTGGCCGGAGAGGCAGGCCGGTTTCGGTGCGAGCGCGACGGTAGTGTCCGTGTTCACATCATTGCTGGCGAAGAGGGAGCGACCACCGAATTGGCGGGCGACACGCATGTGCGCGGTGAAGTCATTCCCGGCCGTGCCGGCGATACAGGCAGGCGTGACGCAACCGTCGCTATATCCATAAAGCACGCGGCCTTTCGAATCGATCGTGATCTCGTTGAAATCGAGGAGATTCCGATCCTGCGCGCCGCCGCCTTGCTGCCAGATGCCGGTCATACTCTGGATGGGGTCGTTCGGAGTCGCGTTGACGGTGGTCCAGGTGGCGCCGCCGTCGTAAGTGGTCGCGATGAAGGCATACCATTTCCCTGGGAAACTGAGCGCCTGATAATCGCCCGCGCGATCCGTGCCGAAGAAGCCAACGGCGGCGCGACCAGGGCTGCCCCCGACAGCTTCGATGTGGGCGGCGTTGACGATGCCGTGAGTGGCGCCGAGGTCGAAGTTATTGGTCCAGGTAATGGTGTTGTCGGGATTGCGATGGCCGACTTGGACCCGGGCGTGGCCTTCCGCCGGTTGGCCAGCGGCGACCGGCTCATTGTTCACGTAGGCGTAGTAAACGGTGCTATCGGAGTCGATCGCGATGGAAGGATCTGCGCCGTTTGTCTGCGAGACGGCGTTCGGCGCCTGGAAGGTCACCCAGGTGGTGCCCATGTCGGTGCTGAAAACACCGCCTTGCAGGCCACTGCAATCATTAACCGGCAACCAGGCCGTCCCATCCGGAGCGACGTGGAGATGTCCGTGTAAACCGCCGCAAGTGCCGCCGGGGACGCCGGCGCCCTGACCGGTGTAGGCCAGGGTGGGCGCGCCGTAGGTGGACCCGAGCGTATCGCTCCGGTAACAGCTGGCCGGACCGACCACATCCTGTGAGCAATAATAAACGGCCTGACCCTGATTGGCAGCAGTCGCGAGCGGGTTTGGCATGCCGTTGATGAGAGGATACGGACCGGACCCGATAGTTTGGTGATCCGCGCCGCCGTTCGGTGCCGCGATGCCGAAAGGAACCCAAAGATCGCCGTCGTTATCCGTGAAAGCGTAAACGGCGTTGGCTCCGACAGTGGAGTTCGAGGCAAAAGTGCGGCCGCTCTTTTGGTCGGTCCAGAGAATGGGATCGAGGCCGATGTCGGTGATGGTAGAGGAGCGATCTTCCCAAAGAGCCTCGCAGCACTCGGGCTTCGCCGGAGTCTGGACTTCCCCCGGTGTCAGACGCCAGATGGCGCCCGAGTTCATCGTCATGATGCGCCCAGTGGCGGGGTTGTAACCGATATTAAACTCACCATTGCCAGCTTCAGCGGAGGTGCCGACGGGCGGAACGAAGATCTGATAGCGCGGGTTGCCCGGGACGGTGGGATCAGCGCCGCCGAAACCGGGGAAACCGCCAGTGCCCGAGCCGGGTAGAAATTCGATCCGCACGTTCACGGATTCGCCGGTAGGCTGGTAGGGCACGATCTTGATGGTGTAGATGTGCGGTGCGCCATCATTCTGGAGCGGACTGATAGTGGCGACCTCCGGATTGGCGCCACTGGCGGACTGGAACGTGGCTGCCCGGGCGCCCGCCAGGTTGCCGACAACGCCATCGTAGATATAAAGGTCGTAATCCGATTGGCCGCTGCCGGTATCCACCCAGCTCATGGTCACCTTCACGGCCGCATTCGGATGAGCGGTGACGTATCCCGCGGGAACGCTGACGGTGAGCGCGTAACTGTCGCAGGGGAAGGTGTTGCCGTTGCAACGCGGGCCGCTATCGAGCTGCCCCAAGCCGAGGGGCGATGGATTCGGCTGCGTGAAGGGGCCGGCGGTGTATTGAATCGGGCCGGATGTATCCGTGATCGTGCCGCTGGGCGGCGTGGCAGCAAAACTGAGCCAGGCAAGCGAGAGCCCCAGGGAGCAAAGTGCCACCGCCATGAGCGTGCGAGAGGAAAAGATACCAGCGTTCGGAGGAGAATTTTTCTTCATTAGGTGTTTTCGGAGAGGAGTTGACTCGGGAACGCTGTTTATTCGGAGCGAGGTTCCCAAACGGGTGCAAAAACTTTGCGCGCGGCCGAGATTACTCGATTGCGTCTTCTACCTCAGACCCAGTCCAGCGGGCGCGCTGCCTAAATTCCGGCAGGGAGTGCAGCGTCAGCGAGGTTTTCGAGGACGGATAGGGAAAGGCGCGCCTGGTGAGGACATGCCGTCGCGTATGTGCCGGTCAACTATTGCGTCAGGGCCGGACCCAAGACCGCGCGGAAAGCCCGTAATGCTGCCGGGTGATAGATCGTAGCGTGTTTTTCCTCGGGCATTTTTTCGTAATGCCAATGCAGACCTGACGGTGCGCCTTTCGTGAGCACCGCCGCCAGGTTCTCCGTTAGCTCCGGCGTCCCATCGCCCCCGCTGGCAAAGTAGATCGTCTTCTTTAAATCCGCCTGCTGACGAAGGTGCTCCGGCGCGCTCTGCAAAAGTGATTGCGCGTTCCACCAGAGACTCGGATCGAAGGCGATATAGGTGTCGAATAAATCCGGCTCCAGCAGCCACGTTTCCACGACCCATAAGCCTGCCAGCGATTCACCTACCACGGCCCTCTCTTTGGTCACGCGGTAGCGCGCCGCGACCTCCGGCATCAGCTCGTCGCGCACAAATTTCCGGAACGCCGCCGAGCCGCCCACGCGCGGCGCGATCTTTTTGTCCTCCGCACTTTCCGTCGGCCCGGTCATATCGCGCCGTCGCTCTGTGTTCTCAATTCCCACGAGGATGAAAGGCCGCATCGTGCCGTTGGCCGCGCCCACTTGCACCAGCCCGGCGACATGGAGGAAATCTTCTGCCAGTCCGCCGTCCGGCATGTAAAGCACCGGAAAACTCTTCCCGCCCGGCTCGGCATATCCCGCCGGCAGATACACATTAATCCGCCGCACTTCCCCCAAGGTCTTCGCTGAAATCGTAAATGTCTCCCCGATTACCAATGGCGTCGGCGGTTCGCGCTCCGCTGCGGCCGCGAGCCGTGGAGTTGCCAGCAAACCAGCGGTCAAAGCCGCCCAACACATCCAGAAGCAGCGGGAGCGAGAGAATTCGAGCTTCATGATTTGGCTAAAAGGGATCACTTCATCCGCGCGAAACTGACGGCTGCCGGCTCCACCGTAAGCTGGTGGCTGGCGATGATTTTGAAGAGAATGAAGCACACGCCCGCCGCAGCCGCGAAGCCGGCGTGCAGGAGCCAGAAGTTCGTCGTGGCCATGGTCTGGTAGAACCCGCCGACCCAGCCGACGATGCTATTGGCAAAAAAGAAGGCCAAATAATAGAGGCCGATGATGGTGGCGTTGATCGCTTTCGGCGCGTATTTCGCGAAGAGCGCCAGGCTGACCGGGAGCATGTGCGCGAAGCCAATGCTGTTCAGGAAGTGGAAGGTGACGGGCCAGAAGAGACCGATCTTTTCGCCCTCGCCTTTGGTGGCCGCGGCAGCGACCAGACACATCATGCCGGCGACCGAAAAAGCAGAGCCGATGATGATCTTGGTGGTTTCGTCGGGCTCGGGCCAGCGCTTGCCATACCAACGGTAAAAGAGCGCGACCAGCGCGAGGAAACTGACGCTGACGATGGCATCGAGCGTGATGAGCCAAGTGGTCGGCTGTTTTTGCCCCATGAAGACGAGGTCGAACTGTTGGTCGCCCCAGACGAGGTAGGCGTTGAAGATTTGGTTGTTAGGGACAATGGCGATGGCCATGACGGGAATGAGCGCGATCAACGCGATGACAGCGCGCCAATCGCGGCCGGTAAGTGCGGCGCGCGGAGTCTTTCGCGACGGTCGCCGCGTGGGCTTCGGCCTCTTCGCCGCCGAGATATTTCCGCCCGGAAACGAAGATGCCGATGGCCAGGAGCATGCCGACTCCGGCGGCCGCGAAACCGTAATGCCAGCCGACTTTTTCGCCGAGCGTGCCGACGATGAGCGGGTGAGGCGATGACGCCGGCATTGATGCCGAGGTAGAAAATCTGGAAGGCGTCGGCGCGGCGAAGATCGTCGGGTTTATAGAGCGCGCCGACCTGGCTGGCGATGTTGCCTTTAAACATGCCGCAGCCGAGCACGAGACAGAGCAGCGCGAGGAGGAAAAACGGCTCGAAGGCCATGAGAAAATGCCCGGCCGCCATGGTGAGCGCGCCTAACAACACCGTCCGGCGGCGGCCTAACAAGCGATCGGCGAGGAAGCCGCCGAAGATGGGCGTGAGATAAACGCTGGCGGAATAGGTGCCGAAAATGGCGGAGGCGAGGGCCTGGCCTTCGAGCCCATTGTAAAGCGGCAGGCGGTGGAAAAATTCGAAGCCGAGGACGTGCTCGATGCGGCCGGGCTGCAGGAGATACTTGACCATGTAGAGGACCAGCAGCGCCTGCATCCCGTAAAATGAGAAGCGTTCCCACGCCTCGGTGAAGGCGAGATACCAGAGGCCGCGCGGATGGCCGAGGAATTGCGGGACGTGGTCATCGCCGAGAAGCGGCGCAGCATCTTCGGGCTCAGCGGTGGCGGTCATGGCTGAAGGAGAAGGGCAGACGGAGGAAATTTGGAAGCCCGAAAACAGGAAATGGATGAATCAGGAAAATACAACGAAGGAAAAGAGAGGCGTGTTTCCTACTTCTTGGCTTCCAAATCAGCTCTTCGTCCTGCGTTCCTGTTTTCCTGATTCCACTCGCCAAGGTCGCCCTACCCGATGCTCCGGAGTGGCGGTGACGTGCCGGCTCATAAGCTCGATCAGTTCGCGACGCCGCAGGGTTTCCATCGCGATTTGCGCGGCGCTTTTTCGAGAGGCCGGTCGCTTCACCAATCGTGCGCAGGCTGGCGGGCACTGGTCTCCAACGCGCGCGCGGCCATTCCGTAGAGGTGCAGATAAACCAGGTAGGCTGCTGGTTGGGCGATCGTGCCCGACGAGGTCGCCCATAAGGACATCCAGCACGTAATCGTTTCGCGGAAGCGAGGCATATCTGGCGAAGCTAGAACGCGCCGCGGACGATAACGATTGCGCCCCAGGCACTGAGGATGAGGCCGGTGGCGGAGCTAAGCCAGAACCCGCGCGGAATGATTTTTTCGAGGCCAACAAGCAGCGTCAGCGCAGCGATCCAGTAGATGTTCATGACTCCGAGAACGAAGAGCAAACACATCAACGCCCAACAACAGCCGGTGCAGAAGATCCCGTGCTCCAGCCCCATGCGCAATGCGCCCGCGCTCCCTTCGCGCCAGTGGGCCATGATGAACTCAAGCGGCGCGCGACAATGAGCGAGGCAACTGTGTTTGAGCGGCGTGAATTGAAAAATCCCAGCCGCGAGCAGGAGCAACCCGCCGAGCCACGCACTGGTGCTCGCCATTCCCGGCGAAAGCAGCGCGGCGCGGTGCAGGAGCCATTGGGCGATCGCCACGAGTGCGCTGAAGATTGTCCAGACAATGATGTAGCCGCTGACAAAGACCGCGGCCGGGACATAGAGGCGTCCCTGTTGACGGCGGTTTCGGCTGACGGTGGCGAAGGTGAGAATCATGGGCATGGCGCTGGGGAGCATCATGGCGACCATCATGCCGGCCCACATGAGGAAGAGCGGAAGCAAGGAACTGAGGGGCCACGCCGCGGCGACGCCGCCTTCGCCGCCCATCGCCATCCCGAGGCACGCGCACATTCCGGTCACGTTCATCGCCCGGGCTTCGTAAATCATGTAAGCCCAGGCGACGGCTGCGATTCCCACTAGGGCCGCCGTGATGATCCAACGCTCCCGCTGCGCGGCGGGGGACAGGGCGGCCATCGCGCGCGGGTCAGTTTCCGTAATGGATCCGGGCCACAAACCCCGCCTTGTCCGGATAGGAAAAGCTCATGTCCTCGAGATGAACCGAGCCTTCACGTGCGGAAGCGCATTCCGCGGTTTTGAAGATGAAGCCGGTGCCGTGATTGACTGCGACCTGCTCGGGATCGCCGGTCACCGGGTTCTTAATCGGCTCTAGCGTGATGCGCAGCATATCGCCGAGCCGCGCGGAACTCTGGAGGCCGTCGAGTTTGAAATCGAACGCGACAAAGCGCGGCTCCAAAAGGTGGTCCATCGTGGAGGCGAGAATCTCAAACGGCAGACCGCCCGCTTTCCCGGACCCGATCTCGAGCAGCGCCGTCCGCTGTTCGGCCGAAGCTTTTTCGTCCACGAAAAGAACCACGCTGCCGTGGCCTTCATGAATCGCTTTCGGCCACTTCGCGGCAAATCCAAGTCCCAGGCCGTCGAGCGAGAGACCATCATAATCTCCGCGCTCGATTTTCCAGACGCCCAGCCCCTCGCACGAGCCCGTGGTGGGCGGCGCCGAAAATTCGCAAGGGCAGCCGTAATCGCAATTGCAGGACTGCAGATAATCCGCTTCGAAAAACCATTTTTTCATCGGGAGACCTCCAAGGTTGATGTTCGAGTGGCTCTTCTTTTATCAGGAATGGGGCCCGATGGTCAACCGCGGAGGCAGCCGCGCTGCGATGCATCACGGATCAACCGTTCGACGGGAAACGACGCTGGATCGAGCCGCGAATGCCAAAGGCGGAGACGCGGGTCGTTTTGTTCTCAAAGGAAAGCGACGAAAAACGGATCGGCTCCATGATGCCGGCGGCCTTCGCGTGGTAAGATATCGACGCGACCTACGAGGAAATGAAAAAGCGCGGGGTGGAGTTTGATGGTGCGCTGGAGAAACAACCATGGGGCACCTATGCGATGTTCAAGGACAGCGAAGGGAACCGCTTCGTGCTCTCGGCGGACTGACGCTGGCTGTCGCTCAGCGCGTTTCGCCGGCCATGACGTCGTGTGGTTTAAGCGGAACGGAAAAAGGCTCGAGCGGCATGACTTCGTCGTGCTCGAGGAACTCGGAGCAGGTGCGGAAGAATTCGGCTTCAGTCGTTAGGCGGCGGATGCGGTGCAGGAATTGGCCGGTCGGTTCCACCCCCAGTCCGATGAAGTTCAGATACTTCTTCATGTTCGCGACCTGGGCCGCTTCGCGCGGGCCGGCTACGTGGACGGCGTCCCAGAGCGCGCGGATGTAAGCGAGAACATCGCGGCCGCGTGGTTGAAAGATTTCTTCGCCACGCCGGTGTGCGCGAATTTGGCGGAAGAGCCACGGATTACGGATGACGCCGCGTCCAATCATGAGGCCGGCCGCGCCGGTTCTGGCAAGGACTTCCTCGGCTTTGCTGGCGGAATAAATGTTGCCGTTCGCGAGGACGGGACAAGGCAGGGCGGCGACGGCTTGCGCGACAAATTCGTAACGCGGCGCGCTGCGATACATCTCTTTCACCGTGCGCGCGTGGATGGTCAGCAGGTCAAGATCGTGGCGCGCAAAGATGGGAAGCAATTCTTCGAAAACATCCGCGTCCTCGAAGCCGATCCGGGTTTTGACGGTGAACGGGATGTCGATCGCGGCGCGAAGAGCGCCGAGGATTTGATCGATGCGTTCGGGATCGCGCAGCAATCCACCGCCGGCGCATTTTTTGTAAACGATGGGAACGGGACAACCGAGATTAAGGTCGATCGCGGCGACGGGATGTTGCTGCAATTCGCGCGCGGTGCGGATGAGCGCGGCGATGTCGTTGCCGATCATCTGTGCGATGACGGGACGCCCGGTGGGATTGTGCGTAATGGAGCGAAGGATCTTTGGATCGAGCCGCGACTGCGGGAGCACGCGGAAGTATTCCGTAAAGTAAACGTCCGCGCCGCCATAGCTGCTGATGAGCCGCATGAACGGCAGGTCGGTGACGTCCTGCATGGGCGCGAGAGCGAGAATCGGCGCGCCCGCGCGAAGCATCTGCTGGAATTCTTCGCGCCGGTTCACGAGAGCAACTTTCGTTCGAGTTCGCAGCGTCGTCTCGTGCGGAAGTTCATGGACGCGGGACCGATGAACGACGCGTCGCGCGTACGATGGCGAACTAGTCGTTATCCTTCTTTTCCGAAACGCTCGTCGGACAAATGAAATAGACGCGATTGGGCCGATCGACTTTAGGCGTCACGATTTGGCCCGTCTCTTTGCCGTCGAAATCGAAGATGCGCGTCTTGTTGGCGCCGGCTTCTTCCTGGCTGAGAAAAAGCCGGTCGCCCGCAATCTCGAGAGCGGTGAGCATTGCTTCGCTCTCCGGCACAATTTCCTGCCATTTCAGCGGCGATGGATCGTCGATCTTGAATTTCACCACCCGTTGTTTCGGCGCGTCCAAGTCCGTGAGGACGAAGAGTTCGCCTGCGTGATCAACCCAGGAAAAGCGGTTGTCCATCGCGTGAATGACGGGGCGGATTTTTTGGTCCGGCTCTTCCAACTCCTGCGCGTAGAGGTCGATCCGTTTCGCTTCGGCGCCGCGCCGCACAGCGAGCAAAAAATGCTCGCCGCTGCGCGTGACTTCGCTCGAGATCAGGTCCTTCGGCCCGAGCGGCTCATAGAAATAGGATTCGCCAAAGATGTATTTATCCGTCGTCGGCGCAGTGCCGAAAGCGTGGAAAAAAACGCGGGTCCCCTCGGGCTCCACCCGCGTGTACCACGCGCCCTTTTTATCTGGGGCAATGCTGATCGTGTTGTAATTCGCCGCCGGCAATTCATCCGGCAGATCCTTTCTCGCTTTCACATCGAAGAAACGGATCGCGCGTTTGGTCGCGCCATCTTTGGCCGCGCCATAGGCAACGAGACCTCCGTCGCTGGAGACATCCACCACGGTGAGCGGTTTTCCTTTAGCGGAAGCAACGAGGCGTTCGTCCTTCCCATTCCAACCTTCTCGAAGGTAAACGGAAGCCTGCTTCTCATCCGGGCCGCGTTGCGAGAAGATAAAAACGCCCTCCGCTGCGCAGGTCGGTGTGACGTCAGCGGCGCGGAGCAATTCAGTCAGCGCCTTTGCGATCTCCGGCCGATCGTTCGCCTGCGCGGCCACAATTTGTTGTGTCAGCCACGTGGCTGCGGCCGCAGTTTTCGGCTGCTCGTTCCATGCTGTCGCCACCTGGCCGCCGCCGGCAGATTTCCCCGCCGCGCCAACGAGACCGGGGAGCACGAAAAGAAGAAGGAGGGAGCAACGCAAGTGCATGCCCACCTCTGCTTTGAGCTGCGCGAATTTGCAAACGCAGAGGCGATCAGTTCGTGCTCTGCACCGTCGACTCGACCTTGGCTGCGGCAGCGAACTGCGGATCCTTCACCCGTTTGCGGATCGCTTCGAAGACCTTCCGAATTGCGATCCGGCTTCCATTGTTCGCAATGAAAGGTGGGAGCGTGCCGCCGCTATCGGTGAAGATCGAATAAGTGGCGCGCGTGGCGCCCGCACCGTCCGGCTCGAGCAGCCAGCCGCCTTCGCACACGCTCACGCGGGCGACCCCGGATTTCTCCGCGGGCCCTTCGTCATTTGCCGGCGCCCAGCGGATGCGAAAGATCGCGCCATCCGGCCCAATCCATTTCGCGTTTTGCGAACGCAGGGTGTAATCGCGATCGCTCACGAGTGGCACTTCGAGCCGTTGATAGGCGACGACGGAATTCTTCTCGCGCTTCAAGACGCGACACTCGGAGGTGTAGGGCATGAAGCTCGGATACGACTCGCTGTCATCGAGCACGGAAAAGACGGTCGCGGGTGTCGCTTCGATCGAGCCGACGGCTTTAAATTCGCGGATTTGCGAGCCGCCATGCAGCCGGCTGTGAATCGTCACGCCCTTCGCGCTGGATTCTTTTTCCCATTCCGCGCCGGATTTTTCGGTGGCGATTTCTGCTTTGGCCTCGTCCTCAGCAGCACGCGCGGGATGAAAGGAGAGAACGAGCCCGAGCAAAACGGGGAGGGCTCGGAGGCATGAGATCGAAGCAATCACGCGGGCTACATGAAAACACCATGCGGGCAGTTGGGCAACTGATTCGTTAGGCCGCCGCGTCCCGCTTGCTCGGTGGGATGGCGCGGCAAAATGCCCGGGCGCAGGTGCTGGCTAATTTTCGGCAAAGCTGAAACGAAGCGCTTTATGCAATCGCGGTGGCAACGCGGGCAGATTGCGCCGTTCGATCAGGAACGTGATCACGCCGGCGAGTTCACGGAAGACATAGTTTTTGTTCACGGCGCCTTGCAGATATTGCTCGCCGCTACTGCCGCCGGTGCCGACGCGGGTGCCGATCATGCGACGGACCATTTGCAGATGGCGGTAGCGGAAAGTGGCGAGCTGCTCATCGATCTCGATCAGCGCGTTAATCAAAGCGAAGGGCAGACGGAAGAGCGGCTCGTCGCGGTAGAGCATGATGAAGAGCGCAGAACGCAGCGCCGCGGCCGAAAAATCGCCCCATCCAACGTGGAAGAAAATCTCATCGAACTTCCCGAGGAGATCGTCCTTCTCGTCGCGGTCGGAGAGGCTCTGCTCGAAAAGATTCCGGTAGTGGATCCAGAAGGGCGGCCGCCCCTCCGCCTGCGGCCCGCGTTCGCCGCGCCATTCGCTCCAGTAGGTCTCTTCAAAGAACGGCGCACGCGCCAGCCAGCGCTCCACCATTTGCAGTAGGCTCGGCCGCTCTTCGATCGCGTTGATCTCGGCGAAATCCTTTTCGTTGAATCCGCCCAGCTCGGTGTGCTTGTAGTAGTCCGGCCGAAAGCGATTCTCCATCCGCAAGCCCAGCCCGGCTTCGATCTCGCGGAATTGTTTGCTCTGAAATCCGGAGGCGCCATGCAGCAGCTCGCGGAACTCGAGGAAATCGAGCGGCGTCATCGTTTCCAGAACGTCGACCTGGTGGTTGAGCAGCTTCCAAATTTCCACCACGCGTTTCAGCCGATGCACCACCACGTTCATGTCCGGGCCGTCGTCGTCGGCCGCGGGTTTGCTCAGCACTTCGCCGCAGGCTTTGATCTCGTGCAGGATTTGTTTGAACCAAAGCTCGTAGGCCTGGTGCACGATGATGAAGAGCATTTCGTCGTGCGCGATGAGTTTGCCTTCTTTCAGGCTGAGCGGCTTTTGTAATTCGAGGAGTCCATCGATCCCGAGATAGTCGCCATAATATTGAGCCGACTTCCCGCCATGCATCGGACATTCCATGGGCGGAGTGTGACGCAGCGCGCCGGGCGGAGTCAATCCGCGCCAGAGAATGGCGCGCGGAGAGCACGCGGATGCTCTACGGCCCGCTAGTAGCAAATGCCCGGCGCTCCGCCGAGATAGGTATCGCTGTGCAATTGCCGGAGCATGAAGGAGGCAACATCGGCGCGGGAGATTCGTGTCGGCAAAATATAACTGCCCACGTTTCCATGTTGATACTCGCCGCGCCTCCGACCATTCGTGAGCACCGACGGGCGGACGATGATCCAATCCGGCTCGCTGTGCATGACCAGCCGTTCCTGGCGGCGGCGATCCCAGAAATAAAACGGCAGGATGAGCGGCACCATCAGGAACGTGGCTAAAAGCCCGAGCCGGCCCGCGGCATCGCAGACGCCGAGCGAACTTTCCACCACGATCCGCGGAACTTTGCCGACCTGCATGGCGTGCAAAATATGGCGGGTGCCTTCCGAGAGAATCTTTGTCGGCCGAAAAAATTGCTTGTGGCCGAGGGCGCAGAGGACGGCGTCCTGGCCTTGCATGGCCGCTTCCACAGAGGCGTAATTCATCACATCGCCTTGCGCCACGCGCAGATTTTCGTGCTCGATCTGGAGCCGCGCCGGATCGCGCACAAACGCCGTGACCTTGTGGCCCTGCGCGAGAGCTTGCTGAACAATTTCGCGCCCGGTTCCGCCCGTCGCGCCGATGACCAGCAGCGCGAGCGGATCATCCAACCGACGCGCCAAAAGCGCGGCGTTTCGCGAACGGGGTGGCTGGCGAAAAAGCGCGCGGGTGAGGATGAGCGCGTAAACCAGCCAGCAAAGGAGGAAAATTTTTCCAGGAGTAATGGTCATGAGCGGCTGCTTGCGAACGGGGCGAGCGCCGAGTCTTTCGGAAGCACGTCCGTAAATCAACGCAAAGTGGACGGCGCGTCCCGTTGTCCTTACCGTCTGCGTGCCGCGCTGAGCACAGCGCACGCCAGCAGCCGACATCCATCATGAATGTAAAACTCATCCTCCTTCCGCTCATTCTCGCCACGACCGCATGGGCGCAGTCACCTTCGCCGGCCGCCGCGTCGGACGAGCCGAAGAAAGCCAAACGCGCGTTCACCTTCGAAGACATGATGAAGCTGAAACGCGTAGGCGAACCGGTGCCGTCGCCTCGATGGGAAGTGGGTCGTCTTTGCCGCCACCGATGTGGATCTGGCTGCGAACACGAAGAAGTCCCACCTCTGGATTGTCGCGGCCACTGGCGGTCAGGCGCGTCGCCTAAATACGGAGTCGGAAAACGAAGAGGAGCGGCCGCGTTTTTCGCCGGATGGGACGAAGCTCATCTTCACCTCGAAGGCGACCGATCCCACGCAAATCTGGCTGCGCGATTTCGATGGCAAAACTGGCGGACTGGCTGGCGTGGCGCGTCAGGTCACGGAAATCTCGACCGGCGCGGATGGCGGGATCTGGTCGCCAGATGGCAAGAGCATCGTGTTCCTCTCCGCCGTTTACCCGGACGCGAAATCGGACGCCGAAAATAAGCAGCGCGATGAGGAGCTGAATAAGAGCAAAGTGAAGGCGAAGATTTTCGACAAGCTGCTCTACCGGCATTGGAACGCGTTCACGGAATTCAAGCGTAGCCATCTCTTCGTCATCGCGGCGGCAGGCGGGGCGCCGGCGCGCGATCTCACGCCGGGCGATCGCGATGTCCCGCCTTTCAATCTCGGCGGGCAGGACATGTATGCGATCTCGCCGGACAGCCAGGAAGTCGCCTTCACCAGCAACCCGGATGAAGTCGAGGCCACGAGCACGAACAACGAAATCTTTCTCGTTCCGATGGCCGGCGGCGAGCCGAAGAAAATCTCCACCAGCCCGGGGAGCGATTCGACTCCCCTCTATTCGCCGGATGGAAAGTCGCTCGCCTGGAAATCGATGGCGCGCGCTGGTTTTGAAGCGGACAAGAGCCGCCTTTTCATTTACGACCGCGCCGCAGGAAAATCTCGCGATCTGAGCGCGGAATGGGATCGCTCGACCGGCAGTTTTGTCTGGGCGCTGGATTCGAAGGCCATCTATCTGAGCGCGGAGGATCACGGAGAGCAGCCCATTTATCTTTTCAGCCTCGATGCCAAACAACCGGTCGAGCTCTTGCGCGTGCACGCCGATGATCTGGTTCTTTCGCAGGACGGCAAAACGTTGTTTTTCTCGCTCGCCTCGATCCGGTCGCCTAACGACATCGCGCGGCTGGATGTCTCGCAACCAGCCGGCGCGAAAGCGACGCCGATTTCAGTGGTGCAGATCAATGATGAAGTGCTCTCCGAGATCGAGATGAACCCGCTCGAGCCTTTCACTTTCAAAGGCGCGAAAAACGAAGACGTGCAGGGATTCCTGCTCAAGCCGCCGGGCTTCGATGCCGCGAAAAAATATCCGCTGAAGTTTTTGATCCACGGCGGGCCGCAGGGCGCGTGGGGCAATTCGTGGACGTATCGCTGGAACGCGCAGCTCTTTGCCGCCACCGGCAGCTACGTGGTGGTGATGATTAATTTCCACGGCTCGACCGGCTACGGTCAGGCCTTCACGGACGCGATCAGTGGCGATTGGGGCGGCGCGCCGTATGAGGATTTGATGAAGGGGCTCGATTACGTGGAGAAGACGTATCCGTTCATCGACAAAAATCGCGAGGCCGCGCTCGGCGCCAGCTACGGCGGCTACATGGCGAACTGGGTCCTCGGTCACACCGATCGCTTCAAGTGCATCGTCTCGCACGACGGCGTCTTCAACACCGAGTCCGCCTACGGAACGACGGAAGAGCTTTGGTTTAACGAGTGGGAATTCAAAGGCCCGCCGTGGAAGAATCGCGAGCTTTACCGGAAATTTTCGCCGCATCTTTTTGCCGAAAACTTCAAGACGCCCAACGCTGGTCATCCACGGCCAACTCGATTACCGGCTCGATGTCGCGGAAGGCTTCCAGCTTTTCACCACGCTCCAGCGCCTCGGGGTTCCTTCGAGGATGCTTTACTTCCCCGACGAAGGGCACTGGGTGAACAAGCCGCAAAATTCCCAGCTCTGGTACAAGACGGTGAATGAGTGGGTCGATCAGTGGACGAAAAAATAGCCGACGCGCTTTCCAGAACCTTCCGAACGACTTCGAGAGCGCCAAGGTAACAGTCGACTGCCCGTTTGCCCGAGCTGGAACGGGAAACGTGTCCAGTCCGAAGGCAGTCCGAGTGTGACAGCGAGGCGCGCTAACGTGTGCCAATGCGTGCCACATCGGCGCTAAATTGCGTTTCTTCGGAAGGTGATGATATGCGTTTAGTTTAACGCTAAGAGCATCTTATGACGAAAGTTTAGTGGCGGAACATGGATTGCTAAAAGGAGCCCGTCGGGTCGAACTCTGGCCCGCCAAGCGAAGGAATATAATTTATGGCTAAAGTTTTAGGGATTGATTTGGGCACGACGAACTCCTGCATGTCTGTGATGGAGGGCGGCGATGCGGTTGTTTTGGAAAATAGCGAAGGCGCGCGGACCACGCCGTCGATTGTCGCGTTCGCGAAGAATGGCGAGCGGTTGGTCGGTCAGGCGGCGAAACGCCAGGCGGTGACGAACCCCGCCAATACGGTTTTTTCGGTGAAGCGCTTTATGGGGCGCAAGTTTGATGAAGTCCGCGAGGAGGAACATCGCGTTCCCTACAAGATCGTGAAGGCGGCCAATGGCGACGCGCACGTGCAGGTGGAAGTGAACGGCGAGAAGAAGACGTTCAGCCCGCCGGAAGTTTCGGCGATGATTCTCGCGAAACTCAAAGCTGACGCGGAAGCGAAGCTCGGCGAGAAGGTCACGCAGGCGGTCATCACGGTGCCGGCGTATTTCAACGACTCGCAGCGCAATGCGACCAAGGACGCGGGCAAGATCGCGGGCCTCGAAGTTCTCCGCATCATCAATGAGCCGACCGCGGCCTCGCTCGCTTACGGCCTCGACAAGAAGAAGGACGAGAAGATTGCCGTCTATGATTTGGGCGGCGGCACGTTCGATATTTCGGTGCTGGAAATCGGCGACGGCGTTTTCGAAGTGAAGGCGACCAACGGCGACACGCACCTCGGCGGCGATGACTGGGATAACGTGCTGGTCGATTGGATTGTGAACGAGTTCAAAACGGACTCAGGCATCGATCTCTCGAAGCAGCCGGACGCGATCCAGCGCATCAAGGAAGAGGCCGAGAAAGCGAAAATCGCGCTCTCTTCTTCCCAGGAATACGAGATCAATCTGCCATTCGTGACCGCGGACGCTTCCGGTCCGAAGCACATTCAGAAGAAGCTCACGCGCTCGAAGCTGGAGCAGCTCACGGATTCGCTTTTCCAGCGCACGATCAAGCCGGTGAAGGATTGCCTGGCCGACGCGAAGTTGGCCGAGAAGGACATCAACGAGCTCGTGCTCGTCGGCGGCATGACGCGCATGCCGAAGGTCATCGAGACCGCGCGGACGTTGATCGGCAAAGAGCCGCACAAGGGTGTGAACCCGGACGAAGTGGTGGCGATTGGCGCTGCGATTCAAGGCGGTGTGCTCAAGGGCGACGTGAAAGACGTGCTCTTGCTCGACGTGACCCCGCTGACGTTGGCGATTGAAACTGCCGGCGGCGTGGCCACTCCGATGATCCCGCGCAATACCACCATCCCGACGCGCAAATCGCAGATCTTCTCGACCTACAGCGACAACCAACCGGGCGTGGAAATTAAAGTCCTGCAAGGCGAGCGCCCGCTCAGCCGCGACAACAAAAATCTCGGCACCTTCCACCTCGACGGCATCCCGCCGGCCCCGCGTGGCACGCCGCAGATTGAAGTCACCTTCGACATCGACGCGAACGGCATCCTGCACGTCTCCGCGAAGGACCTCGGCAGCGGCAAGGAGCAGAAAATTTCCATCACCGGGAGCTCAGGCCTCTCGAAAGAGGAAGTGGAAAAAATGCAGCGCGACGCCGAAACCCACGCCGAAGAAGACAAGAAGGCGAAGGAAGGCATCGAGATCAAGAACAACGCCGACACGCTGGCGTATCAGAGCGAGAAGCAGCTAAAAGATCTGGGCGACAAGGTTCCCGAGGACAAACGCAAAGGAATCGAAGAAGCCATCGCCGCCGTGCGGGCCGCCATTGAAGCGAACGACACCGACGCGATGAAGCGCACTTACGACGACTTGCAAAACAAGTTCCAGGAAGTCAGCGCCGATCTTTACAAGCAAGCCTCCGCGCAAGCCGGTGGTCCGATGCCCGGCGCAGAAGCTGGCGGTCGTCCCGAACCCCACGCCGAACCGCAAGAAGGGGGTCCGCGCAAGGATCAAGGCGACGTGGTCGACGCGGAATTTGAGGTCGTCGACGAAGACAAAAAGTAACGAGTTTCAACCAACAATTTGCCAACGCGCGCAGGATTTCCTGACGCGCGGTGGCATTAACCAAAAGACAAGAAGGAGTAACTAAAACACATGGCAATTAAAGTAAGACCTCTCGGCGATCGCGTGCTGGTGCAGCCGCTCGAAGAGAAGGAAGTGAAAAAAGGCGGGATTATCATTCCCGACACCGCGAAGGAAAAGCCGCAAGAAGGCAAAGTCGTCGCGCTCGGCACCGGCAAAATCGATGATAACGGCAAGAAGGTCGACTTCACCGTGAAAAGCGGTGACACCGTGCTGATCTCCAAATATGGCGGCACGGAAATCAAAGTGGACGGTGAGTCCTACTTGATCATGCGCGAGGACGATATCCTCGGCATTATTGGTTAATCAGAAACTCTCAACTAGAAAACCACACAGATACTTATGGCAGCTAAACAATTACAATTCGACGAGAACGCGCGGCATGCGCTTCTCCGCGGCGTGGAGAAACTCTCCCGCGCTGTGAAAGCGACCCTCGGACCGAGCGGCCGCAACGTCATCCTCGACAAGAAATTCGGCAGCCCGACGATCACCAAAGACGGTGTGACCGTGGCCAAGGAAATCGAGCTCGAAGATCCTTATGAAAACATGGGCGCCCAGCTCGTGCGCGAAGTCGCTTCCAAGACTTCCGACATCGCTGGCGACGGCACCACGACCGCGACCGTGCTCGCTGAGTCCATCTACAAAGAAGGTCTCCGCAACGTGACGGCCGGCGCGAACCCGACCTCGCTCCAGCGCGGCATCAACAAGGCTGTGGAAGCCATTGTGGCCGAGCTCGCGAAGATCTCGAAGAAGGTCAGCGATCGCAACGAAATCGCGCAGGTCGCGACCGTTTCCGCTAACTGGGACAAGACGATCGGCGAGATCATTGCCGACGCCATGGACAAGGTCGGCAAGGACGGCACGATCACGGTGGAAGAAGCGAAGTCGATCGAAACCAGCCTCGACGTGGTCGAAGGCATGCAGTTCGACAAGGGTTACCTCTCTCCGTATTTCGTGACCAACGCGGAAGCGATGGAAGTGGTGCTCGACAATCCGTACATCCTCATCCACGAGAAGAAAATCTCGAGCTTGAAGGACATGCTGCCTCTCCTCGAGAAGGTCGCGAAAGCCGGACGTCCGCTCCTCATCATCGCGGAAGACGTGGAAGGCGAAGCGCTCGCGACTTTGGTCGTGAACAAGCTCCGCGGCACCTTGCAAGTCGCAGCCGTAAAAGCCCCGGGCTTCGGCGATCGTCGCAAGGCGATGCTGGAAGACCTCGCGGTCCTCACCGGCGGCCAATGCATCACCGAAGACCTCGGTATTAAACTCGAGAACGTAAAACTCGAGGATTTAGGGCGCACCAAGCGTGTCACGATTGACAAGGAGAACACCACGATCGTCGAAGGTGAAGGCAAACAGGCCGACATCCAAGGCCGGGTCGGGCAGATCCGCCGTCAGATCGAAGAGACCACCTCCGATTACGATCGCGAGAAGCTCCAGGAACGCCTCGCGAAGTTGGCTGGCGGTGTCGCCGTCATCAACGTGGGCGCAGCCACTGAGACGGAGATGAAAGAGAAAAAGGCACGCGTCGAAGATGCGTTGCATGCGACTCGCGCTGCGGTCGAAGAAGGCATCGTCCCCGGTGGCGGTGTGGCTCTCATCCGCGCGCAGAAAGCGCTCGATAACTTGAAGCTCGAAGGCGACGAAGCTGTCGGCATGGCGATCATCCGCCGCGCCGTCGAAGCTCCGCTCCGCACTCTGGCCGATAACGCGGGCCAGGAAGGCGCGCTCATCGTGCAGGAAGTGAAGAAGCGCAAAGGCAACGAAGGTTACAACGTCGCCACTGGCGAATACGTCGACCTCGTGAAAGCCGGCGTTGTCGATCCGACCAAGGTCACGCGGAGTGCGTTGCAAAACGCGGCCTCCATTAGCGGCCTGCTCCTCACCACCGAAGCCATCATCACCGAAGCTCCTGAGAAGGACAAGGGCGGCGCCGGCGGCGGCATGCCCGGCGGCGGCGGCATGGGCGGAATGGGTGGCATGGGCGGCATGGACTACTAAGCCCAGCGACTCCTCGCTAATTCGAATCAACAGCAGCCGGGTTCCGCAAGGGGCCCGGCTGTTTTCGTTTTCGTTTTTTCACGCCGAGCGCAGCTTTTTCAGAGGGCGTTGGGGAAATAAGCGAGTCCTTAAGTTTGGTGTGTCGGCTACTGATCCCGGCGATGAATTGGCGACTCTTTGGTTTGCTCGGCAAATGACAAGCGCCGCGAAGGTCAGTGATTCGTCCCGTGCAATAAGCAGCGGGTTGGTAACCGGTTGACGTCCGTCGGGGAGTCGGAATTGGGATCAGGCCGTGATAGGCGGACAGGGACCGGACACGGGAATCGGGTCAGGCTGTGAATACGCGAGAACGTCACTCTTCCAGTGCGTTCAGATCGGCCAGATCCTGCGGTCGGGCGACGGCGCGCTTGTTCGCAATCAGAAGTGCTTTGCTGAGATAGGCGACGGGGAGGTGGTCGAGGTACGCATCGACCTTGCTGGCGAAGGCATCGTTCGCGCTGACGCCGCTGATGCTGGTGAGGAGGTCGATCCGATTGGGCGGGCGGCCGAGTTGGATGACTTGGGCCGGTCTGGCGAAATCCGTAGCGGTGATTTCCGGATCCGCGAAGCCGAATTCCTTCAGGACGGCGATGATTTTCTCGGCGTTCTGTGCGGTCGGTTTGATGAGAATATCGAGATCGCCGGTGTAGCGAGGTCGCGCGTGGAAGGCGAGACTGTGGGCGCCGACGATCAAATACTCAACGCCGCGGGAATTGAGTAACGCGATAAATTCTCTCAAGTCGTTGCTCAGGGGCATGGTTCAGAAGTTCGAGGAGCAAGTCGACGCGTTCCTGCGGCGTGAGGTTCTTGTAAAAGTCGCGGTCAGCTTTCTCCGCATCGGCAAATGTGCGAAATTTCACGGCCGTCTTTTCCACGCCGCATTCTATCATGGGCGCGGATGGGGACGAAGCGAAACTAGCTTCGGTGAAGATGGAAAAATGGGGGGGCTGGCCTGAATGAATCTCCCGGTCTGCTCAGCGGGCGCCGGCGCTGAAATACTTCGTTTCGAGCTCATCGAAGAAGCCCTGCTCGCGCAAGGCGAGGATGGCCCGGGTGATCTGTTTTCGGTAGGGGCTGCCCTGCGGCAGGCCGATGCCGTAGCTCTGTTTCTCGAAGAGTTCGCCGACTACGCCGACTGCCTGGTCGGCGTTCGTTTTGGCGAAATACTGGAGCATGGGCGCATCGTAAACGATCGCTTTCACCTTATCTTTCGCGAGCGCGGCGGAGGCGCTTTCGAGATCAGCGAATCCTTGCACCGCCAAGCCCTGACGCTCGAGGAAAGCCTGCGCGGTGCTCCCGGCGATGGTGGCCACGGGCGCCTTGCGTGTCTTCAAATCCGTTAGGCTCTGGATGTCGCTGTTTAAAGTATCGACCGTCATCGCGCTGGTGATGGTGGCTGTGATGTAGGTAAACATGGCTGCGCCCGCGAGCATCCAGACGATCGCGGTCAGCCGACCCGCGACGCCGAGCGGGGCCTTATTTTCGCAACCACCCGTGATGATGGTGCAGAGCGACCACCAGATCGCCTCCCAAAGTCCGGCGCCGTAGCCCTCTGGGAATGACTCCGGGTTTTTCTTTCGCTCGAGGAACCAAATGATGTGCGAGTTCAAAAGGAGCACGAAGAACAACCCGCCGAGCAACCACAGGATATCCCCCTTCACGAGACCGCCGACGATTTTTCCAAACGAGCTGCCCGGCTCATTCTTCGTGAGAATCTGGAGCCCGGACTCCTTGAATGGATAGCTGAAATCGATCGTCTGCTCCCGCTCCGATGTGATGCTGACTGCGGCCACGCCGGCATCCGCGCGCCCCGCGCTCAATTCGGCCAGCATCTGAGGGACCGTATCGACTACTTTGTAACCTTGGTCGGGGTCAAAGGGGAGCCGCGCTTCGCGCACGACGCGTTCCCAGAGTTCGATGCTGTAGCCGGTGAGACGGCCGTTCTTTTCCATGACGAACGGGGTGACCTTTCGGGTGACGACCACGAGATTTCGGTCCGGCGGGGGGACTGCGGCAGTGGGCGCCTGGGCGAGAGCACCCGCGGAAAGGATGCTGGCAAACAGCCCGGCGAAGGTGAACAAGCGCGTGCGGGAAAAGAAAGAAAGGGTGCGTGTCATTGGCGGCGACTGGCTTATCCCACACGGGGTGGAATGCAAGACGGGACGTCGTGTCCGTCGATAATATCGGGGATTGAACTCGAAAAAGTCGAATGATTGCCGTGCGAACTCGTCTGCCTTTTCCTATGAAAACTAAAACTCTACTCCTGGCGCTCGTGGCCAGTATTTTTGCCATCGTGAACCAAGGCTTCGCGCAAACCGATGCCGTGACGAAGGAGGACAAGGAGTTCTTCAAGAACGCCGGCGAAATGAATATGACCGAGATCGAGCTCGGTCGTCTGGCGCAAACCCAAGCCTTCAGTCCGGAAGTGAAAGCGCTCGGCGTGACCCTGCAGACCGATCACAAAGCGATGACGGATGACCTGGCTGCGCTCGCGCAAAAGAAGGGCGTCGAACTCACGATGGAACCGACGGTGACCGAGAAAAAAATGCTGGCCGCTTTCAAGGGCAAGACCGGCGCGGAATTCGATCGCGAATTTCGCGAACACGTTTCGAAGGATCACGCGAAAGCGATCAAGATGTTTACGGACGCCGCGAGGGATTCGAAAGATGCGGACGTGAAAGCTTTTGCCGCGAAAAATCTGGCGGCCTTGCAAGGCCATCTCCAGGCCGTCGGCGGGAAGCAGTAGCCGGACGGATGGTGCATCAGCCGGCCCGCAGACGCGGCGTCGGCTGGTGCCCATTCATTGGTGGCGTCGATCGAGGACGATCGCGTTACGAATCGAACGTCTGCACGCCGTGCAGCTTCAGCTTCTCGCGCACTTCCGCGAGGTGGGCGTGATTGCGCGTCTCGACGGTGCACAAAACATGCACGGCAGAAACATCGGAGCCGGCGAAAGCGCGGTCGTGCACCACTTGTTTGATGCTGGCGCCGCTGGCCGCAATTTGTGCGGTGAGATCAGCCAAACCGCCGGGCCGATCGCTAATCACGGCGGTGAAACGACAGAGACGTCCATCCGCAACAAGTCCACGCTCGACCACGCGGCTGAGGACGTTGGGATCGATGTTTCCGCCGCAGAGAAGGATGACGACATTCTTGCCGGCTAATTCCGAAAGCTGTCCGGAAATGCAGGCGGCGAGGGGAGTGGCGGCGGCACCTTCCACGACGCCTTTCTCCAGTTCCACGATGCGCAAAATGGAGAGCGCGATTTGTTCCTCGGAAACAAGCACGCAGCGGTCCACCAAATTTTTGGCGATCTCGAAAGCATTGTCGCCGACCTGCGGAATGGCGAGGCCGTCCGCCAGAGTCGGCTGAGTGGTGATGCGGGTGGGTTCCCCGGTTTTGAGTGCGGCGGAAAAGCTGGCCACGCCTTTCGCTTCCACCGCGATCACTTTTGCGTTTGGCTTCAGCGTTTTCACGGCGAGCGCGACGCCCGCGAGCAAGCCGCCGCCGCCTACCGGTACAATCACGGCATCGAGCTCGGGCACTTGCTCCACGATTTCGATGCCCATCGTGCCCTGGCCGGCAATGATGGCCGGATCGTCGTAACCATCGATGTAGGCGAGGCCGCGTTCCTTTGCGATCTCATGCGCGTGCGCTTTGGCTTCGCCGAAATCTTTGCCGTGCATGATGACGGTCGCGCCGAGTTTTTGGCAGTTACTCACCTTGATGAGGGGCGCGAATTTAGGCATCACCACCGTGGCTGGAATGCCGAGGAGCTTGCCTTGATAAGCGAGCGCCTGCGCGTGATTGCCCGCGGAGGCGGCGATGACGCCGCGCTTCTTTTGTTCCTCGGGCAATTGCGCGAGCGCATTGGCGGCGCCGCGTTCTTTAAAGCTGCCGGTGCGCTGCAAGTTATCGAGCTTGCAGTAGATCTTCATCCCCGTGAGTTCGCTCAACGGGATCGAATGCGGACAGGGCGAATGGTAAACGGTGTCTTTAATGCGGGCGCGAGCGGCTTCGATGTCCTGAAACGTAGTCACGCTGCTTGCATATACTGCGGCTCACGGAGCGGCAAGCTTGGCGGGCGTGCGAGTTCAAGTGCGGGCGGCTCCAGCGCGAGCGCGAACACAGGAGCGATTACGAAATTTTGCTGTCGAGCGCCGCGCGCACGGTCATCGCCAGTTGTTCATGATCGAACGGCTTCGGGAGAAAGAAGAGTCCTTCCGCCTGCCGACTGGTCGGCAGGTGTGCGGCTTCGAGATAACCGGAGACAAAGACCACTTTCGTCTCGGGACTGGATTGACGCAGCCAGGCGGCAAAATCCTGCCCGCTCATTAGCGGCATCATCATGTCTGTCAGCAGGAGATCGATCGTCTTTCCTTGTTCGAGAGCGAGCAAGCGTTGCGCGTCTTCGCCATTGGCGGCTTCGAGCACTTCGTAGCCGAGCGCGCGCAGGATGCGGATGGAAATGTGGCGGACGCTGACGTCGTCCTCGAGGACGAGAATGGTTTCGGTGCCGGTGGGCGATTTGGCCAGGCCGGATTTACTGAAAGTGGGCGTGGCGGGAGCGGGGACTTTCGGGAAATAGAGACTGACCATCGTGCCTTTCCCGAGCTGGCTCTCGATGCAAATATAGCCGCCGCTTTGCCGCACGATACCGTAGGAGGTGGCCAGCCCAAGCCCGCTGCTGTGGCCGTCGTCCTTGGTGGTGAAGAACGGTTCGAAGAGGTGCGATTTCACTTCATCCGACATTCCGGTGCCGTTGTCGGTCACGTTGATGAGCGCGTATTCGCCGGGCGGCAATTTCTCGCTGCAACCGGTGGGTTGCTTGCCGTTTACGCGGAAAGTCCCCGTGGCCAATGTGAGGCGGCCGCCTTTGGGCATGGCATCCCGCGCATTGACCGCGAGGTTCACGATGATCTGGGTCAACTCGTGCGGATCGACTTTGATGTGGGCGGATTCTTTCGAACGTTGCAGATGGCACTCGATGGAGATGTTATCGCCCAGCAAGCGCAGGAGTGAGCGCTCCATGTTGCCGATGAGGGTGTTGACGTCCACCACCCGATTCTCCAGCGGATGCCGCCGGCTGAAGGCCAGAAGCTGGCCGGTGAGCGCGCTGGCGCGTTTCGCGGCTGCGCGAATTTCGGTGAGGTGTTGCGCGGTCTTGCCTTTCACTTCACTCAGGAGCAGGTCGCTGTAGCCGAGGATGGTGGTGAGAAAATTATTAAAATCGTGCGCCACGCCGCCGGCGAGCTGGCCGAAGGCCTCCATCTTCTGCGAGCGGACGAGTTGATCCTGCAAGCGCGTGCGGGCTGTGATGTCCATGAGGGAACCGACGAAGCGGACGGCGGCCCCGTCTGCGTCGCGCTCGATCACGGCGCGTTCGAGTAAATTAACGTAGCGATCGTTGGCGTGCCGGAAACGGTATTCGCCGCTCCAAAGGCGGGCGTTGACGAGCGCTTCGCGAATACTCTGGGCGATCCGGGCGCGATCGTCCGGATGGATTTTGCGCTGCCAAAAGCTGAGTTCCGCGGTGGCGGCGCCGGGTTTGTAACCGAGGAGCGTATCGAGACCTTGCGGCCAGGAGAGCGCGCCGGATTTTACATCCCAATCCCGAACCGCGTCATTGGTCGCCAAGGCGACGAGCGCAGAATGTTCCGCGCCCGGAGCCAGCTCAATTTGCGTTGGCGCAGCAGCGCTTTCACGGGTGGGAAGTTGGAGAGGTTTTTCGTCATTGGGTCGTGGGGCCGGCTGGATGGCGGGCTGTAGTTCCGGAGCGATGCGCATGAGGTTTATCAGGCCGCCAGCACCTGGACTTCTTTTAAGCTAGTAGCGTGCCTGGTCCGTCCACGGAGATGAATTGAGGGCTTTAAATTGGTCGCCCTCGCAACGGGCACGCTGGGCGCAGTTTTTTGGCCCTCTCGGGCTCTCGCGCGCACACGATCTGCTTTCAAAAGCGGATGGCTTTGCCCGAACCGTCGAACGTCCTGACGCTGGCGGGGCCAATTGATCTCCACGTCTCGCCGGAGGTCGCGTCTGCGCTCGGGACCATCCTGGAGATCAAGCCGGTGCGCGTGGTGGTGGATCTTTCCGCCGTGAACTACATCGATAGTTCGGGTTTGGCGGTCCTAATCAAAGGCGCGCAGGCGGTGGAGGCCTACGGCGGGCGGTTGATGCTGGCTGATGTGCAGGAGGACGTTCGGTTGATCCTGGAAACGGCGCGGGTTGCGGAATTTTTTGTGATCTTCCCGCATGTGGACGCAGCGCTGGCGGCAATCTAATTGATCGCGGCGCGCGGATGGCGCCGTCCGGCTGGTTATTGATCCAGCTTGACCACGAACGAGACCGTCCCGGTTCCGCCCGGACTGAGCGTGCCGGCAAACGTCCACCGCATGGGGCCGCCGGCGCCCGGAGCGGGTGCGGTCAGGACCACGCTCGTGAGGTCGGCTGGAAGCGCTCCGTTGGTTCCGCTGACGAATTTGGTGAAGGCGGGAGTGGTGTCGTAAATGATCACGTTCCGCAGGGCTTCGCTGGAGACATTCGTGTAGGTGATCGTGTAGGTGATGTTCTCGCCGGGGAGCGCGCTCGGTTTATCGACCGCTTTGTTCAAGCGCAGGCCGGAGGTGCTGGCATTGCCGACCGTGGTGACGTCTTTCCGCGAAAGGGCCGCCGTCAGGGCGGGACTCGCGCCCGTGTAGGTAAAATTCGCGCTGAGCGTGGCCGTGTCGCCCGCGCCGAAGGTGGCGTTGGTGGGAATGGCTACTTTCACGAGGATGAAGACCGCCTCACCCGCAGCGACCGAGACGGGAGCGGTGAGCGCGGGTTCTCCGGCGTCGAATTGTCCGTTGCCATTCGTGTCGCGATAGAGGGTGGACGTCCAACCAGCGAGCGGCGGCGCTGGCAAATTCGCGGCAGAGAAGGTGACGCTGCCGGCCGATCCAGCGGTGAAGGTGTGCGGGTAGAAAAGTGTGGTGCCGGGAGGGCTCGCCTGCTGGCCATCGGTGCTGAGAGTGCTGGGCGGGACGTCGCCGAAATTGGCGTTGATGTAGGTCGTGTTCGCCGCCACGGAGAAGCTGATCGTATCCGTGCTCCGATTATAGGTGCCGGCTGTGTTGCCGACCGCGGCGCCGGTGGAGACGAAGCTGTTTGGATTTGTCTCCACAATCTTCAAGGCCGTGCCCGCCGGGATGGTGGCAGGAAGCGCGAGGACGTAATCCCCGGCGCCATTCGTGCTGGCTGTGGAATGCACAGTCGCGCCGGTGGTATCCGTCAGCTTGAGAGTGACGCCGGCGATTCCGGCTTCGCTGCCGTTGAGCGTGCCATCGTTGGCAACTCCGCCGCCGGCGCCGTTATCGGCAAAGACGCGACCGCTCACCAGGAGACCGTGATAGAGACCGAAGTTTTGATTGGGCAGCGGGACGCTGGTCACGGCCACCGGGGTGCGTCGCCCACCGGACGATTCGGTCACGGTCCAGCCTGCCGGGATGGTCGGGGTGACGTCGCTGAGAGTATTGTTATCGTCGAGGACAATCGTGTAAGTGCCGGGCGCCACTGGGTTCAGCGTGTAGCTGCCGGTGGCGGGATCGACCGAAGCCGCGAGGAGCGCTGGGCCAGCAGGTGCGGCGGGGTTGATGAGCTTAACGAAAAGAGTCAGCCCGGTGCCGCTTTCGCTCGCATCTTGTTGCAGGTTGAGGTTCGCGTCTTGATAGACCGTGCCGGTAACATTCACGCCCGGTTGGGTGACGATGATATTCGCGGAAAACTCGGAGGTGTTATTGCTGCCATCGGTCGCCGTGGCGGTTATTTTTTCGCCCACGGAAAGTCCGCTCACGCTCAGACTGGTGGCAAAATTTCCGCTCGCGTCCGCGGTGATGAAACCGAGATAGGTCCGGCCTTCGCCGTAGCCAGAAGCGTCATCGTCCGACTTGAAAATTTCAACCCGCGCACTGGCGAACGCGCTCTGTCCCGCGGCGCTCCCCACGTAACCGGAGACGGTCAGGCTGGAACCGGTGAGCGTGGCGGTGGCGAAGAACGGGAAGTCCATTTCCGCGTTGCCGAGCGCGGCGTTTTTCGAGCCGTTGTTTGGCGTCACGCCCGTGGTGGAAAGATCGATGCCGAGCGTGCCGTTGCTGTAGGTGGAATTGGCGCTGAGCAAGTTTCCGCTCGAACCGTCGAGCACTTCGATGCCCTTGGTGGTGTTAAAGGCGATGGTGTTCGCGGCGCCAACTGCGGTCCCGCCGATGGTGTTGTTCGAGCCGCTGGTAAAGCTGAGGCCGACATTGTTCGCGAGCGCGGCGCCGCCGGCGCTGAGGCCGATCGCGTTACCGCGTACGACGTTGGTGGAGGACGCGCTGACAAAACGGACGCCCCACGTGTTGCCTGAGATTAAATTGCCCGCGCCGGCCGTGGTGCCGCCGATGGTGTTGCCCGAGCAAGCGTCGAGGCGCACGCCGTCCTGATTGGCGATGGCGCTCGTGCCGGCAGCGTTCACGCCGAGATAATTGCCGACCACCTGATTGCCGGTCGCGGCGGCCGTTTGCAGGGCCACGCCGGCGAGGGTGTTGCCAGAAATAATGTTGCGTGCCGCAGCGGTGGTGCCGCCGATGGTGTTGTTAGGCGATTGCACCCAGATGCCGCCGCCATTCGCGGAAGCGGCCGTGCCGGCAGCGTTCGTGCCGACGTAGACAATTCTGGACGGTGTTGCCGCCACCGGAGCCGAGGAAAATGGCGTAACCGCCGAAGCGATTGAGGACGAGCCCGCGGACGATGCTGTTACCCGCGGAAATGTTCAACGCATTCGCGGCTCCCGCCCGCGCTGGTGCCATCAAATTCCACGATCGGCGCGGCACTCCAGCCGGGTTGCGTCTGCGCATCGAACACCAGCGGATCGGTCACCGTAGGAAGGACGGAGGCGAGGCTGATCGAGGCGATGCCGGTGGTGAAGTAATTGTTCGTCGCACGCAGCCCAGGCGCCGCGGTGCCGTTCGAAATCATGAAGATGGCATGCTCAATTCCGGCGGTGCGCCCACTCTGCGCCAGGCCGGTATTGGAAAGCGCGTTGGCGTTACTGAGAAATTGGCGGGCTGTGCCCTGGCCGGCGTTTTTGGCGTTAACGAGGGTGTCGAAGTTAAAGCCGAAATCGACGCCGGTGATGCTGGTGCTGCCTACGGTGACGAGCGCGATTGATTGCGCCGTGGTGGTGGCGGTGGTGAGGGCGGCGAGCGTCGTGCTGCCGTTGCCGGCGTCATCGCGATCCGGGATTTCGCCGCCGACGTGATCGGTCACGGCCACTGCGGTGCCAGTGGTGGCATCGGTGACATAAGTTTGCACGGGCAGCAGTCCCGCGCTGGCGCCAGTGCGCGAACTGGTCACGGAGGAGTTCACGGTTCGGACGGTGTAGTTGCCGGCGGATAATCCTGGGAAGGTGTAAAGGCCGGCGGCGTCCGTGGTGGTGGTGCTGAGAAAGGCGCCCGCGCCATCGTAAAGTTCCACGCGCGCACCTGGCCGCACGATTCCGGACGCGGTCGCGAGGTCGCGGCCAGCACCGCCGCCGTAGTTCACGTCTTCAAAGACAGAGCCGGAAATGGCGCCGGCAGCTGCGACGGTGACGATGCCGCTAAATTCCGATGTCTGACCGGAAAGGGTGGCGGTGGCGGTGATCTTGGTCCCCGCGCTCACGCCGCTCGGCAGAGGGAGGGTGAAGGCAAATTTATTGGTCGTGTCCGTGCCTTGATTGAGGCCGTTGACCGGATTGTTGTAAGTGCCGGTGCCTGTATCTGTGTCCGCGCCGGTGCCTTCTGTGAGGGTGGTCAGGTAAGTCTTTCCTTCGCCGAAGCCGCTGGGGTCGCCATCGCTAACGAAGAGCTCGATGACCGAGCCAGGTTTGGCGAAACCGGTAAGAACGAGATTGCTGCCGGCAATGGTGGCGGTGGTAACGACCGGGAAATTGAGGAGCGCGTTCCCGCCGGTGCGGGCGCCGGCAGCATTCTGGGTGTAGAACGGCGCCGTCCCCAAAACTTGGTCGTCTGCCGGTGAGTTGAGATCGATCCCGATTTGGTTGCTGGCGCCGGCGCCTGTGCGCGCAGTGATGGTGCCGTTATTAAAAATGGAGTTCCGCGTCAGGTAAATTCCGGTGGAACCGTTGTTCACCGCGAGCCCGGCGCCGTAGTTGGCTGTGATAATGTTGCGATCGAAGGTGGTCGCCGTATTGCCCGTGCGCAGGCTGATGCCGCTGCTTTGGAGCAGGCTGCCGGAAGTGCCGACGCCGTTGCCGGACAAGGTGTTGTTCCTGAAAACGTTCCCGGTGGAGCTGGTGACGGCGATGCCCTGGCTGGAGGTGCCGGTGATGCGGTTTCCCGTGACCGTGGCAGTGGAGCTGGTGATCGTGATCCCGTCGCCATCCGCATCGGCGAGTCCGTTGTCACGAATTTCGTTCCCGGTGATCGTCCAGCCGGTGGCGGAGTTTTGAAGATGGATGCCCCGTCGGCCGTTGAAGCTGAGAAGATTGTTCCGGATCGTTCCGCCGGTGGCGCCGTCTGCATCCACGCCTTCATAGTT
This sequence comes from uncultured Verrucomicrobiae bacterium, assembly GCA_963762685.1. Lineage (GTDB taxonomy): Bacteria > Verrucomicrobiota > Verrucomicrobiia > Chthoniobacterales > UBA10450 > JACCTI01. The sequence goes on along the minus strand of CAVXLV010000011.1, from coordinate 225,314 downwards.
ACGCAGGGCCGCGCCGGGATCGGCGTAGGCGGTGGCGGCAGAGCTGAGAATGTTATTCTCGATCAGTGCGCCGGTGGCGCCGGCGAGCAGTTTGATTCCCGCTTCGCCATTGGCTGCGCCGAAGCCGAGGAGCGCAAGTCCGCGCACCACTGGACTGCTGCCTTGAAAAACCAGGCCGCTCGGGATGACTGCGCCGCTCCGGATTTCCACCTCTGGGCCGTCGACCGTCCCGACGGGCAAATCATCCACGCCGGCGGTTCCGCCCGCGCCGGAGACGACGGCGTTGGTGTCCCCGATATTGGCCGTCTGAGTCGTGCCATCGATCGTGGTGTTCGCATCTGTGATGGTCGGGAGCACGGTCGTGGGGATAATGCGGGCCACGCCGCCTGTGAGCTGGTTGGCCAGACCGACGCGCAAACCCGGGTGGGCCGCACCGTTGGAAATCATGAAGATGCTGGTGTCCGCACCGGTCATCCCATTGCTATTAATGATGAAGCTGCGAAGCGAACCCTGGCCCGCGTTGTTCACGTTCACGACGGTATTAAAATTGAAGCCGAAATCGACGTTCGTGATCGTGCCGCCAATGGTGTTGCCCGTGGTGATGGCGGTGATGGATTGCGCAGTGGTGCTGGCGGTGGTGAGGGCGGCCAGGGTGGTGCTGCCATTGCCGGCGTCGCTCAGGCTCGGAGTTTCGCCTCCCACGCGATCGGTCACCGGGACCGCGGTGCGGGTGACGGCGTCGGTGCGGTAGGTTTGGACAGGGATCAAGCCCGGGGTCGCGCCCGCGCGAGAACTGGTCACACTCGAGTTGACCACGCGCACGGTGTAAACATGGCTGGCAGCGCCGGCCAGTTCGTAGTTGCCGGCCGCATCCGTGACGGTGGCGATGACAAAATTGCCGGCACCATCGAAGAGCTCTACGCGAGCGTTTGGGCGGCCCACGCCACTGGCGGTGGCGTTATTGCGTCCGACCCCGCCTCCATACGTGACGTCTTCGAAGACTTTGCCGCGGATGTATTGGCCGGGCGCAGATCCGAGATCGCCGTAACCAGCGGCGGCCGCGCCTGCTGCTCCGATGCGAGTGGCGACGCGGGTGGTGATGTTAAGGGTATAGACGGACGCAGGATTGGCATCGTTGATGATGACGTTTTCGCCGCGGGCGTTGTAGGCCATGCCGACGAAACTCCCCGTGGCGCCGGTGATGGCCCCGCGGTTGATCGCTGCACCGCCCGCCAGCGGCATTTCCCAAAGGTTCGATCCGGTGACGAGAAAGAGGGTGCCGTCGGGTGCAAAGGTGAAATCACCACCGCCCGCAGGTGGATTCGTGTAGGTGGCGATGGAGGTGGCCGCGCCGGTGGTTTGGTCGAGCGTGTAAAGCGTGGTGCCGCCGGTGTTGATGGCATACAGCACATCGTTTTGCGCGAAGGCGAGCCGCGGGAGATAGGCGATCCCCGCGCCGGTGGTGCCGAGGAAAACCGGGGCGACCGCCGGGGTGGCGGGGTTCCAGCGATAGACGCGGTCATTACCGGCGGTGCCGGTGATGTAGAAAAGCATCCCGTCATTCGCGCGCTGAGCCATGGCCGCGGAGCCGGCGGTGCCCGGCGGATAACCGGCGTAAATGGTGCTGGGCGCGCCCGTCGTTTGATCGAGAGTATTGATGTTGTACGGCGCCGCAAAAGTGGTCGCGTAAACGAGATCGTAAATCCCGGCGGAAACGGGTGCGACTGCACTCCAGCCAAGGATCAACGCCAGCGCGCCGCGGTAGAAAAAAGTGGCGAGGCGCGGTCTCATTGTCCCTCCTTCGTCTGGCGGCGGCGGCTAAAGAGGCCTTCATCAAACTTGAGCCGGAGCGCAAGGTAGAAGCCGCCGGTGGTGTATTGCTCCTGCGTGAGATCGCGATCCTCGAAGCCGCGGAAATTATAGCCGACTGCGGCGCGTAGATTATCCACCAGGGTGAAACCGATCTCCGGCCCGACCGCGTATTGCAAGCTCCGACCATCGCCGCTGACCAACGCGCTCGCGCTCAAACCCAGATCAAGGCGCGAACTCAGATCGTAAATCAGACGGCTGGAAAGGAGATGAGCAGAGGTGGAATCCGAGCCGCTGCGGAAATCTTCGTAAGCGAGCTTGCCCGCGTAATGCGTGCTCAGCTGCCAATCCGCTTGCGGTTGGAAATTCACGTCTAACGAGAGGATGTTGACGCGGCGTTGCACTTCGGACGTGCCGGCCAGAGCGAGGCCGCCCAGCGAAACTGCCAGGCGCGCCGTTCTCGGTGCGGAATTCATATTTGCCGAGCGCGTTCCAGACATCGGCCGCTGGTTTGTCGCCAGGCGAAGCCGCCCTGCAAGCGCGCCTGCGTTTGATCGACGCCATCGAGGCCTTTGTTTTCCGCGAGGTAGAGAACGGAACGGCCGAGCGCGGTCCAGTTGTCGCTCAATTTGTAGGCAAGGCCAAAGGTGTTCGAGCAGGCTGTCCACGGTGTCGCTGGTGCGCAATTCGAGGCGGGCGCTGCCTTTCCAATCGGGGTTCGCGGTGTATTCCAACGCGCCGGTGACGGCGGTGGATTTGCTGGTGGTGTTCGCGCCTTCCAGCGGATCGACGCGCTCGAAACTCGTGTTCAAGCGGAGGCCGTCGGCGATCGTCCAGGCATTGCGCAGCCCGACAGCGGTCTCGGCTTCGCGGCCGCTGAAACCGTCGCGGGCGCGATATTCATTAAAGAGCGCCGCGTCTTTCGCGTAGGTGCTTTCCACGCCGAAGACGGTCGTGTTTTGCCGCTGCACGCTGTTCAGCTCGAACGGGCCGCCTAACGAGGAGATGAATTCGTGCCGCACATAAATGCGCGTTTTCGTGTCCACCTGAAATTCGCCGCCGAGCGCGCCGAGGCGCTTGTCCGCGTTCCAAAGATCCTGCTCGTATTCGCCGTAAACCCGGCCGGCGCCCTGCGTGTAGGGGAGGGGCAGGGTCAGCTTCGTGCGCAGACTGCGGACTTCGTTGGGCGTCGCGCCCGGCGTCTCCGCGGTGGAAAGGCTGGCCGGCGCGGTCGTCTCCTTGCTGTAGCGGCCGTCGAGCTCCAGGCGAATGTCGCTGCCGAAAGTTTGCTCAATCCCGGCGAGGACGCCGCGGCGGCTGCCGCCTTCCTGCGATTCGGTATCGACGGCCTGCAGGAGCACGCGCGTCTTCTTGCCGAATTGATAGGAAACCTGCGCGCCGCCTTCCGTGCGACCGGCCGTCAGAATGGCGGAGGGATTTTTGAAACTGGTCTCCGCCCGACCCCAGAAGACGCGTGCGAAAATCTTCTCCGAGCTGTGGCGCAACTCGATCCGGCCGGCATTGCCGTCGCCGACGAGCGCGTCTTCCGAATGGGCGAATTCGCCGAAAAGAAATGTCTTCCGGCCCAGATCGAAAACCGCGTTGCCGCTGTAGAGCCCGTAGTGGCCGAGCGGATTTTCATCGCGCGCGAACGCGCCGCCGACCTGCGCGCGCGGATGCACTTTGACCTGCGCGTCGGCTCCGTAAACCCAGAAGCGCTCTCCGCCTTGATCGACTTCGTAGGTGACGCGGATGGAGATGGGGTTGAGGTCCGCATCGAGGCTCGGGATGGGCGCCTTGAAAAGAATCTGGCCGGTGAGCGGCTCGAATTCGTAATCGCTGAAACGCGTCAGGCTCACCGTTTTGATGATGAGGCCGGGGTTATCGCGATCGCGCGTGATCACTTCGACTTTCTCGCTGTTGACGAGACCATTCGAGGCGCGGAAACCGTACGGACCGCTGGTGCCATTGGCGCGCAGTTCCTCGATATTTTGGCGGGTGTTATCGTAACTGGCCCACGCGTTCGCGCTCACGGTTTTGTTTTCGTAATGCTCGCGCACGCCGTTGAGGCTGCGGTTGTAATTGCCGAGCTGCTGCACGTCGTTCGGCGCCTGGGTGACGAAGTCGCCGTAGAGGAGATAGGAGCGTTTGTGATCCACGCGGACGAAGAGTCGGCCGGTCGATTGCGCTTCGAAACCTTTGATCGAGGAGTCGCCGTAAACCGGATAAAACTCGTCCGGCTGGATGTCGCGGAAGAGATGATCGCGCGTGTCCTTTTCCGAATCGTAGGCGGCGGTGAGGAGATAGCTGCCGAGCACTTTTCCCTTCAGGAAAAACGCGGCGCGGCCGGCGGCGCGGCCTTTGTTCCCGGAGACGGCGAAGTCGCGCAGTTCGTTCTCGAAAGTATCGCGGGAACTCACCGGACGGAGCGAGCCGCCGCTGAGATGGCGGGTGTTGATGCACGCCTTCAATAACGCCAGCGGCGAGGAGCGGACGCAGTTCCGGCAGGAACGAAACGATGGTATCGGCCTGCATCATGCCGCTGGAAATGCGGACGCGGCTTTCGCCCGGCTCCACCGGGGCGGCGAGAGCGAATTCCGCATGGCCGCCTTCGATGAAGACCTGGGTGCCGGGTTCGCGCGGATTGAGATCGGGCGCGAGCCATTGGCCGAGCGAAGCTTCGAGCGTGAGCGCGGTGCGAGCCGTGACCGGCACGCCTTTATCATCGAACTAATTCCACCGCGATGCGTGCGGGCGTTTTGCCGTCGGCGGTGGCGTCGTCGGGTGTTTGAATGCGGATCCGGCCGAGTTTATCCGGCGCGATGACGGTGATGGATTTGGTGCCGCGGGTGTTGCCGAATTGATCGGTCTGCGCCACTTCCAGCGTGTTTTCGCCCGGGCGTAATTGCACGCCGATAAATTCGATGGCTTCGATGCCTTCCGCGCCCATCGTGACTTTTTTGCCGACCCGACTCGCAGGCACGGGCTCGCCGTTGACGCGCAGGATGACGTTCGCGCCGGCTACGGTTTTCACCCGCACGGCGGTTTGCGCGGCCGGAAGAGTATCGCGGTCATTCAGGTCCACGAAACCGAAGGAGTCGGTCTGGCTGCTGGTGGTCAGTGCCTGCTCCAGCGATACGCTGGGCAGCGGAATGGCGGGTGGGTTTAATGGATTTGCGGCCGTGGCGACAGAGGAAGACGGCGCGTTCCCGAAGCCGCGGAATGAGTTGTTAGGCAGCCCGCCGCTTGGGGCCGAACGATCGCCGCCGAGGACAACGCTTTCGGCAGAGAGGGAACGGTCCTGCGTGGTGGGCTGAACGGAGACGCCCGGGTAAATCAGCCCACTGGAGGGAAGGGAACGCCGATCCGCGGCCAAAACCTGCGGGCCATTGCGATCGAGCTGATTGCGCAAATTAGCCGACACTTCTCCGGAATCGTTCGCTTCGGCGGCCGCGCGCATGCGGGTGACGTAGGCCATGATTTCCGGCGTGGCGTTGCCGATGGCGAAATTCACTTTGCGCAGCTCCGCGCCTTTCGCTTCGACGAAAACGCTGCCGCCATCGCCGGCGTTGCGCGTGTTGAGCGGTTCGAGTTCCGCGTTTGGAGGAAGGGTGATGCGATCGAGCTTCACCACGTGAGTGCGCGGCGAGATGCCGTAGAAGGAATATTTTCCTTCGCCATCGGTGATGACGTAGCTGCCGTCTTCGAGGTAAAGGCGGACGCCGGGCACGCCGGGTTCACCCGGATCTTGCAGGCGGTTTTTGTTCTGATCGACGAAGACTTTGCCGATGATGACGCTGCGATTAGTGAAGACGCCGGCGCGCAATTCCACGCGCGCGGTAGCGATGTTACTGATGGATAGCGGACCAGATGTGGAACGGGCTTGCGCGCGATTCACGCCGTCGCCGTGCGAGGCATCCACGCCGATGCGGACGCGGTAGGTGAGTGTGAGCGTGCGGCCTGGATCGACCCGGCCGAGCGCCAGAGTGATGAGCGGACCCACACCTTCGGTGGGATCGGGGATGACGACGCCATTCAACCGGGCGGATCCTTTTAGAAACGAGAATCCAAAAGGCAAACGGTCTTCCACGAGTGCGGTCGATACCGCATTAGGCGACGTGTTTTTAACCGCAATCGTGTAATCGACGAAGTCGCCGATTTCCGCGATGGAACGCGACGCGTTTTTCTGCACGAAGAGGACGCCCGCTGCCGGCGCGTCCGGCAGGAGCGCGCGAACGACGTTCGTGTTCAAGGTGACCGCGCCGGCTGTTCCATCGAAGGAAACCGCCGCGGTGTTGACCACGTCGTCCGCGCGCGCGCTGCCTACCGCGCACACACCCGCCAGCACCAGCAGGCGGATGAAGTGCGTGAAATATGGAAGTCCGGACCGGTGCATGCGGGAGTCATGAAGGTGGCGCTGCGGAGCCAACGACTACTGGTCGATGATGACGCCGAAGGTGATGACTGCCTGCTCGGCTGGGTTCAGGGTTCCGACGTTGAACTGCATGGAACCAGCGGCGCCATTGCTCGGCATCGGGCCGACGCTCGGACCGGATCCGCCGTTCACCGCCGCCGCACCTGTGGTGGTGTAGGTGGTGAACGCTGGGGTCGAATCGTACACCTTCACGTTATCGACTGGCGCGGAGCCGTTATTCCGCACCGTGATGCGGTAGCGCAGGGACTTGCCGGGCAAGGCGCCGGTGCTGAGGTCGGCCACGCTGTAGGAGCTATCGGGCACGCCGTCGAGGTTCGCGTCGAGCGCCTGTTCCTTGAGGATCTGGAGATCGCTCGCGACGACGACTGCGGAATCGGTGGCATTCGCGACCGGCGGCACAGGGGTCGTGTAGGTGCCGTTGGTAGTGGTGGCGGAGACAACGATGGAATCCGTCTGGCCCGCGGGCGCTCCGGCGGGCGCGGTCACTTTGATCAGGAGGCGGATGCTTTCCCCGGGCTCGAGACCCGCGGCGGAATTGCTCACGAAGCTCAAGTCGCTGATCGGGTTCTCACTCGGATCGATCACGCCGTTGTTGTTCGCGTCGTAATACATCACCGAGGTCCAACCGGGGAGGTTGTTGGTGGCAGCGAGCGCGACGCTGCTGAGCGAGCCATCGCCTTCGCGGACGTTGCCGATATTGGCGACTGTGTGGCTGAAGACCACCGTGCCGGCAGCGACCACCTGGCCGGAATTATTCGGCGTGATGGAGAGGCGGCGCATGGCGGAGACGTCGATCCGATCGTGGATGCGATCGAGCGAAGTGGAAGTGGGCGAGAGCGCGCGGAAGAACACTTCCACCGCCCCTGGCGTGCTGCCGGAGGGGATGCTGATGTCCGCGTTGATCTGCTTATTCCCGCCAGCGACGATCGAGCCTGTGTTGGTCACGACGGTGCCGTTGTTGTCGGTGAAAACGACGCTCCAGCCTTGAGGCAGGCCGGTGGAGAAATCAGCCAGCGTGCTGGCGGAAAGCGCGTAGCTGTCTGCGGAGGTGCCGGTGTTATTGATGAAGAGAACGAAGCGAGTCTGCGTGCCGCTCGCGGCCGGATTCGTCACGAGGGGCGAAGCTTCCGGACCGACGCCCAAACCGTCGCCCGCATTCGCGCCGGCCGCGATCGAGCGGGTATTGGTCATATCCACCGTGCTCGCGGTCACATCGGTGACCGTGTCATTCGCGTTCGCGCTGACGGCGCTGTTTACGCGGGAGGTGGCGATGACGTTAACAATGTAGTTCACGCCGACGCCGAATGAGCCCGAGGGCAGAATAGCGTGGACCACGAGTGGGTAGCTACCGCCGACGGCGAGGGTGCCCACGTCCGGCGTGCCGTTTCCGTTCGTGTCCACCAGCGGCGTGACGCCGTCGCTCTTGAAGAGCTGGAAGGTCGTGCCCGCCGGGAAGGAAGTGTTCGAGAAGGTGATGTCGAAACTATCGGGTCCGTTGCCGGTGTTGGTGACGACGTTGGTGAAGGGGACCGTGCTGCCCTGGACGGCATTCGCGACGGTGTCGCCGGTGATCGTGACCGCTGCGCCCTGGATGACGCGGAAGGTGGCCGTGTTCGTCGGAGTGGTGGGGGTCGGCGTGCCCGTGCCGGGATCGTAGGTGTAGTTCGCCGTGTTTTGGATCAAACCAGCGGGTTGAGCGGCTGGGATTGTGATCTGGAAGGTGACGGTGCGGCTTTCGCCTGGTTGCACGCGGGCGACGACGGCGGTGACGCGATTGGGCGCGGTCTGACCGAAGTCGTAGGTGACGGTGTTGGGAGCAGTGCCTTGGGCGCCGTCATTGGCGTCGGTCAGAACCACGCCGGGGCCGGTGATGCTCCAACGCGCGCTCGCCGGGACATAGGTCATGCCGGCGGGGATCACGTCGGTAAGGGTCAGGTTGGTCGCGGTGTTATTACCCGTGTTCGTGTAGGTGAGAGTGAAGGTGTAAGGACCGCTGCCCGCAGTGCCGCTGGCGGCGCTGACGGCTTTGGTCACGTTGATGACGGCGTCGGAGGTGACGGTCGTGGTATCGATGTTGGTTTGGGCTGGGGCCGGCGTGCCGGTGGCCGAACCGACGGCGGAGACGGTGATCGCGGCGGTTTGCAGAGCGGTCTGCGTGCCCGGGACGATACCCGCGGCGACGAACTTGAAGGAGTCGCCTGCGGCCACGATGCCGGTACTGGTGATCGGTGTGCTGTTGTCGGGGATGCCGTCTCCGTTGACGTCCGCGTAAAGAACGAGGCTCGCGAGATCGAAGTTATCGCCCGCGTTGTTCGTCGACGGAGAGAGTGAAGGTGTCGCTGCCGTTGCCGGTGTTGGTGAGCGTGTGGGGATAGACGGCCTGACCACCGGGAGCGCCGGGCTTGGCCTGCCCGTCCGTGGTGAGCGTGAAGCTGGCGACCTGTTGCACGATCGTGATGACCGTATTGGAGGTGGCGGTGCGCTGCGTGTTGCTCGCGTCCGTGTACGTAGCGCTCGCCTGGTTCCCGATGCTCGTGTTCGCGGGCGGGGCGACGGCGTAGGCGACGCTGCCAACGAGGGCGAGCAGAAGAACGGCTAGGAGAAGGCGGGTCTTCTGGAAGAATCCGCGTGAGGTGGTGGAGGTCATACGAGGCGTGTTCATGTTTGGTTCGTTGGTAAAATTATTTGGCAGGGGAATTCACGAGGAGCTGGGCGCGCAGGACGAAGGTGGCGGTTTTTTCCGGAGCGAGTTCCGGCAAGGTCCAGCGAAGGGCGCGGTATTCGGAGAACGGGACCGGCTTTTTTTCCAGCACGCCGGCCTCGTTTTTGACTTCGCGCATGAGCGGGACGGGGCTGAAAGTTTTGCCGTCGGTAGTGGCCTGCTCGGCGACTGGCTTCGCGCTCTCGGCCACGAGCGTCATTCCCTGTGGAATCGGCACGGTGGCGACGACGTTTTTAGCGGCGGCTTTGCCGTCGTTGCGATAGACGGCTTCGTATTGGATGACGTCGCCGGGGCCGGCTTTGTCCGCTTTCGCGAAAGATTCCTTACCTTCCGTAAAGACGACGCGTTTGCCGGCGAGATCGACGCGCACGTCAGGTGATTGTGCCAGGAGCGTTCCGGTAAGAAGGAGCGGCAGGAATGCGCCCACGTAGGCGGGCGAATTGCGACCAGGGAGAGGATGGGAGATGGCGCGTCATCCTTTTGGCCATAGCGGCTCTCATGCCAACCGCGGTCTGGATTTATGACAACGGGGGAGGGAGCGCGAAATTCTCGCCGCCACTCCATATGATCCATTCGTTAGACCAGCGAAATAGACCCGCAGTTTCTTCGGGGAATGGAATCCGAACTGAGCGCGGCGTCCTTACCGACCGAGCGACGCGACGCGCTCAGTTTTTTCCACGTGAAACGAGAGCTTCACGTAGCGGGCTTCGACGCCCACGGTCGAGACGTTGAAGAGCCTCTTCCGGCTAAAAGCGATATTTCCATCCACCTCCACCCACTGGGCGCTCTTTACGGGCAGACGATCGTTCGCGACAGAAATCTTCAGCCGGCCGGCGGCGGTGGCGTTTTCATTTACAAAAGTGAACCGATCGAGAAAGGCCGCTTGGGAGAGTTTGATCACGAAAGTGGTCTCGCCTTCCTGCAGTGGGCAGGTGAGCATGTCCTCGCCGACGCGGAGCGCGGGCGCGCCGGAGGGCGCCGCTGAAGAATCCGACACTTCGACCACGCGTCCGTCGGGCAGGGTGCATTCAATCGAAGTGGCCGACGGCAGCGGCTCGCCTAAAGCAAGAAGGGGGGAGACGAGAAGCAGCGTGAAACTGAGAAGACGGAAGGGTTTCATGCGGTCGTAAGAAGCTTGGAATGCGCCAAACGGCGCCTTTTCCTTGTGAATGCATGCGGCCGGCGGCGATCCCAGTCTGCGCACTGACCATAAATGCAAGAAAGAGCCCGATTTCACTTGCTGCCACTTCCCGGGCCCGGTAAAAATGAGCGCGAAAGAACCAGCGGAGTGTGTATCAACCAGTCCATGCCGAAGGGTTTTGTCTCGGGAACGGGGTGATTATGGAAGCATTTCTGTATTCTCTTCGTTCTGGTATCAGTCCTGCTAACTCAACCACATTGTCAGATCATGAGCTCAAACTTCACGTCCTTTAGCCTTTCTCCCGCCATGCGGAAACTCGGCTTGGTCCTCATTCTTCCGCTTCTGTTTGCAACGCAGATCGTCCGCGCTCAGGATGCCATCCGGCCCTCGCTCGCCGGAGAAGCTGCGGCTGAGGCACGGCGGCAATCCTTGGATCGGATCCCGTACAACATTCTCGTCGGACCGGTCCGCTTCCGCATGAGCGCCACTGCCGGGATTGAGTATAACGACAACGTTAATTTCGCGGAAGTGAACGAGCAGGAAGATTTTGTCTTCCGTCCGCAGGTAAATTTCAATGCGCTCTGGCCGATCACGCAGCTCAACACGCTGCGACTTGATCTCGGCATTGGCTACGCGTTTTACCTCGACCATTCGGAGTACAACACCAACGCCATCCTCCTGCAGCCGAACTCGCAGCTCTCGTTTGACGTCTTCGTGAGCGATTTCCGGATTAACTTCCACGATCGTTTCTCTCTCGAGCAGGATCCGGTCGGCGAACCTGGGTTGAGCAACGTAGCGGACTACGGACGTTTTGAGAATACCGCGGGCGTGTCGGTTCTGTGGGACATGAACAAAGCCGTGGTCACCTTTGGCTACGATCATTACAACTTCATCGCCACAAACGACGACTTCTCTTACCTCGATCGCCATGCCGAGATCTTGATGGGAACGATCAGTGTCGCCGCGACCTCCACCACCGGCGTGGGGTTGGAGGGCAATTATGTTTTCACCCGCTACGATCAGGATCTGCTGAACGATTCCGACACGTTTAGCCTGGGTGCCTTCGTCGAAACCCAAATCACAAACTATCTTGAAGCTGCGGCTCGCGGGTGGCTACCAGAATATTTCTTCCGATGGCAATACCGTGGTCCTGGGACCCTTCCCTCCGGGATTTCTTCGCGGGCGGCGCCATCGTTTCCGACATATAACGACTCGGCGAATCTCGACGATTACTACATCAATCTCCTCCTTTCACATCGCATCAACGCCTCGCTCACGCAGCGCCTCTCCGTCGGCCACGAAGCGCAATTGGGCGTCAATTCGAATTACATCGAGCTCAATTACATCCGCCACACCGCGACCTGGAACATCATCAATCGGACGCTGCTGGCGACCGAGTTGTTTTACGAAGACGCAGATGATTCCGGCGGTTTCATCGATGAGCATTTGCAGCGTTACGGCGGTGCGCTTTCTCTCGGCTATCAATTGACCCGCCACGTCACTCTGGGCGCTCGCTATCAATACACGCGTAAAGATTCGGACGTGCCTTTGCGTGATTACAAACAAAACCGCGTTTCGATCGACGGCACCTATAGCTTCTAACCTCGGAAATTTCCCCTTTGCATGAGAAACTGGACCTGCACCTTCCTAGCCTTGGCATCTCTTTCGGGATCGCTTTTGAGGGCGCAGGATGCTGCTTCTCTGCTCCGGGCTCAGGCACAGGATAGCAGCATTCCGCCTCTCATGGCGCCACCGGCTGCGCGTGCGGTCGGGCCGGAACCAGTCCGCTTCGAATACGGTCATGCTGACCAATTCGATGAACGTGCTCGACAACCAGAAGCGTCTGGGCTCGAACGATTTTGTCAGCTTTCGCGTGGTGGAAGATCGGGATAACGAATCCCAGCGTCTGCGAGTGAACGATAACGGACAATTGGAAGTGCCGTATATCGGACTGGTCCAAGCGGCCGGTAAAACTTCGAAAGAACTCGCCTATGCGATCAAGGCGATGCTGGAGAGGGAATATTACTTCCACGCTACAGTCATCATTGCGGTTGATCACGTGAGCGAAAAATCACGCGGGAAGGTCTACATCACGGGTTCGGTGCGTGGGCCGGGACCGCAGGAAATTCCGACGGACGAATCTTACACCGTGAGCAAAGCGGTCATCCGGGCGGGCGGGTTTAGTGATTTTGCCGACAAACGAAAAGTCCGGATCACACGCAAGAACGGACAGGATTTTGTCGTCGATTTAAAAAATGTCATCGAGAAGGGCCGGAGCGATGAAGATGCCGTCCTCCAGCCAGACGATCAGATTTTCGTCCCGCAAAAACTCATCAATTTCTAGTATGCAAAGCCCCGCGCCTGATCGGCCCACCGCTGCGGCCTGGACCTCGTCATTTGTTACCCGACTGCACCGTTACCGGGCGCTCCTGCGACGGCGGTGGTGGGTGCTGCTGCTCACGATCTGCTTGGGGCTTTTCGTGCAGGCATGGATGATTTATCAGGCGCCGCCACAATTTCTTTCCACCAGCAAAATGATGCTCGCGGGCAAATTGAACATCAGCCAGAGCGCCGTTTACAGTGAAGATAACGTCAACTTTTACGGCACCCAAATTCAGCTCATGCAGAGCTCGGAAGTAAGTCGGAGCGCCGAGACCTTGGTGAGGTCGATGCATCCGGAAATGCAGCCATCGAAGGTCGTCATCACCGTCACGCAGAAACCGCGCACCTCCATTTTCGATCTCCAAGCCATCGGGGCCACGCCGGATTATACCCAGGCTTATCTGGACGCCGTGATGCAGAAGTATCTCAATTTCAAGAAAGGGATGCGAGAGGACCAGGGTAACAATGTGACCACCGCGATCACCGAACAGTTGATCCAAGTGGAGAAGGATCTTCGCGTGGGCGAAGAAGAAATGCTCGAATTTCAGAAACAGAACAACATCGGCTTCATCCAGGAAGAGGGAAACAGTGCGGCGCAATATCTCGTCCGCCTGAATCAGAATTACGCTTCGCTCAAAACGGAATACGAGCTGCTGGAGAAACTCGATCTGGATCAGAATCTCGACCGGACTCCCTTGGCGCAGCCCGATCCGGGCGCCTCACCGACTAACACCACCGACGCCCCGCAAAGCCCGAATCAGGGAATGCCGTTTTCCGATATTGGGCCGGAGGGTGATTACCTGAAGGCGAAGCAGTCCGTGCAGTTGCTCAAAGCCGAGCGCGACACGCTCGCGCAGGATCTTCGCCCGCAACATCCGAAGATCATCAAACTGAACGATGAGCTCGCGAAGTATCGAAAATCTGATCGTCTTGTATCGCGCGGACGCAGTCGAGAAACTCGCGACGCGGCGTAACTCCATCGGTAAACAGATGGAGAATCTCCAGGCCAATATCAAAGAATGGGAAACAAAAGCGCTCGATCTTTCGCAGCGCCTGGCGCAATTCAATCGCCTCAAGGGCAAAGTCGATCGGCTCAAGCTCCTCTACGATCGCCTCACGAATAACATCAAGGAAATTGGCGTCTCTCAAGTTGTGGATGGCAACGACCAGATCGCCATCATGGAAAATGCCACGCTGCCGACCTCCGTGCGGCCGGGCTTGATCAAAGGCCTGCTCATCGGACTAGCCTGCGGCCTGCTCGCGGGCATCGGGATTCTGCTCCTGCTCGATCGGATCGATGATCGGATGGCCTCGTTCGGCGAATTCCAGAATCACTTTACTGAGAACGTGCTCGGGCAGATCCCGCGGGAAAAAACCAAGGGCCGGATCACGCTTCTGCAGCCGGATGATGCGCGGCATGTTTTTGCGGAATCGTATCGGAACATCCGTTCGTCCATCTTCTTCATGCCTTATGACGGGCCACGGCCGAAAACTTTCCTGATCACAAGCGCCGTGCCGAATGAGGGCAAATCCACCATCTCCGCGAACCTTGCCATCACCTTTGCGCTTTCCGGTGCGCGGACCCTGTTGATCGATGGCGATCTCCGTCGCGGTGCGCAACGCGAAGCTTTCGACATCTCGTCACAGATCGGTTTCTCGGAAGTTCTTAAGGGTGAAGTAAACTGGCAGGAAGTGGTCGTCCCGACCGCCTACGAGAATCTCTTCGTCCTCCCGCGCGGTCGCACCCTCTCGCAGCCCAGCGAACATCTCCTGCGCGATTCCACCGATCGGCTTCTGCAGGAAATCTACAATCACTACGATTACATCATCATCGATAGTTCGCCGGTTTTGGCGGCGGACGATACCACGAGCCTGGCGCCAAAGATCGATGCGACCATCTTCGTGGTCCGCCTCTCTTACACCTCCGCGCGGTTGACCAAGAAATCGCTGGAATTGCTCTACAACCGGCAGGTCAATGTGCCGGGCGTGATCTTGAACTACGTGGATACCTCCCTCCCCGAATATTATTACTACCAGTATTCGGAGTACTACAACACGCCGCCGCCGCCGGTGGATGAGCGCCATGGGGTCGCGGCGCTGGGGAATCACGGGAACCACCGGTCGTAGTCACGGCAACGGCTTTTTCGCTGTCTGGTGGCTGGCGGGCGGTCTTTCGGTGGAACACACCGGCCCCCATGGTCGCTGCCAATAGAGCGAACCGATCGCCCTGTGCATGCGGCGTCCGGCCAGCCCAGGGTTGCCATCCGATGAACCATTGGCTGCTGCTTCCACTCTTTCGAACGTGCACCGGTCGGAAATCGAGTTAATTGCAACTTCCGATCTGATGCTTTCCTCGCCTCACGCTTTCGTAAATCTCCTGGTCCGTCGTTGGTCGTTAGATGATATGGCGAACCACGGACTGGCATTGAGCATCGTCACCGGAAGAGCGTGTTCGACCGGGAGACCCGGATGCTAAATTTCGGATACCGTCTCGCGCGGGCGCACGGAGCAGTCGCGCGGGCGGCTTACGCTGCGGCTTTGCCTTACCAGGCCCCGCCGCTTGTCCGGGATTTACCGCCGCTGCCTTTTGAGGTTTACACCTACTCTGGCGAAGCGGCGCTGCCCGAGCAGATCGCATCCCTGCGCTCGCTTTTGCGCCACGCGGGCCGTCCGAAAAAGATCACGATCGTCTCTGATGGCACGCATTCGCCGCGGAGCCTGAAATTACTCCGCAGTTTGGATCCGAATCTCGTGATCGCGCACCCGGGCGATTTTGTTCCTCCGGATCTCCCGCCTCGCCTGCATGCCTACCTGAACGAACATCTGACCGGCAAGCAGCACGCGTTGATGATGGCGCTCCCGCTGAATGGGCCCGCGCTTTATCTCGATTCGGACGTGCTCTTTTTCCCAGGCGCCGAGGCCCTCACCGACGAATTATTTGCCAGCGAAGGACCAGCCGCCTTCCTCTCGGATTGCCAGCTTTCCGCAGACGAACGCATGTTCCGCGACCCGGCGGAGCGGGTCCATCCGGTGAATGCCGGCTTTGTTTTCTGGCGCGAAAAACTGGACTGGGCTTCCAGCGTCGAGCGATTTCTGGATTTGCCGGGCGAGCCGATGTTTTTCACCAATCAGACCCTGACCCACCTGACTATGCACGCGAACGGGGCCCATCCATTGGACCCCGGAAAGTTTCTGCTCCAGTTGGATGATCAATTTTCGTATCGCGACTTCCACCAAAACCCCGCGCGCATCATGCGGCATTATGTGAATCCCGTGCGCCATAAATTCTGGACGTCTCTGGGCTCCTAGTTTCCGCAATGGAAAAGCCACTCCGAATCCTTGTGGTCGTGAATTTGCCCTGGGATCCGCGCCTTGGCGCTACGCGCGTTTGGATCGAACTGGCCGAACAGTGGCGTGCGGCCGGACACACCGTGGAAAAATTCTGCCTGACGGATGCGTATCCGGTCGACTCCTCCTCCCGCCCCGTCACTGCTCTACGACAGGCTCTTTTCGCATCCAAAGCAGCCGCGTTTGTAAGGGCAAACGGTCACAATTTCGATGTCATAGACGCTTTAGTCGGCACGCTGCCTTTCTCGAAAAAGCGTCTCGGTTTTCGTGGTCTTCTTGTGGCGCGTTCCGTCGGTCTCTACCTGCTTTACGAACGGTTCGAGCAGCGCATGGTGCGGAAGATGCCGCCCGTTGCCCGCGGCACATTTCTCGGGCGCGTCTTTTACCGGCAGGTGCGACGGCGCGTGCTTCGTGATTCCGACCGCGCCGTGCGCCGGGCCGATCTGGTGAACGTGCCTAACGAGGAGGAGGCCGTTTGCTTGCGAGAAGAGAAGATCCCGGCGGAGCGAATGGTGGTGCAGCCGTACGGATTGACGCCAGATCGGGCGCGCTCCTTCGCCGCGGCAGCGCTCACACCAGAAATTCGTCTCGCGCATCCGTGTGTTTCTTTTGTGGGGATGTGGAGTCCACGCAAGGGCGCGCACGATTGGGCGGCCATCATCCAGGCCGTCCGGGCTGCGGTCCCCGCGGCGCGCTTTCGGTTCCTTGGCACAATGGTCGACGACCAGGTCATTCACGACGCGCTCGGTGACGCCGCGAAAAACGTCGAATGCGTTTCCGCATACGAGCCCGACGAGCTGCCCCGATTGCTGGCCGATTGTACGGTGGGTGCATTCCCGAGCTACGTGGAAGGCTTCGGGCTTGCGATCATCGAGCAGCTCGCCGCCGGTCTGCCAACGGTCGCCTACGAGACTGCCGGACCGCGCGACATCTTGCAGCGCGGGCTCCCGCAGCTCTTAATCCCGAGCGGGCAGGTCGCCGAGTTTGCCGCGGCGATCGTGCGAGTGTTAACGCTCAACGAGCCGGATTATCGTGCGCTTTCACAGGCGAGTATCGTGACCGCGAGCCAATTTTCCTGGCCGCGCATAGCCGAGGATGCCATCGAGATCTTTCGCCGCCATATGCAGACAGCGGGCGCAGGCCAAAAATGAATTCGCAAGCGCTGGCTATTATCACCACACGGTTGCCGCCGGCTACCTGCGGGATTGGCGCCTACAGTTGGCTTCTGCGCCAGCATTGGCCGGGGCCGGTTTCCGAGGCGAATTTTATTGTCCTGGAAGCGAATGGCGCCGTCTTGTCGGCAACCGATCGGCAGATCGAATTTTCCGCGAACGGGGCTAGCCTAACGAGCGCTTTGCAAAAGCAAAACGCGACGGACGCCATTCTGCACTACACCGGGCGTGCGTATCATCGCTACGGGCTGCCCATCTGGCTGCCACGCGCCTTACGCGCCTGGAAAAGAAGAGTTCCGCACGCGCGTTTGATGGTGATTTTCCACGAAGTTCCGGGAGGCGATCTCCCCGTCACCTCGCCGCACCATTGGCTCGGAAGAGTGGAGGTGCTGCTAATCCGGCAACTGACCCGGATCGCAGACGGGATAGTCACGAACACCGCCTGGCACCAGAAAAGATTGCGCGAAATTTCTGGTCGGGCCGACGTGGAGGTGGTGCCGGTTGGTTCCAATATCGAAGCGCCCGTCACGCTGACGGTGCCGCGGATGAGGACGGAGTTTGTCCTCTTTGGGTTGCCCTACGGTCGCTGGCAAACCTGCCAGAGATTTGAGTCGCACTTGAGAAATTGGCACGCCTCCGGGTTGCTGACGAAGCTGCATGTGATTGGACCCAGCGAAGGCCAATTTGGCGACGCGGCGGATGCGATTCTCGCGCGTTGTCTGCCACCCACGGCGATCGAACGTCACGGCAGTCTCCCGATGGAGGAGGTCGCGCATTATCTGCAGCGCGCACAATTTGCGCTGACTAATTTAACCGCCGCCACGTGGAGTAAATCGGGCGCTTTCATGGCCTATGCGGCGCACGGTTGCACGGTGATCATGGACGGCGAGCCCGCGACGGCGATTCCGCTCTGCTACGCGGTGATGGCGGCCGAATTGCCGGCTATTTCTGAAACGGAGCTGGCCTCCAAAAGCGCGCGTCTTCGGGACTGGTACCATGCGAATGCGGACTGGCCGGTCATCGCGGCGCGCATCGCGGCGGTTTGGAAGCGAGAGGAAGCCGTCGCGTGAGGAGCGAACTTTGCCTCGTGGTGCCAGAGTTGGACGCGGGGGCTGGCGGTGTGGCCGACTATACCCTGCGTCTGGTGGAGGAATGGCCGGTGCTGGATAATCTGCGGTATCTCGTTCCACGAAAGACCGGCGTCGAAACTCGCCACCGCGCGACCACCTACCCGCTCACGGAATTTGGCCGCGATGCCTCCGCGTTCACAAAATCTTTGCCGGCAAACGACGGAACCGTCTTCTTGCAATACAGCGCTTACGGTTTCGATCGCCTCGGATTTCCGCGGTGCGCTTTTGCGGAGTCTGCGCGGTTGGAAGCAGGCACGCGGCGGCCGCCGGCTCGTGCTCATGTTTCATGAGATCTGGACTTTCTGGCCATGGTGGAACCGAAATTGGATCGTGCAGCAAATGCATCGGCGCGAAATCGGGAAGCTCCTGGCCGCGGCGGACGCCATCTTCACCACCACGGCGAGCCAGGCTGCACATCTGCGCTGCTTGCGGCCCGGCGCTCAGATTGAGGTCCTGCCTGTCGGGTCGAATATCTGCCCGCCGGCAAGTTCCGACAACGCACGGCCAACCGGGCACGCGGTCCTCTTCGGTCTGCAAGGGGGCAGACTCCGCGCGCTCCGGACGATGGCGAATGACTTGCGTGCGCTGGCTGCGGCTGGGCACTTGCGCAAGATCATCACCCTTGGTGGCGGCAATGAGCCAGGCGCGGACGAAGAAGAGCGTGGTCTGCTTTTGTCATTGGGGTTGGCGCTCGGGTTTGAGCAACTGGGCTCGCGAAGTGAAGCGGAAATCTCGGCGCAACTTTCATCAGCAGCATTCGGTATTTCCGCGCAGGACAAATTGAGTCTCACGAAATCTGGCACCTTCATGGCCTATGCGGCGCACGGGCTCTGCGTTCTCTCGCCCGCCGCGAACGGAGCGGGCGGCGAGCCTTTTTCCTGCCTGGTTTCACCCGCGGAACTTTTGCACGGAGTCTCCGGCCCGGAGTTGGCGCAGCGTGCGCGCTGCTTAAAAGAGTGGCAGGAGCGAAACGCTTCCTGGGCGCACCTCGCGGAACGTTTTGCGGCCAGCTTGCAAATCGCCACTGTGAAATCCTGACGCATGAGCCGGATCAAAGTTCTCATCGTTTCGCCCTGCCAGGGTGGCTATGGCGGCATCGAAGCGTTTGTGCTCGCGATCGCCGAGGCCGCACGGCGCGACCCTGAGATCGAGGTTCAGATTTGTCTGAAGCGAACCAAAGGCGCGAAGGTCCAACCCGAACTGAAGAAGATGTTAGGCAGCGAGGACGTCCTCTTTTGCGACCGAGCCGATCTGGACCTGGTCAACGCCGTGCGCGGAGCCGACGTGGTGCACCTGCAAAACGCTTCCCCAGACGTCGTGTTCCTGGCCCGGCTTTTTCGCAAACCACTCGCGCTCACCATTCATAATTACATGCCGCGAAAGATGAACGCGCACCGCATCCTCTGGCGCCTCGGGGCCAAGTGCGCGACCGAGCGTTGGTATAATTCGCAATTCGTCTGGAATACTTGGGAGCCGCGAGAGAAGAGCGCCCGCAGCCGCAAAGTCCCCACGGTTTCGAAACTGCCCGAGGGCTGGAGGCCACCGGCGGAACGGCGCGGCTTTGCCTTTATCGGCCGCTGGATTGCGAACAAGGGAATCGACACCTTGGTGGATGCGTACGAAATCGCGCAGCTCGATCGCGCGCAGTGGCCGTTGGTGCTGATGGGGAACGGGCCGCTGCGCAAACTGATCGAATACGCCATCCAAAAGCGCGGCGTCCGCGGGATCGAGGTGCTGGGTTTCATCGATGAAGCGACCAAAACCGAGCGGATGCAGAATGCGCGCTGGATGGTGGTGCCACCGAATACGAGGGAAGATTTCGGTCTGACCGCGGTGGAGGCGCGGCATCTGGGGGTGCCGTGTATCATCACGCGGGATGGCGGACTGCCCGAGGCGGGCGGGAAGCAGGCGCTCATTTGCGAACCGAATGATCCTGCAGCGCTCGCCCGCCTGCTCGAGCAAGCCGCCGCCATGAGCGAGAGCGAATATGCGGAGCGTGCCGCCCGCACGAGAGCGGAACTAATGGACGAGCTGGAGCCCATCGAGTTTTACGCTCAAAGCTATCGGCGACTGGCGGACGAGCGCCGATGATTCTGCTCGCGCATCCTTTCGGAAACGCGAACGTCCGGGCCGTGCTGAGGGCTCTGCAAGAGGCAGGGCAACTCGCGCATTTTCTCACCACGGTCGGCTACTCGAAAAGCGCGCCGCTCCTTTCTCTGCTCCCGAAAAGTGCGGGCAGACGGACCTACGATTTGCCGTCGGCTAAGATCAAAGCTTATCCGACGCGCGAGATCGTTCGATTGCTCGCTGGGGCGTTGCGTATTCCAGTTCGCCACGAGCACGGTTGGGCCAGCATCGATCAGGTCTGGCGGGAATTGGATGAAACGGCCGCGCGCTATCTTTGCGCAAACAAAGTGCAAGAGCAGGTCGGCGCGGTTTACGCGTACGAGGACTGCGCGCTCCGCCTATTTACCGCCGCGAAGGCGCTGGAGGTGCGCCGAATTTACGATCTGCCGATCGCTTATTACGAGACCGCGCAGCGGATTTTGCGCGAAGAAGCGGAACGGTATCCGGACTGGGAACCGACTTTAGGCGGCACGCGCGATTCGGAAGAAAAACTGGCGCGGAAAAAGCGCGAGCTGGAACTGGCCGAGCTGGTCATCTGCCCGAGTCATTTCGTGCTCGATTCTTTGCCCGCGCAGATCCTGGCAGAGAAACGGTGCGTGATGGTTCCGTTCGGTTCGCCGGTTTCGGCTCCTGAGCGCGTGCATGGGAAAACCTCCGGCCCGCTTCGGGTTCTTTTCGCCGGCGCCCTCACGCAACGCAAAGGCCTCGCCGATCTCTTCGCCGCGATGAAGCTGATCGACTCCCGGAAGGTGGAATTGGTGGTGATGGGTTCGCTGCTGCGGCCGTTGGACTGGTATCGCGAGCAGTGTGCGCATTTCCGCTACGAACCGCCGCGACCGCACGAGGAGGTGCTGCGTTTAATGCGCACATTGCGATGTCTTCGTTTTGCCGTCGCTCGTGGAAGGCCGCGCGCTGGTGCAACAGGAAGCGATGGCGTCAGGATTGCCACTGATCGCGACCCGAAACGCGGGCGGCGATGACTTGATCGAGGAAGGGGAAACCGGCTTTCTGGTCCCGATTCGTTCCCCGGCAGCTCTCGCGGAAAAAATAAACTGGTGCGCTGAGCATCGTGAGCGCATTTGTGGCATGGGGATTGCAGCCCAAAGACGCGCGGCTCAACTGAGCTGGCGTGGTTATGGCGAGACGATCCTCGCCGCCATTCAGGCCCTGACCGGCATATGAACGACGAGAAGCGCGAAACACAACTCAAGCACATCCGGTGGGCCATTTGGCTCTACTTCTGGCTGCTCCTGATTGAAGGGATGTTGCGGAAATGGGTGCTGCCGCAGTTGGCTTCCCCGCTTCTGCTCGTGCGCGATCCCGTGGTGCTGCTGGCGTATCTGCTCGCCTTCCGCGCTCGTGTCTTCCCGTGGAATGGCTGGACGTTCGCGCTCAGCGTCATGGCGCTGCTTTCATTCGGCGTCAGTTTTGTTCCGCTCTGGGGGATGTTTCCGACGTCGCGAATCTTTCTGGCCACGGTCTACGGATTGCGCTGCAACTTTCTGCATCTCCCGCTCATCTTTGTCATGGCAACCGTGATGCGCCGGGAGGATGTGGTGAGGTTGGGACGGTGGACCTTGCTGCTGATGGGACCGATGACTGCCCTGCTCGTGGCGCAATTTTATTCCGCTCCCGATTCATTCCTTAACCGCACCAGCACAGGCGAAGGCGAGATGATGATGGCGGCCTTGGGCAAAGTGCGCACCGCGGGGCCGTTCTCCTTTGTCGTGGGCGTCGTTTCTTATCTCTCTTTGGCCACTGGCTTTACCCTTTGGGCAGCGCTCAAACGCGGCGTTTATAAAAACTGGTTACTCATCTATTCCACGATCTGCATCGGGTTTGGTGCGGCCGTCTCCGGGAGTCGTTCTGTCATCGGTGCATGTGCGGTCGTCGTGGCCACTCTGCTGGTGGTGCTGGTGGTGCGACCGTCGGCCGTGGGGCGATTAGGCCAGACGCTTTTGGTTGTCGTGGTGCTGGGCTTCATCGTCACGAAGATCCCCGCTTTTCAGGAGGGCTTGGATGTTTTAAACACGCGCTTTACCTCGGTGGCCGAAGCGACAGACACATCCGTGGGCGGCAGCGTGGTCTCCCGTTTCGTGGGGGATTTCGAAGAGGGGATTTATATTCTGACGCAGGCGCCATTTCTTGGTTATGGCCTCGGTGTGGGCACGAATGGCGGCTCGAAACTTCTCGTGGGGCAAAGCGCTTTTCTTCTTTCCGAAGCAGAATGGTCTCGCGTCTTTTTGGAGAGCGGGCCGGTGTTGGGCCTGGCCTTCATCATTTGGCGCTGTTGGCTGGTTTTCCGGATTGGTTTTCTCTGCCTCGGCTCGGTTATGCGGCAACGTAATCTCCTGCCGCTTCTCCTCTTCTCCTCTTCTTTTCTCCCGATGATCAGCGGGCAATTCGGCCAGACTACGACGCTCGGTTTTGCCGTTTTTGTGACGGGTCTGGCGCTGGCGGCGCGAACGGAACCGACACCGGAGGATGGGTCGCTGGATTTTGACCAATCGGACGAGCCCCTCGAGATCCCGGACCGTCCGCGCGTGGCGCGTTGCTCGCCTTACGCCATGCGCCTGCACGGCTTGGACTCGGGAGACGAAGCCGCTTCTTCCCACGAGCACGACGACTCCCATGGTGCTCCTGATCGGTAACTACGCCGCTGATCAGCAGCAAAGTATGCAGCGCTTCAGCACCATGATGCTGCAGGGGCTGACGGCGGCCGGCGTGTCCGTGGAACTCATCCAGCCCGAACCGCGCCTGGGAAATTTTCGATGGGCCGGCGGCTTTGTCGCCAAATGGCTTGGCTACGTCGATAAGTTCGTTCTTTTTCCAATCAGGATGCGCGCCAAAATCCGCGCCACGCGACCAGCGGTCGTCCACATCTGTGATCACTCCAATGCGATGTATGTGCGACCGGCGGGAGCGACACCTGTCGTTACCACCTGCCACGACTTGTTAGCCGTGCGCGGCGGTCTGGGCGAAGAGACCGATACTCCGGCCAGCGTCACAGGTCGCATCTTGCAACGCTGGATTCTCCGATCCCTAAAAAAAGCCCACGGCATCGCGTGTGTCTCAGAAGCCACCCGGCGCGATCTCGATCGGCTCGTGCCCGCGGCGGAGACGCGAGGACGCGTTGAAGTGATTCCGTTGGGCTTGAGTTATCCCTTTCAACGTTTGCCCTTCAGTGAAACCGCGAGCCGCCTGCGAGAGATCGCCGGTTTGGAAATCGACCCGCCCTACGTGCTGCATGTCGGCTCAAATCTGCGGCGCAAAAATCGCGAAGCGGTTTTACGCATCTTCGCTCGCGCAGGGCACGAATGGCACGGGCAGCTGGTATTTGCGGGCGAGCCACTGACCGCCGCTTTGCGCCGGCAAGCGGAGGAATTAGGAATCGCGCACCGCATTCTCGAAGTCCGAGCGCCGTCCAGTAAACTGCTCGAGGCGCTCTACAATGGCGCGGGCGCGTTCTTGTTTCCCTCCCGCTTTGAAGGTTTCGGCTGGCCCCTCATCGAAGCGCAAGCCTGCGGCTGTCCGGTTCTCTCCAGCGCGCGTGCACCGATGGCGGAAGTCGTCGGTGCGGGTGGCTTTCTCCGCTCACCGGAGGACGACGAAGGTTTTGCCCAGGACTTGATCCGACTGGTGGATAAAACGGAGCAAGCGCTCTGGAGGGCGAGGGCGCTGGAAAACGCGCAGCGTTTTACCACCGCGCGCATGATTGCAGCCTACGAAGACCTCTACCATTCCGTCTCGTCCGCGCCTTAACGCAGCATGCAAAATCGCGCCGGCATCTTTCGGGACAAATTGTCGAACCTTCGCGGCGATTGTATGTCTCGAAGGATCAGACTTTACTGCCCTCGCTCAATTACTAGCGCGCTGTGAAAAATCTTCTGATGCTTTTTTCTCTGCTCCTCCCGTGGGAGCTGCGGCGCCGCCTGCTGGTGCGGCAATTCGGTTACGCGATTCATCCCACCAGCCGGATCGGGCTGGCCTGGATTTTACCAAAACATCTCGTGCTGGAAGAAGCGGCCCGGATCGGACATTTCACGGTCTGCAAAAATGTCGACCGACTGCAGCTCGGCGCGCACGCGATCATCGGTCCGTTGAACTGGATCACCGGCTATCCCAGCGGCGGCGGCAGCCGTCACTTTTCGCACCAACCCGACCGCGCGCCGGAGCTCATTCTGGAACGCCATGCGGGCATCAGTAGCCGGCACTTTCTTGACTGCACCGCGCGGATCCGCCTTGGGGCCTTTGCCACCATCGCGGGGTATCGGTCGCAATTTATCACGCACAGCATCGATCTCGCGGCGGGTCGTCAATCCTCCGAGCCGATCGAGATCGGCGAATATTGTTTTATCGGGACGGAGGTGGTGGTTTTAGGCGGCAGCCGCTTGCCGCATCACTCCGTTCTCGCCGCCAAGTCACTTCTCAACAAGCCGTGGGAAGCGCCGTTTCACCTCTATGCCGGGGTGCCGGCGCAAATTTTGAAAAAGCTGCCGGAGGAGATGGAGTATTTTCGCAGGCAGGAGGGTTTCGTCTGGTGAAGAAAAAGAAACATTCAGCCAGCCAGAATCATGTGCGGAATCGCTTTTCATTTTAACTCGTTAGGCCAGGCCTCGCCGCTGGATCTGCGGCTGATCCACCATCGCGGGCCGGATTCGTCGGGTGAGTGGCGATCGGAAGACGGGCATTTCTGGCTGGGCAACACGCGCCTCGCGATCGTCGATCTCTCGGCCAGCGGCGCGCAGCCCATGACGGATCCGGCGACGGGGAACGTGATCGTCATCAACGGAGAGATCTACAACCATCGCGCGGTCCGCGAACTCCTCGGCTCCGAGGTGCGATGGCAGGGAACGAGCGATACCGAAACCGTTTTGCAAAGTTACGCCCGCTGGGGTCACGGGCTGCTTGATCGGATCAAGGGCATGTTCGCCTTCGCGATCTACGACGCCGCCCGACAGGAGATTTTCGTCGCGCGCGATCGGCTGGGGATTAAGCCGCTCTACTTTGTGCGCGAGGCGGATGGGATGCGTTTCGCGTCGGAAGTGAAGATGCTCGTGCAGGCGGGGAGACAAGCCATCACGCCGCGCGCCATCTCCGGCTATCTGGAGTGGGGCGCCTGCCCCGAAGACAATCTTCTCTTCCCAGATGTTGACGTCGTGCCAGCGGGGCACGCGCTCACCCTCAGCCGCGATGGCGCGCTGAAACAATGGCAATATTGGCCGCCCCCGCGCCCGATGCGCACCTCGCCGAAAGATGCGCCGGCTGAAGTGCGGCGCCTGCTTGAAGCCGCCGTCGCGGAACACCTCCTCGCGGATGTGCCGGTCGCAAGTTTTCTCAGTGGCGGAATCGATTCATCAGTCGTGACCGCGCTGGCCGCGCGTCATTTAGGCGGGCGGTTGCAAACGTTTGCCGTCGGATTCGAGGCTGCCGAGTTCGATGAAAGCGCGATCGCGAACGAAGTGGCGGTGCGTTACGCCACGGACCATCACCGGATCGCGCTCACGGATGAAGAAGTGATCCACTCCGTCACCGAAGCCGTTTCCTGGCTCGATTTGCCGTCTTCTGATGGCATCAACTCATACATCGTCTCACGCGCGGTCGCGGCGCGCGGAGTGAAGGTGGCGCTCTCCGGCTTGGGGGGCGACGAACTCTTCGGCGGCTATCCCAGTTTTCGCGATGTGCCGCGGCTGAAGTTGCTGGCCGCCCTCCCGCGCGGCGCGCAGAAATTACTCGGAGCCGCGGTGAAATTAGGCGACCGCCTGGCCGATCTCCCGCGATCGCGCGACGCCTACGCGCTCGCGCTCTGGCGCCGTCGCTTCCTCACCGAAAGGACAATCCGCGAGGCGGGGCTGCCGGTGGAGGCCAATGCGGGTGAGCCAATGCCGGTGCTCCCGGATGATTTCGCGCAGATCAGTTGGGCGGAGCTCACGGGCTATATGCGCCGCATGTTATTGCGCGATTCCGACCAGATGAGCATGGCCGTTTCTCTGGAAATGCGGGTGCCGTTTCTTGATCACGAACTGGTCGAGTACGTCCTTGGCCTGCCCGCGGCGGCGAAGAATATCGGCGCGCGTCCGAAAGGTTTACTCATCGAAGCCTGCCGCGATTTGCTGCCGCGTTCGGTTTACGATCGCCCGAAGCGCGGCTTCGTTTTGCCGATGCAAACTTGGATGCGCGGACCGCTGGCGGCATTTGTTGAGGCAGGTCTGCGCGAGACGGAGACGCGCAACTTGTTGCCTAAAATCTTCGTGCAGAAAATGCGTGCCGCCTTTGCGCATGATGGCCTGCACTGGACCCGGCTCTGGAGCCTCGTCGTTCTCGGCCATTTCGCGCGCCGCCATGATCTCTTCCGTTCTTTGCATGAGGATACTCCGGTCCACGCGTTCGATTAATCCCGCCGTCGGCGGGCCGATCGAATCGATCAAACAATCGTCGGCCGTCCTGCAAGCGCGCGGACACACGGTCGAGATCGTTTCACTCGATGCGCCCGATGATCCTTGGGTGCGGGAATGTCCCGTCAAAGTGCATGCCTTGGGCCCGGGTCGCGGTCATTACGGCTACTCGGAAAATTTCGTCCCGTGGCTTACTCAACACCGGACGCAATACGACGTCGTCCTCGTGCAAGGCATCTGGCAATACAGCAGCTTCGGCGTGTGGCGCGCACTGCATGGGACGGCGACGCCCTATTTTGTTTTCCCGCACGGGATGCTGGATCCGTGGTTTAAGCGTACCTATCCGCTGAAGCATTGGAAGAAGTTGCTCTACTGGCGCTGGGCGGAATATCGCGTGCTGCGCGATGCGGCGGCGGTGCTTTTCACCTCAGAAGAGGAACGTCGCCTGGCGCGAGAATCTTTCTCCGCCTATCGCTGCCGCGAGGAAGTGGTGAACTACGGAACGGCCGCGCCGACGGTGGATTTGGCGGAAGCGCGCGAGCATTTCTTCGCCAGCTTTCCGCATCTGCGCGGCCGCCGCGTGCTGCTTTTTCTCAGCCGGGTGGCGGAAAAGAAAGGGCTGCGATTTGCTCCTGCGCGCCTTTGCGGAGATCCGGCGGCAGGGGAACGATGATCTTGCTCTGGTAATGGCAGGCCCGCCGGCTAACGAGCGGTATCTGGCGGACTTGCAGAAGATTGCGCACGAGACCTTGGGGCCGCAGGTGGCGGAAACGGCTGTGACTTTTCCCGGCATGCTCACCGGTCAGACGAAATGGGGCGCCTTCAGCGCGGCGGAGGCGTTCGTGCTTCCTTCGCACCAGGAAAATTTTGGCATCGCGGTCGTGGAGGCGATGGCTTGCGGCACGCCGGTGTTGATTTCGAATCAGGTCAATATTTGGCGCGAGATTGTGGAAGACGGTGCGGGCTACGCGGAGAATGATGATCTTGCCGGCACTACTCGTTTGCTGGAACGCTGGCTGGAGACGCCGCCGGAGGAGCGATCTGCCATGCAAGACAATGCGCGGGCTTCCTTTGCGCGCCGCTTCGGCGTGGAGAGCGCGGTAAATTCGTTGGTCGAGAAGCTGAGCGGCGCTTTAAAAGATTCCGCTCCGAACTGATGTAAGTGTCATTCCCGCAAACGCGCGTTTATCATTTCGGCGATCGATCCATGGAAAAAAAGAAGCCAGTCAATCCCGCGCAGACGCTCGCGCATGCGTCGCCCTGGCCGCTGCGCCATCGCATGCAGCGTCTGCTTTGGGAAACCTGCTGGAGCCTCTTTTGCGCGTGGACGCCGAAGCCGCTCAATCCCTGGCGGCTTTTTTGGCTGCGCGCGTTTGGCGCAACAATTCACGGAACGCCCTTCGTGCATCAGCGGGCGCGGATCGCCATCCCGTGGCATCTGACCATGCACGACCGTTCACTGCTCGGGGACCGCGCGAATGCGAACTCGTTAGGCGAGATTGCAGATCGGAGCGCGTGCCAGCGTGGGGCAGGAATGTTACCTGAGTAGCGGCAGCCACGATTTTAGCCATCCGGCGCTTCCTCTGGTCACGGCCAGGATCACGATCGGCGAAGACGCGTTTCTCGGTGCGCGCGTCTTCGTCATGCCGGGCGTCACGGTGGGCGCGCGAAGCGTGATCGGCGCTTGTTCCGTGGTGACGCGCGATGTGCCGGAGGGCGTTTTCGCGGCGGGAAATCCATGCCGGGTGCTGCGCGGCCCGTTGACCATGGGACACTATCTTGTCACCGGCGGCGCCGGCTTTATTGGCTCACATCTGGTCGAGCATCTTCTCGCAGAGGATCACGCGCGTGACGGTGATCGACGATTTCAGCACAGGTCGCCGGGAAAATTTGCCGACCCATCCGCAGCTCACAGTGATCGAGGGGGATGTTCTCCGTGTTACTGCAGATGAGATGCCGCAGCGCTGCGATGGCTTGGTGCATCTGGCGGCGTTGCCGTCGGTCAACGATTCGTGGACGGAGCTGCAACGAGCCCACGAACTGAATCTCACCGCCACGCTCCGAGTAATTGATTGGGCTCGGGCGCGTAGCATTCCGAGACTCGTGCATGCGAGTTCTGCGGCGGTTTATGGCGATCCGGCACGCGTTCCAGTTCGAGGAAGACGACGCCACTTTGCCGCTGTCGCCCTACGGATTGCAGAAGCTGGCGGGCGAACATTACGGCCGGCTCCTGGCGGGGAGAGGAGGTTTGGAATTCGTGGCCTTACGCTTCTTCAATGTGTTCGGTCCGCGCCAGGTGGCGTCTTCGCCCTACTCCGGAGTCATCTCGAAGTTCGTGGCCAACTTCTCCGCCGGCCGCTCAATCACGATCAACGGCGACGGCAACCAGACGCGCGATTTCGTTTACGTCGCCGATCTCGTTCGCGGGATCGCGCAAGCGCTGCGCGTCGCCGATTTACCGCCGTTCACTGTCTGCAATCTCGGGAGCGGACGTGCGGTCTCGATCGGCCAATTGGTTGCTCTCCTGCGGGAGCTGTTTCCCGATTGGAACGGAGCCATCGCGCACGGGCCCGCGCTGAATGGCGATATTGTTCACTCGCAAGCCAGCATCGCGCGCGCGCAGCGCGTGCTGGGTTACCGACCGGAAATTTCCCTGGAGGCGGGCCTGGCAAAATTGCTGACCGCGCCCTAACGAATCATGCGCATCATCGTCTGGGGGATCAATTACGCGCCGGAGTTTACCGGGATTGCGCCGCATAGCGTGGCGTTGTGCGAATTTCTGCACGCCCGTGGACACGACGCGCAGATGGTGACGACGTTTTCCTATTATCCGACCTGGCAAAAGCTGCCGGAAGATGAGGGGAAAATTTATCGGACGGATCAGATCAACGGCGTGACGGTGCATCGCTGCTGGCATTTCGTGCCGCGCCAGGTTTCAGCGCTGAAACGCATCCTGCACGAAGCGACCTTTATCACCACGTCCAGCCTGCGTTTGCTTTCCCTCCCGCGCGCGGATGTGATGGTGGTGGTCTCGCCGCCTCTGTTGCTGGGCGCGGCGGCTTGGATCGTGGGGCAACTCAAGCGCACGCCTTTCGTTTTCCATGTGCAGGACATGCAGCCCGATGCGGCGGTGGGGTTGGGAATGTTGCGCGCGGGTTGGTTCATCCGCGCGCTTTATGCGCTGGAGGCTTTGGCATATCGGAAGGCGGCGCGCGTCTCCGGAATCACCCAAGGCATGCTGGTAAAGTTCCGCCGCAAAGGCGTGCCGGAAGAAAAGCTGATCTATTTCCCAAACGCGATCGCGCTGGATAAATCGTCGGCGCGTCCGGCACGTGGCGAATTCCGGCGGCGGCATGGCTTGCCGGCCGACGCATTTCTCGCGGTTTACGCCGGGAATCTGGGGGTGAAGCAAGGCCTCGATGTCTTGTTAGACGCGGCGCAATTGGTGCGCGACCAGCGGATTCACATTTTGATTTGCGGCGACGGTGCGCAACGCGAGGTGCTAACGGCGCAGATTCGCGACTTGGGTTTGCCGAATATGACGATGCTGCCGCTGCAGCAGGGCGAAAATTACACGGCGCTGCTCGAAGAGGCGGATCTGTGTTTCATCACCCAACAATCAGGCTCCGGGAATTCCTTTTTCCCGAGCAAGCTGCTCGGCTTGCTCGCGCAATCTAAACCGGTCATCACCGTGGCGGATCCGGAGAGCGAATTGGCGGAGGCAGCGGATCGGGCGGCTTCGGTCTGAACATTCCGCCCGGTCATCCCCAGGAAGTCGCAGACGTGCTGGATGAGTTGGCCGGCGATGCCGCGCGGCTTGGAGCGTTATGGCGCCGCCGGGAATCGCTACGTCCAACAATTCGAAAAAACGCACGTTTACGAAAATTTTCTGCGGGAACTCGTGGCGCTGGCGAGTCCGGTGACCCGGATGGACGCGTCGTTTAGTAAGCCGTCGCGGGCGGCAGGAAAACCTGCACGAAAGTCCGAGCGATGATGCCGCATTCGAGCGAGAGGTTCCAGTTCTCCAAATACTCGATGTCGCAAGCGACACGTTTTTCAATGTCGGAATCGTTCCGCGCTTCTCCGCGAAAACCGCGCACTTGCGCCAGCCCGGTGATGCCCGGTTTCACGAAAGCGCGCACGTTGTAGTTCGCCATTAGGAGCGAGAATTGGGTGTTGTGCTCGATCAAGTGTGGGCGCGGACCGACGACGCTCATGTCACCGCGGAGCACATTCCAGAACTGCGGCACCTCATCGATGCTGAGCTTGCGGAACCATTTCCCGAAACCGTAAACCCGCTCGTCGCCCGCGCGCGCCTGGCGGGCGATGTCTCCGTTGCCGGTGTGCATGGTGCGGAATTTCAGAATGCGAAAACGGCGGTTCTGCATGCCGGCGCGTGTTTGCAGGTGGAAGAGCGGGCCGCGCGATTGCCAGCTTTGCGCGAGCCAGACGAGCGCGGCGAGGAAAGGGAAAATGAAGAGCATGACTGGCAGCGAAATCGAGATGTCGATGCAGCGTTTGACCGCGCGATTCAGCGGATTCTCCAGCGGCTCTTCGCGCAGGCCGATGAAGCGGAAGCCATCATCTTCGAAGTAGGTGACGGCGTGGTGTAATTTTTCCTCGATATCGCTGACGATGAGGAGCCGCACGCCGAGGGAATCGCAGACCTGAATGAGCTGGCGATTCACCTCGGTGAAGAGCGGGAACTCGAGCAGGATGAGCTGGGTGATTTCGTGTTCGCGGACGGCGCGCTCGATGTCGGCCCGAGCTCCCAGCACAGGGATGCCGGAGGCAGTTTTCTCAATCGCTTCATCCGTGAGCAGTCCGATGGCGCGCAGGCCGATCTCGGTTTTCCGGCGAAGCCAACCCCGCATCTGCTGCGTCTTTTCTTCCGTGCCGACGAGGAG
This sequence comes from uncultured Verrucomicrobiae bacterium, assembly GCA_963762685.1. Lineage (GTDB taxonomy): Bacteria > Verrucomicrobiota > Verrucomicrobiia > Chthoniobacterales > UBA10450 > JACCTI01. Next base: position 193,746 of record CAVXLV010000011.1, on the reverse strand, counting down.
AGTTCTCTCCACGCGGTCGCCCTTAAAAACCCGGCCCGCGAGGAAACCGGGAAGGTAGTAGTGGGAGAAGAGAAGGGCGACGTAGAGCCACGGCACGAAGTTGAAGAAGAAAACACGGGAGATGAAACCGTCTTTGGTCGCGACCAAATAAAGGATAAGCGTGCCCACGCTGGCAAAAGTCTGCCGCAGCGCGGAGCGATGCTGCCGCAAGAGTTCGTTCTGCAGGAGATAGTTCTTCGAGCCCTCGCCGCTGAGGGCCTCGAGCGTCATCCCGAGCACGAGCAGGAGGCAGTAGATGCTGTAGCGACGCCACGCCATCACTCCGCCTCCGTCCGAGTAGAAGGTGAGCAAGATTCCCACCCCCAGCCAAAAGACCGCGGCCACCAGAATGATCTGGCAGAGCAGGAAAATCCGGTAGAGTCCTTCCGTCCGTTGCGTGACCATGGCTTAGCTTCTTAGGAGAGAGCGGTGCTGCGGGAGGGACCGCGCTTTGGATGGTAAGAACGAGGTGCGATGACGGAGGGGACGCATTGAGAAGCTTTATTCAAAAACGAGCTAATACTATACCATGCCTCGTCCTTTTGCCTGATGTCTGACGAAACCAAACCATCGAGCAGACGCATCCGTCGCCGCCGAGTTCCGCCCTCCAGTTCCGCGCGGGACATAGCCACGGCCGGTCTGCCGGTGCTGGCCTGTTTTCTTGGAGGAGCAACGGAGAAATGGGCGGAGGGCATTGTGCTGGTCGTGCTGGGGGTCATTCTTTTGGCGGCCCCGCCCCGGTTCTCACTCGGGCCGGTCGCCAATGTTATTTTTCTCGCTCTCCTGGCCACGGCCGCGCTCGCGTTCCTGCCGGCTGCCTGGTTCTACCTGCCCGCGTGGCGCGTCGCGCTCGCGAACGATTTTAATATCGCGCTGCCAGGCTCGGTCACGGCGCAGCCGTGGATCTCCGCGAGTTGTCTGGCGAGTTTTTTTGCGGGCTTGTCTTGGTTTTACTACGTCAGCACGCAGCGCCTGGAGAGCCGGTCCGTTCGTCGGCAATTCCGCGTGTTTGCCGGCGCAGTGGTTCTGCTCGCAGCTCTCTGCTCTCGTGGTTTACTGGGCGAAAGGGAACATTCCTTTCTGGCATAGCTTCCGCGGCTTCGGCCCGTTCCCAAATCGCAACCAAACCGCAAACCTTTTTGGGCTCACCGCACTCATTGTTCTGGCCTGCGGCCACGATGATCTGCGCTTGCAACGGAAACGCTGGATTTTCTGGCTCGCCGGGCTCGCGGTGCTGATCACCGCCCTCGTGCTGAATTTCTCCCGCGCCGGCTTCCTGCTGCTCGTAGGCGGCATCGGTCTCTGGTTGGTCATCCTGATTCTGCGTAGTCGCTCGGCTTCGACGATCGCCGTCGGCCTCTCCATTGTGCTCGTGCTTTGCACCGCGCTTCTGATCTTTGGCGGCGCCACGCTGGAGCGTTTTAATCTGCGGGCCGGCGAAGGAGCGGACGTTCCGACCGAATTTCGCTGGCTGATTTACCAGGATGCTTTTCGCCTGATTCGCGAATCGCCTTGGTGCGGGATCGGGCTGGGTAATTTCGATCCGGTCTTCGCGATTTTTCGTGATGCTTCCATCGTGCAACGGCGCGCCCTGCATCCGGACAGCGACTTGTTCTGGCTTTGGGCGGAGGTGGGGTTGCCAGCTGTGATTCTGGTTTTGGCAGGCGGAATAGTGCTCGCACGCCGCGTCTTTCCCACTGAGTGAAGGGACGGCGCAACGCATCCGGCTCGCGGCTTTGGTCGCGGCCTTGTTTTTCGCGCTGCACAGCGTGGTGGATGTGGCGGGGCATCGGGTGGGAACGGCTTTCGCGGGGTTGTTTCTTTTTGGGCTCGCCTTGCGTCGGCCGGAGGAAGCGCGCGCCAGCAGCTTGGCTGCCCTGGGTTTTCCGCGCGAACGGCGTGCTGGTGCTCGTGCTAGGGATCGTCTGGGTGATGGCTGCTTACCGTCAGACCTCCATCCCGGGAAGCATGGGCGCGGATAACGAACTCCGCCTCGCGAAGGCGGCCAATGTGGGGCGGCAAGCGCGCGAGACCATCGCGCGCGCCAACCGCGGTTTGGAGTGGGCGCCGCTTGATTGGGAGCTCTATTTCCTCCGCGGCCTGGGGAAGGTTGGCGCCAAACGGCCGGCGGCGGCGCTGGCGGATTTCCGTCGCGCGCGCTTTTTGGAGCCGAACTCGTTCGAGGTGCCGTATCAGGAAGGGCTCGCGTGGTTAACCACGGAGCCTGGTCTGGCGGTGGCCGCCTGGAATGAATCGCTCCGTCGGGCGCGACCCGATCGCACAGAACTTTACGGCCGCATGCTGGCGCGGGCTGATTTGCGCAGCCGCGAAGTGAAACAACGATTGGCGGAGTTGGGTGGCGAGGAAGCTGACCTCGCGCTCATCTATTTGGAACGCGCGCGCGGAAATGATTTCGCGGAAGGGTTGAGACTTCTTTTACTGAATGATCCCTCGATCTGAACAAAATGACGCCGGAGCAGCGTTCGAAGTTGTTTGTGTATTGGTCCGATCACGGCGACTCCGTGCAGCTGACGGCTTTCCTGAACGCGCACCCCGAGCTGCTTGATTTCGGTTGGCGTGGGATGGCAAAAGAAAAAGCCGCTGCCGGTGAATTCCGCGGAGCCTTCGAGTTGGCGCAGCGCTACGGCCCGCGCCCGGCCATGCCGCAAGTCCCGGAAACTGCCGCCGCCGATTCACTGCAGCGCGCGCTGATTGCCGACCCTAACGACTATCTTGCAGCCCTTGCGCTGTTTCAGTTGCAAGCACGCGAAGGCAAAAAGAACGACGCGCTGATTACCGTCCGCCGCCTCACGGGAAAACCCGGCACGCCACCGTATTTCCATTTCCTGGAAGCGGAAGCGTGGGCTGCGAACGGCGATTGGGAGCACGCTTGGAAGGCGTGGGAAGCCTACGAACGCGGCACCGCGAAGTAGCGCGTCCGCCGCGCGGCGCTATTTCGCCAAGGCCGCCTGCGCCGCCGCCAGCCGCGCGATTGGCACGCGGAACGGACTGCAGCTGACGTATTCCAAGCCGAGCCGGTGGCAGAACTTCACGCTCTCAGGGTCGCCGCCGTGTTCGCCGCAGATGCCGAGTTTGATCTTCGGACGGGTGGCCCGGCCTTTCTCGACTGCGATCTTCATCAGCTGGCCGACGCCGACCTGATCCAGCGTGGCGAACGGGTTGTTTTTGAAAATCTCGTTCTCGGTATAGGGCAGGAGAAAATTGCCCATGTCGTCGCGGCTGATGCCGAGCGCCATCTGCGTGAGATCATTGGTGCCGAAGCTGAAAAACTCCGCGGTCTCCGCGATTTCATCGGCGGTGAGCGCGCCGCGCGGGACTTCGATCATGGTGCCAACGAGATAATCGAACTTCACATTCTTTTGCGCCATCACTTCGGCCGCGACGCGGTGCACGATCTCGGCCTGGAGATCGAATTCCTTCTTGAACCCAGCGAGCGGAATCATGACCTCGGGTTTGACCGCGATCTTCTTTTTCGCGACCGCGGCGGCGGCTTCGAAAATCGCGCGCGCCTGCATCTCGGTGATCTCGGGATAGGCAATGCCAAGCCGGCACCCGCGATGGCCGAGCATCGGGTTGAACTCGTGCAGTTGCGCGACGCGCTGCTGAATAAATTCGACTTTGATGCCGAGCTTTCGCGCCAGATCCATCTGCTGCTCTTTGGCGTGCGGCAGAAATTCGTGCAGGGGCGGATCGAGCAGGCGGATGGTGGCCGGGTAGCCTTTAAGCGCTTTGAAAATGCCGATGAAATCTTCCCGCTGATAGGGCAGAAGTTTAGCCAGCGCCTTCTTCCGATCTTCGAGATTGTTCGCGAGAATCATCTCGCGCATGGCGTCGATGCGATCGCCTTCGAAAAACATGTGTTCGGTGCGCGTGAGGCCGATGCCGACCGCGCCAAACGCGAGCGCGTTTTTTGTTTGCTCCGGATTATCGGCGTTGCAGCGCACCTTCAACCGCGCGGCGTCGCCGCACCATTGCATGAGCTGGTTGAAAGCTTTGAACTTCTCCGTTTTCTGCGCGGCTTTATCGCCGTAAATCATTCCGGAAATAATTTCGCTCGGAGCCGGCGCGAGCTGGCCCGCGTAAACGGTTCCCGCGGTGCCATCGATGGAAAGGTAATCGCCTTCTTTAAAAGTCTGACCCGCGACGCGGACGGTCTTTTTCGCGTAATCGATCTGCAAGGCCGAGGCGCCGCAGATGCAGACCTTCCCCATCTGGCGCGCGACGAGTGCCGCGTGTGAAGAAACGCCGCCTTTCGCGGTCAGAATGCCTTCCGCCGCGATCATTCCGCGCAAGTCCTCGGGACTGGTTTCGTTGCGAACCAGCAGCACTTTCTCGCCGCGCTCCGCAGCCGTGGCCGCGCGGTCGGCGTTAAGGTAAATTTTCCCTGAAGCGGCACCCGGTCCCGCCGGTAAACCCGTCGCGATGGCCTTCGCTTTTTTCACTTCGGCCGGATCGAAAATGGGCGCGAGGAGTTGATCCAACTGATCGGCCGGATTGCGCATCACGGCGGTTTTCCAATCGATCAGCTTCTCCTTATACATGTCCATGGAGAACTTGAGCGCGGCCGCGGCCGTGCGCTTCCCGTTGCGCGTCTGGAGCATGAAAAGTTTCCGATCCTGAATCGTGAACTCGACGTCCTGCACATCCTTGAAGTGCTTTTCGAGGCGGGCGCGGACTTCCAGCAGTTCCGCGTATGCTTTCGGCATCAGCTTCTTCAACTCGAGCACCGGTTGCGGCGTGCGCACGCCGGCGACCACATCTTCGCCCTGCGCGTTAATCAAAAACTCGCCGTAAAATTCGTTCTCGCCGTTGGCCGGATTGCGCGTAAACGCCACGCCGGAACCGGAGGTCTCGCCGGTGTTCCCGTAAACCATCGCCTGCACATTCACGGCCGTGCCCCATTCCTGCGGGATGTTGTATTTCCGCCGATAAACGATCGCGCGATCATTCATCCAGGAGCTGAAGACGGCACCCGCAGCGCCGCGCAGTTGATCCCACGGATCGTTCGGGAAAGCCTCGCCGGTGCGCTCCTTGATCAGCTTCTTAAAACGCGCCACCAGTTCGCGGTAATCATCGGCCTGCAACTTCGAATCATCGATGTCGTGCTGGCCATATTTCTCGTCCTTGTAATGCTCGATCGTCGCCTCGAACGGATCGTGATCCTCGCCTTCGCGCTTCTGCACGCCCATGACGACATCGCCATACATCTGGATGAAACGGCGGTAGCAGTCCCACGCAAACCGCTCGTTCTTCGTGGCGCTAACGAGTGCTTCCACGGTCTCGTCGTTCAAACCGAGATTCAGGATCGTGTCCATCATGCCCGGCATGGAATCGCGCGCGCCGGAGCGGACTGCGACCAGCAGCGGCATCTTGGTGGTGTCGCCAAATTTCGTACCCATGATGCGCTCCATGTTGGCGAGCGCCTTCTCCATTTCGGATTGGAGCGTGGGCGGATACTGCTTTTTATGCGCGTAGAAGTAGGTGCAGACTTCCGTGGTAATCGTGAACCCAGGCGGCACCGGCAAGCCGATGCGCGTCATCTCGGCGAGGTTCGCACCTTTGCCGCCGAGGAGCGGTTTCATCTTCCCGCCGCCATCCGCTTTCCCAGCGCCAAAGCGGTAAACGTAACGGGGCGCTTTGCTTGACGGTGCCGGTCGCTGTGCGGGTAGGCGCGTTGGGTTTTGAATTCGAGGAAGGACGATTGGGAGAGGTGATTTTCTTGGCCATGAGAGAGAGGCGAGGATGCCTAAAACGGAATCGCAAAACTAGTTCCGTCGTTGGGGGTGTCAACGCAAGCGGGCCGGCGCGAGCCGCGGTTCTCCCATAGAAAGGTGCCACCCGGATGGGCCGCGCCGGTGCGGCGCCCGCTTTCGCTTACGGGACGGGTGGCAGGGCGGTGCCTGAATTGGTTTTCTCGATCGAGATATCGGAGGAATTGATCGCGCCATTCGCGGTCACATCGAGCCGGAAATTGCTGGAGTCGGTGGGGAGGCCGCTTTGGACTTTCGTTTCGCTGATGTCGCTGGCATTGACCACGCCGTTGGCGTTGGAGTCGCCGACGAGCAGGCTGATGGGAATGGAGATGTCGCCGGGACCGCTGCCGTCGTTCACTCCGAATAATTTGAGCGCCAGCGTTTGCGCATTCGCGGCCGTGAAATCGATCGTGACTTCGTTCCCGGCCACACTCGTCGCCGAAATGGTTCCCGTCCCGGAGGTGACAGCGGCGGCGGTCAACGTCACCGGGGCGAGGAAGCTGACGACGACGCGGTGAGCATTTGCGCCCGCGCCTTGTCCGATCCTGCATTCGATTCCCGCCGGCCCCGCGAGAGGCAGCGGCACATCGAAGGTGCCCACCGTGCCGTGTATCTTGCGCGAAACCGCGCCAGCCAGGTTCGGATCGGCGACGTAGCTTTGCGCCACGTCGATTAGGTTGAAAAGAACGCCACCGATTCCGCCGATTGAGGGGTTGGTGTTGGCTGGCTGAGTCAACGTCATGGTGCTGGCAGTGACCTCATGGAGGCGCGCGTCGATCGCGCCCGGCACGTCCACCATCGCCAGTGGCACGTAAATCGTGATCGTGCCGTTAGGCCCGAGAGTGGACTGGCAGTTCGCCGCCGGCAGAAGGGTATTCCCCGGATACGAAAGCTGTGCGCCGCCGCCGGTGAGGAAGACCGCGTTTTCGCCGACGTAACATTGGAGAGGCCCGCCATTGGTCGACTCGGCGTAAGCGTGGAAATTTTTCCCGCCATTCGCATCTGTAGTCGAGGGCACGAGCCATTGCGTGGACCAGACGAGATTGGGATCCGGATCCTGGGCGGTGCTGGGCGCCAGGCTCAGATTGTTCAGCTGCATCTCCAGGCGGTAACACGGAGCGGTGGGAGAACACGGCGCCGTCGTCACTTTGCTCACGCTGGAACGGAGGATATCCAGCTGCGGCATATTTGCGCTGGTCGTGCCGCTGGCTTCGAGACGGCCGTCGCCACTGGGATCAGGCGTGCTGTTAAAAAATGCGCGCTCAGGAAGATTGATGGGCGAGGAAGTGGCGAACAAACCGGGGCCGCCATTTTGCCGCGCGTAGATTCCGTGACCGACGGCTGAGCCGATGATGTTGTTCGTATCGGCGTAAGCGATCTGCGCTTCGCCTAACGAGCCGGTGCGGACTTGCAGAAAATCGCCCAGAGCGCGATTCGAAAGCTGATTTTGCCCACCGATCAGAGTCTGGACGTTCCCCCGGTGAACGGGATGTGCGCTCACCAGATTAGGAGCCGTAAAAGTGGGGACGACCGCGTGCGCGTTAAGCGATTGCGTCATCCACACGCTCCAGGAGCAATCATTGCAATCATCGGGGCCGAAAGCGCCACTCGTGGCGCTGCCCGGCGTGCCATACCAGACGATATTGACCCGTCCATCGTCGCCCGCCGCGATCCAGGCAAAAATATTTTGATGGAGCGTGCCAAACGGCGAGCCCGAAGTGTCAATCGTGCAGCGGTTGCGACCAGGTCTTGCCCTCGTCGGTGGAGAAAGAATATTTCAACACAACGTCGCCGCTGATTACGCCGCCGGTGAGAGGCGCTTCTTCCCAAACGGTGTAGAGATTTCCCGCGCCATCGATCGCCATGGTGGGGAAATTGGCGCCCGTCTTCGCGTTGGGCCCCAGATCTTTCACGAGGATATCCGTGCAATTTAATCCGCTCGGATCGCTCACGTTCGGAATCGGCGCGCCAAACGCGACCGGGAAACAGCGCCCCATGAAAATCTTGTTCAATTGCGCGTTATCATGGACGACGAAGACATGTTTCACCGGCGTGGGCAGCACGGCGTAACCGCCCGCCCCGTCGGGTTGACCGAGTGTGGTCGGAACTGGGCTGACTTCGTTGTTTCCCATGATCGCTTCATCGCAACTCCCGATCGCCGTGACATGGTTGGCTGGCCCGAAGGTAATTCCGGCCGTCGGCCCGGCTCCGGTCACGGGCGAGCGATACATGACGAGGACGTTGTTGCCCACACTGCTGCCGCACATCACGCCGCCCGGCCCGATCTCGTCGTTCGTCAGGTAAATGCTGCCGCCGTTCAGCGGGTCGCCATCGATCGCATACCATTGGCGGTCGACCGCGGTATCGGGCACGCCGGTGTTACTACAGGTAAACGTGGCGCCGAAATCATCCGAGCGCGCAGTGCTGAAATTTGCCAGCGTGAGATCGTTAAAATATAACCGTCCCGCGCTATCCACGGCGAGTTCGGTGTCGCCGCCGCCATTGCAGGTCGTGACTTTGCCTTCGAAGGGGGCGGCGTTCGGCACCCACTTGAAGGTTCGGCCGGCATCGAGCGAGCGCCAGATCCAGCTGGTGTTTGCGCCTGCGCTGCCGGGTGCGCTGGTGTAAAGCCGGCTCGGATTTGAGGGATCGAGCCGTAGATCCTGCTCGAAACCGACGCCCTGGATTCCGCTGATTACGGGATGTCCAAAGCTGAACGATGGAATGGCCACAACGTTTCCGGCGCCGCGCGCGGACTCAGACAGCACGTCTGCGCGCGTAGATTTCTGCGGCACCAGAGGACGCAGCAGCGCCAGCCGGCTGCCTCGACGATCCGCGTCCGTCTTCGGCGCTCGCGCCGGCAGAAGGCTTTTGGCTGCAAACAGGAGTGCGGCAATTCCTAAAACGGCGGCGAGAAAAATTCTCAGCCGACCGAAAGCCCGCTGAGCATTGAAAGGTTTACGCATATTGATCCTCCGCTTCCGAATTCACGTTTCGGACTCCAGATCATGCTGCGCCCAGGCGGCGGCTCCTGCCAGCCAAGATTTCGCTGCTTCACCAAATAGGACACTGCCCGCGCCGTGGCTGAATTAATGGCGGTGCGTCGTTAGTCGGTCCGCCGTCAAGCGTTCGGGGCAGACAACACGTCGGCAATTGCAGTCTTAAATTCTTCTACGCCGGTGCTGGGAATGATGATGGTATTCCGGCGGCCGTGCGATTCTTCGGTGATTCGCAGGAAGCGACCTTGATCGTTCTCGCGCAACTCGACGTGGAAATACTTCCGCTCGATCTGTAGTTGCTTCGCTCCGATGACGTTATCCATCTCCAGCCTCGGCTCCACCCTAAGCTCCGCCGGCCGTGCGGAGGGAAGAAAATTCTTAGTCAGCATCAATTACGCGGCGAGCCGTGGCCGATCGCTTAGCGCCGGCGCCGCGAAGTTTTCGCTGGTTTTGGTACAGGCTTCTTCTGCGGCTTGGAATCGGCGATTGCGAAATCGACCTGGCGTTTGAAGACGTCCACGCGCGCGACGTAAACCTGCAACTGATCGCCGATGCTAAAGCGGCGACGCGATTGCCGGCCGATCAATTGCCGCTGTGCGCCGTTGAAGACGTAGAAGTCGTCGATCAGGGCGGAGATGTGGATCATGCCGGTGAGGACGACATCGGGCAACTCGACCAGGAGCCCGAAGTTCTTCACATCGATCACGGCCGCGCGGAAGATTTGTGGATCCTTCGTCTCGAGCTGGCGCTGGAAGAACTCGAGCTTCTTCATTTTTACTGCGTCCATTTCCGCTTCGGCCGCGGTCGCTCGGTCGTGGAAATATGCTCCGCGACGGAGGCGACGCGGCCGGCATCCAGCGTGTTGCGGCGGCTCTGGTTTCGCTCCGCCAGTGCGCGGTGCACAACCAAGTCGGCATAGCGGCGAATCGGACTCGTAAAGTGTGTGTAGTTGTTCTTCGCGAGCCCGTAATGCCCGAGCGGCTGCGGCGCGTAACGGGCGCGCTTCAGGCTTTTGAGCAGGCCGATCTTGAGCGCCTGTTCTTCCGGCTTGCCGCGGAAGGATGCGAGCAATTTCTGCAGCTCGGAGCGCTGCGTGAGGTCGCCGATTTTGTAGCCGTAGCTGAGGACCAGTTCGCGGTATTCCGCCAGCTTTTCCGGCTCCGGATTTTCGTGCACGCGGTAAACCGTCGGGATGAGCCGGTTCTTCAATTCCTGCGCCACGGCTTCGTTCGCCGCGAGCATGAATTCCTCCACCAACTGGTGCGATTCGTCGTTCTCGATCCGCTCGAGGCGAATCGGTTTGCCATCTTGATCCAGGCGCACCTTCACTTCTGGGAAATCGAGCTCGAGCGAGCCTTGCTCGAAACGGCGACGACGGAGCACGGCGGCCAGTTCCCAGGCCACGTGCAGGCGCTCGCCCAATTGATCGTTAGGCGGCGCCTGCAAGAGGGCGAAGGCTTCGCGATAAGTCAGCCGACGCGCGCTTCGGATGACGGTGCGGGCGAAACGGAAATTGCGCGCGCGTCCATCTTTGCCGAACTGGATAAAAACGGAATGCGTCAGGCGATCGACGTTCGGATTGAGGCTGCAAACACCATTGCTTAGACGCTCCGGCAACATCGGGATCACGCGATCGGGCAGGTAAACGCTATTGCCGCGCTTGAGCGCTTCGCGATCGAGCGCGCTGCCGGGCGTGACGTATGCGGCCACGTCGGCAATGTGCACGCCGAGATTCCAGCCGCCGCCGTTGACGCGCTCGACGTTGACCGCGTCGTCAAAATCGCGCGCATCATCGGGATCGATGGTGAAGATGAATTGCCCGCGCAAGTCTTCGCGGCCCTCAGAGAGGGAGGCGCCGACGGTTTCGGGAATTTCCTCCGCTTCATCCGTGACCTCACGCGGAAACTCGAGCGGCAGGTGATACTTCCGGATGATCGAAAGCATGTCCACGCCTGGCGCCGTGCTCGCGCCCAGCACTTCGATGATCTTCGCCCTCGGGATTCACATGGCGCGATTCCCAGTTCTCCAAACCTAACGACCACTTTATCGCCGACGCGCCCGGGCGGTTTTTTTCCGGCCTGGCCGACGTAAACGTTGTGCACGATGCGCGGATCGTCGGGGATGACGTAGAAGAAGTTTTTCGATTGCTGGAGCGTGCCGACAATGGTGTCGTGCGCGCGTTCGAGGATGCGGATGATGCGGCCTTCGGGCCGGCCCGATCCGCTGCGGCCGCGAGAAAATCGTTCATCGCGCGTGATCCGCGCCACCACCCGGTCGCCATGCATGGCGGTGCCGGTATTCTCGGCGGAGATGTAAAGGTCTTGCTCGCCCGGTTTGTTCTCGTGGGTCAAAAAGGCGAACCCAGATTGATGCACGTGCAGCAAACCGGTGACGAGATCGGCTTCCGAGGGGAGGACGTAGCGATTCTTCCGGATGCGCGCGATTTCGCCGGAGCGCTCCAGCTCGTGCAGGGTTTCGTTTAGGTTCATGCGCACGCCGCTTTTGCGACCGAGCGCTTTGGCGAGTTCGGATTTGTCGAGCGGACGATATTTCGGCGCGGAAAGAATGCGCAGGATTTGCTGTTTCAGGGGATTGGGTTGGGGGCTCACAGAGAGGTATTCTCCACGCGAATGGCGCTAAGAGCTAATGGGAGGTGACCTGTGCCTGACGCGGCGGGCAATGAATAATGCGCGGGCGATGTTAGTCTGAAGCCGTTATGGCTGCGCCGCTTTGGAAATTCGCCGGGGAGACGATCGATTTTCGCGACGGCGCTTTGCTCATGGGCGTGCTGAATGTGACCCCGGATTCCTTTTCCGATGGCGGGAATTTTTTGACGAAACGGCAGCCGTCGCGCACGGCCTGCGCATGGTGGCGGAAGGCGCGCGGATTATCGATATCGGTGGCGAATCGACGCGGCCGGGCGCTGACGCAGTGACGGAAGCGGAGGAGTTGCGGCGGGTTGTGCCGGTGGTTGAGAAACTGCGGGCCGCTTCGCCTGCGACCTTGCTTTCGATCGACACGGCAAAGTCCGGTGTCGCGCGGCCGGCGCTGGAGGCGGGCGCGCAGATCATTAACGACATCACTGGCGGAACCGGCGATGCCGCGATGATGCCGCTGGCCGCGGAACGCGGCGCGGGTTTCATCATCATGCACATGCAAGGCACGCCGCGCACGATGCAGAGCGCTCCGCATTACGAGGATGTGGTGACGGAAGTGCGGGATTTTTTTCGACAACAATATGCGCGCGCCCTAGACTGCGGCATCGACTCCATGGCGATTGCGTTCGATCCGGGAATCGGATTTGGGAAAACCTGGCAGCACAATCTTGAGCTGCTGCGCCGCCTGCCGGAATTGCGCATTCATGATCGTCCGCTGGTGGTGGGGGTGTCGCGGAAATCGTTCCTCGCGAAAATAGCCGACACGCTCTGAAATGGCGGATCGTGTGGCGCCGACGATCGCGCTGACGGCCTTGCTGCGCGAGCGCGGTGCGGATGTCATTCGCGTGCATGATGTGAAAGAAAACTTCGCTGCTCTCCGCACGGCGGAGGCGCTGCTGGAGTCTGCGTTATGATGCAGCAAATCCTCCAGCTCTGGCTCGATAAGTGGCGCGGGCTTTTCGAAATCCTCCTCCTGAGCGTGGGGATTTATTACGGCTATCTTTATTTTCGCGGAACGCGCGGAGCGAAGGTGCTGACTGGCCTGGCGATCGTTTTCCTGACCCTGACGCTGATTTCGCAAATCCTCAGCCTGACTGTGATCGGCTGGATCGTGCGCAGCTTCTCCGTTTTCCTGGCGGTGGCGCTGGTGGTAATTTTTCAACCGGAACTGCGGCGCGGCCTGGCGGCCTTGGGCGGGCATCCGATATTTTCCCTAACGAGCGAAAAGCGCGAGACGGTGCACGACATTGCGGAAGCCGTGGCGCAACTCGCGAATAAACAATTCGGCGCGTTGATCGCGATCGAACGCGACACTTCGATCCGCGTTTACGAGGAGACCGGGGTATCGCTGGATTCGCTTTTCTCGGTCGAGCTCATGCTCACGCTTTTCCATCCCAAGAGCGCGCTGCATGATGGCGGCGTGGTGATGCGAAACGGGCGCATCGCGGCGGCGGCCTGCATTTTTCCCGTGAGCCAACGCGAGACGCTCGATCGGAGTCTCGGTCTGCGCCACCGCGCGGGTCTCGGCATTACGGAGGAATCGGACGCCATCGCGGTGATCGTCTCGGAAGAGACGGGCGGGATTTCCATTTGTCATCGCCGCCGGATCGAGCGGAATTTTACCCCGGAGAGTTTCCGGAAGCGGATCAGCGAACTATTGTTGCAAGGCCCCTATGAAGAGACGGATTCTGATGAATTGGCGCGCGAAGCTGATCTCCCTCCTGCTCGCGACAACCCTCTGGTATCTAATCAAAAAGAACGTAGCAACGACACCCTCGCTGTTTGAATATTCAGCGCGGCCGGCAGCTGTGGAAAATAGGTAGCGCGGTTGCTGAAAATCGACGGCGTTTGGCTTCGCCGCCAAGGAAGCAAAACGCTAGCGCAGAAAGCGGGCGAGGTTCTCTTCTTCCCAACGCCGGGCGCGGCGGTAGCCGGGATATTGCCGCTCGCGCCGATTGAATTCCTCGGTGTGCACGCGGCGACGTCCGCTGGAATCGACTTCGTCCGGCACGACGGAATGCAGCATTTCGTGATAAAGCACGTACTTGAGAAACCAAAGCGGGACGAATTTCTGGTCGAGCCGTGGATTGATGCGGATGATGCGGTCCTCTTCCTGGATCGTCCCGAAGACGAAGTATTCCTTCGGCAGCTGCTTGCGCCGCCGGCCCCACACCACTTTATAACCGCGCAAGCGCCCGCGAAAATGGCGCGTGTTCAGGTCGTCGAAAATCCGCCGCAAATCGAAGCAGCGCCCGCCGTGCTCAAGATTGAGCTGCTGCTGCATGGGCAGCCGCGGGTGCGCCAATTTTCGCTTTGTTTTCTTTGCCGCCATCGGAGGAGAAGGTGTTGCCTAACGAATAGTCTAGGCCCGATGGGCGTTCTGACAAGAAATCGGAGTATTTATATTCGATCAATCTTATAAAACGCTACAGGCGTGCTGTTTGAGTTCCAAAATTGTCCTTGATGCGAGACAGGGTGGCCCACATTTTCGGGGCAAGTTTGCGGTTTTCGACCAATTTCGGAGACGGCGAAGTCTGCCTTTATACCTTTGCTGACTCCTGAGATTTACCCGACCGGCGATTGTGGCTATATTCCGCGCAGGACAGGCTTATTCTCGCCGCGTAGTGGACGTGGACCGCTGGCCCTATTTTTCATGACTCCCTTTCTTCGAAAACTTCTCGGTCTGAATTGGCTCTTGCTGGCTAATATGCTGGCGCTGGCAATCTTTGGGGTGATCGCGGTCTATAGCGCGACTTACATGCGAGACAACGTCGCCGCGGAGTTTTGGCGCAAGCAGGCGAACTGGGTCGCGGTGGGTTTCATGGCTTTCATGATCACGAGCTTGATCGATTATCGCTGGATCAAGTGGGGGGCGCTCCCGATGTATTTGGCGGGCATAGTTTTTCTGGTTCTGACACGATTCATCGGGACGAAGGTGTATGGCGCGCGCAGCTGGCTCCATCTCGGGCCGATCAATTTCCAGCCCGCGCAGTTGGCCATCATCGCGGGTATCATGGTGCTGGCCTTGTTCCTGAGTCAGTTCCGCGAGATGCATCCCATGCTGCGGCTGGCTCTCTGCGGCGCCATCGTGGGCGCTCCATGTCTGCTCATCATGATGCAGCCCGATCTGGGCATGACGATGATTTGGGGGCCCGTTTTGATGGCGTTGCTTTTCGTGGGCGGTATCCCGCTGCGTTACTTGATTTGCATCGTGCTGACGGTGGCCGCGTTTCTCCCGCTCGCTTACAATCTCGGGCTCAAAAGTTACCAAAAGGAACGAATCATCGCGTTCGTGAATCCTGATATCGACAAGCAGGGTTCCGCGTGGGCGATCAATCAATCGCTGATCGCGATTGGATCCGGCGGTTGGTCAGGCAAGGGCTTTAAAGCGCCGAACACGCAAATCGAGCTCGGTTTTCTCCCGGCCACGGCAGTGCACAATGATTATATCTTCTCCGCTATTGGCGAACAGTGGGGTTTCATCGGGGGCGCATTCCTGCTGGGCGCGTTCGCGCTCCTTTTATTGACGTGCCTCTTCGTGGCGTTTTGCGCGGGGGATCAGTTCGGACTGCTTCTGACCATAGGGATCGCTGCGCTCATTTTTACCCATATTTTCCAAAACGTAGGCATGACCATTTCCATGCTTCCGATCACTGGAGTGCCGCTGCCGCTCATCAGCTACAGCGGTTCGTTCGTACTCATGATCATGTTCGGTCTTGGGATCGTGAACAGTGTCTGGGTTCATCGGAAGGAAGTCGTCAGCTAGGAATCCGGGGACGCGTTGACGTTCCGCTGCCGGTCATCGAAGATCGGCCCGCGCCATGGAGAGTGAATACAAGGTAAAGCTCGAAATCTTCGAGGGGCCGCTCGACCTCTTGCTTTATTTGATCAAAAAGGACGAACTCGATATTTACGAGATCTCGCTGGAACGGATCACGCGCCAATACCTCGAATATCTGCAAGCGTTCAAAGAGCTGAACATCGACGTCGCGGGCGAATTCGTCGTCATGGCAGCGAACCTGATTTATCTGAAAAGCCGCAGTCTGCTGCCCGTCGATCAGCAGCCGCCGGAAGAAGATGCCGAAGAAGATGATCCGCGCTGGGATCTCATTCGACAGCTGATCGAGTATAAGAAATTCAAGGAAGCCGCAGCGCAGTTGCAGGTGCGCCAACTTGAACAGGAGCGCATCTTTGTCCGCGAGCCGAATGGGATGGAGCCCGTCCTGGCGGCTCCGCTGCGCCTCGGCGAGGTGGGCATTTTTCAGCTGATCAACGCCTTTCAGACGGTGCTCAAGCGCCTCGACGCGCGCGAAAATCTCCAGGAAATCTTCGGCGAGCATTACACCGTCTCGGATAAGATCGAGTGGATCCTGCAACGCGTCGGGGATGGCGTGCCCCTACGTTTTTCGGAGCTCTTTGCGACGATGGCGTCGCGAGTTGAGATCGTGGTGACTTTTCTCGCGCTCTTGGAATTGATCCGATTGCATCAAGTCAGCGCGCGCCAGACGGATCCGTTCGACGAAATCGAAATTGCCGCTGCCACGGCCTGACGATGGCGCGAGTTCTCATCGCTGGCTGTGGCTATGTCGGATTGGCGACGGCGGAGTTGTTCCTGCAGGCGGGATGGAGCGTGGAGGGGTGGACGGGATCGGTGGAATCAGCGAACGCTTTAGCGGGCCGGGCGTTTCCGGTCCGGGCCGTCAATCTCACGGAGCGTTCGGCGGTGGAGAAAGCAGCGGGGGAGTTCGACGCGGTCATTCAAAGTGCAAGTTCGCGCGGCGGTGGCGTGGACGCCTACCGCAAGATCTATCTCGAGAGCGCGCGTCATCTCCATGCGGTGTTTCCAAAAGCGCTCCACCTTTTTACCAGCAGCACCAGTGTCTATCCGCAACGTGACGGCGAATGGGTGACAGAGGAAAGCCCGGCCGAGCCCGAGCGTGAAACGGGACGTGTCCTGCGAGCGACAGAGGAGTTCGTTCTCAACGGCGGCGGAATTGTGGCCCGTCTCGCTGGGATCTATGGTCCTCAGCGCTCGGCCTTGTTACGAAAGTTTCTGGCTGGGACCGCGGTGCTCGATCCGGCAGCTGATCGCTTCGTGAACCAGATCCATCGTGACGATATCGCGAGTGCATTCGTTCTCCTTGTCGAAAATGCACTGGCCGAGTCGTCAGCGCGGGAACGAAGCGATCGCCGGATTTACAACGTCACTGACGGTCATCCAATCACCCTGCGGCAATGCTATGAATGGCTGGCGCAACATCTCCGCCGCCCCCTTCCACCCGAGCGAGCGACTTTGGAAGAACGTCGACGCGGAAACAGCAACAAACGCGTGCGCAGTGCGCGATTGCAGGCGCTCGGGTGGGCGCCTCGCTACCCAACTTTTGCCGTGGCGATGGAGGAGAGCATTCTGGGCGCGGTCCCTTAGGCCAGCATCAGCTTCGGGTATGGAAGCTGCTCGGAAACGACGGCGATGCGCCAGATCAGACTCACAGGCAGAGAAGTGACGGTGATCCGCGCGATCGGATTCACCGAAGGAATTCCTGGAGCGGAGATCCAAGAGTTTACCCGAATGGAACCGCAGGACGTCGTTGATACTCTGAACAGCTTGCTGTCGGCCGGCTTTGTGGAGAGCCAGCCTTTCTTCGATCAAATCGAATTGGCCGCCATGGCGGGAACGAATTTCGAGATCAACCCGAGCTACGTGCACGAGATCAAACTGGCCTGCCGCCGGAGCTAGCTCGCCGCTGTCGCACTGGCCGAGGCGGCCGCCGTTTCGGTCAAGGACGAACGCTCGCCGAAGAGCTGGCGGATCACTTCCTCGACCGGAAGTTCCTGCACATTGATGTCGGTCACCTGGCAATCGGCCAGCACCTGCCGACAGGTTTCCGTCACCTTCGCCCGCTCGACTTTCAACTGCACGGAGATCGGCGTTTGTTCCACCACTTCGCCAAACCGGCTAAAATCCCGCTCGCTCGGCTCGGCGAAAGTCAGGCTAAGAATTTTCGAGCCGGAAAAGCGGTCAATGATGTCAGCGAGCGGTCCGTCGAAAAAAATCCTGCCGTGGTCGATTACGATCACGCGTTCACAGAGCTCCTCAATATCCTGCATGTAGTGACTGGTGAGCATGGTCACGATTTTGTGCTCGCGGTTGTAGGCGCGAAGGAATTCCCGCACGCGTTTCTGGCTCACGACATCGAGACCGATGGTGGGTTCATCGAGGAAGAGCACGCGCGGTTCGTGAATGAGCGCGGAGATGAGTTCCATCTTCATCCGCTCGCCTAACGAGAGCTCGCGCACCATTACGTTCATCTTGTCTTCGACTTCGAGCAATTCGCTGAGGCCGCCCACCACTTTCTTGAAACGTGCGCGATCGATGCCGTAAATGGCGCGGTTGAGTTCGAGCGATTCCTGCGCGGGTAAATCCCACCAGAGCGCGTTCTTTTGGCCCATAAGAAGGGCGAATTGCCGCTTCATCTCGTTCCGTCTTTCCCAAGGCACGTAGCCGAGCACGCGGGCTTCGCCCGCACTGGGATTAAGCAAGCCGGAAAGCATCTTCAAGACGGTGGTCTTGCCCGCCCCGTTCGGTCCGAGGAAACCGACCAACTCCCCCTCCTCGATCGTGAAAGAGATATCGTCCGCCGCGCGTGTTTCGTCGTACTTACGCCGGACCAACCCCTTCAGCGAACCGCGGAGTCCGCTTTCCTTTTTGTAGGTGCGGTAGACTTTCGTTAGACCGCGCGTCTCGATCACGCTCATCGCTTTGGACGATGCAAAAAACCGCCGAGGCCGCGCTAGGCAGCGCTGGGCTGGGTCTGGCGCGGCTTCTGTTGTAAAAGTGGCAGCACTTTTTCGACCAGTGCTTCCGCGGTCAGTCCGTGTTTTTTGCGCAAGATCGGGATGGTGCCGTGCTCGATGAATTGATCGGGCCAGCCGATCCGGACCATCGGAGTGTGAATGCCCTGGGAGTAGAGATGCTCCATTACGCCGCACCCGAAACCGTTATGCAGAACGTGATCCTCCAGCGTGCAAAGCACCTGCGTGCCGCGGGCGAAGAATTCCAAGGTGCCGGTATCCATCGGCTTGATCCAGCGCGGATTGATCAGGGCCACCGAGTAGCCTCGCTCTTCCAACATGCGCGCGGCTTCCTGGCCCACTTCGAACATGTTCCCGAGACCGAAAATGGCGACATCGCGACCGTGCTGCACGACTTCAGCCTTGCCGATTTCCAGCAGCTTCGGCGCCGCTTTTGGCTGCGCGCCGGTACCGGCGCCGCGCGGATAACGCACTGCGATCGGACCCGAAGTGTGGTTCGCCATCGTCCAAAGCATGTCGACGAATTCGTCTTCATCCTTCGGCTGCATGTGCACGATGTTCGGCACGTGCCGCAGATAACCGATATCGAAAGAGGCCGTGGTGCGTCGGGCCATCGTCGCCGCTCAAGCCCGCGCGATCCATGCAGAGCGCCACGTTCAGATTCTGCAACGCCATGTCATGAATGATCATGTCGTAGGCGCGTTGCATGAAGGTGGAGTAAATCGTCAGAAACGGCTTCAGCCCTTGCACCGCCATCCCGCAGGCGAAAAGCGCCGCGTGCTCTTCCGCGATCCCCACGTCGAAGTATCGATCCGGATGCGCCGCCTGGAAAAATCCCAGAGCCCGTTCCGCTCGGCATCGCCGCCGTGATGGCCACGATGTTCTTGTTGGAATCGGCAAACTTCGCCAACGTCTTGCCGATGATCTCGGAGTAGGTGGGCGTCGGGCTGGCGGCCGTTTCGCCGCTCTCGATTTTGTATTTCCCGAGGCCGTGAAACTTATCGGGCTTCGCGAGCGCGGGATCGTAGCCTTTGCCCTTCTTGGTCAAAATATGCAGCAGCACCGGCTCGTCCTGCGTCTTCAAAAACTCGAAGGTGCGCGTGAGCAGCGCGATGTCGTGCCCGTCGATCGGGCCGTAATAGCGCATCCCGAGTTCCTCGAAAATCACGCTCGGCACGAGCAATCCTTTCATGCCTTCCTCGACTTTGTGCGCGAATTGCACCGCGGTTTTGCCCGCGATGGCTTCGATGAAGCGGCGCGCCTTGTCGTGCAAGTCCGGCGTAGGTCGGATTGGCCACGATGTTGTTCAGATAGGAGGCAATCGCGCCCACGTTTTTCGCGATCGACCATTCGTTATCATTCAATACGACGATGAACTTCTTCGTCTGCGACTTCGCATTATTCAGCGCTTCGTAGCTGATGCCGCAGGTAAAAGCGGCATCGCCCGCCACTGCGACCACGTGTTCCTTCCCGCCGCGCAGATCCCGCCCGACCGCCATCCCGAGCGCAGCCGACAAGGCCGTGCCCGCATGGCCCGCGCCGTAGCAATCATGCTCGCTCTCCGTGCGGAGAAGGAAGCCATTCAGTCCTTCGTATTGCCGCATCGTCCCGATGCGATCGAGCCGCCCGGTGAACATTTTGTGCACGTAGCCCTGGTGGCTGACGTCGAAGACAAACTTGTCTGTGGGCGTTTCGAAAACGCGATGCAACGCGATCGTCAATTCGACCACGCCCAAATTCGGGCCGAGATGGCCGCCGGTTTGCGACAAGCACCTTGATCAATTCATCGCGCACCTCTTGCGCAAGCTGCGGCAGGTCCGCTTCCTTCAGCGCCTTGATGTCGGCGGGCGATTGAATGCCGGGCAGGAACCGCGGCGCGCTGGCGGCCTCCGCGTTAGAAGAGTCTGACTTCGTCATGTTCGTTTTCTGTCTTTTCTGCTGCTGCCGGCGCAGGCGGGCGGGTCGGGGCGGCGGCCGGGTCAAATGGCTGCACGACCGGTTTGCCGGCATGATTTCTGGTAATAATTTCGATTCTCTGCTCCGCGCTGGCCAAACGTTCCTGACACGTCTTGACCAGTTTCATGCCCTCTTCGTAGCGCACGATCAATTCTTCCAACTGCATCTCGCCCGATTCCATCTGCTCGACGATTGCCTCGAGCCGGTCCATCGCGGCCTCGAAGTTCAGCTCGGGACTGGACTTCTTTGCGGAGGAAGACATGGGGAATCAATTAAGCATAGGGAAAAGGGAGAACAACGCGCGACTTCGGCGCCTCTCGTATCCGAGATCGAATCTGGGCGGGGTGGTCGATGGTATCATCTCTGGCACAGCCAGTGCTTATAATTTCTGGAAAGCTCGCCATGACGTTCCTGAAAAAAATCCTCCTCGTCGATTATGAACCAGTAGTCGGCGCGCTCGTTAGGCGTGCTTTTGAAGCGACGGGCGTTTATCAGGTGAAAGAAGAACGTCAGACGCAGCTCACCTTTCAGCTCACGCTGGTTTCAGCCCGATCTGATCTTATCTGATCACGTCCCGGCGGGCTCGAGGGCCAGCCTTGACGTCAGAGAATGCAGGACGATCCTGTTTTGCGCGACACGCCAGTGATGTTTGTGCGGGTCGAAGATGCAGCCAACGGTGGCGTCGTTTCCGGCGGAATTTTGAGCGGCTACAGCTTCCTCGCGCACCCGGTTCGTCTGGAAGAATTGGTCGGCTGTGTGACGGAGTTCTTGCAGCCCACGATGGCACCGCCCGGAAACCTGCGACGCGCTCCCCGTCTGAGAGTCGCTTTAGCCGATCGCCTGCCGATAAGCGGCAGCGTCTTTCAACTGCTTGACGTCGTCCGGCGACGCCATCTTCAAGACGAAGATCCAGCCTTCGCCGAACGGATCCGTGTTCACGAGCGCTGGATTGCCGGAGAGCGCTTCGTTTGCTTCCACCACTTCGCCTTTGATCGGCGCGTAGATGTCGCTCGCGGCTTTGACCGATTCCACGACCGCGATCTGGCCGCGCGCATCCACTTGAGTGCCGACTTTCGGCAATTCCACGTAAACGACATCCGTCAGCTCGGCCTGCGCGTGATCGGTGATGCCGACGCGCGCCTTGTCGCCTTCCACGCGGACCCATTCGTGTGATTCGGTGTAAAAAAGATCGTCCGGAACGTTGCTCATGATTTCTTGTAGAGTGGTTTCTTCTCGATGACAGCAGGAAATTTCTGGCCGCGAATCTCGATTTCGATTTCGCTGCCGATCTTCGCGTTGGCCGTGGGCAGGTAGGCCATGCCGATGCCTTGATTCAAGCTCGGAGAAAGCGTGCCGCTGGCCACTTCGCTCACGCGTTCGCCGTTTACCCAGACCGGATAATGCGGGCGGGGCGGGGGACCTTTGCCGGCCATCTTGAAGGCGGCGAGTTTCCGGGCGGGGCCGTTTTCCTTCGCCTGCTTCAGGATGTCGCGCCCGGTGAATTCTTCCTTCGTCAGATCGACGAAGAAACCGAGGCCCGCTTCGATGGGATTCGTCTCGGGGGTCAAATCGGAGCCGTTCAGCGGATAGCACATCTCGAGGCGCAAAGTGTCGCGCGCGCCGAGACCGCACGGTTTGAGACCGAGCGATTTTCCTTCTTCCAGCACCGCCTTCCAAATCTTCACTGCATCGTTCGCCGCGAAGAAAACCTCCACGCCGTCTTCGCCGGTGTAACCGGTGCGCGCGATCGTCAGCTTTGTGCCCGCGTAGGTAAAATCCTGCAGCTGATTGCGCGCCGGCAAGGTCGTCTCAGCGCCCAGCATTTTCTGGAAAAGCTCGACCACCTTCGGCCCTTGAATTGCCAGGCCAGCCCGCTCCGCGCTGCGGTTCTCAAGGGTTACGCCGTCCGGCTAAATGCTGTTTGCAGCCAGGCGAAATCTTCGTCCGTGCGCGAGGCGTTCACCACCAGCAGGAAGTCCGTCATTACTCGTTCGGTAAACGATCAGATCGTCAATGATGCCGGCTTCATCGTTGAGCAGAAAAGTGTATTGCCCGCCGCCCACTTCCAGTTTGCCGACATTGTTCGTCAGCATCCGGTTTAACCAAGCAGCCACGCCGCTGCCCGACGCGATCAACTGCCCCATGTGCGAAATGTCGAATACGCCCACCGCATTCCGCACCGCCTGGTGCTCGTCGCTGATGCTGGTGTATTGCACTGGCATGAGCCAGCCGCCGAAGGGAATTATTTTCGCGCCCGCGCGCCGATGTTCCTCGTAGAGTGGAGTGGATTTCGACTCGGCATCGCTCACGGGCACGAGCCTAGGCGGCGTGCTAGAGTGCGTCAATTCGCTCGAAGAAGATGCCCGCCGGTGGGGCCGCCCATCGTCGCCGATCCGAAGTTAAACTATGACTGTGCTGGATAAACTCGAACGCCGGATCGGCTTCCTCGCCATTCCCGGGGCTGGTGCGCATCGTGGTGCTCTTTAACGCGCTCGTTTTCGGGCTCGTGCTGCTCAATCCCGGGCTTCGAATCCTATCTCGCGCTCGATCCCGCGCGGATCATGTCCGGCGAAGTCTGGCGCTTGTTCACGTATGTTTTCGTTCCACGGATCACGCATTTTCTTTGGGTCGCGATGGCGCTTTGGTTCCTCTGGTTTATCGGCGACGGACTTGGAGCGGGCGTGGGGAGCGTTTCGCGTCACGCTCTTTTATCTGGTGGGAATGATCGGCACCACCGTGGCCGCCTTTTTCTTCGGCAGCACTTTTTCGGCGGCCATGTTAAACGCCACGCTCTTCTTTGCCTTCGCGCGCTTTTATCCGGAAGAAGTCATTTACGTCTTCTTCATCCTGCCGGTTAAGATCAAGTGGCTGGCCTGGATCGCCGGCGCCATGCTGCTTTTTATCTTCCTCACCGGGACGATGTCCTATCGCATGGCCTTCCTCGTCGCCTTCAGCAATTACTTCATCTTTTTCGGCCCCGAGATCTGGCGCGATTTCCGCCATCGCAAAGACGTCAGCAGCCGCCGCGAGCGCTTTGAAGTGCAATCGCGGAGCGAAGCGGAGCCGCTGCACAAATGCGCCACCTGCGGCGCGACGGAAATGAGCGACCCGGACCGCGAGTTCCGTGTCGCGCGCGATGGTGAGGAATATTGCACTGCCGCATCTCCCGAGCGCTGCGACTGCGACGGCGCCACGCTAAGTCGTCCGCATTCGACGCTCCGCTGGCGCCCTCTCGTGCTTGACCCTCCTCGCGCGCGCTGCCGACACTGCCCCCGCGCATGACGGAAGAAAACAACAACGCTCTCATCCCCGAGCAGGGTTGGCACTGCCTCCACCTCTTCTACCGGATCGAGTTTGGGCAGTGGCAATTGTTCACCACGGAAGAACAGCTCGCCGCCAAGACGCGTCTCTCGTCTCTCGTGCAGGAAGTGCGCGCCTTGCCGGATACGCAACTGCTCACCTTGAGCGTGGTCACGCCGAAAGCGGATCTCGCGTTCATGCTCATCACGCCGGATTTGCACGTGGCGAACCGCGTGGAAAAGCAGCTCGGCCTCGTCTTGGGCGCCGATGTTTTGGTGCCGGTTTACAGCTACCTCTCGCTCACGGAAGAGAGCGAATACCGGACCTCGCCGGAAGAATACGCCGCCATTCTTGAGCAAGAGCAAAACGTCGTTCACGGCACGCCAGAATTCGAAAAATCCATGGCCGCTTTCGAAGAGCGGATGAAACACTACCGGCACGAACGGGTTTATCCCGACGTTGCCGGATTGGCCGGTCGTCTCTTTTTATAACATGAGCAAGCGCCGCAGTGAGCGGCAGAATTGGTACACGTTGCCTTTCGAGGAGCGGCGCAAACTCATGCTCGGGCACGGCGCGGTCGGTCGTCAGTATGCCGGCAAAATCAAACAGCTCATCACCGGCTCCACCGGGCTCGACGATGGCGAATGGGGCGTCACGCTTTTCGCGCGCGACACATTTCAGGTGAAATCGATCGTCTATCAGATGCGCTTCGATCCCGTCAGCGCCGAGTACGCGGACTTCGGAGAATTTTACATCACGTTGCAACTGCCGCTCGACGAGTTGTTCCGTCGCCTCCAACTTTGAGCGCTGCTTCACAAGGATGGGTGGCAGAGTGGTCTAATGCGCACGCCTGGAAAGCGTGTTTGCCGCAAGGCAACCAGGGTTCGAATCCCTGCCCATCCGCCAGCGGCTTCCCAAACGGGAGGTCGTTGTCTTAAGTAAACTCATGCGCGCTCTGATCATCACCGTCGTCTGTTGCGCAACGTTTCTCTCTGCCGGCGCGCAGCCGAAGATGAGCGGCGGCGATCCTTTGGTCGATGTCATCAGTGAAGCGCGCGCCGGCCACCTCGAGGCCGCGTTGGCGGCGCTGGATGCGGCGCAAAAAAATGGCGCCGCGGAAAGCACCGTGCTCGGGCTGCGTGGCGCGGTCCATCTGGAGCAGGAGAAACTCGACGAGGCGGCCGCCGATTTCCGCGCAGCGCTGGAGAAGGAACCAGGCTCTCGCGGGCCCGCGCTTTCGTCTCGGCGACACCATGCTGCGCCAAAAGAAATGGGAAGAAGCCCGCACGATTTATAGTGAAATGGCGAAGGAAACCAATGTTCTCATCTTGAGCGAGCGGCTGCGCTATGCGGTCTTGCTCACCCATCTCGGTCGCGAAAGATGAAGCCGGCGCGAAAGCTGCACTGGACCGCGTGGTTTTCCCAACCGAATCACCCGCCTACTATTATGCGCAGGCCGCGTGGGCCTTTGCGCACGGCAGCCAAGGTGCGGCGGAGAAGTGGATCAAGACCGCCGAGAAGATGTTCGACGAAAAACAGACCGCCTGGTTCGCGCGGCCCCTTTACGATTTCGGGTGGATCAAAAAGAAGCCGCCCATCCCGATCGATTAAGCGTCTGTCGTCTCGCGCCGCGTCAGGATTTGCACATTCTGCCGCACTTTTAGGATGCTCGAATTCGGCAAGCACTCCGCGAAAATTGGCGCCGGGATAAATAATGCAATCGCGGCCGAGAATCGTGCCCGGATTAATCACCGCATTGCAGCCGACCTCGGTGCGATCGCCGATGATCGCGCCGAATTTTTTCAGCCCCGTCGCGATGTTTCCATCCGTCGCCATGACGTCGATCTCGCGGTGATCAAGTTTTACGTTCGAGAGAATCACGCCCGCGCCGAGATGGGCGCGATAACCGAGAATCGAGTCGCCGACATAATTAAAATGCGGCACCTGCGCTTCGTCGAAGAGGAAACAATTCTTGAACTCACACGAATTCCCCATCACCACCCCATCGCCGACGATGACATTTTCCCGGATGTAACAGCCGCTGCGGATGTGGCAGTTCTCCCCGATCCAGGCCGGGCCTTTTAAGAAGGCGCCTTGTTCGACAATGGTGCCCGCACCAACGAAAACGGAGTCGCTGATGAACGGTTTGCCGACGAGTTCGCCCAGCACCGCCGGCTTGAGACGAAATTTCAAATAGCTCGAGATCTGTTTCAGCGCGTCCCAGACATACGTCTGGTTTTCGAACAGCTTCGGATGCGCCGTGTGACCGAGAGTCAGAAATTCGTCCGCAGCAAACATCATCTTAAGTCCCACCACGCCGCGTGACTTTCTGGCCGTCTTTCGTATCGCGCGCTTCCCAGCCCAGCGCCGCGAGCTGGTCGCGTAACTCATCACTTTTCTTCCACTCCTTGGCCAGCCTCGCCTGCACGCGCGCCTCCGCCAGTTGCGTGACCTCCTCCGGCGTTTCCGCCGCCTCGGCCTGCAAAGCAAGGACACTCTCAATCCGCGTCCACCAATCCAGCCAAACCTGCGCGTCTCCAGGCGTGAGGGTCCCCTCATCCAGCGCGCGGTTCGTGTCGCGAATCGACTCAAAGAGGAAACCGAGCGCAGCCGAGATGTTCAAATCATCATCCAGCGCGTCTTCAAATTCTTCAGTTCGGCGTTCAACGTTCGACGTTTGGCGTTCGGCGTTTTCCTCCCCCGCCTTCCCGCGCAGCCGCGCCACCCAACCGTCAATCCGCCCCAATGCCGTCCGCGCTTCTTCCATTCCTTCCCAGGTAAAATTCAACTGCGCCCGATAATGCACGCGCAACAGCGCATAACGCGCCTCGCGTCCGCTGTAGCCCTTTTCCAGCACATCCCGCAGCGTGTAAAAATTGCCGGCTGACTTCGACATTTTCTGTCCATCGACCAACAGGTGCGCGCAGTGCAGCCAGTAGCGCACAAACTGTTTTCCGGTGCAGCCTTCCGTCTGCGCGATCTCCGCTTCGTGATGCGGAAAAATATTATCCACCCCGCCGCAATGAATATCGAGCTGGTCCCCGAGAATCCCGGTCGCCATCGCGCTGCACTCGATATGCCAGCCGGGCCGGCCCGGTCCCCACGGACTATCCCAACGAACCGCGCCGTCCGCTTCATCCCATGCCTTCCAAAGCGCGAAATCGCCGACGTGTTCTTTATCGTATTCGTCGTTCTTCACCCGACCGGTGGATTGCAATTCATCGAGATTGAAATGCGCCAGATGTCCGTACTTCGGAAAATTCTTGATCCGAAAATAAACGGATTTGTCGTCTGCCTGATAAGCCAGACCGCGCTCGATCAGTGTCCCGATCATCGCGACCATCGCCGCGATGTGCCGCGCATCGGTCGCCTCGGGAAAAGTATCCGCGCGCTTGATCCGCAGCGTGTCGAGGTCAGCGAAAAACGCGCGTTTGAATTCGTCCGTAAATTCCGCCAGCGGCACGCCCGCCGCCTGACATCCGCGGATCGTCTTGTCATCCACGTCCGTGATATTCATCACGCGTTCGACCTTGTAGCCGCGCAGTTCCAAATGCCGCTGCAAGCAGATCCTCGAACAGATAAGCGCGAAAATTCCCGATGTGCGCGAAGCTGTAAACAGTCGGCCCGCAGGTGTACATTTTCACCGTCCGACCGGCAGAATCGAGCGGCTGAAATTCCTCCAGTTGCCGCGAGTAGGTATTAAAGAAGCGGAGCGGCATCTTCTTATTTCGACGTTCGACGTTGAACGTTGGACGTTGGACGTTTCCCCCCGATGACGAGCGAAATCATCGGACGTCTTACCTCGAACGCTGATCGCTGAACGAGCGCTTGCATCACGACTCCATCTCCACGCTCGCCACCGCCATCGCCGCCATTCCTTCACCCCGACCGATCGTTCCCAGCCCTTCGTTCGTGGTCGCCTTGATGCTGATGCGCGTGATCTCCAACTGCAACGCACGCGCAATTCCTTCCCGCATCGCCGGGATATGCGGCGCGATTTTAGGCGCTTCCGCGATCAACGTCGCATCCACATTTACCGTTCGCGCTTGATGATTAGAGAGCACTTCTCTCACGCGCTCCAGAATCGCGAGGCTGCTGATGCCGCGAATGTTTTCATCGGTGTTCGGAAAATGATGCCCGATATCGCTCTCCCCGATCGCGCCGAGTAAGCGCGTCCGCGATGGCATGGCAAATCACGTCTGCATCCGAATGCCCATCGAGGCCGACCGAATGCGGAATCTCCACGCCGCCGAGAACGAGTTTGCGTCCCGCCACCAGGCGATGCGCGTCGTAGCCGATGCCGCAGCGGGTCATCATTTCGGGAGACCCAGATCCATCACGCCGTTCGACGCGACGATGCTGTATTTATCTTTCATGTCTGTCCGCGGGCGCATGTCCACTTTACCGCCCGCCGTCTCGACCAGAATGACTCCCGCGGCAATGTCCCACAAGCTGATGCCTTGCTCGATATAAGCATCGAAACGGCCGCACGACACATACGCCATGTCGAGCGCCGCGCTGCCCATTAAGCGGCATTTGCGCGCGCGATGCACCATGTCCTGCAGCAGCGGCAGCCCGGCATCAATCGTCGCACCGGTTTTCGAAAGCCCCACCGAGATGACGGCCTCGCCAATTTCCTGGCGATCGCTCACGCGCATCGGGCGTCCGTTGAATTGCGGCGCGCTTCCTTTTTGCGCCGTCCACATTTCATCGCGCATCGGATCGTAGATCACGCCCACGATGATTTCCTTTTGGAAACGCAGCGCGATCGATGTGCAAAAATGCGGGATGCCGTAGAAAAAATTCACCGTCCCATCGAGCGGATCGACCACCCATTGATGATCCGCGGTTTGATCGCCGACGATTCCCTCCTCGCCGTAAAGCGCGTGCTCGGGAAATTTCTGCAGCAGTAAATCTGTGATGAGATCCTGCGTCTGCACGTCGATCTCGAGTTTGATGTCGTGCGCTTCGCGGGCATTCACATTTTGCGGTTGCTCAAAACCTTCACGCAACATTTTGCCGGCCGCGCGCGCCGCGGCGATGGCGGCCTCCAGGTAGTGCGTCATGAGGGTGAACTAATAGGAGTGCGCTCTGGCGCTGCCAAATCTTTTCCGGTTCGCTGGCGTCGTGGGAATAAAAAAACCGGGAGGAGAAATGATTCTCCTCCCGGGTTGAATTGCTTTTTAAAAGCCACGCCGAAAGCGCGACTCATTATTGATCAGTAAGAACTAGCGGCGCTTTTTGGCTGCTGCTTTCTTAGCTGGCGCTTTTTTTGCAGGCGCTGCTTTCTTGGCTGCTTTTTTCTTAGCGGGCGCTTTCTTGGCGGCTTTCTTTGCAGCTTTTTTCTTTGCTGGCATCGTTAATCCCCCCTTTCAATCCGCAGGTGCGGTGGTGTGAACAATCTGTGAATAAGTTCACAACACACGTCACTAAGCATCATGTTTTTTTTGTCAAACTTTTTTCATGCGCATTGAAAATTATTTTCATGATTTCGTGCGCGATTATTTTTTTCGAAGCGCGAGAAATTGATTTCGTTTCGCCTTCGCGGAAGAAAATTGTCACCGCGTTCTCGTCACTTTCCATTCCGGAATCGGCGCGGCTGACATCGTTCGCCACGATCATGTCGCAATGCTTCGCGCGCAGTTTTCGGCGCGCGCTCGCTTCGAGGTCGTGTGTCTCGGCAGCGAAGCCGACGACGAAATACGAACGGCCCTCGTTAGGCAACGACGCCAAAATATCGCGCGTGGGAGTGAGCGGTAGCGCGAACGCGCCGGTTTGCTTTTCCATCTTCTGCGTCGCGCTCGTCGTCGGTTTGTAATCGGAGACGGCGGCGCACATCACCAGTACGTCACAGGCAGACACGCTGGCGTGGACGGCGTCGAAAAGTTCATCTGCGGTGGTGATGCGAATGAGTCGCGCGTTTTCCGGAGGCGTCAGCGCCGTCGGTCCGGAGATCAAGGTGACCTCATGTCCCGCCGCGAGTGCGGCTTCTGCGAGCGCGTATCCCATCTTGCCGGAAGAGCGGTTGCTGAGGTAACGGACAGGATCGATCGGCTCGCGCGTTGGTCCGGCCGTGACGACGATCTTCACGCGATAAGATTGTCCTGCGCCGCCAGCAAGAACTCGGCGCGGAAGGCGATCTCATCCACTTTCCACAAACGGCCCACGCCCTCGTAGCCGCATGCGAGCATGCCCTCTTCCGGTCCGATGAATTCGACGCCGCGCGTTTTTAGCTTCTCCACATTCTCCTGCGTCGCGGCGTGCTCCCACATCTTTCCGTTCATCGCGGGCGCGATCAGAATTTGCGCGCGGGTCGCGAGCGCGATTGCAGCCAGCGGATGGCTGGGCGAGTCCATGCGCGAGTTCTGCGATGACATTCGCAGTGGCGGGCGCGATGAGGAGAAGGTTCGCGCGATCGGCCAGTTGGATGTGGCCGGGGCGCCAATTTTCCTTCTCGTCGTAGAAGCTCGTCATGACGGGATTTTTCGAAAGCGTCTGCAACGTCAACGGCGTGATGAACTCCGTCGCGTCTTGCGTCATGACGACGAAGACGTCGTGCCCCTGCTTGTAAAGAAGACTGGCGAGCTCGGCGGATTTGTAGGCTGCGATCGAGCCGGTCACGCCCAGGACGACTGTTTTTTTAGACTCGTTAGGGGACATCATTTTTCATGCGAGCCGCAACCTGCGGCTCAGATATCGCTCGGCGCCCATGATGTGGCGGAATTTCAGCAGATCCTCTTCCATCGATTTGCTGATGATGGTGTAGCGATAGTCGCGCCAGAGTTCCATCTCGCGCGCGGCATTGACGAGGCGGAGTTCGATCTGTTCTGAAGTCTCGGTGCCACGTTTCGTTAGGCGACGTCGCAATTCCTCGAGATCCGGCGGCATGATGAAGACATCGCAAAGAGAACGCCGGACAAATTCATCTTTGAAGTTGCGAATCGAATCCGCGCCTTTCGTGTCGATGTCGATCAGGACGTCGATGCCGTTTTCCAGATTGGTGCAGATGGGATTGCGCAGCGTCCCGTAATATTTTCCATGCACCTCCGCGGTTTCGAGAAATTCGTCCGCAGCCATGCGCTCGTGAAATTCTCGTTCGCTCAGAAAATGGTAATCCTCGCCTTCGATCTCGCCGGCACGCGGCGCGCGCGTGGTGCAGGAAACGGAGTAAACAAAATCCGGCGTCTGCCGCAAGGCGTCGCACAAAGTGGTTTTCCCAGCGCCAGAAGGCGCCGAGACGACAAAGAGAATTCCGCTGCGGGTGAACTGTTTACTCAACGTTTTGTATTTGTTCGCGGATCTTTTCCAGTTCGCCTTTGCAAGCCACAACGCGCTGCGAAATGGCCGCATCATTAGCTTTCGCGCCCAAGGTATTGAGCTCGCGAAAAATTTCCTGGGTGATGAATTCGAGCGTGCGGCCGACGGGTTCCTCTTTCTGTAAGAGATCGCCGAACTGCGCGAGGTGCGATTCGAGTCGAGTCAATTCTTCCGAGACATCGGAGCGATCAGCAAAGAGCGCGACCTCTTTCAGCAAACGATCATCGTCCAGCGAAAGGTCGAGACCGGCTTTGTTGATTCGCTCGAGCAGGGCCGTGCGGTATTTTGTCACGACTTGGGGGAAGAGCCCGTTTACTTCTTTGATCGCCCCGCGAATGAGGTCGATGCGCGCGCGCAAATCATCCGCCAAATGCTGGCCTTCGCGCTCCCGCATTTTAATCAACTCAGCCAGCGCGCTTCGAAGCGCCTCTTCAAGGGCGGCCCAGGCTTGAGTTGGATCGATCCCAACTTCCGAAAAGCGCATGACACCCGGCGCCTGCAAAATGTGGCTGATCGTAATCTCGCCGGGCGCGTTTAAATCCGCCTGCAGCGCGCGCATGGCTTCGTGATAAGAACGCGCCAATGCCGTATCGAGAGAAAGCTTGCGCTGCCCATTTGCTCCTTGTTCGCAGGCCACGAGGACGGTGGTGCGGCCGCGGGAAAGTTGCTCGTTGATGATCTGCCGGATGCGCGGCTCCATTTCCGTGAACTCGCGCGGGAGATTCAGCACGAGGTCGCTCTGTTTCCGGTTTACGGAGTTTAGTTCGACGCTGAATTTTGCGCCGCCGTGATCCGCCTCGCCACGGCCATATCCGGTCATGCTGCGCATCGTTAGACGGAGAACTGGGGCTGGGAAAACATGGGCGAGAGTGGGAGGCGAACGTTCAACGTTCAACGTCGAACGTCCAACGTTCAATTAGGAAGCAGCGCGTCGAGGGCGCGTCGATGGGGAGAGGGGACGGGGACACTTGCGAGCTCGGCGATGGGGAACCAACGGTGCGCGGCAGTGTGGTGGGGGTGTTTTTGCAGCGCGAAAACCTCCAGCGTGATGCGATGATGAGTGAAGGGGAAGGCGGCGGAAAAGATCACGCCAAGTTCTGCAGGTGGGCTTTCGAGCTGCGGAAGAATCCACATCCCGCGCCAGCGTTTTTGTGATTGCTCAAGGAGAACGTCGCCGTTTCGTCGAACGAGCCCGTGATATTCGATGAGACGTTTGAGCGGGGTGCGCGCCTTTTTGCGTGGCAATGTCTCTGGCACGGTCGCGAGACAGAATGAGCGCACCGGACACTGCGGGCATTTCGGCTGCCGTGGAGTGCAAACCGTGGCGCCCAGGTCCATCAGGGCCGAGTTAAAATCTCGGGCGCGCTTTTCTGGGACTAATGAGGTGGCCAGAGACCAGACGGCGTTGCTGCCAGCGGCGGTATCGATCGGGAGTTCGAGATTCAGGAGCCGGGCTGCCACGCGGGCGATGTTGGCATCGACGATCGGAACGGAACGATCAAAAGCAAAAGTGGCGACAGCGTTCGCGGTGTAGCGGCCGAGGCCCGGGAGCGCGCGCGCGTGGTCGGGCGCGGCGGGAAATTGGCCGTGATGGTTTTCGACAACTGCTTTTGCGGCGGCGTGGAGATGGCGTGCTCGCGCGTAGTAACCGAGACCCTGCCACGCGTGCAGGACGTCCGATTCTTGCGCGACCGCGAGAGTCACGAAATCCGGGAAGCGGCGGAGCCACTCTCTATAATAGGGGAGGACCGTCGCGACCTGAGTTTGCTGGAGCATGATCTCCGAAACGAGGATTGCGTATGGATCGCGAGTTTCTCGCCAGGGAAGGGCGCGCCCGTTTTGGCGATACCAGGAAAGGAGCGCGCGGCGGAAGGCGGGGGCGTTTTTGGGGAGTGGGGCGCGGATGAGGGAAACGTCCAACGTCCGAACGTTCAACGTCCAACGTTTGAAGTAAGAGCTCCGATTTGGACGTTGAACGTTGGAGGTTGGACGTTCAACGTTTCTCCCTTCCCTCGCGTGAACACCTACACCAATCCGCTTACGCCAGAGCAGGCTACGAAACTCCGCGCGTTGCTCGAGGAATTGGGCTTCGTGTTTGCGCCGCGGCCTTACACGATCTTCTTCGCGCAGAAGGAGAAGCTGAGCGTGGCCGTTTATGAGAAAGGGCCGAAAATTCTTCTCCAAGGGAAGGGGATCGAGGAATTCGTCCAGTTTCAGCTTGAGCCAAAGATTCTGGAGGAGGCGAAATTGGGTTATGAGGAAGTGCATTCGCCGGAAATGTTCGAGGCGCACTTCGGCGTGGACGAAAGCGGGAAGGGCGATTTCTTCGGCCCGTTGGTGATTGCGGGCGTCTACGTGGACCGCGGGATTGCGCGGAAATTCATGGAGGCCGGCATCCAGGACAGCAAGCGCATTGGATCGGACGCGCGGATTCGGGCGTTGGCGGATGCCATTCGCCAGACGCAGGGCGCGATTATCGATACGGTAGTGATCGGCCCCGAGCGCTACAACGATCTTTACGAGAAGTTCGGCAATCTAAATAGCCTGCTGGGCTGGGGGCATGCTCGCGTAATTGAGAATTTGCTGGCGCGGCGGCCGGATTGTCCGCGCGCTTTGTCAGATAAATTTGCCGACGCGCGTGTGATCGAGCGCTCGCTCTTGCAAAAAGGTCGCGAAATCGAGCTGGAGCAGCGGACGAAAGCGGAGTCCGATCCGGCGGTGGCGGCGGCGTCGATCATCGCCCGGGAGGCGTTTATCAATTGGCTGGACCAGAAGAGTAAAGCGTTCGGGACCAAGCTCGGACGCGGGGTTTCGGCCACGGTTAAGGAAGCGGCGCGGGCAGTGGTGGCGAGCGGGGGACCGGAGGCGCTGCGGCAGGTGGCGAAGGTGCATTTTCGCACCGCGCACGAGGTCGCTCCGGAGCATTATGCCGCCGCGGCGCCACGGCGGGAGTGGCGTCGCTAAAAGAAGTATCCGGGATTCCTTCCCGGCGATGGGCAAGCTTCCTGCTAGGTAGTCTCCAGCTTACCGATTGCTGTGGATACACGACTTCTCATTTTAAACGCGGATCCAGTCTTCGACGACCGGTCGATCGCGCTTATTTCCGACCTGGACGCGGTGGAAATGAGGATCGTCCGCACGATGTCGGAGGCGATTGGAACTTTATTGGCAGAGAACTTTGATGGATTTTTAGTGGAAGGCGACGCTGCGATTGCCCTGGAGCAGTCGACGAATGCGCGCCAGCATTTCCCGTCCCTGCAGATTGCCTGCCTGGCGCCCGGCCCGTTTGCCTCGGATTTTGTTTCGGTGACCACCCAGCAGAAAATCACGCCCGTGAATACGGCTCGCGCTGAAGGCAGCGTCCGGAACCAACTGAGCCGTTTCGTGGGTTCCCTGGAGACACGCTCGGGCGGAGCGTCGGAGGGTATCGATCCCTGTCATTCGCTCATCGGGAATCTGAATCAGTTCTCCGCCGCAGAAATTTTACAAATGAGCTGCCTGGGCCAACGGAGCGGACGGTTCACGTTTAAATCCCGCCGCGGAAACAGCGAAATCTACCTCCACCACGGGGCGGTGCGACACGCTGTCTATGACACGCTCGAGGGCGAGCCGGCCGTGGCGGAAATTTTCCGCTGGCGGCAAGGTCGTTTCTATTTTGAAGAGGGCATCATCAGCCAGGTCCAATCCGTGGACCGGCCGTGGGCTCATTTGCTAATCGATAACCTACAAAAACTGGACGAAACCCTGGAGTTTTCGGCCACCGGCCGCTCATGAGAGACCACCAATTAGAAGTGCAACTGCGCCTGCTGACGCTGCAACTCGACAGCTGGAAGAAGTTGCACGACCTCATCACCTATAGCCTTGATAAGGCGCGGCCGATCATCTCCGCAGAACAGGAGCGGCAATTCACGGAAATCCGCGCCAACTTATTGCAAGAGACCGAATACGTCCTCGGCGAGATCGGGGTCTTGGGCGAACTTTCCGGTCGGGCTATGAATGTCCTGCAGCGCGGGGTTTCCATGCGCGGGGTGCGGGAACTCTCGAACGATGAGATCCGCCGAATCGAGACGGAGTGGAACGGCATCTTTACCAAGCTGGGCGTTTTACAGGGGCAGATGAAAGCGCGGCGAAAAGCTTTGGCGAGTATGTCGCCGCTGGAATTCTATTTCACCCGGCTTTTCCGCCGGCCGAAGGCTGCGGTGTAGGGCCGAGGCTGCGGTCGGGAAGCCCCTTGTAGGCGCCGGCTTATTTTTGATTTTCGCGAGATTGTTCCGTCTGATACAGATTCGGTAAACGATTCGTGTCTGTATATGTCAAAGCTCACCAAACGCGATATTGTGGTCGCCATAAGTAACCAGACTGGAATGGTGCAACACGAAGTCTTCGAGGTCGTGCAACGCACCCTTGATCATATCACCGATAGTCTGGCGAAAAACGTTGCGGTCGAATTGCGGAATTTTGGCGTCTTTCAGCCTCGCCTTACCAAGCCGCGAGTGGGTCGCAATCCCAACGAACCGGGAAGCAGCTTTGTCATTCCCCCGCGAGCGACGGTTAAGTTTAAAGCCGGTAAAATCATGCGGCAACGCGTGGAGAAACTTTCGCGTGAGCTCAAAGAAGCTCAGGATGCAAAAGATGAGGCGGACGGCGGATTCAAGGCACGCGCCCATGTTGGACGGCACCGGAGGAGGCACGGTTCCCCGTTCAACCGTAGCCAGCATCGCTGGGGCGAGCTGAAGCAGGCGGCTTACTTCGCCGCGACGTCCGTCGTAGGCTCCAGTTCGAGCAGGTCGTGGATGACTGCTTCCAACCGCTCGAAGTTGATCGGTTTGGTCAGATGTTCGGAGAAACCAGCTTCGCGCGCCTTGGCAATATCGCTTTCCATCCCGAAACCGCTGAGAGCGATGCCGCGAAGCTGTTTCGTTCCGCTCATTTCTTCCATGAGCTCGTAGCCGGAGCGGTCCGGCAAACCAATATCACTGATCATGAGGTCGAACGTCGCCTCGTCCGCCCGCGCCATGGCCTCGGTGGCGGAGTGAGCCAGCGTCACGCGGTAGCCGCGCCGTTCCAACATCATCTTCATGCCCAGGCAGGTATCCTTGTGATCGTCCACCACGAGAAGCCGCGGCGCGCGTTTTTCCACATGGTCCTTGGCCGCCAGCGTTCGTTGCGAGGGACCGGCGTGCTGAATATCCGTTTCCGGGACCGGAGCTGCCACGGTCTGCAGAGTGACGGTAAACGCTGTCCCCCGATCCTTGCCATCGCTGGCTACCGAGAGCCCTCCACCGTGCGCTGAAACCATCGCCTTGGAAATGGCAAGGCCAAGCCCCAGCCCGCCGAAACGCCGGGTGATGGAGCTTTGTCCCTGTTCGAAGGCGTTGAAGATCTTATCGATCTTCGAGGGCTCGATTCCGATGCCAGTGTCGGTAACGCGGATTTCAATCGCAGTCGGTGAAGGATTAAACGTCTCAACGATGATGCGGCCTTGGTGAGGGGTGAATTTCACGCTGTTTTTCAGTAGATTCCAAAAAACCTGCTGCAAGCGCGCCGGATCGCCTTCGACGAAAACTGCCTCCGCCCGGAGGCGAAACTCCATCCCGAGATTCTTCAGCAGAATTTCTTCGCGGCAGATTTCGTAGGCGCGCTGCAAGATCTCGTGCACGCTCACGGTTTCCAGGCTGAGCTGCAG
Organism: uncultured Verrucomicrobiae bacterium; assembly: GCA_963762685.1. Taxonomy (GTDB): domain Bacteria; phylum Verrucomicrobiota; class Verrucomicrobiia; order Chthoniobacterales; family UBA10450; genus JACCTI01. The sequence continues at coordinate 157,205 of CAVXLV010000011.1, read as the reverse complement.
TTTGCCCTTCGAGATTCGCGTCACATCAAGGAGATCATCGATCAAGCGCGCTTCCAGCTCAACGTTGCGACGGATGACTTCCAAGGCCAGCCGGACCTCCGGCGAGTTATCAGCGGCGGCTTCCAATTCCCCTACCATCGCGATGACGGGCGAGAGCGGATTGCGCAGCTCATGCGAAAGCAGCGCCAGGAATTGGTCTTTTGCGGCGTTGGCCCCGATCAATTCCTGCCGAAAGGTCACGTCGCGCGTTTTGTCCTCCACCAAATAGAGCACCCCTTGGACGCGCTGCTCCGCGCCTTGGAGACGCAGCAGGTTGATGTTCACGAAATGCGTGTGGCCGTCGCGATCTTGAAACGGCTGCTCCACGAGCTGGAAGGGGACTCCGTGCGTGAGCACTTTCTCGATCGCCTCCTTCGGCGCGATCTGGACCTCATCGTGCGTCGCGTCGTAGATATTTTTCGCCTCCGGGAGACCGCCAAAGGTTTTGGCCATGCGTGAAAAAGCGTCGTTCGCCTGCAGAAAACTGCGCGAGCTCGGATCCACCAACGCGATCCCGCTGGGCATATTTGCGAGGATCTTCTCGTTGAAGATGACTTCGCGTTCGATGCGGCGGGCGGCCTCCGCTTGCCGACGAGAAAAGCGCCCGGCGAAGATGGCGCCCACGGCGGTGAGCAGGATGAGCCAAATCGCCGGAAAAGTGATTTTAGCCAGCAGATCTTTCACCGGTTTATAAGCGGCAGCTTTTGGCTGTTCGACCACCGCGACCCAGCCGGTCGGTGGCACCTCACTGAAGGAATAAAGATTCTCAAAACGCTCGAGGTGTCCGCTTTGTTTCGCCCGAATTTCCTCGATAAGATCCCTGGCCTGAATCGGAACGGCAGCCGTGTTGGGCTCGAGTTTATTTGTGAAGAGCGCGGCGCCGGTCTGATCGATCACCTGGCAAATCGATTGGTCGGCAAATTCGATCAGAGAGAGGCGCCGCCCGATTCGTTCGATCAAGACAGAGACGCCGAAATAGCCAAGTAACGTCCCGTCTGGCCCCAGAACTTTGCCGACCACATCAGCCGTCATGCGGTTATCGGAGAGACGGGGATGAGCACCGGAAACATGCGCCCCGGGCCCCTCATCGGCCGCATCTTTCCAGCCGCTGCTGGGAAAACGGACCGCCAGCTCCGGCGGCACGGCGGGAATGGAGGCGAGCAAACGTCCGTCGGCTCCGGCCAAAAACATTCCATCAATCCGGGGGTGCGAGTAGAAAGTTTGGTTCAGCCAGGCCTGGCCGGCCACTTCTGGGGCAGCTCCGGTGAGGATCTGTGCCACCTCGGGCTGGTTCTGGTAATACTCAATCACGCCGCCGGTGCGGCTAAGATCATCGCCCACCAAGTGTGCGATCAATTGCACGAATGTCTGGCGGTCCCGCAGGATCTTCGATTCCAGGGTGTTCGTCAGAATGGTGTAAGAGAAAAACAACATCAAAATCGATGGAACCCAGCCGGCAAAGAGGATGGCGACGACGATATTGAAGCGCTGGAACCGGGCCTGGTCGCTTTGTCGGAAAACGTTCCGCAAAGCGCTGAAGGTGAAGGGTGCCATCGGGTCGTCAAACTCGACTCTCGAACTCGTGGCGGCAAGGGAGGAATGCAGGGTTCCCGAGCCCCAAAGCGGGTCTTGGAAATCGGGGTCGGGACGCGACCGGCTGGACCCGTTTTCAGAGGGGAAACTGCCATTTTTGATTTGACGCTGGCGCGGGAAGCGGCATCATACCGCCCTTGCCGGCCCCAGCTCCATTGCGTGGTGGCCGGCAAATTTCATTACCCCGTTATGCAAGGAAGCGCTGGCTATCTCATTTGGACTACTTGCTACCTGAGCGTGCTGGTGGGTCTGTCCGCCTACGGCGTGCACCGTTATTTCATCATCTACTTGTTTTTGAAGAATCGGAAAAAGGAGACGGTGCCGCTCTCGCATTTCGAGGAATTACCGACCGTGACGGTGCAGCTGCCGATCTTTAATGAGGTCTACGTGGTAGAGCGGCTGCTGAAATCGGTCAGTGAGCTGGACTATCCGCGCGAGCGGCTGCAAATCCAGGTTTTGGACGATTCCACGGATGATACGCGGCAGCTGACCGAGCGCTGTGTGCAGGAACTGCAGAGCCGCGGTTTCAATGTCGAGTGGAAGCACCGGACCGATCGCACCGGGTTTAAGGCGGGTGCTCTCGAGGGCGGATTGGCTTCTGCGCAAGGTGATTTTGTCTGTATCCTCGACGCTGATTTTGTCCCGCAGCCGGATTTACTGCGGAAGACCATCCATTTCTTTACCGACCCGCAGGTGGGAATGATCCAGACCCGCTGGGGCCATCTCAACCGGACCTACTCTCTCCTGACTCGGGTGCAGGCGATGTTTCTGGATGGCCATCTCTTGTTGGAACAAACCGCACGCAGTCGCAGCGGGCGTTTCTTTAATTTCAATGGCACCGCTGGGCTTTGGCGGACTTCTTGCATCCAGGAAGCCGGCGGCTGGCAGCACGACACCCTCACGGAAGATCTGGACTTGAGCTACCGCGCGCAGCTTGCGGGCTGGAAGTTCATTTTCCTGCCGAACGTGATCACGCCGGCCGAGCTGCCGGTGGACATGAACGGTTTTAAATCACAGCAACACCGCTGGACCAAAGGCTCCATCCAAACCTGCAAGAAATTGTTGCCCACCATCTGGCGGAGCAAATTGACGCTGCCGCTCAAGATTGAGGCCACCGCGCACTTGACCTCAAATTTCGCCTACCTCCTGCTAGCTTGCCTGTGCGTGCTTCTTCATCCTTCCGTGGGCGGCCCGCAGTCGGGTTGGCTGCGCATCCTTCTGGTGGATGTGCCGATCTTTTTCACGGCCTCGCTCTCAGTCGCGGCTTTCTATATTTGCGCCCAACGCGAGCTGCATCCGAAGACGTGGATGAAGGAAATTCTGCTCTTGCCTGCGCTCCTCGCGCTCGGGGTCGGTCTTTCCCTGAACAATGCGCGCGCTGTCCTCGAGGCCGTTTTCAATCACCAATCGGATTTCACTCGCACCCCGAAATACGGAATCGAGCGCCAGAAACAATCATGGCGCGCCTGCAAGTATCAAGGCTCTCAAATCGTTCCTTCCCTTCGTTGAAATGGCCTTTGCGATCTACTTCAGCTATTTCATCTGGTTTGCCATCCGGCACGGCCAATATCTGTCGGTGCCATTTTTGAGCATGTTCCAGATCGGTTTCCTTTACGTGTCCCTCAGTTCTCTGTCCCAATGGTGGCCACGTTTTACCTTTGGCGCCCCCCGCGTCGAGGCGACCATTCCCGCGTGACAAAACGTTAAGAACTGGTAAGAAAACAACGCGATGGTTCGTCTCCCTCTCCTCGCCCTTCTCTCTTCCTCTCTTTTCACTTTCGCGACCGCGTTTGCCGCTGATCCTACGCCGGCAGTTGTCACGAATGAAGTTATTGTCAGCGTGAAGGATCAGAAGCTCATGCTTCTGCAAAACGGCGCCAAGGTCACCACGTATCCCGTTTCGACTTCAAAATTCGGCCTTGGCGACGGTTTCGGCCGGATGACCACGCCTGTTGGCGTCATGCGAGTCGCGCAAAAAATTGGCGACCACGCCCCGAGCGGAGCGGTTTTTCATAACCGGCGCTTCACCGGAGAAATTTTGCGACCGAACGCTCCCGGGCGGGATCCCATCATTACCCGCATTCTTTGGCTCCGCGGAGTCGAGGCAGAAAACGCCCACGCCTTTGCGCGCGCGATCTACATCCACGGAACGCCGGAGGAGAAAAAGATCGGTCGGCCGGCGAGCTACGGTTGCATCCGCATGAAATCCAAAGACGTCGCCGCTCTCTATAGTCAACTGCCAGTGGGCGCCGTCGTGCAGGTGGTGCCCGGGAAATTGCCCAGCGTGAAAAAGGCGCGGGTCGTCTATAAAATCCAAGCTCCTGATGCCCCGGTTGAAGTAGGTCGCCCCTCGCCCGTGGCTCGATCAGAGGTCAAGACCGCCGCGGAGCAGAGAAACGCCTCTCTGTAAGAGTCCCGGGCCGCGACGAATGAGAGCGTTGCTTCCCCTTCGCTTCCTATGATTTTTGGCGCAATCCGCGGGTTGACAAGACGCCGCCCCGCCTCGACTCTGCCCGCCCAGAAAATTTCCCATGGCCAACACCAAATCCGCTTCAAAACGCTCCCGCCAAACCGCAGTGCGTTCTCTTCGTAACCGCAGTGTCCTCACTCGTCTGCGGAAGATGAACAAAGCCATTGCGGGCACCACGGGCGAGCGAGATCAAAATGCCGAGCGCTCTCTGATTTCTGCAGTCGATAAAGCGGCGAAGCGCGGAATCATTCACCGCAATGCTGCGAACCGGCGCAAAGCGCGCCTGAACAAGGCTCGCGTGGCTTCGGCCAAGCCTGCTGCTGCTGCTTAGGCCGCAGCGCAGTAGCTAATATGTGGGTCCTGCGCGCCTCGCGTAGTATATCCTGACCCTTGGCGTTCAGCCCGACGCGTCCCTGCGTCGACGGCCGTAATTCCATGACGGTCATGAGTAAAAGCTAGCGGAAGTTTTGGCTCGACTTGTGAGACCGAAAGGTAGAAACCGGTCTCTGGGGGGTAGTCGGCGCTGCTACCATGGGTCTGGTGCGCAACTTGCTAAAAAGCTCCATTTATGACCCCGCCAATTTCTGTCACCAGGATTCTACGCAGTGTTTGCATAGCAGCGCTGATCGCGTTTTACGCGCAACCTCTCTTCGCCGCGCCCACCATCACGGCAACGCAGGATGACGCCACCGCCGCGGCTACGCGCAAGCTGGTCGGAGAGACGATCACTTACACAACGACGATCAATAACACCGCGCCGGTGATTGTGGGAAGCACGGCGAATGACGCGACGGGTGTCACCTTGACCAATCCGACGCCAGCGAACACGACCGATTCTGGAACGGTGAGCATCTCACCGGTTGCGTTTGATGACGTTTATCCGCAGACGGTGCTTCCAAATATCGGGATCACTTCCGGGAACATTCCTTACAGCGTCTTTGCGAATGACTTTAAGGGGACGGCGGCGACAGCGGTGATTGATTCCTTCACTCAACCAGCGCACGGCGTGGTCACGATGACGCTTTCCGGGGCGAACGCGGGGCAGTTCACCTATCAGCCGACTGCGGGCTATACCGGCGCGGACAGTTTTACCTACACCATCTCAAACGCAGTCGGCAGTTCGGTCGGGACCGTGAACCTGGCCGTGGCGACCACGCCGGTGATCTGGTTTGTGAATCCCGCGGTCGGCTCGACTGGCACGGGCACGCTAGCCAGTCCCTTCAAGACCGTGGCGGAAGCCGTGGCCGCGATCGGCACCAACACCGGCCAGCGCATTTTCCTTCACACCGGATCGCAGACGACAGCCGTGCCCTTGAAGTCGAACGGCTGGCTCATTGGTCAAGGCGCGGTCGGCACGAGTTTCGACACCGTCATGGGCATCACGCCCGGCAGCGGCGCAAATGCGCGGCCTTCGATTAACGGCACGCGTCCAACGATCGGCGTGTCGAGTGGCACCGGCGTGACCCTCTCGACCGGGAACAATGTTCAAGGGTTGAACGTAACCAACTCGAACGGCTCCGGCATCACCGGCAGCGCGGTTGGCACGCTCACCCTCGCGGACTTTGATGTGACGGTGACGGGCGGCACAGCGCTGAGCTTGACGACCAGCGGCACGGTCACGGCGACGGGCACGGATAACGATCTCGCCGCTACCACCGGTGTGGCGCTCAATGTCAACGCCGTGACGATTGGCGCGGGCGGAATGACTTTCAAAAGCATCGCTGCGAGCGGCGGAGCCAATGGCATTGTGTTGAACAACACGGGCGCGGGAGGATTAACGGTGACGGGTGATGCGGCAGCGGCGAACAACGGTTCAGGTGGCGTCATTCAAAATTCGACGGGAGCCGGAGATTTACTCTGACCAGAACGGCGACCTACGAATGCGCTCTCGCTGGATCAGATGAACATTCAGAATGGGGGAAACGATGGCATCAGCGGCAGCAGCGTCACCGGCTTCACCCTCACGCGCCTCGAACGTCACAAGTAATGGCAACGCTGACGAGGAACACGGCATCGAATTCGCGGGGCTTTTCGGCACGGTGCTCATCTCAGATTGCCTCGTGCGCGGCTCCTTCGAGCACAATCTGAAGATCACAAATACGAGCGGCACGCTGGACTCGCTGAACATCAAAACCAGCACGTTTGATCACGCCTCGGTCCCGGTCAGCCCGGCAGGAGGCAACGGCATCCTGATTACGCTGCAATAATGCGGCCTGCTCACGAACGGATCGATCAGCGGCTGCACCTTCCGCAACAACTTCTCCAACGGCGTTCTCGTGAACACCGAAAACACTTCGCGGATCGGTCTCGATAACGCGACCAGCTCGGCCACGGTCGGCTTCACGATGGCGAGCAGCACTTTCGACGATAACAACATCGCCATTCAGTTCGGGCAGTTCAATTCCTCCGACCTGACGGTCGATATCCAGGGCAACACGATCGTCAACGATGGCCGCCGCGCCACGTCCGGCCCGGGCAGCACGAGCCACGCGATTATCGTTGGCTCATCAGCCATTGCGCAGGCCGGCTCTACCCTCAACGCGCGGATCGACGGCAATATCATCGGCAGCTCGTCGTTCGCGGGCTCGGGCTCGTCGATTGGCTCCGGCATTCGTGCGATCGTGCAAGGGCTCACGACGGGGAAAATTCTGGTTAATAACAATACGATTCGTGAGGCACCGAGCGGCTTCGGGATGGAGCTGAATTTCCTCGGACCGCAGGACGACGCCGGCACGGTGCCGGTAAGCGATATCACGGTGACGAACAACAACGTCGATCACCGCAACCTGCCTTTCGCGCCGGGAGCATCAGACTTCCCGCTCCCGGCCATCTACCTAACGGGGATAACCAAGGCGGCGCCGCGGGAGCGCCAACCGTGCGCGCGCAAGTCACCGGCAACACGGTGCCGACCTCTGGCTCGTCGTTCAATTTCCTTGGCACATGGATCGAGGTCTATGAATACACCGGCAGCAGCCCCGGTATTCTGCAACTCGTGGATGTGGCCCCCGGCAGCGCCAACGCCACGGCGGAACTCACAAGCCACAATACGGGCACAGCCTCAGCCAACGCCGAGGTTTCGCTGATCGCCGGGCCCATTACCTTGCCGCCCGACCTCACTCCGCTGCCGCTGCTCTTCGCGCCCGCGGAAGTCGCCAACTTCGGCCTCGACACGCCGCGCTCCGCGTTCGACGCCATCGCCTGGACGGAAAAGGCCCAGGACCTCACGGCTGACGCGTCAATGCCGACCAGAAAAAAAGGGGCAGACTCCTTCTGACGTGTTTACGCCAAGCGGAGCTCGATTCGCTCGTCGCCGCGGCGCTCGAACGCTGGACGGCGACCGGCTTGACCGGCGAACAACTCGCCACGTTGCGCCGTCTGCAATTTGAAGTCGCCGACCTGCCGGGCTGGTATCTCGGCGAGGCCGGCGGCGATCGCATCCGCGTGGACAACAACGCAGGCGGCAATGGCTGGTCATCGGCGCCACCCCGGAGGATCACGCGCAGTTTGCGAAGAAAACTTCGCCACGCGCCGTTACACCGATCCCGCCAGCGCACCCGCGGGCCGCGTTGATCTGCTGACGACGATCATGCACGAGATGGGCCATGCGCTTGGTCTCGATGACATCTATGTCGCAACAAGATCGCGACAACGTGATGTATGGCTTCCTGACCAAAGGCGAACGCCGCCTCCCGGCCAAAGGCCAGGCGATCGGGGCGAATCCGAATGCACTGAGCGGGCCGCATTTCCTCGCTTCGCCGGTGAATCTCAACACGCTGCCTCCAGGCAAAACGGTTAAGGTCGTTTACTCGGTCACCGTCGGACCGATCACGGGTAATCCGCAGAGCGTCTCGAGCCAGGCTGTGATCAGCGGCAGCAACTTCAGCAGCGTGAATGCAAGCGACGCAGTCGCAGGCAGCGGACCGACCATCACGCTCCTCGGGATTGCGCCAGCCTTTACCAGCGTGGACTCGACCACCTTCACGGTTGGCAGCCCGGGCAGCTTCAACGTCACGGCGAACGGTGCGCCCAGCTCCGAGCTATAGCTTCACCGGCACCTTGCCGGGCGGGGTCACGCTAAATGGAGCAGGCCTCCTCTCTGGCACGCCAGGTCCGAACAGCGGAGCGGGACTTATCCGATCACGATCATGGCCAGCAACGGCTTCGCCCCGGTGGCAACGCAGAATTTCATCCTCACGGTGAATGAGCCAGCCGCAATCACGAGCGCGGATCAGCACGACCTTTCACAGCCGGGACGAACGGGAATTTTCAGCTCACGGCGTCAGGCTTCCCGACGTCATTTACCTTTACAAATACCGGCAGCGCGTTGCCCAACGGGCGTCACTCTGAGCTCGAGCGGTTTACTCAGCGGCGCACCAGCGGCGGGCACGGGCGGCGTTTACAATCTCACCTTTTCGGTCAGCAACGGCGTCGGCAGTCCATCGACCCAAAGCTTCACCCTGACGGTGAACGAAGCGCCCGCGATTACGAGCGCGAACAGCGCGGCGTTTGCGGTCGGCGCGAACGGCAGCTTCCAGCTCGCGGCGTCAGGTTTCCCGGCCACGTTTACGTTTAGCAACACCGGCAGCGCACTGCCTACAGGCGTCACTCTGAGCTCGAGCGGCCTGCTCAGCGGCGCACCGGCAGCGGGCACCGGCGGGGTCTACAATCTCACCTTTACGGCCTCGAACGGGATCAACCCGGCTGCGACCCAAAGCTTCACCCTGACGGTGAACCAATCGCCCTCCTTCAGCAGTGCGAACAGCGCCACTTTCACCGTGGGCACCAACAGCAGCGTCGACATTACCGCGAACGGGTTCCCGAGCCCGATGATCACTCTGCAAAGCGGAACGCTGCCGATGAGTCTGGCCTTCACCCCGGGCAGCGGCACTGCCACCCTCGCGGGTACTCCGAATCCGGGGACCGGCGGCATCTACAACCTTGTCTTCGCCGCCAGCAACGGTTTCGCGGCGGGCGAAGGCTCGCCGGTGGGCGCCACGCAAAACTTCACCCTCACGGTGAACGAAGCGCCTGCGATCACGAGCGCGAACAGCGTCACCTTTACTGAGGGCAACTTCGGTACCTTCACCGCCAGCGCGACCGGGTTCCCGGCCCCGACTTTGAGCGCGACGGGCGCGTTGCCCAGCGGAGTCACCTTCACGAATGGCGTCCTCAGCGGCACGCCGAACGCGGGCACGGCGGGCAATTATCCGATCACGATCACAGCCAGTAACGGCGTAGGGAGCGATGCACAACAGAGCTTTACCCTGACCGTTGCCGCCGCGGTCTGCAGTGCGCCGCCAGTGGACGCGATCAGTTGGTTCGCGGCGGAAGGGAATGCCAAAGACCTGTTAGGCGCGAATGACGGTAGCTTCGTTAACACGGCCGCTTACGGGGCGGGCAAAGTTGGGCAGGGCTTTAGTTTTGCCGGCTCCAGCTACGTCAATGTGCCCGCGAGTTCCGGTTCGCTTAACCTCACCGGCAGCCAGGTCACGGTCGAAGGCTGGATCAATCCGATCGCGAACGGGGGCGCGGTCTACTTCGGCAAGACCGTCAGCGGTGCGAACGACTATCTGGTCTTCTTCGATTCCGGGCAGCTCTCCGCCATCATCGAAGCCGACGGAGTGGAAAAACTGATGCGCGGGTTCTCCGATTATCCGGTCAACTCCGTGCCCTACATCCCGACTCCCGGGCAATGGACCCACCTCGCGCTGACCTACGATGGCGCTTTGATCAAGCTCTACGCCAATGGCGCTGCAAGTAGGTCAGGACACCAAAACGGGCAACCTCGACGGCAGCAACGCGCCCTTTAATATCGGCGGACGCGCTGGATCGCTCTTTTTCAGCGGGCTGATCGATGAGGTCGATGTCTTCAGCCGCGCCTTGGCGCAGAGCGAGATCCAGGCGATCTACAATGCGAGCGTAGCGGGCAAGTGCCTGCCAGGCTTTGCAACTAAGCAGCGCCGTCTCCCGCAAAACGCACGGTGTGGCCGGCGATTTCGACCTGCCACTGCCACTGACTGGTGCTCCTGCGGTAGAATGCCGTGCTGGGGGTGTGAGTGGCGAGCACACGCTGGTGCTGACCTTCAGCACTGGTGTGGTCAGCGGCAACGCCAGTGTGCTGAGCGGAACAGGCTCGGTCAACGGCGCGCCCACCTTCGCCGGCAACACGATGAGCGTGCCTTTGACGGGGCGTCAGTAATGCGCAGCAGATCACAGTGCAATTAAGCAACATCACCGATGCGGCTGGGCAGGCGCTTTCGAACACTTCGCTTTCGTTGAACGTCTTGTTAGGCGACGTGAATGGGAACAAAGCGGTCACAGTCCTCCGATATCGGCCAGGTGAAGGCGCAATCGGGCGGCAGCCCCGTCACGGTGGCCAATTTCCTACTCGATCTCACCGTGGATGGGTCGATTAATTCGACTGACGTTTCGGCGGTTAAAGTGGTTGCGGGGACCGTGGTTCCATAGGGCGGCTCAGCGTTGCGGTAGTGGGTCAGAATTAGGTTTGGGGCGCGACGCGGGTCCGTCGGCGCGGAAAAGCTTTCGTGCCTCGGGAAAACGGGGCATCGTGCGCTCGTGCCGGACTTGATCGCGAACGCGGGGGAAATGCTGAGGCGTTTCGTGTTTTTGCTCCTTTTGCTAGGGGCGATCGCTGGGCCAGTGGCCGGGGCGACTACACCGGAGAGGACGGAGGCCTCAGAGAAGGTCGCATTCCCGCGGCCGGTTTCTGAATATCAAGAGGAAGAGGGGAAGGGTGTGCTGGAGATTGTGAAACGGCGCGCGCAAGCGGAGCCCTTTAACGTCGTCGCCACCATCATTTTCCTGCTCGCAATCCTGCATACTTTTTTTGCGCACAAGTTCATGAAGATCGCGCACGATTGGCGCGACCAACATCAGGAGGTGATAGAGGCCGAAGGCCGGACTGCGGAGGCCAAGCCGGAGGTGGATGCGAAACCGGATGTGAATTGGAAGGCCGAGGTGATGCATTTCCTGGGCGAAGTCGAAGCCATCTTCGGGATTTGGGTCATCCCGTTGCTCGTCGCCATTACGCTTTATCGCGGTTGGCCGACGGCCGAAAATTACATCAGCCACGGGGTAAATTTTACCGAGCCCATGTTTGTGGTGGTGGTGATGACCATCGCCGGCACGCGACCTGTGCTGCGCTTTGCAGAACAGATCATGCGGCTCTTTGCCCGGATCGGCGGCTGTTCGCCGGGCGCGTGGTGGTTCTCCATCCTCACCATCGGTCCCATGTTGGGTTCCTTCATCACGGAGCCAGCGGCGATGACGATCAGCGCGCTTTTACTCGCACGGCAGTTTTACGATCTAAAGCCGAGCCGGAAATTCAAATACGCCACGCTCGGCCTGCTCTTCGTGAATGTCTCTGTCGGCGGCACGTTGACGCATTTCGCCGCGCCACCGGTGCTGATGGTGGCCGGCCGCTGGGGCTGGGATTTCATGCACATGCTAACGCATTTCGGCTGGAAAGCTTTTGCGGCCGTCCTTTGCTCGAATGCCATTTACTACCTGATTTTCCGAAAGGAATTCCTCGAGTCTTCGGCATCCGAAGCAAGAGAGTCATCGGCCGCAACGCTGGAGTGAGCGGACGAATCCAGTGCCGGTGAGTGTCACCGCGCTCCATCTTTTTTTCCTCGCCTGGACGGTCTTTACCGCGCACTACCCATCGCTTTTTATCGGCGGGTTTCTCTTCTTTCTCGCGGCGGCGGCTGCGACCGAGCATCACCAAAATACGATTAATCTGAAGCCTGCCCTCCTCGTGGGATTCTTTCTCGCAGGACTCGTCATCCACGGAGGTTTTCAGGGTTGGTGGATCGCTCCCGTTCTGGCCAGCATGACGGAGAAGCCGCTCATGTTGACCGCGATGACGCTGACCGCTTTTAACGACAACGCAGCCATCACGTATCTCGCATCGCTGGTGCCGAATTTTAGCCCGAGTTTGAAATATGCGGTGGTAGCCGGTGCCGTTGCCGGCGGTGGCTTGACGGTGATCGCGAATGCGCCCAACCCCGCTGGGCAATCCATTCTCAGTAAATATTTCGGCGATGGCGTGTCGGCGCTTTGGCTGGCGGTGGGAGCTCTGGTGCCGACTGCCATGGTAATGACGTTCTTCCTTCTTTTCCCTTAAGCGGAGCGCAGGTTTGCGGAATGGGAAGCGTCGCCTAACGAGTGTTTCGGCGAGCTTCTCCAGCGGCGCGGGAGGAGAAGAAACGCGCGCGCGCGATTTCGTTTTGGCGATGCGCGTGCCTGCCGGGAATCTCGCCCCACCCGGCGTCTGTGGTGAGGGAGGGACAAGTTTTCAAAATGACGGCGTTGTTTGCTTGTCGATCTGCGCTGGCTATGGAGAGATGTGCAGACGCAGCGCGAGAGAATCGCGCTCGAAAACGAATTTTCTTTTGCCAACATGATCCCGATTTATAGAGTGGGCGCTTCCGTGGCTCCGACAGATCATTCTCTCATTCTCAATTTCCGGTCGGAAGCACATCCTCGGCGCCGCGCATTCTCGTTTCTAAATTGGCGGCAGTCCTCACCGGAGATGGCAGTTCGCTAATTCTGTATGGCGAATATTTTTCCACGCTGGTCGAATTGGTTGCCGCTGAAGTTAGCGGTGATCGGCCTCGTGACCGTGAGCGGCCTGACGGCGGCGACGTGGTATTACGTGACTCCGAAATACACGCGCGTCGGCTACGAGCCGATTCAGCCGGTGCCGTTTCCGCACGATCTGCATGTGACGCAGCTCGGAATGGATTGCCGCTATTGCCACAGCTTCGTGGATGTGGCGGCGCATTCGAATCTGCCAAATACGCAGACTTGCATGGCCTGCCATCAACAAGTGCAGAAAGAAAATCCAAAGCTGGAGCCAATCCGGGCGAGTTGGAAATCCGGGCAGCCGGTGGAATGGGTGCAGATTCATCGCACGCCGGACTACGTTTTTTACAATCACGCCGCACACGTCAATCGCGGGATCAGTTGCGTGAGCTGCCACGGCCAGGTGAACGAAATGACGGTGGTGAAACACGCGAAGCCGCACAGCATGGCCTGGTGTTTGGAATGCCATCGCAAACCGGAGAATTTCCTGCGCCCAATGGATCAGGTGTTTAATTTGAACTGGAAACCTGCGGACGTGAAACCGGCAGAATTCGTGGCGAAATATGGAAAACCGAAAGATGCCCCCGACGACTTCGGTCAGGGAGAAAAGCTCACGCAAGAAGAGATCGGTCAGACTTTGAAAGAGCGTTGGAATATTGTTCCGCCGCTGAACTGTCAGGGGTGCCACCGATGAAGCGCATTTTCGAACATCCGCCTGAGGCGAACACCGGGAAGCGCTACTGGCGCAGCGTTGGTGAACTAAGCGACACGCCGGAATTTCGCGGTTGGCTGGAACGTGAGTTCCCGGCTGGGGCCGCGCAGCTGGAAGGCGACGAATGGTCGCGGCGCGGTTTCTTGAAAATGATGGGCGCGTCGATGGCGCTGGCAGGTTTTGGCTTGAGCAGTTGTCGCCGACCCGAGGCGCATTTAGTGCCGTTCACGAAGAGCGTGGAATGGGCCATTCCAGGCAAGCCGCTTTATTATGCAACCGCGATGCCGCGCCGCACGGGCGCTTTGCCGCTGGTGGTGAGCACGGTGGATGGGCGTCCGATAAAAGTGGACGGCAATCCGCTCCATCCTGCGAGCGGCGGTGCGACGGATGCCTTCGCCCAGGCTTCTGTGCTCGATCTATACGATCCTTCGCGCTCGCAACATTTCGTGGAGCAAGTGGAGAAGGATCAGAAGGGGCGCAAAACGCGCTCTTGGGAAGCGCGCGATCGCGCCGCCTTCGATAAATATCTGGGCGAACTCCGCGCGAAAATGGGGGCGAGCCGCGGTGCGGGCATGGCGTTCCTGGTGGACGAAACGCAATCGCCTACGCGTGAGCGTCTGCGCGGTGAGCTGACCAAAGCGTTTCCGGGCATGAAGTGGTGCCAATACGATCCGCTCCAAAGCGAAGCGCAGAATTACAGCACGCAGATCAGTTTCGGCGAAAACTCGCGGCTTATTCCGCGGTTGGAGCGCGCAGACGTGATCCTCTCGCTCGGAAGCGATTTCCTTGATTGTGGCGAGGGCGAAATCGGCGCATCGCGTGCGTTTGCGGCGCGTCGTCGGGTTTCGACTTCGAAGGACACGATGAATCGCCTCTATGTGGTCGAAAATCGCTACACGCTCACGGGTGCGATGGCCGACCATCGGATGCCGTGTCCAGCCAGCCAGATTCCGGCGTTGACGCATGCCCTCGCGACGAAAATCGCCGGCGCGACGGGAGATGCGGGACTGGGCTCGGTCTTGGGAGCGTTTGCAGCGCCGGCAAAGGCGATGAATTCGACGAGCGCTGGCTGACTGAGTGCGCGAACGATTTGGTCGCGAAAGCTGGCGCCTGTCATCGTGCTCGCCAGCCCGCAGCAACCGGTGGCGGTGCAGTTGATGGTCTATGGCATCAACGCCGCGCTCAAGAATATCGGAACCACTTTGGTGGTCCGCGACATGCCGCGGCGTGCGCTGCCGTTGAGCATATTGCAGCTGGCGGCGGAGATAAACGAAGGCCGCATTCAGCAACTGTTTATCGTCGGCGGCGATCCTGTTTACAATGCGCCCCGCGGGCTGTTGCGAGATACCGAGACGAAGCAGTGGCTTGACTGGGTGGATCTGCAGAAAAAGGTGCCGGATGTGGTGCGGGTCGGCTATTATCAGGACGCCACCTCGGCGGCGAGCAAGTGGCATGTGCCGGCGACGCATTATCTCGAATCCTGGGGCGACGCGCTCACCTCTGAGGGTGGCTATGTGGCGATTCAGCCGATGATTTTGCCGCTTTTTGGCGGAGTCTCGGACCTGGAGTTGATGAATGACTTGTTAGGCGGGCCCAAGCTGACTGGGCCGGAATTGGTCCAGGCGACTTTCCGCGCGACGGGGCCCGCGGGAGAATTTGAGACCGCTTGGGCGCAACTGCTGCGCGATGGGTTTGCCACGCACATTCCGGTGACGGACAAGCCCGCGGCCTTCAATGGCGGTGCGGCGAACTACAGTGGCGCGGGCGTGGACCACGGCGCCCGCACCGACGCCAGACTCGCCTGAGATCGTGCTCACCCGGAGCTACTCGATCGATGATGGCCGTTACATCAATAATGGCTGGCTGCAGGAGATGCCCGACCCGGTGACGAAACTCACTTGGGATAACGCCGCGCTCATGAGCCCGGCGATGGCGAAGCATTTGCAGATTCGAAACGGGCGATTTGATCGAGATCAAGGTTACCGCCATGAGCGTGGAACCGGAACTCCTGCCGGCAGACGCGGGTCCGGTGGAGCGCCAACTCGTGATCGCGGCCATGATCGTGCCCGGGCACGCGGATAATTCCATTTCGATCGCGCTCGGCTATGGCCGGGTGCTGGGGCCGCAGGAGGCGCTGCCGTATTCGGGTCAAAACGGTGGGGCGCATCCGCCAGCCGGTGATACCGCCGGGTTCAATGGTTATCTGCTTCGCACCGGCACGAATCCGCACTTCATCGCGGCCGACGACAAGATCGTGAAGAGCGTGAAGGTGGCCAAAGCCGGCGGCACCTACAAGCTGGCGACCACGCAGGAGCATTGGAGCATTGAGGGTCGCGGGCTGGTGCGGGAAGCGACCATCGAACGTTATCGCGCAGACAGTGATTTCGTTACGAAACTTGGTGGCGACGCGGAATTGCCGCCATCGTTGCCGAGCATTTATAGCCATCCGAAGATGACCTCGCCCCAGCAGTGGGGCATGAGCGTGGATCTCAACGTTTGCACCGGCTGTAGCGCTTGCGTTGTCGCTTGCCAGGCCGAGAACAACATTCCAATCGTCGGTAAACTCCAGGTGACGCACGGACGTGCGATGCACTGGATGCGGATCGATCGTTATTTCGCGAGCGAGAAGCCGTTCAACCAGGATCGCGGCGAGTTCCCGCAAAATCCCGAGATGGTGCATGAGCCGATGATGTGTCAGCACTGCGAGAATGCGCCGTGCGAAACAGTCTGCCCAGTGAACGCCACTGTGCACAGCGAAGACGGCCTGAACGTGATGGCTTACAACCGCTGCATTGGCACGCGATATTGCGCGAATAACTGCCCGTTTAAGGTGCGGCGTTTTAATTATTTTGATTACAATCAGCGCCCGGTCGGGAAGAAGAAAATCGCGGGAGCGTTGGGTGTTTACGCCGAATATCTCGGGCCGCTCACGGAAAAAGGCGCGCCGGATACGGTAAAGCTGCAGAAGAATCCAAACGTGACTGTGCGTATGCGCGGCGTGATGGAGAAATGCACCTTCTGCGTGCAGCGGATCGAGGAAGCGAAGATCGCGGCGCACGTGAAAGCCGGGGCATCGGACAAGACGATGATTCCGCGCGACTCGTTTACGAGCGCGTGTGCACAAGCTTGCCCGACGGAGGCGATCGTCTTCGGCGATGTGGCCGATCCGGAAAGCAAGGTTTCGAAAATGAAAGCGCAGGACCGGAACTACCGTCTGCTCGAATATTTGAATGTGAAGACGCGCACGAGCTATCTGGCGCGGCTGCGGAATCCGAATCCGAAAATGCCGGATGCCCATGAGATCGGCGTGGCGAGTCCAGAAGGTCATGGGGAAGGGCATCACGAAAGCGCCGAGCCCCATGCGGTGGAGGCACATTCATGAACGGCGGAACCACAGCTCCAGATGTGATTCGGGGCGAGGCCTCGGCTTCCGTCGAGCGTCCGCTCGCGCGAGTGCCATTGGTTCTGAACAAGCGGAACTTTAACTGGATCACCGAGCGCATTTCAGGCGTCATTGAAGGGCCAGCGCCGCGGTGGTGGTGGGTGTCGTTTGCGGTCAGTGCGATGGTGGCGGGGATTGGTCTCTTCTGTCTCGGCTATCAGATTTCGACCGGCGTCGGCGTGTGGGGATTAAATCATCCGGTCGGATGGGCGTGGGACATCACCAATTTCGTTTTCTGGATCGGTATCGGTCACGCCGGCACGCTGATTTCGGCCATTCTCTTTTTGCTGCGCCAGAAATGGCGCACGTCGATTAACCGCGCCGCGGAGGCGATGACGCTTTTCGCGGTGATTTGCGCCGCTATTTTTCCCGGCGTGCACGTTGGGCGGGTCTGGATGGCTTGGTTCCTGGCCCCGTTGCCTAACAACTATGGCATCTGGCCAAACTTCCGCAGTCCCTTGCTTTGGGACGTGTTTGCGGTTTCCACCTATTTTTCTGTCTCCGTCTTGTTCTGGTACACGGGATTGATCCCTGATCTGGCGACCTTACGTGATCGTGCGACGAGCCGGATCAAGAAGTTGCTCTACGGTGTTTTTGCGGTTGGCTGGCGCGGGTCGAATCGCAATTGGCGGCACTACGAGATGGCGTATCTGCTCCTGGCCGGCCTCTCCACGCCGCTCGTGCTCTCCGTGCATAGCGTGGTTTCCTTCGACTTTGCCACGTCCGTGATCCCGACCTGGCACACGACCATTTTCCCGCCTTACTTCGTGGCTGGCGCTATCTTCGGCGGCTTCGCCATGGTGCTGACGTTGCTGATTCCGGCGCGCGCCATTTACAAGCTGCACGACATCATCACGCCGCAGCACGTGGACAAAATGGCAAAGATCATTTTGCTCACGGGGTCGATCGTTTCTTACGCCTACGCGATGGAGTTTTTCGTGGCTTGGTATAGCGGCAATCAGTACGAAAAATACGCCTTCTATAACCGCATCTTCGGACCGTATTGGTGGTATTGGTGGGTGGGCATGCTTTTCTGCAATTTCGTCGCGCCCCAGTTGTTTTGGTTCAAGAAATTCCGCTTCAATATCTACGTCGTCTATTTCGTCTGCATGTGCGTGAACGCCGGTATGTGGTTCGAGCGTTTCATCATCATCGTGGGCGGTCTGCATCGCGATTTCCTGCCATCATCGTGGGGGATGTTTTACCCCACGTGGGTCGATATCTGGACGTTCGTGGGCACCTTCGGCATCTTTATGTCGCTCTTCCTCCTCTTCATTCGCTTCCTGCCAATGATCGCGATGTCGGAAGTTAAAATCGTCCTGCCGGAAGCTGATCCTCATCATCCTTCGCCGACCGGCCACCATCCCGTGCAAGCGGGAGGAAGCGAGCGCACATGAGGACGCCATCCGGAAATAAGGTTTACGGAATTGGCGCCGAATACCCGACCGCCGCCGCGCTCTATCACGCCGCGGAGAAAGTGCGCGATGCCGGCTTCAAACGCTGGGATGTGCATTCGCCTTTCCCGATTCACGGGATGGACGACGCGATGGGTCTGGGCAAATCGTGGCTCAGTGCCGCAGTTTTGGGCGGAGGCATCACAGGCCTGCTCACTGCCGCCATGCTCACATTTGGACCATCGTGGTTCATCTATCCATTGATCGTGCACGGAAAGCCCTTCGACTGGAAAACAGTCCCTGCGTTTTTCCCGATCATGTTCGAACTCACGGTGCTCTTTTCCGCTTTCACCGCCTTTTTTGCGATGCTGATCATGAACGGATTGCCGCGTTGGTATCATCCGATTTTCAACTGGAACCGCTTCGCCCGCGCAACGAATGATGGATTTTTCCTCGTGATCGAAGCGCGTGATCCGCGGTTCACCGAGAACGAAGCGCGCGAGTTACTCGAAGGCAGCGGCGGCCAACACATCACGGTGGTGCACGAAGACTGATTATGTTGCGCGGATTCTTTCTCATCTTCCTGCTCGTAGGCGTCGCGATGGTGGCGTTCCTCGGTTTCCGCGGGCAAAAGAGCACTGGCGCGCCGATCGAGGTTTTCCCGGACATGGTGCGCCAGGTTAAAGTAAAGGCGCAGGCGCCACTCGGATTTTTTGCGGACAATCGGGGCGCACGGGTGCCTGTCGCGGGGACCGTTCCGATGGGCTACGAAATGCCCCAGGCATCCGAAGAGGCTGCGCCCGGCGCCGCGCCTGTGGCAGCCGGCCGCGGGCTTAAGCAGATGAGCTTTGGGACGGGAACGGATTACGCGAGCACCGGCAAAATGGGTGCGAATTGGGGAACAGGAATTCCATTCGAGGTTACCCCAGAGTTCATGGCGCGGGGCGCGCAACGTTTTAACATTAACTGCATGGTTTGCCATGGCCCGACTGCGGCCGGCGATGGGATCGCGAAGCAGCACGGCTTGGCTACTGTGGTCACCCTGCAAGACGATCGCATTCGCAACATGGCGGACGGCGAAATTTTTAACACCATCACGCACGGCAAGAACACCATGATGTCTTACGGCGGAAACGTGACCGTGAATGACCGCTGGGCAATCATCGCTTATCTGCGCGCCTTGCAGCGCAGCCAGAGGGGGACTGCGGCCGATGTGCCAGCCGATCGTCAGGCCGAACTAAATGCACCGCCTAAAACCGAAGCGCCCGCGCCGGCCGCTGCGCCAGCGGAGGCACCGAAGCCATGAGTGAACGATCTCACGTAGTGCCGACGCCAGAAGGCGAGTATTTCGAGAAGAGCCGCTTTGCCGGTTTGTCGGTGGGTTTGGCGATCGTAGCCATCGTCGGCTTGGGCCTGAGCGCGCTGGGTGCATTCCTCGCACCGCAGCAATTCGCTTATTCCTGGCTCTTCGGTTTTGCCTTCTTCTTTACCCTTTGTGCCGGTTGTTTCTTCTGGACGATCGTCCACCACGCCGCCGACGCGGAGTGGTCCGTGGTGGTGCGTCGGCAGTGGGAAAATATCGCCGTCTTGTTGCCAGTGATGGCGCTCTTTTTCGTTCCGGTTTTTCTGATGAGGAATTACCTCTACGAATGGCTCATCGTTCCGGTCGGTCAGGATGAATTGCTCGATGCCAAGCGCGCTTATCTCAACCTGAACTTCTGGATCATCCGCGCGGTTTTCTTCTTTGGATTTTTCACCGTCGCGGCGTTCGTTTACCGGAAAATCTCGGTCGGTCAGGATAAGGATGGCAATCCTGCCTCCACGCTTCTGATGCGTAAATTGGCGTTTGTTTTTCTTCCGCTCTTCGCGCTCTCGCTGACATTCGGCGCCTTCGATTGGCTCGCCAGCCTCAACTACAAATGGTTCTCCACCATGTGGGGCGTCTACATTTTCGCGGGCGCGGCGGGCAGTTCGATGTCGCTTACGGTTCTCGTGATCGCCGCACTGCGTAAAGCTGGCTATCTGCGCGAGACGGTCTCCATCGAGCACTTCCATTTCATGGGTAAGTGGATGCT
The DNA here is from genome assembly GCA_963762685.1 of uncultured Verrucomicrobiae bacterium. Taxonomy (GTDB): domain Bacteria; phylum Verrucomicrobiota; class Verrucomicrobiia; order Chthoniobacterales; family UBA10450; genus JACCTI01. Next base: position 136,873 of record CAVXLV010000011.1, on the reverse strand, counting down.
CGCCTTCACGGTTTTCTGGGCCTACATCGGCTTTAGCCAATACATGCTCATTTGGTATGCGAACATCCCGGAAGAGACGGAATATTTCATTCTGCGGAATACGGAATCCTGGAACATTCTCAGCATCATTTTGATGGTGGGCCGCTTCTTCATTCCGTTCGGATTGCTCCTCCTTCGCGCGACCAAGAAAAAGCCCGAGAAGCTTTGCCTCCTTGCGGGCTGGATTGTCTGCATGCAGCTGCTCGACATTTACGTCGTGATCATGCCGGAATTGCATACGGCGGGTGTCAGACTGAGTTGGCTGGATTTTCCGCCGCTCGTGGGCATCGGTGCGACGCTGGCATTTGTTTATCTGCGCGTCTTGAACACAGCGTCGCTCTTCCCGGTGCGTGACCCGCGCCTTATCGAATCTCTCCGCAGCCAAAACTAATCGTGTCTACCGAACCACAACTCAGCATGGAGCAACCCCGGTCCGCTTTCGGAACGTGGCTTGGCGTGGTGCTGCTTTTTGCGGTCTTCGCACTTCTCGTCTGGGTCGTACTTGGCATCATGCCGCGCGGCGATCAGTATGAGGCTAAACGGGTCGATGCCCGGATGACCAAGTTGAAGACGGTGCAAGACGAGGCAGCGACGCTGCATAGTTATGGTTGGGTCGATAAGGAAAAAGGCGTGGCCCGGATTCCGATTGAGCGAGCAATGGAGTTGACCGCGACAGAGCTCGGACAGAAAAAGCCGATGCCTGCAGGACCTATCGTGGCTCCCGTCGCGCCTGCTCCAGCCGCGGCCGCTCCGGCGATAGGACAACCAGCGGTGCCCGCGGTTGCCTCTGGATCTCCCGCCGCGGTTCCGTCACCAGCAGCAAACCCATCGGCTCCGGCCGCCACGCCGTCCCCGGCGGCGACAATTCCCATCGCCGGCACACCAGCCCCAGCTGATTCGCATTCCGGCCCAAATTCTGTGATGGGAGGACAGCCGACTGGCGCTGCAAATCCACGCGATGCCGCCCCCGGTACTCAACCCGGACCAAACGCCACCCCGGCGGCGTCTGCTCAACCCGGTGCCGTTGCGCCCGCGCCGCCTAACGATCGTGGCCCCACGCCGGTGCAATCTCCACCCGGAACGCCGCTCCCAGTGCGTGGCGCCACCCCTGGCCACTGACTTCATGACTCCCGCTGAGATTCCACTCACCCCGCCGAGCACGGTAGCTGTCGCGCTTCCCGCTGAGACCAGCGTGACGCGGAGCGATGTCGAGCAAGTAGAGCGCGCTTTAATCGACGCTTCCACACGCGTGCCGGTTCTGATTTTTTACACTTCCGCCGTTGTTTGGCTGTTGGTGGCGACGTTGCTGACGCTGCTCACGTCTTTCAAATTGCACATGCCGGACTTGCTCGGTGGTGTGAGTTTCTTGACGTGGGGACGCTTGAAGCCTGCACAGATGGACGTCCTGCTTTACGGTTGGGCGTCGATGGTGGGCATGGGAACGGCTATCTGGCTGATGGCGCGGCTCAGTCGCACCACGCTCCGACATCCTCTGCTCCTCGTGGCGGGCGCCGTTTTCTGGAATGTGGGTGTCCTTGTCGGCGTGGTCGGGATTCTCGGAGGGCAATCGACCGGTTACGAGTGGCTCGAGTTTTCGCCTTTCGCCGCGATCATTCTTTTTGTCGCCTACTCGCTTGTGATGTCATGGGCAGTGCTGATGTTCCGCTTTCGACGCAGCGAAAGTATTTACATCACGCAATGGTATTTGCTGGGAGCGTTCCTGTGGTTCCCTTGGATGTATGGCGCCGCGCAGATCATGCTTTTCGTCGCGCCGGTGCAAGGCGTGATGCAGGCAGCGGTGAATTGGTGGTTTGCCAATAATTTTCTCTTCCTCTGGCTGGGCTCGATTGGGTTGGGGACCGCTTACTACACGATTCCGAAAGTGATCGGCCGGCCGGTTTATAGCTATCATTTGGCCGCGATCGGCTTTTGGACTTACGCGCTTTTCGCCAGTTGGACGGGCATGCAGCGCGTGGTGGACGGCCCATTTCCCGCCTGGATGATCACCGCCAGCATCGCGGCCACCATTCTTTGCATCATCCCCGTGGCTACGGTGGGACTGAATCATCACATGACGATGCGTGGGAATTTCCCGCTGATGCGCTACAGCCCGGCGCTTCGGTTTACAGTTTTCGGCGCCATTTCTTACACTGTTTTTACGTTGGTGGGTGTGTTGATCTCGCTGCGATCGGTCGCGCGGATCGTGCACTTCACAGAAGCGGGCATGGCGTATACCTACCTCGGCGTCTACGCTTTTTTCACGATGATCATGTTCGGCGCGATGTATTATATCGTGCCGCGTTTGGTGGGACGGGAATGGCGTTACGCGTCCCTGATCAAGCTTCACTTTTGGGCTTCGACCTATGGGATTGGATTGCTGGTCTTGATGCTTTTTGCGGGCGGTTTTGCGCAGGGAGCAGACTTAAATAATTCTGGCAAAGCCTTCGCGCAGAGCACAGAAACCATTCTCTCTTATCTGCGCGGCCAAAGTCTCGCGAGTCTGCTGCTGACGGCGGCACACCTGATTTTCGCTACGCACTTCGGAATGATGCTTTTTGGATTGGGTCGCACTTCTTCGATGCCGACGTTTTTAAATCCACAAGCGGAAGCTTTAGAGGAGCACGTATGAAGGGACTGCCGCCGCTCATCTTAGGAATCCTGGGAACGTTCGCGTTCTCGTGGCTTGGATTGACCGTGATCCCGAATGCGCAGATTGGCCACCTCGATCCGCAGACAGACGAGGACGGCGCCGATGCCTATCCAATGCCGAAATCTGGTTTGGCTGAGCGCGGTCGTGAGATCTACACGGCTAACGGATGCGTTTATTGCCATAGCCAACAAGTCCGTGCGGATTACGCGGGTGCCGACATCGAACGCCAATGGGGCGAACGCCGGAGTGCGCCGCGGGATTATTTATTTGAGCGACCGGTCTTGTTAGGGAAGAGCCGGCTCGGGCCGGATTTGGCGAATGTAGGCCAGCGCACCCCGGCAGAAGATAGCGAGACGGCTGCCGCACCTGCGACTCCCGAAGCGGCAGCCGCTGCTCCCGCGCCTGTAACGACCACTGGTGCTCCCGTTCCCGCGACTGCGAATGCTGCGGCAACTTCAACGGCCCCTGGTCTGCGCCGGCCTCTACTCCTGCCGCTGCGGCGGCTGCATCCCCCGCGGCTCCGGGAGCGGCGGTGGCTGCCAATACGGCCGTCCCGCCACCCGCCGCCGGCGCACCCGCTGCTGCCACCGATGCCCCAGCCACCGCGCAGGCTCCGCTGGTGAATGATGGTAAGGTGCTCCCATACTCTGCCGCCTGGCATCATCAGCTCCTTTACGATCCGCGCAGCATCGCGAAGTATTCCAACATGCCCTCCTATCGTTTTCTCTATGAGAAACGCAGGATTGGTGGTCAGCCGTCCGCGAATGCTCTCCGGCTTGAGGGCCACGCCGCGCCTCCCGAGGGCTGGGAAATCGTTCCGACTTACGAAGCGAAATGTCTCGTCGCGTATCTCATGTCTCTCAATCAATCGCATGCCTTAAATGAGGTAAAAGGCACCACAGCCGCGGCGGCGCCAGTTGCGGCGGCTGCGCCAGGAGGAGCCGCGAAATGACGGAACGCACTCCAGAACGGCGTCCGCGGCAGGGAATGGACTACGGGGAAACCGAAGAAGTGCAGCAGGTGCACGCTGCCATCCAGCGGGAGAAGCGTGAGCCGCGAGTGGGGCTGGAACCGTTGTCGATCTGGCTGGTCGCCATCTACGGTCTGGCGATCTTTTTTGGCGGCGCGTATCTCGGCCGATTCTCCGGCAGTTTCAGCGGAGACGGGCTTGATCCGCTCGGCGGTGCGCCGCGCTCGGCTAAAGCAGGCGGCAAGGCAGGCGAACAGGTCGTTGCTGACCTCGGTCCTGCGGGTCGAGGTAAGAAGATTTTCTCTGCCAACTGCGCCACCTGTCACCAAGCCAATGGTCTCGGGGTGGGAGGGCAATACCCGCCGCTGGCCGGTTCGGAATGGGTTCTCGGTGGGACGAAGCGACTGGGGATGATTTTGCTGAAGGGTCTGGAGGGCCCTATAACCGTCAAAGGGCAGCAATACGGCTCCGCCGTGATGCAGCCTTGGGAAAAGACTCTTACGGATGCGAAGATCGCTGACGTGTTGACCTACATTCGTCAAGAATGGGGGAACACCGCATCGCCGGTCGCTCCGGAGGGAATCGGGGCGCTTCGAAAAGAAGTGGCGGGCCATGCCGGTTCGTTCCATGCCGACGACCTGAAAGCGATTCCGGAGGATGCGATGTTGGAAGGCGGTGACTGCGGCAGCGCCACCCGCCGGGGCTCCCCCGAAACCCGCGGCGAACGCAGCCTCCCCCGCGCCGAAGACGTAGAGATCCGAAACGTCTAATGCGTCTCGCACGTTCGTAGTCCTCCGGATGATCCAGCATAAGGACCTCGACGATCCGCGCGTCCGTGAAGTGATAATCATTGGGGGTGGCATCGCCGGCTTGTCGGCCGCGATTTATCTCGGGCGCGCACAACGCGATACGCTGGTGATCGATTCCGGCCACTCCATGGCGAAATGGGAACCGGAGGTGCAAAATTACCTCGGCTTTGCGGATGGCGTTGCAGGAGAATGCCTACTTCAAGAAGGACGCCGGCACGCGGAGCGATATGGCGCTCATTTTATCGAAGACAAGATCGACGCGATTTCCAGCAAGACGGACTTCTTTTCGTTAGGCGGAAAAAACGGGGTCTATCGGGCCAAACGGCTTCTCCTGGCCACCGGCATTTTCCATCTGCCCCCGGAGATTCCTGGAGTGAAAGATTGCCTCGGACATAGCATGTTTTTTTGCAAGGATTGCGATGGTATTCGCGTGCGCGAGAAGCGGGTCGCGATCTGTGGCGCGAATAACGAAGCGGTCGAATACGCCTTGGGCATGCTGCATTATTCGCCTTGCGTCATCGTGATCACTAATGGGGAATTGCCCCGGTGGAGCGAGCGTCATGCGCGCTGGCTGGAGGAGTATGAAATTCCAGTCTACCAAGAGCGCATCCACGATGTGGAGCATCACGACCGCAAGATCGATTGCCTACGCTTCTCGGCCGATGCGTGCATCAAGATCGATTACATTTTCACTACGCGCGGCGATATTTTTCACACGGAGTTGGCGGAGCAATTAGGCGCGAAACTCGACGGAGAGGGTCAGATCAAGGTCGACCAATGCATGCGGACGACGGTGCCGCGTTTGTACGCCGCCGGGTGCGTCACGCCCGCGAATTGCCAGATGATTATCGCGGCTGGCCAGGGCGCAGCCGCGGCGCAAGCGATCAATCGCGATTTGTTCGAAGAAAATCTGGCGACGCACTCCCTCCGCCGTTTTCGCGAAGTGCAGCTTCAGGAAAAAGAGACCGTTCCGGAAAGCGCTTAAAGCGGAGATTCCACCGCACGACTGGAATCTTACGGTTCCATCACCACCAATTTGCTCCTTTCTTCTTGAAATCTTTGCCGTGATATTCAGGTTCAGTCTTCCCAAATATGGATTCTTCCACTGACCTCGCTTCCCATACACCCGCGGCCCACGACTCTCATCATCATGAGGGGGAACATGGGCATCACGAGTTGGGCTTTTTCGCGAAGTATGTGTTTTCGACCGATCACAAAGTCATCGGGATTCAGTACGCGATTACGGGGCTGATTTTCCTCTTTCTGGGTTTTTCGCTCATGATGATGATGCGCTGGCAACTGGCGTATCCAGGGAAGCCGCTGCCGTTTTTTGGCGACATTTTGAGCAATGTCTTCGGGCCGCAGATGCCGGGCGGCGTCATGACGTCGGATTTTTACAATTCGTTAGGCGCGATGCACGGCACGATCATGATTTTCCTCGGGATCGTTCCGGTGGCTTTTGCGGCTTTCGGCAATTTTGTCGTGCCGCTGCAGATCGGCGCGCCGGATATGACTTTTCCGAAGATTAACATGGCGAGCTATCAGGCGTTCTTCGTTGGCGGCGTGGTCATGCTGATCAGCTTTTTCGTTCCCGGTGGCGCGGCCAAGGGCGGCTGGACTTCCTACACGCCCCTTTCTGTAATCGCGGACACCGGTCCCGGCCATCATTGGCTGTGGAATGGGCAAACGCTCTGGCTGATTGGGTTTATCCTTTTGATTACTTCGTCACTGCTGGGCGCGGTCAATTTCATTACCACAATCATCCAGCTGCGGGCCAAGGGGCTGACCTGGATGCGACTGCCATTCTTCGTGTGGACGCAGCTCATTACCGCTTTCCTGTTGCTGCTCGCGTTCCCGCCATTGGAAGCGGCCATCGTCATGCAACTGATGGATCGCATCGGCGCGACCAGCTTTTTCATGCCGGCTGGTTTGGTGCTGAACGGTGCCGCGATGCAGATCAGTGGCGGCGGCAGTCCGTTGCTCTGGCAGCATTTGTTTTGGTTTCTCGGCCACCCGGAAGTTTACGTGCTGATTTTGCCCGGAATGGGCATCGTGGCAGAGATTATCGCAAACAACACGCGCAAGCCGCTCTGGGGTTACAAGTCCCTCGTCTTTGCCGGACTCGTTCTCGGATTTCTCTCCTTCATCGTTTGGGCGCATCACATGTGGTTAACCGGCATGGGCACGGTCGTGAGCGCGTTCTTCCAAACGACGACGATGATCATCTCCATCCCGTCCGTGATCATTTTGAGCGCGTTCTTCATCTCGCTCTGGGGCGGATCGATTCGCTTCAACACGCCGATGCTTTTCGCGACCGCGTTTCTGCCGATGTTTGGTATCGGTGGCCTCACGGGGATCCCTCTCGCTTTCAATTCGGCGGATCTTTACCTGCACGACACCTATTACGTAATCGCGCACTTCCATTACATCGTGGCGCCGGGAACGATCTTCGCGCTCTTCGCGGGCGTCTATTATTGGTTCCCGAAAGCAACAGGGCGAAGGATGAGCGAATTCTGGGGCAAGGTGCATTTTTGGCCGTCGCTCATCTGCATGAACGTGATCTTCCTGCCGATGTTCTTGCAGGGAATGCTGAGCATGCACCGTCGCTGGTATGACGGTGGGCAAGGTTGGACCTTGGCGAACGAGACGGTCTGGGGATTGACCGGCTTCCAATGGAACGTCCCGATCTCGATCGCCGCCTGGACGATGGGTTTGGCGCAAATTCCTTTCATCATCAATTTCTTCTGGAGCATCAAACGCGGCGAGAAAACGGACGATAATCCGTGGGAAGCGACGACGCTCGAATGGGCCGCTCCTTCGCCGCCGCCGCATGGCAATTTTGCAGTGGAACCGGTCGCCTACCGCGGGCCTTACGAATACAGCCTGCCGGGCCGTGAGCGCGATTTCACGATGCAAAACGAGCCGATCCGCGAGAGCGACCGTCGCGCCTACGAAGCGGCCGCGGCCGCCGTCCACTAAGCTCCAGCGGCACACACATGGAAATTCCTTACACGACGACAGCCCGTCCCGACACGGGCCTTTGGAACGCGAAGATCGGGATCTGGCTTTTTCTGGCCTCGGAAGTCATGCTCTTCGGTGGACTTTTCTCCGCCTACATTTTTCTTCGGCTGGATTCACAGCCGGGGACCTGGCCACACGGTTTGCTAAACGTCCCAGTTGGGACATTTAACACGGCGGTCCTCATCGGGTCGTCGGTCACGGTCGTTTTGGCTTGGGCCGCGTTGAAGATGCGGCAGTTTACGCGCTACAAGATTTACATGGGGATCACTATTCTGTGCGGAATAGCCTTTCTTTTCATCAAGCTCTACATCGAGTGGCCCGATAAGTTTGAGCACTTCGGGGCCTTCATTCGTCCGGACCGTCTGGAGAAGTACGAGCAGTATCTCGGGAATCATCATCTTCTCGAGAAGGGGCTGGAGCCTCGAATCGAGATCACCGGCCACCTGCACAACCACGAGGCGTTGCACGATCCGAACGTGAAGGAATACGAGATTCAGCTCGACCCTGTGAATGCAGCCCCGACCGATCCCGCGAGTGACCGTCCGCATTTTTGGCCCCTGGCGAGAAGCGAGAAAATCGCTCACATCGCGAAAGAGGATGTGCAACGCGCGGGCATGTTCATCCCGAAACACAGCACGTTCTTTGCGACGTATTTCACGATTACGGGCCTGCATGGCTTGCACGTTTTGGGCGGCGTTCTCGTCTTCTGCTATTTCTGGCTGCCGATCGGGGCGAATCTTTACAAGCGCAACCCAGAGCATCTTGCAAACCGGGTTGAGGTCGCCGGCTTGTTCTGGCACTTTGTCGATCTGGTCTGGATTTTCGTGTTTCCGCTTTTCTACCTGCTTTAAATCCGATGAACGAATCACACTCCGCCGGTCGCGTCCGAAGTCGCTGCAGAAAGTGCGCATGAGCACGATCACGACGTCTCGAAGCACGTGAACAAATACCTTTTGGTGGGTGCGACCTTGCTCGTATTTACCCTCCTGACGGTCTTTCTTTCGTACATCGATTTCGGCTCGCACAAAGCCAACATGGCGATCGGGATGCTGGTGGCCACTTTCAAGGCTGGCCTGGTCGCTGCGATCTTCATGCACCTTTCCGCGGAGAAAAAACTCATCTACCGCATCCTCATTTTCACCGCGGCTTTTGTGGCTGGTCTCTTTTGGCTGACCTATCTTGCTTGGTATAATCCCATCACGCGCTGATATGTCCCTGAAAGGCTTTCACATCGTTTTCGTAGTCTTCTCGACGCTGCTCGCGCTCGCGGTGGGCGCTTGGTGTGTCCGGGTGAATCAGGTCGCCGGCACGCCCGTTTTTCTGATGGGAGCGATTATTAGTTTCGCGGCCGCTTTGGGCCTTGTGTTTTATGGCGTCTGGTTTTTCAAAAAGATGAAGCGCCTGCGCCTGTACTGATGAAGACAAAATTATTCGCGTTCTGCGCCGTTCTTTTTCTCTCGCAAGCAGGCCAGGCCATGGCGTGCTCCGTTTGTTTCGGCGCGCCTGCGTCCAAGACGACCCAAAGCATGGGGATAGCCATCTGGTTTCTGATGGCGGCTATCATGACCGTCCTCGGTGGAATTGGCGCTTTTAGTTTTCACCTCTGGCGGCACGGACGCATGCCGCTAGAGCCGCATCAGGAACTCACTCAGGAAGATTTTAATCAATATGATTAACGCCCCATTGGCGCTGATTAACGAATTGCTCGGTCAGCCGCCAAACGCGTCCGAGCACGGCTACCAGATCGACCACATCATCGAGTTCAGCCATTGGTTCATGGGCGCGCTCTTTTTAGGATGGTCCGCGTTCTTCATTTTCGTCCTCATCCGCTTCCGGAAAGGGCGCCATCCTGTGGCCGATCATGAAGGGGTGAAATCAGGCATCTCCACGCATCTTGAATTTGCCGTGGTCTTGATCGAAGCCGTCTTGTTGATCGGATTCGCAATTCCGATCTGGGCCAACTTCGTCAACGAGTTTCCGGATTCAAAGGATGCCATCGTGGTCCACGCGGTCGGGCAGCAGTTCAACTGGAATTTCCACCTCCCCGGCCCCGATGGGCAATTTGGTAAACGTGATCTTTATCTCGTGACGACGGCGAATCCGCTCGGTCTCGACTCCACAGATCCCGCCGCGAAGGACGACATTGTTGCCTCGGGCGAATTACATGTCCCCGTGGATCGGCCGGTCATCGTGGAGACTTCTTCCAAGGACGTCATCCATAACTTCGCGCTGCCGCACATGCGTGCTGCGCAAGACGCCATCCCCGGGCAGATCATCCCGATGTGGTTTCGGCCGATCAAGACTGGCACTTATGAAATTGTTTGCGGCCAACTCTGCGGTCTCGGGCATTACAGCATGAAGGGTTCGCTCGTGGTGGACACGCCGGAAGACTATCAGGCATGGCTCAAAGAACGGGCTGAGCTTTCGGGGAGCGCCAGCGCTCCACCGCCCATGGACCGTCCGCCTGGCGAAGTTCCGCAGGCTCCTAATCAAGGGACCGTTCCGCCTCCGGGCGCTCCCCAGGCTGCGGATCCAGGAGCTGGTGCGAAGCCAGACCATCTCTAGTAGGCCAAGCGCGAAATTTGGCTTTCGCGGACCGCCGCAACTTGGCGATCGCGCGCGTATGCGCGAGATTGCGCTGATGACCGACACTTCGGACCGTAATCGCTGGCTAAATCGATTCGCCTGGTTGCTGGCCGGGATGACCCTCTTTCTCATCTGCAGCGGAGGAATGGTGACGAGCAAAAACGCCGGCTTGGCAGTGCCCGATTGGCCGACCACTTTCGGCTATAACATGTTTCTCTTCCCGTTCTCACAATGGGTGGGCGGAATATTTTTCGAACATACGCATCGGCTGATTGCGTCGCTTATAGGACTTCTGACCATCATGCTCGCAATCTGGCTGTGGCGGGCAGAGTCCCGGAAGTGGTTGCGCGTGCTCGGGGTGGCGGCACTGGGCGCAGTGATTTTGCAGGGAGTGCTCGGAGGGATCCGGGTAACGATGTTAAAAGACGAGATCGGAATCTTTCATGCTTGTCTCGCACACGCCTTCTTCGGGCTGCTCGTGTTCATCGCGGTGGCGACGTCTCGTGTTTGGTCTCAGGCGTCCTCGTGGCCCGCTCGATCACGGTTCGCCTGGGTGCCAATCGTGACGCTGAGCCTGATTTATTTGCAGCTGGGATTGGGCGCGACGATGCGGCACCAACATCGTGATCTCGCCATCCTCGATTTTCCAACAGCCTACGGGCAGGTGTTGCCCGACACTGGCCCCGAGCAGGTGGCGTCAATCAACCAATGGCGGGACGCGCGCGCGCTTTCGAATGTGACGGCGGCGCAGATATGGTTGCAGATGACACATCGCTTCGGCGCGCTGCTTGTTTCGATCGGGGTGGTTTCGACCTGGCTGGCGTTTCGTCGCCAGGCGGATGCGCTGAAGACGCTTGCGACCGTCTGGCTCATTCTCTTGGTTGGCCAAATCACGCTGGGCGCGTGGACAATTTGGAGCAACAAAGCCGCGGACATTGCCACCGCTCACGTCGCCGTGGGCGCCAGCATGCTGGCGGTGGGCGTCAGCATTTGGGCGCTTGCTGCTCGCGCGGATGGTTTTGGGCAAGTCGCGCATCCTTCCGCGCAAGCGATCGGGCTGCGCGAGGGAGTGACTGCCTCGTGAAATCAGCCGCGGCCGACACGGGCGAGGGCACGCTGGTCTCGACGAAGGTCGGTGCGCTCAGCGATCTCGCGGAATTGGTCAAGGCGCGCCTAACGACACTGGTCCTCCTCACCACCGCGGTGGGATTTTATCTCGGAAGCGCGGGCGCGCTGGACTTGCTCAGGCTTCTCCATGCCGTCTTCGGGACTGCGATGGCGGCCGCGGGGGCGGCCGCTTTGAATCAATGGTGGGAACGCCGCCTCGACGCGTTGATGCATCGAACGCGAGAGCGGCCGATTCCCGGAGGACGGATGACTCCGCGCCACGCCCTCCTCGTGGGCGTGATTCTATCCATCGCCGGTGTCGGCTATTTGGCAGTAGTCTGCAACGGCCTGAGCGCCATCCTCGCGCTGGCTACGATCGCGATTTACGTCCTCGCCTACACGCCCTTAAAGCGGGTGAGCACCGCCAATACTTTAGTCGGTGCCGTGCCGGGAGCGCTGCCGCCGATGATCGGCTGGGCGGCGGCGGCGGGGAATGTGGCGCTGCCTGCATGGAGTCTGTTCGCGATCATGTTCTGCTGGCAAATGCCGCATTTCTTCGCCTTGGCCTGGATGTATCGGGAAGACTATGCACGGGGCGGTTTCCAGATGTTATCGCGGGACGATGACACAGGCGTGCGCAGCGCGAGCCAGGGGGTGCTGTTTTGCATGCTCCTCCTCATCGTCACGGGGCTGCCCTTCTATCTGGGGCTGAACACTCAGATTTATCTGCCTTTGGCGCTCGTCCTGGGATTTTGGTTTACCTACATGGCGATGCAGTTCCACCGAAAAAGGACCCTCCCAGCGGCACGATCGCTGTTCCTCACATCGATCATTTACCTGCCACTCCTGCTGGCGGTTTTAGTGCTGACAAAATCATGAGCGAAATCATCGCCGCACAGCCGCGCACCAGTTCGGCCAAATCGATTGCCTGGTATACGACATTGATTCTGATTCCTGTCCTCACGGCGGGTTTTCTTTTCTGGCTGCGCCAGGAACAGGTGAAACGAATGGGCCGTCGGACCATGGCAAAATACGGGACGGTGCCGCAATTTGAGTTTACCAACCAGGACGGGCATCCTTTTGGCTCAGTGCAGTTGCAGGGCAAGATCTGGATTGCCGACTTCATTTTCACCAGCTGCCCGGGGCCTTGCCCCATGATTAGCAGCCGGATGAGCGAACTGCAGCGGCCACTCGAAAAATCGGACGTGCATCTGGTTTCATTTACGGTCGATCCGGAAACGGATACGCCGGCAGTTTTACGAGATTATGCGGAGCGTCTCCACGCGCGGGCGGGACGGTGGGATTTTCTCACCGGCGCGGAGGCGACACTCTATGCCCTGATCAAGAATGGATTCAAACTGGCTGTCTCCGATGGCGCGGAAGAAGCGGGTTCGCCGGTGCACAGCACCCGGGCGGCGTTGGTGGATCGGCAGGGGATCGTCCGGGGGTATTACGATATGACTGCGCCTGATGGGGTGACCAAACTCCTGGCGGACACGAGTCATCTCTTGCGGGAACAGCCGCCCAAGCCTTGACGTGTCGCCTAACGAGTATCCTCGAACCAGCTGACGATCTTGTAGTTGTTGACTGTGCCGCCCGCGGCGAGGGCTTCGTCATAGTGGAGGTCGGTGACGCCCACCATCTTGACGGTCTTGCCCACGAAGGAACCGAAAACGCTGCCGCGCGTGCCACCGTCATTGATTTCGACATTATAGGCCGGTGCGTAAACGGCAGCAGCGACCAGCGCATTCCCGCCGAGTTGGAAATTTCTCGCGATTGTGGGATCGACCGGGTCGATCCCGTAGAAAAGCAGATCGACCGGTTTGGTATTCGTGTTGACAACGCCGTTCCCGGAAATGTTCACGTTGCCGCCGCAATAAATTTTGGCCTTCACTCCGGGTCCCAGGGTGATCTCCCCGTTGCCCGTTACGTCTATGTCCCCAGTAACGTAAATTTCAATGTAAGTGGTGACGCCGGGCGCGCCGGTTAATGTCAGCGTTTTGGATCCGCTCAGCCGAAGCTCGCTCAAGACATAACGCGAGGTCGGGTGCCCCTCAGTAGTACTTCCGGTCAGAGTCTTTGTTGAGTTGTTGATCGTCGAGGGGGAGCCATTGATCGACGGCCAGTTCGGTGTTCCGACCGGAATGGGATCTTGATAAAAATCATTCCGCTCCACGCCGGTGATATTGCCGATCCCGGTGGCGACGCCGGAATTGGTCGCCACGTCACCGTAGACTCGCGCGCCGCCGGCGTTGAGGATGGCTCCGTCGGTTGCGATATTGCCATGCACCTGCCGTTTGGCGACGTCGTATTGACCAGCGGTCGACTTTGTTTCGTCGCGAGAATCGTAGCTGTCGATGATAATTCCTTGATTCGTGAGATCGAGTGCGCCGACAGACATGATCGCTTGATCGAAAGCGGAAACCGGCCGGACGATGGCTTCGATGCGTCGGGAAACGCGGGCGGCGACGACTTCCTGCGAAGCGAGAGCGCTGCCCGTGAAACGGTCCCAATGGAGGCTAAGCTTGCGCAGTCGGTTGTCCTGGCGGTTATCGCCCGTGCGGACTGGTCCGGTAATTGGCATCGTGCCGACGGCGCGCACGCGATAATATTGCCAGGAATTCGCCGGATCTCTCAGCTCGCTGGGAGCGTCGACGTTGACTTCGATGGTCATGGGTGTGCCGGCGAGGCCGGCATTGGGAACGGTGGTGAGACCGTAGCTGACCACTCCGTTTGCAGGTGCGTTATTCCACGATTGCCAGGCGTAATTCGGAGCCGGATAAAGACTTTTACGCAGTTCCACGATGGCCAGGTCCACGCCGGATTCCGCGGCCAGGAGAGACTCCTGCCAGATGGATGTGTGCAGAGTGCTGTAGTACTTGGAGGAGACAACCTGGAGCAATTCCGCTGCGACCGCGGAGAGAATGGTGATGAGCAAGATTGTCCACACGAGAGCACTTCCACGGACCGACTGGGTATTGAGGCGCATCAATAAACGCCGCGATTATTTCGCAGCAGGGTGGTGTTATAAAAGGCGGTAACTGCCCGCGAAGTGTCCGTCACGCCCATCGAGCGGAAGATCGGTTTGAAAGTGATGGAGGTCTTCACCACCTTCCCGAGATCAGAAGATTCGAAGACGAAATCTTTCACGTCGAAGGCGAGAGCAATAGGAGAGGCCGCGCCTTGCTGCCGATAGATGACAGAATCCGTCAGGTAGTAGCGCACTTTGACGGAAGGCACATTCCCGGCTGAATCCTTCACTCCGTAGTAGACGCCGCCCTTGCCATCGAGTGACGGCATCTGCGCCTGATTGTCGGAATCGTAGTAAACGGGGAGGTAAAGCGTGACGTCGTTCGTGGCCGGAGGATCGAGCTTGATCGCGCGCCGGAAGTCTTGCGCCATGTAATCCGAGAGCCGCATCTGATCAGCATGATTGACCGCGAAATCGGTGGTGGCGGCGTAATTTCGTTTCAGCGAAACAAAGGCCAGAAGCAGGCTGGCGCTGATGATGGCGGTGATGGCGGTAGCCATCATCACTTCCGACAGGCTGTAGCCAGCGCGAGAGAACCGACGAGACCGCTTGCCGGAGGGAACTACCACTTGGCGACGCCCCCCTTCGCGAGGATGGCGACGGTTTGTCGGGTAGTGATGCCCCCTTTCCCGCCTGTGGTGTAGGCAACCTTCCAGATCACTTTGACGGCTGATTCTTTAAGGAGGGCGGTGTTCTGGCTGACTACCTGATTAGTGCCGTTCGATCGCACAATCTGAGTGCTCGTGGTGGTCGTGCCATTGTAGGGAGTCAACGTCAGCGTCTCCGAAACGGCATTGAGTTTGTCCGCGCTGACGGCGTTCGCATTGAGAAGATTGGCGGTGATCCAGTTGGCGTTTGTGATCTGCTGCCAGTTGGCGATGCGGAGCGTTTCGACCCGCTGCTGCAAAACCTGACTGGCGCTGGAAGCTTCGCGCGCTGTCCGGACCGCTCGCATGGCGGACATGTTCATGGTGAAGAGGGAACCCAAAAAGAGCGCGGCCGTGCAGGAGGCGATTGTGGCTTCGATCAGGCTGGTGCCAGTTTCCGACGAGTTTGAGCTCAGTTTCATAGGGTCAACCTTCGCGCTATGTTCGAGCAGAGTGTGTGCCTCGCACTATAATTTCCATAACAATTCCCTCCGCTCTGAGAAAAGTCGTCGTCTTGACGACAAAAATGAGAGTTCAGGAAGTCGCGAGCTGCATTTTTGAGAAAACCTCACCAGCATTTCGCAAATTTGATGGAGAACCCGACGAGCTGAGAGCACGAGAGCAAACACGATTGACGGGTCGAGTCGTCTCGTCGCATTCCTCCCCGGGGCCTTGCTTTGGAAGGAATTGCCCTATCTGTCAGCTGGGACCCGAACGGTCCCGGCGCCTTACGGTTGAGCCGGATGATGCTCCGTCGCGACGACTTCCAGATAGCTGCGATACTCGCCCTTCGGTAACCGGCCGATGATGCGTGCGAGCATTGCTGCGTCGATGAAGCCCATCCGAAAAGCAATCTCCTCAAGGCAGGCGATCTTGAGTCCCTGCCGATGCTCGATCGTCGCAATGTAATTGCCCGCTTCCAGCAGGCTGGTTTGCGTGCCGGTATCGAGCCAGGCCATGCCGCGCCCGAGGAGTTTGACGTGCAAATCCCCTTGTTCGAGGTAGCGGCGGTTCAGGTCGGTAATTTCCAGTTCCCCGCGGGCGGACGGTTTTAGTTCCCGCGCGTATTCCACGATGCGTTCGTCATAAACGTAGAGACCAGGCACCGCATACTGGCTCTTGGGCGCGGTCGGCTTCTCTTCCAGACTTAGCACCCGCCCCGCGGTGTCGAATTCCACCACGCCGTAGCGTTCCGGATCGCGCACTTGATAGCCGAAAATACAAGCACCCTGCTCGACCGCGAGCGCCTCGCGGAAGAAGTCGAGTTTACCGTAAAAAATATTGTCGCCGAGGATGAGAGAAGCGCCGGAAGCACCGATGAAATCCGCGCCCAACAGGAACGCCTGCGCGATTCCCTCCGGCTTGGGTTGCGCCGCATACTCGAGGCGGATGCCGAGACTGGTCCCGTCGCCCAGATAGGCTTCGATCATCGGGACGTCCTTCGGGGTAGAAATGATGAGGATGTCCCGCAACCCGCCGAGCATCAGCGTGGCGAGCGGGTAGCAAATCATCGGTTTGTCGTAAACCGGGAGGAGTTGCTTGCAGACGATCTGGGTAAGCGGATGCAGGCGCGTCCCGGAGCCGCCGGCGAGGAGAATGGCTTTCTTATTCATGCTGCGGAGTCGTTTGCGAACGGATGAAACGAGCAGACCGAGCGCCTCTTATCTCCAACCGACAAATTAGGAAAACTGGACGTCCTTGCCCGGGTCCATCTCGAAATCGAGATGCAGTGTTTCGGACGTGTTCGGCTTGATCACTTCCTCCACGAATTTCACGTAGATGGGGTCTTCGCAGTAGATCTCGTATTTGTCCGTCGATTCGAAATCGATCGCGACGAAGAACGGCCACGCCATCTTCGGGTCGATCCGTTTCCCGCACTTGATGCTCAAGACCTCGGGGATCTTTAGCAGTTGCATCCGCGTCTTCATCATCATCTCCTCCACGCGCGCGGGAGTGACGTCCGGCTTGAGTTTGAAGAGCGAAATGTGATGCAGCATGGGGGCTATCTTCTAGGCGCGGCGAAGAGGGTGCGCAAGCAGCAAAGCCGCCGCTCCGGCGACGGCTATTTCTTCCAGTCGAGCGCGCCTTTTTTCAGCGCGTAAACGTAGCCCACCATCAGGATGCTGACGAAGCTGAGCATGCTCCAAAGGATGGTTTTGCTGCCCACGATCGACTCGCGATAGACCACCGCCCACGGATACATGAAAACGATTTCGAGATCGAAGAGGATGAAGAGCATGGCTACGAGGTAGAACTTCACGCTGAAGCGCGGCTGCGCTTCACCCTCGGGCAACATTCCGCACTCGTACGCGGAGTCCTTGATTTTCGAACGCCGCCCGGCCCGACCCACCAGGACACTGATGAGCAGCGCGGAGACAGCGAACCCGATCGCCACCACGATGTGGAGCAAGATGGGCAAATACTCGCGAATCATTCTGCTAAGCTGGCTTCGCTTTGGGGCGCCGTCACCTTATTTGGCGGCAGCGGCGGCTTTCTTGGCGGCGGCGACGTTTTTCGCGGCGGCTGCCTTGGCGGCGAGGATCGCCGGCATGTGACCATTCTGCGGCACCAGAGCCTGCGCGAGCGCGGCGGGCAGGCCTTTGTATTTCTTCCCGGTCTTCTTCACTGCGCCGCGCGAGACCAGATTCTGCAGTTTCTCATATGCCCGTAGACGGAGCATTTCCTCGCCTCCGCTGGCCGCGTTCCGGGCCCGGAGATTCTCATGGACGACGTCGAAAAGTTGCTTGAACTCGTAGGAGGCGCGGCGGGAAAGCACGGCGACCAGTTCCTCTGTCACAAGATCCGGAACCCGGCGGGAAAATGCGTTTTTCTTCAAAATGGCCATAAGGCGCGACGATAACATATTCGATAATCTGCGCCCAGAATTTCCTGTGAGCGTTCGCAAACAGCAATCGGGGAACACGTTGCCCGTTTTCCTCCGCACGGAATCCGGCTCCGTTAAAAGCTTGCTGGCGTCGGCGAAGCGAGATCGGGCGCCGACTCTTTCGCAGGCGACACCGGCAGGAAGTCGGCGGCCATTCCGGAGGCCACCATGGCTCCCAACGCGGCCTGGCCCAAGGAAATGGGGCCCGCAGTCTCCAGCACATACCCATCGTCCTGATAGCTCTGCGCGAGGACGAGCGGGCTGAGGTGTTTCGTGATCACGTCCGCCGCGGGCAGTTTCCCCAGATCCACGGCCGCAGAGACCTTCGGCAGAAAAGCTCCTGCCATGATCAACATGGGCCGCACGGCTGCATCCAGGCGCTGATAAAAGAAAGCGATATCGAGATAGGCGAAAGTCTTCTTTGCCTCGGGCACCAAGGCTTGGGCCTTCTCAAAGACATCCGTGCTGGCTAATTCTGATCCGCCAGACCCGGATCGCGTCAGCGCACGTGCGACCGATGCGCGATCCAATCCTGCCACCAGCAGAGTAGGGGAGAGGGCGACCGCCGGGGCTACGGGCAGCATCGGGTTCACCGGGGGTTGGGTGTAATATTGGACGCCGTCTTGCTCGGAGCCCGTCCAGCCGCCCGCCTCGCCCGCGCCCACCGTGAGCCTCTCGATTATCTCCCGCGCGGGCGCGATGTCCTTGACCGGAAGTGTCGTAAAGAGCGCGGGAATTCGGCTGTCCGTCGGCCATTCGCCCACCACACTTAATTCATCCCCGAACGCGCTCTTCCATTTCTCCAGCGTGATTCCGCTCGCGGCTCCAGCACCCAGCAGGCGCTGCAGTGGTGCTGGTAACGCGCTCGTCGCCGGGTTCGCTGGATCCGGGGCGCTGAAACCCGAGGGAAGATTCAGCACACTGGCGAAGTAAAGAAAAGTCTCCTTCGACGCCAGGGCAAGACCCGCACGCGTCAGCTCGCGGTCGTCCTCCACTTTCGGCATGGCGATAAAAAACAGATCGCGAATTTTCCCCCCGTCGAACGTGGTCGCCGCGCCCAGTGCCCGGATTTTCCGCATCGCCGCCACATTCGGATCGTCCGCCGGGAATTTTCCCGCCAGCTTCTCCATATATTGGTCGAGCCGGGCATAACCAAACGCCGCGTAGCTCCGCGGCATGTGCTTCTCCACGGCCACGAAATTCTCGTTCGCCGCGAGCGCGCTCGTCGTCTCCGTGACCCGCCGATCCACCCGATCCAGCACCGCCTTCAAACTCGCGAGATCGTTTCCGATGAGAAACCAATCGCCCGCGTAAACCGTCACCGCCATGAGCGCGTCCTGCTGCAACACCTGCAGCTTGTGCCCCTCATACACGGAAGTCTCCGTTTTTGCGGCCGGCAATTTCTCTTGCAGCCGACTCCGCCACGGCCCGATCACCTTCTCCGCGCGCTCTTCGCTGCCTTTGTATTGGAAGCCGGCCACGATGGTCGGGCGATCGTCTTTCATGGCCGTCACGGCGAGGAAGGCATGGTGCACCTCCAGTGCCTCCAGATCCGCCAGCTTCTGCCGCGAACTTTCCGTCCCCGGGGAACGCCCGAGCGGTTTTTCGAGAAAATCCTGCACCGCCGGTTCACGCCAGAGTTTATATAAATCCGTCTCGTGCCACTTCGCGCGGCTGAGCTTGAAATCAGGCACGTAAAGAAGGCCCAGCGTCTCCTTTGGCAATAAAGCGGCCGCCGTCTCCGTGGACGTATGCGGGTGACCAGCGTGCCGTAAGCCGTACCAAATCCCCAGGCCCAGCGCGACCGCGAGGAACGAAAACACGAAAAAGCGTTTCATATCAGACGCGCAGTCTATCGAGTCACCGCGCGCGCCGCCAACGCTTTCCCGCAGCCCGATTTCCTAAGCGCGTGGATGAAATTTTCGATGCACCGCCTTCAACCGTTGTTGATCCACGTGCGTGTAAATCTGCGTGGTTGAGATGTCGGCGTGGCCCAGCATTTCCTGGATGATGCGCAGATCCGCCCCGTTCCCGAGCAGATGCGTGGCGAAACTGTGCCGCAAAAGGTGCGGATAAATATTCGTCTCCAAACCCGAGACGCGCGCTCGTTCCTTCACGATTTGCCAGAGCCGCACCGTGGTCAGTTTTGTCCCGCGCGCTGAAAGAAAAATCTCACTGCCTGTCCGCGGCTTGACCATTTTTGGTCGCTCGCCCGAGAGATAAGCAGCCAGCGCCTCGCAGGCTTTTCGCCCCACCGGCACCAGCCGGGTTTTGTTGCCCTTGCCCGTGACTCGGAGGATGCGCTGCTCCGCGTTGAAGTTCTCCAGCCGCGCATTTGCCAGCTCGGAGATGCGCAGCCCGCTCGCGTAGAGCAACTCGATGATCGCGCGATCGCGCAACCCGCGCGGCTTCGTCGTCTCCACGCTTTCGATCAATTGCTGCACCTGCAGTTCGTTCAGCGTCTCCGGCAAATACCGCTCGATTCGCGGCAACGTCATCGCCACCGTGGGGTCGCGTTTGACTCGTTCTTTCGCGAGGAGAAACCGAAAGAAAATCTTCAACGCCACCACCGCCAGCTTGATTGATGACGCCGCCAGGCCGCGCTGCTTTTGCGTTCCCAGATATTCGCTGATAACCGGCAGCGTCACCTTCCCTGGCACTGTGATTTTGCGTGCCTGCGCGCACCACGCGGCGAACTCCGTCAGCGAGCGCCGCGTCGAGAGTTGGTAGTTATCTGAGAGCCCGCGCTCCGTGGCGAGAAAGCGGATAAACATATCGATCTCCTGCTCCATGCCGGGGGCAAACTTCCAGTTCGCCCCGGGGGCGCAAGCAGGAAGGCCAGGTGATTTTGAACAGCGGCGACCTCTGCGTCGTCTCACCTGCATCCTCCCCGCGCCTGCCATCGGACAAAACATTGCGCCCAGGGTGCGCGCGAGCGGCGATTGACAAGCAGCGACAAGTTATCCGAACCTAAAACACGACATGAGCCTCGACCTGAACACGCTTTTAAAGGACTGGGACCACGAATCCGGCGCCATCAAGGTGCGCAAGATTCTTGGGCTCGATGGCCGCGAGAAGCTGCAGCTCCGGATTGATCTCGGCCTCCTCCAGATGGAAATGACCGGCCGTCCCGATGGCCAGCGTCCGCATAGTTGCGAATCGCTTCTGCAATATCATCAGCGCCGCGCGGCGCGTTCCGAAGCCCGGGGCGACGCCTACGAGCTCACTTCCGATCAATGCAGCGAGCTGCAACAGGAAGGCATCCAGTATTACCACCGCTATCTCAGCCTCTTCCAGATCAACGATTTTCCCGCCGTCATCCGTGACACCCAGCGCAACCTCGACCTCTTCGAGTTCGTGGCGCTCCACACCGATCGCGATGAGCTGGCCTGGGGTTTCCAGCAATTCCGGCCCTACGTGCTCATGATGAACACCCGCGCCAAAGCCTCGCTCCTGCTCGGCGACGGGAAGTTCGCCCAGGCCATGGCCGAGATTGAGCGCGGCCGCGATCTCATCCTGGAATTTTTCCAAGGCTCGAACTTCCCCGAGATGGCGCAGAAAAGTTCCGAGATCGCGTTTCTCGAAGAATGGCTGGAAGAAGTCGGCTCCAAGCGGCCGCTCTCGAAGCTCGAGATCATGCAGCGCGAAATGGAGAACGCCATCGCGGGCGAGCTCTACGAACGCGCCGCGGAATTGCGGGACGCGATCAAGCTTCTGCAAACGGTCGATTAAGCTGCGCGCGCCGCGGCTGCAGAATTGCTGTCTGATTTTTCCCTCGCCGTGTAGGCTGCGCGCGTGGCGAAAAAACAGCGAAACGCGCGCGCGTCCTCCGTCCGTGTCTCCGCGCCGCCTGTCGTCTCGTCGCGGGCCGCGTTTTCCGATCGCTGGCTCTTCCTCGCGCTCGCCGTCGTCACCTTCGCCGTCTACGCGCAAGTCGGCGGGCATCAGTTCATCAGCCTCGATGACGACTTCTACATCAGCGAAAATCCGATGGTCAAAGGCGGACTCACGCTCTCCGGCCTCGGCTGGGCCTTCACCACTTTCCACGCCGCGAACTGGCATCCGCTCACCTGGATTGCCCACATGCTGGACAGCCAGCTCTTTGGCCTCTGGGCCGGCGGACATCTCCTGGTCAATACGCTCGTTCACCTCGCGAATGTCCTGCTGGTTTTCCAATTACTCCGCCTAACGACCGGTGCCCGCTGGCGCAGCGCGCTCGTGGCCGCGCTCTTCGCCTTGCACCCCCTGCATGTGGAATCCGTGGCCTGGGCGGCGGAACGGAAGGACACGCTTGCCGCCTGCTTCGGCTTGCTCTCGCTCCTCGCTTATGTGCGCTACGTCGCGGCGCCGTCGGCCGGCCGGTCTCTCCTCACCGCGCTCGCGCTTGCACTCGGTCTGATGGCGAAGCCCATGTTGGTCACGTGGCCGTTCGTTATGCTTTTGCTCGATTTCTGGCCGCTCCGCCGCTTCCGCGCGCTCGCTGATCTCTGGCCGCGCCTGCGCGAAAAGCTCCCGCTCTTCGCCCTCGTAGCGGCCTCCATGATCATCACCGTCATCGCCCAGAAAAGTGGCGGCGCGGTCCGGGACCTGGTCGAGGCGCCGCTCTGGTTCCGCCTATCGAATGCCCTCGTCTCCTACGTCCGCTATCTCGCGCTCACCTTTTGGCCGCACGACCTCGCTGTTTATTACCCGTTCGCGCCCTCCACCGTGACACCGGGTAAAACGCTCGGAGCTGCCCTCCTGCTCATGGCCATCACCGCGCTGGCTCTGGTCCAGATAAAAGCGCGGCCATACCTGCTTATCGGCTGGCTCTGGTTCCTCGGCACGCTCGTGCCCGTGATCGGCCTTGTGCAAGTGGGCGGCCAGGTCATGGCGGATCGTTACCATTACCTGCCGTCGATTGGACTCTTCCTCGCGCTCGTTTTCGGCGCCGCCAGTTTGTGCGAAAAATGGAAACTCCCTACCGCCGCGCAGGCCGCTCTCGCGGGTTTGCCCATCCTCGCGGCCATTCCGCTCACCGTCCTCCAGATCCAGCGCTGGCGTGACAGCGAAACCCTCTTCACCCACACCCTTCGCGTCACGCCGCCTAATCTGATCATCGAGCATAATTACGGCCTCGTCCTCGGCCACGCCGGTCGTTTCGAAGAAGCCGCGCAACACTTCACCCGCGCGCTCGCGATCAAACCAGACTTCTTCGACGCCCTCCTCAACCTCGGCATCACCCGCTCGCAACAGCATCGCTCGGAAGAAGCCGTGCCCTTCTTCCAGCGCGCCCTCCAGTCCGATCCCGGCTCCGCCAAAGCGCACCAACAGCTCGGCCTCGCCTACGCCAATCTGCAACAGGACAGCGCCGCCACTGCCGAACTCGAACGCGCCGCCCAGCTCGATCCTCGCGATCCCGACACCCGCGCCAATCTTGGCCTCATCCTCATGCGCCAGCGGAAAATTCCGGAAGCCACCGCGCAACTGGAAGAAGCCCTCCGCCTCAATCCCAACCACGCTGAAGCGCATAACAACCTCGGCCTCCTCCTCCTCGCCACCGGCCAGGCACGCGCGAGCATCCCGCACTTCGAAGCCGCCCTCCGCGTGAGACCCGACCTCGCCGTCGCCCGCCAAAACCTCGAGCGCGCGCGAGCGCAAGCCAGCGGCAGGTAACGATTCGCGCCTCAAGGCAGCCGCCCCGCTCCGTCGGCGCGCCGGGGCGACAGCGCCCGCCCGCCGATTGAAAAAATCTGCGTTAATCTGCGCAATCTGCGGATACATTCTCCCACCGTGAGCACCTCGAACCCCAGCTATATCGAGCGCAAAGAACGCTTCGCCCGCAAGATGAGCGGCAAAGCCAAACCCACCGTCCGCTCCGAGAATCGCCTCCCGCCCGGCCAGCACCTCACCCCCGGCTTTCCCGTCCTCGATCTCGGCATCAAACCCGAAGTCCCGCTCCACGAATGGCGCCTCGAAATCGGCGGCGCCGTCGCGCATCCGCAAACTTTCACCTGGGAAGCTTTCAACGCGCTCCCGCAATTCGAAGACGTCTCCGATTTCCACTGCGTCACCACCTGGAGCAAATTCGACGTGCGTTGGAACGGCGTCGCCTTCTTCACTCTCACCGATCTGGTCCAGCCCAAGCCGGAAGCGAAACACGTCCTCTTTACCAGCTACGACGGCTACACCACCAACGTCCGCCTCGACGACATGATGGACGACGACGTCCTCATCGCCACGAAGTACGACGGCCAACCCCTGCCGCGCGATCACGGCGGTCCGGCCCGCGTCATCATCCCGAAGCTCTACGCCTGGAAAGGCGCCAAGTTCATCCGCGAGATCGAATTCGCCGCTGAAGACAAGCTCGGCTTCTGGGAAGTGCGCGGCTACAGCAACACCGCCGATCCCTGGACGGAAGATCGCTTCTCGTAAAAGGCGGATTGCGTCTTCGTTCGACGTTCGACGTTCCCGCCGCGGCGGGCAGGCTGTCTTCCACGTTCGCTTTCCAGCACACCTGCGTTCCCCTAAAAATAGACCGTGCGCTTCCTGCTTCTCCTCCTCACCGCTCTGCTTCCCTTCGCCACCACCCTGCACGCCGATTTCAATAAATTCCGCGCCCTGCCCGCCGACTCCTCGTTAGCCGACGCGCTCGCGCGCACCGCCGCCGCCACCGTGCGCGATTTCCCGCAGCTCGCGCCCGACGACCTCGCCCTGAGCGTGATCGATCTCACCCAGCCGGACGCTCCGCGCCGCGCGGATTACCACGGCGACGCCGCCTTTTATCCCGCTTCCTTGATCAAGCTCTTCTTCATGGTGGAAATTTTCCGGCAAGGAAAACACACCCCCGAGATCGACCGCGCCTTGCGCGAGATGATTCGCCTCTCGGATAACGACGCCACCGCCTACCTCGTGGACGTCCTTAGCGGCACCACCGCCGGCCCCGAGCTGGATGGCGAGGCGCTGGAAGAATTCATCGCCCGCCGCGGCGCCATCAACCGCGCCTTCGCCACCGCCGGCTACGATATCAGCGCGCTCATGAAGCCCTGGAGCTTCGGCCCCTACGGCCGCGAGATGCAGCTCCTCGGGAAAAGCCGCGAGCATCGGAACCGCGCCACCGCCAACTCCATCGCGGCCCTCCTTTACGAAATCGTCCGCCGCGAAGCCGTCTCCGCCGCCGCCTCCGCCGAGATGCTGGCTCTGCTGGAACGTCCCCTTAATCCACCGCGCGCCGATGAAAATCAGGTGGCAGATTTCCTCGGCCAATCCCTTCCGCCCGCCACGAAACTTTGGTCGAAATCCGGCGAGACCAGCGAAGTCCGCCACGACGCCGCCTCCATCGAACTGCCGGACGGCCGCAAACTCATCCTCGTCGTCCTCACCCGCACCGGCGAGGTCAAGCCGCTCCTGCCCGCGATCGGGAAGCACCTGCTCACCGAGCTCGCGGCGCCCGCGCCGTCCACTCCCTAGGCACACGCCCGCCGTGGAGGATGTTCAAGGCAATCAAGGCGCGCCATTGCAAAAATCTGCGTCTTCGGCGCGCAATCTCTCCCACGCCTCTCCCGCGCTTTGCGCGGGTTACTTTGCGCGGGGTCCGTCCTAGCTATTTCCCTATTGCTTCCTTCGGAAAGGCTCATTCAGATAAATCCAACTGCTAACGTTCAGTTCTGCCGCGATGCATTTGATAGCATCTCCGTGTGCGCCCAGAGCAGGCGCGCGATCTTAGTCTCAACGCGCATCTCCGCGTGCCTGGCGTCAGATCGCGATGCGCGCTCCAGGAATTCGGGTGGTCGGCAGCCTTTTGATATCGTGGGCCCGCTCTCAGAGCTCAGCCTCTTATCGCGTCATCTCGACGAGTGACCAACGCAAGCGTGAGTCAATCCCGTCGTACAAAACCAAAACGTAATTCCCTTTTTCCCGAGGAGTCGAGCGCAGAGGCTTTATACCTTCGCTTTCGGCGGTGAGGGTTGCGCCGGGAACTGGTGTCAGTCGCAAGGGTGCTACGGAAGATGGCGAGCCGTTCAGTTGAAGCGCGGCGGACCGGCCTTCCATCGTGGAGAAAACGAAGAACTGCACTGCGTTGGCTAGAGGCTGCGGCGTGATCTCAGCCACTTTGAGAATGTTTTTTATCGTGCCATCCCTTTGTCGAGCAGGCGCGTTGTAGAGGACGTAAAGCGGCGACGCGCCCTGCATGATATTGGCATTTTGAACAGCTGCCTGAGCTGAAGGGTTCGCAAAAGAAAAGCGATGGCTGCCCGCAGCTAACCCAAAGCTGCCGGCGTAGGCTCCCGCAGCGAAACCGGCGGGCTTGATGCTTCGGCCATCAATTTGAAAATCGGTTTTCGTGGGAAGTCCTACCGCATTGATGAATCCGATCGGCACATCGCCTGCCGCTCGGGCAGAGAATTGGAGCATGCTTGCCGCGACCGCAATTACGAAGCTAAAGGTTTTGTTCATAAGTAATTTCGATCTGTTGACTGGTGATACGCCCTGCCGCGTCTCGGATCGGTCGGATATACGGTTAAGAACCCGATTGACTGTGGACAAAGCGTTGCCGCTCTTGTCCAGCGATTGCCCGGTCACAAAAACGCGGAAGTTTCTGCTTCGAACTGTCGTGAGATCAAAAAGACGCGAGAAATATTCCTCACGCGCGGTGTCATTCCACTCAATCGGACCGCCGCTTGTCCACTGGGTGCTGTTGCCGAAGAATTTCGAAGTTTGGTCGGCCGGATTGGTCTGCAACTCTGATAGTTGAGAGCGCGTGAGGAAAGGCCGATTCGACATGACGGTATCGGCGAACTTGTCCGCCGCTGTCGGCGAGGTGGGATCGTTTACTGGACCGAAAACCGACGGAGGGACGATTGCTGCGTCCCGTTTCATTTCTATCCCAGCGGCGAGAGACCGAAGTGCATCTCTGCTAGCTGTGTTCAGATTAACTAAACCGCGGGTGAATGTGCGATCGGTGACCGTGAAGAGGTCGAGGAGGCGGCTGGCACGGGCGTCATTACGATCAAAGTCTTTGAACTCGGGCGAACCAATCCGGAGTGACGAAGCGCAGCCATAGTTTGCATCTGGGGTCATGTTTGACTTCCACGCATCTCTCCATTTTTGCTGAAAATCTGCTGGAGAGGTGGGAGGAAAGCCCGCTGGCTTCCATTGGATAGGGTCGTAAACGCGCGAGAGTTCGGTGATCGACGCATACCGCCCGGTTGCGGCAATGAAAGACGGGGCTTTAGCTGGTTCGGTCGCGGGCCTTCCCTGGAGCGTCATGGGATCGGCGGTGGTTGTTCCGGGAAGCACGCCCTGCGCGGTGTTGTGGCCCCCGTCTGGCCAATTCGCGACGGTGGTTTCCGCTGCTTTCCAACCGCTTGCCACGAGTCCATGCTGATACATTCGCCCCCCCCAAGCCGATTGTTTATCATACGCGACGTTCGATTGATTTTCGGTGATGAAATAAGCCGACCGCGGGTCACCTAGATTGTAAATGGATTCAATAGAGGTGGGAACGAAAGCGTAGCGTAGGCCGGGCAGCGTTCCGCGCCACTTGGGATCTGGAGAGCTTCCGGGAGTCGCTAGCAAAACGGAAGTGCGCTCGAGACCGCTGTAGTTTAGACCGGGATAACTGTCCGAACCGTCGTCGCGCGCACCATCGAGTGAACCGGATCCGGCGCGCTCAATACGAGCGCCATTCCATAGGCAAAGGTAGCCACAGTCCGTTGGATCGCTGGTCGCGCCAGCCGAGCTGCCGAGTCTGACAGTCGCGGCGCTGCCAGTGGGCCGAATGGTCAGACCCGTGTCAAACCTGTAAAGGTGCTCGTAAATTTTGAAGACCTTGAATTCGTTTGGCTGCAACGAATTTGAAGGGCTGAAAGAGATCATTCCGGTTCCGAATGAGTCTTCGAACTCGTTCTGATCCGAGGTCCCGCCAACGTAAGCGTAGTAGCGATTGATATCCTGGAATTGAAAAGTGCCTGAGTTGATCTCTCGATTGGACATGTTCCAGAGTTCAACATAGCCAATCGCCCGAACGTTGGCCCACCACGTCGTCCCATTGAGATAGAAATTCGTCGTTTCGCTTCCTTGGTGTTCCCAAGTGAACTTCTCATAGAACTCTACGACGAATGGATGTAATCCAATCCCGCGATAATCCGAACCGACGACCGGATTTCCCGTCGCATAGCCGATTATGTTGGCCGCCAGCGTCTTGGTATAATCTTCGGTTATCGCGAGGCTGCCTTTTCGAGTCGTCGCGAAGGCGGGTAGATTGCTATTAATCGTCGCCGCAAGTGCAGTCACCTTCTGATCGTCGGTTTTTGTCTCATCAGTGATAACTGTGTTCAGATTCGTTTTCGCCGTCCCCTCGCCGGGAAAACCGAAACCAAGTGGAATCATGTTTGTTTCACCAGTGTCGTCGATCCCCATTCGGGCGACGAGATTTGGCTGTGTTGCATCAACTTGGTTTGGGGGAGGCGCCGCCAGCTGTTTCAAGGTCGGGCTCGTAAAAAGGAGCCCGCGGTTATCGATTAGGTTTTTGGCCAAGGTCGATCCTGCGTCGGTGGCACTCGTCGGGTCGAAAATTGTAAAGAGAGCGATCTCGTTGGCATTACTTCCATTGGTTCGTTGGTGTGATGATCCAGGGCCCGCTTCATTGCCCACAACACTCGCGTCCAGATATCCGCCTAAATCTTCGACCCAAAAAGTGAACCGCTGATACGGCAAGTTATGCGCTGACCCGATGGCGGTGTCGGCCGGATCGCGAATTTCTTGCCACGCGGTGTACGCCGGCTGCTGAAAGGACAGGAGTTGCGGATATCTTTTCCCAGATGCGTCTTCGGCAGGCGTCGCGAGCGGCCCGGTCGGAGCAGTGGGTATTTGAACGACGGGAACTTGCGCGAGATCGATTGTCAGTTCGGAGCTCGTACCACCTGAGAACAACGGATAGCAATCGACAATATCCGCGGGGCGCGGTCGGGCTTTGGCGAGGAAGTAATATGCGTCTTTCATCCCTGAAGCGTTGGTTTGGGTGCCCTCGGCTTTGAGAACGAGGAAGCTGTCGTCGTTCGTGATTGACGCGACGGCGGTGGGCGGACCCATAAGCGCTTGCTTGGCTGCTTCGAGCCCATTTTGGACGGCAAGTTCGGCGCTGAAACGATGCGCGTATGAGGTGGATGTCGTGCGTTCCATCGATGCATTTACGAGCAGCGCGACAACGATCACGGCGGCGAGCGTCACCATGATCAGGGTAACGACAAGAGCGAATCCGCGATCTTGGCGCGGTCGGCAAACGGAGAGCGGCGCGCGGTTCATAGTTTGACCCGGGTGCGGAATTCGTAGGCGTGCGGGGCAATAAGCCGTCGATAGAGCGGAGTCGTGAATTCCATCCACGCATCTGATTGCGCGCCGGTCGATATCAACCCTCGAGCAGCGTTGGGGCTCATCGCTCTGAAGGAGATTTCGATGGCTGCCGGAAGCGGATCGCTGGCAGCCGCCGAGGAGTCGCAAACGAGCGGATACGTGGCCATGATGTTTCCCAATCTGTCGTAGGCGGTGATACGCAAGTCCCAGATGTAGGAAGCGAGGACCTCGTCCGTGACGGATGCTAGGGCGGTCCCGGCAGGATTTGGCGTGTAGAGCGTGGTATCCGATGCGTATGCGCCGCTGCTGGCGAGTCGCGAGTAAGTGACCGCGCTGTCTGTAAAAAATCGATTAAGTGTGTAAGCGTTGCGTTGCGCATCCCAGCGGCAGTAATAGCCGACCGCGCAGAGATCTCCCGGGCCGGCATTCTTGGCGATCAGGGCGTAAATCTGCTGGTTCCCGACGGAGGGGTCAACGTAGAGGTCTTTCAACGCAAAGTAGGCGGCGGGAAGGGTAATCGGGTTTCCGGCGGTATCGCGCTGGTTGCGAACGAGGCTGGAAAGATCGCGCTCCATCATCTGCAAAGCGGCGCGCGCGTCGCGGAAGGCATCGATTCGCTGGTTGGCGCGGAGCGAAGTGGTGGTGAGTGAACTGAACACGGTGCCAAGCAAAACCACGATGAGCGCGGTGATCGTGGTGGCGATCAATAGTTCCACCAAACTAAATGCGGATCTGATATTTCGCTCAGTCAGCATGGCTCCTAATACTTTGAGACAATCCGAATGAAGGAGCGTTTGCTTTGATTTATCGGTGCCGCCGCCACGGGCCACGACACGATGACACCTATTTGTTTGGCGCTCACGCTATCAAAGTTAGCGGGTGGGTCAGCGATCTCGATTGTCACTTTGTAAGCGCCATTAGGCCCGCTGGGAATCAGTTTGCCATCTTTGTCAGCGTCCAATGAGACTGTGCGGTTGGTTGTCAGGTCGATCGAAATCGCCGTAGGACCTTGGTCGTTCAAAGTCAATCTTACATTGGTGAATTGGCTCTTTGCCTGACTGGCGATAGTGGCGATGACCGCTTGCGCGATTTGAGCCGCTCGCGTGTCGTCCTGCGCGTCATGACTTGTGCGTAAGCCAATCGGGACGATGCCAAGGATGGCGACGATGGCGAACGCGATCACGCCAAGGGCGAGAACGACTTCGACCAGGCTGAAGCCCCAGACGGTTTGGCTCGTTTGATTCAAGGAACGCGCTCGGCCCGACCGGTGAGTCGGGCAATTCTTACCGATTCTCGTGCGGCCGGCTGGCCGCTGGCATCGCGGGGACCGGTGGGGACTTCGGCGGTTCCGTCTACACGGCCTTCAAACACGCCAAGTTCCACATAGCCGTTGGACGGGGTGGGAGCTTCAACCTCGCCGTTACCATTAAATTTAATACAGTGGAAGGTCGCAACAGCCTGCGGATTGGGAGTGAAGGGAGGGAGGAAAACGGGGGGCGAGACCTCGCTCTCAAGCGGAAGATCCGTGATTGAGCCGTTCGTGCCGGTCGCCGCACGAAATGCAACGCCCGTGGGGAGCGCCTGCCATTTGGTCAGTTGTTTCGGAACTGCCGGATTTCCCGGATCTTCTTCGAAAAGCGCTAGCGCTTTATAGTGATATCGATCGAGTATCTCTGGGGCGCCTCCGCTGAAGGCGGCAAAAACCACATAAGAGGGTCGTCCCGTTTTGATCGCGTTTACCCGCGCCTGCTCGATCGCGCCTAAAAGATGACCAATGGCAGCTTTCCGGCCGTTCGATTTCGAGAGGGAGTTGACGGCCGGGATGAGCGCCACAAGGAGAGTGACGATGATCCCGATCACCACCAGCAGCTCGATGAGGGTGAACGCGGCCGACTGGATTTGCTGAGGGTGGGAGCGGCGGGAAGTCACGGGCGTGGCAGCGGCGGGCGAGGCGGCATTCTAGGAGGGAATCTGCCGCTGGGGCAGGGGAAATTTCTTAGCGGAAGGCGGAGGGCGGGAAACGCTGAACGCTGAATGGCGGAATGCGGAATGGCGGAATGGCGGAATGGCGGAATGGCGGAATGGCGGAATGGCGGAAGGCGGAATGGCCGAACGCGGAACGCTGAACGCTGAATGCGGAATGCGGAATGCGGAACGGTGAACGGTGAAATTTTTCGAAGGGGCTTGATCTTTTACGCTGGTTTCTCATCTGCGCGGAGGCAGGGGCATGCTTCTAGCTTTTAGACCTCTCGCTGTGCTGGAACACACGACATTATCAGAGGAGGAACGTAGTCAGATCGTGCAAACGATCGAGATGTTTGAGGTCATTACCCAAACACAACCAGATGATTACCAGTCTCTCGAAATTCTGAAGGACGCTTACCTGAAGGTGAAGCAGCCGGAGGAATCGCTCCGTATTTCGCGGAAGCTGGCGGAGGCCTATTTCAATGTGGGCTCGTTTACGCTGGCGATGCAGGAGTGCGAAATCATTCTCCTAAAGGAGCCGAATGCGCCGGAAATTCTGGCGATGCTGGGCGAGATCGAGAATCGCTTGCAGGCGCAGGGACAATCGATCGTGAGCACGACGACGACGCCGAAGAATGGTCTGACCGTGAATGCGAACGGGAGCAGCGAACGGGGCCTGATGGATTTGCAGGGGAAGAAGACGATCGATACCAGCGACCGGGGCGATGAGCAGTTGGCGAAGTTCCTCATCATGCAGCAACTGGTGGTGGAGGAGGAAGCGAGCACGGGTCTGGAAACGGTGCAGACGTTAAACCGCGATCTGAGCGGTCAGGCGCTGGGGGCTTCCCTTTTGGACAAGATTTTTCGGCAGGATACGGACCGGCTGGATGGTGCGCTCTCGCAATTGATCGACCGGACGAAGTTCGCGTATGTGCCGCTGGAATATTACGACGTGGATCGCCAGATCGCGCGGATGTTGCCGGATAATTTGACGCTCGGGCGGATGTTTGTGCCGTTCGATTTGATCAGCCGCACGATCATGGTGGCGTGCTGTAATCCTTTTGACGCCGCGGGGCGGGACGCGGTGCAGCAGTCGCTCGATTACACGGTGGCGTGGTATCTGGCGCGGCCGGCGGCGATCATCCGGAGCCTGCAAGACATCTACCGGCTGGAGGGGCGCGCTTAAGTGCAGGCAACGATGAGAAGCAAGTCTTTCGCGGAACGCATTGCCGACGTCCTGATTGAGGACGGTCTGCTGTTGCCGAATCAGCTCGAGGAAGCGATCGGCCTGCAGCGGAAGGATGGCGGCCGGTTATTGAAAATTTTGACGGACAATCAGTTCGTCACCGATCAGGACATGGCCTTCAGCATGGGCCGGTGCTTGAATACGCCGCCGATTAATTTGGCGAAGGTGCGGGTGCCGGAGGAGATCATGGCGCTGGTCCCGCGGGACATGGCGAAGGCGAACAAGCTGGTCCCGATCGCGCGTTTGAACGGGAAGCTCTTCGTGGCCATGGCGGACCCGACGAATGTGCTCGCGGTCGATGACGTGAAGCGCCGGGTGGGGTTGGAAGTGGTGCCGATGATCGCGACGGAGCGCGCGGTGGCGGATGCGTTATCCGGCGTGCACGGCGGTGGCGCGGACATGAGCGCGGTGCTGAAGCAGGTCGCGGAAGACATCTCGAATGCGGCGGACGTGGAGGTGCAATCTTCGAAGAACGAAGAGATCGATATCGATCGGCTGACGCACGACACGGAAGACGCGCCGGTGATCAAGATCGTGAATTTGATCCTGGTGCAGGCGATCAAGGAAAAGGCGTCGGATATTCATATCGAGCCGTTCCAGCGCAGCTTGAAGCTGCGTTACCGCATCGATGGCGAACTGGTGGCCGCGGAGTCGCCGCCCAAGGCGCTGCAGCTCGCGATCACTTCGCGCATTAAAATTTTAGCGGGCCTGAACATCGCGGAACGGCGCGTGCCGCAGGACGGACGTTTCCGGATCAAGGTGCTGGGCAAGGAAGTGGATCTTCGTATCTCGATCCTGCCCACGGCTTACGGCGAGAAGATCGTCATTCGTATTCTGGACAAGGGCGCGCTCACGGGCTCGATCGACCAGATGGGAATGGACGAGGAGACGGTGGCGAAGTTTAAAAAAGCGATCGATGCGCCGCACGGGATGATCCTGGTGACGGGGCCGACCGGCTCCGGTAAGACGACGACGCTCTACTCGGTGCTGCAGGAATTAAACAGCCCGCAATACAACATCGTGACGGTGGAAGACCCGATCGAATATGAGCTGGCTGGGATCAACCAGGTGGCGGTGCGGGCGGACATCGGGCTCGATTTCTCGACCGCGCTCCGTTCCATCCTGCGGCAGGATCCGGACATCGTGATGGTGGGTGAAATTCGTGACAACGAAACCGCCGACATCGCGGTGAAGGCGGCGCTGACGGGTCACCAGGTGCTCTCGACTTTGCACACGAACGATGCCGCGGGCGCGATCACGCGTCTGGACGATATGGGGATCGAGCCGTTCCTGATCTCGAGCTCGGTCATCATGGCTTGCGCGCAACGTCTGGTTAGGCGGATTTGCACGAATTGCCGCGAAGAATTTGTCCCTGAGCCGGAGATCTTTGAGCGGCTCGAATATTACGCCGGCGGAAGGCGCGGTCTTTTTCCATGGCAGCGGTTGTGATCGCTGCAAGAACCGCGGCTATCTCGGCCGGGTGGCTTTGATCGAAGCCCTGCCGGTGACGGAGTCGATCCGACGTTTGATCATCAAACGCGCTTCTTCCGCGGTGGTGAAGAGCCAGGCGGTGGCGGAAGGCATGAGGACATTGCGCATGGTCGGAATCGACAAGGCGCTCGAAGGCATCACCACGCTGGAAGAGATCTGGCGCGTGACCGCGGAGGACCATTAGCGATGACGATTCCATTTTTGAATTTCCTAAAAAAGAAGCCACCTGTGCCCGTGCGGGCGTTTGTCCCGGCGGAAAAGAACGAGGCGGAGCGGCTGAGTAAAACCGTGACGCCAAATGCGGTGCGGACGATGGCAGCAGACGATGCTTTCGATGCCGCAGCCCAGGCGGGTCCCGCCACGATGCTGCGCCCGGTGGTCTCTTTCCGCCCGAATGATCTCCCGCCGGCGGTGGCGCTGGCGCTGGCGCCGCGGGTGGAGCGAACAATTTCCGTGGAACTGGCGGACGTGGTGGCGCAAATGCCGCCGGGTTTGACCCGACCGCTGGAGGCGGGCGATGCGGAGCACATTCTCCTCAAGGCCTCGGAAGTGGAGAAGGGGATGGCCAGCGGCCGACCGACCGTGATGGTCTACGCCGTCTATCAACAGGCGCCGGAAATATTTTTGCAGACGATCGAGAGCACGAACGCCACGCACGTCGCGCTGCCTTTCCGGAAGGTGCTGGAGCAGTTCACCCGGATGCAGGTGCGCGCGGACCAGAATCAAGAACCCGTGGTGCCGCAAGTGCAGACGCCTTTTCTCCAGGTGACGCTGGAAGATGACAAACGCTTCGGCACGGTGACGGCCGCCGTGGAGGTCCACTCCTGCGAAATGCCACTCGGCTGTCTTGAGCCGGCCACGGCTCGCAGCCTGGCGGCGGCGCAACCAGAAGCGGCGCCCGGCGAAAGATTGATTCCCGTGCCGGCCACGGATTTTCCCGCGCCGAAGATGCACGATGGCGCTGGCGCTAGCGATGATCCTGTGGCGCCGGTCGGTCGGAGCACAGCTGCGCCCGCCCCGAGCGTCGACCCGATCATTCCGACCCCGATTGCATTCAAACTTTCACCGAAAGGGACGGACGTGCCCGCCAATGAGCGAGTTCCAGCCTCAGGCGGGCCGTCCGTTCCGACCAGTGCCCCGGCCGCGTCCAGCTCGCCGACGCGGATCCCATTTAAGATCGCAGCGCCGGCCGCGGCCGAGACAACATCAGACTCCGACCCTTGGCTGACGAAGGAGAATTTTATCGCGGAAGCAGGGCCCACCGATGACTCGGGATTTTCCCTCGCACCGGCGGCGATCGATCTCGGGAACCTGACCCTTTTGTTGAAGCCGCTCCTGCAAAACGTGCTCCCGTTGCAACTGACGCGCGAAGTCAGCGGCGTTTCCGAGGATGCGAAAATCAGGATTCCCTTTTCGCTCCTGCAGCCGCAACTGGCGAGCGGTCGTGTCTCTCTGACGCCCGAGCTTTTCGCGAAGTATTTGCCGGCAGAATATCGCGATCTCTTCGATCCCGCGATCAGCGAAGCGGTGGTGGTGTTACCGCTGCAAGAAGTGCTGAAGAATTTGCCGACGACGTCGTTGCAAATGCGCCAGGACCAAGTCGAGCAGGAGGAAGGCGAAAATTTTGTCACGCCGTTCTCGACCAAGGCGGAAGAAGACGCGCTGCGCTTTAAGGTGCCGGCTACTCCGGTGGCCTCGTCGGTTGTTCCCGCGGTCAAAGAAGATGCGGTCGCCGAGCCTGCGGCGGTTGCGGTCGCAAAGGAAGCAACACCCAGCAAAGTCGCACCCGCGGAAGAGAAGAAAGCGGTCAAACCGTTCGCGCTCGCCGCCAAGAACGGCGCCGCCGAAACGATCGAGGCGATCCCAGCGCCCGTCGCCGCCACACAGAAGCGCACGCCTCTGCAGGCCGAGCTGGATACGGATGACGAAGTCGACGCCAAAGCTGTGGTGGCGCACATCACCAAACTGAGCGGCGTGAAAGCTTGCGCGATCGTGTTTGGCGATGGCCTTAGCCTGGCCGGCAACCTGCCCGAGCAATATCAAGCGGACGGCCTCTGCGCGATGGCGCCGGCCTTGTTGCAGCGGGTGGAAAATCACATGCAGGAAACGCAGCTGGGCGCGTTCCAATCCATGACTCTCTCCTGCGCGAAAGCGGCCATCACGTTTTTCATGCACGACAATCTTTGCCTCGGCGCGGTGCACGAACAGAAGGATCTCGCGCCCGATATTCGCGATCATCTGGCGCGCGTGCTGCTAGAGCTCTCTCACAAGTATTCCCACTCCGCCTAGAACCCCTTTAAGCCATGTCGATCATCAACTACGCGAGCCGCGAAATTCAGTTCAAAATCGTTTATTACGGGCCGGCCCTCTGCGGCAAAACGACGAACCTCGGCTACATCCATCAACGCATTAATCCGCAGAACCGTGGCGACCTGGTCTCGCTCGCGACTGCGGCCGATCGCACCTTGTTCTTCGATTTCCTCCCGCTGAACGCGGTCGTGATCAAAGGCTTCGTGACCAAGTTCCAGCTCTACACCGTGCCCGGCCAGGTGATTTACAATGCCACTCGCCAGCTCGTTTTGCGCAGCGTGGACGGGATCGTTTTCGTCGCCGATTCGCAGTGGGAAAAAATGGAGGAAAACGTCGAGAGTTTTAAAAATCTCGAAGACAACCTCGCGAAGCAGAACATCTCGATCGACGATATTCCCTACGTCATTCAGTACAACAAACGCGACCTGGAAAACGTCGCCCCCACCAATTACCTCGAGTACGTCCTGAACAATCGGAAACGGCGGGTGCAGAGCTTTGAAGTGATCTCGAGCACGGGACAAAACGTCTTCGCGTCCCTGAACGCAGTCTCGCAAGTGTTGCTGCATAAGTTCAGCAAACAGAGCGACGCCCCGAAAACTCCGGCCGCCACCGCGGACCCGGTCGCGCCTAGTGTCGCTAGAATCGAAGGAGCCTCGGTATGAATGCGATCCCCTGCCTAACGATTGAAAATGTGGCGGCGCTCGACGGCGTCCTGGCGGAGTTCCTGAAGAAATCCGAGTCCGAGCTGACGGTCGTGATCGATCGTGGTGGCAACGTTATTTCGCAATACGGGGATATCACGGTGATGGACGTCACGATTATCGCCGCGCTCGCGGCCGGCTCGTTCGCCGCCACCGCGGAGCTGGCGCGCCGGATTGGCGAAGTGGAGTTCAACGCGCTTTATCATCAGGGAAACGGCAACCATATCTTCATGAACTCGGTCGATGAAGAGACGATCATGATCACCGTTTTCGGGCATCGCACGACCGTGGGGTTGGTGCGTTTTTACTCTACCAGCACCGCGCAGAGCATCGCGGCCCTCTTGCAGAGCCTCTCGCGCGGCGGCCACGGTTTTTCCTTTGACGCTTCTGACGTGATGGCCACGCCAGTCTTCGCGGATCCGGCATCGGCCGCGTAGGCTGGAGGGGCGCCCCCGCTGTTACGATCCCCTCGAACTCTGCGCCTAGAAGTTCTAACTTACAGAGCCTGCCGGCGTTTCCTGATCACCCACGCGGCACCGCCGCCCACCAGGAGAAGCAACGCCGTGGCAGGCTCCGGGATGGCGTTCAAACGGACAACAGTGAAGCTATTCACGGCGCCTGTGGTGGCCGCGTTGCCAGTGGCAATCGCGCTCCAGAAGTTCACGCCGTAGTTCGGGTCGGACGTCGCCACTCCTTCCAGGAAGTCGTTCGCACCGTTATTCGTGATGTTGCTGCCGGTGTGGCGAATTTCGATCAGAAGGTTCCCGCCGGTATAAACATACGGCAAAGTGAAGGTGATTCCGCCCCCGAAAGGGTTGGGGCTCGATCCCACCTGGAAAGAACCGGCCGGGATCGTGAGCGATCCGCTGCGAACCATGGTGGGCGCGCCCACGAAGTTACTCGCAAAAGTGGTGGATTGGGATCCGAACGCCACGCCTTGGCCAATCGAGATCGTGAAATCCGTCCAGGTCGCGTTCGAAGGAGGGAAGGCCGTCGTCGCGCCGGCAAAGAGACGGAAGTCCAAGCTAATAATCGACTGTCCGATCAGAGAGGTGAGCTGGTTCGCGTTGATCAGCAGTTGCGCGGTGCGTGGATTACCGGCGTCGCGGATGATTGTGTTTATCCCGGCGGTGCCGGACGAAGTGTTGGTGTACTCGTTCGGGGCGACGACGCTCAGTTGGGCTTGCGCGGGGCCGCAGGCGAATGCGAGCGAGGTGAAGGCCGAAAGGATGGTGAAGTGAATGCGCCGCAGTTTTGGTATGCTCATGGTGGTAACTCCGATCTGGAGAACGTTTTATTCCCAAGCGCCCTTGGTCGTCAATGCCGTTTTCTGTCCGCGCGGACGAGCTGTCGGCTAATCCTTGAACTCGGTCGCGACGAGGGTGGCGTTGTGACCACCGAAGCCGAAGGAATTGTTTATCGCCACCTTCACGGCCCGCTCTTTCGCGACATTTGGGGTGTAATCGAGATCGCAGTCGTCGTCGGGATTATCGAGATTGATCGTGGGCGGAATGACGGAGTCGCGCATAGCCAGCGCGCAGGCTGCCATTTCCACCGCGCCCGCGCCGCCTAACAAGTGGCCGGTCATCGATTTGGTGGAGCTGACGGCAAGTTTGTAGGCGTGCTCACCGAAGACGGTCTTGATCGCGCGGGTCTCGCAAAGGTCGCCCAGGCCAGTGGAAGTGGCGTGGGCATTCACGTAATCGACCTGATCCGGGCGGACGCCGGCATGGTTGAGCGCCATCTGCATCGCGCGCACGGCGCCACTGCCATCGGGCGGCGGCGCGGTCATGTGGTAGGCATCGGCCGAAAGTCCGTAGCCAGCCAGTTCGCAATAGATTTTCGCGCCGCGCGCTTTCGCGTGTTCGAGTTCTTCGACCACGACGACCCCCGCGCCTTCGCTCATGACGAAGCCGTCGCGATCGCGATCCCATGGCCGGGAGGCGCGCGTGGGATCGTCGTTACGGGTGCTGAGCGCTTTCATGGAAGCGAAGGAAGCGACGCCCGTCGGGACGAGCGATGCCTCCGAGCCGCCGGCGAGAAAAATATCCGCGTCGCCAAATTTAATCATGCGCCAGGATTCCCCGATGGCGTTATTCGAAGTGGCGCAGGCGGTGACGATGCACAGGTTCGGACCTTGCAGGCCGTATTCCATCGAGATCAAGCCGCTCGCCATGTTGCTAATGAGCATGGGAATGGTGAAGGGCGAGACGCGGGAAGGTCCCCGGGTGGTCACGATGGTGTGCTGATCTTCCAACGTCTTCAAACCGCCGATGCCGCTGCTGACGATGACGCCGAAACGTTCGCGATTTGTCTTTTCGAGGTCGATTCCGCTGTCGACTTTGGCGAACTTGGCCGCCGCCATGGCGAGTTGGGCAAAGCGATCGGTCCGGCGGGCGTCCTTCGGATTGTCGAAAAATTCCTTCGGATCGAAGTTCCGCACCTGGCCGCCGATCCGGCAATCGTAACCGGTGGTATCGAAGGCATCGAGCATGCCGATGCCGCTGACGCCGTTCTTCAAATTATCCCAAAAGGTCGCAAGATCGTTCCCCACAGGGGTGACCACGCCCAGGCCAGTGATGACTACTCTGCGGTTATTCATGGAGGAAATCTGTTGGGGTTCTTGATCGATGGAAGCAGCGCCTTTTCACCAAGCACTGATCATAATTCGCCCGCTTTAACGCGTGCCCATCCCGACGCTTTGCACAGTTTGGAAGAGTTTGCCCTCTGTTTTGATCGAGGGCGCGATGATAATTTCTGTCTGTTGAAATTCCGGCAGCGTGCGCGCGCCGACGTTGCCCATGCAGGTGGTGATCGCGCCGACGAGATTTTGCGAGCCGTCATCCACCTCGGCGGGACCGAAGAGGATCTGCTTCAAGGATCCGGTCGCGCCCACTTTGATGCGCGTGCCGCGGGGCAGGTTCGCGTGCGGCGTGGCCATGCCCCAATGGTAGCCGTGTCCCGGTGCTTCATACGCTTTGGCAAAAGCGCTGCCGACCATGACCGCGTCCGCGCCGCAAGCCAGCGCCTTGCAGACATCGCCGCCCTTGCTCATGCCGCCGTCGGTAATGATCGGAACGTAGCGTGAGCTTTTCTTGAAATAAGCATCACGCGCCGCCGCGCAATCCACCGTGGCGGTAACTTGTGGCACACCCAAACCGAGGACGCCGCGCGAGGTGCAAGCCGCGCCCGGACCTACGCCGATGAGGACCGCGGCGGGTCCGCATTCCATGATCGCAAGGGTGACATCGTAGCCGACGGTGTTGCCGACGATGACCGGGATGCGCATGTCATTGCAGAATTTCGCGAGATCGAGCGATTTATACTCCGTGGAAATGTGCTCGACGGTGGAGACCGTGCTCTGCACCACGAAAACATCCGCGCCGGCTTCTTGCGCGATGGCTCCGTATTGCTCTGCCTTCTGCGGAATCGAGCTGACGGCAGCGACCGCGCCGGATGCCTTGATTTCGCGAATGCGCGCCGCGATCAAATCTTCCTGCACGGGCTCGGTGTAAATTTTTTGCAGCAGTCCGGTGATCTCCGCCTTGTCCGCATCGACGATTTTTTGCAGGACTTCCTCGGGGTCTTTGTAACGGGTTTGCACGCCTTCGAGATTGAGCACGGCGAGGCCGCCGAGTTTGCTCATGGCGCAGGCAAATTTCACATCCACCACGCCGTCCATCGCGCTTGCCAGGATCGGGATTTTCAGCTCGAGCGGCGAGCCGTCCCGGCGCGAGATGTGGAAGCGGGTATCGACTTCGTTCGGATTAATCGTGACGCGCCCAGGGACGAGAGCGATCTCGTCGAAGCCGTAGGTGACGCGCGCTTTGCGGTTTCTGCCAATCCACATTCCCATAATTAAATTTGTTCCGGTTTAAATCGTTCGTTCAAGCTTCCGCAACGCGGGCACCGCGGGAGCAATACCGCCGTCTGATCCTCGAACTCAAAAGCGCAAATCACGCACCGCAATCGGTCACGCAAAGCCCGGCGTTCGCGCCGGCGGCGATTCCACTCCCCGACTATCCAGAGGAGAAAAACTGCCGCAAGAAAAACCAGCAGATAGATCGTGACCAGCGCGGCCAGACTGACGCGGATCACGGCGCAGGAGAAGCGGAGGCTGGCCGCGACGGCATGAGGACGTCGCTGCCCCAATGGACGGCGGCGGTGGTCCAGAGCGGCCGTTCGTTAGGCGAAGTTGACGCTGGAAACCGGCAAAGGAGGAGGGCATGCCGAGCCTGCTCATCAAGGGCGCGATCGCCGGAGGAGGTTTCCAGGAAACAATACTGGACGGCGCCGCGCGGGTCGATCGCGATGCGGAACTGCGCGGCAGCGGGTGGTTCGTCTGCCGACGCGGAAAAATGGAGGGGCGGAACCATGGGATCGCCCAGCGCGCGGGCGGTTTCAGCAAAGTGGATTTGGGTTGGGACAGGAGCTGCCGGGGTGGGCGAAGCGCGGCGGGGGAGACGCACGGGGCCGGGTGGCTCCGCACTAGGGATGTCCAGGTCGACGGGCAACGCGGGTAATTGTTTCAGCAAAGGCTGTGTCCGTTGATA
The DNA here is from genome assembly GCA_963762685.1 of uncultured Verrucomicrobiae bacterium. Classification (GTDB taxonomy): domain Bacteria; phylum Verrucomicrobiota; class Verrucomicrobiia; order Chthoniobacterales; family UBA10450; genus JACCTI01. The sequence continues at coordinate 95,529 of CAVXLV010000011.1, read as the reverse complement.
GGAAGGGACATGAGCCGGCTCTGGCGGGAGGGACGCCAGCGAATCCGCCGGGCGCTGGGTGGTGGACGAAAGCGCAGGATCTTCGGCCTCGATCCAGCGCAAGAGAACGCGACCTTGCTCGGTGTTCGGCGTGATCAAATTAACCCGGGCGGGCGGCGGCGAGAGGGCAACCGTGACCGGGTAGACGATCTGGAAAAGATAAAAGCAGAGCGCGTGCAGCGCGATCGAGCCGGCGATGAAGCTGAAGAGCGAAACTTTGCGGCGACGGCCGACGCTCCAATCGAAAATGGGCGTGAATTCGCCGGCGCTGGTGCCCGGCGTCATGGCGCAGACGGTGGCGGCGAAGTAGCCAGCGCCACGGAGGTGATGCCGTGCTCCAGCGCGGCATTCGTCACCGCGACTACGACTTCGTACGGCGTGAGGCGGTCAGCTTTAATAATGAGGGGACGGCCTTCCGTTTTGGCGGCGTCGAGCAACGGGCCGAGTTGATCGAGTGGCACCTTTTGATCTCGAAAATATACGGACGGTGCGGGTCCGCTCGTGATGCTGATGATTTGCGGATTAACCTGCGGGCCGAGTGTGAACCGCGAGAGCGGCAAGGAGACCGCAATACCCGGCTGGAGGATGAAGTTTGAGCTGAGTAAAAGGAAAAAGATTAGCAAAAAAACGACGTCGATGATGGAGATCACGCCGATCCAGCCGAAGTGGAATTCCTGAGTGCGGGCGAGTTTCATCGTAGCCTGTGGGTGGAACTGCAACCTCGCGCTGCTAACGGTCGGCTCGCCGTTCGCGGCTTCCGGCCACCTGATCCGTCGGCGGCTGAAAGGTGATGATGTCGCCCGTCGGTTGGCGATCAGTTAACAGGTGCACGATCTCGATCCCGGCGCGTTCCATTTCGTGCATGATGGTATTAACGCGGGACGAGAGATAGCTATAGGCGACAAACGTTGGGGTCGCGACGACGAGGCCGGCGGCGGTGGAGAGCAGGCTTTTGTAAACACCATTCGAAAGCTCGGTCACGGTGGCGTAACCGCCGTTCGAGGAAATAATGCCAAAGGCATCGATCATCCCGGCGACGGTTCCGAGCAGGCCGAGGAGCGGGGTAAGGAAGGCAATCGTGGCGAGGACGCTGAGGAAGCGTTCCAGCTTCGGCACTTCCAATTGACCCGCTTCCTGCACGATCTCGCGCAACTCCGCGGGCGATGATTCATGCCGGATAATGGCGGCGTGGAGGACGCGCGCGACCGGGCCGGGAGTGCCCGCCGATTCATGCAGCGCTTCGGCGAAATTGCCGCGCGCGATGAGATTGGAAAGGCCCTGCAAAAACTCGCCCACAAGAATCGTGGCACGATGAAAGTAAAAGAGCCGTTCCGCGAAGACAGCAATCGAGATGATGCTGCAGACGAGGATCGGCCACATGAGCAGGCCGCCCTTCTGGATGTAATCGATCATCCGATGGCCTTCTTAGCCGCCTTTGGGCGAAGGGGCAAGAGAGAGCACATGCGGTGAGCCTGCGCGGGATCAAAGTCCGAGGATAAATAGCGGAGCACGCTTGTCGCCGCTCTCCCCGCGAAAAATCGACGAGAACCGCGTTTATTTACGTTGACCCTAGGCACGCAAGGTGGTTACAAATGGGGGCTAATGGTGTGAAATGGGGAACACACCCACCGGCGTATGGAGACTGCTGCTCAGAAACAAATTTACTATCGCGGCGATTTCACGCGGCCATTGGACGAGAAGAACCGTCTCACCATTCCCGTGGATTGGCGGCAAAAGGAACCGGAACTCTTCATTATCGTTCCGGAGCCGAATGGCCATTTCCTCCTCATCATGTCCCCGCTGGAGTTCGAGCGCGTCTGTCAGGATGCGGATGCGAACACTGCCATTACGCCCGCGCAGCGGCGGATATTCCTCCGGCAGTTCCACGCGGACTCGGTTGAAAGCCTGGCCGATAAACAGGGTCGCCTCGTCCTTCCGGATGGCGCCTGCCAGCAGCTCGATTTGAAGGGCGACGTGGCGCTGGTGGGCGGGCGCGGCCGTTTTGAAATCTGGAATCTGGAGAAGTGGAAAGCTTCGCGGACTGCAGGCACGCCTACCTACAAGGATGTGGCCACCGCGCTCGGCCTCTAGCTCATGAACGCATTGCTTTTTGAACGTCCGGTCTGGTTCGCGACGGGGCCGCTCATCATTGAAGAGGAGGCGCACGAAATGGAGGATTTCACTTATCACCGTCCGGTCATGGCCACGGAGGTCGTGGAATTACTCGCGCCCCGGCCGGGTGCGCTCGTGGTCGATGGCACCTGCGGCGGCGGCGGACATTGCGAAGCGCTTTTGCAAACCGGCGCGGACATTCTTGGGCTCGATCAGGATCCGGATGCCATCGCTTACGCAGGCGAACGGCTGGCGCCTTTCGGCGGTCGCGTCACGCTGCGGCAATCGAATTTCCGCAACCTCGGACAGGTGCTTGACGAGTTGGGGATCAGCAAGATCGGCGGCGCCCTGGTGGATTTAGGCGTCTCCTCGCGCCAACTCGAAAACGCAGATCGCGGTTTCAGCTTGCAACGGAATGGCCCGCTCGACATGCGAATGGACCCGCGCCGTGAGCTGACGGCCGCCGACATCGTCAACACCTACAGCGAAGAAGAGCTGATCCGCATTTTTCGCGATCTCGGCGAAGAGCCGGCCGCGCGCAGAATTGCCAGTCAGCTTGTAAAACAGCGCAAAACCGAGCCCTTCCGCGAGACCGTGCCCTTGGCGCGGGCGGTGGAGAAGATCGTCTGGCGGCACGGCCGCCGGCATCCGGCGACGCAGGTTTTCCAGGCGCTCCGCATGGAAGTAAACGACGAGCTGGGCGCGCTCGCGGATGGACTGCTCGCCCTCAGCTCCCGGCTGGAATCCGGCGCTCGTCTGGCCACCATTACCTTCCATTCGCTGGAGGATCGGATCGTGAAAAATTTCTTCCGCGATCGCAGCCGCGCCTTTCTCGATCGCCCGGAATGGCCCGAGCCGCGGCCGAATCCCGATTACCAATTCACCCTCATCACTTCGAAGCCGCTCGAGCCGAGTGTCGAGGAGCAACGTCTCAACCCCCGTGCGCGCAGCGCCAAGCTGCGCGTCGCCGAAAGGAACTAAATGCAACGCCAACGCCGCAAAGAATACAACCCGGTTCACGCCGCCTCGCTCGCGCGCTGGATGATCCTCGCCGTTTTCCTCGCCAGCACCGGTCTGATTTACGTCTACCTCACGGTGCAATTAAACCACATGGGGAACAAAAAGAAGGCGCTGGAAAACGAACTGGCCACCCTCCGTTTCCAGAACGTGGATGCGAACGGGCAGATCACCGCGCTCACCTCGCGCGTCGCCTTGCAGCGCCGTCTAAAGGAAGGCTATCTCAAGATGATCCCGATCGCGGAGCATAACATCGTGCGCGTAAGTGCTCCGGTCCGCATGCGCGCGGACGACGCTGTCCAACCAGTCGTTAACCAGCGGGCGGGTCGATGAAGTGGAATAGCCGGTTTCGTTGCGCTCTGGTTTGCCTCGCCTTCGCGGTGCTCTTCAGTGCGTTCTCGTTCCGGCTGGTCTATCTCCAGATCGCGAAGCACGATGAATACTCCGCGCTGGCAGCGGAGAGGCATGGCCGGAAGCAGACCATTTTCGCGGAGCGCGGTTCGATTCTCGACGCCAATAACGAAGTCCTCGCGCACAACGTCCCGGTCGAGACCGTGGTCGGTGATTGCACCCTGATTAATAACCGGGAGGAACTTGTGCCCGTTCTCGCGGAAGCGCTCGATCTGCCGCCGGATGAGTTGACGGAGAAGTTAAGCGGCAGCCGCCCTTACGTGGTCCTGCAACGCAACGTGCCGAAGGCGACCGCCGATGCCCTGAAGGCAACGCTGGTGGCGAAGGGTTTGAAAGGCATTCATACGGAACGCGATTCCGCCCGCGCTTATCCAAACAACGGGATGCTTTGCCACGTGATCGGATTCACAAATTTCGATCGCTCCGGCATCCAGGGCATTGAGCTTTCGATGGAGCGATATCTCCACGGACAGGACGGCTATCGTTACATCGAGAAAAGCGCGAATAACAAAGAGATCGTCCTCTACCGCGGACAGGAACGCGCGCCGCGAGACGGCTACCGCGTCAATCTCACCGTTGATCTGAACCTGCAAAACATCGTCGAGAACGAGATCGACGCCGCCATGCGCGAGTATCAGCCGGAGAAGGCGACGATCATTCTCATGCGCCCGGGCACCGGCGAAATCCTGGCGATGGCGAACCGGCCTTCCTTCGATCTCAACCAACGCAATCGGACCGAACCCGAGCAAATGAAAAACCGCGCCATCATCGACCAGATGGAGCCGGGCTCGACTTTCAAGATCGTCACCGCCGCCGCCGCCTTGAATGAAAAGAAGGTCCAGCCGGAAACCACGATCTTTTGCGAAAACGGCGTCTGGAGTTACGGCGGCAAACTCTTGCACGATCACGGCAGCGGCTATGGCGCGCTCAGCGTGCGCGACGTCCTGGTGCATTCGAGTAATATCGGCGCCGCCAAGCTCGCCCTCTCCGTCGGCGAGCGAAAATTTTACGAATACATCCGCCGCTTCGGCTTCGGCGAACGCACCGGCATCGAATTGCCGGGCGAGATCGCGGGCACCATCCATTCGCCGCAATCCTGGACTAAAATTTCCATTACCCGCATTCCGATGGGACACGAAGTAGCCGTCACGCCCTTGCAAATGACGGTCGCGATGTCGGTGATCGCGAATGGCGGCAAGCTGGTCACTCCGCAAATCGTCAAAGCGATCACGGATGCCGACGGTAAAGCCATCGCCACTTTTACTCCCACGGTCTTGCGGCAGGTGATCTCCCCGGAGACTGCGGCGCAAGTGCGGAATGCCTTGCGCGATGTCGTCAGTAGTCGGGGCACGGCGGCGGCCGCGGCGGTGCAGGGCTTCGATATCGCGGGCAAGACTGGCACCGCGCAAAAGCTCGACCCGAAAGGCGGTTACGATGCGCAAAAAGCGGTCGTCTCATTCTCCGGCTTCCTGCCCGCGGAGAATCCGGAGTTCGTCGGGCTCGTGGTGCTCGATGATCCCAAGACCGCCACGCCGGAAGAAAACTACGGCGGCAAAGTCGCCGGTCCCATTTTTGCCCGCGTGGCCGAGCAGGCGGCGCGCTATCTCGATCTTGAGCCGCGTGTGGAAATCAGGAAAGCGACCCCAGTCGGCGAGGTCGCCTTAACCACTTCGACCCGTCGTTGAACGCGCCGCGTCATCCTGCCTAACCACATGTTGCTCAAGACTCTTCTCTCCGCCATCTCCAGTCGCGCGGTCGTCGGCTCGACCGAGCGCGCCGTGGAAAGCATCGCGTATGATTCGCGCCGGGTGCAGAAGAACGGCCTCTTTGTCGCGCTCCGCGGCGAGAAAAGTGATGGCCACCAGTTCATCGACCAGGCGATCGAAAAAGGCGCGGCCGTCATCGTGGCCGAGCGGGCTGCGCAGCAGGGACCGGCCACGTGGGTGCAGGTGGATGATACGCGGCTGGCGCTGGCAGATTTAGCCGGCGCTTTCTATGGCTGGCCGGCGCGTCGATTAAAGTTGGCTGCGGTCACCGGAACGAACGGCAAGACCACGACGACGTTTTTGATCAAACACATCTGCGAAAAAGCGGGCATGCGCTGCGGCTTGATCGGCACTGTCCGCTACGAAATCGGCGAACGCGTTCTGCCCGCGGTCCGGACGACGCCGTTCGCACTCGAGCTGCAGGAATTGCTCGCGCAAATCTCCAACGCCGGCTGCAAAGCGGCGGCGATGGAAGTCTCGTCGCATGCGCTCGCGCAAGAACGCACGCGCGGTTTGGAATGGGATGTCGCCGTCTTCACCAATCTCACGCAAGACCATCTCGACTTTCACGGCACGATGGAAAATTACTTCGACGCCAAGGCAAAACTCTTCACCGATCTCGCCGCGCAACCGCACAAAAAAAAGACCGTCGCGGTAGTAAACATCGACGATCGCTACGGCGAAAAAATAATCGACCGGCTGGGGAAAGATTTTCCGGTTACGACTTACGGCATGAGCGTGCGAGCCGACTTTCGTGCCTCAAATTATCGCCCGGAATTTGCCGGCACCTCCTATCAATTGGATGCGCGCGGGAAAAGCTATCTGGTGCGCGTGCCGTTGATCGGGCGATTCAATGTCTCGAACTCTCTCGCCGCGCTCGCGGCCGCGAACAGCCTCGGAATTAGCGTGCGCGATGCGATCCAAAGTCTCGCGAAATCGCCGCAGGTTCCCGGGCGCCTCGAAGCGGTCGCAGCCAAACGGCAATTTCAGGTCTTTGTCGATTACGCGCACACTCCGGATGCGCTGCTTAATGTGCTGAAGACCTGCCGCGAACTTTCCCCGCGCAAACTGATCGTGGTCTTTGGTTGCGGCGGAGATCGCGACCGCCAGAAGCGGCCGCTCATGGCGCGCGCCGCGGATGACAATGCCGATTTTAGCATCATCACGTCCGATAATCCGCGGAAGGAAGACCCGGATGCAATCATCGCCGAAGTGGAGAAGGGCTTTCGCTCCGAGCGCTACGAAAAAATCACCGATCGCGCCGCCGCGATCGCGCGCGCCATTGCGTTGGCGCAACCGCGCGACATCGTCGTCATCGCCGGTAAAGGCCACGAAGCCTACCAGGAATTTGCCGACCACACCGTGCCCTTCGACGACTTGCAAGTGGCCCGCCGAGCTTTGGAGGATTCCCCGGTGGAATTTACTTCCTAACGACTGGATAAAATGGAACCACTCTCCCTTTCCCGCCTGGCCGAGTTCGCGCACGCCACCATCACTGGTGGAGATCCTGCCGTCCCAGTCACGCGGATCAGTACGGATTCCCGCACCATCCAAGCCGGTGAATTCTTTGTGGCCATTCGCGGCGAAAATTTCAACGGTCACCTTTTTGTTGAGCAAGTGGCGAAACGCGGCGCGGCTGGCGCCTTGGTCGAGCAAAACTGGAGCGGCAGCGTGCCGGATGGTTTCGCGATTCTGCGCGTGGCTGACACGCTGGTCGGATATCAACAAATCGCGGCTGGATATCGCCGTTGCCTGCCGCTGAAAGTTATCGCGATCACCGGGAGCAACGGCAAAACCAGCACGAAAGATTTTGTCGCGGCGGCGCTCGGGCGGCGTTTCCGGGTCACAAAAACGGAAGGCAATTTCAATAATCACATCGGCTTGCCGCGCACGATCCTGGAAGCCACCGCGGAAGATGAAATCGCGGTCTGGGAACTGGGGATGAATCATCCCGGCGAGATCGCCGCGCTCGCGGCGCTGGCCGCGCCGGACGTCGGTATCATTACCAACATCGGCGTCGCGCACATTGAATTCATGGGCTCGCGGGAAGCGATCGCGCTGGAAAAAGGTGCGCTGGCGGAAGCCGTCGGAGCCGCCGGCACGATGATTCTGAACGCCGACGATCCGTTCAGCGAAGCGATCGCCCAGCGCACAAAAGCGAAGATCGTGCTCGCGGGCGTGCAGGGCGGCGCTGTCCGCGCGGAAGACATCACGCAGAGCGCGAGCGGCTCGGAATTTACCATCATGGAAGGAGCGCACCGCTGCCGCGCGCAACTGCCGGTCCCCGGTCTGCACATGGTGCAAAACGCGCTCCTCGCGGTCGCGGCTGGCAGACTCTTCGGACTTTCGACCGAGGAATGTGCGGCCGGTCTGGCGTCCACGCCCCTAACGAAAGCTCGTCTGCAATTGCGCGACATCGGGGGCGTGCAATTCCTGGACGACAGCTACAACGCGAATCCAGAATCGATGAAAGCCGCCTTGCGCACCCTGGTGGAACTCGAATCTGCTGGCCGCCGCATCGCCGTGCTCGGGCAGATGAGTGAGCTCGGCAATGAATCGGAGCGCGGCCACGCAGAAGTCGGCGAATGCGCCGCCGATTTGGGGATCGATCATCTGATTACCATCGGCGATTTAGGCGCCGCGATTGCGCGGGCTGCGGAGGCCTCGGGCATGGAGAAAACGACGGCCGTGGCAGATCCGAAAGCAGCCGCGGAAGTGCTGGCTGAGATCGCGGCGCCGGGAGATCTGGTGCTCGTGAAAGGCAGTCGCACCGCACGGACCGAGCGCGTCTTGGAAGAGTTTAGTCAGCAACGATCCACCCTGAGTCACTCGGTATGATGTACTACCTTCACACGTGGAGTGAACACGTCCCCGGGCTCAACGTTTTCACCTACGTAACATTTCGCAGTGTCGCGGCCGCGATCACGGCCTTCACGCTCACGCTGCTCTGCGGAAATTTCGTCATCCGTAAACTCATCTCGCTCAAGATTGGCCAGCCCATCCGGACCGCGAAAGAAGTGCATCGCCTGGCTGAATTGCATGGCGGAAAAGCCGGCATCCCGACGATGGGCGGCGTGCTGATTATTGGTTCGATTCTTATTTCCGCGATTCTGTGGGCGCGCCCGGATAATCGCTTCGTTTGGCTGGCGCTCTTCTCCATGGTCACGCTCGGCGGGCTGGGATTTGTGGACGACTATCTCAAGGTCACAAAGAAAAAGTCCGACGGGATCAGCGGACGACTCAAGCTTCTCGTCCAGCTCATCGTGGCCGCGGTGGTGACGACGGTTTTTCTAACGAGTCCACTGCTGGAAGTGCAGGCGCGCTCGCTTTACCTGCCATTCTTCAAAGCGCCCGTGATCGCGAACATGGGGCTCTTCACCTTTGTCTTTTTTGCCATTGTCATCGCGGGCGCGTCGAATGCGGTCAATCTCACAGACGGCCTCGATGGTCTCGCCACGGGCTGCACGATCACGGTGGCGTTTGCCTACGCGCTGCTGACTTACGCCGCGGGAAACTTCCGCATCGCCGAGTATTTGCAGGTGCCGTTTTATCCCTTCACCGGGGAGCTGACCGTGATCTGTTCCGCCCTCGTCGGCGCGGGGCTCGGCTTTCTTTGGTTTAACTGTCACCCCGCGGGAGTTTTCATGGGCGACACCGGTTCCCTCGCCATCGGCGGACTCATTGGCGTGGTCGCGATTTGTTGCAAGCAGGAGATGCTCCTCACGGTCGTGGGCGGTGTCTTCGTGATCGAGGCGACCTCCGTCATCATGCAGGTCTTGAGTTTCAAAATGACCGGCAAACGCATTTTCAAAATGTCGCCCATCCACCACCATTTCGAGCTCAGCGGCTGGAAGGAAAACACCGTCATCGTGCGGTTCTGGATTCTCTCTGCCATTTTCGCGCTCCTCGGTTTGGCCACCTTAAAATTGAGGTAACCCTGATGCGTTACACCGATCGAAAAGTGGCAGTGCTGGGAGCGGGCTTGAGTGGCACGGCGGCCGCGCACTTGCTGCGCGATGAAGGCGCGGCCGTGACGGTGCTCGATAGCGCGGAAGAGCAGACGATTCTAAAAACCACCATCGAGGGCATGCGCGCGCGCGGCATCGAGGTGCTCTGCGGGAAACCCGCGGAAACGATCGACGCACATTTTGAGATGGTGGTCTTGAGTCCGGGCATCGACCCGGCGTCCGCGCTCGCGCGCAATCTTTCGGCGCGTGAGATCCCAACCATGGGTGAGCTGGAGCTGGGTTGGCGTTCGGTGAACGCGCCGGTCGTCGCCATTACCGGCACGAATGGAAAGACGACCACGACGGAATTGCTCGCGCAGATGTTAAACGCCTGCGGCCAGCGCACCGTCGCCTGCGGGAATATTGGCAAGCCGCTTTCCGAAGTGGCGCGCGAGGGTCGTGATCTCGATGTGCTCACGGTGGAGGTGAGTTCGTTTCAGCTCGAAACCATTTCTACCTTTCGTCCGGCGGTCAGCGTCTGGTTAAACTTTGCGCCCGATCATCTGGATCGTTACCGCTCGTTAGCCGAATATCGCGCCGCCAAACTGCGCATCTTCGATTATCAAACGGCGGACGACGTGGCAGTCGTCAACGCGGCGGAAGAATTGCCGCCGCTGCAGGCGCGCCGGATCACGTTCAGCGCCTACGACGATCGCGCGGATTTGCGGCTGAGCGAAGGCGCGATCGTTTACCGGAGTGAGCCCGTTCTGCGGCTCGCGGAAACGAAATTGCGCGGCTCGCACAATATCGAAAACATCATGGCGGCGCTTGGCGTGGGGCTCGCGCGCGGGCTCACCTTTGCGCAGATGGTTCCGCCACTTTGCGCCTATGAGCCGCGCCCGCACCGGCTCGAATTTGTTCGGCAAATCAACGGCGTCGATTACATCAATGATTCGAAGGCGACCAACCTCGACGCAGTCGAGAAAGCGCTCCTCGCGCAGACGAAGCCGGTCGTTCTTATTGCCGGAGGGAAGGACAAAGGCTTCGAGTTCTCCACCCTGCGCGAGATCGTGGGCGAAAAAGTCCGCGCGGTCGTTCTGATCGGCGAAATGGCCGGGCGCATCTGCAAAGATTGGGAGGGCGTCGTGCAATGCGAAATCGCCGTCTCCATTGCCGACGCCGTTGAACGCGCGCACGCCGTCGCGCAAGCGGGCGAAACCGTCCTCTTTTCCCCCGGCACCTCGTCCTTCGACATGTTCAAAAGTTACGCCGATCGCGGCGACCAATTCCGTGCCCTGGTGCACGCGTTGAAATCCCAGCCATGAAACTACCAATACTCCTCAAGCCCAAGAAGAAGCTCCGCGCCAGCACCGCGCGCCGCTCCATGAACGTCCCCGACGAAATGGATTACGAGGAAATGTCGGAACCGAACATGAAGCTCTCGCGCGCGTTGCTGATTGTGCTCGTGCTGCATGTCGTGGCAGTCGCGGGCATCATCGCGTTCAATACCATCAAGAGCCGGCAAGGCGCCTTTCCGTCGAAAGCGGCGACGGCAGTTTCCGCACCGGCGGACTCGGTGGTCACTACCTCCACCGTGGAAGACAAATCCACAGAGCCAACGACCGCGGCGAAACCTGCGCTCCCGGTAACGAAGAGCGATCGCGAAGCGGAGCCGGCCAAGGCTTTGCCGGTTTCCATTCCGTCCGACGCGAAGACCTACTTGGTGATGAAGGGCGATAACCCCGTCTCAATCGCGCGGAAGCATAAAGTCTCTGAGAGCGAGCTGCTCAAGGTGAATAACATCGACGATCCGCGGAAATTGCAGATCGGGCAAAAGCTCATCATTCCGGCCGCGAAAAAAGCGAAGAAGTGATTTTTAGCCACGGATTCACACGGATGAGACACGGATTTGGAAATCAAAGGCAACGCCTTCCGTGGACCTTATCCGTGTTCCATCCGTGTCTATCTGTGGCCAATAAGTTCCCGCCCACCGATGCATCGTAAGAGCGCTTTCATTCTGTTTCTGGCCGTGCTGGGCGTTCTCGTCATCGGCATTGTCATGCTTTACAGCACGAGCGCTTTTGCCCGCGATGGACACGGTGACGACTACGCCTTTCTCAAGCGTCAGGTCGTGTGGCTGGTCGTGGGCTGCCTCGTCTGCGGGTTCGCGGCGATGACGGATTACCATTTCTGGGCGCGCACGTGGTGGATTTGGTTTGGCCTGGCTTGCCTGACGCTCGCGCTTTGTTTCGTGCCGCCCATCGGCGTCCGCCTAAATGGATCGCGCCGCTGGCTCATGCTCGCGGGGATGAAATTCCAACCGTCGGAAATGGCAAAGATCGCCGCCGTGTTTTTTCTCGCCTTCTGGTATGCGCGCCACGAAAAAACGAGCGGGAAAATCGTCCAGGGATTTCTCATTCCCATCGCCGTCATTGGCGTGCTGCTGGCGTTGATTGTCTTCGAAGTCGATCTCGGCACGACCGCGCTCATCGGCGGGACGACGTTCGTGATCATGTTCATCGCGGGCACGAACGTGGCCATTCTCGGAGCACTCTCGACCTTGGGCGTGGGCGCGATTGTTTTCGTTGCCACCATGTTGCCGGAGCGGATGGACCGGCTGGCTGCGTTCATGAATCCGGACAAGTACAAAGAAGACGCCGGTCTACAGCAATGGCAGGCCCTGATCGCCTGGGGCAGCGGCGGCATCGATGGTCTCGGGCTCGGGCAGGGGCGGCAGAAAATGCTCTATCTGCCCTACGCGCACACGGATTTTATTTTTCCCATGATCGGCGAAGAGCTGGGTTTGCGCGTGAGTTTGCTCGTGGTCTTTCTCTTCGTTGTCATCATCGTCTGCGGGATGATGATCGCGCTCCACGCCAAGGATCGACTTGGGCTGCTTCTCGGGTCCGGGATTGTCTCGCTCCTCGGCCTGCAGGCGGCCGTGAACATCGGCGTCACCACTTCGCTTTTGCCTAACAAGGGGTTGCCGTTGCCGTTTATCAGCTACGGCGGCTCGAATTTGGTCGTCTGTTTTTTGGCGTGGGGCTTGCTCATTAGCATCTATCGCCGCGGCGTGCTTGAACCTGTGGTTAACCGGAAACGCGCCACCCTGCAGGTGCGGATGACGCCACGAATCTGATGAACGCTGTCATCGCATGTGGAGGGACGGGCGGGCACCTCTTTCCCGGTCTGGCGGTCGCGGAAGTCCTGCGGTCGCGCGGGCACGAAGTGATGCTGTTTATTTCCGAAAAAGAGATCGACGCGCTCGCGGTCTCGAACCGCTCGGAGTTTCGTTTCGAGAAATTGCCGACCATCGGACTGCCGTCTCCGTTTTCGCCCGCGATCGTGCGTTTCACGCAGCGCTTTTACGAAAGCCTTTCCCTGTGCCGCGGCATCTACCGGAAGTTCAATCCGCATGTCGTGCTCGGCATGGGCGGATTCACCTCCACCGCGCCAATCATGGCCGGACGGATGCGCCGCATCCCCACTTTCATTCACGAGTCGAACGCGATTCCCGGCAAAGCCAATCGCCTGACCGCGCGGATGGTGCGCGCCGTCTTGCTTGGCTTCAAAGAATGCGCGCAGCATTTTCCCAGGGCGCACACCGAGGTCACAGGCACGCCGATCCGCGCGGATCTCCAGCGGTTGGACCGCGCGGCCGCGCGCCGAAAACTTGGCCTGCAGGAAGACTTGCTCACGCTGCTGGTCATGGGCGGCAGTCAGGGCGCGGCGGGAATAAATCAATCGATCATCAAATCATTGCCCGAGCTCCAGGGCCTGCCCTTTCAAGTGATCCATCTCTCCGGCGCGCGCGATGAACGTCTCGCGGCCGACAACTATCAGCGCGAGAATATTCCGGCCTACGTCTCCGCTTTTCATCACGCGATGGAGGACGTTTATAGTGCGGCCGACATCGCGATCGCGCGCTCGGGCGCGGCCAGCCTGGCGGAATTCGCGGCTTTCTCTTTGCCGTCGATCTTGATCCCGTTCCCCTACGCGGCGGAGGATCATCAGACGCGGAACGCCGAGATCTTCGTGCGCGCGGAAGCGGCGATCCTGTTGCGCGAAGCGGAGCTCAACAGCGATTTGCTGGCACAGAATATTCGCGCGCTCATGAGCGATCCGCAGCGCCTGCAACGCATGTCGGAAAATTGCGGACGCCTCGCACCGAAAAACGCCGCCGCCTTGGTCGCGGAAACGATGGAGCGATATACCTCATGACGCTCGCGCTCACGTCCGATCTGGCGCGTGCGCTCACGCGGGAGCAGCATCGGATTCATCTGATCGGCGTGGCCGGGAGCGGGATGAGCGGCATCGCCGCGCTCTTGCTCGAGCTCGGGCACGAAGTGAGCGGATCGGATCGAGTCGGCACTCAGGAGACAGCGCGCCTGCAGCGTCTCGGTTTGCGTTTTCATGTGCAGCATCGGGCGGAGGACGCGAGCGATGCAGAGTTGATCGTCTATTCTTCCGCGATCAAAGAAGACAACCCCATCCTCGCCGCTGCCCGCCGGAATGGGCAACCAACCGCGCGCCGCGCTGAAGCGCTGGCTGCGATCATGCAAGGGAAACGCGGGATCGTAATCGCGGGCATGCACGGCAAGACGACCACGTCGGCCATGACCGCGCACGTCTTTCGCGAAGGCGGCTTGAATCCATCGCACTACGTCGGCGCGGAGATTCCGATTTTGGGCACGAATGCGCATTGGAATCCGCGCGGAGAATACTTCGTCGCGGAAGGCGACGAGAGCGATGGCACGCTGCGCTTCTTCCGACCGGAACACGCTGTCATCCTCAATCTCGAGGAAGAGCATCTCGATTTTTACGCAGACATGGCGGCGATCGAGGCGGTCTTTGCGCAGCTGCTGGATCAAACCAGCGGCTCCGTTTTTTACAGCGCGGATGATGCGAACGCAGCGCGGTTTTGTGAGAACCGGCCACGTTCGATTTCGTTCGGCTTCTCCAGGAACGCGGATTATCGCGGAGCGGATTTGGAACTAAAAGATTTTGCCAGCGTGTTCTGCGTTTTTCGGAAAGGCGAACAACTGGGCGAAGCAGTTTTGAACGTGCCGGGGCGGCATAATGTGAGTAACGCGCTCGGAGTCATTGCACTCGCGACCGAACTCGGATTGCCCTTCGAAAAGATCGCCGCGTCGCTGGGCCATTTTCAGCACGCGCGGCGCCGGTTCGAAATCAAATACGCGAGCGAGCGGTTCCTGTTGGTCGATGATTACGCGCATCATCCCACGGAGATTCGCGCCACTTTGGCGACGGCGAAGTCAGTCGGGCGCAAGCGCGTCCTGACCATGTTTCAGCCGCATCGCTATTCACGCACGCAAGCGTTGCGGAAGGAATTTGGCAGCGCGTTTGGGGATGCGGATTCCGTTTTCATTTCTGATATTTATCCCGCCAGCGAACTGCCGATTCCGGGCGTGACCGGGCAAATGCTGGTCGATGAAGTGACCGCGCAAGGCCACGGCGGCGCTTCTTATCAGCCGCGACTGAATCGTCTGCACCGCGAAGTCGGGAACATGATCGCACCGGGCGATCTCGTGCTCAGTTTGGGCGCGGGAAATATTCACGAACAGCTCTCGCTCCTCGCGGCCGATCTTGTGATTGCGGAGAAGATCAAAGAGATCATCGGCGACGAAGGGGACGTGCGTCTGTATGAGCCGCTGGCGAAACACACTACGCTGCGCGTAGGCGGGCCGGCGCAGTTTTGGGTGGAGCCGCGGAGCGAGGCGGCTTTCGCAGAATTGATCCGCATGTGCCGGCAGGAAAATCTGCCGCTGTTTGTCATCGGTCGCGGGTCCAATTTGCTCGTGCAGGACGGAGGAATTCGTGGCGTGGTCGTGCATCCGAGCGGAGGAGAATTCGAGCGCGTGGAAGTGAACGGGGAAGAGATCACGGCGGGCGTGGGAGCGAAGTTGAAGCAGGTCGCTTACGCAGCGAAAGGCGCTGGCATCGGCGGGATGGAATGGATGGAAGGAATTCCCGGCGAAGTGGGCGGGGCTCTGCGAATGAACGCGGGCGCGATGGGCGTGGAGACGTTCGATAACGTCGTGCGGGTTCGTTTTCTCGATGAGCAAGGCAGCGCGCAGGAGAAGTCTCCGACGGAGCTGGAAGTGAATTACCGACACGTTCCTGCACTGATGAAGAACTACGCGGTCTCGGCGGTTTTCCGTGGACGGCCGGCCGCGAAAGAAGAAATTCTGCGGCGCCTGCAAGAATCGCAGGAGAAACGCCGGACGAGTCAGCCCGCGGCCTCGAGTGCCGGCTGCATTTTCAAAAATCCAACAGCGTGTCCGGCCGGAAAACTGGTGGATGAGCTGGGTTTGAAAAACAGCGCCGTGGGGAGCGCGCGTGTCTCGGAAGTGCACGGAAATTTTATTGTGAATGATGGCGGCGCCACTGCCGTCGAGATGTTGGAATTGATCGAGCGAATCAAAACCGCCGCGCGCGATAAGCGCGGGATCGAATTGGAAACCGAAGTGCAAATCGTGGGAGAACCAGCGTGAACGAACAAGATCTACCAAAACATGTGGCCGTCCTGATGGGTGGCCCCGGCTCGGAGCGGGAGGTGTCGCTGGCGACCGGGAAGGGCGTGGCCGAGGCGCTGCGTTCGTTAGGCGTGCAGGTCACGGAAGTGGATGTGCGCGGGGCGGACTTTACCATGCCGGCCGATGTCGAAATCGCTTTCATCGCCATCCACGGAACGTTCGGTGAAGACGGGCAGGTGCAGCAGATTCTGGAAGACCGCGGGATGCCTTACACCGGCGAGAATGTGGAAGGGAGCCTGACGGCTTTCGACAAGATCCTCTCGAAGGAAAAGTTCGACGCGCATGATGTCTCGACGCCGGCTTGGGAAATCATTCGCACGGGGGAGAGGCCGTCGTTCGACTTGCCGCTCGTGATCAAGGCGCCGCGCCAAGGTTCCACCGTGGGCGTTTACATTGTGAAAGATGATGCCGCGCTAACTTCCGCGCTGGCGGAGGCGGCGAAATACGATGAGCGGTTGTTGGTCGAGAAATTTATCCCGGCACGTGAATTGACGATTGGAGTGTTGGGCGAACAGGCGTTGCCGATCATCGAGATCATCGCGAAAGACGGCTTCTACGATTTCGCGGAGAAGTATCCCTTTTTGAATCCGGGCGGCGCGAGTAGCAGCGGTGGCGGAGCGCGTCACGTTTGCCCCGCGCAGCTTTCGGATGAGCAAACGAAGTCGATTCAAAAACTCGCCTTGCAGGCGCATCGCGCGCTCGGTCTGCAGGTTTATTCGCGGGTGGATGTGATGTTGCCCGCCGAAGGTGAGCCGACGGTGCTTGAGATCAACACCATTCCCGGCATGACGCCGAACAGCCTGCTCCCGGAGGCCGCAGGTGTGGCGGGAATCAGCTATCCGGAATTGTGCGCGCGCATCATTGAGCTTTCGCTGGCAGCGAGGAGGCGAAAATGAAGCGCGTCGCCCCATCACGTCCGCGCGTCCGCAACCAGCGCGTCTCGAATTCGCGCCAGCGAAAACAGCAGCATTTGCTGGATGTGCGGGTGCGATCGACGACGGCGGTGCAGCATCGGAACCGGCGCATTTTTGTGGTCGCGTCGAAGACCTCGCTCTGCCTGCTCGGGTGCGCGGCGGTCTTCTACGGCATCCGCTATGGGGCGAAGCAGCTCTTCTTCGAGAATCCGGATTATCGGCTGAGCAAAATCGAAGTGCAGACGGATGGAACTTTGAAACGCGCGCAAATCCTGGAGGCTGCGGAATTGCGCGAAGGTGAAAACATTTTCGGCGTAAATCTGGCGCGGGTACAGGAGCGTCTGCAGAAATTGCCGCAGGTGGATGAAGTGCAGGTGACGCGCAAGATGCCGGCGGAGATCGACGTGCAAATTGTAGAACGCAAACCCGTGGCCTGGATCACCGCGGCCGAGGGAGTGTCGAATCTTTTTTCCGACGACGACGGCTTTCTGGTGGATGCGCGCGGTGTGATGATGCGAGAGAAGAAGTTACTCCCGGAATATCTGGGATTGCCGGTTATCGCCGGCGCGACGAAAGAGAAACTCGAGGCCGGCAAGGCGGTGCAAACCTTGGAAGTGAAAGCCGCGCTCGAACTGCTGCGGCTGAGCACGCGCAGCTTTATGCAGACGCGTTTTCAACTGCGCGAGATCGATGTGGCGAAAGGCTATTGCCTGCTGGTGACGGATAAAAACCGGACGCGGGTGACGTTTGGCCTCGATGATCTGGATGCGGATCTGCAGCGGCTCGAGCAGTTTTTGGTTTTCACGGACGATTCGCGGATGGAGTTGGAAACGGTGAACCTGCTGGTGAAGCGAAACATTCCCGTGACCTTCGCGAAGCCGGCCGCGCAAGTGATCAACGACACGATCGATCCGGAGGGCGCAGAGCCGAAAGTTTTGCGGGCGACGCCGGTGAATCCCGTGCCGAAAAAGGAATCTGCGGCAGCAGGAACGAAATCAAAGAAGACCGGAGCCGAGGCGAAAGTTCGCCGGGCGCAACCGGCCGAACCTCGGAGGAGAAATTAAGGAAATGGCAAGCAGCGACTATATGGTGGGGCTGGAAATCGGGACGTCGAAAATCTGCGTGGTGGTGGGCGAAGGCCGGCCGGACGGGACGATTAAGATCCTGGGAGTGGGGCAGGCGCCATCCCGCGGTGTGCGTAAAGGCGAGATCGTCGATTTCGAGACGGCGATGAAGTGCGTCCACGAGGCAGTGGTGGATGCGGAAACGAAGAGCGACATCATGATTGAGAGCGTCTACGTGGCCGTGGCCGGGTCGCACATTCAGAGCTTTAACAATCGCGGCGCGGTCGTGCTGCCGGAAGATCGCGATGAGATCGACGAGCAGGACATCGAGGACGTGAAGATCAGCGCGCGCGAGGTCAGCATCCCCGCGCCAAACGCGTTCCTGCATTCGATCATTCAGCACTACCACGTGGATGGGCAGGACGGCGTTTTGAATCCGGTGGGAATGCTGGGGGAAAAGCTGGAGGCGGATTTCCATATCATCCACGGCGTGCGGACGCGGATTCAGAATACGATTCGCTGTGTGAAAGAATTGCCGCTGGAAGTGGAAGACGTGGTCTTCAGCGCGCTGGCGGCGGCGCAGGTGGTGTTGACGCCGCAACAAAAAAGTCTCGGCGCGCTCGTGATCGATATCGGTGGCGGGACGACGGATTATATCCTCTACGTCGACGGCGTGGTGAAACAGACTGGAGCGATCGGCGTGGGCGGCGACCACATTACGAATGACATTTCGATGGGCCTGCGCATTCCGATGACGCGCGCGGAGAAATTAAAGATCGAGGAAGGCAGCGTGACGCTGGGGAATTGTCTGCCGGGGGAAACGGTGCAGTTGAAAGACGATTCTGGATTCGCCGGAAAAGAGATCGAACGCGAGACGCTGAATACGATCATTCACCTGCGTTTGCGCGAGACGTTTGAGCTCTTGAAACGGAAACTCGAGGAAGAGCCGTTCATCAATTACATCAGCGAGGGCGTGTTCATCACCGGCGGTTGCAGCCATCTGAAAGGGATCGATCACCTCGCGGAGGAAGTCTTTGAATTGCCGGCGCGCGTGGCCCATGCGCAGACGATGTCTGGTCTGACTTCCGCTTTCGAGAACCCGCAATTCTCGACCGCAATTGGCCTGATTCGTTATGCGCAGGCGGTGCAAACAGAGCGGCCGTCACGGAGCCGGTTCGGCCGCTTTTTCGACAAAATTTTTAGCGGAATGCGATAGAGGAGAAAGAAATCCGGAGAACAAAAATGATACAACTCAGCCGCAACTTCAGCTTGTCCGACCTGCAGGATGAGAACATTCCGATCAAAGTAATCGGCGTCGGTGGCGCCGGCTCGAACGCGCTGGATCGCATCGTGCTCGACGGCTTGGAGAAAGCGGATCTCCTGGCCGCAAACACGGACGCGCAATCGCTCGCCAGTTCCGTGGCTGCGCACAAGGTGCAGCTCGGTCGCATGGGCACGCGCGGTCTGGGCGCGGGCGGCGATCCAGAATTAGGCTACAACGCCGCCGTGGAAGCGGCGGATGAGATTCGCCAGAGTCTGGGCGAGGCGCGGATGGTTTTTGTGTGTGCGGGTTTGGGCGGCGGGACTGGCTCCGGAGCAGCGCCGGTGATCGCGGAATTGGCGCGGGAAAATGGCGCGATGGTGGTGAGTTTCGCGACCATGCCTTTCGCCTTCGAAGGCAAACGTCGCACCGCGCAGGCGCTCGCTGCTTTGACGCGGCTGCATGAGCACTCCAACGCGGTCATCTGTTTCGAGAACGACAAGATGGGCGACATGGTGGCGCCGAAAGCGGGCGTGCACCAGGCCTTCGCGGCGGCAGATGTCACGATCAGCCAGAGTGTTCGTGCAGTGATCAATTTGATCCAGCGGCCCGGCTTGATTCATATCGGCTTCGACGATCTTCTTTCCGCGCTGCGCAGTCCGAATGGGCGCTGCCTGTTTGGTTTCGGCGAGTCCGATACCGACAACCGCGCGCACGACGCGCTGACGGCGGCGTTGAAGAGCCCGCTGATGGATCGCGGTCGGCTTTTGGAAGAGGCTGGCAATGTTCTGGTGCAGGTGGCGGGCGGTCCGGGGATGACGCTTTCTGAAGTGGAAATCTTGATGCAGGAACTCGGCCGTCACGTGGGCGACGACACGCAAATTTTATTCGGCACTGCGGTGGATAATCGGATGGGGAACCGGCTCGCGGTGACGCTGATCAGCTCGCTGCCGGCTAATGGCGAAGTGGTGCCGCCGGTAGCGCAACAGAAGCTCGCGCCGATCTTAAAGCCGGCGCCGAAACCGGTGGAGCCACCGATCTGGGAAACGCAGTCGGAACCTGCCGCGCCAGCGGAGGAAATGCCGGTCGCGGAGGAACCAGCGACGCCAATTTCGCTCGAGCAACCGATGCCGATGGAAGAAGCCATCGTCGCACAGGAGCCCGAGTTTTTCTCCGAGCCGATGCTGGAAGAGGCGGAAGATGAGCAACCCGACGAGCCGGAGATGGAGACAGCGCCAGTGGCGGAAACGCCCGCGCCCGCTCCGAAGGCGGATCCCGTTCCGCCGCGCGTCATTCTTCCGCGGCAAAAGTCGGTGCCGACCGTGATGCCGAAGGTTCCAATCGAGAAGATCGTGCACGCCAAGCAGGAGGTTTTACAGTTTGAATCGGTCACGCGCGGACGTTTCGAGAAGAGCGAGCCGACGATTGTGGAAGGCCAGGATCTGGATGTGCCGACTTTCTTGCGCAAGAACGTGCGCGTGAAATAGCGCCGACGTTCTGTCCGGACGGGCTTTCTGTAAATCATCGCGCGCGGCGTGGCACGCTTCATGGTCGTCTAGAGTGTAATGCGGAAGAAACACAGCGCGTTTACCTTGATCGAGATCATGATCGTGGTCGCGATAATCGCCCTCCTGGCGGTGATCGCAGTGCCGTCTTTTCTTCGGGCGCGTCAGCGTGCGCAGAACGTAAAATTCATCAACGCTCTGCGGATCGCGGCCAACGCCATCGATACCTACGCGACGGAAAACAATGCGTATCCGCCTGATACCGGCCGCGGGATCGTCCCTCCCGGCCTGGCGACGTATCTGGATGAGACCCTGAACTGGACCGGGAATACGCCAATCGGTGGCCAATGGGATTGGGACTTTAACGTTTTCGGAATCAAAGCTGCGGTCTCCGTCGTGGGGACGAACGCTCCCCTGGACCAGATCCTGGAAGTCGATGCGACCTATGACGATGGCGATCTGACGACCGGGCGATTCCAGACCATCGCGGCTGGCCGTTACAGCGAGATCGTGGAGCGTTAGGAAGCGACGGCGCTGCCGCTATTTCTTCAATAGATCGAGCAGGGTGGCGGTCATACCGATTACGCCCGCGCGAATCGTCGGCTCCGGAACCGGCGCGAATTTACTTGAGTGTAAACTCGGCAACGCAGTCCCGCTTTTCTTGCTCTCCGCCATTTTCGCCGGATCGACTGCGCCGACCGTGAACATGCATGCCGGGACAGCGTGATCTTCGCCGCTAAAGACGCTGAAATCTTCGCCGCCCATCGTCGGCTCCGTCACTTCAAACTTATCCGCACCGACCGCGGTCTTCAGCACGCCCGCGATGCGCTTGGTCAGCTCGGGATTGTTAAAAGTGGAAGGCGTGAACTCGTTCTGGCGCACTGTCACCACAGGCAGGCGATCCTCCGGCATACCGGCGGCGATGGCCATGCCCTTGGCGATGCGGGCGATGGAGGCGAGCACTTTTTCCCGCGTCTCTTTTTTATAACTGCGCACCGTGAGCTGCATCTTCACTTCATCGGGGATGATGTTGTGTTTCGTGCCGCCATGGATCGAACCCACCGTCACGACCGCGGAGTCGATCGGCTCCACCTCGCGGCTGACGATGGTTTGCCAGCCTTGGATGATCTCAGCGGCGAGGACGATCGGATCCTTATTTTTGTGCGGATACGCACCGTGGCCGCCGAGGCCCTTCACCGTCACGTCCACGGAATCGACGTTGGCGTAAATGTAACCGTCGGTCACGCCCACGTGGCCTGCTTCCATCTGCGCGCTGTCATGCAGCCCAACGGCGAAATCTGGTTTCGGAAAACG
Organism: uncultured Verrucomicrobiae bacterium; assembly: GCA_963762685.1. GTDB lineage: Bacteria > Verrucomicrobiota > Verrucomicrobiia > Chthoniobacterales > UBA10450 > JACCTI01. The sequence goes on along the minus strand of CAVXLV010000011.1, from coordinate 73,622 downwards.
CGTGTAGAGCCCATCCGCGATCATGGCTTTCGCGCCTGAGCCGGTTTCTTCGGCCGGTTGTCCGACGAAGACGAGCGTGCCTTTCCACTGGTCTTTCAGCTTGGCCATATTCCGCGCCACGCCGATGAACGTGGACATGTGAATGTCGTGCCCGCAGGCGTGCATCGTGCGCACTTCCTTGCCCTCATCATTCTTCTGCGTGTCCTTGCTCGCATACGGGACGCCGGTTTCCTCCTCCACGGGCAGACCGTCCAAATCCGTGCGCACCATCACTGTGGGGCCCTCGCCATTTTTCATGACCCCGACGACGCCGAATGGTTTCGATTCCGCGTTCTCGTATTTCCCGACCTTATCCGTCACTTCCGCGCCGGTAGCTTTCAGTTCCTTGGCGACAAAGGCCGAAGTTTTTTCTTCATGGCCGGAGAGCTCCGGATGCGCGTGGAGATCTTTGTAGATCGTCAACAGCGACGGCAATTCTGCCTCAGTCAGTTCTTTCGGCGTGCTGGCGCCGAAGGCGGAAAAGGTGGAGCCAAGCGCGAGCGTGAGAATGAGACGAAGCTTCATCCCGCGAGCATACGCAGGCTTTGGCCGGACGCGAAAGTGCGGGCAAAGTTCGCTCGCCTGCCATGGACTTTCCGAATCTTCGCCGGCAGTTGTCATCCACTTTGATGTCGCGCACCATCTGCTGTGGCTCTGGAGGATAACCAACTGCTATTCGGCGCCGATCCCACCACGCGGATCGTCGCGATCGAAATGGGCGATACCGGGACGATGCGCGTGTATCGCCGCGAAATTGATGGGAGCACCGCGGTGGAGATCGAGCCGTTTCGTCCGTTCGTTTGGGCCGATGGCGATGTGGCCGATCTGGGCCTGACGAACGCGGAGAAGCTGGCTGGCGACTTGCGTTATCAATGGCTGGTCACGGCCGACAGTTGGAAAGAATTGATCGCGCTGCGCAATGGACTAAAAAGCGCGGGCCGCGACTTTTTCGCGTTGAGCGATCCGGTGCAGCATTACCTCACGGCCACCGGCCGCACGCTCTTCAAAGGCATGGCGCTCAGCGAGCTGAAACGTCTGCAAATCGAAGCGATCGCTTCCGCTGGCGAAGGCGATCTGGCGGAAGCTTCGCAGCAGCACATTGCCAGCATCGCAGTGTCGGATAACAGCGGCTGGGAAGAACTTATTCTCGTGGACGCGGCGAATGCGGACGAGTCCGAGCACGCCGCGATCAAACGCCTAACGACCATCGTGAAGGAGCGCGATCCGGATGTAATCGAAGGGCACGACCTCTTCCGTTTCGATCTGCCGTATCTGGTCGCGCGCGCGCGGCGAGCGAAAACGAAATTGGATTGGGGACGGAGCGGCGGCTTCCTGCGTTCGCGTCCGTCGCGCCTGCAGATCGCGGAGAAGACGATCGATTACCCGAAGTTCGCGGTCGATGGGCGGCATTTTGTCGACACGTTTTTGCTCGCACAATTCTACGATGTCGGGATGCGCTCGCTGGCCGGTTTCGAGCGCGCGGACGTGGCGGCCCATTTTGGTTTTTGTGAGAACGCAGCGGTCTCGACGCTGGCAGGGAAGGAGCTTCAGCGCGCTTATGGAGCGCGCGACGAGCGCTTCCAGCAGCGCGCGCTCTGCGCCGTGCGCGAGACCCGCGCAATCTCCGAGTTGCTCAGCCCGAGCTACTTTATCCAGGCGCAGATTTTTCCCTACAACTACCAGGACGTGATCGTGCGCGGCAATGCCACCCGGATCAACGCGCTCTTCCTGCGGGAATATTTCCGGCAACATCACAGCATTCCCGAACTGCCGATGGCGCGCACGTTCGAGGGCGGCTACACCGATATCTTCTTCACTGGCGTGGCGCGAAACGTCTGGCATTGCGACATCGCTTCGCTTTATCCGAGCGTGATGTTGCAGTTCGATTGTTTTCCCGTGACCGATCAGCTGCAGATCTTTCGCAATCTTCTCACCGATCTGCGCACCTTCCGGCTCGAGGCCAAGGCGAGCATGCGCGCCGCCGCGGACCGCGCACAGCAGCAGCATTTCCATGCGCTGCAAAACACCTTCAAAATTTTGATTAATAGCTTCTACGGCTACCTCGGTTTCGCGCAGGGCCACTTCGCGGATTTCGACGCGGCGGCCCGCGTCACGCAGATCGGGCGTGAGCTTTTGCAGAAGATGATTGATTGGCTGAAAGCGCACGACGCGCAGGTCATCGAAGTCGATACGGACGGCATCTACTTTGTTCCCCCGCCGCGAGCGGACCCGGACGCTTTGCGCAATGAGCTGGCGAAAGAATTGCCGCCCGGAATCGAAGTCGAATTCGACGAGCAATTCGAAGCCATGTTCAGCTACAAGGCGAAGAATTACGCGCTGCTCGACCGAGAAGGTGGTGTCACACTCAAAGGCGGCGCTTTGAAATCGCGCGGCCTGGAGAAGTTCCAGCGCGTTTTCCTCGAGGAGATGATCAAGCTTCTCATGCAGGCAAAGCCGGAAGCGATCGAGTCTCTGCGCGCAGATTTCGAGCGACGCATCCGCGAAGGCGCGATGCCGATCGAGATGTTGATGAAGACGGACACACTTCAGGACTCGCTGGAAAAATATCGCGCCAAGATCGCGGGTGGTGGTCGCAACCGGGCCGCCGCGTATGAGCTGGCGCTGGCCAGTGGGCGAACCTACAAACCGGGCGATCAAGTAAGCTATTACGTGAAGGCCACGCCGAAGAAGGTCGCTGCCTATGAAGCGGCTAAATTGGCGAGCGATTTCGATCCGCAGAGCCGCGATGAGAACGTGGATTATTACGTCAGTAAACTGGCGGAGTTGATGAAGAAATTTGCCAGCTTCACCGCGTCCCCCGCTCCCGCGTCCGGCGCGCAAAAGACTTTCGATCTCGGCGCGTAGCTGCCGGGTGGCAGATCCTGGTGGCGAACGCACCGGAAGTTTTGACTGCACATCCCGGTGCGAAGCGTAAGATCGCCGGGTGCCTTCTGATGTGCTCCGCCGGAATAACGTTCGAATTTCGGGGACGGGGAAGCAGCCCATGCTCTTTGCGCACGGCTTCGGCTGCGACCAAAACATGTGGCGTTTTCTGACCCCCGCGTTTGCCGATCGCTTCCAGTTGATCCTCTTCGATTACGTCGGCTCGGGGAGATCGGATTTGTCGGCGTACGATGAGCGCCGTTACAGCTCGCTCAACGGTTACGCGCAGGATGTCCTCGAGATTTGTGAAGAGCTTGATTTGCGCGACGTCATCTTCGTCGGGCATTCCGTCAGCAGCGTGATCGGCGTCCTTGCGGCAAATCGCGCGCCGGAGCGCTTTGCGCGACTCATTTTCCTCGGCCCTTCGGCTTCTTACATCAATGATCCGCCCGGATACATGGGCGGATTTGATCGGCCAGACATCGAAGGTCTGCTGCAGATGATGGATAAAAATTATCTAGGCTGGGCCAGCTTCCTCGCGCCCGCGGTGATGAAGAATCCGGATCAGAGCGAACTCGCGACCGAGCTCGAGCAAAGTTTCTGCGCGACCGATCCGAAAATCGCCCGCCGTTTCGCCGAGATTACTTTTCTCTCCGATCACCGGGCCGATTTCCCGAAGTTGCAAGTGCCGGCGCTCATCTTGCAATGCACGGACGACATGATCGCTCCTATCTCGGTGGGGGAATGGCTGGCGCGCCAGATTCCGCAGAACATCTTCCGGCTCTTGCAAGCGACGGGTCACTGCCCGCACATGAGTGCGCCGGCCGAGACGATCGAAGTTATGAACGAATACCTCGCTCTTCCGGTCGCGGCCTAACGACCGCAAGGTGCCGGTGCCGGCTATGGATTCCTTGCTCGATCGCGCGCCCTGCGGGTATGTCGTGTTCAGCGACGCAGGCATTATCCGCCTGGTGAACGCCACCATGGCGGAGCTCGTCGGCTCTACCAAGGAAGAGCTGATCGGCCGCCATTTCGAAACCTTGCTCAACGTCGGCGCCCGCATTTTTTATCACACGCACTTTTTCCCGGTCCTGAAGTTGCACGGCGAAGCCGAGGAAGTTTACCTCACTCTGCGCACTCGCAGCGGGACCGAGATTCCCGTTTTGACCAACGGCGTCCGACGTGAGCGGGCAGGCGAAATGGAAAGCGAATGCGTCTTCGTGCGTATGCAGCAGCGCTCGCAATACGAAGACGAAATCTTGCGGGCCAAGCGCGAAGCGGAAGCTGCCAGCGCCGCGAAGGCGAAATTTCTTTCCATGATGTCGCACGAGCTGCGCACGCCGCTGCAGGCGATCTCCGGTTATTGTGATCTGCTCCTCCAGGAAGTGAGCGGCCCGATTACGGCCGAGCAACGGAGCGATTTGGGTGCGGTTCAATCCGCCAGCGGAGAACTGGTGCGTCTCTTGCAAGACATCCTCGACTTTGCGCGCCTGGAGAGTGGCGCGGCGGTGATCGCGCTCGCAGACGTCTCGGTCGAGACTGCCCTGAAACGTGCCGAAGCACTCGTTAACCCAAAACTGACTGAGGCACACCTGCGCTACCAGCGAATCGCCTGCTCCGTTGATTTGCAGCTTCGCGCCAATGCCGACCGGCTGCAGCAGGTGCTGCTTAATTTGCTCACCAACGCGATCAAGTTCACTCCGGCAGATGGAATGATTAGCGTGGAATGCGGCGGCGACGAATACACCACCCGGATCGCCGTCCGCGACACCGGGTGCGGCATTCCGCCGGAACACATCGAGCATATCTTCGATCCATTTGTGCAAGTGGATCGCCATCGGATCGAAACGCGTCAGCGCGGCGTGGGTCTCGGCCTCGCGATCAGCCGCGAATTGATTCAAGCGATGGGCGGCGAACTCAGCGTCGAAAGCGAAGCTGGTGTCGGCTCCGTCTTCACCATCGCGCTGCCGGCTGCGCAGGAGAGGACGGGAAGCGCGGCGGCGGTGCCTGCGTGAATCCATCGTTAGGCGAAGCGAAGCGGCGGCGCGATTGGGACATACGGCGAGCGCGGCCAAGGCGTTTCGTCTTTTGCTTGCGCGTGCTGATGAAGCGCCGCAGATGGATGGTCATGCATCGCACGACTCATTTTGCGACCGCGCTCGCTGCGCTGGTCTTTGCCACCACGTCTCCGCGTTCTGACGCTGCGGAGAACGATCTCTCCGTGATCAAAGCCGAGGTCACGAAACGGCATGATGAAGCGGTGAAGCGGTTGCAGGATTGGATCAAGCTGCCGTCGATCGCAGCGGAGAATTTGAATTCGAACGAGGGCGCAGATTACATGGCGAAGCTGGCGACGGACGCGGGCTTCCAGGAAGTGAAGATCATTCAGACGGACGGAAAGCCGGGCGTGTTCGCGATGCTCGATGCGGGCGCGAAGAAGACGGTGGGCCTTTATTTCATGTATGACGTGAAGCAGTTCGATCCGGCGGAATGGAAAATGGCACCGCCGCTGAGCGCGGAGATCGTGGAGAAGCCGGGCCTCGGGAAGGCGATCATCGGCCGTGGCGCGGTGAATCAGAAGGGGCCGGAGGCGGCGTTTTTGGCGGCGTTGCACGCAATCAAAGGTGCTGGCAAAAAAATGCCGGTGAATCTCGTGCTGGTGGCGGAAGGCGAGGAGGAGATCGGTTCGCCGCATATCGGGCAGATCGTGCACACGCCGGAAGTGGAGGCGGCTTTAAGGAAAACGACGGGCGTTTTCATGCCTTCAGCGATGCAGGATCGCGACGGGATTGTCTCAGTGAGTTTGGGCGCGAAAGGCGTGATTGAGGTGCAGCTCATTTCGAGTGGCGAAAACTGGGGCCGCGGTCCGGCGAAGGACATTCACTCCTCGCTCAAGGCGATGGTGGATTCGCCGGTCTGGCATTTGGTCAAGGCGCTCGACACGCTCGTTTCCGACGATGGCAACGAGATCGCGATCGAAAATTATCCGAAGCCGCGCGCCTTAAGCGCGGAGGAGAAAAAGATGATCGCGGACGCCTCGGCCAAGCGTGACGAAGCGAAAATGAAAGAGCAGATGGGAGTGAAAAGCTGGATCGGCGATCTCCCGTGGGCGCAGGCGCAGGAGCGGTTGGAAGGTCAGCCGACGGTGAATATCGAAGGCCTCGTCGCCGGTTACACCGGACCGGGTGGCAAGACGGTGTTGCCCCACCGGGCGGAAGCGAAGCTCGACCTGCGTCTCGTTCCGGGGATGAAGGCGGACGCGGCGTTCGCGGCGTTAAAAGCGCATCTGCAGAAGAAAGGTTTCGGCGACATCGAAGTAAACATGAGCGGCGGCTACGATCCTACGACCACGCCGGCGAGCGCACCCCTGATTCAGGCGCAAGTCGCGGTTCTGCAAGCGGCCGCGATCGAACCCATCCTGTGGCCGTGGAACGCGGGCTCGTATCCCGGTTACGTCTTTACCAATCCGCCGCTCAGCCTGGCCTCGGGCCACTTCGGACTCGGGCATGGCAGCGGTGCGCATGCGCCGGACGAGTATTACATGATCGAGTCGAGCAACCCGAAGGTGCAGGGCTTCGACGGCGCGGTGATGTCGTTTGTCGAATATCTCTACGAGCTGGGAAAATAAGATCGTCCCAGCTTTTTCGGCGGCGCGGGGTGGAGGCAGATCCACCCCGCGAGCCAACTCTTCCCGTGCTAAACGAGCTTCGCGTTTAGTTTGATTTCGGTGCCGGCGAGCGCTTTGGAAACTGGGCAGCCGGTCTTCGTTTTCTGCGCCTGTTCCTGGAAGGCGGCGTCTTCGATTCCCGGGACTTCCGCTTCCGTATTCAATTCAATCGTGGTGATCTTGGGCGCGCCGTCCACCATGTCCAAAGTGACGATGGCGGTAGTGTTGATGCGCTTCGGGTCATGGCCGGCTTTGCTGAGATTCGACGCCAGCGCCATGGAAAAACAGCCGGCATGCGCCGCGCCGATTAATTCTTCCGGGTTCGTGCCCGCGCCGCTTTCGAAGCGGGATTGAAAGCTGAACGGCCCTTCATAACCAGCCTGGCCCAGTTTCATTTTTCCGTGGCCCTCTTTCAGAGTGCCTTCCCAAACTGCTGATCCTTTGCGTTCCGACATATTAGTTTTTTTCTCCGGTTGCGGGTGATGCTTGACGTTCGTTCTGCCTACTCCCGCATGCGGGAATGACGCAACCGCCCACCGTGCGCGGCGATATTCACTCTGGATTTTTTAGTCATTTGGCGGACTTTTAATCCTGAGTCTGCCCCGGTTCGCGCCGCGTAGCATTTAGGAGCCGCCCCACCAGAACGTGAATCGGTTTATGCGGCGGGTTCTCTTTTTCTTATGATGAAATTCCGAACATTTCTGCTCGCTCTCACCGCTTCGCTTTCTGTCGCCTTCGTGTGCTCGGCACAAAACTTGGAGACTCCGCTTCCGCCGCGCGCGCCCTTCCAGGTTCCGCTTAAGCGCCTGCCGGTGCTCGCGCCCACTTCCTCCGATGCGACGACTGATTATTACGACATCACGATGCAGGTGGGCCAAACGGAGATCTTGCCCGGCCGCCTAACGACGATTTGGGGCTATAACGGCCTCTATCCGGGACCGACGATTATGGCGACACGCGGTCGCACCGCAGTCGTACGGCAGCTGAATAATTTACAGGAGAGCATGTCCGTCCATCTGCATGGCGGGCACACGCCGCCGGAGTCGGATGGTCTCCCGTACGACCTCATCGGGCCCGGCGCGATGAAGACCTATACCTACCCGAACAATCAATCCGCGGCCACGCTCTGGTATCACGACCACGCGATCGATACCACTGGCCGACACGCTTACATGGGATTGGCTGGGATGTATATCTTGCGCGATCCGGCGGAGGCGTCGTTGGGGTTGCCCAGCGGGAAAAATGACGTGGGGCTGATCTTGCAGGATCGGATTTTCAATCTCAACGCGTCGCTAAATTATCCGCTCACCGACGAGACGATCTCGAACGGCGTCTTCGGCGATGTGCTGCTCGTGAATGGGACGCCGCAACCGTATTTCCAGGTCGCGCGCGTGAAGATGCGGTTTCGGATTGTGAATGGCTCGAACGCCCGCACGTATACCCTCGCGCTCAGCAACGGCGAAGCGCTCACGCAGATCGCGACGGATGGAGGATTGCTCGATGCGCCCGTCGCGCGGCCTTCGATCACGGTCGCGCCGGGAGAGCGGATCGAAGTCGTAATTGATTTTGCGAACTACGCCCTCGGGACGCGCGTGATCTTGAAGAATCAGGACGCGACCAATCCGGTGATCGCCGATGTGATGCGCTTCGATGTGGTCCGCGATGAGGTGGACAAGAGTCAATTGCCAACACGCCTGACAAACGAGCGGCGCAAAGCTACGCCCAAGGTAGCCACCGTGAATCGAACCTTCTCGCTGGAGCCTGGCTCGACTGTGAAAGGGCGGCCGATTTGGACAGTGAATGGCGCGCTCTACGATCCGGATCGGCTCGACGCCAATCCGCAGTTGAACACGACCGAGATCTGGACCTTTCAGAATAATTCCGGCCAGGCGCATCCGATGCATATCCACGATATCCAGTGGAAGATTCTGGATGTGAACGGTGTGCCGCCTTCGCCCGGAGACGCTGGGTCGAAGGACACGTTTCTGGTCCCGCGACGAATGGGAGGGCAGCCGGGGGTGGTGCGGGTGATGGGCACGTTTACCGACTACGCGGGCGATTACGTTTCGCACTGTCACATTCTGGAACACGAAGATCACGCGATGATGTTCAACTTCCAGGTGCAGCCATAGCGTGCGCTGGTTTCTCGGTGCGGCGGTCTGGCTGGCGCTGTTTGCGGCCACCTCGGCGGAACAGCCGGCCAGTAATCGGCGCATGGCCGAGCGCTTGGCGGAGCTGGGGAAAGATTACGATCGGCGCGTGATCGCGCAGCGTCCCGACCTGCATCTCGCGCGCTATCTGCGCCATGTCGAGAAGGCGGTGGATGTGAAGACGGGCGCATTTCTCGACGCGAAATCCGCTTATGAACTTTTGCTGGCGGGCGAGAGTCGTGCGGCGGCCGAGGGTTTCCAGAAAGCGAAAGACGCAGCGCTCGCGCACCCGGAAGATTTCGACGCAAATTTCCTCCCCGTGATCCGCTCGTATCTGGCGGTCTCCTATCTGCGCATGGGCGAGCAGGCGAATTGCTGCTCCATGTATGGCCCGCGTTCCTGTTTGCTTCCGATCCAAGGTGCGGGCGTGCATCAGGAGCAGGAAGGTTCACGCGCGGCCATCCGCGAATACCTGGAATTGCTCGCGACCAATCCCGGCGACATGACTTCGCGTTGGCTCTTGAACATTGCCTACATGACCGTGGGCGAGCACCCAGAAAAGGTCCCCGCGCGCTGGCTGATCCCGCCGGACAACTTCGCGCCGAAAGGTGCGTTTCCGCGTTTCACGAACGTGGCCCCGGGGCTCGATCTTGGTCCGCCTGCGCTCGCCGGCGGTGTGGTGCTGGATGATTTCAACGGAGACAGCGCGCCGGATTTGCTCATCAGTTCTTCGGGCCTCGATCCGCAGCGGGATCAGTTGCGCTACTTCGAGAACAAGGGCGATGGCTCGTTTGTCGAGCGCACGGAAGCAGCGGGGCTGATGGGTTTGGTCGGCGGGATGAATCTGCTGCAGGCCGACTACGATAATGACGGCCGCCTCGACGTTCTCGTTCTCCGCGGCGCGGGTTTGTTAGGCGAGCTCGGCGATCAACCGCCGTCGCTCTTGCGCAATCTTGGCGACGGCCGCTTCGAGGACGTGACCGAAGCAGCGGGTCTGATGTTTGAAGCGCCAACGCAATGCGCGGCCTGGGGCGATTACGATAACGACGGACGCCTCGATCTTTTTCTCGGCCTTGAATCGAGCAAGGTGCCGGGCTTCGATGTGCCGCTTTACCAGGAGCTGCCCGCGCGGCCCGAGCGTCCGTGCCGGCTATTTCATAACGAGGGCAACGGGAAGTTCCGTGACGTGGCCAAGGAAAGCGGCCTCGACCTGGTCGGCTACGTCAAAGGAGCGGCGTGGGGCGACGTGGATAACGATGGCTTTCCGGACCTGGCCGTGGCGCAAGGATACGGTCCGTGTTTGTTTTTCTCGAATCGCCCCGGCAACGAAAAAGGCGTGCGCCAATTTGCGGCGGCGCAAAAAATGGAGCCGCCGCACAGCTCAGCGGTCAGCTTTTTCGATTACGACCAGGATGGCTGGCTGGATTTGTTTGTGGCCGGCTATTCGAAGATCGCGTCCAACTATGCCGCCGGCCAGGTGGCGGCGGACTTGTTAGGCGAACCGCACACGGCGGAGTTGCCGCGGCTTTATCATAACGCAGGCGCAAGACGGGATGCGCCGCGTTTTCGCGACGTCACGGCGGAGGCGGGGCTCAATCATGTTTACTACGCCAGCGGTGCGGTCACAGGCGATCTCGATCGCGATGGCTGGCCCGATCTTTATCTCTCCACGGGCGCTTCGGATTACCGTGCGCTCCTTCCGAAACGACTCCTGCGCAATCTGCAGGGGAAGAAGTTCGAGGACGTCTCCAGCAGCGCGGGTATCGCGCACCTGCAGAAAGGGAGCGCCGTCGCGCTGGGCGACGTGGATGGCGATGGCGATCAGGACATCTTGCAAGTCCTGGGCGGCGAATTCCCGGGCGACATTTTTCCGCGCGCTCTTTTTCTTAACCCGGGAAACTCGAACCACTGGCTGACGCTGGAATTGGTTGGCACAGAAACAAACCGCAGCGCGCTCGGCGCGCGCATCGCGGTGGAAGCGGAGACGCCGCGCGGCCCGCGAAAATTTTACGCCTTCGTCTCGCCTGGAGGCAGCTATGGCGGCTCCACCTTGGCGCAGGAAATCGGGCTGGGCGATGCGACGACGATCAAGAGCGTGGAGGTGACCTGGCCGGGTGGGGCGAGACAGCGGCTTGAGAAGCTATCGTTAGACCGCCGCTACCGAGTCAGCGAGGGAAGCGCGGAAGCGCGGCCGATTATTCGCAACGAAGAGAGATCATCGGATCCACGCGGACCGCGCGCCGGGCCGGCAGATAGGCAGCCAGCAAAGCCACCACGAGCAAGCCCGCCGGCACCGCGCTAAACGTGAACGCGTCGTGTCCGGAAATCTCGAAAAGCAAGCTGCGGAGAAAGCGCGAGAGGAAAAACGCCGCGGCCAATCCCGCGAAGATGCCCAGGCTGGTCAGCCAAAGTGTCCGCCCAAGCACCAAGTGCAGAATGTCCCGGCGCGTGGCGCCGAGGGCGATGCGGATGCCGATTTCTCGATAACGTTGCGACACCAGATAAGCGACGACGCCGTAGAGGCCGAGGCCAGCCAGACCGAGCGCGAACGCGGAAACGACGCCGATGAGCCACGTGCGAAAACGTGGTTGGGCGACGGAGTCGTGAATCATCGCGTCCATCGCATTCACTTTCACCACCAAGCCAGGATCGAGCGTGCGGATTGCTCCGCGCAGGAGTGGAGCGACGCTGGCTGGCGTTTTGGAACGGACGACAAAATAAAGGCTCCGTCCGACGAAGGTGATGACCTCGGGAGGGAGCTGCGCGTAGGGAACATAAATCTCGGCGTCGACTTCAGCGTCGAGGCCGGTGTGTTTGATGTTCCCGCAGACGCCGACGACCGAGAGCCAGCCTTTGCTGTAGCGGACCCGTTTTCCGATCGGGGTCTCGTTAGGCCAGGAGCGCTCGGCGAAGCGCTGGTTCACGATCGCCACGGCGGGCGCGTTCTCGTTATCGTCCGCGGTGAATGGGCGTCCTTGCCGCAACGGAATGTTTAGGGTTGCGAGATAGCCGGGGCTGATTGGACGAATTTGCGCGCTGCTCTGTGCACCCGGGGCCGGCGGCTGTCCTTCCACTTCGTAGCTGTTGCCCCAACCGTTTCCGCTGAAGGGTAAATGGGTGACCGCGCCGATCGATTCCACGTTGGGCAAGGCCGCTAGGGCCGCCAGCGCGGCGCGATAGTAGCGCAAGAGTTCTGGTGCCGTCGGATATTGCTCCGGCAGCAGTTCCGTCGATGCCGTCAGCACATTTTCGGAACGAAAACCGGGATCCGCGCGCACAAGCGCGACGAAGCTGCGCATCATCAATCCGCAGCCGACCAGCAGCACGCACGCGAGCGCGATCTCCGCGAAAACCAGCACCTGCCGGGTGCGTGCAGCGTTGGCGTTACCGGTGGCGCGTGTCCCGCCTTTCCATCCGTCCTGCACGCGCTGCCGCGTGGCGGCCAGGGCAGGTCCCAGCCCCATAAGCAGTCCGCTTGCGAGCGTGATCACGAGGGCGCACCCAACCGTCCAACCATCTATGCGAGCGTGCAGCAGTTCCGGCAAATTGTCGGCCGCAAGACTTCGCAGGAGATCGAGGCCCCAAAACGCGATCGCCAGACCCACCGCCCCGCCGGAGACCGCAAGCACGCCTGCTTCTGTGAGTAACTGCGCCAGCAACCGCGAGCGACTGGCGCCGAGCGCGCTGCGCACCGCCATTTCATCTTCGCGGGCGCTGGCACGCGCCAGCATCAGGTTGGCCACATTCGCGCACGCGATCAGCAAAAGGAAAACGACCGCACTGAGGAGGACGAGTAAAGGTTGCCGCAAGTCTCCCGCCATGACTTCGTGCAGGCTGACGGCCTGGAATTTCCGCACCGTGTCGTCTTCGGGAGCGTTCACCCGCGTCCCGAGCAAGGCGACTTCAGCGCGCAAACGTTCCGGTGTGACGTCGGCTTTGAGCCGCCCGACGACGCGGAGAAAATGGGCATCGAGGTTTTGTTGAAACGCCGCGTCGTCCAGCGCCGCCGGCACCCAGATCTGCACTTCGCGTCGCGGGAAATCGAACCCTTCAGGCATCACGCCCACGATCTCGTGCGGCTCGCCGTTCAGGATCACGCTCTGTCCGAGCACGTCGTTGCGTCGCGAGAATTTCTTCTGCCAAAATTGCTGGCTAATGATGGCCACGCGTCCATGTCCCGCCGTTCCTTCTGCGGCCAAAAAGATCGCGCCCCAGTTCCGGTTGCGCGCGCAGCGTGGGGAAGAAGGAGGGCGTCACCTGTTGCCCGATGGCCAACTCCGGATCGCCGCGACCGGTTACGGTAAAACCGGTCCCAGTCATCGCTGCCATGCTTTCGAAGACGGCGGTCTGTTTTTGCCAGAGCGTGAATTCCCGGGTGGAAAACCAAACCCGCTTTTCCTGCGGTAAATCCTGCCAGAGCATGAAGAGACGCGACGCTTCGGGAAACTGCGGGCCCTGCAACAGGACAGAGTTCACGAGCGCAAAGATCAAACACGTGCTGCCTATTCCGAGCGCGAGGACCAGCGTGACGGTTAACGAGTAGATGGGCGACTTGCGCAGAGTGCGGAAAGCGAAGCGCAAATCCTGCGCGCGCGTTTCCAAAAAATGGCCCGCGTGCACCCCGCGGACTTCCTCTTTTACCTGCTCGACCCCGCCGAGCTCGATCATGGCCGCGCGCCGCGCTTCCGCTTCACTCAAGCCGTCTCTGATTTTCCGCGCGGTGGCAAGTTCCACATAGGAACCGATTTCATCAGAGAGATCGCGTTCCACCCGGGCTCCACCAGAGAGGTTCCGAAACAAGGCTCGCAGGCGGGACCAGGAAGCGCGCATCTTGTGGGCGGCGGCTAGGTCGCGCGAAGGGCGTTCCCGATCGCGAGGGAGATGCGTTCCCAGTCTTCCGTCTCCGTTTCGAGCTGACGGCGGCCCGCTCGGGTGAGGGTGTAGAATTTCGCGCGGCGATTGTTTTCCGATTCGCCCCACGTCGCTTTTAGCCAGCCTTTCTCTTCCATGCGATGAAGCGCGGGGAAGAGCGAACCGGGTTTAACCTCGAAGGTGCCGTTGGTGATCTGGCCGATCCGCGTGGAAACGCCGAGGCCGTGCAGCTCCTGGGCGGAGAGCGCTTTCAACACCAGCAAATCGAGCGTCCCCTGCAGAAGATCCGCCTTTAAATCGTCATCGCGTTTGCTCATATAGATAGTCTGTAGAGGCGAGGATGAGTCGTCTCCTACAGACTGTCAATAGGAAAGAACTCTTTATTCCGCACGCAGCGCTTGCACCGGGTCGAGCAGGGCGGCTTTGCGCGCAGGGAAAAGGCAGGCCAGGAGCGCTGCCAAGGCGAGCACCGCGGCCGTGGCGCCGAGGAGGAGGGGATTGTGTGCGGAGACTTCGTAGAGCTGCGTGGTCATGAGGTGGCCCAAAGCGAGCGCGGCTATCACGCCGACGACCAGACCGATGAAGACCGGCTTCATGCCCTGGCTGAGAACGAGACGGAGGACATCGCCGGTCTGGGCACCGAGGGCCATGCGGACGCCGATCTCGCCAGTGCGCTGCTCGACCGTATAGGCGACCGCGCCATAGATGCCGACAGTGGCGAGAAGCAATGCAACCGCGGCGAACACACCCAGCAGAATAGTCGTTAGGCGCGCTTGTCCCATGGCTTGGGAGACAATCGCGCTCATCGCTTGGGGTTGGGCGATGGCGAGAGTGGGATCGGTGGCGGCGAGCGCTTTCTCGGCCAGTTGGGTGATCTCGGCGATGGGCAAGGTGCTGCGAACGGTGAGGGCGAGGAACGGGAAATTCTCCTGCGCGAGCGGACGGTAGAATTCCATCGCGTTGCGCAAGGCGGGGCGCTCGGAGCGAACATCGCCGACGATGCCGACGATCTGCGCCGGCACGCTGTTGCTGGTTACGAGCAGGACTTTGCCGATGGGATTTTCATCGCCGAACACTTTGTGCGCTCCGGCCTGGCTGATGAGCATGACCGGCGGGCGGTCGGCCACGTCGCGCTCGTCGAAGTCGCGGCCAGCGAGCAAGGGGACGCCCCAGGTTTTGAGATAACCGGGGGCGACGTCGTGCGAGGGCGCGCCTGAGCGCTCGCCGATCGGCGTGTTCGCGTTCTCCGGTTTGGTATAGAGGGTGCGATTGCCGCCGGCTAACGGGATGTCGCCGCTCACGCTGGCAGTTTCAAAGCCCGGCACAGCTCTTAGCGTTTTCTCCAGCCGATCGACGAAACGCGCGCGCGTCGCAACATCAGGATAGGAGGCGGCCGGCAAGGTGAGAAAGCCGACCCAGAGGTTTTGCGGGCGGAAGCCGAGATCCTGGTGGCTAAGCCGAATGAAACTCGTGATGAGCAGAGCCGCGCCAGCGAGCAAGGTCACGGAGAGCGCAACCTGACCGCCGACGAGGATCTTACGGAACCGCTGTTGCTTGGCGCTGCCGCTCGAGCCGCGTCCGCCTTCCTTGAGTCCGTCGACCAGATCGGCGCGCGAGCTTTGCCAGGCAGGGTAAACGCCCATCGCCAAACCAGTCAGGAGCGCGAGGGCAATGGCGAAACCGAGAACTGCCCACGAGAGGCCGCCGCCGCTGCCGGGAGCGAGCGGGAGAAAATCGGACGCCAATTTCGGCACGAGTGGGACCAGATAGGTGGCGAGCGCCGCGCCCGCTAAGCCGGCAAAGAGACTCACGAGCAAACTCTCGAAAACGAAAAGCCGGAGCACGCTGCTGCGGGATGCGCCCAGGGCGAGGCGGAGCGCGATCTCACGCCGCCGGCCGCTGAAACGAACGAGCAGCAGGTTGGCCACGTTGCTGCAGGCGATGAGCAGGACGCAACCGACCGCGGCGAGCAGCGTGCCAAAAGCTGGTCGCAGATCGCCGGCCACGTCTTCGGGCAAGGTTTTGATGAAACCGGTAACGTCGAGATCGAATTTTTCCGGATGCTCGCTGCGATAGCTTTGCGCCAGCAAATCCAGGCCCGCGTTCACTTGCTCGGGGCTCTGACCGGGTTTCATCCGCCCAATCACACGCAGGAAGGCCGTGCCGCGCATCATCCGTTCATAGGAAAAGCCGGGGATGACGAAGGGCTTCGTCGTCCAGACTTGGTTGCCATTCGGGCCGACCCATTGGGCGGGCATGTTTGGAAGGACGCCGACGATAGTGTGCGGGACGCCATCGAGCGTGATGCTGCGTCCGATCACACTCGAGTCGCTGCCGAGCCGGGTGCGCCAGAATTGTTCCGAAATGAGCGCGACATCGGCGCCTTCCTCTTCCGCGGCCAGGAAGGTGCGGCCGAGAATGGGGCGCACGCCGAGGACGTCGAAATAGTTCGCCGTGGTCCGAAATCCCTGGAGCAAAACCGGCGTGCCCAGACCAGTGAGGGTGTAGGCGGAGCCGGTATCCGCGGCGAAACCATCGAAGATATTTTGCGCATCGCGAAAATGCATGAAGCGGGGCGCGGAGAGCGGCCAGTCGATGCTGTCGCCGCCCTTCGGTTTCGTGAAAAGATGAACCACGCGCGCTGGCTCTTTGAAGGGGAGGCCGCGGAGGAAGAGATCGTTAATGAGGCTGAAGATGGCGGCGTTGAGTCCAATCCCGAGCGCGAGCGTGAGGACGGCGAGGCAAGTGAACCCGGGCGATTTGAGCAGCTGGCGCAGGGCAAAGCGAAGGTCGGTTTTCATAGGCGGATCATGAGTGGGATGCGTGGCCGTGCTCGGTTGGATTCAAGAAAGAGACGTCGCGTCCGGCGATTTTTGTCTAACGGCTGCCAGGAGTTTCTAGTGGCTGTCCGCATTTTCCCAAAAACCAGCGGCTGCCGCACTGCTCACAGCCATTCCTTCACCATCGGCCACACTTCGCGCAGAGGGGCTTTGAGTTTGCGGCAAAGCAAGATGTGCTGTCGCTGTTCCGACGGCATCGCCCACGGACTGCTTTCGATCGGACCGAGATCCTCCACGCTTTCGAATTGCTGCAGCTCTTCTCCCCCGGGCTCGTCCAGTCACGAGCAGCAAATCGCCATCATAATCGCGCGGGCCCCAGAGATAATAATTCTGGTGCCCGCAAATCGCGGGTGGCAGCCCGTAGCGCGGGCCGAAAAAATCGATCGCGCCCGCCTGGCCGTAATTCTGGCAAAAAATGCCGACGCGTTTTTGGTCGACGGCTGATAGTTTGGCGAACGCGTTTGCTACCGAGCGCGTCATTTCCTCCCAGCCGAATTGATCGGCGAAAAGCTGCGGTAAGGCGGCCGTGTGGGAGGTCTCCGTCCGCGGTGGTTCGAAGTGGATCGCGCGCATGTAGGCGAGCAATTTCTCTGGTGGGAGGATTGGAATGACGGTAGGTGCGAGGAGCGCCGCCAGACCAACCATCAAGACCGCCAGCGTCGGCTGCAGCCAGCGCCACCTGCGGGCGCAAAGACGTTCCAGGGCGACGCCGCCGGCCGCGAACAGCATCGGATAAACCGGCGCGAGGTAGTAATGCTTCCCGTGCAGGATCATGAAAATGGCGAGCGTGATGAGGTAGGCAAAACCGAGAACCCGATAGCGGCGACCCTCACGGACGGCCAGGAGCCAGACCAGTCCGCTCAGCCAAAGCGGGAAGGTCGCCGGGTTCATAATCAGAATCTGTTGACCGATGAAGGCGGGCGGAGAGAGAACGACGTTCTTATCGCTCTGCGCGACGTTCCGCAGCAGCTCGAGCGTGGCCCAGTCATGGTGGACCTGCCAGAGGAGGTTTGGGAGCACGAGGATGAACGCGAGGCCGAGACCGAGCCAAATCCACGGCCGGGAAAGATGGCGGCGTTCCGGAGTTAATAAAATCGCCGCCGCGAGGCCGGCACCGAAAAAAGCCATTGAGTGCTTGTTTTCCACGCCGAGGCCCGCGAGGAGGCCAAACCAGAGCCACCATTGCGGCGAGGCGCCGTTGATGATCCGGACCAGGCAGTAGGCGCAGCCCATCCAGAAGAGCGGCTCGAAGACATTGAGCGAGTAGAAGTTCCCGAGCGCGAGGTAGACCATCGCGCTCATAGCGGCTGTTTCACTGAGGACCACCGCCCAGATGCGGCCGCCCAACGCGCGCGCGATCAAACCCGTCAGCGCGACTGTGGCCGCGCTGGCGAGCGCGGGGAACAAGCGCAAGGCGAAGAGCGAATCGCCGAAAAGTGTCGTCTCGATTCGCAGGATCAAGGCGGAGAGCGGAGCCATATCCACGAAGCCCCAGTCGAGGTGGCGACTGCAGGCGATGAAGTAGAGTTCATCGCGAAAGTAGCCGTAGCGGCTATTCGTAAGGAGGTGGATCGATAGGGTGACGACTGCCAGCGCGACCCCGATCCACCGGGCGGTCCGGGCGTCGGGATCGGGTTGAGAGGCGGAGATGTGAGCTGTCATTGCTGGCGGATTAGGCGACAACGGCTTCGTATTTTCAATCAGAACCCGCTTTCGGAGAAGCTGCGCGGTGCTAGGGAAGGGCCCGAGGCACCTCAGGGTGAATTTACTCCTTTAACCCGAAAACTGCTTGCGGGGACCCCGGTTTGCCCCGATAGGGGGCGTTCCTGATGCGAAAAGTTACCACTCTTATCATCTCCGGCGGCTGTTTGTTGGCCGCTTCTGTTCACGCTGCACCGACCCTGAGCTTCGAGCCGGTGCGCAACCGCCCGAACGCTTCGCTTGCGGAGGCAGCCGTGGTCAAGCCGAAGGTGAAAATCGAGCCCGCCGTCACGCGTGCCTTCGCTTTCCAGGACAAAGCCGGTCGCAACGTCTCCGTGCCCATTCTCGATGATTCCAGCAAGCGCAAACTGGTCGGACCAATCGCGAAGATCGATCCGAAGCTGAATCCTACTCTCGCCCGCGCGGCCACGATCGCGCAGGAACGCGCCAACGCGCATTCGAAATCGCGCTGCTGGCGCTACGTGAAAGAAGCCCTCCTCGCCGCTGGCGCGGTGGATTCCTACCCGAAGACCGCTTTGGCCAAGCAGGCCGGCGATGAATTGGTGCACGACTACGGCTTCAAGAAATTGAACGTCAGCAACCCCTACGCGGCGCCCATCGGGGCCGTGCTCGTTTACACTGCGAGCGGCGCGGGGCATGTCGAAATCCGGACGAAGACTGGTTTCGTGAGCGACTTCAAGGCCGAGAAGCCGTCGAAGCGCAAGCTCATCGGCGTTTACGCGAAAGCGTAACCCAGTTCGCCGCGGAGGCGTTTCTTGCCTCCTCATCGTAAAAGGTGCTTGCCGGGCTGACGGTTATCCGTCATAAACCCGGCTCCCGTGAGACGATTGCTTCTTTTTTGCTGCAGCTGCGCGCTGGCGCTACCTGCGACCGCGACCGAGGTGGAGACCTTCACTACGGCAGCGCGGAGCGGCGACAGCGAGATGCGCCAGGCGGAATTAGCCATCGTTCAGCGCGCCACGGCCGAGTTGCAGAGGAAAGGCGTGCCGCCCGGTCGCGCGCTCGCGATGGCGCGGGTGGCGCAAGCTCCCGCCGTCAAACCTTCGATTTCCTACGAGGCTCCGGCGCGGGCGCTTGCGGTAGCTCCTACACCCGCCGCGGCGAAAGCGTTCACCTACACCGATACGAAAGGGAATACGACCAAAGCGCCGATTGTCGACCGCTACCAAAAAGACCGGATCGTTGCCCCCATTGTCAAAGGCGATCCCCGCATCAACCCCATGCTGGCGCGTGCCGCCTCCATCGCCCAAGAGCGCGCGCACGCGCATTCGAAATCGCGTTGCTGGCGTTATGTGAAAAACGCGCTGCTTGCCTCCGGGATTATCTCCTCCTACCCGAAGACCGCCTACGCGAAAGAGGCAGGCGAAGAACTGGTGCGCGATTACGGCTTCAAGAAACTGGCGATCCGCGATCCTTATAAAGCGCCTGTGGGCGCCGTGCTGGTTTACGGCGCGCGCCGCGCCGCCGGCCACGTTGAGATTCGCACCAAGACCGGTTTCGTGAGCGACTTCCAGAACAAGAAACCGTCGCCCCGCCCGCTCCTCGGGATTTACGCGAAGGCGTAGTTCTGAGCTCGTTCGGCGGGCAAATTGGCGAACCCGCGGCCGCTACTCCACCGTCACGCTTTTCGCGAGATTGCGCGGCTTGTCCACATCGCGTCCCAGCTCCACCGCGAGGTGATAGGAGAGCAGTTGCAGCGGAATCACGCTCAGGATGGGGCTGAGAAAATCCTCCGCTTTCGGCACGGTGATGATGTCGTTCGCAATTCCCTTGAGCCGGCTCGCGCCGTCCCCGCTGGTCACGGCGATGAGCGGGCCTTTGCGCGCCTTTACCTGCTCCATGTTGTTCAGGTTCTTCGAAAAAACAGCGTCCTCCGGCACGATGAAGACCGAGGGCAACTCCGAGTTGATCAGCGCGATGATGCCGTGCTTCAGTTCCGCGCTCGGATGTCCTTCCGAGAAAAGATAGGTGATCTCCTTCACCTTCAACGCCGCCTCCAGCGCGACCGGGAAATTGAACTGCCGCCCAAAGAAAAGCATCCCCTTCGAGGCCACATATTTCTTCGCGATCGCCTTGATCTCATCGCTCAGCTTCAGCGTCTCCTCGATCTGCTCCGGCAGACGCTCCAGCGCCTCGATGATCCGCGTCCCGGCCGAAGTGGAAAGATGATGCATCCGGCCTAACAAGAGGCCGATCAGCGTCATGATCGTGACCTGTGAGGTAAACGATTTCGTCGCCGCCACGCCGATCTCCGGCCCGGCGTGCATATAGACGCCGCCATCACTCTCGCGCGCGATCGTGCTGGCGACGTTATTGCAAATACCCAGCGCCCGGTAGCCCTTGCGCCGGCTCTCGCGCATCGCGCCCAGCGTGTCCGCGGTTTCGCCGCTCTGGCTGATCGCGAAGACCAGCGTGTCGCGCGTCATCGGAGAATTGCGGTGCCGGAATTCGCTCGCGAACTCCACCTCCGTCGGGATTCCCGCCAGCGTCTCCAGAATGTATTCGCCGATCATCGCCGCATGCAGCGCGGTCCCGCAGCCGGTCAAAACAATGCGGCCCACGTCCCGCAGTTCCCCCGCGGTCATGTTCAAGCCGCCCAGCTTCGCCGTGCAATCATCCGCGCTCAGCCGACCTCGCATCGCGTCGCGCACCGAGCCCGGCTGCTCAAAGATTTCCTTGAGCATGTAATGCGGGTAATCGCCCTTCTTAATGTCCTCGTCGGTGAACTCAACCTTGCTCACCTCATAGTTCCCGCCCTCGCCCGCCACCGAGCTGATCTCAAACTTATCCTGCTCCACCGCCACCACGTCGAAGTCGTTCAGGTAAACCGCGTCGCGCGTATGGGCCACGATCGCGCTCACATCGCTCGCCAGAAAATTCTCGTTCTTACCGACACCCAGCACCAGCGGACTCCCCCGCCGCGCGCCCACCAGGAAATCCGGAATGTCCTCGATGAATCAGCGCGATTCCGTAAGTGCCGATCACCTGCTGCAAAGCTGCCCGCACCGCCGCCACCAGCCGCGCCTTCGGGTTCGGCGGCGCCTCCGCACCTGCGCCGCCCGAGTCATCGAAAAGCTGCCCCACTAAATGCGCCAGCACCTCCGTATCCGTCTCCGAGATAAACGTGTGCGCACCCTCCCGCAGCAGATCCTCCTTCAGCGCCTGATAATTTTCGATCACGCCATTATGCACCAGCGCCAGCTTCCCGCTCTGGTCGAAATGCGGATGCGCATTCTGATCCGTCGGCTTCCCATGCGTCGCCCAGCGCGTGTGGCTGATCCCGTAAGTGCCGGCCGGCGGGTTAGCCGTCATCAACTTCCCGAGCTCCGCGATCCGCCCCGCGCACTTGCGCGTCTGCACGCCCGCGCCGTCCACGATCGCCACGCCCGCCGAGTCATAGCCGCGGTACTCCAGTCGGCGCAGACCATTCAAAAGAATCGGGCCCGCCTCCGCGCTACCCACATAACCGACGATGCCGCACATAGGCGCAGAGTGTAGGCGCGCGCGGTGAGTGAGGCAAGACAAGCGGCGCTGGTCGGGAGGAAGGGGAAACGTCCGAACGTCGAACGTCGAACTCCAGAGTCCATCCCGCGACGCCTCCCCAGTTGACGTTCAGACGTTGGACGTGGACGTTTCCCCGTGCTCCGGGGCTGCCACGAGACCCGGATACCTTCCCGCACCACCCGGACGCATTCCCGCGCGGGGCAGAGGTGTCGCCGCACCCCGCCGACGTATTCCCGCGATAGGTAAACGGTCGTTTAGGTATCGCGGGAACACATTTAGGTGCCGCGGGAACACCGCCGCGCCCAGCGGGCAGATCGCGCTGTCCCGCGGGCACAGCGCCG
Source organism: uncultured Verrucomicrobiae bacterium (assembly GCA_963762685.1). Classification (GTDB taxonomy): domain Bacteria; phylum Verrucomicrobiota; class Verrucomicrobiia; order Chthoniobacterales; family UBA10450; genus JACCTI01. Next base: position 51,604 of record CAVXLV010000011.1, on the reverse strand, counting down.
GCCTCCGCGGGAAGGTCTCCGCCCGCCGCGGGCAGCGAGCCAGCTTCACCAATAAGCCAGGACTAACGCTCCGCCGCCTAGTCACGTCTTGACTGAGGAGCCCGTTTCCCGCTAAGCATGAACAAAACTCCAACCCTAACCCCCCTCTTATGAGCGAAAGTCTTACCTTCATCAAAGATCGCGCTGTCAAAACCATCGCCGCTGCCACCGAGATCACACCCGCCTGGGTCTGGCAGGAAATGCCCGTCAAAACCTACCAGGAGAAACTAACCGCCATCGTTGGCGATAAAGACGCCGCGCCCGAGATCATCGGCCAGGAAGAAAAAACCGAAGATGCAAACCAAGGCATGCTCGAAAAACGCGGCCTCTGGGATGTGGACCTCGACCAACTCCACCGCCGCACCATGCAAGGCGTGGGCATGGCCCGCACCCGCTACCGCGGCGAGCCCGCCAAGCTGCGCCAGCTCGAGCCCTTGACCACGCGCGGCAACAGCCGCACGGAAATCTTAAGCGAAGCGCTCGATTGGGAGAGCGCCTGGGAAAAGCTGGACCCCGCCTGGGCGCCCCTGCCCGCCGAATACCTACCCGGCCTTCGTCGCCCTGCGAAAAACCTGCCTGGAAGACCGGCAGGACGCGTACGCCGCGCGCCAAAGCTAAATGGCGCGAGGAAGCCGAAGTGCTGAACCAACTGGCCGCCGGGCTGGAAGAGATCAACGTCGCCTGGTACGCGGATGCCACCCGCGTCTTCCCCGAAGGCACCGCCGAAGGCGAGATGATCCGCGGCACCATCCCGACCACCTACGACCCGCCCGCCGCCCCAGCCACCCACCCCGCCCGGCGGCCCATAGTGCAGGCCCCGCCCGAAATAGATCGCACGATGCGTTGCAATTTTTGTTAGATGCTGGGCGGAACAGGACTTGCAATTCTTTCGCTGGAGACCGCGGTTCTCGCGCTCGGCTTGTATGCGCTTTGTCGTTGGAGCCCGTGGTTGGCGATCGTCGCTATTCCAGCGGCGTTTGGATGCGGTTGTCTTGCGCTTGCCGGATCTCGCTTACCGATGGGACATGGGTGTTGAAGATCTGGGTCGTGCGCCCTTTATTCCAGAGTACATCGCGTCATTCGTTCCGCTTTTATGTCTTTTGGTCGCTCTTTTTCGCAAGCGACGCCAACGCGCCTAGACTCAACTTTGCAATGCAACATTGACGCTCGCTAGCTTGGCGAGAAGGCGAGGGCGGGCGGGAAATCGTTGCGGGCGCCGGCATCGGCGCGAGTGTTTGGGCGCATGCATTTCCGTGATTTGAACGAGGCGCAGGTTCTGGCTCTGGCGATCACGGCGGAGGAGGAGGATGCGCACATCTATCGCGATTTTGCGGAGTCGCTGCGGGGGGATTTTTCGGCGACGGCGGAGTTGTTTACGCGGATGGCGACGGAGGAGGATGGGCATCGGCATCGGCTGACGGAGCTGTATCGGCAGCGGTTCGGCGAGCATATTCCGCTGATCCGGCGGCAGGATGTGAGGGGATTTTTCGCGCGGCGGCCATCGTGGCTGGCGCGGACGCTGCGGCCGGAGCAGGCGCGGGGGGAGGCGGCGTTAATGGAGATCGAGGCGCGCCACTTTTACGAAGCGGCGGCGCAGCGGACGACGGACGCGGGGACGCGTCAGCTGCTGAATGATCTGGCGCACGAGGAGCAGCGGCACGAGGCGGTGGCGGAGGAGGTGGGTCAGGAGCAGGCGGCCTCGGGCGCGGTGGGCCATGAGCATGAGGCGGCGCGGCGATTGTTTGTGCTGCGGTTTGTGCAGCCGGGGCTGGCGGGGTTGATGGATGGTTCGGTCTCGACGCTGGCGCCGCTCTTCGCGGCGGCTTTCGCGACGATGAGTACGTCGGCCTCGTTTAAGGTGGGGCTGGCGGCATCGGTGGGCGCGGGGATTAGCATGGGCTTTGCGGAGGCGCTGTCTGATGACGGGAAGCTGAGTGGCCGAGGGACGCCGTGGCTGCGCGGGGTGGTTTGCGGCTTGATGACAACGCTGGGCGGCCTGGGGCATACGCTTCCGTATTTGATCGGCAATTTTCATCTCGCGACCACTCTGGCGTTGGTGGTGGTGGCGGTGGAGTTGGCGATTATCGCCTGGATTCGTAAACGCTACATGGACACGCCGCTGCTGGCGGCGGTGTTCCAAGTGGTGGTGGGTGGCGTGCTGGTGTTTCTGGCGGGGTGGTTGATCGGGGTGGGGTGAGGCCGGACGAAAAGATTTCCTGAAAGCGAGACGGCCGGGTTACAGTGGCGCCGTGGACACTCAAGGGAGAACGGGCGCGCAATCATTCACTAATTCAGTCAGCGCGGCGCCAGTGGCTTTGCCGCCGGGGACGACGCAGCAGACGCTGGCGATCGTGATGGGGGGCGGGGCGGGGACGCGGTTGTTCCCCCTAACGAAGGATCGATCGAAGCCGGCGGTGCCGCTGGGCGGGAAGTATCGGCTGGTGGATATTCCGATTTCGAACTGCCTCAACTCGGGCCTGCGCTCGATCTATGTGCTGACGCAGTTCAATACGATGTCGCTGCATCGCCATATCCAGGCGAGCTACAAGTTCGATAATTTTTCGCGCAGTTTCGTCGATATTCTCGCGGCGCAGCAGACGCCGGAGCATTCGGATTGGTATCAGGGAACGGCGGACGCGGTGCGGCAGAACATGCGCTACTTCCTGGAGAAGCCGTACGATTATTACATCATCCTGAGTGGGGATCAGCTCTACCGGATGGATTTCCGGATGTTGCTGCATCAACACATCCGGACGGGGGCGGAGATCACGCTGGCGATGAAGCCGGTGGGGCGGGCGCAGGCTTCCGATTTCGGGATCATGGAGAGCGATGGCAATCGGCGGGTGGTCCGGTTTGTGGAGAAACCGAAGCAAGGCGACCCGGTTTTGGAGGAGTTAAAACTGGGGCCGGAGCATCTGGCGGCGATCGGGGCGGGGCCGGAGGAGGAGCTGTTTCAGGCGTCGATGGGCATTTATGTCTTTAATCGCGATGTGCTGGTGGAGTGTCTCGCGAACGACATGGTGGATTTCGGGAAGCACATCATTCCGCACGCGATCAGCCAGCGGCATGTGAGCGGATACATCTTTAACGATTACTGGGAGGACATCGGAACGATCCGCGCGTTCTATGAGGCGAATCTGGATCTGACGGATTTGGTGCCGCAATACAGTTTCTTCGACGCGTCGGCGCCGATCTATACGCACCCGCGTTTTCTACCCGGGAGCAAGGTGAACGGGGCGCAACTGCGGCAGGCGATCGTGGCTGATGGCTGCATTATTTCCGACGCGCATATTGAGCGGTCGGTTATCGGCGTGCGCAGCGTGATTAGAACGGGAGCGACGATCCGCAACAGCATCATCATGGGTGCTGACTATTACGAAACGGATCCGGCCAACACCCCGCAGGGCGTGCCGCCGATCGGGGTGGGGCGGAATTGCGTGATCGACCGGGCGATCATCGACAAGAATGCGCGGATCGCAGACGGGGTGGTGATCACCCCGGAAGGAAAGCCGAACGATTACGACGGCGGCAATTATTACATCCGCGACGGCATCGTGGTGGTGCCGAAGAACGCGGTCATTCCAGCGGGCTTCTGGATCTAGCGGGAGTTCACCTTTTCCGCGAGCGGGCCGAGGGAACCCTGGCCTTCCCATTTTTCCTGCTGGTTCCACGGGATCTGCGATTCGGCGCCGCTACCATCCGAGATCAAAGGCGCTTCTTTTTTCGTCGCGCAGGAGGAGAAGGCGCAGATCGCGCCGAGGAGAAGAAGAATACGGGTGGCGCGAAAGCAGATGGAATTACGAACTGGGTGCAGCATAAATGACGACGTCTCCGGGTTGCACCTGGACTCCACGCGCCAGGCTTGTGGTGACAATATCGCCAATGGCTGTAGCTGGTTCAACCGAGGAAACACGAATCTTGCCGATGAGAGCACCACGGCGGAGCACGAGCATCTCCGCGTTTGTCTCCAGCCCCTGACGGCCCCCGAGGTTTAGCACTACGAAGTTGTAAGCCTGATTGACGGCGAGAATGGAGCCGCGAATCCCGGGATTGGAAGGCCGGGCTATCACGGTGCGGCGGCCAGTAGCCGGCGCGCTACCCGAACGTTCTTGCGTTTTCGGGAGGCGGCTGGCGAGCGATTGCTTCTCGCGCTCGGCGGTATCCAACTGACGCCGGGTGTCTTCGAGTTGGCTCTCAAGATCGCCCGCGCCGGGCATGGGGAGCACCTCGGTGGAGGCAGACGCGCTTCCGCTCTCGACGCGTTTGCGCAGCTCGATGATTTCCGCTTCGTGCGCCTGAAGTTTCGCCTGGAGGGCGGCTTTGTCGGTTTGAGTTTTAATCAGCTCGGCTTCGGCTGCGCCGAGTTTGTTTTCTGCTTGGGAGCTTTGCGCAGCGGCGGCGGCGAGCTCGTTTCGCGGGCCCGGAATGTTTTCTCTTTCGCGAGAGCGACTTGCTCAGCCTCCGCTTGGGCAGTGCCGGAGCGGACAGCGGCTTCCCGGAGGGTGCGCGCTTTGGTCGTGTTCAAGACGCCAAAGACAACCGAGAGCGTCAGGAAAAGGACGGAAAGGCTGAGTAGGATTTTGGCCATGAAACTGCCGCACGCTGGCGCGGGCTGGATTGATAACCGGGAGCGGTGCCCAATGGCAATGCGGATCGTACGGCGAGCCGCGATTTTGTTGCACGCCGACCTGTTTCCCGTTGCGCCGGATAAGCTTCCGTCCTATAGGAAACCCTTCATGGGCCAGCAACTTCGCAAAATGGTAAAGCGCCGTCGGCGTATCTCGTATCTCGAGCGCAAAAAGGCGAAGGCAAAAGCGGCGGCTCCGGCCAAGCGCGAAACGCCGAAGCCGAAGGCAGCGAAGAAGGCCGCTTCCGCGAAAACGGCGGCTGCCGCGCGAGCTAGCCTCCTCCCCGCCTAGACGCGGGTTGAGAAAACCGGCCACTGCGCGGAGATAGGGAAAGTGCATCCGCAGTTTCTCATCGTTGACGGCCACAGTGTCATTTTTGCGTGGCCGGAATTGCGCACTCTGCACGAACGCCGCACCTCGCTGGCGCGCGATGTCTTGGTAAAGCAATTGCGCGATTACCAAGACTGGACGGGTGTTCGCGTGGTGGTGGTATTTGACGGCACCGGGAGCGCGGTCTCAGAGAGCGCGGAGGCGGGCGAGATTCAGATTTTCTACTCGCGTGCCGGACAGACGGCCGATGCGATCGTCGAGCGGCTGGCGAGTAAGTACGGAAGCCAGTTCCAGTTGCTCGTGGCCACGAGCGACTACCTGGAACAGGAGACCGTCACGGCTTGCGGCGCGGAATGCATTTCCGCAGAAGCGCTGCGCGGTCTGCTCGGAGCCGCGCGCGGCGAGGCACGCAAGACTCGTTAGGCGGCGCCGGCGAGGTAGTGGTGGTTCCGTGCTCCGAGAGCATCGCGCCGGGCGCGTTGCTGACAAGTGGCGAGAACCCGGGAAAGCACGCAATAAAGCTGCTCGATCGGAAGATTTTTGCTCACGTAACCGTTCGCACCGGCGCGCAAAGCGGCGTGCATCCGGCCCTCGTCGTAACCGACTCCGGTGAAGACGATGATCGGCACGGTCTGGCTCATTTCGCGGATGAAAGAGATGAGCGAGATGCCGTCCACTTTAGGCATGTTGAGATCTACGACGACGACGTCGCAGCGATTGTGTTCAAGCCAATGGGCGGTCTGGAAGCCTTCGGTCAAGGCTTCGCAAGAGTGCCCTTTTTGTTTGAGGTAGGTGACCAGAAACTTTGCGATCGAGGGATCGTCGTCAATGATCAGGAAGTCGGCGGCGGCGCGGGTGAGGACTTTCATGTTTATAATTTCTATAACGGAGTATAAGCACTATCCTTGCCAACTTGCGGCCACGCGCGTTTTTCTTCGGCGAAGATTTCGCGTCTGGTTTCGTGCTTCGATCCGCGCGCGAAGGCCGCGACGAGATGAGCGTCAGCCGCCCGACTTTTTCTCGAGCGCTTTGACCCGCTCGAAAAATTGGCCCAGACGATTGATCCACGCCAACCGCTCCTGCGCGGTCCGAATGGGCGACGCGGGAACTCCCCACCAAAGTCCGCTGTCAGAGGCGAGGTTTTTTGAGACCCCCGTTTTGCCGCCAATGATGACGCGAGTCGCCCAATCTCGATGTGACCGGTGATCCCGGCCTGGCCACCGATCATGACATGATCCCCGATGCGCGCGCTGCCGGCGAGGCCGGCCTGGGCTGCAATCAACGCATGTTTCCCGACCACCACGTTATGCGCGATCTGCACGAGATTATCGATCTTCGCCCCTTCGCGAATCCAGGTGCGACCGAAGCGCGCGCGATCGATCGTGGTGTTGGCTCCTATTTCCACCTCGTCATCGATTTGCACGATTCCGATCTGGGGGATCTTGGTCTGGCGGCCGTCTTTCTTGACCTCAAAGCCGAAGCCGTCCGCGCCGAGCACAACGCCGCTGTGGATGATGACGCGATTCCCGATGAGGGTGCGCTCGCGGATGATCGCCGACGGATAGATGAGGCATGACGCGCCAATGACGGATTCGTGCCCGATGTAGCTATTCGCTCCGATCACCGTGTCGTCGCCAATCGTCACTCCGCTCTCGATCACGGCGTGCGCTTGCACAGAAACACGGTCGCCTAATTTCGCGTCCGCCGCGATCACCGCGGTGGGATGGATCCCGGGCTCGTAGCGGATGGACGGGGGCGCAAACTTGAGCGCGATGCGTTCGAAGGCTTTTTCCGGATCGGCCACACGGATCAGCGCCGGACCGATGGACTCCTGAAGATCCAGCGGAACCAACACCGCCGATGCCGCCGTTTTGCGAAGCTGCGCGAGATACTTCGGCTTCGAATAAAACGTGATCTCGCCGGCAACCGCTTCCGCGAGCGAAGCCACGCCCGTGATGCGAACCGAGTCGTCGCCTGCCACCTCTCCGCCGATTGCAGCCGCCAACTCCCGCAGGGTGACGTTTATGGCGTTGGAGTCAGCAGGCACAGGAATTCGACCCACACAATTGTGGTCTGCCGCGACTACAAACTCGCGCGGATGGCTTCGAGTTGCCCCGCGGAACCAAGCTTCTCGTTTTTGTGCGCGATGAAATCCGCATACGCCTGCATGAAAACTTTGCCCGGCGGTCGGAAATCGAACTCAGCGGGTTTATCACGGAAGAATTCGCGATGCACGCGCGTCCAGACGAGGCGGCCATCGGTATCGATGTTGACCTTGGTCACGCCCAATTTCGCCGCGGGTAGGTATTCATTTTCTGCCACGCCGCGCGCGCTCGGATCGAGTTTTCCTCCGGCTTCATTGATCCGCGTGACCTCCTCCACGGGGACGCTGGAACTGCCGTGCATGACAATCGGCATACCCGGAACTTTCTGCGAGATCGCCTCGATGACATCGAAACGAAGAGATTGCTGCCCTTTGAATTTGTAGGCTCCATGACTGGTGCCAATCGCCGCGGCGAGGGAGTCGCAGCCGGAGCGCTCCACGAATTCGCCCGCCTCGTCCGGATTCGTCAGGCAGGCGTGACCTTCGTCCACTTTAATGTCTTCCTCTACGCCGCCCAGCATTCCGAGTTCGGCCTCCACGCTGATTCCCTTCGCGTGCGCCCGGTCGGCGACGCGGCGGGTGATCGCAATATTTTCGTCAAAGGACTCGTGGCTGGCGTCGATCATGACCGAGCTGTAGAAGCCCGAATCGATGCAGTCATAGCAGGTCGCTTCATCGCCGTGATCAAGATGCACCGCAAAGATCGCTTCCGGAAAAATCTCTTCCGCGGTGCGGATGATCGCTTCCAGCATCCGTTTGTCTGTGTAATTACGCGCTCCTTTTGAGAGCTGAATGATGAAAGGCGCTTTGCTTTGGATGCAGCCGCGGAACAAGCCCCATGGTCTGCTCGAGGTTGTTGATGTTATAAGCGCCGACGGCGAATTTTTTGTAGGCGACTTTGTAGAGTTGAGCGGTGGTGACGATCATAGGAATTTTCGAATTTCGATTTCGGTGATTTTCGATGAGAGCGGGCCGAGGGCGCCGCCGAACTGCGAGGCGACTCTAGATTCGAAAATCGAAAATCGAAAACCGAAAATGCTTCAGTCGCCGTTGGCGCTCGCCGGCAGCAGGACGCTGACAGAAGTGCCGCGTGGATTGGAATCAATATCCAACCGGCCATTGTGATCGAAGATCGTCCGTTTCACGATCGGCAATCCCAGACCCATGCCGCGCGGTTTCGTGGTGCAGAAGGGCGAAAAAATCTTGTCCTTTAGCTCCGGGTCGATGCCTCGGCCATTATCCTGCACGGTCACGAGCACCGCCCGGTCTTCGGTGCCTTCGCGGATCGACTTGGCCTCCAGGGTCACCTTGGCTTTGGGGCGCCCGTCTGTCGCCTCGGTCGCATTTGCTACCAGATGCGCGAAGGCTTCGGAAAGTGCGCTTTCGTCGCCCAGAACGCGTGGGAGATCTTTCGGGAGAGTGACCTCCACGGCCGTGCCGTTGGGATCGCTCCGTTCTTGCGCGATTTTTAACGCCTTCCGAACCGAATCCCGCAGATCGAACGATTTCATGACCAATTCCGACGGATGCGCGAAGTTGTTAATTTGAGTGATGATCTGGTCCAGGCGATCGATTTCCTCGACCACGATGTGATTGAATTGATCGCGGAAATCCGCGTCATCGAAACGCTCGGGCAGGAGCTGCGCGAAGGTCTTGATCGCGACCAGCGGGTTCCGAATTTCATGCGACATGCTGGCCGCGAGATCGGTCCAAAATGTGGCGCGATCGACGAGGTCCTGCTTTTGCCGCAAGTCTTCCTGGGCGGTTAAATCTTGCACCACCGCGACGGCCCCGAAAGGCGTGGTCCCATCCCATACCCGGCGCGTTTCGACCGTGAGCGAACGCTGAGTATTACTATCGACCCATTGGCGCGCGGGAAGATTTCCGTCATCCACCAAGGCGTCACGCAGGAACGCGGCCAGACGTCCGCCCGCGGCTTCGACCGGTCGATTCAAGACATCGGCCGCTTTCAATCCGAGAACCTGCGCGGCCGTAGGATTGAACCAACGCACGATAGCATCCTCATCAGTCGCGACGATGCCTGGAGGGATGGCGGCGAGCAGTGTCTCAGCCAGCGTCATTTGCCGCGTGAGCTGGTCATGCAGTAACGAATTTTCGAGAACAGTGGAAACGTGCTCCCCCAGGACCATCAAGTTCTCCAGATCGAGATAGTCGAAGCGCTGACCGGTGAGCCGATGCCCGAAAAAGAGCCAGCCCATGATGCGGCTGTTCACGTGCAGCGGTACGATCACTTCGGCGCCGAAAGTGTCGAGCGCGCGGCGCAAAAGAAGGCGTTGTGCTTGATCCGGCGTTTCCGCCAGATGCGCGCGGCAGATTAGGTGTGCGTTGAACTCAAACCAGCGCACCAGCGGATCGCGCTCCGTGTACTCCACATCATACGTCTCCGGCAGACAGCGCAGACCAGCGCGCAGGCGATAACGATCGCTGGGGCGAATGCGCGAAAAGATGCCAACGCGCGTCACGCCGGCCGTGTCGGCTACGCTTTCCACCACGCGCGCCAGAAGTGCCTCCCCGTTATCGAAGCGCCGGAACACGCGCGGGAAACGAGAGAGCGGCGCAGTCGCGAGCGCACGCGGCGCTGAGGCATGGTGTAATCGCGGCGCCGCGGCTGCGAGGGCGGCGGTCGACGCTTCGCGCAATTCGCGGTTCTCCAAAAGCACGCGAGCGTAATCGAATGCGCGGGAAACCAGCGCTTGGAACTGGCGTCGATCGAGTTGCAAATCCTCGGCCGCGTAGATGCCGGAATCTTCCGCTTCGCGCAATGGCTCCGAACGTGGCGTTCCCAAGGCAATGAGGAGCACTTCCGGCTGCTCCGTGTGTAATTGCTGGAGCAGATCGCGAGCATCCTTCGCTCTCAGATCCAACAAAAGCACGGAGGGTCCCGCCTGTTGCAGCACAGCCTCAAGGCGATCCGCGTCGGCCACGTGCCGGACCTCCGCCATTGCGCGCAAGAAAGCCCGCAGCCGCCGGCTCAGGTCAGCATCCTGCGTATAAAGAATGCAAACCGGAGAGGGCGTCATGCAGCCGCCACCTCTTTCTGGAAGCGGACGAGCGGGAGAAGAATGTGGAATGATGTGCCCTTGGCGAGCTCGCTCTCTACTTCAATTTCGCCGCCGTGTTCCTGGATGATGCCGTGGACAACCGACAAGCCCGAGGCCCGTCCCGTAATCTTTCGTGGTGAAAAAAGGATCGAAGACGTGCGCGATATCTTCACTTTTTATTCCCTCGCCGTTATCCTTCACCGTGATGCAGAGGATCTCGCGCACGTCACCATTTCCATTCGCGGAGACGGACGCGATCCATTCCTCAGCCGAGCGGATTTCTGTCGCGACGATTAATTCGCCGCCGTGTTTCATCGCGTCCATGGCATTGAGAAAGAAATTGAGGAACACCTGCTCGAGCTGATCTGCATCCGCACGGATGGTATCAACTTCCGCGTTCCACGACCTAGCTAATTTGATTTCTTTTTGATAAAGCCGGTGCCCGACGAGCATGAGCGACTTCTCCAGAACGTCGTGGACGTGCATCGGCTTCAAGAGCGGCTTGGCCGGGCGCGCGAAGCGCAAAAGCTGATTCACAAGCGAATCGATTCGATCGATTTCGTGGCCGATCAGGTTTGAGAAGGTCTCGCGGAAATCTGAGTCCTGATAACGCTCCGGCAGCAACTGCGCGAAAGTCTTAATCGAGACGAGCGGATTTTTAATCTCGTGCGCCATGCCGGCGGAGAGTGTGCCCAGACTGGCCAGGCGATCGCTCCGACGAATCTGTTGCTCCAAACGCTTCAGCGCGGTGATGTCCGTCAAAACCATGAGCGCGCCAAGCATCTCGCCTTCCTGGCCGTGAAAAATCGCGCTGCTGGCTCGCGCCACGACGGCCTCACGGTCGGAATGCAAGGTAATCTCTTTGTTCTCCCGTCGCTCGACCGAGCGTAAAGGTGTCGCGCAGCACATCGCGAAGAGATTCCGGCAGGTTCTCAATCGAGTTGTCGATGACTTCGCGCGGATCGAGGCCGGTGATCTGGCCGGCCTCATTATTGAAAACTGTCACGCGCTCATCCGCGCCGACGGCGATCACTCCGCTGGTTAAATTTTCGAGCAGCGTTTCGTTGTAGAGCTTGGCGTTTTGGACCTCGGTGAAAAGGCGAGCATTTTCGATCGCGACCGCGAGTTGGCCGGATAGCACCTGCAGAGCATTTTGCTCGACGGTTCCGTAAATCCGGCCGGAAAGGCGCGGACCCAAAAGCATCACGCCGGCGAGATGCTCTCGGGAAAAAATCCCGATCGCGGCGCCGACTTTGATCAGCTCCATCGCCTGACGGACTGACACCAACCCCGGCGTCGCCCGGACGCGGTGCAACTCGTCTAGGACTAGGGGCTCACGGTCGGTTTGCAGATGAGTAATCACGGGATGGTCGCCGTCTAGCGCGATCATCCCCTCGGATGTTTCGTCTCGGACGGGCGGATACTGCTGCAAAAAACCCTGGCGGTTTGGCAGGAGGATGAAAACGCGCTCGGAATCGACCGCCTCAGAAATGGTCCGCGCGAACTTTTCCAGCAGCTGGTCAAGTGTGCTGATCGAAGTCAGAATGTTAGCGGCTTTCCGCATCGTGGCCTGGAAATCCAACCGTTTGGTTCCGAGAAACAGCCGTTCCGCCAAGGTTTGGGTTATTCCCTTCGCCGGGGCCATGGCGAACGCCACCGCGATAGCAGCGATGAGATGCGCAAGCGAGGACGCCCCCGCGCCTAGGAAGGGCCAGGAAACCCGGCTGACGAGCCACCAGAGAAGGGCGTAAAGGACTACGAGGTAACAGGTCAGGATCACGTACGCCATCGTGCGACGGACGAAAACGCCGACCTCAAGAATCTTTCTCGTCGCGATTCCATACGCGATGACCAGCGTGAAGAGCACGGTTCGAAACGGAGCGAACCACGTCAGTCGTGTCGGATCGATAAAGTAGCCGAGCGCGAAGGCGATCAAAACAAGGCCGAAAGCTACGATCACCCCGATCAGGATGAAGGCCAGTTCCGCTTTCTCGCCGCCCTTGGTAGCCCTAACGTCCCTCAGGTAGAGGGCAAGAACGGTGATAGCGGCGCCGGCGAGATAGAGCGCGAAAAGAAACGACCAGCGCCCGTAATAGGCAAACGCCATCGGACTCCCGGCGGAGTTCGGCCGCATCGCTGCCCCATGCAGAAACGCGTCGGTGTGACAAAAGCCGATGACGACGGCGGTCACCGCGATCCAAACCAGCGAGTGTCGAAGCATCTGCGACCAACCCCAGTGGCGATGACGAATCGATAAACGGAGTAGATTGAAAACTGCCAGAATGGTGATGCCCGCGGCCGATGCTTCCCGAATCGCTAACGCCGCCGTCTGCGGATTCCTCGTGCCAAAAACAAAGTAGAGGCTGGCCAGCCAAATGCCGATCGTTACCGACAGAAGAAAAAAGCACTGATTGGATCGTCGGCGTGGATTTGCCTGGAAGACTGCTGCCCCTAACGATAGCTGAACAATCAGTGCGACGAGTGTCGGAAGGGTAACAACGTTCATGGTAAACGGACTCGCTCAAGCACCATGCTGCTGGCGCTACCGCCGATGCCACGAACATTGACCAGCGCGCAATTGAGTCTCGCTTTGCGGGCTCGATTCGGAACGATGTCGAGATCGCAGGTCGGATCGGCGGTCGAGAAATTGGCCGTGGGCGAAATCATATCGTCACGCATGCTTAAAGCACAGGCAGCGACCTGAAATGGTCCTCCGGCAGCCAGCGCATTTCCTGTCACTCCTTTGATGGAACTGACCGGGATCCCATAGGCGCGAGCCCCGAAGACTTCCTTGATCACGCCAATTTCAGCGCGGTCGAGAACCGGGTGTCCAGGTCCGTAGGCGGAAATATAATCGACGTCGTCTAAAGCCATGCCCGCGTTGGCCAGCGCAAGGTGCATCGAGTCCTTTAATCCAGATCCAGGTTTGTCGGGATCGCGATCGCGCTGCTTCGCGTATCCGGAGATCTCCGCGTAAATCCTCGCGCCTCTCGCTTCGGCTCGCTCCAGATTTTCCAATACCATAATGCACGCGCCTTCCGAAATTACACCGGAATCCCTTGTCAAATCGAAGGGCCGGCTTGCTGTTTCCGGCTCAGTATTGCGGGTCGAGCTTAGACCACTGGCGATAAAGCTCGCCATGGTCAATGGCGTGATTGGCGCATCGGTGCCCCCAGCGATCGCGATCTCTGCCTCGCCCGAGCGAATTAAGGCTGCCGCATCCGCGAGCGCATCAAGACCAGAAGGACACGCGAGAAGACACTGTCGTCGCATTGGTGCAAGCGCCGAGGCGGTCAGCGATGAGGTTTGCGGCAGCTTGAGGAATCGAAGCGGAAGCAGATGTTACAGGCGCGCGGTTTGGCGTGTCGGCTTCGCACGGCGCGATAGACGCTTTCGATAACGTCGATGGCGCTGGTGCTCACGCCGATAATCACCGGAGTCGGGCTCGGAAGTTCCAGATTATTAATATCCAGCCCCGCATCCTTCAAAGCCATCCTCATCGCGGCGTAAGCCAACTGTGTTTGCCGTGCCATACGCTTGCGGTTTCAATTCTGGTTCGATATAATCCAGCGGATCGAAATTTTTCACTTCCCCTGCGATGCGACTTTTGAAGCCCGTCGCGTCGAAAAGCGTGATCGGCCCGATTCCGCTCCGTCCCGCCAAAAGTGATTCCCAAAACGCTTCGAGCCCGGTCCCGTTCGGCGCCAGAATTCCCATGCCGGTGACGACCACTCGATTTCGTTTTGCCATTTATTTATGAATCGTGGGAAGGCGTTTGGACGCTTGTGATTATAACTGTTCCACTGGATGTGGTGGCTTCGGCTCAGGCCGAATCTGATCGATTCTTATTCAGCATATTTCGGGCTTATTCACAACTTGTACCTTGTCGGCATCCGATTCTTTAGTGAACCATCAGGGACGCGGAACGGTTTCCGCCGCACATCATGAAAACGTTTGACGGCACGCGGCTAGCTTACATTGCCACCTCGAACCCATGACCGTCTCTCCCGAACTGCCGCACGTCCTGGTCATCGATGACGAAATGGGTCCGCGCGAAAGTTTGCGCATGCTTCTGAAGCCGAATTATCAGGTGCACACTGCGAACACGGTCGAGGCCGGTTTACGGCTGTTGCGCGAGAAGAGGCCGGATGCCGTGGTGAGCGATATCCGAATGCCCGGGACGAATGGGATCGATGGATTGCGGCGCATCCGCGAGATCGATCCACACGTGGCGGTTATTATGTTGACGGGTTTTGGTGCCTTGGAGACGGCGCAGGAAGCGCTTCGTCTGGGCGCGAATGATTACATCAGCAAGCCGTTTGATGCGGCGGAAATGCGTGAAGTCATCAGCCGCAATGTGGAACGCACGCGGGTGCATCGTTCCAGCGAAGGCGCGGCGGAAGAAATCCGGGAGCTGAATAATCGGCTCATGAAAGAATTGGCGCAGAAAGAGCGTCTCGCTTCGCTCGGTCAAGCATCCGCAGAATTTGTGCACGACCTTGGCAATCCTCTCACCATCGTGTGGGGCTACGTGCAATTGCTGGCGAAAAAACTCGAGCAATCCGAAAAAGATGGCGCCGTTCAGAACACGACTTCGGCCAAAGAACTGAACATCATTGAGCAAAACGTCCGGCTTTGTCGTGAGCTGCTCACGATGTGGCAAAGTTACGGCAGCCAGGAAGCGGCCGCGCATCGGCCCGTGAATGTGGCCCAGATTGTCCATGAAGTACTGAAAGGTGTGGAATCGATCGCAGCGCAAGGCGGAGTGCAGGTCCATGCCGATGGTTGCGAGATCGGGATGGTTATGGGAGACGCTGTGCAAATTAAGCGCGCGATTCAAAACGTGATCGTTAACGCGGTCCAAGCCTCGGGCGAAAACCGAGGGACTGTCACGGTGCAATGTAGCTCGCAGGACTTCTACGTGGACGTGCGCGTTCAAGATACCGGCTGCGGGATCACCCCTGCACAGATGCCGAAAATTTTCGAACCGTATTTCACGACCCGACAGGGCCGCAGCGGCACTGGTCTGGGACTCTACATCACCAAAAAGGTGGTGGAGGATCACCGTGGTTCGATCAAGGTCGAAAGCACGCCTGATATGGGAACGACCTTCACCATTCGGTTGCCGTTGGCGAACGCGTAGGCGTCGCCGCCGCCCATCGTCGCCTCGCGCCGCGCGCCCTCGCAGGAGGTTGCGACATGGCCGAAAGCTCTGAGTTCGACTTGCCCGGATGGGCTTTTAGATTGTCACCAACCGGGAGTTTAGTTTCTCTCTCTCTGTGCCCGGTTACCGCGTCGCTCCGATTTTTCTCATTCGGATGGCAGGCGTCCCTTTCGAACATCTGGAGGGATTGGCCACGCCAAAAACTGCGCAGCTGGCGCGCGATTATCTTGGAGGTTACTCTCGGTTGCAGGCTGCGCGCGACGAGGCGGAGCGTTTGCTCGGTTCGAAAGCGAGCGGTCTTTCGGGAGACGCTTCACGTGCCTACCGCGCTGCGCTGAAAACTGGAATTGCGCCCAATGTGATCGACGATCCCATTCCAGCGGAGATCTCGAATTTCGTTTCCGTTGCGGCGGACCTTCTCAAGTTGGAGATGGCGTTAGCGGAGACGTTGCCACGGGAATTGGAAGCCGCGCGCCGCGCGCTCGCGTCCTCCAGCGCGGCCGTTCTGCCCGATTATCTCGTCTTCGGCGCCGGCGAATTTCGCGAACGGCTGACGGATCTGGACGGCAGCGCGCCGCTTGCCGCCACGGAATGCGCGCACCCGCGAACGCGAGCGGCATTTGTTACTCTACCTGCAGCGGGTTTGCGGAAAGAATGACACCTTCAGCGCCTTCGGCCCATCGGCTTGGGGCACGATTGAGGAATCCGCCTCAGCCGTCTCTCTCAAAACGGAAACCGGAGAGCTGCAGCGCTTCGCTTTTCTCGAACGCTGGGCGGCGCATTCGCTGGCCGCGGCGGTGAACCTGGATCCGGAAACACGGATGGAACTTGCGCCCCGTTTGCATCCGAACGGAAATCTGGAAGGCGATATTTTCGTCCCAGCCGATTCCACTCCGCCAGTGCAGCTGACGGCGGCGCAGGTGCGGCTGTTAGGCCGCTGTGATGGGAAAACACCCGCGTATTCGTTAGGCGAAGACGCCGCTCTCCTGGAAGAATTAGCCAGCCAGAAGGTCTTGCTCTGGGAATGCGAAGTGCCGGCGCTGCACGCGCTGGCGTTTGAAGTCTTAGTGCGCGACATCGCGCAATGGCGGCCCGGACCGGTCCGCGCGCGGTGGGAAGAACGCGTGCAGCAGATCGCGTCTCTGCCCGAGCAATTTGCGGCCACGCAGGAGAGTGCCGCTCGCACCGTCATCATGGCGACAGCGCAGAATCTCCTGGACGATCTCGGGCCGCGCCAGGTGGGTGCGCAGCGTTCTCTGTATGCAGCGTCGAATCCGATCGCGGAAGAATGCGCGCGCGATTGCTCGTTTTGTTATCGGCGAAGCCATTACCGACGATCTGGCGCGCGATGCGGCCCCGTGGTTCGACCTTTGGCGCGATACTTATGCCTATGTGGCGTCACGGGTCGCGGCTGGTCTGCGTGGCCTGTTGGCTTCGGCGCCAACTCAAAACGGCGCCGTGCCGTTGCCGGCTTTTCTGGAGCATTGCGCCGCCAACCGGATGCCGCTCACCGGGCCGGGCATGGTTGTCCTCGCGCATCTCGCGTTTCAGGAAGTGAAGCAGGCCTTTCGCGAAATGATCAGCAGCCGCGAGCAAGCGGCGGAGTGGGAGCTCACCGCGGAAGATTGCGCCTTCGTGCGGCAGAAATTTCGACTACGAGAAATTCGACGAATACACCTACCCGTCTGCCGATTTACAGCTGTCGGCTGAATCATTCGCCGCAATCGAAAAGGGCGACTATCAATGGGTCGTTAGCGAACTGCATCCGCCAGTCGCGCTCATGCATCACGCTTTGTATTGGAGCTGCCCGGATAAAGCCGCGCTTTCGCAGGCCCTGGCCAGCTCAGCCGGCCAGCGTCCCGCGGTTCACTTCGGGTTTTTCGCGGCTGATTTCACGGCGCACACCACGGTGCGTTACATGGATGCGCTGCCTGATTTGATGACCTTCGTGGCTCCGCAGCGCGGCAGATCCGGGCTGGCGTTCCCTGCGGCCTGCGGAGGTGGAAGTCTTCGTCGATCGCTTCACGAACGATGTCGGTTTGCGCACGCGCGGCTCGAAGGAATATCTCGGCTCCTTCGCGCGCGCCTGGCTTATTCCGCTGGGCTTTCACCCTTTCCACTTTGGCGCGTCACCGCACATGCCGCGTCTGCGTTGCGGACGGGTGATCGTGCAGCGCCGTTCCTGGACGGTCGCGGCGGAAGAATTGCCGCCGGGCGATTACAAAGGAATTTCGCGCGATCTGGTGCTGGCGATCGAAGAACTCCGGGCCGAGAAAGGCTGGCCGCGTTACATCTACATGCGGCCGACGGAAGCGACGTCTGCGCCGGAGCGGCGCGGAAGGTCGCGATAAAGACACCAAGCCGGTCTTCATCGATCTCGAAAGTTATCTCTCGCTCGAGATCTTTCATCGCTGGCTGGTGAAAGCGGGCGAGTTGGAAATTACGGAAATGCTGCCCGACCCCGATCATCTGTGCTGGCAGGAAAGTGATGGCCGCCGCACCTTCGAGCTGCGGACGTTGATTGTGCCGCGCTCATGAAAGTCATCGCGATCGCAAATCAAAAGGGCGGAGTCGGCAAAACGACCACGGCCGTGAATCTCGGCTGCGCGCTCGCGCAATCCGGCCAGCGCGTCCTTTTGATCGATCTGGATCCGCAAGGCAACGCCACCAGTTCTTTCGGCCTCAGCGAATTGGAAGGCGAAAGTCTTTACGAGCCGCTCATCGGGGGCGCGCTCGGTCGCGGACAAGATTTTGCCGACGCGTCTGGACGGGATGTTCATCATCCCGGCGGATCTCGATCTGGCCGGCGCGGAAATCGAAATCGCGCGGATGGATAATCATCTCACGCGTCTCCGCGAAACTCTGGCGCCCTTGCGCGCCGATGCGACTTTCGATTTCGTCCTGCTCGATTGCCCGCCCTCGCTCGGCATTTTGATGACGAATGCGCTCGCCGCCGCCGACGAATTGCTCACGCCGATTCAGTGCGAATTTTTCGCGCTCGAAGGGCTGGTTAAAATCGTGCGCGTGGTGGAGCAAATCCGGAATTCCGGCGTGAACGATCAGGTGCGCATCGCGGGCATCGTCATGACGATGTTCGATGGCCGAACGAATTTGAGCGCGCAGGTGGTGGCGGAAGTGCGCGAACATTTTGCCGAGCAAACCTATGAGACCGTGATCCCGCGCACGGTGCGTTTGAGTGAAGCGCCGAGCTTCGGGCAATCCATTTTCGAATACGCGCCGAGCGGGAGCGGAGCCATCGCCTATCGCGCCTTGGCGGAAGAATTTTTGCGCAGGCACTCAGTAGGTCGCGCTACTTTTCTGCATCCGATTCCGGCAGAAGCCGCGTACATTCGGGGAGCAGATGGAACTCGATCGCAAACTCGCCATTTTAGCCGACGCCGCCAAGTACGACGCTTCGTGCGCCAGCAGCGGAACGACGAAGCGGAACTCGCGCACTGTCGGGCGGATTGGGATCCACCACAGGCTCAGGAATTTGTCACAGCTACACGCCGGACGGGCGCTGTGTTTCGCTGCTCAAAATCCTGCTCACCAATTACTGCATTTACGATTGTCTTTACTGCATCAACCGCGTTTCCAGCGATGTGCAGCGGGCGCGTTTCACGCCCGAAGAAGTGGTGCAGCTGACGCTCGATTTTTATCGGCGGAATTACATCGAAGGGCTTTTCCTGAGCTCCGGCATTATTCGCAATCCCGATTACACCATGGAGCAAGTCGTCGCGGTCGCGCGCACGCTGCGCACGGAGCACCAGTTTCGCGGTTACATTCATCTGAAGACGATCCCGGAAGCGGCGCCCGCTCTGATTGAAGAAGCCGGCCGCTGGGCCGACCGGATCAGCATCAATATCGAGCTGCCCACGGAAGTGGCGCTGGAGGAGTTGGCGCCGCAGAAAAATTTTGCCAACACCGAGGCGGCCATGAGCGGCATTCGTGATCGCATCACGGAGGCGAAGGCCGCGCGACGCGAAAGCCGAAAGGCGCCGATTTTCGCGCCGGCTGGACAAAGCACGCAGATGATCGTCGGCGCCACCGACACGCCGGATGCCACGATTTTGCGCCAGGCGACTTCGCTTTATGCGAATCAAAAACTGCGCCGCGTTTACTATTCCGCCTTCAGTCCGATTCCAGATGCGTCGAGCAAACTGCCGCTGATTGCGCCGCCGCTCGTGCGCGAACATCGGCTTTATCAGGCTGATTGGTTGGTGCGCTTTTACGGTTTCAAGGCGCAGGAGTTGACCACGGCGGCGGCGCCGAATCTGGACCTCGCGCTCGATCCCAAATTGGCCTGGGCTTTGCGTAACCGAAAGCTGTTTCCAGTCGATTTAAACAAAGCCGCGCGCGAGATGTTGCTGCGCGTGCCGGGTCTGGGCACGAAATCGGTGGAGAAGATCCTGCGCGTCCGCCGTTGGCATAAACTGCGCTTGGAGGATCTGCCGCGCTTGCATGTTTCGGTGAAGAAGATTCTGCCGTTCGTGATTACGGCCGATTACAACTCCGCGACGCTCGCGCTGGAGCGCGAGGATCTGAGCCAGCGTTTTGCTGCGCCGGATCGGCAGCTGGATCTTTTCTCGGTGGAGCCGTCGGTTCTCACCGGCCAGTTATAGGCGGCGTGGAACAGGTCACGTTCCATCCTACTTTCGAGGATTGGCAAAGGGCGGCGCGAGTCGCGTTGCGACGCGGTCTCGCGCCTAACGAGCTGGTCTGGCAGGAACTTTCCGCGGAGCAACCGGCGCTGGATATTTTTGACGAACCGTTGCCGGAAATGACGGCATCAGCCACACCGCATCTTCGCGTTCCGAAGGGCTACCTCGCGTTGGCTCGTTTGGTTGCGTTGCATTCGGACGATGGGCGCTGGGCGTTGCTTTACCGGATTGTTTGGCGACTGACCCACCGCGAACCTAAATTACTCGAAGTGGCGGTCGATCCGGATGTGGCGCGCGCGTTCGATTTGCAAAAATCGGTCCGGCATGACATCCACAAAATGCGTGCCTTCGTTCGCTTCCGCGAAGTGCAACACGGCGAGGCGAAATGGTTCGTGGCCTGGTTTGAGCCCGCGCATCATATCGTTGAGCATAACGCGCGCTTCTTTGTGGATCGTTTCGCCTCGATGTGCTGGTCGATTCTCACGCCCGAACGTTGTGCGCATTGGGATGGAAAGACGTTGAGCTTCACCGCCGGCGTTACGAAAGCGCAGGCGCCGACGGAAGACCAAACCGAAGCGCTTTGGCTTACGTATTACGCGAACATTTTTAATCCTGCGCGCGTGAAGGTGCACGCGATGCAGGCGGAGATGCCGAAGAAGTATTGGCGGAACCTCCCCGAAGCGGTGCTGATTCCGACTCTTCTGCAGGAAGCGCCCGGAAGGGTGCAAGCAATGGTGAAAAAAAGCGCGGATAAAAAAGCGGCCACCTCGGAGTTCCAACCGGCGCGCGTGCCAGATACACGAAGCCTGGCGAAGATCGAGGAAGCGGCGCGCGTCTGTACCGCCTGCCCTCTCTACTTGCGCGGAACGCAGACGGTTTTCGGCGAAGGACCGAAGCAGGCGGCGATCATGTTTCTCGGGGAACAGCCTGGGGACCAGGAAGATTTGGCGGGCAAACCGTTTGTCGGGCCGGCGGGAAAACTTCTCGATCGTGCGCTAAAGGAAGCGGGGATTGATCGCGAACAAGTCTACGTCACCAATACGGTGAAGCATTTCAAATGGGAACCGCGCGGCAAGCGGCGCATTCATCAAAAGCCGAACTCGCGCGAGATCGCCGCCTGCCGTCCGTGGATGGAAGCGGAGTTGCGGATCGTGCAGCCAAAGCTGCTGGTTTGTCTGGGTTCGACCGCGGCCCAGGCGATTTTTGGTTCTTCGTTTCGCGTCACAAAAGAACGGGGGGTCGTGCTCTCATCGGACCTGGCGCCGCGCGTCCTGGCTACGGTCCATCCATCGTCGCTGCTGCGGCAGCCGGACGAGGAAAGTCGTGCGCGAGAATACGCTCTTTTTCTAGACGATCTTGTGGTCGCAAAAGCGGCCGCCGGTGATTGACCGACGGGGGCTGCAGACGAAAAAGCCTGCAGCGGATTACTCCACTGCAGGCTAATAACTTTCGGAAGCTGAAACTATTTCTTCTTCGGCGTTGGGGAGGCAGCTTCTTCTGAAGCGGCTTCTTCAGTAGCACCCTCCGCGGCAGCTTTCTTAGCCGCTTTCTTCTCTTTACTCGCTGAAGCCGCCGCCTTTTCCGCGTCCGTCTTGCCGCCGATCTTCAAGCTTTTGGCTTCGAGAGTGCCGTCTTCCTTCTTCATGTAGGAGCCGGTCACGTAATCGTTATCGCTCAGGTCAGCGAAGGTGGCAGGGCTGCCGGATTTGGTCACCTTGGTCGACTCCACCACCATGATGGTGCGAGACTTTAGTTTGCCGATGGTGAAGCTCTTCGCGGCCTTATCCATCGCGGTCAGATTGCCGTAGAATGGGATGGCGCGAGCCTTTTTTGCGGGAGCTTCGGCCGCCTCCGCCGCCGCCTCTTTCGGGGCGGGAGAAGCAGCTTTCTTATCGGCCGCATTCGCGGTGCCGGAGAAAGCGAGGGCGGTGAGGCAAAGGGTGGTGATGAGGTGCGATTTATATTTCATAGAGTTTGCTGGGGTTTTGTTGGTTGTTCTTGGCTCATCCATTAAGAAGAGCCGTGGTTACTTTTCTCTGCCGGGTATAAGGACTAGGGCGAAAAAAAGCAACTCTGTTTCCGGACGGCGAAATCACGCCTAGCTCCCAGCGGTTTAAATGACACTGGCAGAGACGCTGCCGGCCAGCGCCACCGCTTTTCGCTCGCGCGTTCGGTGCCGGGGGATTACTGGTCGGAATATGAAATCCCTTCTCGTGGTTCTGCTCGTCAGTGCGTTCGCTTTTAACCTCCAGGCCGCGGAAAAGCCGAAAGTCGCCAAGGGGAAATTGACCTCGATCCAAGGCATCGCCGCCGCAACCGAAGCAAAGCTGAATACAGCAGGCGTAACGACTGTCGATGAACTGCTAGAGCAAGGCGCGACGCCGAAAGGTCGTGAAGAATTGGCTGCCAAGAGCGGCGTTTCGGCTGCGAAGATCCTGAAGTTTGTGAACTACGCGGATCTTTTCCGCATCAAGGGCATCGCTGGACAGAATGCGGAACTATTGGAAGCCGCTGGCGTCAACACCGTGGCGGAACTGGCGCAGCGCAACCCGGCGAACCTGACCGCGAAAATGAAAGAAGTGAACGACGCCAAAAAGCTCACCGGCAAAGCACCGTCGGATAAACAGATCGGCGATTGGATTGCTGCCGCGAAATCGTTGCCGAAGAAAGTCACTTACTGATCTTTCCGTCGTCGTCCTCCCGCGCGCCGGGATCGCGCCAAGGTTTGGCCGCTCCTGTCTTGAAATGCGGCGCGATGCGGCTACTCTGTGCCCGCAGTTTCGGGGGTATAGCTCAGTTGGTAGAGCGCGTCGTTCGCAATGACGAGGCCTGGGGTTCGAATCCCCATACCTCCACTCCCAGAGATTGATCGGCCGTCGCGCCTGCCTCCTGCGTGGGCCAATTTTCTCTTTCGGAAAGCGCCCTGCGAGCCGTTTAGAATTTCTTCGTCAGCCGCACGTAAACGAAGCGTCCCGTGGAGTCGTACGTGAACCCGGGATAGCCAACCGCGTTTCCGCCTTCACCGAAGGCTTTCGGCGGGTCGGTGTCGAAGAGATTGCTGCAACCGACGGTGATTCGGGTGCCGTCCAGGAGACGATCCCAGAATGAGTGCGTCATGATTCCGCCGGCCGTGCCGCCTTTGCCGTCCTTCGGGTCGCTCACTGCGGCGGATTCATGCGCTACGAGAGAGCTGAAGTCGTAGGTCGCCTGGAGGTCGAACAGGAAACGCGAGTCCACGTAGTGCGGATCTCCGTTCGAATCGTTTTCATCGAAACCATCGATGAAGCGGACCGTCCCGATCAGATCGAAGCCGTTCCAAGCCCAATCCAGGCGAGTATCGGCTTTCCACTCGTAATAGCCTTCGTTCGAGGCGGTGGGGTTGGTCGTGCGACCGACCAGTTCCTCGACCGGACCATTGGCGACGCGCTGCACTTCGAACGAGTTCAAATAGGTCGCCTGGGTGAGCGAGGTGAACGTGCCGAACGACGTATTTTTCACGTATTGCAGGCCGAAATCGATGCCGTTAGCCGTTTGACGGGCTTCATTAAGATAGGGGACGACGATGCGCGAGATGTCGCCATTGATGCGTTCGACCCGCTCGGGGAAGATCAAAGTGCCGGCCAACTCACGCGCCAGCACAGCATCCAGGAAGGCGGACTGGATCACGCCCGTCCGTTCGATTTGCCAAAAATCGGTCGAGAAGGTGAGGCCAGGGATGAACTTCGGCGAGTAGACGAAGCCGGCACTGTAGGTCTCCGAATCTTCGGGCTGCAGGTTCGGATTGCTGATGATAAGAGTTTGCGTTTCGGGTTCAAAGAGGCCGCCATTCATGGGGTCATGCGAGCCTTGGATATCGGAAATCGGCCCGGAGAATAATTCTTCCAGCGAAGGCTCGCGGAACCCCAGCCCCCAGGTGAAGCGAAGAGTGAGGGAATCGTCGAGCGGTTGCCAACGCAGGCCCACTTTTGGCACGGCGACGTCGGTATTGTTATTGCGGAAGGCTTCGTAGCGTCCGGCGGCGGTGATGTCGAGGGAATGGAAGCCCGGGATGGCGTTCTTCTCGCTGAAGATGGGGATGATGGTCTCGATGAAAAAGGCGTAGGATTTTCGCCCGCCATGCGCTTCGAATTGCGCCGAGTTCCCGGCGATATCGCCTGCCACGCCGCGAGCGTCGGGATCTTCATTCAGCGTCTCACGCCGGAACTGTCCGCCGAAAGCCATCCCGACTCCGCCGGCGGGAAGACTAAAAAGTTCGGTGGTGTAGATGGTGGCATCGACCGTAGCCAGCTTCGACTCGTGCAAGTCTTTCGGTCGCACGCGGGCGTATTCGAGCGAGGCCTGATTCGATGGGATCGGCACGCGGAAATCGCCAAAGGGATTAAAGGCAATCGTCGTGCCGATGTATTCCGGTGAGGTGGGATCGAAAATCGGATCGGCCTGATTCAAAATCCGGGTGTAACGCGAGGAGGAAACCTGGTTTCCGGTGGTGATATTGCTTACTTCGCTATAGCGAAATCCGGTGTCGTAGCCCCACGTGCCATTGAAGAGTTTCTCCCCTTTCAAACCGAAGGTGGCGAGATAGGCCTCCGTTTCATTGTCGAAGGTCCGATTACCGAATTCGGCCAGGCGGGCGCGCGAGCCGCCGGAGATGATTTGGTTGAACGGATTCGCGGGATTGTAGGCGCCCGGAGTGAGGCCTGTTTCGGCATAGGTTGGGCCGCCAAACGGCGTGGTGCCCGCGGCATTCGCCACCCGCGGCGGAATTGCGATCGTGACCTGGCCGTTGGTTTGGAAGTTGCCGGTCGCCGGCGGGGCCAGTTCGTTATGCGACTTCACGTTCTGATACATGCCGTCTCCGTAGATGACCATTTGGTCCCCGAAGAATTTGTGATCGAAGGCGACATAGGCGCCATAGCGTTCGGTGGCGGGAAAAGAGAGCGAGAATTGATTAAAGTTATATCCGTTCGCGCCCGAGCGAACGCGTGAGGTTCCGTAGAGATATTGATTCGCGGTCGCGGAGCCATTGGCGCCGTTAGGAGCGGTGGCGAACTGGTTCTGCCCGGGCGGCACAAGGACCGTGCCCCCGGCTTCTGCGACGGCCGCGCCCGTGACTTGCAGATTATAAGGGCTGGCGTTGCTGCTGAGGAATGGCGGCACCGCGGAGTAGCTGCGGTCCCGGTTAAAGATGGAGTTCCGGTGGTAATAATTGACCACGCCAGAAACGTTCGTGGTGCCGTTGCCCACGCCGAAGAGGACCGAGGCAGCGAACAACCCAGAGTCGTCCTCAGTCGTGTTCCCATACTCGACGGAAGCCTCCGCGCCTTGGAAATCGCGATAGCGTTTGATATTCACCACGCCCGCGACCGCATCCGCGCCGTAGGTCGTGGAGGCGCCATCTTTCAAAATCTCGATGCTCGAGATCGCGGCGGATGGGATGGAATTCAGATCAATAAAAACCACACCCGCGTTGCTGATTGGATAGGGCGCGATGCGTCGGCCATCGAGCAGGATGAGAGTGGCGCGAGCGTCGAAGCCGCGGAGCGCGATGGTGGCGGCGCCCACGGCAGTGTTGGAGCCGTTTTCATTGTTGGAAACGGGAATGCCGTTGGCGTTTGCCACTGACAGATTGCGCAAGAGCTGCTCCGTGTTGCGTTCGCCCGATTTGGCGATCAGATCGCGCGTCACGTTCAAGACGGGGTTCGGTCCTACTTCCGCAGCGGTGGGAATCGCCGAACCGGTGACGAAAACGCGTTCGGTGGTGGCGTTATCGGCGGGCGCGGGAAGGGCGTTGCCGTTGGAATCGCGAGTCGCCTCCGCGGGGGCGGCGTCGGGCGCTGAGCGCGGCGGGTCGACGGCTTGTTGAGCGGAAACACTCGCAGAAAAAACGAGAGTGCCGATGAGAGTGACGATGACCGTGGACAACCACGCCGACTGGGTGAATTGATTGTTAGGCATAGGGGAGAAGAGTTGGCGCAAGAGTGCGGAGGAATTGGTTTCGCTGACAAGGCATTTCTCGCGGGTAACGCCGAACTTCTGTCCCACGTTCGGAACGGACGAATCCCAGTTTCGCTTCAATCTGGAAGAGGCGCAGTTTTATCGCCTGAAGATAAACGACTGTATGGGAACAGCTTGCCTCGATATTTTGCCGGTGGCACAAGGCCTGCATTGCGTTCCGGCTTGCGAGTGAATTGCGTTGCCTTCCATTCTCATGCGAACTGACAGGTGCCATTGATCGCCTCGCGTCTTTATCCCAAACCTCCGAGCCCACCCTTTATGCGAAAAAGTTCTCTCTTCATTCTTATCCTGGCCACGGCCGCCAATTTCGCCCGAGCTCAGGAACCCAAGGAAATGACCACCGAACAGTTGGTGGCGAAAAATATCGAGGCCAAGGGCGGTATCGAAGCTCTGCGCGCGCTCACGTCCGTAAAGATGACCGGCAAGATGCTGGTGAACGAAGGCAAACTCCAACTCGGCTATGAGCAGACGCGGAAGCGTCCCGGCGCGGTGCGGACCGAAGCCAGCCTCCAAGGCATGACGATGGTGCAGGCTTATGACGGAAAGGACGGATGGAAGATTTCGCCTTTTCAAGGACGGAAGGATCCAGAAAAGATGTCCGCGGATGACACGAAATCCTTGATCGAGGACGCTGAGATCGACGGACCGCTGATCGATTGGAAGGAAAAAGGAAGCACGGTGGAGTCTCTCGGGCGCGAGGATGTGGATGGCACGCTCGCGCACAAGCTCAAGGTGACGCGCAAAAACGGCGACATTAATTACGTCTATCTGGACCCGGATTACTTCCTCGAAATTCGCGTCGTCTCGCAGCGGATGGAGCGCGGGTCGCAGGTCGAAACCGAAATCGACCTGAGCGATTACGAGAAAGTAAACGGCGTTTATTTACCCTTCTCGATCGAGTCCGGGCCGAAAGGGGTCTCCGATAAACAGAAGCTGATTCTCGACCGGGCGGAAGGCAATCCTCCTGTCGATGACGCCGTCTTTCAGTTCCCAGTCTCTCCCGCCAAATAATTTACCGGCTCAAAATTTATGCGCTTCATCTCTCTCCTCCTTCCCTCCGCCTTTGCACTCGTTAGCCTCACGCAGGCGGCGGAGCAGGCACCGTATAATTCCTCCACCATCTCGGGACTCGGCGCGCGTAACATTGGCTCTGCCACCATGAGTGGTCGGATCGACGCGATTGCGGCCGCCAAAGATCCTTCCGGCAAAACCACCCTCTATATCGGCGCAGCCAGTGGCGGCCTTTGGAAATCGGAGGATAGCGGGACCACCTTTAAGCCCGTCTTCGACGAGCAGCCGGTGCAATCCATTGGCGCAGTCGCATTGGACCCGAAGAATTCGAAGAACGTCTGGGTGGGCACGGGCGAACCGTGGACGCGCAATACCGTCTCCGTTGGCAACGGCGTTTACCGCTCCAGCGACGGCGGCGAAACCTGGACGCGCGCCGGTTTACCCAACTCCGAGCGCATCGCGAAGATCGCCGTAAGCCCGGTGAATGGCGAGACGGCCTACGCAGCCGTGCCCGGTCCGCTCTGGAGCGATTCGCCGGAGCGTGGCCTTTACAAGACGACCGATGGAGGCCGCACGTGGAATCTGATTTTAAAAGGCGGCAACCTTTCGACGGGCTGCTCCGATGTCGATCTCGACCCGACAAACCCCGATATTCTCTTTGCCAGCATGTGGGATTATCGCCGGAAAGGCTGGACCTTCCGTTCCGGCGGCGAAGGCCCCGAGGCAGCTTCGGCGAGTGGGCTTTTCCGTTCGACCGATGGCGGCCAAACCTGGAACGAAGTCACGCCGGAAAATGCGAAAGGCTTCCCGAAAAAACCCTATGGCCGCCTCGCGGTCGCGGTCGCGCCATCAAATGCGCAGCGCGTCTATTGCTTCGTCGAATCGACCAATAGCGCGCTCTTCGTTTCGGACGATGGCGGAGCGACCTGGGCGCAACGCGACAAGAGCACCTGGATGGTTTGGCGTCCGTTTTACTTTGCCAACCTGATCGTCGATCCGAAGAACCCCGATCGTCTTTTCAAGACCGACGGCGCGCTCATCATGAGCGAGGATGCCGGCAAAAGTTTCGCCACCGTCGGCGGCTTTAACGGCGCGCATGGCGATGTGCACGACGTCTGGATTGATCCGACAAATCCGCAAACCGTGGTCGCGGCAGACGATGGCGGGATCTGGTATTCCTACAATGGCGGCACGAAATGGTGGAAGGGCGAGAACCTTCCCATCTCGCAGTTTTATCACGTGAGCGTGGATGATGCTGATCCGTATCACGTCTACGGCGGCCTGCAGGATAACGGCTCCTGGTCCAGCCCCTCCCAACATCCGGGCGGTATCGGGAACGCGCAGTGGGAACCTCTCTATGGCGGCGACGGCTTTTGGGTGTTCCCCGATCCAGCGGATCCGGATTATCTCTACGCCGAATATCAGGGCGGAAATATCGGCCGCGTAAATCGCAAGACGCACGAGGGCCGCGACATCCAGCCGAAGCCGAACTACAACGAAAAGCTGCGCTGGAATTGGAACACTCCCATCGCGCTCTCGCCGAACGAGAAGGGCACGATTTACATGGGCGCGCAGTTCTTGTTCCGCTCCCGCAATCACGGCCAAAGCTGGGATCGCATCTCGCCGGATCTGACCACGAACGATCCGGAAAAGCAGAAGCAAGAGCAATCCGGCGGCGTCACGATCGACAATTCCGCGGCCGAAATGCACACCACGATTTACTCGATCTCCGAGTCGCCTAAAGACAAGAACGTGATCTGGGTTGGCACCGACGATGGCAATTTGCAGGTCACGCGTAACGCCGGGAAGAACTGGACGAACGTGGTCGGCAACATCAAGGATCTGCCGAAGAATTCGTGGGTTAGCTGGGTGCAGGCCAGCAATTTCCAGGCAGGCACGGCCTACGCCACGTTCGATCGCCATACCTATGGCGACATGACGGCGTATCTTTACCGGACGACCGATTTCGGGCAGACGTGGACGCCGCTGATCACGCCGGCCGAGCTCTCGGGCGTGCAAGGTTACGCCCATGTGATCAAGGAAGATTTAATCAAGCCGAACCTGCTTTTCCTCGGGACGGAATTTGGCCTCTGGATGTCCATCGATACCGGCAAGAGCTGGGCGCAATTCAAGGGTGGCCGCTTCCCCTCGGTGGCGGTGCGCGATCTCGTAATCCATCCGCGCGATAATGAGCTCGTCCTCGCCACGCACGGCCGCGGCATCTGGATCGTCGATGATATCACGCCGCTGCGCGCGCTCTCGCCAGACTTGTTAGGCCAGGAAGCCGCTTTCGTGGCGGCGCGGCCGGTGCAGCAGCGCATCGAAGGTAATGGGGGCGGGGTGGGCGGCGCGGCGTCGTTTGTGGGAGAGAACCCGCCATCCGCCGCGGTCATTACTTACTACCAGCGTTCACGGCATTTGCTGGGCCGGTTGAAAATCGAAGTTCTGGATGCCAGCGGCCGTGTGGTCGATGAGTTGCCTGCGAGCAAGCGTCCCGGCTTGAATCGCGTCACCTGGGGCATGCACGAAAAGCCACCGCGGGTGCCACCGGCGGCGCAGCTCGCTTTTGCCGGCACGCAAGGCCCGCGCGTTTTGCCCGGCACCTACACCGTGCGCATGACGAAGAACGGAAAAGTCCTTGAGACAAAACTGGACGTCGCGCTGGATCGCCGCGCGAAATTCACCGCCGCCGATCGCAAAGCGCAATACGATGCCGCCATGCGCGTGCATGCGCTCTTCGGTGAAGAAAGCGCGCTCATGGATAAAATCCTGCCGTTGCGCGCCGCCATCGCGAAGACGGCGCAGGGCTTGCCGGAAGGCGACGGTTTGCGGAAAGCGCTGTCTGATTTCGACGCCAAAGTGGACGCGGTGCGGAAGAAGATCGTCGCCACTACAGAAGGTGGCGCCATTACGGGCGAAGAGCGGCTGCGCGAACATACGGATCAGCTTTACGGCGCGATCCTGAGCTACGAAGGCAAGCCGGCTGATTACCAAATGGCTTACATCGACACGCTCAAGAAGGAGCTCGATGAGGTGACGAAAGGATTCGAGCAACTCAGCAGCACCGATCTGCCGGCGCTAAACGAGCAGTTAAAGGCGAAGAATCTGCCCGCGCTGGTTTACACTCCTCAGTCTTCGACGGCGGCAGGAATGTTCGCCCGCTATCTCGAAGGGGAGACGGAGCGCGCGGCGACCGATTAGCGTTCACTCGCCGTTTCGAAGCCCCAGCATCCGATCCTCTGTCAGCTGGGGGAAGACGAAGGATCTCTGACTGTTTCCTGCGCCTCACAAGCGTGGGAACAGCTGAGATCCTTCTTCGTTTCTGCGACGGAGAATAGGCTTCGTCCGATTTCTGAATCCAAAGGCGGGCCGAGCGGCATCCCACCGTGAACCTATGCTCCACGATTTCCGTTTCGCTCTCCGTCAACTCTTCAAGGCACGCGGCTTCGCCATCTCGGCCATCACCGTCCTTGCGCTCGGGATCGGTGCCAACACCGCCATCTTCAGCCTCATGAACACGATGCTCTTCCGTCCGCCTTCCTACGCGGGTGCGAGCGAGATCGTGCAGATCTTTTCGCAGGACGCGAAAAACCCGAAGACCTTTCGCGGTTTTTCCTACCCGACCTATCTCGATCTTCGCGAGCGGAACACCGTTTTTTCCGGCCTCATGGCGCATAGCCTTGCCATGGTAGGCCTCGGCGAGAAGAGCACCACGCGCCGCACTTTCGCCGATATCGTCAGCTCAAATTATTTTACCGTCCTCGGCGTCGCCCCGGCGCAGGGGCGCGGTTTTTTGCCAGAGGAAGAAACGCCCGGCACAAACGCGTCCGTTGCTGTCGTGAGTCACAGCTACTGGGAGAAGCAGGGACTGAATCCCGCGCTCCTCGGATCGAAGATCATCGTCAATAGCCGGCCCTACACGGTGGTCGGGATTCTACCGAAAGGTTTCACCGGAACGATGCAGATCATCGCCCCGGAAATCTGGCTCCCTCTATCCGTTTACGAGCAGGTGGCGAACGACTTTGAGAGCGAAAACAAAGCGCCCTTAAATGATCGCACCAGCAAATCACTGATGGTGATCGGTCGCCTCCAGCCCGGCATGACCGGCGCCGCCGCCTTGCCCGCGCTTAAGACCTTGGCGGCCAACCTGGAGCAAGCCTACCCCGTTGAGCAGAAAGATCAGACCTTCATGACGGCTCCGCTCTCACGATTCTCCACCAGCACGAGCCCGGCCGAGGATGGGAGCATTAAACAAATGGCGCCGCTCCTCTTCGGGATGGCCGCCGTCGTCCTCCTCGTCGCCTGCCTGAACCTCGCGAACATGCTGCTCGCGCGCGGCACCGCGCGGCGGAAGGAAATCGCGATCCGGCTCGCCTTGGGCGGCAGTCGCTGGCGCATTGTCCGCCAGCTCCTCGCGGAGGGTTTCGTGCTCGCGGTCGTTGGTGGCGCCTTTGGATTGATGCTCGGGCTCTGGTCCTCGAATTTGCTCGTGGCCTCGATGGGCCACTTGATGCCGTTTGATATCGTTTGGGGGACCAGCCTGAACGCTTCGATCCTGGCGGCGACGTTTGGATTCTGCGTTCTCGGCACGTTAGTCTTCGCGCTCGGGCCGGCTTTGAAACTCTCCAAGGCGGCCGTGCTCGCAGACTTGAAAGAACATCCGGGAGAAGACGCCGGACATCGGCGCTGGAAATTTCTTCCGCGCAATCCGCTGGTGGTCGTGCAAATCGCCTTCTCCCTCGCGCTCCTGACGGCGGCAGGCTTGTTCATCCGCGGCGCCACCAAGGCGGCTGCAGTCGATACCGGTTTGCAGGCCAATAATAATTTCCTTCTCGAAGTGGATGGCAGCCTCGCCGGATACGACCAGGCGCGTTCGCAAGATTTGTATCGCAACCTGGAGGAGCGGTTGAGTGCTTTGCCCGGAGTGGAGCGGGCCAGCATCTCTGCCACGGTGCCGTTCGGGATGGTCTCGCTGGGCAAGTCCATTCAAATTGGCGGTGCGAATCCCGCGCCGGATTCGAAGCCAGCGACCGCCGCCGAAGGCCTCGCGTTTGAGACGACTTGGAACAGCGTGGGGGCCGACTACTTCTCCGCGGTCGGCGTGCGCTTGCTGCGCGGGCGCAGTTTTAATTCATCCGAGACAATGCACGACGTCGCGCCGCGGGTGGCAATCATCGATCAGGTGCTGGCGAAGAAGCTTTGGCCCGAAGGCGACGCGCTCGGGCAGCACATCCAGTTTGCGGGCGGGGATGCGCCCCGCGCCAAAGACGGCGGCGAAGCGGGAGCCGGCATTCAGAAGAGCGGGGGCGTCGATCCAAAGACGCGCATCCAGATTGAGATCGTGGGAATCGCACCTTACACGCGCGCCAGCCTGTTCGAGAAGCATCCGCGCGGCGCGCTTTACCTGCCGTTCGCGGGGGGATTTCAGAGCAACGTTTTCTTCCAGATCAAACTTTCGCCCAGTGCCAATCGCGATCCCGTGGCAACGGCCGATTTGATTCGTCGCACCGTGCGCGAAGTGGATGGCGCGCTGCCCGTGCTCTCGCTCAAGACTTTCGCGCAGCACCTGGACGGCAATTTTGAACTCTGGATCGTGCGCGCGGGTGCGGCTCTCTTTAGCGTCTTCGGCGGGCTCGCGTTGGCGCTCGCGGTCGTGGGTGTTTACGGAGTGAAAGCATACTCTGTGGCGCGTCGCACGCGCGAGATCGGCATCCGCATGGCGCTCGGCGCGCAACGGCAAACCGTGCAATGGATGATCTTGCGCGAGGGCTTTGTCATGTTGGCCAGCGGCATCGGCCTGGGTCTCTTGTTCGCCGCGGGGATGGGCAAACTCTTGAGCGGTATTCTCTACGAAGTCGGCGCGTTTGATCCGCTCGCGTTCACGCTCGCGCCGTCGCTGCTCGCGCTGGCGGCAGTCCTCGCTACCTGGCTGCCCGCGCGTCGCGCCACCCGCATTAGCCCGATGGTGGCGTTGCGGACCGAGTAGAAAATTTTTAGCTCTCCGGGCAGGCGACTTCGGGGGTGGGCGTGGCGCGGCGGCGCCCAGCCGTGATGACCACGGCAACCGAACCGACGATGATCGCAGCGGCGACCACGGTAAGGAGTGAGAGCTTTTCCCCGACGAAAACAGCCCCCAAGAGAACCGCCACTACTGGATTCACATAGGCGTAGGTGGCGACCTTGGCCGGATCGCAATAACGCAGCAGCCACGCATACGAGGCGTAGCCAATAATCCCGCCGATCACGACCAGGTAAACGAACGCGCCTAACGAGACCATCGAGATCTGCGCCAAGCGCAACTGCGGCCATTCGCCTTTCGCCATCCCGGCAAGAATGAGCATCGTCCCGCCGCAAAGCATTTGTTGTCCCGCCGCCAAAAAAGGCGAGGCGGCATTGGGAGCGCGGCGGGAGTAGAGCGAGCCGGCCGACCAGATAAAAGAAGAGAAGAGCAGGATCAACATCCCGATCCACGCGTGCGGAGAAGCGTCTTCCGCAGGCGCGCGCAGAGCAGGTGCGATCAACACGCCGACGCCGATAAACCCGCCGGCTAATCCAACGAGCGTCATCGGTCGCGGCCTCCCCGTCATCCCGAAGAGCCAGCTCAGCAGCACGACATACAACGGCACCGTCGCCACCAACAAAGCCGCAAGCCCAGACGGCACATATTGCTCCGCGAGCGTGACTCCACCGTTCCCTCCCACCAACAAGCACGCGCCCACGATTGCCGCGGTTCGCCATTCCACCAGCCGCCCGCGGACCGCACCGCTCAAGCGCGCCACCAGATAGAGAATCGCGCCCGCGCAAAGAAAACGCGTGCCCGCCATGAGCAGCGGCGGAATCGAGCGAATGGCCAGGAGAATCGCGAGATAAGTCGAACCCCAGATCACGTAGATCGACGCGAACGCCGCCAGAATGGCAACGCGTGAGGGAGAACTCATCGTTCAATGAGCGGGGATGGAGAGCGTTTGCAACAAAATGACGGCCGTCCGTCGACTCGCGCGTCGGCCTCCAGCTTTAGTCGACGCGATCCAGATCCACGGGCCGGTGGCGGTGAGTCGCGAGCACGAAGGCCAGCCGGACGCGATCTCGCGCGCGCCGCCAGCGGCGAAGCCATTTTCCGTCCGCCAGGCGCGAGCGAAAGCGCGGGCTGACGCGGAAATTGTGGGTCTGGAAAAGCTGCAACGCTTCCGGCGTCCATAAGCCGCGCACCACCCCGGACATCAGGTACGGGATGGGTGTGGGCTCATGCGCGCCGTAGGAATAAATGCGGAGATCCTGCGTACGTGCGCTGCCGCGCGCTTCCATTTCCCAGGCGTTTTCGCCGGGACGAAGAAGAGCGGCGAAGGCGTCTCGTTTCCAAAGTGCGGCCTGGAGGCGAGTCCGTCCTTTCGACTCCGGCGAAACGAGGCCAAAGCGGTCGGGCATCTGCGCAAATCCCGGATCGAGGAGCGAAAGATCGCAGAAGGAAAACGAATCGGCTCCAGCTTCCATCGCCGCGGTGAAATCGCGCGCTAACTGCTCCTGGTCGACGGGACGATTGAGGAAATAATCCTCCTGGAGATAAAGAATGTAGGGCGTGTCGATCTGCGCCAGCGCGCGCTGCATCGTCGTGGCCCAGCCTTCGTCTTTCCCCACCCGCAGTGGCCGGATG
This sequence comes from uncultured Verrucomicrobiae bacterium, assembly GCA_963762685.1. Taxonomy (GTDB): domain Bacteria; phylum Verrucomicrobiota; class Verrucomicrobiia; order Chthoniobacterales; family UBA10450; genus JACCTI01. Next base: position 16,939 of record CAVXLV010000011.1, on the reverse strand, counting down.
AACTGGGAGCGGACCTCGAGTTCGTTCACCAACAGGTAAACAGGGAACGGGCAATCACCCCAAAATTTGCGAAAGAAAAATGCGAACGGCCGCCAGCAATCCAGGAACGCGTCGCAGCTGGAGACAACGACGGAGACTGAGCCAGCAAATTTATCCAGCGGGGTCGTCATGCGCTTCTCTGCTGCGGCCAAGCTCGGGATTTGGGGTGCATCAAGGCGCTGATTAGGGCTCGGTCGCGCCCGCAAAATAGTCTCGCGTTAACGCGCGTGAGCGCAAAGCTAAAGGCCGAGCTTGTATGAAGAGTTTTGATTGGACGACCTACTCTGACGACCCGAACGACGAACGGGCGCGCACCGATGTTTTGCCCTGGATTCTGAGTCGTCGGCAGGTCCATCTGGATCAGAGTTTGCTCGAGTATATCTGCGGGCGCGCGCGCGGGCGACGAGTCCTCGATATCGGCGTGGTCTCTCACAGCGCGTCGGCGTTTGATGATCCGAACTGGCGGCATGGCCTCATCCGGCAAGTCGCGGCGGAATGCGTGGGCGTGGATATCCTGGAGCCGCTGGTGCGGGATCTGAGTGCGCGCGGCTTTGATGTGCGCGTGGTGGACGCCACCTCGGATGCGGATTTGGGGGAACGATTCGAGATGGTTTTTGTGGGAGATACGGTGGAGCACGTGGATAATCCGGTCGGGCTGCTGCGCTTTGCCGGGCGTCATTTGGCGGCGGACGGCCGGGTGTTGGTGGCGACGCCGAACGCGTTTTCGCGCAAGTTTTACCGGCGCTTCCGGCGTCTCGGCACGCCAATTGTGAACCTCGACCACTGCGCCTGGTTTACTCCCACGACGGCGCTGGAAATTGGACGTCGCGCGGGGCTCGATTTTGTCGGCTATCATCTCGCGAAAAAATACACACCGTGGGCGCGCTGGCGTCACCGGCTCTTGTGGAGATTCACTCCGCTCGAGTTCACCTTTTCTGATTACATCTTTGAGTATGCCCGGCCCGGCGAGGGCTGAATCCGCTTTCCGCATTATCCCGGGAGAAACATCCGGGCCCATTCATTCAGCACCCAGAGATTCCAGAGCCGTTGGGCGTGATTGGCGCGGCCGGCTTGATGCTCCTCCAGCAACTGCGCCGCGGTCTCTTCGCGAAGAAACGGGCGCAGCGCGGGATGTAACGGGAGCACGCCTTCGCGGATCTGTTTTTGCGCTGGGCCTCGCCACCATTGCGCCAGCGGAACGGAGAAACCACGCTTCGGCGCCTCGAGGACCTGCGGTGGCAGGTCGGCCGCGACGATGTCGCGCAACATTAACTTCCCTTGCCGGCTGTTGCCCTTCCATTCGTTAGGGCAACGCGCGCACAGTTCGACCAGCTCCTGGTCGAGGAAGGGCGAACGAACTTCCAGGCTGCGCGCCATGCTTGCGATGTCGAGTTTGGTCAGGAGCGCGTTCGGCAACGGCTCGGTGTTGTCCCAATGCAGAATGCGATCGAGCGGTTTCTTTTCTCCGCTCCAGAAGTCGGCCACGAGATCGCGCAGGAAAACAGCGCTCGCGGCGCGCAGAAGCGGAGTGGTGATGCGCTCGTAAAAGGAGCCAGAGAAGAATTCGCCCGAGAAGAGGCTCGGCGTTTCCGCGAGAAATTTGCGTCGCAATTTGCCCGCGGCTTTGCTTCCGCCGGTCATGGAAGCGAGCGTCCAGCCTTCGCGAACTGCGCGCGGGAAAAGCGGTGAAACCATCTTCTGCCAGCTCCGCAGGCGATGTTTCGAATAGCCAGCAAAGGCTTCGTCGCCGCCGTCGCCGCTCAACGCCACTTTCACATGCTCGCGCGTGAGGCCGCAGACCAGCAGGGTCGGCAAGGCGGACTTATCTGCAAAAGGTTCGCCGTAATGACGCACGACCTCGGGCATGAGATTGAGCAGATCGGTGCTGCCTGTGAGGTGATGATGCGGAACCCCGAAATGCTCTGCCGACGCGCGCGCAGTGGCCGATTCATCGTAGGCTTTCTCCGCGAAGCCGATGGTGAAGGTTTGGACCTTCTGGTTTAAACCCCTAACGAGTCGAGCAAGGAGAGCGTTGGAGTCGAGGCCGCCGCTCAGGAGCAGGCCAACCGGCACGTCGCTCCGCAGGCGCAGGCGCAGGCTTTCGTCCAGCTTTGCCCGCACTTGGTCGAGCGCTTCTGCATAACTGCATTCGAGTTTCGGCGACTGTTTAAATTCCCAGTAGCGGTGGACCTCCATCCGGCCCTCGCTCCACAGGAGGTAATGCGCGGGCGGCAGTTTTTGGATCTGTCGCACAATCGTGCGGGGCGCCGAGATGAAGCCAAATTGCAGATACGCAGCCAGCGCATTTGGATCGATTTCCCACGGCGCCAGTTTGGCGTCGAGCAGCGGCGCCAGCTCCGAGCAAAACGTGAGCGCGCCATTGGCGACGACGTAATTGAGCGGCTTTTTTCCGAGACGGTCGCGCGCGAGGAAGAGCTGACGTTTGCGTGAATCCCAAAGGGCGAACGCGAACATCCCGCGCAGATGACGCAACATCTCGACCCCGTGTTCTTCGTAAAGATGAACCAGCGTCTCGACGTCGCCGCTGGTCGTTAGGCGATGTCCGCGCGCTTGCAGCCCCGCGCGCAGTTCCACGTAATTGTAGATCTCGCCGTTGCAGATGACGTGGATGGTTCCGTCTTCATTGGCAATGGGCTGTTGCCCGCACGCGAGGTCAACGATGCTGAGGCGTCGCATCGCGAGGCCGACACCGGGTTCCACGAAGAAGCCTTCATCGTCCGGACCGCGGTGACGCAGAGCATCGGCCAACGCGCGGAGCAGGGGAGATCGATCGGTCTCGTGCTCCGTGCTGACGTAACCAGCGATGCCACACATGCGCTAACCTGTAGAGCCAGCAGGCGACCGCGGGAAGCGCGATCTGAGACATGGCCGCGCCGTGTCTCGCGAAGCGGCGATCACAGCCGAGTCTGGATTAAACCAGCAGCAATTGAATCCCGAGGCCCGCGATCTCGGAACGCGCCTGTGCCGAAAAACCTCCGTCGGTAATGAGAACGTCGACCTCTTCCAGCGGCGCCACTTTGATGAAGCCGGTGCGATCCCATTTCGCGGAATCAACCAGGAGGATGACCTGCTTCGCCGCTTTGATCATGGCGCGTTTGACCTGCGCGATTTCGAGCGTGGTGTCGGTGAGACCACTCTCGAGATCGAGCGCTTGCGAGCCGAGGAAGAGCTTTTGCACCGCGAGCGTGGAGAGGGTTTGCTCCGCCAACGGGCCGACCGTGCTGGAGGATTCCCGGCTGAGCATTCCGCCCAGGAGGATGATCTGCGCCGCGGTCGTGCTGGCCGCGTTGAGGGCGACGTTGAGCGCATTGGTGACAATGGTGAGCGGCTCGAGCGCGGTCAGGTGAGGGGTCATTTCCACCACGGTGGTGCCGGCGTCCATGATGATGGTGTCGCCTGGTTGCACGAGTGCGGCGGCGGCTTTCCCGATGCGTTCTTTGGCGGGGAGGTTGAGCGTGGCGCGCTCATTTAACCCGAGCAACTGCTTCACCTGCCGCGTCGGCGGTGGGGTAATGGCCCCGCCGCGATCGCGTTGGAGCTCCCCGTTCTTTTCGAGCTGGGCGAGGTCGTTCCGGATGGTCACCGCGGAGACCTCGAAGGTTTTGGCAAGCTCGGTGACTTGGACGGATCCGTTCGCGTGGACCAGGTCGAGAATCTGACGGCGCCGATGCTGTGTCATGGGTGGCTTCACTACCCTCGACATCAACTGAGCTTTCACTGGCTTTCATTGTCTTACGATACGCCACGTCCTGCGCGTCACGCAAAGGAGTTCCGAAATGTTTTAAAATAAATGTTGACCACACGCGGTCACTTTCATTAGCTTACGAAAAGTTACGAAAGATTATCCCATGAAACGAATCGTCGCTCTCACTGCTTGTCCCACCGGCGTCGCCCATACCTTGATGGCTGCGGAGGCTTTGAAAAAGGCTGCCGCCATCCTCGGGCATCAGATGCAGGTTGAAACCCAAGGCTCCGTCGGTGTCCGCACCGAGCTGACACGAGAGGAAATCGCAGAAGCCGACGTGGTCATCCTGGCAGCCGACATCCGCATTGATCGCGCCCGCTTCGCCGGCAAGCCTGTTTACGAGGTCACGACCAGTGAAGCCATCCGTCACACCAAGGACGTGATCCAGAAAGCGCTCGCGCTCACCGCCGATGTTCCTGCCCAGCCCGCTCCTGTCGCTGCAGCGCCGATCGCAACCGCGCCGGTGCCCGACGGTAAGCGGCTCGTGGGCATCACCTCCTGCCCGACTGGGATCGCGCACACTTTTATGGCGGCGGAAGCGTTGCAAAAAGCGGCGCGCGCTCTTGGCCACACCATCAAAGTGGAAACGCAGGGCTCGGTCGGCGCGAAGAACCAGCTCACCGCCGAGGATATCGCAGCGGCGGACGCAGTCGTGATCGCAGCCGACACCAACGTGGACCTCTCCCGCTTCGCCGGGAAGGCGCTCTATTCCACGAGCACAAAACACGCGATGCACGCTGGCCAGGAAGTCATCACGACCGCGCTGGCGCAGCCGGCCCACGCCACGCCCGGTTCACTCGCTGAGAACGTCGAGCGCGCGCAAGCCGCACGTTCGAAAGGCCGCACGGGTCCCTACAAACATCTCATGACCGGCGTCTCCTATATGCTGCCGGTCGTGATCGCGGGCGGGCTCGCAATCGCGCTCGCCTTTGCCATCGGCGGCATTTACGCGGGCGACCAAAAGGGAACGCTGGGCGCAGCGTTGAGCTTGATCGGGGGCGGGACGGCGTTCCATCTCTTCGTCGCGGTCCTCTCCGGCTTTATCGCCTTCTCGATCGCGGATCGGCCGGGCATCGCGCCGGGGCTCGTCGGCGGCATGCTCGCGCAGTCGTTAGGCGCTGGTTTCCTTGGCGGCATCGTCTCCGGTTTTCTCGCCGGCTATTTGACGAAATTTCTCGCCGATAAAATCAAACTGCCGTCCACGCTCGAAGGTTTGAAGCCGGTCCTGGTCCTGCCGTTCCTCTCCACCATCACAGTCGGCCTGCTCATGATTTACGTGATCGCGCCGCCGGTGCAGGCCTTGAACGACGCGATGAACGCGTGGCTCAACGGCATGCGCGGCGCGAACGCCATCTACCTCGGCATGTTGCTCGGCGCGATGATGGCATTCGACATGGGCGGGCCGGTCAACAAGGCGGCCTACACCTTCGCGGTCGGGTTGCTCGCGAGTAAAATTTACACGCCGATGGCGGCTGTGATCGCCGCCGGCATGACGCCGCCGCTCGGGCTCGCGCTCGCCGCCATTCTTTTCAAGAACCGCTTCGATGCGGAGGAACGGGAAGCCGGTGGGCCGGCGATCGTGCTCGGGTTGTCGTTTATCACCGAAGGCGCCATTCCGTTCGCGGCCAAGGATCCGCTCCACGTCATTCCCGCGACTGTGCTTGGCTCGGCGGTGGCGGGCGCGATCTCAATGTCGTCCGGCGTGCAATTCCTCGTCCCGCACGGCGGCATCTTTGCGGCGCTCATTCCCGGCGCGGTCACGAATCTTGCGCCTTATCTCGGCGCGATCGTCGCCGGCACCATCGTGACCACCGGCGCGCTCTTCTTCCTCAAGCGACCGCTCGCAGAACCCGCGGCGGCGGCGGCTGTCGTCTGATTTCCCAACCTCTCCGAGACCATATGATCAAACTCACTTCCCAAAACATCCGCCTCGGCCATCGGGCCGCGACCAAGGAAGAAGCAATCCGCGCCGCCGGCCAGGTGCTGGTCGATGCCGGCCACATCGCGCCCGCTTATGTCGAAAGCATGCTCGGTCGCGAAGGGCAGGCGAACACATTTCTCGGCCACGGCATCGTCATCCCGCACGGGATGGGGAAGGACCGCGAGCTGATCCACGCGACGGGTGTTTCCGTCGTGCAAATCCCGGACGGCGTCATTTGGAATGAAGGCCAGACCGCGCGGCTGATCGTCGGGATCGCGGCAAAATCCGATGAGCACCTCGAAATTCTCGCCGCACTTACCGACGTGCTCGATGATGCGAAAACCGCGCGCCTTCTCGCGGAGACGAATGATCCACAGGTAATCATCGCGGCCCTCACGCGACGCGCGGAAGCGCCGCCGTCGCCGACCGAGCAGCTCGCAGGCGCGAAGGAAATCGAAGTCACGATTGCGGGTGCGGCGGGATTGCACGCGCGGCCTGCGACCTTCTTCGTCGATGTCGCGAATCAATTCGAAGCGGAGATTTTCGTTCGCGCCAACGGCAAGCTCGCGAACGGCAAAGCGATGGCGTCACTGCTTAAGCTCGGTGCGGGAGCCGGAGCAAAGATTCAAATCCTCGCGACCGGCGCCGACGCCGACCAGGCGCTCCAGGCGTTGCGCGAAGCGGTCGAGAGCGGGCTCGGCGAGGAAGAAGAACACGAGCAGGTCATCGACGAGACGACCTGGGTTCCCGTCTCCGATAATCACTGGATCGGCGGCGTGAGCGCGTCGCCCGGCCTCGCGATCGGACGTCTCCATTATTTCCAATCGAGCCGCTTGATTGTGGACGACAAACCGGGGGACGCCGCTTCCGAAAAGTTGAAGCTAAAATATGCGCTCGAAGTGGGGCGCGAGCAGTTGGTGGAAATTCACGACGCCGTGAAGTCGCGTTGCGGCCGAAGCGAAGCCGCCATTTTCCGCGCGCACCAGGCATTCCTGACCGACATCGATCTCTTTAGCGAAGTGCACGATTTGATCGAAGACGGACACAGCGCCGCCTGGTCATGGCAAAAGGTAATCGACGGTCGTGTCGCCGAAGTGGAGCAGGTGGCTAACGAACGCCTCGCTGGTCGCGCCGCGGATCTGCATGATGTCGGGCAGCGCGTCTTGCGTCTTCTCACCGGCACGCAGCAGGGCGAAGTGTATTTGCCGAGTGAGCCTGTGCTTCTGGTGGCGGAAGACCTCACGCCATCGGACACCGCGCGGCTGGATCCGAAACGCATCCTTGGCTTATGCACCGCGCTTGGCGGCGCGACGTCGCACACTGCGATTATCGCGCGTTCGCTCGATATCCCGGCGGTGGTGGGCGCGGGCGCGGCCATTCTGGAACAGGCGAACGGCGCGCTCTGCATTCTTGATGGCAGCACCGGCCGCCTCTACATCGCGCCAAGCGAAGCCGATCTGAAGTCGGCCGAGGAATTTCGGGTGGATTGGGCACGGCGCCGCGACGTGGAATTTCAGACACGCTACGAGCCTGCGATCCTCTCTGACGGCCATCGCGTCGAAGTGGTGGCGAACATCGGCAAAGCTTCCGAAGCGGCGCGCGCGGTGGAAGCGGGCGCGGAAGGCGTGGGCTTGCTCCGGACCGAGTTCCTCTTTCTGGAACGCGAAACGGCGCCGAGCGAGGACGAGCAATTCGCCGCCTACTGCACCATGACCGCCGCGCTCAATGGCCTCCCATTGATCATCCGCACGCTCGACATCGGCGGCGACAAAGTGGTGCCGTATCTTTCCTTTCCGCCCGAGGAGAATCCGTTTCTCGGGGTGCGTGGGATACGTCTTTGCCTGCGCCATCCGGAATTGTTTTTGCCGCAATTGCGCGCCATCTACCGGGCCTCGGTCACCGGCCCGATCAAGATCATGTTCCCAATGATCGCGTCGCTCGAGGATCTGCGCGCAGCGAGGAAAATCGCGGAGGAGGTGCGCGCGGAGTTGGGCGTGCCGCCAGTGGAAATCGGAGTCATGATCGAAGTGCCGTCCGCCGCACTGATGGCCGCCGAGTTGGCGCGGGAAGCGGATTTCTTTTCCATCGGGACGAACGACCTGACGCAATACGTGCTTGCGATGGACCGCATGCATCCGGCGCTCGCGCGGCAGGTGGACGGGCTGCATCCGGTGGTATTGCGGCTGATCGATCAGGTGACGAAGGCCGCGACGGCGGCGGGGAAACCAGTCGGCGTCTGCGGTGGCGTGGCGGGCGAGACGCGCGGCGCGCTTATCCTGGCGGGGCTCGGAGTCTCGGAGTTGAGCATGAGCCTGCCGAGTGTCGCTTCGATCAAGGCGCAACTGCGCGCGACCTCGCTCCCGAAAATCCAGGCCTACGCGAAGCGCGCGTTGGCCTGCCAAACGCCCGAAGAAGTGCGCGCGCTCCCTTTGCCATAAGATGAGAAACAACTCCTACGACGTGGTCACGATCACGCTCAACGCGGCGATCGATCGCACAGTCACCATTCCAAATTTCACTGCCGGCGCGGTCAATCGTGTGGAGACGATTCGGTCGAATCCCGGCGGCAAAGGCGTGAACGTGGCCTCCGCCCTGGCCGATCAAGGGCATCGCGTGGGCGTGACTGGTTTTCTGGGGCGCGCAAACGCGGGCGCATTTGAAGATCTGTTCAGCGAGAAGGGGATCGCAGATCACTTCGTGCGCGTGGCTGGACAGACGCGGATCGGAATTAAAATCACTGACCCGGTGCGGAACGAAACCACCGACATCAACTTTCCTGGACCGGTCGCGGCGGCGTCTGATCTCTCCACGCTCGACGCGAAAATTGCGACGCTTGAGGCGGAGTGGTTTGTGCTCGCGGGCAGTCTGCCGCCGGGCGTGGAGCCGACGCTCTATCGCGACATAATCGCGGCGCTGCGGGCGCGGGGCGGCAAGGTCTTGCTCGACGCGAGTGGCGAAGCATTCCCGCTCGCGCTCGCCGCGCAGCCGACTGCGATCAAGCCGAACATCCACGAGTTCGAGGAGTTCGTCGGTCGGGGGCTGGCCACTCCGGAAGCGGTTGTCGCGGCGGCGCGGGAAGTCATCGCGCGTGGGATCGAATTGGTTGTCGTTTCGATGGGCAAAAAGGGCGCTTGTTTTGTCACCGCCGCGGAAGCGATCCTCGCGCGCCCGCCTGAGATCGAAGTGAAAAGCACCGTCGGCGCGGGCGACGCGATGGTGGCGGGGATTCTCTCCGCGCAGCTGCAGAAACTTCCGCTGCGCGAGTGCGCGCAGCTCGCCACCGCCTTCTCGATCGACAGCCTAAGCCGGTTGGAGAGTGGCCTCAGTTCCAGTCACGCGGTCGAAGCTGCGCGGCAGAAAGTCACGCTCACCCAGCTCTAAAACCCTGTATGAAAAAATCCCTCCTTCTCCTTTCCGCCCTTCTTTTCGTCGGCCAGTCTGCGCTTTGCGCAAACCGCCGTTTCAGCCCGCGTCCGCGCAGGCGCGGCGAGCGGACCGCAAACTGCCGTGACCGCTTCGCAGGATGATTCCTGGATGCTGGGCAAATACGGCCTCGGGAACATGAACGGCATGCGCACCGCGCTCGCCGATGCCGGAGTCGATCCGTTTTTGTTCTACACCAACATCATCTCCGGCAACCCGAGCGGAGGTCGGCGGCAGGGTCTGACCTATGTGGACGACTTCTATTTCGGACTGAATCTTTACCTCGATAAACTCGTCGGTTGGGAGGGCGCGAAGCTCACCATCAGCGGCGTGAATCGCGACGGCACCGGTCTGACCGATAACTACATCGGCAGCCGCTACGATGTGCAGCAAACGGTCGGCGGGCAGAACATTTTTCTCTACCAGGTCTTCCTCGAGCAGAAGTTTTTAGGCGACAAAGTCTCGCTCAAGCTCGGCCGCTTCGGCGCCTCGGATGATTTCAACGGCTCGCGCATCTACGGCCTTTACTTGAACAACGGCATCGACGGCGACATCCGAAACGTGCTCTTCGACACGCAATTTTCCGCGTATCCGTTCGCGACCTGGGCCGCGCGGCTCCGGATTGATCCGACGCCGGAATGGAACGCGCAGGTCGGCGTTTTCCAAACCTGGAACGATGTCTTTGATCGCACGCACAATGGATTGAACTGGGGCATCCGCGGCGAGGACGGCGTCTTCCTCATCGCGCAGGTCGGATGGAGTCCATACTTTTGGAAGCAAGCTGTGAGCGACGCGGGCAAGGACGGGAAGGGGATGGCGACGCCGGAATTGAAGGGTCTGCCGGGGCACTATTGGGTAGGCGGCTCGTTCTCGCCCTGGAGCGGCTTCACGCGCTTCGGCACGAACGACAAGCGCGCCGGCTCCTACGGCTTCTATGCGCACGCGGACCAGATGGTTTATCAGGAATCGCCCGGGAGCGATCAGGGGCTGATCCTTTGGACGGCGTCGGGGTTGTATCCGCAATCCGACATCTCGATCGTGCCCTTCCAGATCAACGCCGGCCTGGTTTACAAAGGCCTCATCCCGCAGCGCGATAACGACCAGACCATCCTCGGCGTCGTCTACGGAAGATTCAGCCGCGACTACGCGCGCACGGTGCAGTTGGCGGGCAACGGCGACCCGCGTTTCGAGTCCGTCATCGAAGCCGGCTACCGCATCCAGCTCACGAAATTCGCCTTCATCCATCCCGACATCCAATACGTGATCAGACCCAACGGCACCGGCCGGATCGACAACGCGCTCGTCGTCGGCGCGGAGATGGGGCTGACGTTCTAAGGAGTCCAGTGGAGCGGCAGGCTCTCAAGCCGGAATGCACCGCCAGCCTAGAATTGCCCGCTCACGCCGACGTACCAGTAGCGGTTGCGGATGGAGTAATTCGAGGTGTCGTAGTTTTGCTCGGAGGCGGCGAGAATCGACGGCGGTTGACGATCGAAGGCGTTGTTCACGCCGACGGCGATTTTCGTGCCCAAGAGGACTCGCTTCCACAAGCTGTTTGCGGCTCGCGATGCGCCGTTTCGCGTGTCCTTCGAATAATCCAGTCCGAGCGGTTCCGGCTCGGGTTTCCAGAACTCATAACTTAACTGTAAGTCGAGCGTGACGTAGCTGCTGATTCGGCGACGCAAACGCCAGACCGGCGCCGCAGCGGTGCCACCGGTTTGGACATTCCCGGCGATGAAAGCAGGATCGTCCTCCATTTCACCGATGTAGTTCCCGGTGGCCACGAAATCCATGTGCCTCCAACTCCACGCTCCGCGGAGGAAACCTTTGTTAAAGGGAATGCCGCCGGGCGCGAGCGGGACCGATGCGCTGAAATCGCCGAGGAAATCGTGCGTGCCCGTCCCGTCCACGGCTTCCGCCTTCCAGATGAAGAAATGATTGTATCCGATCGAGAAATTAAATGTGCCGCAATTAGCCGTGCCGAGTTCGTAATACGCCGAAATATCCAGACCGGTGACGAGTCGTTTGCCACCGTGGGCGAAGGTTGAATCGATCCCGAGAAGGTTGCCGCTGCTGTCGCGCGTGACACCGAGAGCTGGGCCGCCGGGCGCACCGATCGCTCCTGAGCCCCCACCGAATCCATCCGGATCGACCACGTTTTGCGAAAGGAGGAGTTGGGCGAAATCGTTGGCGCCTAGAATGACGTTGCGAGTGAAGTGTTGGTAGTAGTCCGCGGTGGCCGAGAATCCCGGCAGGAAGTCCGGCGCGTAGACCATACCGGCGGTGTAGGAGTCGGTTCGCTCGGGTTTTAGCGCGTGGTTGCCGCTTCGCCACACGCCCCCGGGTTGTGGCAGGGCGATGCGATTCGCCGGATCGAAAACTACCGGAAAATCCTGAGTCGCTGGCTGGAAAAGATCGCTTGGAGTCGGGCCGCGGACGGACTGACTCCAGCTCGTTCGGAGAAGCAGTTCCCGGATCGGTTGATAACGAAGAGCGATCCGTGGAGTGCCGCCGAATTTTCTTCGGGATTCGAGTTCCTGAAGCTCGAAGTGCGATGCGTGAATTGATCCTTCGCTTTGGAGTGCTCGTATCGGTAAGCGAACGAGAGCTCCACCGAGTTGATCATTGGCACGTTCATTGGAGCCGTCACGACCGGCACCTGCAGCTCGCCGAAGATCGAATTGACTTCCTGTCTCGTCTTCGTGGCCGGTGATTGGGCGAAGCCCACTGATCCCCGGAAATCAGAACCGGATCCGGGATTGAACTCGCGGAAGCGGAGCGATGCTCGTACCCAACAGAGAAACCAACACCGCCAGTCTCCAGCTTCGGGAACAGGTTGCCGAACGCCCTTACGTCGAACAGACAATCGCGTTCGTGGAAAAACGAACGGCCGCGGTATGCAGCGTTCTGAAAACCGAGGAGATTGTTGTAGGGCGCGGTCATCCCGGTCGGGACGCCGTTCAAGTAGGTGGGCGCGAAACCGATTATCGATGCGCTTTGTCCGATGAACGGATTGAAAAGATCGGCCGCGCTCTGATCGAGCATCGCGCGACGGGTGGCGTCGCCCGAGTCGGTGCGCACTTCGTCAAATCGCTCGTAAACGAATCCAGCGTCGTATCCGAAAAAACTGGCCAGCGCGCTTTCCGGGATTTTGAAGTCCCCGTTCAGGCCAACCGTGTAGCGAGAATAATCGTGATCATAGAAACTGCGGCGCAGCCCCGCTTCGTTGACCAGGCGATAGCTGACAGACTCCAGGTTGTTGCCAAAGGGATTGAAGATGGAATCGCTTACGGCAAGGCCGTTGCTCGCCCGCTCGGTTCCTTGCAACCGAAACGCAGACGGCGAGCGCGCGTTGTCCTGTTTCGTTTTCGCGAAAAGCATGTCGCCATACAGCTGCATGCGATCGCCAAAAATCTTGTAGCGGCCAGTGACGTAGTGCATTGCCTGCTCGACCGCCGGAATCGCGGGCGTGTCGGCGTAGATGTTGAAGGCGGAGGGATCGGAGCCGGCATGGAAAGGGCGATAGGACGCGGGAGTCACCTGATTCGACTCCGGTCGAACCAAAACCAGATCGCCCGTGGGTCCGCCCTGGCCCGCGTCCATTACGCTGACGCGACCGGCGAAGACAGCGCTGTTCCGATTGAATCCGCCTAAACCGAGGCCGGCGGAGTCCGGATAAAATGGATCGCCCGGCGAACTGCTGAGATCGCTGGTGAGAGAAATCGCTCGATCGCGCGAAAAGAGACTGGCCCGCGAATAATATTCGGCCGCCGCCGCGATCGCGACTTTGCCTTTGACCCCGACAACTCCGCCGCGAATGGTGGCCAGGCGGACGTGCGCATCGCCATCGGTAGTATTGCCGTAGAGCAGGTTCACTTCCGCGCCTTTGTAGGGTTCTTCGCCCGGACCGTTGAGCATGATGAAATTGGCCGCGCCGCCGACGGCATCAGATCCGTAATTTGGACCGGCGCCATCTTTCAAGACCTCGACGCGCGAAAGCGCGGCCAGCGGGATGGCATTAACATCGGCGGAGGTGTTCAGGCCCTGACCGAGAAACGCGCGGCGTCCGTTGATAAGAACTAGCGTATTGCGCTGTCCGAGGCCGCGGAGATTGAGGCCGGCCTGGCCGTTGCCGCCATTCGAATCGTTCTCGGTCGTCGCCCTGCCCACCGCTGACGGCAAGCCCCGCAACCCTTCCGCGAGAGTGTTCGCGCCTGCTTTGCGCAGCGCGCTCTCAGTGTAAATGGTCACGGGCACGGTGCTCTCGGTGATGGTGATGGAAATGGGGTGCGAGAGAACGATCACACGCTCGTTGGGATCATCGCTCGCACTCTCTTCCACGACCTCCGACCAGGTTGCGTGCTGCGCGAGGACGTTGGCGCTCCCCATGAAAAACGCCATCGCCAGACAGTTGGAAAAAATGAGAGCCCTAATCATTGCTTTCAGACCTCGGAGGTATCCAAGGCCCCCTAGGCAACTTGTAGAGCGACTGCGATTGAAAAGCGCGATCAATTTGCTATCCTTGCCCCCTCCGAAAAAACGGGGGCGCACTGGTTTCGACTCGTAGTTTGAAACGCAGGCGGCAGGTCGAGGATGGTTCGTTGGCCTCGTTAAAATCCGGACCAAAAAAAATAAATGCAGATCACCAAGATCTCGCTCTCGCGGCTTAATTGACTGCGATGTCCCGGGCTGGACGCCTGCTACGGCTCGGGACATGGACAGCAGGCTAATCGGACGGCGGAGTGACCGCGCCGGACGGTGAAGGAATTTCGTGGTGGCTCGGGAGACGGAGTGTGCCGGCGCAGCCTTCGTTTCTTTAAAAATAAATCACCGGCTAAACCTGTAGAAGCTTGTGCAGATGGCTTCGAGGACAGGGGTTCGACTCCCCTCGCCTCCAGTCTTCGCTCGCCGCCTTGGCGGAAAGCGAAGCTGCGCACCGTTTTTTGATCAGCGCGATCCGCTCGCGTCCTGGCGACTGCCAGCCGAGGCAGTTTCCCCCTGCGCGGCCGCGCAAAAAAATCGACAAAAAGCAGCCGGCTTGATAATGCTCGGACATGACATTCCGATCACTCTTCCCCCCAAAAGTGCTCGTAGGTTTGTGCGCAATCTCGATCGCCCTCCTCGGTGCGGGCGTGATCTTCGGACGACCTTCCGGCGTTGGCTCTTCAGCGACATTGGAACCCTTGGCGCTGCCGTCGGGCGATGTTCCGGTCGCGGGCGAAAAAACAATCCTGCGAACGACCGCGGAAATAATGGACGCACAGCGGGTGGCTCCTACGCGTCCACTCCGCATCAGGCCGGAGCACGAAGTCTCGGAACGCGAAGAATCCGCCGCAAAACCCGGATGCAAAACCCGTGGCCAGTCACCCCCGGCATTCAACCTCCGGCGGGCAGCGCGGCGACGGAGACCGACGAGGGTTACCCTCCGCTCCGCAAACGGTGGCGCTAAATTTTGACACCGTGGTGGGTCCTGCCGAGACCGGAACTTTTCCGCCCGATACGATGGGCGCGGCCGGGCCCACCCAGTTTTCTTCTTCTTAAACGGGCGGTTGCGGACTTTTAGCAAGGCCACCGGCCTGGCGGACGGCGTGATGGATGCGAACCCGGACGTTTTTTTCACTTCCGTCATGACTCCGCCCGTGGCCGAAAATTCAGCCACCGATCCGCAGATTCGATACGACCGCTTGAGCGGACGCTGGATTCTGACCGGTGTCGACCTCGCGGGGTTTAATCCAAACCGCATCCTCTTCGCGGTTTCAGATGCCGCCAGCGCCGGAACGATTAGCGGGGCGACCGTTTGGAGTTTTTACTTTGTGCAGATCGTGAGCAGATTCTGCGATTACCCGGCGTTGGGCGTGGACTCCCAAGCGCTCTATGTCGGTTGCAACACGTTCACCCCCGGCAGCGGCACTTTCGTGGGCACCAACGGCTACGTCGTGCGCAAAAGTTCGGTCCTAAGCGGCGGCCCGCTGTTTTCGACCACTTTCGCCAATCTCGCCACCTCCACCAGCGCCGGACCGTTTTCGCCACGGGGCGTCGACAACTACGATCCAGCCTCCAACGAAGGCTATTTCATCGGTGTCGACATTATTAGTTCTTTGGGAACGCTCATGCTTCGCCGCGTCACCGATCCGGGCGGCACGCCCAGCATCTCCGGCAACATTTCGCGGTCAGTCTCGACCACGGCGCGTCCGATCAAAGTGGATCACCAAGGCGATACCAACGCGCCAACGGCGGACCTCGACCCGTTCGACGATCGCCTCATGAGCGCTCATATTCGCAACGGCAGACTTTGGACGGCGCATACCGTTGCCGTCACCGCGCGGGGGTCGCCTCCGGAACCGACGCCAACCGACGCAAAAGCCGTCCGCTGGTACGAACTGAATGGGATTCGCAGCGTCGACAATGGCGGGGTGCCGGTGGTGGTGCAGCTCAGGCACGATCTTCGACGCGGCCGCGACCGTGGGAGCGGCGCGCCAATACTTGATGCCGAGCGTGATGGTTTCGGGCAAGGCCACGCCGCCTTCGGTTTTAGCACCGCAGGAACGCCATTCTTTATTCGATGCGGCGACGAATGGGCGGCTGGCCGGTGATGCCTGGGCACGACCCAGGCAGTCGCGCTCTACACCGCCAGCAGCACCGCTTACAATCCCCCCGGCAATATCGGCGGATTTAGGGGACGGCGCTGGGGCGACTACTCCTTTACGAGCCTCGATCCGAACGACGACATGACGATGTGGACGGTGCAGGAGTATTGCAACGGCACCAACACCTACGGAGCCCGGGTGGCCAAACTATCGCCCCGCCGCCGGCCACGCCGGCCTCGGCCAATCCAGTGTGCCGCGGGCCAGGCCTCGACCAATGTCATCATTACCGCTACTCCGCGAGCGGGTCGGGATTCTACGATCCGGGTGCTGCATTCCCGAGCCGGATCACCGCCACCGTCAGCGGCGGGGTGGTCGTGAACTCCGTCACCTACACCGACCCGACGCACGTACGTTGAACCTCAACACCACCGGCGCCTCGACGGGCATGAAGGACGTCACGATTACGAATCCGGATGGACAGCTTCGGACCGGCATCGGCATTCTCACCGTGACGGGCGGATCGCCCAGTCTCGCCAGTGCAGTGTCACGCAAGAATCATGGCGGAACGGATCACGACATCGTTTTGCCGCTGACCGGGACGCGTGGGGTGGAATGCCGCGGCAGTGGAGGTATGAACAGCTACACCCTGGTCTTCACCTTCTCGAATAATCTGGTCAGCCTGGCTGGTGCCAGTGTCAGCGCGCACAATCCGGTGAGTGGCGTGGGGAGCGTGAGTGGCACCGCGCTGGGCCCAAACGCCAACCAATGCACGGTGAATCTCACCGGGGTAAGCACGGGCCAATATCTCACGGTCACCTTAAACAGCGTGGTCGATGCGGCGGGTAACAGCGGAAACGTGGGCGGGCCGGAAATGGGGGTGTTGGTGGGGGATGTGAATGCGAACGGTTCGGTAAACGCTTCCGATATCGGCTTGATAAAATCTGCCTCGGGCCAGTCGACGACGGGCGCAAATTTCCGCTCCGACGTGAACGCGAGCGGCTCGATCAACGCCAGCGATATCGGAATCGCGAAAGCCAATTCCGGCATGGCGTTACCGTAGGTTTCTGCGTCTGCCTGTTTGCGACTTCCGCAATATATAGCGTCTTTCTACGGGCGGGCCTTCGCGCAAGCGGCTGACAAGTTTGCTTTATCGAGCGGCGGGCGCGGGGTGTTCAACGGCATGCGTCAGATCTCGCGCGGGATCGA